>JAUIHI010000030.1 GCA_030432295.1 Anaerolineae bacterium | reverse complement strand
GCAAATTTGCGCGCAGGCTGGCTGTCTCTGTGGCAGCGCCGGTCACATTTTCCGTGTCCAATTGTGGGCGCAGGAGAGTGACAGCCGCAAAGAGGGGTTGCAGAGTAGCAACCGTCCGCGCCCCCAGTCGATTGGCTTGGGCCAATGTTTCCAGCGTATCCGTGCCCTCGGGCTGGTAGCGCAGCCGGGCCAATGTCTCCAACTGCTCGTCGTCCACCAGCAGCAGTGCCCAGTCTTCACCTCGCTCCAGAAAAACCGGGTCGAGCCGTTCCAAATCCCGCCAGGCCGCGGGTGTGTCCACAGTGACACGGGTGCGGAAGATCAGATCGCTGGCGGGCGCGGACGTCCCGCTGCCGAGTAAAGGCAGCCAGACAGGTCCGCCATCCTGGGCGTTGACACTGGGTCCAGCCGACGAGAGCAAGAGACTGAGGACGAGGGCGTAGACAAACAGATGGTGGAAAAGACGCCGGACGGACATGGCAACCTCCGCGGGGAAGAATAACAATCAAATGGGCGGGTTAAGCGGATATACGAAAAAAGCGCATGGAGGGATTCCATACGTTTGCGGGCCGGCCTGGGGAGTGCGATGAGGGGTAACGATGGACCGACGGTAGAAATCTAATTTTCAGTATAGCACTGCACCCTTGAGAAAAGCAACAAAAACACAATTTGCATCCGTAGCCCAACGTTATGAAAATCCGCCTGGATCGGGTATAATTGAAACGTTCGTTCGTATTCCCGACCCACGCGCCGCGGCCTCTTTTTGCCCTGGCTTGCAGGCGCGGCAGAGGCCGCCAGGAGAGTCTTTATGAGTGAAGAAACCCCGGTCAACGGCACGACCCCACCCAGCAATGGGAGCACGCCGCCCGTCAACGGGATCCGACCCAATACGGAAACCAGCAGCGGCTTCAGCTTTGCCAGCAGCGTCTCCGAAATTTCTATCGAAACCGAGATGCGCTCCTCCTATCTCGACTATGCGATGAGTGTGATTGTGGCCCGCGCCCTGCCCGACGCCCGGGATGGGCTGAAGCCGGTCCATCGCCGTATTCTCTACGCCATGCACGATATGGGCCTGCGCCCCAACACCTCCTACAAAAAGAGCGCGCGTATCGTCGGCGAAGTGCTGGGCAAGTATCACCCCCACGGCGACACCGCGGTCTACGACGCGATGGCGCGTATGGCCCAGGATTTCAGCCTGCGCTATCCGCTGGTGGACGGCCAGGGCAACTTCGGCTCCATCGACGGTGACAGCCCCGCGGCCATGCGTTACACCGAAGCCCGCATGACCCGCCTCTCCGAAATGATGCTGCAAGACATCGATATGGACACGGTGGAGTGGGGGCCGAACTTTGACGACAGCCTGCGCGAGCCGCTGGTGCTGCCGGGCAAGCTGCCCAATATGCTGGTCAACGGTTCCAGCGGTATCGCGGTGGGTATGGCGACAAACATCCCGCCCTACAACCTGACAGAAATCTGCGACGTCATCACTTTTGTCATCGATGAGTGGGAGCGGCGGGAGGAGATCGGCCTGGAAGAGCTGATGAACTTTGTCAAAGGGCCGGACTTCCCCACAGGCGGGCTGATTCTGGGCAGCGAAGGGATTCGCCAGGCATTGGCGACCGGACGAGGCAAACTGCTGGTGCGGGCCAAGACGAACATCGAAGAGATGCCCAATGGCCGCTTCCGCATTGTTGTAACGGAAATCCCCTACCAGATCAACAAAACCACCCTCATTGAGCGCATTGCCGAACTGGCCCGCACAGGCAAGCTGGAAACCATCAGCGACCTGCGGGACGAGAGCGACCGCACGGGTATGCGCATTGTCGTCGAACTGAAGCGGGGGGCATCGCCCAAGAAAGAGCAGAACCGGCTCTTCAAATTTACGCCCCTCCAATCGACGTTTGGTGTCAACGCCCTGGCTCTGGTGGACGGCGAGCCGGTCACACTGGGTTTGCGTCGTGCCCTGCTGGTCTACATCGACCACCGCTTCGAGGTCATCACCCGGCGCACGGAATACGAACTGGGCAAGCAGCGGGAACGGGCACACATTCTGGAAGGGCTGCGCATCGCCCTGGAATTCCTGGACGAAGTGATCGAAACCATCCGCCGCAGCAGCAACGCCGAGGACGCGCGCGGCCAGTTGATGAGCCGCTTCGGACTGAGCGAAGTCCAGGCCCAGGCCATTCTGGACCTGCAATTGCGCCGCCTGGCCGCGTTGGAACGCCAGCGGATCGAGGACGAATACCAGGCAGTCATGGCCCGCATCACCTATTTGGAAGACCTGCTGGCCCACCCGGAAAAAATTCGTGGGCTGATCCGGGAAGACATCCAGGAGATCAAAGACAAATACGGCGACGAGCGGCGCACCCACATTATCCCCTTTGCCAACGGCGATTTCAGCGAAGAGGACCTGATCACCCAGGAGAATGTGCTGATCAGCTACAGCGCGGGCGCATACATCAAACGCACCGCGGCCGAGGCTTTCCGTGCCCAGGGGCGGGGTGGCAAAGGCGTGAAAGGGATGGCGACCAAAGGCGAGGATGAGGTCATCGACCTGCGCTTTGCCCGCACACTGGATCACATCCTCTTCTTCACCAACAAAGGCCGGGCCTACAGCAGCCGGGTATACGAGCTGCCCGAAGGCAGCCGCATCAGCAAAGGCATCCACATCGCCAATGTGCTCACCCTTCAGTATAACGAAGAGGTGACGACGATGCTGACCCTGGAAGATTTTGGCGACGCCGAGTATATCACCCTGCTCACCCGCAAAGGGCGCATCAAACGGGTGGAGGCGTCGGCCTTTGGCAATGTGCGCCAGAGCGGTGTGATTGCCATGAATCTGGACGACGACGACGCGCTGGAATGGGCGCGGCTGACCAATGGCAAGCAGGAGTTTATTATTGTCACTCGGGGTGGCAAGGCCCTCCGCTTTGACGAAGGACAGGTACGGGCCATGGGCCGCACCGCCGCGGGCGTCTACGCTATCCGTCTGCTGGGCGACGATCAGGTGACCAGCTTCGATGTGGTGGAGCCGGACGGAGACCTCTTTGTCCTCCACGAGCGAGGCTGGGGCAAGCGCACGGCGATGGAAGAGTACACGCCCAAAGGCCGCTATACCCAGGGCATCTGGGCCACGGATCACAACCGGCTGGACGAGATCGGGGCGATTGTGGCGGCGCGGGTAGTGCGCCCCAAGGACCAGATTACGATTATCACCAGCAACGGCATTATGCTGCGTACCAGTGTGGACGATATCAGCCAGATGGGACGGAGTACCCGGGGCGTGCGTATCGTGCGATTGGGTCAAGGGGATTCGGTGGCGGCGTTGGCTGTCATCGCCCACGAGGACCTGGACCGCAAGGTCGAGGGAGCGGAAGATGCTGGAGCGGAAGATACCGCGGGGCTGGTGAATGCGCCAGTTGCAGAGGGTGAAGACGCAGCCGACGATTCGATTGAGGAAATAGCCACAGACGAAGTGGAAGAAGTGGCATAGGACTGAGACACATTTCGCAGAAGGCAACTACGACTAGCGCCGGTTGAGTAGGGTGGGGCTGTTTCCAGCCGTATCGAAACCAAGCGGGTCAGCGAATTTGTGCATCTCACCCGTTCGCTTGGTTTCGATACGCCTCGAAGACTCGGCTACTCAACCAGCGCTCACTAGCCACTATCGGTATCAGCGAAGATTGGCTGTCAATACCAAATCCCCTGTAATATACCATCGCCGAATTGGGCAGATGTATGTTTATACTCATCATTGACAGTTCAAGAAGAATAGACAATGGCATCAGAAACTTCAGAACCCTATTACAGAGTCCGAAATTTCATCGAAGACCTCGGTGGCAGTATGGAATGGAAGCCAGGAGGCGGTCCAGGCGGAGTTTGGGTATTAACTCTATACGGGAAGACCGCCCGAATTGACGCCCGGAGTCATGAAGTGAATGAACTTGATCGGCTCTACGATACCCAGTTAGCGAATCCAAAAGTATGGGAGGATTACAGTCATCACGCCACCCTAGTACCCGATGCCTTTTGGAAACTCGTGGCATTATTTAAATAGAGACAACAGATAGAATTTGTACAAAAGTAAGCCTTTACAAGACTGAAGGACGTAGAGAGTCTGGAATCAACCTCTCGATGACAACACTTAAAGCCCTGGTGCGCCAGGGACCGGGGGCGCAGATCGCTTTCCTCCCGGAGCCGCAACCTGACCTGATCGCCGAATCTCTCGTGGCTTTTGCCAACGCCGAGGGGGGTACAATTGTGCTGGGCGTCCACCCCAACGGCACAGTGGGCAATCTGCTGATGGAAGAAGAAGCGGATGGCGCACTGCGCGAGGCCCTGGCCCTCTGTCGTCCACCCATGCAGACCCAGTGGAATTCCCAGGAGACACCCGCGGGCATTGTCGTTCTTCTGCGGGTGGAGCGCAGCAGCGATCTGCATATGCTGGCCGATGGCCGGGTATTGATCCGGGCGGGCAGCGAAAATCGGCCTATGGACGGCCCGGCCCTGCAAGTGACCGCGGCCAACAAATCTTTGGGCGACTTTGAGATGGAGCCGGTCTCCGGCACGACCCAGGACGATCTGGACGAAGACATCATCCAGGAGTATCTGAAGAAGCGGCAGCAGCGCAGTCCCCACGGCACTATCCTGGCTGACAGCCAAATGCTGGAACAGATCGGGGCCATCACCAGCGACGGCATCCCGACGGTCAGCGGCATCCTCCTCTTTGGCAAAAACCCCCAAACCTATCTGCCCCACAGCCGCACGGTCTTTGTCAAGTTTGGCGGCGAGCGTCCCCAGGGCGCGGGCGGCAGCTTTGGCTATGGCCGCCGGGAGGAGATCACTGGCCCCCTGGCGCGCATTGTGGAGCGGGTCTGGCGGGTGACGTGGGAAGAGATGGACAAGAAGGCGGTGGTGAAGGGGCTGACGAGGGAAGAGCAGTTGGAGTATCCCCAATTTGCCGTGCGCGAGGCGCTGATCAATGCAGTCTGCCATCGGGACTACCGAATGCGGGGCAGTAGCATCGAAATTCGCATGTACACGGACCGGCTGGAGGTCATCAGCCCCGGCGGTCTGCCCGCCTACATCACCCTGGACAATATCGTCGAGGAGCATTACAGCCGCAACCCCCGCATCGTCAATGGCCTTTACCAGTGGGGCTATATCGAAGAATTGGGACTGGGCGTGGATCGGATGATCGAGGATATGGTGGCCGCGGGCCATCCGCCCCCGGTCTTCGACGCGCAGAACCACCGCTTCACTGTCAAACTCTTCAACCGCAAAGACGCCTCCAAAGTCATTCCCGAATGGGAACAGGACATGAACGAGCGCCAGTTGAAGGCAATGCAATACGTCCAGGCCAATGGCACAATCACCAACCGGGAATACCGGGACCTCTGCAGTCACGTGGGGCCGGAATCCCTGCGCCTGGATTTGGCCGATCTGGTGGAAAAGGGGTTGCTGCTGAAGATCGGCGACAAGCGGGGGACCAGATATATTTTGAAGTGATGCGTGCTGCGTGAACCATACTGCGTGAAGCATGGGATCGCTCGACTTTTCTCACGCAGCACGTTTCACGCAGCATTTTTTGGGTTATTTGGGATAAAATTTGGGATATGTGTCTTTTCCCAAAGCAAATTTGGATAAATTTTGGGATATTTGGGAAAATTTTTGGGATAAATAGCGATTATCCCAACAGCGAATGATCACAGAGTAACGATCGGATTGGCCGGATTGGCACGAATCACCGTAGAATCGCTGGATTGTTGCTGCCTCCAGCCGATGCTATAATCCAAACGTTGCGATGATAATCCTGCAATCCGTGCCAAGCGGATTCGCCTTTTTTTGAATTCAGGTGTGCATTGAATACTCTCGACAATACTTCTCCATCCAATGACCCGGACGATATTCTGGATATCGTTGTCCAGTCCCGGTCAACCCTCCCGGTGGCAGAGCAGACAGCAGACGCTGAGCCACCAGCATTGAATGCCCTTTCCGCTGCTCCACTGTTGGGGCAGAAAGAGGGCGATGGCTGGCACGTAGCGCCGACACCCGAAGCCATTGCAGGCAGTGGCGTCACCGACTCGACCTATCCGACCGATTGGGCGGATAGCGATCTCCCAGCGGTGGGCGAGACGGATGGGATTACCGAAGACGAACCCCACTGGTTTGGCCTGATGGTGCGGGAAGTGGTGGAGACCGTCGGGCTGGCGGTGATTATATTCCTGATCATTCGCATCGGCATCCAGAACTACCGGATCGAAGGCGCGTCGATGGAGCCGAACTTCCACGACGGCGAATATCTGATCGTCAACAAACTGGCCTATCGCCTGGGCGAGTACGAGCGAGGGGATGTGATCGTCTTCAAATATCCCAACGACCCCAGCAAAGATTACATCAAACGGGTCATCGGTCTGCCCGGCGACACTGTAGAAATCCGCGGCGGCCAGTTGTATGTGAATAATGTGGAAATCAACGAGCCGTATGAGCATATGCCCAATGTGCGGGACGAACCGCCCACAGTTGTGGATGCGGGCCATCTGTATGTGATGGGCGACAACCGTCCCGCCTCGTCCGACACCCGCAGTTGGGGGCAACTGGGCCAGGAATTTGTCATTGGCCAGGCCTGGCTTGCCATCTATCCCTTCGAAGTCGCGGGCCTGGTGGAGCATCACCCAATCGAAGTTAATTCGGTGATGGCCCAGGGGCCGTGACATCTGACCAGCGCAAAAAGGGGCCGTCGGGTACCACCCGGCGGCTTTTTGATTGGGTGGGTCTTGCCCAAAACTTGCAGAACCAGCCCGAATGATGGACAATTCAGACAGAGACATTTCCAGTTTCCGGCCTGCATCTGCTGCGTCCCCGCGGCCAATGGATGGGGCTATCACATACCGTCTTACACAAAGACAGTCTTACACAAAGGAAGTGCAGAATGGACGCCAACCGTCGTACCCATCACTCGCCAGAGGATGTGGCGGCGCGCATCGATCACACGGCTCTGAAACCCGCGACGACCGAAGCGGAGATTCGCCAACTGTGCAGCGAAGCACTCAAATACACCTTTGCCAGCGTCTGCGTCAACCCCACGTGGGTAGCGTTGGCCGCTGAGATTCTGGCCGACAGCCCGGTTCGGACCTGTACAGTTATCGGCTTTCCCCTGGGGGCCACGCTCTCGGCTGTCAAAGCCTATGAAGCCAGTGCCTCCATTGCCGCCGGTGCGCAAGAAGTGGATATGGTCATCAATGTCGGCTTGCTCAAAGATGGCCGCTACGATGCCGTGCGGGAGGATATCCGGGGGGTCGTCAACGCGGCCCGCTCGACCAGTGGTGACCGCACCCTTTCGGTGATTGTGAAGGTGATTATCGAGACCGCACTTTTGACCGAAAATGAGAAGCGCATGGCCTGCACGCTGGCTGCCGAAGCTGGGGCCGATTTTGTCAAGACATCCACTGGTTTCAGCGGCGGCGGCGCGACAGTCGAGGACATCCGCCTGATGCGTCAGGTGGTTGGGCCGGAGATGGGTGTGAAGGCGTCCGGCGGCATCCGCAACGCCGAAGCTGCCCTGGCCCTGCTGGACGCAGGGGCCACCCGTCTGGGCGTGAGCGCAGGCGTGACAATACTACAAGAATTGACCGGTGAGAAGGCAAGCCAGCCGGTGACAACCGGGGGCACGTATTGATGTTTGAACGGGTACGCGACTATTTCATCCTCATCGGCCACGCCTGGATATGCCCGGACTGCCGGGAACGGCTATTGGCAGACCCGGAGGCAATGCTCATCGGCCACAAAGTAAGCGAAGAGGAACGAGAGTGCGTCCTGGCCCTAACCGACGAATCCTTTGGCACAATGATGGCGCTGGCAGAAGCCACAGGTCTCTCTGTGGACGAACTGCGCGAGGCCATCGATCATCCCCGATCGAGGCTGCGCCATTTGGGTGTGGTCAAGCGGCGGCGGTGAAGCAGTAAACGGTGATCAGTAAACAGTAATCAGTGGAGCGTCACCAAGCCACTGATTACTGTTTACTGATCACTGATGACTTTTTTCCCACACAGATAAAGAGCAAATGACCACCTCTACAACCGTCGAACTCCGCTCCTTCGTCTTTCTGGACAATCTGCAACCCCAGCACGCGGCCTTTTTGGGCACGATAGCCCAGGGCTTTCTGCCCCTGGCCGGGGATGCCAGCCTCTGGATCGAAATCGCGCCAGGCATTGAGATCAACCGGCTGACTGACATCGCCATCAAAGCGGTGGATGTGAAGCCGGGGATGCAGGTGGTGGAGCGTCAGTATGGCCTGCTGGAAATTCACAGCCCCAGCCAGGCGGATGTGCGGGCCGCGGGCCAGGCAGTGCTGGACGCGCTGGGCCTGGTGGAAGAAGACCGGCTGAAACCGGAACTGGTGAGCAGCCAGATCATCCGCAATGTGGACGGACTGCAAACCCAACTGATCAACCGGATGCGCCACGGCCAGATGCTCATCCCCGGCCAGACCCTCTATGTGATGGAAGTGGCGCCTGCGGCCTATGCAGCCCTGGCCGCCAACGAAGCCGAGAAAGCTGCCCACATCAACATTCTGGAAGTGCGGGCCTTCGGCAGCTTTGGCCGGGTCTACCTGGGCGGAGAAGAGCGGGATATTATGGCCGGGTATGGCGCCGCGGTGGCAGCGATAGAAGGAATGACGGGGAGATAGTAGATATTGGGTATTGGATATTTTGTTGAGAATGCGCCGGATCGTCCCAACGAAATATCCAATACCCAATATCTACTCCCCCTAGCCTGGTCAGATCGTATACAAAAAGTGATCCGTAGATAAACCGATGGGGGTAAATGATGTCCGACGCATTGGGAATGATTGAGACGAAGGGTTTTGCGGCGATGGTGGAAGCCAGCGACGCGATGGTAAAGGCGGCCCGTGTCGAGTTGGTGGGCTACGAGAAGATCGGCGGCGGCTATGTGACCGCCATCATCCGGGGCGATGTGGCCGCTGTGAAGGCTGCGCTGGACGCGGGCGCACGGGGTGCGGAAAAAGTGGGCGAGGTCGTCAGCGTCCATCTGATCCCCCGCCCCCACGACAATGTAGACCAGGTGCTGCCACTGGGCCGCGCCTCGGCTAGTCCGGCATAGGAGCCGTTATGGAAAATCTCTGGCGACAACTCAATACCGGCCCCAACGCGCCGGACAATATCTACGCGATTATCGAAATCCCCAAAGGCAGCCGCAACAAATACGAATACCACAAAGAGCACGGGGTCATCTTTCTGGACCGGGTGCTCTTTTCGTCCATGCACTACCCCGGCGACTACGGGTTGATCCCCCGCACCTTTTGTGGGGACGGCGACCCCCTGGATGTGCTGGTGATGATGACGGAGCCGACCTTTCCCGGCTGTGTGGTGCGCTGTCGGCCCATCGGCATTTTTCGGATGCTGGACAAAGGCGAAGAGGACTACAAAATTCTGGCCGTGCCAGAAAACGATCCTCTGCACGGCGACTATCACGACATCGACGACATTCCCCAGCACTTTATGCACGAAGTCAGCCACTTTTTTCAGGTCTACAAAGATTTGGAACAGAGCCACGTGGAGGTAGTGGGTTGGGAAGGGGTCGAGGCCGCCAAAGCCGAGATTGTCCGCTCCCAGGAACTCTACCGCCAGCGCTTCGGCTTTAAGGACATTTAGCTATGCAAGAGATTGTTCCAGACCTGTGGGATGTGGACGAAATAGAGTCCGGTGTCGGCGTCCACGTTTATCTGTGGCGTTGGGCCAAAGGCGTGACAATTATCGACACCGGGACACCGGGCAACGCAGAAAAAATATTGGCGGGCGTGGCCCAATTGGGCCTGCAACCGTCGGATGTGGCGCGCATTATTGTCACCCACGGGGATGCGGACCATACGGGTAGCCTGAAAGCACTGAAACGGGCCACAGGCGCGCCCGTCATCTGCCACACGGTTGAGAAAGAGTTTCTGGAACATCCCGACCGGCGCAAACCGGCCAAGACGCCACTGGGCTTATTGATGCGCCCGCTATTTGCTGTGGCAACACTCTTCCCCCAGTTTCGGGTCGAGCCGCTTGCGCCGGACCGCACCCACGTGGACGGGGACAAACTGCCCGAAGGTTTTACGATCATCCACACGCCGGGCCACACGCCGGGCCACATCTCTTTGCTCCATCCAGAACGGCGCATTCTCATCGCCGGGGACGCCATCCACAACCGGGGGGGCAAGCTGGGCGCGCCGCTGCCCCTCTTCACGCCGGATATGGAGAACGCGCATCGCTCCATCTGGAAGCTGGCGAAGAAGTACGGCGAAGAGATCGACACTATCGTCTGCGGCCACGGCGAGCCGATTTTCAGCGGCGGTGGGGCGAAGTTGCAAGGATTGGTCGATACAATTTTTGAAGCAGAGGCAAAGGCATGAAAATCGCCCTTGTCGTCGGCACAGTCGTCGCCAGCCAAAAGGAACCGAATCTGGAAGGCAGCCGCCTGCTCATCCTCAAAAACGTAACGATTGATGCGCAGGTCCAGAGCGAGTACGTCGTCGCCGTGGATGCGGTGGGCGCGGGCGCGGGGGAATACGTCCTCTACGCCGGTGGTTCCAGCGCCCGCCAGACAGAGGCCACCCACAACCGCCCGGTGGATGCAGTGGTGATGGCGATTGTGGATTCGTGGGAAGTGGGCGGCGTGGAGAAGTATAAAAAATGACCCGCGCACCCCACCTCAGCCACGTCGGACGAACCGATCCCGCCCCTTTCCGGGGACCCCAACCCGAACGCCTGGGCCTCTACCCGGACATCGACGGCGCGGTGGGAGCGGCACGCCACGCCTTCCTGGCCCTGGACAAGCTGAGCCTGGAGAGCCGCAAACGCATTGTCGAGGCCATCCGCGGGGTGGCCCGCCGGGACGCGGCCGAGTTGGGGCGCATGGCCGCCGAAGAGACGGGTCTGGGCCGACCGGAAGACAAAGAGCAGAAGAATCTGCTCGTCGCCAACCGCACGCCTGGCCCGGAGATTTTGCAGGCCGAGGCGGTCAGCGGCGATCACGGGCTGACCCTCACCGAACGTGCGCCCTACGGGGTCATCGCCGCCATCACCCCTTCTACCAATCCCACTTCGACGATCTTCAACAACGCCATCAGTATGCTCAGCGCGGGGAACGCGGTCGTTTTCAACGTCCACCCGGGAGCCAACCGGGTCTGCAACGAGACCATCCGCCGTATCAATCGGGCCATCACCGCTGTGGGTGGCCCGCCGGACCTGCTCACCGCACCGGAAGCGGCGACGATTGAGAGCGCGCAGGCGTTGATGGTGCATCCGGGCGTGCGTATTCTGATGGTAACGGGTGGTCCGGGGGTGGTGCGCCAGGCCATGCAGAGCGGCAAGCGGGCCATCTGCGCGGGGCCGGGCAACCCGCCGGTGGTAGTAGACGAGAGCGCGGACATCGGACTGGCGGCCCGGCAGATCGTCTTTGGAGCCAGCTTCGACAATAACGTCATCTGTTCCGACGAGAAGGAAGTCTTTGTCGTGCGCTCGGTGGCCGACGAACTCCTGGCTGGGATGCAGAACCACAGCGCGCTGCTCCTGCCCAAGTACAAACTGGCCCAGTTGGAGAAGGTCATCTTCAGCAAAATGGGCGCGCCGGGCAAACCGGGCGTGACCAACAAGCGCTGGGTGGGCAAATATCCCTGGCAGATTCTGGGGGAGATCGGCATTGAGGCGGGGCCAGAACTTCGGCTGATAGTCGTCGATGTGCCCGCCGAGCATCCGCTGGTCTGGACCGAACAACTGATGCCTGTGCTGCCGGTGGTGCGGGTGGAGAATGCAGATGAGGCCATTGACCTGGCCGTGGCCGCGGAGCACGGCTTCGGCCACACCGCCGCGATGTACAGCCGCAACATCGACAACCTGAGCCGGATGGCCCGAGAGATCAACTGCTCAATTTTCGTGAAAAACGGGCCGACTCTGGCCGGTCTGGGCTACGGCGGCGAGGGCTACACCAGCTTCTCCATCGCCAGCCCCACCGGCGAAGGGCTGACCACCGCCCTGACTTTCTCCCGCATCCGTCGCTGTACAATGGTGGATCACTTTCGGATTGTATAGAATAAGAGGCGTGGTTCATTTCGTGTCAAATGATCTTTACAAATAGAGAGGAGTGAGCACGCCCACGTGCGGGGGTGGACTCGGCTGCGACCGGCACGTGGGCGTGCCTACTCCTCATACCGAATTGGTAAGATGCCGACCCATCCAAATGAAACACGCCGAATAAGAGAATAGGACGCTGATAAACGCAGAAGAACGCAGATTTTTGCCTCTTGATCAGCGTCTATCTGCGTAAATCAGCGTCCCACCTTCTTTCTTTTCTTCGTGTCTTTGTGACTTTGTGGTAAAAAATGACAGTCCCTGAATTCTTTGACCGCTACGAATGGAGTTGTGAGGAGGTCGAGCCGGGCATCTGGCAGGCCAGCTTTGCCGACGAACGGGAAGAGGAGTACGATCTCTTCGTGGCCCAGACGGAGGAGTGGTTACATTTCGCCGTCTCCCCCCTGACACCCCGGCCCAAGCTGGAATGCTCAATTTCGCTACACGAAACACTGCTACGTCTGAACCAGAGCCTGCGTCTGGCCCGGTTTGCCCTGGACGACGAAGGGGATGTGGCGCTGCTGGCCGACCTGCCCCAGGACGATCTGCGCTTCGCCCACTTCGCCGCAGCCCTGGACGCGCTGACCGGTTACACCCGGCAATTGGCCGGTGAATTGGGCCGGGTCGCCACCCAGCCCGGCTACCGCTCGCCATTATTTTGAAAACGGCGATTAGAGAAGGGCAAACCACAGATGGCCACCCGTCTTTCCGCCACAGAAGTTCTACAGCAGCCGCTTGCCCAATTGGGCGTAACCCGTCCCGGCGATGTGGGCTGGGTTCACGGGGCCAATAACCGGGCCAGACTGGAAGCGGCGCTGGCCGATCCCGACGTCCATTTTGTAGAAGGCGACATTTCATTGGGAGAAAACGGTCAGGTGATAATGGCCCACCCACCAGCCGTCACCAGTGACCTGCCCTTCACCGATTGGCTACACGCAACGGTTGCCGCGGGCAAAGGGGCCAAACTCGACTTCAAGACGCCTGCTGTGGTAGAGCAATGCCTGATGGAGGCCAAGCGCGCTGCCCAGGGAAAGATTCCGCTGATTGTCAACGCCGATCTGCTCGTTGGGCCGGGCGGCGAACCTGTCATTTTCGACCCGGCCACTTTTCTGGCCCAACACAAAGAATATCTGCCCCAGGCCATTCTTTCGCCCGGTTGGCGGGTGAGCGAAGGCGGGACGAGCTACAGCCGGGAGATGCTGACGGAGATGTGGGAATTGGTGCGCCCGGTGCGCGGCCCGGTGACTCTCTGCTTCCACGCCTGGCATCTTCTGACCTCCTGGCCGGACGTGAAATGGCTGCTCGATCAGACGCCCTACACAGTCACCGTTTGGGGCAAAATGGCCGACCCGGAACTGCTGGGCTGGCTGCGCAAGTACACGAATCCAGATCGCTGCTTTTATGATGTGCAAGACGCACAGGGGAACCAATTGGCAGTGACCAGTGAAGAGTAATCGACCGGCTCAACACCAATTGATTACTGCTCACTGACGACTTTGTTCTTCCCAAAACAATGGATATCCGAATGGATCACCCCCTACAACACTCGCCTGCCCTGGCCCTGCTCGAATTTGAGAGCATTGCCGCGGGCTATCTGGCCGCGGATGCGATGGCGAAGCGCGCGCCCGTCACCCGTATCGTCGCGGGCACAGTGCAGCCGGGCCGTCTGCTGGTCCTGCTCAGCGGGGGCGTGGCCGAAGTGGAAGAGGCAGCCGCAGCCGGGCGAGAGGTCGCAGCGGGCAGTCTGTTGGACGAAGTGTTGCTGCCTGCCGTCCATCCCGGCGTCGTTTCCGCATTGCTCGGAAAGCGTCAACCCATCGCCGACGGGCTGGGGATTGTAGAATGCCGCGGCGCAGCCAGCGCCATCCACGCCGCGGACGCGGGATTGAAGGGTGCGGAAGTAGCGCTGGTGGAGTTGCGCTTGTCCGACGGACTGGCGGGCAAAGGCATCTGTTTCTTCACCGGCACAGTTTCCGCGGTCGAAAGCGCGGTCGAACTCGCCAATGCAGCGGTCAGCCCCGGACAATTTCTCCACGCGGTCTTCATCCCCCAACTCAGCCCCGACATCGCCGCTACTCTCCAGAGCAGCAGCCTCTTCGCACAGAATTTACAGAAATAGAACGCGGATGACGCGGATCGAGCGGATGGACGCGGATTTTTTAATCCGCGCAAATCCGTTGTTTCCGCGTCATCCGCGTTCTATTCTTCCCCTTTGCACTTCCCCACGCCAGACGGTACAATCCAGCTATGATTCTCTGCATCGACATCGGTAACAGCAATATCGTCATCTGCGCCTATCCCCTGGACAGCGGCGGACCCAGCGCGCCGGTCGCCAGTTGGCGCATCGCCACGGATCGCACCCGCACGGGCGACGAATACCGGGTACTTCTGCGCCAGCTTTGGCAGGAGGGCGATTTTAGTGCCGGAGACTTTCGGGACGCGGCGATTGTCAGCGTCGTCGCGCCGTTGACGGATGTCTGGGTGCGGATGTTGGAAGGGCTGCTGGGCCGCGCCCCGCTGGTCATCCGCCACGGGCTGAATTTCGGCATTGAAATCGGCGTGGCCCGTCCCGAACGGGTGGGCACGGATCGCATTGTCGATGCGGTGGCTGTCCACCAGGCCGCGGGGGCCGCAGGGGTTGCGGGCGCAGGGGCTGCGGGCGCGGGCATCGCCGTGGACTTCGGCACGGCCACGACTTTCAACGTCGTCAACGCCGCGGGGATATTTCTGGGCGGGGCCATCGCGCCGGGTCTGGGCACTGTCACCAACGCGCTCATCGAAAAGGCCAGCGCCCTGCCCGCCGTCGAACTGACCGCACCGCCCACGGCCATCGGCAACGACACCGTACCCGCCATCCAGTCCGGTCTCGTCTTCGGCTACGTGGGGCTGGTGGAAGGGCTGCTGGCCCGCATCCGCGCCGAACTGCCCACCCCGGCCAAAGTCATCGCCACCGGCGGCCTCGGCCACACCATCGCCCCCCTCACCCCGGCCATCGACGCCTACGACCCCTGGCTGACACTGGCGGGGGTGCGGGCGGTGTATAGATTGAATCGGGAAAAACTCTAATCCGTACTGCGTGCTGCGTGCTGCGTAAGTAGTGGCAATGGCTTCACTTTTCATCATCACCCGTCGGGATGATGCCGAAATCGAGAATACAGCACTAGCTTATGCAGCACGCAGTACGCAGTACTCTCAACGGACACACCAATGGCTCCCATCCTCTCCGGCAAACGAATCCTTCTCGGCGTCAGCGGCGGCATCGCTGTCTACAAATCGGTGACCCTGGCCTCCCGGCTCACCCAGGCCAACGCACTGGTGGACGTGATTATGACCCCGTCCGCCACCAAATTTATCGCGCCCGTCACCTTCCAGGCCATCACCCAGCGCCCGGTGAACACGGACATTTTCGATAGCTGGAGCGACACAGGCCGCCTGCGCATCGGTCACGTGGCCCTGGCCCATGCCGCGGATCTTTTCATCATCGCCCCAGCCACCGCGCAGACCCTGGCCCGGCTGGCCCTGGGCATGGCCGACGACCTGCTCAGCATCACCACCCTCAGCTACAAAGGGCCGATGCTCATTGCCCCGGCGATGGAGACGAATATGTGGTATCACCCGGCCACCCAGGAGCACGTGGCCAAACTGCGGGGCTGGGGCATCGATTTCGTCGGCCCGGCAGAGGGGCGGCTGGCTTCCGGCGAGCACGGCGCGGGCCGGGTGGTGGAGCCGGAGGAGGTCTTTGAGGTGGCGTGCAAAGTGCTGGGCCGGGGCGGTCCTCTGGACGGGGTGCGGGTGGTCATCACCGCGGGCGGCACACGGGAACCCATCGACCCGGTGCGCTTTATGGGCAACCACTCGACGGGCAAAATGGGCGTGGCCCTGGCCCGGGCCGCACGGGATTTGGGCGCGGATACGCTTCTCATCCATTCGCCCCTTTCCGTAACACCCCCCGGCGGTATCGAACTGGCCCCAGTGCGCACGGCCCAGCAGATGTACAACGCGGTGATGGAGCATCTGCCCGGCACGGATGTCCTCATCGGCGCGGCTGCCGTGGCCGACTATCGCCCCACCACCAGCGCGGACCAGAAGATCAAAAAGCTGCCCGGCCAGCAGATTATCACCCTGGAACGGACGCCGGACATTCTCAAAGCTGTGGGCGAAATGCGAGGCGAGGCGCGGGCACACCCCAAACTGGTCATCGGCTTTGCCGCGGAGACGAACGATCTAGACGAAAACGCGATCGGCAAGATGGAGCGCAAAAATATGGATATGATTGTGCTCAACGACGTGACCGCGCCGGACAGCGGCTTTGCCGTGGACACCAATCGGGTGACGATCTTTGAGCGCAACGGCGAGCGGGACGACTGGCCGCTGATGAGCAAAGAAGAGGTGGCCCAGTCCATACTCCAGCGGGTGGTGGCCCGGCTGGGGCGGCGGAAGTGAGTGCGGAATGGGGAACGAGAGCGGACGGCAGACCGCCGACCGCAGACGGCGCTGCGAACATAAATGGACAAATGGTCGAAAGGGGCTAATCCAATGACCGATCCCTTCTCCCAATTTATGGCCGGCGGCGATCTGCCAGCCTCCGCGCTCTCCTGGCTGCTGGACAGTTTCGCCACGCCCTTCCTGAAAGCTATCGGCGGCAAATGGCAGGACAGCCGCGAGCGCGCCCGCTGGGACGACGCGCTGCGTAGCTACGGCCAGAGCATCCTGCGCCACTACGGACGGCTGCGGGTGCTGGGCAAAAGCGAAGATGTGCCCCTGGGTGATGTCTTCACCGACGTCCACATTCTGGACCAGATCAGTGCACGCCGCCGTTTTGATATGCGAGAGTTGATGGAAAAGCAGGTGGAACGCTTCGACCTGCCACAGCACACGGGCGAACGGCGCAACGGGATGGGGCTGGTCAATCAGGGCCAAAGTCTATACATTCTTGGCAAGCCGGGCGCGGGCAAAACGACTTTTCTAAAAAATGTGGCTGTTGCCTCTATTTCCAATCGTTTGGGGTCGCCTACAAAGAAACGACTGCCCCTTTTTGTGCCCTTGCACGAATGGGCCAACAGCAGACATCACGAACTGTTGCCCTTTCTTGTTGATCAGTTGGATGTTCATCACTTCCCCGAAGCGGATAAATTTCTGGAACATCTGCTGGAAAATGGCAACGGACAGATCCTCTTCGACGGGCTAGACGAAGTGCGCCAGGAGCGGGAACAGCGGGCGCATCTCGCCCAGCAACTCCGCGATTTCACCAAAAAGTATGACAAAAACCAGACCCTCATCACCTGCCGGGTCGCTGCCAGCGAATACGCCTTCTCCGGCCTGCGGGACGTGGAAATGGCCGATTTCACCCGTGAACAGTCTCTCGACTACGCCTGCAAGTGGTTTGGTGACGCAGAACAGAAGTATGAGAGCTTTGCCGCGGATCTAGAAAAACCGGAGAACGCGGGGCTGGCGGAGCTGTGCAACGTGCCCCTGCTGCTCTCTCTGCTCTGTCTCTACTACGACGACGCCCAATCCTTCCCGCCCCGACGGGCTGAGCTCTACGAGGACGCGCTGGACGCGCTCCTGCGCAAGTGGGACAGCAGCCGCCAGATTCAGCGGGACAAAATCTACGAGAAGCTCTCCCACAAGCGTAAGCAGCAGATGTTTGCCCATATCGCCACCCCCGCCTTCGAGAAAGGGCAACTCTACTGGACGACGAAACAATTGGCCTACGCCATCAGTAGTTATCTGAGCAATCTGCCCGGCGCGCCGCCGTTGGAGGAAATTGACGGCGAGGCCATTCTGTATGCCATCGAAGCCCAACATGGGGTGCTGGTGGAGCGCGCCCACAACATCCACTCCTTCTCGCATCTGAGTTTTCAGGAGTACTTCACCGCCCGGTACATTGTGGAGAACGAAGCAAGGGGAACTATCCACAGGCTTATAGATAATCACCTTATCGATGTTCGCTGGCGAGAGGTAATTCTGCTCTCAGGAAGTCTGTTAGACAACGCCGATGAGTTGATGTCAGAAATTCGTAGAACCACTTCCGAACATATTGATGACAGATGGTTTATCTATTTAGATTGGTTAGGAGAAAAAATTCAGCAAGAAAGGGTTTCTGAGGCCACACAGTTATCCGTTTTGCGGATAGCATATTTAATTCTCGTACTCGATTATTCGCTTTCCAAAATTCGAACTCAGTTTTTTGAACTTCCGGATCGTAAGAATAGTAATACCCAAATCGATCACAAGTATTGGGCCAAAGCTTTATTACACTTACGTCGTCAAGCACTTAATCTCGCCTTTATTTTGGATGCTAATTTTGCCAACGCGCTTGACTTAACTCTTGCTTTGGCACTAGATATTGCAGTACCTCTCACATCCAATGTCGATATTGATATTATTCTTACACCTGATCTTGCACGCTCACGATCCATCAACATATCAGAAATTTTTGCATTTATCTACACGCGCATTCGAAGTATAGTCAACAGTACTACTCAAAAGACTGGCGTACATTTCTTACTATTCTGTATCTGGCGAATCAGTGGAATCCTTCAATCTAATTCTCAATTGAATGACGCTCGATACATATTCTTACGAGACTTCGTTGAAATCCAGACGTTCTGCACCGAATTTGGTGAAGAAGATGCTACTGCTCTAATCAATTTCAATTTACCTGTAAGCATTCGTGATGAGGTTGGTTGGTACGGACTGACAAAGGCATTGGGCAAAAATTTGGGGGATATCATGCACATGCCCGAATTACTCCTCACACCACACATATCAGAAAATTCAGCTATGGACAGATACCTGTATGCCAATGAGCTGCTGGTGCGCTGCCTGGACCTGGCCTACGTGACCAACCGGCAGGAAATTCTGGACAATCTGCTGCGGCCGCCGGGGTAGGGCAAGACCTGCCAGGTTTTCTTAAACCTGGCAGGTCTCAGGCGTCGTAGTCCCCTGCTTCGTAGAAAAGCCGCTCGCCCTCACTGGACCAGTCGTGCTGGTGCGCGCTACGAAAGCCCTCTTGCCCGCCAAACCACCCAAGCACACTTTCTCGCTCCAGGCGGGTGGGCAGGCTAGAAAGTAGCGAACGGTAGGAGCTATAGGGCCAGCGAGTGAAGTCGTCGATAAGGCCGTGGCGCTGGGGGTTGCGGTGAATGTAGCAGATCAGGTGCAGCAGATAGCGCTGCTCGGTGACGGGGATACGCTGAAAGGGCTTTTGGAAGAGACTGCCGGAGCGGTCAAAGGCTTTGTTGACTGCTTTGGCGTAGGCGTTGAAGAGGTTGCCAAGCTGGCGACTGGGTGAAAGGGGCAGCCGCTCCGGTGAAATGTCCTCCGTGCCAAACTTCTCTAACCATTCAATCTGCTCCTCTGGTGTGCGCACCCGTAAGTGCAGATGAAAATGGTTGGGGAGCAGGCAATAGGCGTATGTGATGGCAACCGGTTCGACATACGCAGCATACAATTTGAGAAAGTAGCGATAGTTCTCCTCCGAGCGAAAAAGGGTCTCCCGATTGTTGCCCCGATTGTAGATGTGGTAGTGTACGCCAGCAACCAACGGTGCCGGATTTGCCATTGAATTGCCTCCCGATTCCAAAGAATGCACAGATTTTCGAGGTCGATTGTAGCCAGAATTCCGTAATGATGCAAACACAAAGACCTGCCAGGTTTTCTGAAACCTGGCAGGTCTTGACCACCAATCACTCAATGACCCAATCACCCGTTCAACCAATTTCCCTCCTCATCGACTACACCCCGGCCATCCGTCAGAGCGCGGGGATCGGACGCATTATCCGGGGCCAGGTGCGGGCGCTACTGGCGGCCAATCCGGGCTACGACATCCGCCTCTTTGTGGCCGGGCAGGTGAGCCAGGCCGAGCGGGACGACGCGCCCCTGCCTCTGCATACGATTCCCTTCCTCAACGAGCGCAATCTGGTGCGCATCTGGCACCGGCTGAATGTGCCTTTCCCGCGCGCCGACTGGTTTACGGGGGGGCGGGCGGACCTGCTGCACGCCACGGATTTTGTGCTGCCGCCAGCCTCCGCCCGCCGCCGAGTGGTGACAGTACACGACCTGGCCTTCCTGCGCTACCCGGACGCGGCAATGCCCAGCCTGCACCGCTATCTGAACAGAGTCGTGCCCCGCTCGGTGAAACGGGCGGACCACCTGATTGCGGACAGCCAGCACACCGCGGAGGATTTGCAGGAGTTGTGGGGTATCCCCGCTGAACATCTCAGCGTTGTGCAGGGCGCGGTGGATCAGCAGCACTTCCAGCCGGAGCCAGACCTGACCCGCCAGCAGGCGGTGCGGGAAAAATACGCCATCGGCGACCGTCCATTCATTCTGGGGCTGAGCAAACTCCAGCCCCGCAAGAACTTTGCCCGGCTGATCCGGGCATTCCACGCCGCGCGCCAGGAAGCCGATCTGCCCCACCGGCTGGTGATCGGGGGCAGCAAAGGCTGGCTCTTCGACGAGATTTTTGCGACTGTGCAGGAATTGGGCCTGGAAGCAGATGTGGTCTTCCCCGGCTTTGTGGATGACGCTGACCTGCCCGCGCTCTTTTCCGCCGCGGAATTTTTCGCCTATCCTTCGCTATACGAAGGGTTTGGTCTGCCGATTCTGGAAGCGCAGGCTTGCGGCGCGGCGGTGCTGACCGGGGACAACTCCTGTCTGCCCGAAGCAGGCGGGGACGGCGCGCTGTATGTGGACGCAGAGTCGGTGGAGAGCATCGCAGCGGGGATTGTCCGGCTGGCGACGGATGGGGCCTACCGGCAGGCGCTGGCGGAGGCGGGCAGTGTCAATGCGCGGAAATTCACGTGGGAGCGCAGCGCGCAGCAGTTGATCGCTGCCTACACGAAGGCGATGGAGTAGCTTTCACTCGTTCCCATCGCTCCGCGTGGAAACGTTCGGGGGACGCTCAGCGTCCGCTGCTCGGCGTGCGGGTGCTGCGGGGGACGCAGAGCGTCCAAAGCGTGTGCCCACGCGGAGCGATGGGCACGAGATGAGGAAGCGAGAATGAACCCCCCTCTTACACTAGCGGAGGTGGCCCAGAATCCGGCGGATTTCGCCACACGACTTTGGATGGCGACGGGCGAACAGATCATTTTGCGCCCACTGATTCCCAGCGATGTGGAGATGTTGGCGCGCTTTCTGGCTGGGCTGTCTGCCGAGAGCCGCCGCCTGAGTACTTTTTCGGGCTATGACCGGGCCACTGCGCTGGAAATGTGCCATGCGATTGCCCGCTTTGACAAGCTGCGGCTGGCGGTGGTGGCGTTGGGCGAAGGAGAGGAATCGATTGTGGGGCTGATGGAATTCAGTTTTGATTTGACGGGTGGGGATATTCTTCGCTATGCGAAAACCGACTACCCATTGGACCCAGCAACCGACTGCCGCTTTGGGCCGACGCTGGCGGACGGCTGGCAGAACCGGGGCCTGGGGTCACGACTGCTGCCTGCGATTTGGGAGATTGCCCGCCGCTTTGGGCGCAGCCGGGTGATTTTGTGGGGCGGGGTGCTGGCGGATAATCGCCGAGCCATCCGCTTCTATGAGAAGAACGGCTTTCGTCACGTGGGGCGCTTTGTCAATGGGGATGGGCAGGAATGCTGTGATATGATACTCTCTTTGGACGGACCTTAACCACAAAGACACGAAGGCACAAAGAAGAGCGCTTTTCCTTCGTGTCTTTGTGCCTTTGTGGTTGAACAGGGATGGGAAGAATGACAGCCAAGCCGATCAGTGAGTCTGAGACCTCTTTGAACCAATTTATGAATCCGGAACACGCCAACAGCCTGGGCAATGTGCATGGCGGGGTGATTCTGAAACTGTGCGACGAGTGCAGCGGGATTGTGGCCGCCCGTCACGCGCGGCGGCCCAGTGTGACCGTCGCCATCGACAGTATGACTTTTCACGAGCCGGTGCGCCTGGGCCAACTGCTCAATCTGCGCGGACGGATTACGTATGTGGGGCGCACGTCGATGGAGGTGCAAGTGCGGGTGGAGGCGGAGAATCTGCTCACCGGCGAGATTACCCATACCAACAGCGCCTACTTTATTTATGTGGCTCTGGATGAGAACGGCCACCCCACGGAAGTGCCCCGTCTGGAATTGCAGACCGACGCGGAGCGCCGCCGCTTTGCCGAAGGCGAGGAACGGCAGCGGTTGCGCCTGGAACGGGCGGGGAGGGGTTAGGAATGGGGAATGCGGAATGGGGAATGCGGAATCGCGTATCGCTACCCGACGACGTGGACGGTGCGACCGCTGGCACTGACGACACTTCACTATTCGCTATTCGCCATTCGCTATTCACTATTTTCCTCCTCCCATTCTCTGCACTCCTCGCCCTCGTCGGCTATTTCGGGCCGTGGATTCCCCACCGGGCTGCGGGGCTGGTGGTGATTGGGCTGGATTTGGGTGAGCTGGTGAAGTTTCTCTATCCGGTGCAGCAGGGGGATATTGGGCTGTGGCGGGAGGGCTTCTATCTGCCACTGGTGGCGGTGAGTGTGGCCCTGAGTCTGTTCGCCTGGCGGCGAGAGGTGGGCTACCCGCTGGTGGCGCGGCTGGGAATGTTTGGGGTGGCGACGGTGGCAACGCTCAATCTGCTGCCCCCCGCGTGGACGCCAGGGCTGCTGCTGACGCCGGAGTTTCGTTTGCAGACTGGGGCGATGGCGGGCTGTCTGGCTCTGGCGCTGCTGATGCCGATTGCCGCACTGTTGCCCACCCGCGTGGCTGGCGCGATTGTGCTTGGGTTGACGGTTGCCGCGCTCTATTTCCCGCTTGCCCAGTTCCAGTGGATTCTGCCCGCGCTGGCCAATCTCTACAACCAGCCGCTGGTTCCGGGATGGGGGCCGTGGGTGATGGGGGCAGGGGAAATCGGTATTGGCTATTGGGTATTGCGTTGGGCGGTTTGGCCGACGAAGAGTGACAACGAATAGGAGGAGTACGCGAATAGTTGGCCGGTAGAGGCAATAATGGGATGTCCCCAAACACCCCTGACGAAACAGCCATTCGCGCAATCCTATCATTCGCTGTCATATTTACGGGGACACCGATTTTCCCCAGCACATCAACTTTTCCGGGCATCCGCCCGTTGGCAGTCACACAGAATTAAGGAGTTCCTTTTTGAGCGATACACACATTCTCTCCTACACAGTCCCCTTCCGGGCTGTCTGGCTCCAGCAAAAGGACAATATCGAAATCCGCTTTCGCCCGGCCAGCCCGTCGGATGAACGCATTAAGTTGGAAGTGGATGCGATTGTGGAGAACTACCGGCTGCTGGGCGTGCAGATCGTCGATAACAAGCGGCTGGGGATTGGCCGTTGGCTGCGCAAAAACTACGAGGGCAAACCCCACACACCGGGGGAGATTACGCCCTCTGGCGAAGCAGTCTACGACGAAGCCGCGCAGGTCGTCTTCTTTTCCCTCTGGCCCCGGCTCAGTTCAGGCGAGGGCGAAGCGGTCTATCTGCCCCGCAAGGCCGAGATCGATCTGGACGGCGCAGGCAATCCCACCCGCATTCGGATGCGGGTACTGGGGCGCCGCCGCAAAGAAGACGAACTGACCGCGGCGGCAGGCTTCCTCCCGGAAAGATAAAATCAGCATTTTCTGAAAAGGCTACAGGTCCGATGGAATTGGCAACAACTGTCTATTTTGTGCTGGGATTAGTGCTGTTGATCGGCGGTGCAGAGATTCTGGTGCGGGGTGCTTCCCGGCTGGCGGTGGCCGCGGGCATCTCCCCGCTGGTGGTTGGGCTGACGGTCGTGGCGTTTGGGACCAGTTCGCCGGAGCTGATGGTGGGCATCCAGACCGCGCTCTCCGGCCAAGCCGGGCTGATGGTGGGCAATGTCGTGGGGAGCAACATTTTCAATGTGCTCCTCATTCTAGGCATCTCCGCATTGGTGACGCCGCTGATTGTGGCCCAGCAGCTCATCCGCTGGGATGTGCCGCTGATGATCGGCCTCTCTCTGCTCGTCCTCGTCTTCGTGCAGGATTCGTCCATCAGCCGGGGCGAATGTACGGTTCTGGCCCTGGGGCTGATAACTTATGTGACATTTACAGTCATCCAAAGCCGCCGGGAGAGCCAAGCTGTGCAGGCCGAGTATGAGAAAGCCTTCGGTGCGCCCGAATCTGCCAAGCGTACCTGGCCCGTAGACCTGCTGCTGGTGGCCGGTGGACTGGGCGGGCTGGCCCTGGGTTCCCGCTGGCTGGTGGACGGCGCGGTGGCCTTTGCCGAGGCCCTGGGGGTGAGTGAGATGGTCATCGGTCTGACGATTGTGGCCGCGGGTACATCCCTGCCCGAAGTCGCCACCTCCGTCATCGCCAGCATCCGGGGCGAACGGGATATCGCGGTGGGCAATGTGGTGGGCAGCAATATCTTCAACATTTTGGCGGTGCTGGGCATCGGCGGGCTGTTCACCCAAAACGGCATCGCCGTCTCCGAGACAGCCGTGGCCGTTGACATTCCGGTGATGGTGGCTGTGGCGGCCATCTGTCTGCCCCTCTTTTTCACGGGCAGCCGTCTCTCCCGCTGGGAAGGGCTGCTGCTTCTGGGATATTACGTGGCCTACACAGCCTATCTGATTCTCTCCGCCACCCGCAATGTGCGCCTCTCCGTCTTTGCCGACGCAATGCTCTATGTGGTCATTCCCCTCACCCTGCTGGCAGTGGGTGTTACTGTTGTGCGTTCTTTGCGTAAAGCCCCGGTTTTATCCAAATCATCCTGACCTGGAGAGTCGCTCTTTATGCCATTGGCAACCGTTGTCTATTTTGTCCTGGGTTTATTGCTATTGATCGGCGGCGCTGAGCTTTTAGTGCGGGGCGCATCCCGATTGGCTGTGGCCGCGGGCATTTCGCCCCTGGTGGTTGGCTTGACGATCGTCGCCTTTGGGACCAGCTCGCCTGAGTTGATGGTGAGCATTCAGACAGCCCTCGCCAATCAGCCCGAATTGATGGTGGGGAATGTGGTGGGCAGCAACATTTTCAATGTGCTTTTCATTTTGGGTGTCTCTGCGCTGATTACGCCTCTGGTTGTGGCACAACAGCTAATCCGCTGGGATGTGCCGCTGATGATCGGGCTTTCCGTCCTGGTGCTGATCTTTGCCCAGGACGCCAACCTCAGCCTGGCAGAATGTCTGATTCTCGTGTTGGGCTTGGTCGCCTATGTGCTGTTTGCCATCTTCCAGAGCCGACGGGAAAGCAAAGCGGTGCAGGCCGAGTATAGGGAAGCCTTTGGTGGCTCGCCCGCCAAGAAGCGCACCTGGCCCATCGACCTGCTGCTGATCGCGGGTGGACTCGGCGCACTGGCGATCGGTTCCCGTTGGCTGGTGGAGGGTGCAATCGCCTTTGCCGAGAGCCTGGGGGTGAGCGAACTGGTGATTGGGCTGACAATTGTCGCCGCGGGCACATCCCTGCCCGAAGTCGCAACCTCCGTCATCGCCAGCATCCGGGGTGAACGAGACATCGCCATCGGCAATGTGGTGGGCAGCAATATCTTCAACATTCTGGGCGTGCTGGGTATCGGTGGTCTCTTTACAGCCGGTGGCATCGCTGTCTCGGAATCATCCATCGCCATCGACATTCCGGTGATGCTGGCGGTAGCGGCTATCTGCCTGCCCCTCTTTTTCACGGGCAGCCGCATCTCCCGCTGGGAAGGCGTGCTGCTCCTGGGCTACTACATCGCCTACACGGCCTATCTGATTCTGGCTGCTACCCGCAACGTGCGTCTATCCGTCTTTGCCGACGCAATGCTCTATGTCGTCATTCCAGCCACACTGCTGGCGGTAGCGGTGACGGTTGTGCGGTCCCTGCGACAGCGAGCGACGGTGGGCTGATCTTTGTACTTTGTACGGGCACGATATATCGTGCCCGTACAAAATTGACATCCCCCCACCCTCCCCGCTATACTTTTAGACCAATTCCATACGCAGAGTCAACGACTTTGCAACGAATGACAATGCACCGGAGCAGTATCCCCCAGCGGGCGGCAGAGAGACGCTTTCACGGCTGAAAGAAGCGTTCGCAGGCGCAGGGGAGAAGTCGCCGGGAAGGTTGGCGGAGTGAACAGTGAGTAGCTTCCGTCCGGGTCCGCCCGTTAGCGCGTTGAGAGAGTGAATGGGTCCGATAGATCAGTGAGCGCTGATTGAGTGCCGAGTCTTTGAGGCGTATCGAAATCAAGCGAGCGGGTCTACGAGTTAATGTCAGTTTGACCCGCTTGGTTTCGATACGGCTGCATACTGCCGCAGCCTACTCAACCGGCGCTAGTCACCTATGACAACCGTTCACTAACAAAGGTGGCACCGCGGAGTCGCTTCGTCCTTTGAGATGAAGCGACTTTTTTTGTGCCTTTTTATCCGTGCAAATCCGTGTCCGTTTTTTCTGAAAGGTAAAAGAGATGGCAGCGCAACAGGAAATGCCCAAGACGTACAACCCCAAAGAGTGGGAGGAGAAGCTCTACGCCTGGTGGGAGGAGGCTGGCTTCTTCCACCCGGAGCAGCAGATGGAGAGCGGGCTGGCTGATCCCGACGCCGACGCCTTCGTCATCTCTATGCCGCCGCCCAATGTGACCGGCGCGCTCCATCTGGGCCACGCCATCACCAACAGCGTGGAAGATATGCTCACCCGCTATAACCGGATGGCGGGCCGACCGACGCTGTGGGTTCCCGGCACGGACCACGCGGGCATCGCCACCCAAAATGTGGTGGAGCGCAAGCTGGCCGAGCAGGGCGTCAGCCGCCACGACCTGGGCCGGACGCGCTTTGTCCAGGAGGTGTGGGACTGGAAAGACGAATATCACGGACGCATCACCGCGCAACAGCGGCGTATGGGCATCTCCACAGACTGGGGCCGGGAGCGCTTCACCCTGGACGACGGGCTGAGCGATGCGGTGCTGGAAGCCTTCATCCGCCTCTATGAAGAGGGGCTGATCTACCGGGGCAACTATCTGGTCAACTGGTGTCCCCGCTGCCAGAGCGCCATCAGCGATCTGGAAGTGGAGCACGAGGAGGTGGAGGGCAAATTCTACACCTTCCGCTACCCGCTCAAAGAGGGCGGCCATCTGGAGGTCAGCACCACCCGCCCGGAGACGATTCTGGGCGACACCGCGGTGGCGGTCCACCCGGAGGACGAGCGCTACGCCCATCTGGTGGGCAAGACTGCGCTGGTGCCGATTCTGGGGCGGGAGATTCCGATTATTGCCGACGAGCACGTGGACCCGGCCTTTGGCACAGGCGCGCTCAAAGTGACCCCCGGCCATGACCCCAACGACTACGAAATCGGCAAGCGGCACGACCTGCCCGCCATCAATATAATGAACAAAGATGCCACCCTCAACCCGGAGGCAGGCCCCTACGCGGGGTTGGACCGTTTTGAAGCCCGGACGAAGCTCTGGGAGGATATGCGGGCCGCGGGGCTGGTGGTGGATGAGAAGATGCGTCCCCATCAGGTGGGCCACTGCGAGCGCTGCCATACGGTCGTCGAGCCTCTGCTCAGCACCCAGTGGTTTGTGAAGATGGAGCCTCTGGCCAAACCAGCGGTCGAAGCCGTGCGTTCGGGCAAAATCCGCATTGTGCCGGAGCGCTTCGACAAAGTCTACTATCACTGGATGGAGAACATCCGGGACTGGTGCATCAGCCGCCAGCTCTGGTGGGGCCACCGCATCCCCGTCTGGTATGGGCCGGACGGCCACCAGTTCGCGGCCCGCAGCGAAAGCGACGCCAAAGAGCAGGCCATCGCCCACTACGGCGAACCCGTGGCGTTGGAGCAGGACCCGGACGTGCTGGACACCTGGTTCAGCAGCGGTCTGTGGCCCTTCAGCACCCTGGGCTGGCCCGCGCAGACCGCTGATTTGGAGCGCTATCACCCGACTTCTGTGCTGGAAACCGGCTACGACATCCTCTTCTTCTGGGTGGCCCGGATGATTACCCTCGGCCTGCACTTCACCGGCGAAGTGCCCTTCCACACGGTCTATCTCCACGGGCTGGTGCGGGACGAAACCGGGCGCAAGATGAGCAAAAGCCTGGGCAATGTGCTGGACCCGCTGGACCTGATCCACGAGTATGGGAATGATGCCCTGCGCTTCAGCCTGCTCACCGGCGGCACACCGGGCAACGATATGAAGCTGAGCCTGACCCGTATCGAGGCCAACCGCAACTTCGCCAACAAAATCTGGAACGCGGCCCGCTTTGTGCTGATGAATCTGGAAAAGGCGCAGATGGAACTGGCCCAGAGCGACGACAGACACGCAGTCACTTACGCCCTGCCCGATCCAGCGGCGCTGGACCTTTCCGACCGCTGGATTCTCAGCCGTCTGGAAAACGTGCGCGAAAACGTGACCCGGCTGGTGGGCGACTGGCAGTTGGGCGAGGCGGGCCGCCAACTCTACGACTTCGTTTGGAGTGAATACTGCGACTGGTACATCGAGGCGGCCAAGAACCGGCTCTACGGCAGCGACGCGGACGCAGCCCAGGCCACCCGCCAGGTGCTGGCCTATGTGCTGGAACAGTCCATGCGCCTGATGCACCCCTATATGCCCTTCGTCACCGAAGCCATCTGGAGCCATCTGCCCGGTGTCTCGGCAACCGGCGAGGCGCTGATGACCAGTCGCTGGCCCGCCGCGTCCGGTCTGGCCGATGCCGAAGCGGAAGCGGACTTTGGCCGACTGCAGGAGATGATTCGGGCCGTGCGCAACGCCCGCAGCGAATACAATGTGGAGCCGGGTCGCCGGGTGGCCGCGCTGATTGCCGCCGGGGAATATGCGGCACTGGTCCAGGCCAATGCGGACCTGCTGATAAGCCAGGCTAAAATCGACGGCGACACTTTGCAGATCGCCGCCGAGCTGCCCGCCCCCGCCAAATCCGTGGCCCTGGCCGTGGGCGGTGTGACCGTCTATCTGCCCCTGGCCGGCCTGGTGGATATGGAGGCCGAGCGCAACCGGCTTGAAAAAGAGATGACGAATGTGGACGGCCAGATCGCGCGCATCGACGGGCTGCTGGCAAATGAGGGCTTCCTCGCCAAAGCGCCGGAGCAGGTGGTCAGCCGGGAGAAGGCGAAGCTGGAGGAACTGCGCGGTCAGCGGGTGCAGTTACAGGCGAATTTGATGGATCTGGGATGAAGACCAGCGCCGGTTGAGTAGCCGGGGGCTGTATCCCGGCGTATCGAAACCAAAGCGGGTCTACGCGAAAACAGCACATCCAGCGTAGACCCGCCGTCTTGGTTTCGATACGCCGCCATCACCTGACTGCCAGAGTGGAAGTTATCGGCGGCGGCTACTCAACCAGCGACGGCTGGATTGAGCGCGTTGTGGGGTGCTGATTCCGGGAATCGACCGGGCGATCTGCGGCTTGGCGTTTGGTAGTGGTCGATTCCCGGAATCGGGAGTGTGCCCGTGTAAGTGCAAAGGAAGATGGCATGGCAAACGAAGAACATTTGGCTATTCTACAGCAAGGGGTAGAGGTTTGGAATCAGTGGCGGAAGAAAAACCCAGGGATACGACCTGATCTAAGCGATTCGGATCTCAGCCATATTTATCTTCGTTACATTGACTTGCGCAACGCTGATACTAGAAACACAGCACTACACCACACTGACCTTTGGGGGGCCAATTTCAATAGTTCCGATCTGCAAAATGCGGATATGAGTGACACCGATCTTGGCGGGGTGAGCTTCGAACGTGCGAATCTACACGGAACGAATCTCACTGATGCCGATATTAGCTTCGCAAGTTTCTATCGAACGAATCTATCAGGTGCAGACTTTAGCGGTACTGTACTGAATGGTACAAATTTCAGGAATGTAGAAATTGACAACGCAATATTTGATGATGCAATTGTCTCAAATACAACTTTTATCGATGCAGACTTAAGTGCAGTCAGACGGCTCGAAACAGTTCACCACCGCGGCCCTTCCAGTATCGGCATCGACACAATCTACAAATCCAAAGGCCAAATACCAGAAATCTTCCTACGCGGCTGCGGCGTGCCGGAGATTTTCATTGAGTATATGCACGCGCTCACAACCAAACCCTTCGAGTTCTACTCCTGCTTCATCAGCTACAGCCACGCGGACGCGGCCTTTGCCCAGCGTCTCCACGACACTTTGCAGGGCAAGGGTGTGCGCTGCTGGCTGGATGAAAAAGACGCTCGCCTGGGCGTGCCCATCACTCACAATATCGAGAGTGGCATCCGTCTGACCGACAAATTCCTGCTCTGCTGCTCGAAGGAATCTCTGGGCAGCAATTGGGTCAACTTTGAGATCGATCTGGCCCTGCATCGGGAAACGGAACTGCGCAAGGAAGGTGGGGAGGTGTGGCGCATCATCCCCCTGGACCTGGACGGTCATCTGTTCAGTTCGGCATACAGCGGGGAAGGGCTGCGTATCAAAAACCGGCTGGCCGGGGACTTCACCGGCTGGAAGACGGACAGCGACAAATTCGACCGGCAGATTGCGCGGGTGATGCAGGCGATTCGGATTGAGAGTGAGGGGAGTGTTACGAAGTAATCAAACGTCCGTCCAATTCGGGATACCGGGGAAAGTATCCATCAACGCTGGCAATACGAGCCTCCATTTCAATCGCGGTGGCAATAATGATACGGTCAAAAGGATCCCGGTGAATATCTGGCAATTCAACGGCGCGGGCGGAAATCAGCGGTGTCAGGGGCAACAATTCCACATCAGAACCGGCCAACGCCAAGGCAAACCAATCCCGAATGGGCAATGAAAGTTCAAGACGGCCACGCTGGTGTGCCAAGGCCAATTCAAAGCAGGAAACCGGCGAGACGCCCACACGAGGCGCGGCTTCAATCTCTGCCAGAATAAATGATGGCAGTCGCCGATTCTCCCCATTGACCCACCAGAACCAGATGTGGCTGTCCAGCACAATCATTGCAGACATTCCCAATCCGCCTCATCAACAATCGGGCTGATCAGATCGCCCAGTGTGCGGCCTTTACCTGCAAGCTCCGGGTGAGGACGGCGGCGCTTGGCGGGTTTGCTCAGTTCCTCATCCAGGGCGATGGCAATCACCTCCACCCGGCGGTTGAGAAAAGAAGCGGGCAATTGAATGAGGATTTGTCGCTCTTTCACATCCACGAATTGACGTTCGACTTGCATAGCAATCTCCTGAACACTCCCACAAGAATTCGTTGTGCCCATCCAGAATAGCGCCAATCGGTGTACATTGCAAGACAAAACGCGCAATGTACGTTTATCCCCGCGGCAACACAAACCAGAAACGCGCGCCCGCGCCCGGTTCGCTCTCCACGCCGATCTCCCCGCGGTGGGCGGCTACAATTCCCTTCGCAATTGCCAGCCCTAACCCCGCACCGCCGGTCTCCCGGTTGCGGGACTCTTCGGCCCGGTAGAACTGATCGAAGACCCGGCCCAGACTGGCAGCGGGGATGCCCTCGCCGCTGTCGATGACCTCCACCAACACACTTTCGCCCACCCGCTGGGCCTGTACCCGCACCAACCCGCCCGCGGGTGTGTAGCGGATGCCGTTGCCGATCAGATTGCCCAACACCCGCCCGATCTTCTGCACATCCATCGAAACCGGGTCCACCCCCGGGCCTGCGCTGCCGGTCAGCGCCACCCCTTTGGCCGACGCCAGCGCTGTGAAACTTTCCAGCGTATCCGAGAGCAGATCGGCCAGCGAGGCGGGCTGGCGGTCCAATTGCAGCCCCCCCGCGCCGATCTGGGACATCTCGAAGAGGTCGTCGATGAGGGCGGAGAGGGATTGGATGTCCCGCTGGGCAGTGAGGAGATAGCGCTGCTGGGTCTCCGGGTCGGTGACTACGCCGTCGGCCAGGGCTTCCACAATCGCCCGGATGGAGGCAAGGGGCGTGCGCAGGTCGTGGCCCACCCAGGCCAGCAATTCCTGGCGCAGTTGTTCGGCTTCCCGCTGGGCGGCCGCGGCCTGAGATAAACGGGCGGCCATTCCGTTGAAGGTCTCGGCCAGTTGGGCCACTTCGTGACGCCCATTCACCGACACCTGTACATCCAACTCTCCGGCGGCGATGGAATGCGCGGCCCGGTTCAGGGCCTGGATGCGGTCGGTCAGCGCGCTGGAAAAGAAATAGCCCAGAGCCATTGCGATCACACCGGCAAAGATGAGCAGAACCGTCGCCAGTTGCAGGTCGTGCTGGCTGGCGAACATCAGTCGGGCAGTGACATAGACGTTCAGGAAGGTCAGCGCGCTGGCCAGAGCATAGGAGCCGGCCAGCATCCAGCTTAGCCGGGGCGCGCGGTCGATCCAGCCCAGGCGATAGAGCAGGTAGCCGGCGACGACGGAGATCAGCGCGGTGACAGAGAGAAACCAGCCCATCGCCCGCATCTCGCCCATAGGCGGGTTCATCACTGCGAAGAAGAGGGCCAGCCCCATCAGCACAGCGGCGACAACGCCGAGGAAAAAACGGAGGGGGAGGGAGATAGGGAAAGAAGCTGTACGCATGGAAACAGTCTCGCAAGGTTTGGTATTGGGTATTAGATATTGGGTAGTGGAGAATACGGCCAACCACTACCCAATATCTAATACCCAATACTCTTTTTCACATCTCAAAACGATAGCCCACACCCCAGACCGTCAGAATGTGCTTCGGATTGGAGGGGTCGGCCTCAATTTTCTCGCGCAGGCGGCGCACGTGGACGGTGACGGTGCTGGGGTCCACATATTCGGTGATGCCCCAGACCCGATCCAACAACTGGTCCCGATTGAAGACCTGACGGGGGTGGGTGGCGAAGGCCCAGAGCAGGTCGAACTCCTTGACAGTCAGGGCTGCTTCCTCTCCGTTGACCATCACCTGGCGGGTGCGGGGATCGATGGTAATCGCGCCGAAGCTGATGGGTTGGTTGCTGCCGTCCACCGGGCCGGTGTTTTGGGTGCGCCGCAGGACAGCCTTCACCCGGCTCACCAGTTCCCGGGGGCTGAAAGGCTTGACGACGTAATCGTCCGCACCCATCTCCAGGCCGACGATGCGGTCGGTCTCTTCCTTGCGGGCGGTGAGCATAATAATCGGCGTGCTGCTGTGGGCGCGCACCCGGCGGGTGATCTCCAGCCCGTCGATTTTGGGCAGCATCAGGTCCAGCACCAGCAGGTCCGGCGGGGAGGCGGCGATGGCATCCAGCGCAGACTGGCCGTCGCGCACGACTTTCACGTCGTAGCCTTCCTGGGCCAGATAGAGGCTGACGACTTCGCCGATGCTGGGTTCGTCGTCCACGACGAGAATTTTGGCTTTGCTCATTGAATCTTCCTTCTGGTGTCCGGAAACAAAAGGACACGGATTGTCACGGATGTACGGATTTGCACGGATACAAACCACAGGTTATCACATAAATCTTGCCGAATCATTACACGCGTTGGGGTGGGGCTACGGATAAGATTTCGGTAATAGTTTTGTTCTGCCATTGTAACCCACTCCGGCTAGAGTTCAAGACAGGCAACTTTCAATGGCAAAGGAGTATCCCTGTGCAAACTCACCAATCCATTCCGCTCATTCTGCTGCTTGTCCTCAACGCACTCGCTCTGTCTGGCTGCGTAGCACCCGCACCCGCACCAGCACAGGACGAAGCAGAACGGGCAGCTACAGTAGAGGCCATCCAAACTCGTGTGGTGGAAATCAGGGCTACCCAAAGCGCCGGGCAGACAATTACGCCGACAGTGCCAGCGCCAGCCCCGGAAATCGAAAATAGCAGCAGCAGTGCAGCCACGCCGGAGCAGGCCGCACTACTGGCAAAGCTGCGGCCCCAGGGCGAAGCACCGGAGCTATTCAACGAAACCTGGCTCAATTCCGAGCCGCTAAAGCTGGCCGATCTGCGGGGGCAGGTGGTGATCGTCGAGTTCTGGACCTACGGCTGAATCAACTGCATCCACGTGATTCCCTCGGTGAGGGAATGGTATCGTAAGTACAGCGAGGACGGGCTGGTTGTCATCGGCGTCCACACCCCGGAATTTCAGAGCGAACACAATCTGGACAACGTGCAGGCGGCCATCCGACGGCTGGATGTGCCCTATCCCGTAGCGATTGACAACGACTGGGCCACCTGGCGCGCCTATCACAACCGCTATTGGCCTGCTATGTACCTGATCGACAAAAGCGGTCAGATTCGCCACCTGAAGATCGGCGAAGGACGCTACGCCGAAACCGAAGCGATTATTCAGGCGTTGTTGGCCGAGGAATTTTGATCCGAGAAATTTTCAGAGCCTGTGAATCTTCGATAACCCTACGGTAAAGAAAATCACCACAGAACACATGGAAAACACGGAAAACTTCCTCTTGACTTCCTTTCCGTGTATTCCGTGTGTTCCGTGGTTAGCCAATTCGTAGAAAAAGTTTGGCTGCTACCTCAAAAGGAGATTGTTGAAATCGCAGGGGAGTTGTACAATCACTTCACAGGTATCTACCCCTATCAAACTCTCCTTCGAGGAATCCCAAATGCTAAACGTTGCGATTATCGGTCTGGGCGGCATCGGCAACACCCACGCGGGCGTCTACAAAGCCAGCGATAAGGCCACACTGGCCGCGGTCTGTGATATGGACAAGGCCCGAGCCGACAAAGCCGCGGCCCAATACGGCGTGCCCGCTTTCTACAGCGTGGCAGATCTGGTGAAAAATGTGGAACTGGACGCGGTGAGCGTCACCACCGCCGGGCCGGAGAACGGCGGCCACCACTTCGACCCGGTGATGGAAGCCTTCGAGGCCGGGCTGCACGTCCTCTGCGAGAAGCCCATCTCCAACGATATTGTGAAGGCGCGCCAGATGGTGGCGAAGGCCGCGGAAAAGGGCCTCTCCTTCGGCGTCAACCTGAACCACCGCTTCGTTCCCCCGGCTGCCAAAGCCAAAGAGTGGATGGACGAGGGCAAGCTGGGCGATCCCCTACTCATTAATATGACAATGTGGATTGGCAACCCCAACGAATCCTCGCCCTGGTTTCACATCCGCGCCCTGCATCCCCACAGCCTGGACATTATGCGCTTCTTCTGCGGTGACGTGAAACGGGTCCACGCCTTTTTCAATCGCGCGCCGGGCCGGGTCTGCTACTCGAATGTGCAGGTCAATCTGGAATTTGTCAACGGCGTCGTCGGCCACCTGACCGGCAGCTATGACACCAATCCCCGCCACAACCTGGAACGCTGCGAAGTGATGGGGACCGAAGGCCGCTTTGTGCTGGACAATCTCTACGAGGAATTGACCCTCTACCCCCGGCGCAGCGACGAACTGACTGTCATCCGCAACAGCATTATGGGCGGGCTGAGCGGCTTTGGCGCAACCTTCACCAACCGCATCAACCGCTGGATCGAACAGGTGGACGCGGGCGTGGCTCCGGACGAAATCGAAGCATCGGGCAAAGAGGGGCTGGCCGTGCAGGAAATTATCGAAGCCGCGATTCGCTCGTATGAAGGCGGGTCGGTAGAGAGCGTGCCCAGCTAACGCGAGCCACATCTCGCCATAAAAGTATGAAACGTAAAACGTGAGATCGTTCGAACGATCTCACGTTTTACGTTTCACATTTCGGCTGCCATCCTTCCCATCTGCAAAGGATCATCCCGCCCATGCCTCACGTCACAATCATCGGTCGCGGCCACGGCGCGACCCGGGCCATGTCCCAAACCCTGCTGGCCAGTGGCGTCTTTATGGGCACGCCCATCAACCGTTCCAGCGATCTGATCCCGCCGGGGCAGATGTACGACGCCTGCCGGGTGTTGGCCCGGCACGTAAAGTGGCTGGGCGGGCTGGAGTGGGACTTCTCCGCGCTGCACACAATGCCGATTCCCGATGAATTTACGGAGCTGATCCACGGCTATCTGCACAGCGTCTTGGCCGCGTCTGCACCCCGCAAAGGCTGGAAAATCCCCGAAACGACCCTCGCCTTCCCCTGGATTGTGCGGATGTTCCCGGACATTCGCTACATTTTCTGGGTACGCAATCCATGTGACAGCATCCTGGCCCGACACAAGACCGATGACCTGGCCGACTTTGGCATTGAATATCCAGCCACGGATAACGAGCGGGAGCGGCGCGCGATTTCATGGCTCTATCAGGACAAGCTGGTGCAGGCCACACCCAAACCGGCCCACTGGTTGGAAGTTCGTATGGAAGATTTTGTGCTGGACCAAGCGGGCACACTTGCCCGGCTGGAAGCATTTCTGGGTTACCCATTGGCCCGTATCCCCGTGCGCGCTGATGCAGTGGGCCGCTGGCGCGACGACGAAGGACAACACTACTTCGACTTTCTGGCCGAGGCGATGGGCAGACACGGATATGAAATACCCGCATAAAAAGAGAAAGGGCCGGGTGATGAAATTCATCACCCGGCCCTTTCTCTGATACCGACGAGAGACCTTATGCCTGCTTCTCCCACAACTTCTCCAGCAAGCGAGCCGGTGACATAGGCAGTTCGGTCATACGCACGCCCGTGGCGTCGTAGATGGCGTTGGCGATGGCCGCGGCAGGCGGGACAATCGGCACTTCGCCCACACCGCGCACGCCAAAGGGATGGTTGGGATTCGGAACTTTGACCATCACAGTCTCAATCATCGGCAGGTCCAGCGCGGTGGGCATCCGATAGTCCAGCAGGCTGGAATTGAGCAGATGGCCGTCCTTGTCGTAGATGTATTCCTCATTCAGCGCCCAGCCGATGCCCTGGACCGCGCCGCCCTGAATCTGTCCTTCCACATAGCTGGGGTGGATGGCATTGCCCACATCCTGAATGGCGGTATAGCGCAGAATCTGCACTTTGCCCGTCTCCTCGTCCACTTCCACGTCCACAATGTGGGTGGCAAAGCCCGGCCCAGCGCCGGTGGTGCGCATAGATACAAAAGCCGACGGAGGCGGGTTAGAAGCAGCCAGCTTCCCTGCCGCTTCCTTGAAGCCCAAGCTGTGGCCGTTGGAACTGAAAACGCCGCTATCAAAGCTGATGGATTCTGTATCCACTTCCCACAGACCGGCCAGTTGCTCGGCCATTTTGGCCCGCAATTCCAGCCCCAACTGGTGGGTGGTGATGCCGATTTTGTGGGTGACGCTGCTGCCGCCGGTTCCGCCGGTGTAGCCGATGGAATCCGTATCCACCACCTGAGGATGCACATCCTCGGCGGGGATGCCCAGAGTTTCGGCCAGCATCATCGAGGCGCTGGCACGGCTGCCGCCGATGTCCGTTGAGCCTTCGATCAGATTGACCGTGCCGTCGGAATTCACATTGGCGGACACACTGCTGGGGCCAGCCCCGTTGAACCAGAAACCGGAGGCCACACCCCGCCCATGCTTCTTGCCTTTGACAGCCGAATAGTGGGGGTGGTCGATGGCAGCTTCCACCGTCTCGGCATAGCCAATGCGCTGGAAGATAGGGCCATCGGGTCGGCGGTCGCCTTCTTTGGCCGCGTTCTTGTGGCGGAACTCCAGCGGGTCCAGGCCCAACTTCTCGGCCAGTTCGTCGATAACTGTCTCGGAGGCAAAGGCGGCGTTTGTGCCACCCGGCGCACGATAGGCACCGGTCTGGGGACGGTTGACCACTACGTCGTAGCCGTCGATGCGCAGGTTGTCCAGCTTATAGGGAGAGAGAATCACACCTGCACCCGCGCCCACGGGCGAGCCAGGATAGGCCCCGGCCTCGTAGTAAAGCTCGGCCTGGGCTGCGGTGATTGTGCCATCCTTTTTCGCACCCATTTTGACCCGGATGAAGGAGCCGGAGGTGGGACCGGTAGCCTGCAACACCTCCGTGCGGGTCATCACAATTTTGACCGGGCGGTGCCGGCTCTTGCGGGAGAGCAGCGCGGCGGGAATGTCGGTGTAGGGCGTGAATTTGCCACCGAAACCGCCACCAATTTCTGTAGGCGTCACCCGGACCTGGGAGATGGGCACGTGCAAAAGCTCGACCACTGAATCCCGAATCTGAAATGCGCCCTGGGTGCTGGTCCAGATGTCGATGTGGTCGTCGGTCTTCCAGATGGCTGTGGATGCCTGGGGTTCGATGTAGCCCTGGTGGACCATCGCAGTGCGGAATTCCCGCTCGACAATTGCATCGGCGGCAGCAAAGCCAGCTTCCAAATCGCCCCGTTCGTGGCGGAGCAGGGAAGCCACATTTGTTTGTTTGTCGCCCTTTTCGCCCAGAGAAGTGGTGCGCAGACCGGGCAAGAGGATCGGTGCGCCGGGCTGGGCAGCTTCGTAGGCATCCAGCACCGGGGGCAGCAGTTCGTATTCAACTTCGATAAGTTTGAGGGCCTCTTCGGCTACGTGGACACTGTGGGCCGCCACCGCAGCGACGGCGTGTCCGTGGTAGAGGACTTTGTCCTGGGCCAGAATATTGGCGCTCAGATACATCAGATTGGTCACATCCTCGCCCATCTCCTGCACTTTGTCCTCGGCAGGGGCCAGGTCTTTGCTGGTGACAACAGCAGTGACGCCGGGGAGTGCTTCGGCTTTGCTGGTATCGATAGAGAGAATGCGGGCATGGGCGTGGGGGCTGCGCAAAATCTTGCCATAGAGCAGGCCGGGCAGTTGGGTATCCGCGCCGTAGCGGGCCGCACCGGTCACTTTGTCCGTCCCGTCGTGGCGGATGGGACGGGTTCCGATCACTTTGTAGTTGGGGGTTTTGGTCTGAACGGCCATTGATGTCTCCTGCTAAATTGGGGAAATGGGTCGTTGGAGAAAGTATAGCACAGATGCAAGTGAAATGCGATTGAAGAAAAGGATGATGGAATGACGAGGGAGGGCCGTATCTGCCCCATTTTCTCATCATCCCATTGCCTGTTGCTGCCTGCCATTTCCTACAACTTTGGCATCCTCACAGCGCTGTTACGCCGCTCGTGCATATTGGCTTCCATCGCTCTGGGATAGCGGGCAGGCTGTTGGGAGACTTCGTTGAGCCGGGCCAGCGCGTCGGCGGGAAGCTGCCAGCCCCCAGCCAAGAAGTTGTCCCGGGCCTGCTCCACTGTGCGTGCGCCGATGATGGCGCTGGTGATGGCAGGCTGCTCCAGACTCCAACGGAGGGCCACCTGGGCGGGACTGCGGCCCAGTTCCTTCGCAACATCCAGCAGCACAGCCAGGGAGTCATCGGCACTTTCCGCAAAGTAGCGTTCGGGATAGGCCCATCCCTCGTCGGAACGGCTCCCGGCCACACTGCGCTGGCCGGGCTGATACTTGCCCGTCAGAAAGCCACCAGCCAGGGGTGACCAGATGCAGACGCCCAATCCCTTCAACTGGCAGACGGGGATAATCTCCTCCTCGATGTCCCGCACGACGAGGCTGTACTGGGGCTGGTAACATTCAAAGCGCGCCCAGTCGTGGCTGTCGCTGATCCACATTGCCTCCATCAGCCGCCAGGCTTCGTAGTTGCTACAGGCCAGATAGCGCACTTTGCCCATTCGGACCAGATCGTCCAGGGCGCGCAGCATCTCGTCCAGGGGTGTCTGGGTGTCCACGTGGTGGATGTAGTAGATGTCCACGTGATCCATATCCAGACGACGCAGACTGTCGTCGATGGCATTGAAGATGCGCGCCCGGCTCATCCCGGAGTCGTTGACGCCTGTGCCCATTGGGTTGAAGAATTTGGTGGCAACGACTGCATCCCGACGCCGTCCCTTCAGTGCCTTACCCAGCAGAACCTCGGATTGACCGTCTCCGTAGCCGTCTGCTGTGTCGAAGAAATTGACGCCCGCGTCAAAGGCCAAATCGACCATCCGTTTGGATTCGGCTTCATCTGTGCCGTGGCCGAAGGTCATTGTGCCCAGGCAGATTTCGGAAACTTTCAGGCCCGTGCGGCCCATGCGTCGATAGTTCATTGGGGGTGTCCTTTCTGAAGTAATGGGATATCAGTATGTAGCTTTATCTATCGTACCCTTAAAAATGTGAAGCGTAAAACGTGAAAAAGATCGGTACTCTCACGGTTTACGCTTCACTTTTCTAACAGAAGTCTTCGATCGGCAGAAAACAATCCCCGCCCGTTTATCCCTTCAACGCGCCGGCCAGCAGACCGCGCATGAAGAGCTTGCCCAGCGCCAGATAGACGATGACAGTCGGTGCCGCAGCGATGAGCGCGGCTGCCATCTGCACATTCCAGTCCACCGAAAAACTGCCTGCTGTGTTCTTCACCGCCACCATCACCGGTGCCCGCACCGGGTTGCTAAGCACGACGAGACCGATCAGGTAGTCATTCCAGATAGTAGTGAACTGCCAAAGCAGCACCACAGCAAAGGCCGGCATGGAGATGGGCAGCAGAATATAGCGGTAGAGACCGAAGAAGCCGCAGCCGTCGATCTTGCCAGCGTCCATTAGCTCATTGGGGATCCCGGAATAGTACCCACGGAAGAGCAGGGCCGTGATCGGGATACCGAAGATGACGTGAGTCATAATCAACCCGGCAAGGGTTCCATACAAACCCAGTTTTTGCAGGGTCAGCACGAGGGGAATGAGGATGCCCTGATAGGGCAGGAACATTCCCACCAGAAACAGGATGAAGAGGGTGTCCGCGCCCTTGAAACGCCATTTGGCAAAGACATAGCCGTTGATAGAGCCGATCATCGACGAGATGAGGGCGGCGGGAATGGTGATCATCACACTGGTTCGGAAGTTGGGCGAGACCAACCCCCAAGCCGTAGTAAAACTGTCGAAGTAGATACCTTTCGGCAGTTCCCACATCCGCATCATGCTGACATCCTTGAAGGGCTTCAACCCGGTGATGATCAGAACATAGATGGGCATGGCATAGTAGAGAGCGAAGGCCGCCAACACCAGATAGATGGCGCCACGGGTCCAGATCCGTTGAAGGTTCATCGCTCAGTCTCCCGTGACATACTCATCAGGTATGGGACCACCAAGAAGATGGCCAGGAACATCATCACAGAGCCAATCGCCGCGCCCAAGGAGAAGCGGTAGGCGCCGAATGTGGTCTGAAACATATTGAGAGCCAGAGAGTCGATGGAATTGCCCGGCCCAGGGCCGCCCAAAGCAGCCACCACATCGAAGATACGGATCGAGTTCATGCCAGTCAGGACAAAGACAGTGAAGGTCACCGGCATCAGCAGTGGGATGATGATATAGCGATAGGTGGCCCAGGTTCCGGCCCCATCGATGGCGGCTGCCTCACGCAGTTCAGCAGGGATACCCCGCAGCCCAGCCAGATAGAGAGCCATCACATAGCCAGAGAACTGCCAGGCAGCGGCGATCGACACCGCCCAGATGCCGTATTCGATATTGGCATGCCAGGTAGGCCGGAACCAGCCCATGCCAATCTTGGCAAATAGCAGATTGATTCCGGTCGCTGGTTGCATCAGCCACTGCCAGGTCACACCGGTGACAATCCCACTGACGGCAAAGGGAAAGATAAACATTGTACGGAACAATGCCTCCCCCTTGATCTTCTGATCCAGAAGGACGGCAAGCGTAAACCCAATGACAATGCATTGGCTGATGAAGCCAATCGCATAGTAGAGATGATTACGCAGGTCCATCTGGAAACGGAAATCGTTGACCAGCCGTGTCCAGTTCTTCAACCCGACAAAGGTAAAGTCGGGTGTCGAAGTCTTCCAATCTGACACCGAGATGTAGAACGTCCAGCCGATGAACCCGTAGATGAAGATGCCGACCGCGATGATCGAGGGCAACAGGACCAAAACGGCCAGCACCATATCGCCGCGCAGCCAGCGCCGCCATCGCTTACGGGTAATAGGGGCGGGGGAGGCGGCCAGGCCGCGCTCCCCCGAAACGGAAACGGTTCTATTGGCCAAAAGCTGCTTCCTCCGCAGCTACCACCAATGCCGCCTGGGTCGAGGCCACATCCCTGGTAGCGACCATATCGTTGAGAGCCAGATTATAGTCCAGCAGGAAGCTCTGCTTGGCCGCGGCGCCGTGCTGGAGGCTGCCGACCAGGATGTTGGTCTTCCAGTCTTCGACGGCCGACAGTTGATATTCGTCGTACAAGCTCGGATCAAGATCCGTGCGCGCTGGGATAGAACCCTTGATCGGGTTGAACGCGTCCTGACCTTCTCTCGAACCACAAACCTTCAGCCAGTTGATCGCGTTGTCTCGGTACTTCACACCCTTAGGCAGGCCGAAGGAGTCGGACAACAACAGATAGATGCCGTCCGTGCCGGGGCTGGCCGCCCACTTGTAATCTGTGAATTCTTTGGATTTGAAGTAGCCGTGCAACCAGTCGCCGCTGATCATCAGCAGCGGACCGTCGTCGTTGATCATATTATCATTCACGTCCACGCCGGATTGGCTCAGGAAGTCTGGCTGAGCGTAATCGTAGAGCCGGTTCATGATCTCCAGGGCCCTGGTGACGCCCTCATCAGCCCAGCTAATGGTACCGTCGAACAGACCGGGCCATCCATCCGCGCCATAGACTGCCAGCAGGATGGATTCCATAGTGTGTCCATTGCCGTTGGAGCCGGAAAGCGAAATTCCCGGGATGCCCTGTTCTTTTAGGGCTTCCGCCATCTCAAAGAACTCATCCCAACTGGCGGGCGGCGCGCTGGCACCGATGGCCTCAAGCTTGGCCGGGCGGTACCACATTAGGTTCGAGCGGTGAATGTTGACCGGCACGGACCAGGGATGGCCGTCGTAGAGGATGACGTTCATCAGGTCAGCAGGGAAGACATCGGCGTAGCCTTCCTCGGCGTACAGGTCGTCCAGTGGTTCCATGCGACCTGCGACCACATGGCTGTCGATCAACTCGCGGCCCAGATGGACCTGGAAGGTCTCAGGCGGGTCGCCGCCAATCATGCGAGTTTCGAGCAGTGCCTTCATCTCGCCACCCTGACCCGCGCCTTGGGCTGCCAGGGCCGCATTGATGATCTCGACATCGGGATGTTCCCGCTCGTAGATGGCGAACATATTGTTCAGACCTTCAACCTCACCGCCGGCAGTCCACCACGAGAAGACCTCCAGCTTGCCTCCATCAACAGCCGCGGCTGGTGCGGCCTCGCCACCGGCAGCCGGGGCCGCACTGGGGGCCGCAGGCGCAGCACACGCGGCCAGAACGCTCATCGTAGCGCCCACACCCATCAACCGCAAAAACGAACGACGGGAAATTCCTTCAGTACCATTCATTTTGGTTACGCTCCCTTAACTGGTGGTGATACAACAAGATTGGCGGACGCTGAAAAGCGCCACGCACTGGTGGGGATTCATATGGACAACAGAGGTGGAACAGAAGACACCAAGCCAGAAATATCAATCCATACTGGCAATCAGGTGGCAGGCAACGCCGGGGGGGGGAACGCAACCTACAAACCAATTATAGATCGTTCATCGAGCATTGGCAAGGGGCAATTTTCCACTGTCGATTGATTATTTGAAGAAATGCAAGTATCATAAGGGAATTTGGGCACATTCGGCGAACCGTCGAACTGCCTGCCAAACCGCCAAGGACACTACCCTCGATGAAAGCATCCACCACTTCGCTGGCAAAGACACATTCCCCAACTGCAACGAATCGCAACAGAAACGGATTGCGGGGAAAAACAACTGATGTGACGGAAATTGCGAAAAGGGCTGAAACCCCGGCCAGCAGCGGCACGGGCATCAGCGCCGAAGCCGCCCGCCGCATTCTGATCGGCCTGATGATCCCCAATATCATTATGCCTATGGCCTCTTCCATGAGCCGGGTCGCACTGCCCATCATTCGCGACGACTTCCAGATTCCCGCAGATACAACCGCCTGGATCGCCACGGCCTTTACCCTGCCCTTTATGATTCTGATGCCGGTCTACGGGCGACTCAGCGATGGGGTCGGGCGGCGGCGTCTGCTTCTGGCCGGGATTGTCATCTTCGCGGTCGGCACAGCCATGACCGTCACAGCCACAGGGCTGGCCGGGCTGATGATCGGGCGAATGGTGCAGGGCATTGGCACCGCGGGCATAATGCCCCTGGGAATGGCGCTGATATCCACCATTTTCAGCCCGGACGAACGGGGCAAGGCTATGGGCACGTGGAGTTCGGTGGGGCCGGTGACGGGCGTCATTGGACCGCTCCTGGCAGGCTTTCTGGTGACAGGGTGGGGCTGGCGCGGGGCCTTTGCGCCACCGCTTATCATGAGTGCAATCGCATTTGTGGTCGTTTACAAAATCGTGCCTGCGGGTCTGAGTACCGTGCGCAAGGGCTTTATCCGAAGCTTCGACTGGACAGGCGTCTGCCTGTTGGCGCTGGCCTCTACCGCTCTTCTCTTTTATCTCTCCAGCCGCCCCATCACCGGAGTTCCGTCCCTGCAAGACTGGCGACTGCTGCTCGCCACCCTTGTGGCGGCCAGCGCATTTGTGGTTTGGGAGACCCGTCGCAAAGACCCATTCGTAGCACTCTCGGTCTTTCGCAACCGCATATTCACACTGGCCTCGATCAGCGCGTCGGCCCGGATGTTCGCGATGTCAGGCATCAGCTTTCTGATCCCCCTCTATCTGGTAGACATCCACAACTTAAGCGCTTCAGCCCTGGGTTTTATGCTGGTGATCAATCCTGGCTGCATGGCGCTGATGGTCCGTTTTGGCGGGGTGATTTCGGATCGATGGGGCAGCCGGTGGCCTGTCGTCTCTGGACTGATCGGCCAAATTGTGGTGGCCGCGCTTTTTGCCCGTCTGCCCGAAACAGTCTCTCTTTGGCCGATTATCGCGCTGCTCACTATACACGGGCTGGCCGTGGGATTGATGTTGGCTGCTCTGCACAGCGCGGCCATGCAGCAGATTCCCGAAGAACAGATGGGCGTGGCCGCGGGCCTGTATAGTATGATCCGCTTTGCGGGTGCGGTAGTTGGCACCGCGCTGGCAGGTGTGTTGCTTCAGATTTTCCTCGACCGGGGATTGCTCACCATCAACGCCTATCAGATCGTCTTCCTGTGCATCGCCGGATTCTCTGCCGTTGGCCTCTTTGCAGCCTTCAATCTGCGCGAGCCACAAAGGGCAGTCGCTGGCTGATGGGATGACACCAAAAGTCCCCGGCACTTCCCCTCCAGGCGAGGCAAAGAGTCGGATTGCTCGCTCGAACGGCCAGAAAGTGCCGGGGACTTTGTCCAGACTTTATTCTTCGCAACCCCCTATCCAACCAGTTCGTCCTGCATCCGCCGCAGCTTGGCAACAAAGGAGTCGGACTTCATCTCCACCATTCCATAGGTGATGGCCTGGCCCTTTACCACGTCCTGTTTCAGCACTGCGCCACCGGACAGGCCCAGGGGCAGCAGATTCTCGGCCCGGGCCACCGTCGCCTTCTCGCACAGGCCGCTGACCGTATAGCCACCGCCCCCGTCCAGCACTTCCCCGGCCTTCAAATCCCGCTTGGCCGCGGTGATGCACTCGGCTGTGGGCGTGGGCGCACAGGAGCCGGTGGGCTGGCCCAGCAGCACCGCCGCGGCAATCGAGATGGGCGCTTCCACCGCCACCAGATGATAGGGGCGATGGAGCAGGAAGTTGTGGCCGTCGCCCCCCACTTTGCCAATATAGCCGGTCAGGTCCTCGGCGGTGAAGGGATGCTCCGTGCGGATGACCGCAAAGACACCCATCTTCAACGGGTCGGGCAGCATCGTTTTGCCATCGACGGCGATGCTGTTGGCAAGCTCCACCACCCCGCGCTGGGAAAGCAGCCCGCCCTCGCCCCGCAGGCTGAAGCGCTGGGGAATCTCGGCCAGATTGACCGACGGCTCGTGCATTCCCCGCACATCGGGGACAAGACCGGCCGCGTTGGCCAGGGCCGTCATCTCCACCTGGGCCTTCGTGCCGTCCCGGAAAGAGTTGAACATTTTCAAGTTGATGGTACGCCGTTCCAGCACCTCCTCGCTGAATCCGAAGCGTTGGGGCACTGTATCCGGCGTGCCGTCCGGGTCGTCGGCGTAGAGGATCGTACCCCGACCCGCGGCCACGATCTCGAAGCCCAGGCTGCGCGCCCAATCGATCATATGCATTGTGCAGGCGGGCTGGTCTCCGTCCACCATCGAATAGACGACACCCGCGGCGTCGGCCTGGCGGCGCAGAATCCCGCCGACGGTCACATCCGCCTCCACATTGACCATAACCACGTGCTTGCGGGCCGAGAGTGCGTGCCAGGCCATCTTTGCACCCACATCCGGGATGCCGGTGGCCTCCACAATCACATCCACCGATTCGGACGCGGCCAGAAGCAGGCCGTCTTCGACGACTGTCGGCTTGCCGGCCCGGATGGCGTCTTCCATTTCGTCCACAGTTTCCACGGCGCGGATTTCGTCCGCGGGGACCCGGCTGCTGGTGTAGGCGTGGCGGGCGTGGGCCAGATTGATGTCGGCGATGACGGAAACTTCCATCCCCCGCATCTGGGAAATCTGAGCGACCAGCCCCGCGCCGAATTTGCCTGTGCCGATAATGCCGACGCGGATCGGTTTATTCTGTGCGGCCCGCTGGGCGAGAAGTGGGTAGATGAACATTGGGGGTCCTCCGGTGGGGTTGGGGATTGGAGATAACTGCTGTAGGTTGGGTTCTCCCGGCAAGGCGACATCATTTACAAATTAGTGTCCGCCGGGAGAACCCAACTCGACCGCGTTGACGGAACACTCGAAAAACCGTTGGGTTCTCCCGGCGGACATTGGAATCGTTGAGAAAAAATCTCTGCCGGGAGAACCCAACCTACGATTTTGCAGCCTGATAGTCACTATAATTCCCCGGATAGTCGGTCAGTGCGCCGTCGTCCAGTTCGACGATGCGGCTGACCACCCGGTCCAGGAAGTAGCGGTCGTGGGAGATGACAAAGACCGTTCCCTCGAATTCAGAGAGGGATTCTTCCAGCACCTCCGCAGCGGCGATGTCCAGATTATTGGTCGGTTCGTCCAGGAGCAGGAAGTTGGCCCCGGTCAGGGTGAGGAGGGCCATTTGCAGACGGCTGCGCTCGCCGCCGGAAAGGGTGGAGACTTTGGAGCGAATCTGCACGTAGGTGAAGAGGAATTTTGTGAGCAGGGCCACGGCTGTCGATTCGGTGAGGGGCGCGGCCCGGCGCACACTGTCCAGGAGTGTGGCGTTGTAGTCGAGAGTTTCGTGCTCCTGGGCGTAGTGGCCTGTGCGCACGCTGGGACCGATGACAATCTGGCCGCCGGTGGGTGCGTCCTGGCCCAGCAGCAGGCGGAAGAGTACGGACTTGCCCGCGCCGTTGGGACCGACCAGCCCCACCCGCTCCCCGTGCCAGATGAGCAGTTCCAGACCGGCCAGGACAATCTTCTCGTCCATCCCGTCGGACGCGGGAAATACTTTGTCCAAATCCCGAATCTCTAAGACTTTATTGCTGCCCCGCCAGCCTTCCAGGTCCAGCCCCATGCGCCGCCGTTCCAACACCGGTTTGTCAATGCGGTCGATGCGCTCGATCCGTTTCTGGATGGCCTTGCCCCGGATGATCAGTTTAGGATTGTCATAGGTTCGCCCCCAAATCAGCAGCCGCTTGGCCGCCTCTTCCAGACGGCTGATCTCCCGCTGCTGAATCTGGAACATCTGCTGCTGGCGCAGGAGACGGGTCTTCTTCTCGAAGGCAAATTCCGAGTAGTTGCCGGGATAGACGCTGATGCGCCCGTCCTCCAAATCGGCGATTTCGTCGGCCACCACATCGAGCAGATAGCGGTCGTGGGAGACGATGACGACGCCCCCTTTGTAGCCCCGAATCAGCTCTTCCAGAAAAGTCTTGCCCGCCAGGTCCAAATGATTGTCTGGCTCGTCGAGGAGGAGCAGGTCCGGCTCCACAATCAGCAGCTTTGCCAGTCCCAGCAGCTTCTTCTGGCCGCCGCTCAGCACATCGGTGGGAAGGGAGAGGCTGGCCTCGTCACCAAAGCCCAGTTTCGCCAGGACAGAGCGGACTTTGCCTTCGTAGGCCGGGCCGCCCAGTTCCGCGTAGTGGGCCAACAGCTTCTCCTGGTCGGCCAGCACAGCCGCCAGCTTCTTCTCGTCGCCGTAGACGTCCGGGTCGCCCAGCCGTTTCTCGCAGGCGTCCAGCTTGGCCTCCACCCCGGCCAGTTCTGCCGAAGCGGTCATCGCCTCTTCCCAGAGGGTGCGCCCGCCCGCAAAGTCCGGCTCCTGGCGCAGATAGCCGACGGTCAGCCCGCTCTTGCGATTGATGTAGCCGCTGTCACTGGTCAGCCGCCCGGCCATCAGGCGCAGGAGGGTACTTTTGCCCGCGCCGTTCGGCCCCACCAACCCCACGCAGCGGTCGTCGTGAACTTCCCAGGAGAGGCCGGTGAAGATGGGAACGGCGATATAAGTGACGGATACGTTGTCGAGGTGGAGAGCGATCATTATTTTGGTTGACGAAAGACGATGGACGGAGGACGAACTTTCGTGATAGTTCGTCCTCCGTCCATCGTCTTTCGTCTGTCCTTATGCTCGATTCAACTTGCGATAGGTCAACCGATGCGGTCGATCCGCGGCCGGCCCCAGACGCTTGCGGCGGTCTTCTTCGTATTCGCTGTAATTGCCAGGGAACCAGCGCACTTCGCTCTCCCCCTCAAAGGCGATGATGTGGGTGGCGATGCGGTCCAGGAACCAGCGGTCATGGGAGATGACCAGCGCGGTGCCCGCAAAGGTTTCCAGGGCATCTTCCAACGCGCGCAGGGTGTTCACGTCCAGATCGTTGCTCGGCTCATCCAATAGAATGACGTTTGCCCCGCTCTTGAGCAGCTTGGCCAGATGGACCCGGTTGCGCTCGCCGCCGGAGAGTGTGCCGACTTTCTTCTGCTGATCTGTGCCGCCGAAGGTGAAACGAGAGACGTAGGCCCGGCTGTTCACCATCCGATCGCCCAGTTTCATCTGCTCGTTGCCCTCAGAAATCTCCTGCCAGACGGTCTTGTCCGGGTCGAGATCGTCCCGGCTCTGGTCCACGTGGGCCAGTTGCACAGTTGAACCGACGGTCATTGTGCCCCTGTCGGGCTGCTCGTCGCCGGTGATCATTCGGAAGAGGGTTGTCTTGCCCGCGCCATTGGGGCCGATGATACCGATAATTGCGCCAGCAGGCACGTCGAAGGTCACGTTTTCGTAGAGCAGCCGGTCGCCGTAGCCTTTGGCCAGCCCTTCGGCGTGGATGACCACATCGCCCAGCCGGGGGCCGGGTGGAATGTAGATTTCCCGCTCTTCCCGCGCCCGCTCCACCTCTTGAGAGAGCAGGTCGTTGTAAGCGGTGATGCGGGATTTGCGTTTGGTCTGCTGGGCCTGCTGGGACATTTTTGTCCAGGCCAACTCCCGTTGCAGGGTCTTCTGGCGGGCGCTCTCGGCCTTCTCCTCCTGGGCCAGCCGCTGCTGCTTCTGGTCCAGCCAGGAGGTGTAGTTGCCCTTCCAGGGGATGCCGTAGCCCCGGTCCAGTTCCAGAATCCAGCCAGCCACATTGTCCAAAAAGTAGCGGTCGTGGGTGATGGCGATGACTGTGCCCTCGTACTCCTGCAAATGGCGCTCCAGCCAGGCGACAGACTCCGCGTCCAGATGGTTGGTCGGCTCGTCCAGGAGCAGAATATCGGGCTTTTGCAACAGCAGCCGGGTCAGGGCGACGCGACGCCGCTCACCGCCGGAGAGGATCGCCACGGAGGTATCCGGGGGCGGGCAACGCAGCGCGTCCATCGCCAGTTCCAGACGGCTGTCCAGGTCCCAGGCGTTGAGTGCGTCCAGTTTGTCCTGCACTTTGCCCTGGCGCTCGATCAGTTCGCCCATCTCCTCGGGCGACAAATCCTCGCCAAAGCGCATATTGATTTCGTCGAACTCGCGCAGGGCATCGACGGTCTCCTGTGCACCCTCTTCCACAATCTGGCGCACGGTTTTGGAGTCGTCCAACGCCGGTTCCTGGGGCAGATAACCCCGGCTGAAGCCTTCGAGGAGGTTTGTCTCGCCCTCGTGCTCGTCGTCCATCAGACCCGCCATAATTTTGAGGAGGGTCGATTTGCCCGCGCCGTTCAGTCCCAGCACGCCGATTTTGGCGCCGTAGTAGAAGGAGAGGCTGATGTCGCGCAGGACTTTGTTTTGGGGCGGGTAGGTCTTGCCCACTTTGTGCATCGAGTAAATAATTCGGGTATCGCTCATAAGACTCTTTCGCTTGTCAGAACAGCCACCACAAGGCAACCACAAAGGCACGAAGACACAAAGAAAAGCAATTTTTCTTCGTCTATGTGATCTGTGAGGGTACTGTTATTGATTGGACAGTTAACAACTGGGCTATTGTAGCACGAAACGGACGGAAAATCACATCATTTCCATTCTCGCTGCCACCGATTTCGAGAAACAAAAGAAGTTCGACTTTTCGGAAAAAGTCGAACTTCTTGGCAGACCGGTGTGAGAGTTGCGGGCAGTGCTACACTCTTATCAGCATCGGCGTCACATCCGAACCTTCCAGTTTGGGCGCGTCTTCGTAGAGGAAGCAGCGGGCCACCCGGCTGTCATCCGTCTGATAGAGTGGCGGCTTATCGGTCCAGCACTTGTCCATCACTTGCGGGCAGCGGTCGGCGAATTTGCAGCCAGCCGAGGGACGGGATTCGTCCAGGGAGAGCATTGTTTCGCCCTCCTCGTCCTGCTCCCAGTTGCGCACCGCGCTCATTTGGGGGATGGACTCCACCAGCAGTTGGGTGTAGGGGTGCTTGGGCTTGCGGATCACTTCTTCCACCGAACCGGCCTCCACCACCGCGCCCCGATACATAATCAGAATGCTATCACAAATCTGATAGGCGGTGGTCAGGTCGTGGGTGACGTAGAGAATCGAGATGTCGAAGTCCCGGTTCAGGGAGCGCAGACTTTCCAAAATGGTGGCGCGCAGGGAAGCGTCCACCATCGAGACCGGCTCGTCGGCCAGGATCACTTTGGGGCGCAGGAGCAGAGCACGGGCCACCATCATGCGCTGGCGCTGGCCACCGCTCAACTGGTGGGGAAAACGGCCTAACACCTCATCGGCGCGCATCCCCACCGTTTCCAGGGCATCGACAATCATCTGCTGGGCCTCTTTGGCCGAGTTCGCCAGTTTGAACTTTTTGATGGCGACGTAGAGCAGGTGATCCGCTTTGTAGAAGGGGTTGTAGACGCCGAAGGGGTCCTGATAGATGGGCTGGACATCGAGCAGAAATTGCTTGCGTCCCGCTTTGGAAAGGGAGGAGAGGTCCGCGCCGTTGTAGAGCACCTCTCCGCTGCTGGGCCGGGAAACGCCGAGAAGCAGACGGGAGAGGGTTGTCTTGCCACTGCCGCTCTCGCCCGCCACAGCAATCATTGTGGGGCTTTCGGAAGGAATGGAGAAGCTGACATCTTCCACAGCAACAGTGCGATTCTTGTCGAAAAAACTGCCGCCGAATACCTTCGAGACGTTGCGAAGTTCCAAAATCGCGCTCACGCCTTCACCTCCGCCGTGGCTGTAGTGCTGGGTTCACCTGTATTGATGTCGTGGTAGAGATGACAGGCCACATAGCGCCCATCGTGGGGTTGCAGAGTGGGCGTCACATTCGTACAGTGGGACATGGCCGAGGGGCAACGGGGCGCAAAGTAGCAGCCCGTGGGCAGATCGATCAACCGGGGCGGCATGCCGGGGATGCTGACCAGCCGGTCCCGTTTGCCATCCAGGGTAGGCACGCTCTGGAGAAGCAGATCGGCGTAGGGGTGGAGTGGCTTCTCCACAATGCGCTCGATGGGCGAAAGCTCGACCAACTTGCCAGCGTACATCACCCCAACTTTGTCGGCAAACTGAGCAATCAGCCCCATATCGTGGCCGACGAGGATAACCGACGCGCCGGTCTCCTTCTGCAGACGACCCAGGGTGGTCATCACCTGGCGCTGCACCACCACATCCAGCGCACTGGTCGGCTCGTCCGCGACAATCAGCTTGGGATTCAAGGCCGTAGCGGTGGCCATACCGACGCGCTGTTTCATCCCGCCGCTCAGTTCGTGGGGGAACATACGCGCCACATTGGCTTTCAGCCCCACGTGTTCCAACAGGGACTGGATGCGCTTGCGAAAGGTTGTTTTTGTCTCTTCGTAGCCGTGATCTTCCAGGCCGTCGATGATCTGGTCTTCGATGCGCATAACCGGGTTGAGCGCGTTCATAGCGGACTGGGTGACGAGGGCCACATCTTGCAGCCGGGCCAGACGCATCTCTTCTTCGTTCAGTTTGAGCAGATCCCGCCCTGCCAGGAGTATTTCCCCCTGCACAATGCGCGCAGGTGGCTTGAGCAGGCGCATAATCGCCAGGGCCAGGGTCGTCTTGCCGCAGCCGGACTCGCCCACCAGGGCCAGCCGTTCCCCTTCGTACAGAGCCAGGTTGACACCACTTACCGCTTTGACCGCGCCATCCGCGGTCTCGTAGTGGACGTGCAAATCTCTGATTTCGAGCAGGGGTTCGGCGTTGCTCGATTGAAACCGGTTGGATTTTGATTGTGACAATGAATGTGCCATTAGACGCGCTTTCTCAGGCGTGGATTGGCCCATTCGTCCAGTCCCTGGGAGATGAGGAAAAGGCCAACAAAAAGGAGGACAATCACAGCGATAGGCGGCGACCACCACCACCACCAACCGTTGATTAGAGAGGCATACCAGATATTCCAGTAGATGGTCATGCCCAGGGTGTTGGCCTCGAAGGGGCCGAGTCCGATGGCTTCCAGGCCAAGAGAGGCGAGCACAGCACCGGAAATGGAAGTGATGTATACCGCCACAATAAAGGGCATCAGATTGGGGATCATCTCCCGGATGATAATCTCCGGGCCGCTCAGACCGCTGAACCGGGCCATCTCCACATAGGGTTGCTGGCGAATGACCAGCACTTGGGCACGCAATACGCGGGTGGGGCCAAGCCAGGCCAGCGCGGCCACAATCAGCGACATCTCCAGCACGGACATATCACCGGGAACCGAAATGGCAATGATAATCAGCACAAGCAACGCGGGCACAGTACGCAAAATGTCCACGGCTGATCGGGTGATGGTATCAAATATACCGCCGTAATAGCCGCTGAAAAAGGCGAGGATTGTGCCGATGAGAACGCCTATTGTGCCAGCCGTCACACCGATGCGAATGGTCTGGGGCGTACCCTCGGTCATCACAGCCAGAATGTCTTTGCCCAGCCGGTCTGTGCCCAGCCAATGCTCCGCGGAAGGCGGTTGGCTGGGCCTAAAGGCAAGGGGGCGGGCATCGTCCGGGTCTGTGACAATCGATCCAACCACCACAAAGAGTACGATGAGCAGGAGCAGTGCGCAGCCTGCGATCAACGCGTGGTTGCGCCGAAAATAGAGAAGGGTATCCCGCAACCGGTTGGCCGATGGGGGCGGCGCTTCGAGTATAGCTGTCGATTGTATTGCCATAGAGAATCTGCCTTAGAACTGACAATGAGAAAAGTTGATGATTTCAAGCCTGCAGGAAGTGGTCATTTTCCTGGCCGCGCGTCTTGCTAATCTTTTGCAACCGACACTTTACTCGGTTCGATAGTGGATACGCGGATCCAGCAGTGGGTAGATCAGATCGATGACCAGCATTGTAAAAGCGACAGAGAGAATGACCAGGAAGACGACGCCCTGGATCACAAACCAGTCAAAACCACGCACGGCTTGCAGCAGCACAGAGCCTACGCCAGGATAGCTAAAGACGATCTCCACCAGAATCGCGCCGGAGATCGTCGTACCCAAGGAGAGGGCCAGCCCGGTGATCTGGGGCAGGATGGCGTTGCGCATAGCATAGCGATAGAAGATGCGGGAATCCTTCAGGCCTTTGGCCTCGGCCTGCAATATATAATCTTCGCCCTGCACAGTCACCATCATTGAACGCATACCCAACGCCCAAAAACCGATTTGAGCCAGCACAATCGAAAAAGCGGGCAAAATCGTATGGCGCAACACGTCCATGGCAAAACCCCAGCTTACTTCTGGAATACGCTGGGTGCTATAGCCACCAAAGAGAGGAAATATAGGCCACTGGAAGGCAAAAATATAGAGCAGGATAATGCCCATCAGATAGAAGGGCACAGCCGAGAAAGTGAAGAAGGCCGGGAAGATCGTGCGCACCCAGAAAGGCGCCTTGCCCCAAGCCATCAGCGCGCCCACAATTGTGCCGATGGCAAAACTGATCAGCGTAGCCGTCAGCAGAAGGCCTACTGTCCAGGGGATCGCCCGTTTCAGCATAGTGGCAACGGTGGTGGGATAATTGGAGATGGAAACGCCGAAGTCGAAGCGCGCCATATTGCCCAGATAGTTTATGTATTGACGCCAGAGGGGTTGATCGAGACCAAACTTGGCGTTATAAGTTTCGATCAGGCCAGCCACTTCCTCGCTGGACACGTTGACACCCTGGCTTTGCAGCAGCATCAGCTTCTGCTGGATGGGGTCCTGGCCGGACATACGCGGGAAGAAGAAGTTGATGGTCGCCGCCAGAAACGCGATGAGGATAAACTGGAAGATTCGTTTCAATAAGTAGTCGAGAGTCATAATTTGGCAACGGTCCTGGGGTCACGCGGGGTTGGATGCGTAAGGAAGACCTGCCAGGTTTTCGGAAACCTGGCAGGTCTGTTTTCACATATCCCTTACGGGGCGTTGGTGGCCTTCAGTTGCATCATCGTATACGGGAAACCCGTGTGCATGTGAATGCCGTTCATATAAGCATCGCTGGCTGTGGAAGGCCAATTGGTCCAGTAGTGACCGTTGTTGGCGGTCCGGTTGTAGAACTGGGCCAGATTGACATCGGGCAGGTCGCGCAGCCAGATATCCATAGCCGCATGTTCCAGTTCGCGCACTTTGGCCTCGTCGGCTGTCACAGCCAACTCTTCCACGATAGCGTCGAACTCCGGATTGGAGTACTGGAACCAGTTGCCCGGATCGCCGGTGGTGTAGAGTCGCAATGTGCGGTAGATATTGCCCGACATCGCGCCGTTATGACCCCACATACCGCAGGTGTAGTCGCCCGACGCCAGAATCGCGCCCGTATCCGGCGGTACGGAGAAGGTCGTATCAATGCCGCCTTGTTTGAGCATCTCGACCAACACCGGTCCCAGGTCCGAGAAGTGGGGCAGGCTTTGGATGTAGCACTTGATGGTATCGCCGTCAGCGTCGGCCCAGATGCCATCAGAATTTTTGGTGTAGCCAGCCGCGGTCAGGCGGGCGTCGCCATCCGCGGGATCGTACAGGTCCGGCTGATACTCGGCTTCCAGGTCGGCCAGGTTGTCGATGGAGGCCTGGAGACCCTTGAATGGCGGGAAGGGCCAGACCGATTTCTGACCGTTGCCTGCAAAGGCGAAGTCGATCAGTTTGTCTCGGTCGATGTAACGGTTGACGGCCCAGCGCACTTCCGACTTACTGAAATGCTTGTCGGTATTGCTCAGATGCAGCGCGGTAGGCCACCAGGATACCATACCGTAGGGACCTTCACGACCGGTCCAGGTGGTCGCATCCGGATTGTCCTGCAAGATTTTCTCAATCAGATCGACGCGCAGGTCGTGGGTCTGGTCGATCTCATTGCGGATCAACGCGGTGGCCTGGGCCTGCTGATCAGCAATGACGATCTGTGTAAAGCGTTCGACTTCGGGCAGGGGTGCGAAACCGGTGCGGCAGGCCCACCAATCGTCGCAAGTCTTCACCCGGTCGATGATGCGGCGGGTGTCGTCAGCGAAGGAATAACGCCAGGGGCTGGTGGTCACAGGGCCTGCACCGTCGTTGAAGGCAGTGTACTCGGACCAATTCTGGCCATCCCAAATGTGCTTGGGGACGATGAAAAAGGCCGAATCGCCCTTGGCCACCACAACCTCATCGTGGAAACGAGGGGAGGGGGCATTGAAGCTGATTTTGACAGTCAGATCGTCGACAGCCACAGCCTCTTTGATGTAGGTCTGGTAGATGCCGCCCAAAAGAACGTCATTGCCCAGATCGCGCAGGGTATTGAGGGTGTAGGCCACATCCTCCGCCGTGAACGACTCACCATCACCCCAGGTCACGCCATCACGCAGATTGTAGACCAGCTCGGTGGCGTCCTCATTGTACTCCCAGCTCGTCGCCAGCCAGGGATACTGGTGACCGTCGAGCATATCCGCAAAGACCAGCGGCTCGTGGAAGAGGGCCACGCCATTCTGATGGGTTCCGCCCAGGTTATAGGGACTCCACATCTCTGGCGAACCATAGGTCGGGCCAAAGTCGGCCACAACCATTGTACGGTTGCGGGGAATTTCACCGTCTGCGGCCGCGGGCGCGGCTGCTTCCGCGGGTGCGGCTGCCGGCTCGGCCGCGGCTGGTTGGGCCGCTGGTTCTGACGCGGCCGGTGCGGCCGCAGGTGTCGAGGCGCAGGCGCTGATCGCAAGCGCGCCAAACACCAGACAAGCCAACATCACTTTCAGTCTGTTCATACTGTCTTTCCTCCGTGGGGTAGATGGAAACGGTTCCGATGGACGGGAATACAAATGAAAATATGGGTTGTAGTGGTACAGGGTGTCGAACTTGTGGGATGACAACGATACCATACAGCGGATTTTTTGAAATGTCAAATGGCATTTCTGTGACGAACACATTCCAGTTTTGGAGATACCTGACAGGGAGAACCTTTTCTGCTACACTATTTTTGCATCGATCCACCCACGCCACAGGATAAGATTGTGAAACCCAACATTCTTTTCATTTCCACCGACCAGCACCACTACACCGGCCTGGGCGTCGTCAATCCCCAGGTAAAGACGCCCAATCTGGACCGTCTGGCCGCGGCAGGAACCCGCTTCGACCGGGCCTATTGCCCCAACCCCACCTGCTCCCCCACCCGGGCCAGCCTCATCACCGGCCTCTATCCGTCCAGCCACGGCTGCTGGGCCATCGGCGTGAAGCTGGCGGAGGACGTGCCTACTGTGGGCGATGTCTTCCAGGCCAACGGCTACGACGCCACCCTCATCGGCAAGGCCCACTTCCAGCCCCTGGCCAGCGCGCCGGGCAGCGAATCCATTGAGCGCCAGCCGATCCTGCGGGATTTGGACTTCTGGCGGGATTTTCAGGGGCCGTGGTACGGCTTCAATCACATCGAAACCGGACGGATGCACGCCAATGAATCCCACGCGGGGCAGCACTACGCACTGTGGATGGAGGAGAAGGGGCTGGCGAACTGGCAGGACTATTTTCAGGAATGGCCGAAGAACCCAAACGACAAATACGCGGGTCCCTGGTATATGCGGGATGCCCTGACCTGGGATTTGCCGGAGGAATTCCACCACACCCGCTGGGTAGCCGAGCGCTCCATCGCCAATATGCAGCGCTGCGTGGAGGAGGGCACGCCCTTCTTCCAGTGGGCCAGCTTCTTCGATCCCCACCCGCCCTATGTGCTGCCAGAGCCGTGGGCGTCGATGTACGACCCGGCGACACTGGACCTGCCCAGCTACACACCGGGCGAGTTCGACGATATGCCGCCCCACTTCGCCCGCACACAGGAAGAAAACCCGGACTTCTCCGACTATCGGGAGCCGGGCGGCCACGAGGTTCACGGCTTTCACTCCCACCTGCACACAGAGGAGGAGATGCGGCGCAGTCTGGCCTGCTACTACGGGATGATCAGCTTCATCGATCACGAAATTGGAAAGATGCTGGACTATCTGGAGGAGAGCGGGCTGGCCGGGAATACGCTGGTCGTCTTCACGACGGATCACGGCCATTTTCTGGGCCAGCACGGGCTGATCGCCAAAGGGCCGTTCCACTACGAGGATGTGATCCGCGTGCCGATGATTGCGCGTTGGCCAGGTCACGTGCCTGCTGGGAAGGTTTCCAGCGCGCTGCAAAGTCTGGTGGACTATCCGCAGACTTTTCTGGCCGCGGCGGGCATCGACGCACCGGGCGCAATGCAGGGGGTGAATCAGTTGCCCGTGTGGACAGGCGAAAGCGAATCGGCCCGGTCCTGGGCGCTGGTGGAGAACCGTCACAACCCCACAACCGTTGACCTGCGCACCCTCATCACCGAGCGCTACAAAGTCACCGTCTATCGGGACGCTGCCTACGGCGAACTCTTCGATTTGCAGGCCGATCCGGGCGAACTACACAACCGCTGGGACGACCCGGCCTATGGGGCGGTCAAGAGCGATCTGCTGCTACAATTCGTCCAGGCCGAAATCCAGCGGGAGGGGACGCGGATGGCCCGGATCGCAGGTGCGTAAAACAGGTATTGGGTATTCGATATTGGGTTGTGATGCGACAAATCATCACAACCCAATATCGAATACCCAATACCAATACCTACTCTTCGTCCTGCCCCAGAATGCGCTGTTTCATCTGCTCAATCTGCGTCTTGGCCGAATAGTCGAGAATGTAGTACAGCCCCTTCCACGTGTCCGGCTCCAGGAAATCGCTGGGCTTGGCGTCCTTCAGCCCAGCGGCCAGATCGCCCAGCAACGCAAAGCCAGGGATGCGCTCCAATTGCCGGTTGAGTTTGGCCTGTGCTTCCTGACGCTGGTTCTGGGCCATATAATTGAGCACAAACCAGAAACCCTTCCACGTCTCGGGGTTGACTAAATCCTCTTTGGTTGTGCCTGCGAAACTGGAACGCAGGGTGTCAATAATCTCCCGCTGGGCCTGGGGGGTGAAGCGGTAGATATTCTCTTGCAGGAGCGCGCCCAGCCCTTCCAGCGTCAGCGGCGGCGGGGTGAAACGGGCATCAATCCCGCGCAACTGTTCCGCCAGCGCGTTGAGTTCGGCTACCAATTGGCGAAACTCCTCCCGGTCCATCCCCGCAGCCGGGGCGGTGGGCTGGGGCGTCTTGGCAGCAACTGGCACAACGTCCGGTTGGTAGTTGCGGTGGATATAGCAGTAGTCCGAGCCGTCCTGTGCGTTATTTTTGCAGGGATCGCCCGCCTTTGTCAGCGCCCCACAGGGCCGGGTTTGGTCGCTCATTTGGTTCTCCTTGTATCTTTCGTTCAAATCGCCAGACTTGACGGATTGCTACACTCTTCTCTATTATAGGCGAAACCCACCATCAATTGTAAAGGAGAAGCCCAGTGAGCGACACAGAAATGTACGAAGCCCTGCACCCCGACCCGACCAAAAAGGGTGGCCGTGTGACCAAAGCCACCTACGACGCCTACCGGGACGCTGCTATGCAGGTGATCCCCAACGACGAGACCGGCATCGAGTTGCAGCCATTGATAGACGGCATCGTTGCCCTTCTGCCAGCGGAACTACGGGAAAGCACCTCCCCCGGCTGGTGGATGATGACTGTCAAGCTGGACTTGGAAGCCCGGGGGGTGATCGAGCGGGTTCCGGGCAAGGGGAAGCAGCGGGTGAGAAAGAAAACGACCGCAGACGGATGACAGCCGACGAGGGACGGCGAAGTGATTCGCCGTCCCTCATCTATTTTCCCTCATCTATTTTCCCTCGTCTATTTTCCCCCTTCAATCTCCGCCACCCGCGCCCGCACCAAATCCGGGACCGGGGCTTTGCGACCTGCCACATAATCGAAGGTGACAATCACCCCGCTGCCGATGGCCGCGATTTTGGCGTGCTGGTGGCTGACGACGATCTGCTCCATTGTCATGCGGTCTTCCTCCACCGAGACGATGCGGCTGGCGACGGTCACAGTGTCGGGGAAGGTGAGGGGGATGCGGTAGCGGCATTGGGTGGAGGCCAGAATCGGCCCCACGCCGGACATATCCCGGAAGCCGGGCACATCCATCCGGGTGAAGTAGGCGATACGACCGCTCTCCATCCAGCGAAAGTAGACGGTGTTGTTCACGTGCTGGAAGGCGTCCATATCGCCCCAGGCCACGGGGATGTCGAGAAGAACGGGGTATCCGCTCCACAATTGCGCAAGCGCTTCTCTCATTTGCTCTGCCTTTCCGGATTATACATAACCGTCTGTAAATAGCCGCTGATGAACACTGATAAGGGAAGAAAATGCTATGCGCTATTGGCCCCAGGGGCAAGAGTCAGCCAGCCGCCATAATAGCAAAGAATGGCAATTACTGTTTATAATGGAAGGAGCGTAGCGCTTGCAGTATCGCGGCTAGTAGCTGTGTACCCTATTTGTTAAATCCCCCACACAAGTAGAGGAGAAGTTTCATGTTTCGTCACACAATCTCTCTCTTTACACTTTCTTGCGCGCTCTTCTTTTTCGCCGCTTGTACCTCCCCAACCGCATCACCCGCTGCTGATACAGGGATGGATGGGATGTCTATGCCCGGCGGTGGCTCTATGGCCGCGGATGCACTGCCACCGGCCACAAGCACCGATGGCCTCTTTACAGTGACTGCCACTAGCCAGATGGACCCTGTGACGATCAACACAATTCACTCCTGGCTTCTCCACGTGCAGACCGGTGATGGCGTGGATGTCACAGACGCCCGAATTGATGTGGAAGGCTCGATGCCCGCACACAGCCACGGCCTGCCCACCACACCCCAAATAACCGAAAACCGGGGCAATGGCAATTATCTGCTGGAAGGCATGAAGTTCAATATGGCTGGTTCCTGGGTGATCACCGCTACCATCACTGCTGGTGGTCAAAGCGACACAGCCGTATTTGATCTGCAATTGAAATAGCTATGAAAAAATCAAGTCTTCTTACTGTCGCGCTTTTGCTTGTCTCCCTGACAGGCCTGGGAGTGGCCGCGCTCAGTGGATGGCTACCGGGGGCATCTGCGCCCCACGCCTGGAGCGATGAGCAGCGCGCCATCATCGCTTCCCTATCTATTGACACCTTGCCCCCCCTGCCACCCGACCCATCCAATAGGGTGGGCGACGATTCTCGGGCCGCAGAACTGGGCCACGCGCTCTTTTTCGATGCACGATTCAGCGGCGACGACGCGGTTGCCTGTGCCAGTTGCCACCAGCCCGATCGCTACTTCACCGATGGGCTGGTACGCGCAGATGTGGGCCGGGGCACAACCAAACGACATACGCCGACAATTGTGGGCACGGCCTATAACGCCTGGTTCTACTGGGATGGTCGGCGGGACAGCCAATGGGCACAGGCGCTGACACCCCTGGAGGCGGCTGTGGAGCACAGCGGGACCCGTGCCCAATATGCCCAGAGAGTGGCGGCGTTTTATCGCCAGCCCTACGAAGCCATTTTTGGCCCCCTGCCAGACATTTCTGATCCCAGCGCCTTCCCCCCGACGGCTGGACCCTTTGGCAACGACGAAGAACAGTCTGCCTGGGCGGGTATGTCCCAGGCAGACCAGACACAGATCGATGTGGTCTATGCCAATATCGGCAAAGCCCTTGCCGCCTACGAGCGGCGTATCCTGCCGGGCCGCAGTCGCTTCGACGACTATGCGCAAGCTGTGGCTGCTAACGACACCGAGCAGATGAATTCTCTTTTCACCCGAGAGGAGGCGACCGGCCTGCGTCTTTTTATCGGCGAGGCCAACTGCACCGATTGTCACAATGGGCCGCTCTTTTCCAATGGGACATTTCACAATATCGGGCTGACAGGGACTCCCGACGAAGTTCTGGACAGCGGTCGAATTGACGGAGCGAGCCAGGCCAGGGACGATCCCTTCAATTGTCTGGGGGACTTCAGCGATGCCCCTGCTCCCTCCTGCCAGGAATTGCGCTTTATCAAACTGGAAGGTATTGAATTGAGAGGCGCGTTCAAAACCCCCAGCCTGCGCAATGTAGGCCAAACGGCCCCCTATATGCACAACGGGAGTCTGGCTGATCTGGACGCTGTGCTGGTCCACTACAATGCCGCGCCGCCCGCCTTCCCCGGCCACTCGGATCTACTCCCGCTGGACTTTACAGCAGAGCAGCTTGGCGCGCTGAAAGCATTTTTGCTCACCCTAAATGGGCAACCCAATGTGCCAGCAGAACTGCTGCAGCCACCGGCCAAGTAGAATACGACGGAATCGCCCCTACGCCCCGGCCACGTGACCCGCAGTTTAGGCAACACAACCGGCTGACACCGATAACGGCGAAAATCATCAACAGATGACACAGATTTTCACAGATTGTGCAATGGTCAGGAGGATGCTGGAAAAGGAAGGGGACGCAGATAGACGCTGATTCAGAGTCAAAAATCAGCGTCTATCTGCGTTTATCTGCGTCCAGCTTATTCCATCCTCATCTTGACCAATACAGATTTTCACAGATTGAATCGGTGTTCCATCTTATGGCTCCACTGCAAAAAGGGGCGTGGTTCATTGGAAGGGTTCGGCATCTTACCAATTCGAGACGAGGAGTAGGCACGCCCACGTGCCGGGCGTGGTCGAGTCATCGCCGCACGTGGGCGTGCGGCACTCCTCTCGGTGTGCTTACTCCTCACTATTTGTAAAGATCGTTTGACGGCAAAATGAACCACGCCCAAAAAGGCTAAAAACCGAGTTTTTGAGACCGAATCACTCCTGGAAATCCGGGCGATCTGCACAAAAAACTCGGTTTTTGCAGTAAACTCATCTTTTCCGTCTGTACAACTCGATTGACACATCAGTGGTGGCCGCCCGGCCCGTGGGCGTGTTGGTGCTCGATCTCGTCCTTCGTGGCAGGCCGAATAGAGACGACTTCGATGTCGAAATGCAGGGTCTCCCCGGCCAGGGGATGATTGCCGTCCACCGTCACGTGCTGGTCATCCACATTGCTCACTGTGACTACGCGCAGTCCACCTGGAAATTCCATCTGGAACTGCATCCCCACTTCCACTGTATCCACACCCTCAAAAGCCGAGCGGGGCACCGCTCCGGCCAGATTCTCGTCGTAGACGCCATAGGCTTCTGCCGGGGGCAGGACGATACTGAAGCTGTCCCCCACTTCCCGACCGGACAGGGCATTTTCCATCCCAGGGATCAGTTGGCTGTGGCCGTGGAGATAGGCCAGGGGGTTCTGGGTGTCGGCGCTGTCGATGACTTCGCCCTCGTCGTCGGTGAGGGTGTAGGCAAAGGCGACGACGCTATTTTTGGTGATAGGCAAGAGGTTTTCTCCTTTTGAGGTGAGAGTTATGAATTGTGCGTTGCGGGAAAGATGGGGACGCAGATTTCACAGATGACACAGATTGCGCAGATTGAACCTGTATGAATCTGTCTCGTTCGTGTCAATCCGTGTCCCTGTTTTAGACTTTGTACTGCTCCCAGAAGCGTTGCCCCTGCGCCTGCACGTCATTGTATTCCACCCGCGCCTGCTGCATTTCCTGGCGCAGGGCAGCAATTTCGGGGGCGTATTCGGGCAGCGCGGACAGGTCATTCATTTCCAGGGGATCGGTCTGCATATCGAAAAGCTGGGTGTGGCGCGTCCCATCCACACAGTATTCGATGAGTTTGTAGCGCTCCCCCAACACGGCCCGCTGGATGTCCTGATAGGCGAAGTAGAGGGTCTCCCGGCCCGGCGCGCCCTCCTGAATGGCCGGGCGCAGGCTCTGGCCGTCCACTGACGGCGGCGTGGGCAGCCCCATCAGATCGCAGAGGGTCGGGTAGATGTCGAGGAGGTAGGCGCGAGCGTCGGTCTGTTGACCGGCTAGCACACCCGGCCCCGCGAAGATCAGCGGCACGTGGACGCTATGATCGTAGAGGCTCTGCTTGCCCATCAACCCGTGACGGCCCAGGGCCAGCCCGTTGTCCCCGGCAAAGACAATCAGCGTATCCTCGCCGTGGCCGCTCTCATCCAGCGCGTCCAGAATACGCCCGATCTGCGCGTCCAGATGGCTGATCATCCCGTAGTAGTCGGCCAGATGGCGGCGAATCTCCACGGGGTCACGGGGTTTGGCAGCCAGCAGTTCGTCCCGCACATCCATCTCCCCGTTGTCGAAGGGGTGGACGGCCAGAAAGTTTTCCGGCAGGTCGATGGCGTCCGGGTCGTACATCTCCTGATACTCTTTGGGCATTGTGCGGGGGTCGTGGGGAGCCATAAAGGCCACGTAGAGCAGGAAGGGGTCGTCGCTTTTATGTTCAGCCAGAAAGTCGATGGCCGTCTCAGCAAAGAGTTCCGACGAGTGCTTGCCCGGTGTGATGTGATCCCAGCGCTTTTGGATGATCGGCTGGGTCGGTCCGAAGTCGATGCGCTGGGGACGGGCGTCCGGGTAGCGGCCCGTGGGCTCAAAGTTGCAGGCGGGCACATTCCAGTGGTCGTCCATCCCGCCGAAGAAGATTTCGCCCCCATCCGAGAAGCAGCGGGCAAAGGCTGCGGGTCCGTTGTGCCATTTGCCCGTGCCAAAGGTCGTGTAGCCCTGGCCGCGCAGATATTCGGGCAGCATCGTATGCTCGGCGGCAATCCCCTGGCCCTCCCCTTCCAGCCGGTAGAGATAGCGCCCTGTCATCAGCATGGCCCGGCTGGGCATACAGACCGCGCCGCTGCTGCCGCCGGGGATGTAGCCCTTGCGGAAGGTCGTGCCGCGGGCGACCAGCCGGTCCATATTGGGTGTGTGGATGGCGTCGTTGCCCAGAGCGCGGACGGTGTCAAAGCGCTGGTCGTCGGTGAAAAGGATGAGAATATTGGGTTGGGTGGGCATGGATTTTAGACCTGTGGATGATGGGTGGACGGTAGGATATTAGCTATTGGGTATTTCGTCGGGGACATCCCACGCGTGCCAGACATCCCCCTCGGAATACCCAATACCCAATATCTGCTATCCATTCAGCGCCTTGTGTACGATTTCCGCAAAGGCCAAGCAGGCCCCCATTTTACCCGCAACCCGCCACAAAAACAACACAGGCCCGGCGTCTGATGGGACGCCGGGCCTGTGCTCAGGAGGAAACGAACCGCAGGCTCATCACCCGCGGGGGTATAGGCTGTGGAATACTACTCGACTTTCACGTCAAGCACTTCGCCCGTCTGGGGATCGACCGCCACAGTGGCTGTCTTGTCGCCACTCGCCAGTTCGATGATCCAGGCAGACTGACCGTTGACTCGGCCCTGGCCTGCCCGCACCGAATCCACATTGCCGTCAAATCCGGCGCTCACCGCGGCCTCTTTGGCAATCTCCACGGCCTGGCCCACACTCACCGGGCCGCCTGTGGACTGGGATGCGGTTGCGGTAGCAGGTCGTTCCGCCAGGGTCAGGTTCAGGTCCATGGCTTCGCCGTTGCGCAGGATGTGGAGTGTCACGTCCTGGCCTGGAACTGTATTGTTGAAGAGATAGCTCAGCAGGTCCTCGAAGCGCACGATATTTTGCTCGTCGATCCCGACGACAATATCGTCGGCCTGCACACCCGCACTGTCTGCCGGGCCGCCAGAAACCACCTGGGCGACGTAGATGCCCAAGGTATTATCGGCAATCTTTCGGTCCGCGGCCAGAGAAGCGTCGATGGTCTGGCCCGAGATACCCACGAAGGAGTAGCGATAGGCCCCCTCGTTGATCAGGGCAGGCACAATCTTCTCGACTACCGACACGGGAATCGTAAAGCCCACACCGGAATTGGCACGCACAGGCGAATTGATAGCGAAGTTCACGCCGACCACTTCGCCCCGCAGGTTGAGCAGCGGGCCGCCGGAGTTGCCGGGATTGATGGCCGCGTCGGTCTGGATTACGTCGGGCAGGGAGTAGCTGGGCTGACCGTCGCCAGTGTCACCGGCGGGGAAGCTGCGGCCCAGCGCGCTGACCACACCCAGCGTCATCGTCTCGTCCAGGCCAAAGGGGCTGCCGATGGCGACGACGTAATGGCCCTCGTTCAGGTCCTTCTGGCTGTCCAAGACCAGGGGTGTGGCGGTCACACCGTCGGGAATCGTCACTTTGATCACAGCCAGGTCCGCCTGGGGGTCACGGGCCACCAGTTCGGCCTTGGCCCAATGGCCGTCGGAGAAGTTGACCAGAATGTCCGTGGCATCGGCGACCACGTGATTGTTGGTGACGATATGGCCGTTGTTGTCATAGATAAAACCCGTGCCCTCGGATTGGGCAGATTGGTCCTCCTGGGGCGTGCTGGGCAAGCCAAAGGGAAACCCGTCGGGAAGCTGGGCCTGGGCCTGCACCTGTGTCGTCACTTGAATGTTGACGACCGAAGGCGAAACTGTGTCATACAGGTCAGCCAGCAGTTGCTGGGTGGGCAGGTCCGGGCTGTCGACGGTCGCGGTCTGGGCCTGGGACGAACCGCTGCTGGTCAGCAGTCCCGCTGCTGTCGCGGGGGAAGCCAGCAGGGGCGAACTATTGCCCAGAAAGTGGAATGCGCCTGCACCGACGCCGACCGCAAGGATAACAACCAGGGCCACTGTGGCCAAAAGGAGGGAAATTTTTCGATCTTTCATAGGTCTTGTACACCTTTCACGTTGAAAATAGACTACAGAAGTCGTAGCTGCAACAGTGAGTATAAGGGGTAAGACCAGCCCAGACCTTTACAACGGTTAATGGGGAGATTAACTTTCCATTATGGAGACAGGGAAACAGATATGTCTGGTAGTGTTGCCGTCTACTGGCCCAAGAAGAGAGAAGACCCCGCTGGATGGCGGGGTCTTCTCTCTTCTTGAATGAATTGTTGAATGGATTGTCGGTCAAGCCTACCGGGACGGCAGTTCCTCTTCCAGCAGAAGAGGCAGGCTACCCGCGGCGGGCGCGCCATCTGCCGCGCTGATGATCGTCGGATTGCTGTCCCAGGCCGCGGTGGATATGCTGTCGAAGCTGATGATGGACGTGTCGAACTGAGAAGCCCAATTGATCACCCCAAACCGATCGCCGCTCAGTGGCGCACTATCTGTGAAAGTCCCCAGAGGTGTCCCATTGATAGAAATACGCAACAGATTCCCATCCATTTCCGCCGTCAGGTTGTTCAGCGAAGTGCCGGAGCCGATTGCATCGCTGAACAGCCAGCCAGATTGGACTACTGGATCCCAAGTGAAATACTTCCAGCCCACACCTTCTACATAACGCGCAAGCGCGTACTTCTGGGCGTCTGAAACGACCAGAAGGGCGTAGAAGGATGTGGAGTTCGCATTGCTGCGCCAGAACAGGCCGTAGGATGTCTGGTAGAAGCTCTCCTCGCTGCGGGCATCAGTGCTGAAACGACCGTTCTGTTGACCTCTCAGCGGTGCGCCGAAAGAGCAGCGATAGCCTGGCCCGGTGGCTGTGCGATATTCGTCGTTTCCATAGCTGGCCTGACAGACACTCTCCTGGCCGCTGTACCAGCCGCTGCCTACCTGGCCAAAGTCATCGGCATAGACCGTGCGGACCTGATTGATACGCATGTTGTCAAACCCGGCCAGTGCCGGTGCAGTGTAGAGAGACCAGTTGACCAATCCCACAAATCCGTTGGCGGCCAGGCTGTTGTCCACTACCCGCTCCAGAAATTTGTCATTGACAAAGAGCAGAATTTCGCTGCCCTCCCGACGCACACGCAGATGATTTTCCAGTCCGCTGGTGGCAATGGCGCTGCTCGTCTGCCAGTCCATTGCTGCATTGAGAACAGTCCAGCCAGCGTCGTATTTCTGCACCAAATATCTTTGGCCCAGGGGATCGATCCACAGTACATAGAATTGGGTTACATTGGCCGGGTCGGATGAATCCATGCCAAAGGCCAGCCCATAGACACTGCCATCGCCGACCCCATTCTTGAAAGCTGTCACAGCGTAGACACCGTCTACCTGAGCTGCGGCTGGTGCGCCCGCAAGGCAGACCTGATTCGCCGCGGATGACTGGATGCCGTAAGCACCATTTATGTAGTCAAAGCTGCAAATGCCAACGACTGCGCTTTGCCAGCCACTCCCCGAATTCTCGAAATCATCCGCATAGACACCCGTAGTGGGTATGGGCGTGCGGGTCGGCGTAGGTGTAATGGTGGGTGTATGCGTTACAGTGGGCGTGGGTACGCCGGGTGTGCCTGGCGTATTGGTCGCCGTGGCAGTGGGTGTCCGGGTGGGCGTGGATGTGCGGGTCGGCGTAGCTGTCGGTGTAGAAGTGGGCAGGGATGTCCCAGCCACCGGCGGCTGGGTTGCCGTTGGGGTAGCGGTGGGCGTGCTGGTGGCAAGCGGTGGACCACCCCGTTGGATAGAAGGGATAAAAACCTTCTTGTTCTGGGGCGCAGGCTGACCCGCCAGATCCACCCGATAGACGCTGCGTCCGTGGGTTGCGGCGATGAGCGTATTGTTGTTGCCGGTCAAAATCAGGTCCACCACAGCCACATTCGCCATTCCATTGTTAAAGGGAATCCAGCTAGCGCCGTCGTTGGTGGTACGGAAGACACCCGTATCGGTGCCGATGTAAACTGTGCCGGGTCGGCTGGCATCCAGCGCAATCGTCTGGACAGGTACATCGGGCAGGTTGCCGCTGATATTCTGCCAGCTTGCCCCCCCGTTGGATGTCTTGAATACGTGGCCTTCCTGGCCGGGCGTATGGGTGTTGAAACCGCTGAAAACGACATAAGCTATCTGGGCATTGGTCGGCGACACAGCGATGCGCGAGACATAGCGACCTGGCAGGGGTGCTTTGGCGGTGTTGGACCAATTGCCGCCGCTGTTCGTCGTCACCTGCACATTGCCGTCAGACGTGCCCGCCCAGACAGTCGTCGCGTCCGACGGGGCCGGTGCGACTGCCGAAACGTAGCCCTGTCCGTTGCTCAAGTCCGGGCTGATGGCCGTCCAACTGTCCCCCCGATTGGTCGTCTTGTAGACCCGAAACGTCCCCAGATAGAGCACGCCCTGGGTCGAAGAGTCCGCCGCAATGGGCACATAGAAGAGCGACCGGTCCTCACTGTCCAGGCCATTCGTCTTAAAAGGCCAGAAACCAGTCAGTCCGCTGCCCTGATCGTTGCGCTGGAACGAAATGCGAAAGCGGGTTCCATACCAGATAGTTGGGTTGAAGGGATCGATGGCCGCCGCACCCCCGTCTCCTACATCCACGGCTGTCCAGCCCGGCGTACTCCCCCCATCCAGTGTAAATGCTTTGTTGTTGTCCTGCATCCCGCCCTGAATAATCGCGGGATTGGTGGGGTCCACTGCGATGCCAGTGAACTGGAGCGTTGCCAGGTTCGTGTTGCGGTTGGTCCACGTTGCCCCCCCGTCTGTGGAGCGCCAGACGCCGCCGTCGTTGCCCACCCATACGGTCTGGCTGTTGGACGGAGCAAAGGCGATGACGTGCATATCCGGGTGCAGGGACTTGTTGGGCGCGCTGTTGTCCGAGAGGTCAAGCCAGTTTGTGCCTCCGTCGGTCGTTTTGATCACCACCTGGCGCACAGTAAAATCGGCCTCGGAATTGCCCGAATAGTTGGCCGTGCCACCCGCGTAGAGCACATTCTGATTGGCTGGGTCCACTTCCACCACGTGGGAATACCAGCACTGGCTGCCACAAAAATTATAGCCACCTGTGTCAATCTGTGTCCAGTTGGCGCCGCTGTCTGCCGTTACAAAAACCAGCGCCCCGTCAAACGTATTGGTGATGATCTGATAGCTGGCATAGACGACAGAAGGGTTGCTGCGACTGACGGTAAGAATTACCCGCCCCACATTCACCTGCTGAGGACTGGGCAGATTGTTCGTAAGTTGTGCCCAGTTGTTGCCTCCATCTGTACTTTTGAAAACCCCGTATCCCTGAAACGCAGCATAGAGCACATTGGGATTGCTGCCATCGATCTCCATATCCGACGCCCCAAAACAGTCGGAGCAGGTGAGCAGCCCCTTCCAGGTCAGGCCGCCGTCCTGGGAGCGGAAGAGGCCCCGGATGGGTGTCACCGGTCCGGCCTGGCCGGCCTTGGACGAAGCAGCGTAGACGATATTGGAATTGGTCGGGTGGACGAGGATACGGGCTACACCCAGACCGTTGAAGACATCCACCCCAATCCGGCTCCAGGTGACGCCGCCGTCGGTGGATTTCAGGATGCCCGCGCCGTAGTAGTTGTCCAGGCCCTGTGTTGGTTCGCCTGTGCCTGCGTAGATCACATCAGGGTTTTGCGGGTCCAGCGCCAATGCGCCCATAGAGAGGGACGCCTGATTGTCGGTCAGAGGCATCCAGCTATCCCCGCCATTGACAGTCTTCCAGACACCGCCCTGGGCCGCGCCGAGATAGACAATATTTGGATCCGTGGGATGAATGGCCAGGGCGCGTACCCGGCCACTTACATTGATTTTCTGCTGTCCCACTTTGGAACTGACCATCGGCGCAGGGCCGATATTTTGCCATTGGGGCAGGGTTTCGGCGGCCTCGATGGGCAGCATTGCCATTGTGGCTTCCAGCGCGGCCACAAAGCCGCCATCGGGCAGGGTTTCCAAAGGATAGGCCCGCTGTGCCACAAAAAAGTTGGATCGCTTCAGTGGGCCACTGCCCAACCCTTCAAAGATAGTTTCCGGCGGCGCGGCGGCCAGCAGTGGGTCTTTGGGTTTGCCCGCATGCACAGTCGGAAAGTCGGCGGCCTGGGGATCCCAGGGTAGGGCGTCCACCGCCAGGGGCTGTATCTCTCCGATGTCCATGCCAGCCGACACAGCAGGGGGCGCAATAGGCGGTCCGTGCCAAATACGGATGGAATCGCTATGGGTTGGGGTAGGCGCAGAATGGGATGGAGCAGCGGGGGAAGTGCAAGCGGTTAGAAAAAGGACCAACACCAACGGAGCAAGTCGCCATCTACTGCAAGCGAAACAGCGACGGAAAAATGCAGACATCTGTGCACCTCCTGATTGAAAGTATTCGATAGGCAATCTCACGCATCAGGTCAGATTTGTCGTCCAGTGTAGCACGGTTTTCCCGTAGCGTCGTCCCAATTTTGTGTCATTCCCCAGACCTGACCGCCAAATTAACCACACCAGCCCATAGAATCCGTGCTATAATCTTCAGGTAGATGGCGTGTTCAACGGTCAAATCATCGATAGCTGACTCCAGCCTCTACAGACTACGGAGGTAACATCCAAGGGAGGTGAACATCCAATGGAAACCCCTCATCTTTTTCTCACTACACTGATAGTTCTGGCAGGGCTGATTCTTCCCTGGGGTCTGCCCAAGGAAGGGAGCGCAAACAGTTCTGCCACAGTTGAAACCCAAGAGACAATCCTCGTCTCGCTGGGAACAGGCGACAGTCTGCCAGATAGCACGCTCTACACATTGAACCCCGACGGCAGCAGCAAGACCCCCCTTTTCGATTTCCACAACCATCCCTTTGACACCAGCGGCGGCATCTGGCATCCACGCATCGAGCCGGGCGGCAGCGCCATCACCTTCTCCTCGGACAGCGCCTATCTGTTCACCCCGGCCAGCCGCAACCTCTTCCGTCTGGGCACGGACGGCAGTTGGTGGACGCAGATCACCCCTGGTCCCAACTCCGGTCGTTGGGACCAGCCGTGTCCCTGCGGGGTAGTCACGGGGATTGTACGGGATGGTTCTGGCGATCCCTGGGCGAATCGCAGTGTCTATCTGGAGGGCAAGGCGATGGCCCAGACTGACGCAAATGGGCGCTTCCGCTTTGACAATGTGCCTACAGGCGTAAGGTGGATTGTGGCATACAAAGGATTGGGCGAGGATGTCTTCGATGCCCAGTCAGTTTCAGTCCAGGATAGCCTTACGTCAGACGTGACGCTCTCACCCGACACCAGCTACCGCATGGAATTCAGCCGTCCAGTCCGCTTTGACGATCGGGTTTACCACATTCTCCCTCCCCATATCCTTCAGTGGTCCGGCGTCCAGTTCACATCGCCGGTGGAAGTCCACCGGACCACGGGCAGTTGTACGGGCATCCCGGATATCGACGGCTTTGACGTGGCCCCGACCAGCGGCAGATTGGCCATCGCCGATTATCAGACGGGATGTGGAATTGACGACACCGAGCATCAGGGAATCTATCTGGCGGACAAAGATGGCAACGACAAGCGTCTGCTGGTGGATATGATGGCGGATCAAAACTGGTGTGGGGTCAATGAGATTTTCTGGTCAGCGGACGAGAGCAGGTTGGCAGCCAAAGCGTGCTACGCGCAGGACGGGGCGTGGCTCACATACCTGGTGGTGATCGATGCTACCAACGGTTCCATTCTCGGCGGGGTCTACTTCCCACAGACATACACCATCTACAATGTCGGGCTGCACGGCTGGAGCCCGGACGGCAGTTGGCTCCTCTACTCCGCCTGGCTGAACGACGCATCCAACGGCACACTGGGCAAACTACCGGTTAACCCGGACGGCAGCCTGGATCCAACCGCTGCCGTGATGCTGCTCGAAAACGTCATCGTCAACGGTGCCACCTGGGGACATTTGGATCCAGCCACGACCGCTCTTAAATCCGTGTTCTTGCCGTTGGTTATCAAGTAATTGGCAGATGGGGTGCGACCGACCGGGAGATATTCGCATTTTCAGAGGCCACACAGAGCAGATACGTATTGATGCGGCGAGGGTTCTCGCCACATCAATACTTAGAACCAATACCCTCAATGCCTTCTGGCTCACACCAGACTGAATGTGCGCAGAATTGAATTGCCGATAAACTCCCGGATGAGGGAATTGTCGGGGACCAGATCGGCATCGGCTGTGCGCACCCAGCGCAGAAAGGCCAGCAGACGGCGGGCCTCCACATAGGCAGGCGTGTCCCACTCGATGCGCAGAAGCAGCGGCTCCACCAGATCGCGCAGGACCGAGAGTTCGTAGAGAAGCGCCGAATTGAACATCACATCCGCGTTGTCCTGAAAGGGGAAAATGTACTGCTCTTCGCCCCGGCGCACACTGGCCCATCGACCAATCGTATCGGCGGCGCTGTAGCCACGCGTGCTGAAATCCCGGGCGATCCGCCGCAACAGCCGCACATCCGCGGTGGAGATGCGGTTGTGCCGGTCCATATTCAGATGGGTGAGGACGCTGACGTAGACCCGCAGGGTAGACTCCGGCGGAATAGCCGTCGTCAATGCCGGGTTCAGCCCGTGAATGCCTTCCAGAATCAACACCTGATTTGGCTCCAGGCGCACGGTTTCGCCCACTTCACTCTCCCCTGTCACAAAGTTAAAGTGGGGCATTGTGACTTCTTCCCCGGCCAACAGGCGAGCCAAATGTTCGTTGAGCAGGGGCAAATTGAGCGCGGCGATGGACTCGAAGTCGTAGTTGCCCACCTCGTCCAGCGGGGTCTGGGCGCGATTGACAAAGTAGTTGTCCAGGGAGAGGGCATAGGGGCGGATGCCGTGGGAGAGCAGTTGAACGCCCAGCCGCTTGGCAAAGGTCGTCTTGCCGCTGCTGCTGGGACCCGCAATCAGCACCACCCGGATGCGCCGATAGGCCGCGTTGGTGTCTTCCCAGGTTTTGGCAACCAGCCCAGAAATGTGGGCGATGCGCCGCTCGTGCAGGGCTTCGCTGATCAGAATTACTTCGGAGATATTGCCCCGCACAATCGCATCGTTGAGGGAACCGAGATTCTGCAACCCCATCCGGCCCATCCACTCGCCGTATTCCTGAAATACATGTTCCAACGCAGTGCTGGGCAGAATCGGCTGGAGTTCGTTGGGCTGCTGGCGACGGGGAAAGCGCAACAGAAAGCCCTTGCCATAGACGGCCAGGCCAAACCAGCGCAGATAGCCCGTGCTGGGGACCATATAGCCGTGAAAGTAGTTTTGCAGTTGGTCCAGGGTGTAGACGGCCAGGTCCTCGGAGGTGCGGTGGGCAAGCAGGGAGACTTTCGACTCGTCGCCGCTGGCTGCAAAAAAGGCGACCATCTCATCCACCGAGGCCCGGCGACAGGTGATGGGCATATCGGCCTCCACCAGCTTTTCCATCTCCGCCTCCAACAGGTCCAACTCGGCCAGGCTGAGGGGGTCCCGCCCAACAACAGTGCAGTAGTATGCGCCAAAGGGGAGGCTGTGTTCGATGGCAATCGCCATCTGAGGAAAGATGCGCTTGGCCGCGGCCAGAAGCAGCAGCGTCAGGGAACGGCGGTAGATACGCCCGCCGTCCGGGTCGCTCATCGGCACGATCTCCGCGCTAGCATCTTCCCAGACCGGCGTCGAGAGTTCCCGCAGCCGGTTGTCCAGCAGCACAGCCATCGGCGGGGAGCCGGGGGGATCGTCCACCACCGCGGCCCAGACAAACTCCAGAATGGGTGTACCCAGGGGAGCCGCGTAGTAGCGTTCGCCGAAGCGCACCTGGACGGTCTCCCGCTTCTGGCCCGCCACAGCGGGGGAATCGTCCACCTTTTCGTCCACCCATCCGTTGTGAAGCGGATCATTGGCAATCCATTCAGGTATTGGTCCGGAGTCGGCCCCGGAATTGACCCCTGTGTGATTCCCGCTGCTGTCCGCTGGTGTCAGCATTTGCCCCATTGCGTTGCGCCCCCAAAATTAATCATAAAAAAGAAAAGAGCGCCGTCACAGGCCGCAGCCTGTTAACGGCGCTCGTCTATTCGGCTGTTTAGCTGGACCAGTCGTCGTCTTCGTCGTCGGCGAGGAGTTCGTCGTCCTCATCCTCGTCGTCGCCATCGTCGTAGCCGTAAAGGCTCTCGTCTAAATCCTCTTCAAACAGGGACTCGTCATCGTCCCACTCCAGATCATTTTCGCCGACTACCGGCGCGACTTCCGTATCCATCTCCTCAAAGGTGATACAGGCCAGCGTCACTGGCGCCAGCTCAATCTCGTCGATGTCGCACCACCCATTCATCCAAAAGATACAACGGTCTTGAGGACAACGCACCCGCGTCATGCAACTCTCCTATTTTGCCTGGGCTGATTGGTGACGGCAGATTGCCTGTACTGAGAAAACCAGGCAGAGCAACTGTCTCTCACCGAATCAACAGTCGGTATGAAGACACAACCGAAAGTATATCATATATCCGCTTCAGGTCAACCGTTTTGCGGAATTTTCGTGCAACCTGAGAAGTTCGACTTTTCGGAAAAAGTCGAACTTCTTGGCCCCAGGGAGATTAAGAAAGCCATCTGTTTTCGTTGCCAACGCCCGAAAAATAGGCTACACTGTGTACAGCCACATTCGTGTCGGCACCGTGCAATCCAAATACCATCAGGAGTTTTTCAATGGCGAAAAACCAGACAGCAGCCAAAGACGCCGCGCTGGCAAGCGTGTCCGCATCCCCACCGAATGGTGCATCCCTGCCCGCGGTGGAAGAGAACGAACGCGACCAAAACCCCAGCCTCCCATCGGGCGCACAGCCGCCCCGTGCTTCCGCCAATGCCACCAGCCAGCGGGAAACCTCGGTCCCCAGTGTCAGCGCCTATGCGGTGGCCCAGGCCCAGTTGGACCGGGTGGCCGAATCTATGCACCTGGAAAACGATATGCTGGAACTGTTGCGGGTTCCCCAGCGGGAGTTGATCGTCCACTTTCCGGTGATGATGGACGACGAAAGCATCCGTATGTTTACCGGTTTTCGTGTCCAGCACAACACCACACTCGGCCCCACCAAAGGTGGTATCCGCTATCACCAGGACGTGACACTGGACGAATGTCGGGCACTGGCTATGTGGATGACGTGGAAGTGCGCGCTGATGAATCTGCCCTACGGCGGGGCCAAAGGCGGGGTGATTGTGGACCCCAAACTGCTCTCCCAACGGGAACTGCGGGGCATGACCCGACGCTATGCCACGGAGATTGGCCCCTTCATCGGCCCGGAAAAGGACATCCCCGCGCCGGATGTGGGCACGAATGCCCAGATAATGGCCTGGATGATGGACACCTATTCCATGCACAAAGGCTATTCTGTGCCCGCGGTGGTCACAGGCAAGCCCATCGGCGTGGGCGGCACAGTCGGGCGGGAGTACGCCACTGGCCTGGGCGTTACCTATACAACCCGTGCCCTGCTCAAGCGCAAACTAGGCCAGAATATCGAAGATGTGACAGTCGCTATCCAGGGCTTTGGCAATGTGGGCAGTTGGACAGCCCGCACAATGCACGAGCGGGGCGCGACCGTCGTGGCGGTCAGCGATGTGATGGGCGGCATCTACAGATCCAGAGGCTTTGACCCCCGCCACCTGAAGGCTTTTGCTGCGGAAAATGGCACAGTCGTGGGCTATCCCGGCTCGGACACGCTAACGAATGAGGAGTTGCTGGAACTGAATGTGGATGTACTGGTCCCCGCCGCGATGGAAGGGCAGATCACCGCCCAGAACGCAGACAAAATCCAGGCCCGGGTGATCGCAGAGGGAGCCAACGGCCCCACCTCGCCAGAGGCTGACCGCATTCTCGACGAAAAGGGCGTGATGGTCATCCCCGACATCCTCTGCAACGCGGGCGGTGTGGTGGTCAGCTACTTTGAGTGGGTGCAGGATTTGCAGGCCTTCTTCTGGGACGAGAGCGAAATCCGCCGCCAGATGGAGCGCAAGTTGCTGACAAATCTGGACGAGCTGACGGGCGTGGCCGTGCGCAAGGGCGTGGATCTGCGCTCGGCGGCCTATACCATCGCCATCCAGCGCATTGTGGAAGCGACCAAACTGCGGGGGATTTATCCGTAGGGTGTGACCGCGAACCGGATGATTGCAAGACCAGCGCCGGTTGAGTAGGCGGGGGCTTTTTCCCGCCGTATCGAAACCAAGCGGGTGGCCCACAAAATGGGCTGGCTCGTTAACACATGACACCCGTTCGCTTGGTTTCGATACGCCTCGAAGACTCAGCTACTCAACCAGCGCTCACTGGACTTGTAGTTTATTTGCTGCCATCATCAGCGGTCAAAACACACCGCAACATTTCCGCCCCCCGTGCGTAGAGTGTGACAGCGGGGTTCGCCCTGCCCTAAAACTGACAGCCAGGCCCCACTGGGGCAGAAGGAAACAAAACGCATGTCCACTCTTGGCAATCTCATTTGGCTTATTTTCGGCGGGCTGATCGCGGCCCTGGGCTATATCATCGCGGGGCTGCTGCTCTGCGTGACGATCGTCGGCATTCCCTTTGGGATGCAGTCGATCAAAATCGGCGTGGCCTCTCTGACGCCCTTTGGCAAAGAAGTGGTGGAAGTTGACAACGCCAACAGCACACTGCGGGTGATCTTCAATATCGTCTGGCTGGTGCTCTTCGGCTGGGAGATCGCCATCGCCCACCTGCTCTCGGCTCTGGTGCTCTTTATCACAATCATCGGCATCCCCTTTGGCAAGCAGCACATCAAACTCGTGCCCCTGGCCCTCTTCCCCTTCGGGCGGGAGTTGCGGTAACAAAGAAGATATTGGGTATTGGATATTTGCAGATCGAAAGTGAGCAGTGACCAGTTATCAGTGGGTCTCGCAACCGCAACTGATAACTGGTCACTGCTCACTTTTCACTTATGACTCCACTGCAAAGAGGCTAAAAACCGAGTTTTTGAGATCGAACCACTCCTGGAAACCCGGGCGATCTGCACAAAAAACTCGGTTTTGCAGTAGACTCAACTTATGCCCCTCAAATACCACTGCCAAATACCCAATATCCAATACCTCCTGCCTACCCCGGATAGCGGCGAATGCCGTAGAGACCCCGCAACCGTTCCGCGCCCCCCTTCCAGTTGAGCAGCCCCAGCCCCAGGAAAATCACACCCATCCCGGCCACCATCAGCCAACTGACCCGCTCGCCCAGAAAGAGCGCGCCGCAGGTGGTGGCGACGATGGGAATAATGTAAGAAGTCTGGGAGGAGACCGTCGCGCCGAAGCGCTGGATGATGCGGAAGCTGACGATAAAGCCGAAGAAAGTGGAGAAAGTGGCATAGGCCAGAGCCACATAGCCGCTGTTGACCACCCGGCTAAGATCGTAGCCGACGGTGGCGATTGTCACCAGATTGACCGCCAAAGCCGCGGCGAACATCCGCACACTGGCCACGTCGAAACCGTCAGCATCGCCCAGAAAACGCTTGGCATAGACACTCCCCGCGGCCGAGGCCAGAATCCCCACACCCGTCCAGGCGTAGCCCCGCCAATCGGCCTGGGCAAAGGAGGCCAGCCCCGTCTCTCCCCGCATCAACAGCAGCCCCGCGCCGGCGAAAGCCACCAGCACCCCCACGACTTTCATCCGGGTCAGGTTTTCGTCCTGCAAGAAGATTTCGGCCAGAATAATCGTCACCGCGGGGTTCAGGGTCAGCAGCAAAGAAGTGACACCGCTGGACTGATATTGCAGCCCCAGAATCACAGATGTCATCGGGATGGCTGTGCCAATGACGCCCAGGACAGCCGCGTGCTTCCACAGGTAAAGGCTGCGGGGCCAGGCTCGCGAGCCGATAAAAAGATAGGCCGAGAGATGCAGCAACGCGGCGATGGCCAGCCGCAGGGAAGTGTAGACCCGTGGGTCAAATTGGCCCACACTGAAACGGGAGACGACGAGGGACGAGCCAAAGAGCAGGCCGATAAAGAGCACATAGGGAACAGCCGAGCGGCGCAAATTCAAAGAGGATTCTCCTGTGAATAGGGGAAGATTCCGGGAATATGGGAAAAGTTGGACCCTCTCCCAAAATGCAGTATAATTCGACGGCTTAATTGAATCATATTTCAATGGTAGCGTGCTGGCTTGAATTGTGCAATCTAGCCTGAAACGCTCAGGAAACTATAGTCCGTCTATGCTTCTCGGCTTTCTTGCCTCTCTTTTTATATCCGGCATCCTCCTCTGGTGGAGCCGCCCCCACAACAAACCGATTATCGGCTGGCTGTCCGTCCTTCCGCCGGGACTCATCACAGTCTGGCAGGTGCTGCGCATCCCGGAGATTGCCGCTGGCAATTTCTACACTGAGCGCTGGGAATGGATGCCCAGCCTGGGGTTGGATGTCAGCTTCCGGCTGGATGGGCTGGCGGTGCTCTTTGGGCTGATTGTGGCTGGAGTCGGCGCAGGAGTCGCGCTCTACACCCATTACTATTTAGAAAAGAAACCCAGCCAGGGCTACTTCTATCTGGCCCTCTTTTCCTTTATGGCCTCGATGCTGGGGTTGGTCTGGGCGGACAATCTGCTCACCCTTTTTGTCTTCTGGGAAGGGACCAGCATCACCAGTTATCTGCTGATTGGCTTCGACCACGAAAAAGCCCAGGCCAGAACCGGTGCGCGCAATGCGCTGCTTGTCACTGGCGCGGGCGGGCTGGCGATGCTGGTTGGATTGGTGCTGCTGGGCCAGAGCGCGGGTAGCTACAGCATCTCCCAGATTGTCGCGGCCGACGGGCTGCGGGAGAGCGCCTATTACAGCGTCGCCGTCGTCCTGATTTTTGTCGGGGCGTTTACCAAATCGGCCCAATTTCCCTTCCATTTCTGGCTGCCCGGTGCGATGTCCGCACCCACCCCGGCCAGCGCCTACCTGCACTCAGCCACGATGGTCAAGGCGGGCATCTTTTTACTGGCCCGGATGCATCCCGCGCTGAGCGACACCCCCCTCTGGTTCTGGGGGCTGCTGATCTTCGGCGGCATTACAATGCTGATTGGGGCCTTTTTCGCCATCGGCAAATATGACATCAAAGCCCTGCTGGCCTATGCCACTGTCAGCCAGTTGGGGATTTTGACGATGCTGTTGGCCTTTGGCAGCGAGTATGCGGTACTGGCGGCTGTGGTTGGAGTTCTGGCCCACGCGCTGTATAAGGGGCCGCTCTTTCTGGTGGCGGGCATTGTGGACCACGCCACAGGCACCCGGGATATGAGCCGCCTGGCCGGGCTGCTACGGGCCATCCCGCTGACCGGGCTGGCCGCGGTGCTGGGAATTGTCTCTATGGCAGGTCTGCCCCCCACTTTCGGCTTTCTGGCCAAGGAACTCTTGCTGGAAAATGGCTGGGAGATGATCGGGCACGGGGAGACGCTGGCTGGCTGGCTGGTCTTCGGTGGCGGAGCCATAGCCGGTGCGCTCTTTGTGGCCTATAGCCTGACCCTCCTGTGGGAGGTCTTTCTGCGACGCAAAGCGGATGCGACGGACGCAGCACACGTCCATCATCCGCCCAGTTTTGGCTTCGTGCTTGCGCCGCTGGTACTCGTCCTGCTGGGCACAGCCGCTCCCTTTCTGCTCGGACCCCTGGCCCTGCTTATCGACCCCGCGGCCACAGCCATCAGCAACGAAACGATCCACAGCCATCTGGCCCTGTGGCACGGTTTTACACCTGTCCTCATCACCAGTCTGATCGCCATCGGGAGTGGCACGCTACTTTTTCTGGGCCGGGCACACTTCCGGCGGCTGCTCGCTTCGCTGCCCAAAAATTTGCAGGGCGATCTTCTCTTCGAGCAGGGATTGCGCGGGCTGTATTCCCTGGCCAGACGCACAACCCGGCTTGTGCAGGACCACACATTGGCCGGCCACGCGGCGGTGGTGTTGCTGGTGGCAGTTGTGCCTGTTGTGGCCGCGCTCTCCTACACTTCCATCTCGGAACTGCTCCCTGACTTGACCGGCGAGGTGCTGACCGGGCCAGAGATGATTATGGCCTTGCTGCTTGTGATTGCGGCCTGGGCCACTGTGCGCGCCAAGAGCCGGATGAGCGCCATCATCAGCCTGGGCGTGGTGGGGGTCACTGTCACCCTTTTCTATGTCTTTTTCAGCGCGCCGGACCTGGCCTTGACCCAACTGCTTATCGAAGTATTGACGTTGGTGCTGTTGGTTCTGGTCTTCTACAAACTGCCCGATGACAAGCGACCGCCCCAGGGACGGCTGCGCCAGGCAGGGATTGTCTTTGTTTCCTTTTGCGCAGGGGTGGTGGGCTTTGTGCTGGTGCTCTTCAACAGCAGCGAAGCGATGAACGCAGGCACAGCCATCAGTGGCTATTTTACGGACAATTCTGTGCCCTTGGGCCACGGGGCCAATATTGTCAATGTGATTCTGGTGGACTTCCGGGCCTTCGACACAATGGGCGAGATTACAGTGCTGGCCGTGGCCGCGCTGGGCGGCTATGCCCTGCTGCGTGCGCCAGCGGCGCGGCTGCTAAGCCCTCTACTGAACGAAGCCAATACGACAGAAGCGGAAGAGATGGAGGAGACGGATCGTGCCTGAGCTATATCTGCGTATGCTGGACCGGATTCTGACACCGGTGCTGCTCATCCTCACCTTTTTCCTGCTGCTGCGGGGCCACAACCTGCCCGGCGGCGGCTTCATTGCCGGGTTAATGGCCGCGGCGGCCTTCCAATTGCAGATTCTCAGCCGGGGCGAAGAAGTAGTGCGCAAACAGGTCGGGCAATATATCCAGCCCGGCATCGGCATTGGGCTATTGGTGGCAGTGGGAGCCGGAATCGCCGGTGTCCTGGGCAGCACAGGCTTCTTCAAAGGCATCTGGTTCGATATTTCCCTCGGCCCCCTGGGATACCTGGAAATCGGCACGCCGGTCATCTTCGACTTCGGCGTGTTTGCGGTTGTGGTCAGTGTAGTCACCTCCTATTTGCTGGGGCTGAATCGTGTAGCAGAAGGGGTGGACGCGTGACCCAACTGATTCTCGCCTTGACAGTCGGCATTCTCTTTGCGTGTGGGGCCTATCTGGTCATGCGCCGGGGGAAAATCAAACTGATCCTCGGCCTGGGCTTATTCAGCCACGGGGTCAATCTACTGCTCTTTGGTTCTGGCGAAATGATTTTGGGGAAGCCGGCGATCTTTAACGACAAAGCGAATTTTCTGGGCGAACTGGCAACCCGGAGCTTTGCAGACCCACTGCCCCAGGCGCTGATTCTGACGGCCATTGTCATCAGTTTCGGCATTACAGCCTTTATGATTGTGCTGCTCAACCGCCGGGATACACTGCTCGGCTCTGAAATAATGGAAAACGAACTGGCCCCAGGCTACGATTGGCTGGTCTACACAGATGATGATTTGGAGGAGCAGAGGCAGAAGCAGGCAGAGAGCAAAGGCAACGGCTCGTCTAAAATCTCCGGGGGCGAACCTCTGTGAATCCCAATCTTCTGGCTGTGCCCATTGCGCTCCCTCTCTTTACAGCAGCCCTGTTGCTGGCCGTCTCCCGCTGGGGTGGCCGCCAGCTTATCGATTTGCAGCGCGGGCTGACTGCGATAGCGCTGCTGGTCAATCTCGGGGTGGCGCTGGCGTTGGCCAACTATACGCTGAGTGGTCATCGGCTGGTTCTGCAGATGGGTGGCTGGCAGGCCCCCTTTGGGATTACCCTCGTGGCCGACGGGTTGACCTCGATTCTGCTGACAATGGCCGCCATTATTTTCCTGGCCGTTTTGCCCTTCGCCATTGGTACAATCGATTTTCATCGGGAACGGATGGGATACTATCCCCTCACCCTTTTCCTGCTGATGGGGATCAACGGGGCCTTTCTGGCTGGCGATCTTTTCAATCTTTATGTCTTCTTTGAAGTGATGTTGATGGCGAGCTTTGTACTGCTCACTGTCGGCGGCCAACCGGCCCAGACCCACAGCGGCATCCGCTATGTGGTGCTGAATCTGATTGCCTCTCTCGTCTTTCTGGCCGCGGCGGGGATAGCCTACGGAACCCTGGGCACGCTCAATATGGCCCATATGGCCGAACGGCTGCAAACAGCCGCTCCCGCGGTCAAGACTCTGCTGGCCGGCTTGCTCTTCGTCAGTTTTGGCAGCAAAGCCGGTCTCTTTCCACTCTTTTTCTGGTTACCCAGCAGCTATCACACGCCCCCCCCGGCAGTAATGGCGCTCTTTGGCGGGCTACTGACAAAAGTCGGTGTCTACACACTCTTCCGCAGTTTCACCCTCTTCTTCCCCGATCTGCTGGTTGCCTGGCAGCCACTCATCCTGGGTGTGGCCGGGGCCACAATGCTGATCGGCGTGCTGGGCGCGATGTCCCAGCCCACAGTGCGGCGGGTACTCAGTTTCCACATTATCAGCCAGGTGGGGTATATGATAATGGGGTTAGGCGTGGCTGTGGATGGGCAGAACCTGGCGATGGGCTTTGGCCTGGCCGCGGCGATTCTCTATATGATCCATCATATCATCGTAAAGAGCACGTTGATTCTGGCTGGCGGAGCCATACAGATCGAGATGGGCAGCGATGAGCTTGCGCGGATCGGCGGCCTGGTCAGCAAACGTCCTCTGCTAGCGATCCTTTTCTTCCTGGCAGCGATTGCATTGGCAGGGATTCCCCCTTTTAGCGGTTTCGTCAGCAAGCTAAGTCTCTTGCAGATTACGATGGATAGCGGCCATTGGCTGGTGGCTGGCATCAGTGTGGTCGTCAGTCTGTTGACACTGAACAGTATGACAGCCCTGTGGCGAGAGACCTTCTGGGGTGAGTACGAACACCCAGGCCGTTTGACTCCCTGGCTGCTGGATGCCCCGCTGCGACGCTGGCTGGTGCTAGGCCCTATCGCGGGCTTGCTGGTCCTCAGTTTAGGCTTGGGACTGTTCGGGGAGCGCTTCTTTCAGATGACGAACACGGCGGCTCAGCAGGCCCTGGATCAGGCGGGCTATATCGCCGCGGTCCGCCCGGTGGAACCGGAGAGTGTGGCTGGTCCGGCTGACTATCCGGCTGAAAGCCCCACGGACAAAGGGGGGCACGACGAATGACCCGACTTTTGATCATCAATCTTTTCATCTCCCTGCTCTGGCCCACACTCAACGGGGACTACAGTCTGGGCGCGCTTTTCACAGGCTTTCTGCTCGGCTTTGTGGTGCTGGCAATTGTCCGGCGCAGCTATGGCAAGTTCTTTTTCTATGCGACGGGTTTTCTGCTCTATGTGCTCTTTGCCATTTTGCAGAGCAATCTGAAACTGGCTGGGCTGGTGCTGGGCACAATTTTCAGCCCCAGAAAAACCTTGCGCCCAGGAATTGTGGCTGTGCCGTTGACAATCACGGACCCATTCGAGCGCACCCTGCTGGCATCGATAATCACCCTGACACCGGGCACGCTGAGCATGGATCTGCACTACCGGGATGGGCAGGACGTCCTCTATGTTCACTCGATTGACCTGCACGATGTAGAGGCATTCCGCCGGGATATCAAAGTGAATTTCGAGGATCGAATCCTCTATCTGCGTCAGCTTCAGATTGACCTGAACGAAGGTGCTCTGCTGCAAAACACCCCGGAGGCGGCCAATGAATGAGGCGCTCTTTAATCTCTGGTTGAATGGACTGATGACCCTTCTGGCGCTCTCTCTGCTCATCTGCGTTTTCCGCCTGTTGCGGGGACCAGATGTGCCCAACCGCACGGTCGCCTTTGATCTGATCGCTGTCCACGCGGTGGGTATCTTTGCCCTTTTCGCTGTCCAATACTCGTCGGAAGTACTGTTGGAGGGGACAATCATCACCGCCGTCCTCGGCTTTCTGGGGACTGTGATGCTGGGACGTTTTCTGGAACGGGGCAATCCAAACAAATGAACCACAAAGACACAAAAACACCAAGAAGAGCAACGACGGTTTTCCTCCTTTGTGACTCTGTGCCTTTGTGGTCGAAATTTTCCCGCGAGGCATTATGAACCCCTTGTTGATTGATTATCTCATCCTCGGCCTGGCCACTGTGGGCGTCGTTTTTATGCTCATCAGCGCGCTGGGCATTCTGCGCCTGCCCGATGTCTTCACCCGGATGCACGCAGCGGGCAAAGCGGCCACCCTCGGCGTTAGCTGTCTGCTCCTGGCCGCGGGTATCTTTTTTGGCATCAAGGACAACATTTCCGAGTTCTGGCGAATGATTGCCCTGATCGCCCTCTTCTTCGTCACCGCACCGATTGCCACAACGACAATGGCCCGAGCCGCCTATCGCACGGCCAAGCCGGGGGATTTTACGCTGGTTGTGGATGAGATGGGGGATGGCCTGCCAGATGGGTGAGGCTTCTTCGTAGAAATAATTACCCAGAAAGAGTCTGGGGCTGAGGGCGGATCAGGACAAAGTATTTTTCCAAGCCAGGGAAACGTTCGAAGCGCAGTTCAAGGAAAGCCATGGCTTTTGCGGTAA
>JAUIHI010000057.1 GCA_030432295.1 Anaerolineae bacterium | reverse complement strand
CCAAGCCTTTCTGCGTCGTCGGCCTGCCACCAAAACCACCGTCTTCCCGGCGTAAAGATGCTCTGCTATCCGTTTCTATTCTATTTTTATCCACCATTTCTCTGTCAACATATTTCAGGACTTGACAACGAAGCCCTACCCTCTATCCTGACCACTGCCCCGGAAGCCAAACTCATCGGTATGGAACTGCTGCGCCTGGGACTGGAACGGGGGCGCAGCGCGGCCGAGGCGGTGGAGGTCATCACCAGTCTGGTCAGCCGCTACGGCCAGGGCAAGTTTGCCAACGAGGCGGGGGTGCGCACCTACGACAACGGCTACATTGTGGCCGACCCCCAGGAAGTCTTTGTGGTGGAGACCGCAGGCCACGGTTGGGCCGTGCGCCGGGTGGAGCGGGCGGTGGGCATCAGCAACGTCTATTCTATCGGAACAGACTGGGATGCCAAGTCACCGGCTGCCCCCGCAGACTTTGGCGGGAGCTACGCCGACCCCACCTCCCTGCAAGGCAGTGGGGCCATGCGCCGGGCCCGTTCCTGCGCCCTGTTGGACCGTCCATCCCAACCTCTCGCCGCCCCTGATTTGATGGCAATTCTCTCCGACCACGGCGATGCAGCCACCGCCATCCCGGAAGAACCGTCCATCTGTATGCACAGCCTGCCCGACGGCAGCCGCGGCAACACGGCGGCCAGTCTGGTGGCAGACCTCTGCGCCGACGGCTCCCAGCTGCCCGTCTACTGGTGCAGCTTCTATTCTCCCTGTCTGGGCCTCTTTCTGCCCGTCTTTCTGGAAGGGGATCTGCCGTCGGTGCTTTCCGTAGGTAGCCAGACACCCAGTACTGAGAGTCCTTGGTGGGGATTCCATCGACTGAATCAACTGGCCCGCCGTGAACCGGAGAGCCGGATGGGTTGGGTACGCAGTCGTTGGCAACCACTGCAAGCGAGCCTGCTGGCGTCGGCCTATCCTCTGGCACAGCAAGCGAAGAAGCTGATAGACAGTGGGGAAGAAGCAACAGCCCGCGGCCTGCTCAGCGACTACATGGCCGAGAACACCCATCAGATGCTGGGGGAACTGAAGCGTATGCTGACAGAAATAGAGCAGATGGAAAGCCACCAGCCCGGACGGAAAGAACCAATGCTGGCAGCAGCGAGTTAGGAAAGGAAGTCAATGATGACAGAATTGCAGGGGAAAGTCGCCCTCATCACCGGGGCGAGCCGGGGTATCGGACGAGCCATCGCCCTGGCCTACGTTGCGGCAGGCGCGTCCGTAGCCGTGACCGCGCGCACAGCAGCACAATTGGAAGCACTGGTGGCAGAGATAGAGAAAAGTGGGGGAACGGCCCTGGCTATCCCTGCCGACCTAGCGGTGGAGGCAGACATCCAGTCCATCGTTAATGCGGCCCAGGAGCGCTTCGGACGCATCGACATTCTGGTCAACAATGCGGCCATCATTCACCCCCGCATCGATCTGGTGGATTTTGCCCCGGCCCTCTGGCGGCAGGTGCTGGATGTGAACCTCACCGCGGTGGCCCTGCTCACCAAAGCCGTCCTGCCAGGGATGATAGCCCAGGGGACGGGCAAGATTATCAACATCTCCAGCATCGGTGGGCGCAAGGGAGCCAGGGGGCGCAGCGCCTACCGGGTGACCAAAGCTGCCCTCATCAGCCTGACCGAAAGTGTGGCCGCTGAAGTCAAGCGCCACGGCATCGATGTCAACTGCATCTGTCCCGGCGGGGTAGACACGGAAGGCTATCGGGAGGCTTTCAACAGCCAGGGACGGGCGGACAATCCCCGGCTGATGGCATCGGAGGAGATTGCGAACCTGGCCCTCTTCCTGGCCTCGAACGCCAGTTCCGCCATCACCGGCGCGGCTATTGACGCCTTTGGGGGAACCAACCCCCTCTTTGTGTGACCCGATGCGCCCGTCTACAACAACCACAAGACCAGCAAATCAACAGAGACAATCTGCCTACGCTCTTGTTTCACGGCGACACTGACGCCGATGTGCTCGACGGGCAATCGGTGTCGAGGGCAAGGTTAATCCACTCCTACTCTGAATCGAGCGAAATCATGACAACAAACGCGGACACTTTCCATACCCATACAGTCGAATCCGATGTACCGGTCCCTATGAGGGATGGAACTATACTCAGATCTGACCTCTACCGATCCCACGGCGCTGGCGACCTGCCTGTGCTGGTCTGCCGTACACCCTATAACAAACGTTCGGAACGTCAGGTGCAGGACGCGGTAGTCATGGCCCAGCGTGGTTATCTGGTTGTCGTGCAGGACGTCCGGGGGCGCGACGCATCCAATGGCGAGTGGCGGTGGATGTTTGGGGAGGGGTATGGAGAAGCCGAAGATGGCTACGACACAGTGGAATGGGCTGCCGCTTTGCCTGGCTCCACAGGCAAAGTGGGCACCTTTGGCCTTTCCTACGATGCCTGGTTGCAGTGGGAGTTGGCCACCCTGCGCCCGCCCCATCTGACCGCGATGGTTCCGGTCGGCATCGCCACCAGCCTCCTGGATATGACATACGGCATCTTTGAAACGGGCCGACGTCTGCGCTGGTGCTATTCCATGGCCGCCAGCTACAGACGCAAAGCCGGGCTGACCGTTGGCCCACAGGACCGGGAAGAAGCCAACACTATGTGGAACCAGATGGAGCGGGACAAATGGCTCTGGTTTCTGCCCTTTGACGAGCTGCCCGCAGACGAAATCTTCTTCGGCCTGGCCGACCAGTTCCGGGAATACCTGCGCCATCAGAATGTGGATACCTGGCGCTTTCGTGAAAAGCATGCCCAGATTAACACCCCTGCCCTGAGCATCACCGGCTGGTACGACCGGCTGATTGGAACCAAAGACCAATTTTCCGGGATGCGACAGAACGGTCAAACTTCCCACGGCCGGACCAACCAGAAGCTCATCATTGGCCCCTGGGGGCACACAACCAATTTTACAAGCCAGGTGGGGGTGATGGATTTCGGTCCCGACGCGGCTCTCGACTACTACGATATTCTGAGCCGCTGGTTCGACTACTGGCTCAAAGGAATCGACACGGGCGTTATGGGCGACCCACCCGTGCGCCGTTTCCTGATGGGCGAGAACCGCTGGTATGACGATGGAGAGTGGCCACCAGCAGCTGTAGTCTATACAGACTTCTACTTCCACAGCGATGGAAAGGCCAATACCCCAGCGGGAGACGGCGTATTGGATCTCAATCTGCCTGACGACGAGCCAGCCGACCAGTACACCTATGACCCCCGAGACCCGGTCATGACTTTGTGCACACCCGACGTCCAGGACACGGCCTGCGACCAACGCCCTCTGGACCACCGGCAGGATGTGCTGGTCTATCAGACAGAGCCGCTGGCAACGCCAGTAGAAGTGACCGGTGATATTGTGGTCAAACTCTTTGCCGCCACATCCGTGGTGGATACGGACTTCACGGCCAAACTGGTGGATGTCCACCCAGACGGATTGGCTGTGGGTCTCTGCTATGGCATCGTGCGCGCCCAGTACCGGAACTCATATGAGAATCCCAGCCTGATTGCGCCTGGGCAGGTTGTCGAATACACTATCTCTCTGCGGGCCACCAGTAATCTGTTCAAGATCGGCCACCGCATCCGGGTGGACATCTCCAGCAGCAACTTCCCCTTTTTCGATCGTAACCACAATACGGGGCTGCCCTTCTACGTCGATGCAACACTGGTTACAGCAGAGCAGAGCGTCCTCCATTCAAGCGCCTACCCGTCGCGCATCATTCTGCCAACCGTACCCAGACCCGAAGCGTAAGCTGTCTTTGTTCCAGTCGGATTGCCCAATTTCCCATTGAAGGAGCCACCCATGAATCTGCCCCCGCAAGAGTCAATCGCTGTTCCCCACCTTGCCTTGCAATCATTCGTGAGCCAGGCAGCCCAGTCTGTCGGTCTGCCTGCGGACAAGTCCGAGTTGCTGGCCGAACTACTGACCACCAACGACCTGCGCGGCGTCTTCAGCCACGGTACGACGCAAATCGCCACCTATGCCCGGCTCATGCGCGATGGCGTGCTCAATAGCAGACCCACAGTCTCGGTGGTCAAGGAGACGCCGGTGAGTCTGCTCGTGGACGGCGACGGCGGTCTCGGCTATTTCCCCGCCTACGAAGGAACCCAGGCCTTGATTGAGAAGGTCAAGAGCCAGGGGATAGGGGTCCTCCTCACCCGCAACCACGGCCATTTCGGCGCGGCTGGTATCTATTCCCGCCTGACCCTACCCCACGACCTGCTCGCCTTCGTCACCTCCGGCCATCAGCTTGACCTGCAACCGGGCCAGCCCATCTTCGCGGCCGCGGGCGGCTCGCCCATGTCCTTCAGCGCGCCAGCCGGTGAGGAAGAGAGTCTACTGCTGGACTTCGGGGCCATGCACGACCTCTACGCCAGTTCGCCCCACCGGGATGAGATCGCTCGTCTGGCCCCGGGCACGGTCTTCCGCGCGGTTGGTATGGGCGCTATCTGTCAGTCCTGGGGCGGCTTCCTGGCCGGTGTTCCCCTGGACCCCCAACGGGCGCAGCGTACTTTTAGTGGATCCAACCAGGGCGCGCTGGTCATGGCCTTTCGTATCGACCTCTTCCAGTCTGTGGATGCCTTCAAACGGGAGATGGACGACTATGTACGTGCGGTACGGCGCTTATCTCCACTGGAAGGTTTCGACGAGAGCTTTCTGCCGGGGGGTGTGGAGGCTGCGCGGGAGCAGCGCTATCGGGTAGAAGGTGTGCCCGTGGGCGTGGAACATCGTAAGCGCTTGGAGGCACTGGCCGAGGAGTTGCAGATTCAGGCTCCCTGGTAGAGAGATATGTCATCTGGTCTGCACACCAGCGAAGGAGCAGCAGACCACCAGCGGCGGAAGAATCACCCATCGCTGGTTTTCGCTAGTTCACGCAGCCACACGGAGCAAAGCCATGACAGACCTTGCCTACATGTCTATCGGAGAAGTCGCCAGCCTGTTGAAACAACGCGCGCTCTCCCCTGTGGAGTTGACACGCCACCTGCTCGACCGCATTGACAGCGTCGACAAACATCTGCACAGCTACCGCACCGTCCTTGCCGACAGAGCGCTGACACAGGCGCGCCGTGCGGAAAAGGAAATCGCGCGGGGCGAATACCGAGGCATCCTGCATGGCGTTCCCATCGCGGTCAAAGACCTGGTCTACACCGCGGGAATCCCCACCGCCTGCGGCTCCACGCTTCTGGAAAAGTGGCTGCCGAGGTATGACGCCACGATCATGGGCCGGTTGGAGGCGGCGGGCGCGGTGCTGTTGGGCAAGCTGCATATGACTGAGTTCGCCCTGCGCTGGCACCACCCGGCCTGGCCTGCACCGGTCAATCCCTGGGGCGCTGACCGCTGGTCGGGCGTTTCATCCAGTGGTTCGGGGGTGGCTACCGCGGCAGGTCTCTGCTATGGTTCACTGGGTACGGACACGGGTGGCTCTATCCGCTTCCCGGCCGCGTGTAACGGCGCTGTCGGTCTCAAACCGACTTACGGACGGGTCAGCCGCTACGGTGTCTTTCCCCTGGCCAAGTCCCTGGACAACGTGGGACCCATCACCCGCCGGGTCGCCGATGCCGCTGCCATCCTGGGCGTCATCGCCGGGCACGACCCCAGGGACCCGACCTCCAGCCATCATTTTGTCCTAGACTACACCTCCCTGCTTGGACAGGGTGTCAGCGGTCTGCGCATGGGCATTGACGAACGCTTCCTCAGCGAGGGGGTGCATCCGGAGGTGCGCGAGGCAGTGTTGCAGGCTGTGGCCCATCTGACCGGGCTTGGCCTGCAAGTGGTTGAGGTTGTGGTCCCACCCATCGAGCCGAATTTCATGGTGGATACCTGGTCAACCCTCTGCGCAAGGGACGCGGCCGATGCCCACCGGGAAACCTGGCCCGCCAGAGCGGGGGAGTATGGCCCCTTCCGAGAGTGGCTGGAACTTGCCGATAAGAAGACAGGGGCCGATTACGCCGCGGCCCACGCTACACGCCTGGAGTACGCGGGCAATATGGCGGGCATCTTTGCGGAGATAGACATCCTCGTCTGCCCGGCCATGCCCTATGCCGCACCTCCAATCGGGGACGATGCGCTACCGCTGCCAGGCGACAACTATGTACGGCCTCGCTTCACCTACCCTTTCAACTTTAGCAATAGTCCCACCCTGACCCTGCCCTGTGGATTCACAGCAGACGGTCTGCCCATAGCGCTACAACTCGTCGGCCCCCACTTCGCCGAGGACACACTGCTGCGCGTCGGCCATGCCTTCGAGCAGTCGACCGTGTGGCACACGCATGTACCACCGCTGTAGAGGGATAGCCAAAGATAACCCTGGATTTCCCATCCCAGCCATCTATCTGCCTCTATTCATCCACGTCTCGGTGGGAGGTGGCATCGTCGTCCACCCAATCCGCCTCCTCCCAGGTCATGCCCTGGCGATCGGGCACTTTGCGCGTGGGTCCAGCTTTGTAGCTCGGACAGGACTTGGGTCCGTAGCAGAAGGTTTCCGTGCGGTAGCGGCGCACGGACGGATTCCAGTGGTCCACGATAATCTCCACGGCCATGCGACAACCCCAGATGCAGCCTCCACACTCGGTGTCATAGGTGCGGGCTGCCAGACGGCGAAAGCCACGCTCCTGGTAGATTTCCAGGGTGGGAGGAATACCTGTCCACGGTGGCGGGGTGGATGGCTCTGCCTGGGGACGCTCGACCAGCACCAGTTTGCTCAATTTGTAGAACTCCGCTGGTTCGCTGCGCGGTTCGTCGGGAGGCAGACATTCGCCCTGGGCCACATCTCCCACTTGAAAGCCGTGTTTGGCCCGGGCAGCAGGGCCGATGCCTACCGAAAAGACGCGCTCTTCCTCTCCTACTTTGCCCTCCACCAGCAATAGATAGCCCAGGTCGGTCTGGCTGCGCTCGTCAAAAGAGCGGTAGAGACGGATACGGGGCTGCACGGCCAGGATGTTGCCCTGCCAGGTCAGTTTGGCGGTCATGGGAGGCCCCCTTCCATGGACAACGGCGCAGGCCAGGAGGAGATGAAGCCGACCATCTGCCCCTCAACCCGTAGGGTGGAGATGAGTCTGTGGGTTGGAAGTGTAGTCAGCCGTTCGGCTTCGGCCAGATTCTCCGGCTGCACCAGGTCCCGCTCCGGGTCGAAGGCGGCCAGAATACGGATCAGCCCGCTGCCCCGGTGGCCGTTGAAACTGCTGTAGTAGCTCCCCTCCCTGCTCACCCGACTGTACAACTGCCAGTGGACCGGGTCTGCCGGGGAGAGTGTCACCGCCTCCCCCTGACGAAAGCGGCGGCTATGGCGTAGAACCGCGCCATTCTGATAGTTCCAGGTTCCGTATCCTGTGGTCAGGGCGATGGGCGAGTGAAGTCCTCGGCTGCGGGCAATGGCATCGAAGATGAGCAGAAGGTCCTCTTGCACCGCATCGAAGATAGGGATGGGCACATTGATAGTTTCCAGACAGAGTGCAGGCAACCGCACTCCTTCCTCGTTCTCGGCCCAGCACTCGAAAACCGTCATATACCCCCGCTGCTGCACGCCGTTATCCCAAACGCCGTAGTAGATGTGATGGGGTGAGGTCGCCCGCAGGGGCACCGCGTCGCTGGAACAGTCGCCGCCCAGGTCACCCCGTTCCAGGGCGGCTGTCTTTGCCAGGGGATGACAGGTGAAGATACGGGGTGGTTGGCTCTCATCCCGGTGGATGACGCCCCCGGCGGCCTCCTTGAGCAGATGGCGCACCCGGTGCTCCCATTCGGTCATACGCCCCCCGGCCAGCAGAGGCAGCCCCTGTTCGTGGCCGATGCCCAAAGCCTGGGCTAGTTCCAGGGGTGCGTGCTGGCTCTGGCGCACCAGCAGGTCGGCCATAGAGCGCACTAACTCCGGGGCGGGGTTGTAAGGGTCGATGTGGGGAGCGTGCTGTTCAGTCAGCCCGCTGCGGTAGTGGAGGGCCAGGGTGCGTAAGGTCAGGATGAAGGCTTCTTTCAGCGAAATCTCCTGACCTTCCCGGGTCGGCCAGCGCTCGTTGAAGAGACTGAGCAAGGCGTGGACCCAGCCCTCAATGAGTCGTTCCACACCGTAGCGATTGACCACTGTTTCCAGAGTATTGGGAACGACGCCGACGTTCAACCCTCCGTTGCTCTGCTGCTCCCAGAAGCGGCGCACATGCTTGCGGCGGATGCGGAACGCCGCGCCGGGATAGACCTCTTCCACCAGCATTACATACCCAATCGCGTGCTCCACCAGCGCTGACCAGACTTCCATCCATTCCAGCCCAGGCGCACCTGCCGGGTCGAGAGCCAGACGGAGCAATTCACCCACCGCTTTGGTAGGCTGGTAGCGTAGACCCCAACTCCCCTGATAGAGAGACTGGGTGAATTTCTGCATGGCCGCCAATGTCTGGGGCGTGACCAGTGATAGAGCCGGACGGGCTGTGAGGGAAAAAGTGGGGTACGCTTGACTGGCCAGGGTTCCCCCACCTGTAATGAGCAGAGGGTGAAGGATGAGTTCATGTCTTTCCTGCACCCGTGCCGCGCCTGTCAACAAATCGGCCAGATTGTTCCGCATCTGGACCAGGGGCAACAGAGAGCCGATGGTTTCCACCAAAGACTGCTCCCAGTTAGAGGGTAACTCCATTGCCAGGTGACCCAGGTGCAGGCCAGGAATGAGGGTCGAAAGCCGAGGGAGAAAGTAGGGCAACAAGGGCAGCCAGGCCCGGTGCACTTTGGGGTCCAGACAGAAACGGCGCAGGAGTTCCTGGGCTGCATGGGCTGGACTGTGGGCGACGAAAAAGTGCAGGCCGGCGACAAGCCAACGATACGTCTCATCCGGTTCCTGCTGAAACCGCTGCCCAAACCAATGGGCTACGGCCATCCACGCCACAGTATATCCGTCGGGCTGCACCCCATAATGGGCGAGAATATCCAAACCGGCCAGGCCAAAACCATCTACCACTGGATGGGCGGTGGACCGCTCAAGCAGATGATGGAGGTTGTGGACCGCAAAAAAGGTCTCTTCTTCCTGGCTGAGAATAATCTCCCGTGCACCGCTCATCTCCAGAAGGCGACGATAGGTGTCCTCTCCGATGGCCGCGCGTATGGAGTGATCATCCGGTTGCTGTCGGCGCTGCCAGGCCACTTGCAGGGCGATTTCTTGCAGAATGGAGAGCGGCTGATAGGGCAGAACTGTGGCAAGCTTACCTGTCTGGGCAGCCTGCCACTCCAGAAAGTCGTTGCCATCACCCATTCCCGGATGCCACATCAGTTCTGCCCAATCTGGATCGTCGAAGTAGTCGTATTCCAATACCTGCTGCTGGTGCTGTCGGAGCAGCGTCTGTCCTGTCCTGCGTGTGGGTTTGCCCTTGCGACTGGTGTTGCTCTGTTGTCGGGCTGCCCGTTTGCGGGCCATGCGCAACACACGCAGCGCGTCCTCCCGGTTTTGGGCAACGCGCAGGCGCATGAGCAGAACCCTGGAGAGGCGTTCCTGGTTCAGAGTAATCTGGGCGATCTCCTGCCAGCTGGACCGGCGCAAGGGTTTGCCTGTCAGGGTTTGGCCCGCGACAAAGAGTATTTCGGCAGCTTCTTTGGGGCTGCCCCGCAGCAGGGCATTTTGGGAGAATTTCATGGACTGTTCTCCTGAGCATCGAGCCGATTGGGTATCACCGGCTGGCCGTGGAACCAGTGAGGTCGGGTACGGATGTGGTCGGCACGCACATACTTGGCCACGCTGTGGCGGAAGCTGCCGTAGCTGAAGCTGTCGGCCAGCCGCACCACATAGCCCTCCATCTCGTCGCCGCCGAAGATGGGCGTGTAGAGGCTACGGATGTGCTCCTCGTCCCACAGGCCGTCGTAGATGACAGGCACAACGGGCAGGTCAAGGAGCGCGGCCCACTCCACCGTCTCATCCCAGGAGAGGCAGACGTTGTGTTCGTTCCAGACCGAAAAGACGGAGAAGTAACTGGGTAGATGACGGTAGTGGATGCTATGTTTGGCATAGAGATTCTCCCCGCAGACCCGCCAGCCGGGGGGAATCTTCCAGCCCATCTGCCCGTGCAGGTTGGCGACCCAGGAGCGGGAAGGGTGGCCTGTCCATTCCAGCGAACGGGAATGGAGGTAATCGGTGTACATGGTAGTCTGTTCCCCGTCCATCTTCACCGTCACCACCACCCGCTTGCCCTCGAATGAGCTTGTGTCTGAAAGCGCCCGGTCGTCGTCGTTCAATCCCGGCGACCAGGGCAGGTGATAGGTGCGGGGATAGCGTACCCGTTCTGTGAAGAGTCCCAGCACGCCCCCTTCGCCCAGAATCTTCTGTACCGAGCCATCATAGAAAAGCTCTCCTCGCAGACGTGTGCCGTTGGGCAACAGGATATTTCCCCACTTATCATAGACCGCATCGTTGTAGAGATGGGGCGGCAGGACAATCTGCGTGATGCCCGCTGCCTCCCTAATCTCCGCGCAGGAAAGGACGGTCATCTCGGCCCGGATGTGGCAGGCCGCGCAGAGGGTGGCCCCGTTGTCCAGGTAGTAGCCGCCGTCAGGAAAGAGCCGACGCTCGATGATGTGATGGGCGTCCGCGCCTGGCTCGCTACAGATGACGCAACGCCCACCGTCCCGGTCAAAGACCAGGCTGCGGAAGTCGTCTCGGCTGAGGAGGGTGGAGTGTTCGGTGGTCATGGCAGATGTTTGGACAGGTTATCGGGCCAGGGCTTCTAAAGCCGGGCGGTAGGTTTGAATGAAGTCATTCACCTATGGTTGCTGGTTTTGATGACTCTGTCTCCTGGGATGGTCATGACGTTTGTTTGACTTCCAGAATCATGACATCGAGTGGCTATTGTATCACAGGTTGGCTGGGGCAAGCGCTGGTTACTTCTGCGCCAATATTGTCAGATGACCCGGTACACCGCCACACTTGACCCGGCTGACCCCGCAGACTGCAAGCATCTGCCGTAGCCGGTCTTCGTCGAAGAGGTGAATGTGTTCGGGATTGTCATCGGGCCGGGAGGGGACGGTGATGAGCAGTGCTCGCTCACACACGCGAACTGCTTCGGCCAGGGCACTCTGGGTGTCGGGAATGTGTTCCAGCACTTCCAGGAGAGTGATCACGTCGAAGTGGCTGTCCGGGAAGGGGAGGGCGGTGGCGTCGGCCTGTCGGGTCGTGAGCCGTTCAATGCCACCCGCCTGCACTGCGGCCAGGAGTTTTGCCCGGCGAGGGTCCGCGTCGATGGCAGTGACGGGCAGATGGGGGAAGGCGGCAAGCAGTGGCCAGAGGAAGGTTCCCCGCCCGCTGCCGATGTCCAACAAAGAGGCAGGCTGCAAACCGCGCAGCACGCCCAGCGCCCATTCGACCCTGGGCAGGAGTCGGCTGCGCTTGAAGTAGTGAAGGGGCAATTCAGCCGCGTCGCCCGCGGCCAGGATGCGCTTGGTCTGGACTGGAGTCAGGTTGGCCAAAGGTGTGTGAGTGTCGCCGTCTGGCAGAAATGGGTTACCCGACTGGATTGCATAGCCCCGCACACAGGCCAAAGCCAGTGTCGTGTAATGGGTGTCTGCTGTTGTGTCAGATAAACTCATCACCGAAGCCTTCCCACAATCTCTAGCCCGGGCGGTCGAATTGCGCCGGTCGCTGCTTGTCTCTGCTCCCGCACCCAGGTGAGGGTAATCAAATCCTCCGCTTCACTCGGAAGCGCAAGCTCTCGGTCGAGAGCTATAGCATGTTCCAGCAGAAGCTCAGCTTCCTCCCATTCTGCCTGGTCGGCCCGAATCATGGCGATATTGGATAGGATTCCCACCTGGTTGATCCGATCGCCAACTCTTTGCAGGATTTTCAGCGCCTCGCCATAATAGGCAAGCGCTTTGGTCTGCTCTCCGGCTAATCGATGGATGCGTCCCATATTGTTGAGCGTGGCGGCTTCGCCCTGCAAATCACCCACTTTCCGTCGGAGTTCAAGTGACTCTCTGTAGTGATTCAGCGCATCCGCCAGCCGACCCTCGGCCCGAAAGACAACGCCTATATTGCTCAACGTAGCGGCCTGGGAAAACAGATTCCCTACCTGCTGGGCCAGGGCAAGTGCTTCCTTGTAGAGTGCCAACGCCATCTCATTCTGGTCCTGGGAGCGGTAGATCAGGCCAAGATTGTTGAGGGTGGTGGCCGCATTGGCCGGATCGCCCAGTGTGCGCTGCAAACTCAGGGCCTGCTCATAGTAGGCAATTGCCCGTGACAGATCGCCCATTTTTCTGTAAACCCCGCCCAGCGCGCTGAGGGTCGAACTCTCTGCCAGCCGTTCGCCCATCTCACGTTGCAAGGAGAGCGCCTCTTCCAGCCAGCCCAACGCTTTCTGAAAGCTCCCAGTCCGGGCACTGAGAATGCCCAGATTGGCAAGGACACGGCCAATCCACGACCGGTCGCCGATCTGCCGGAAGTTGGCGAGAGCAAGCAGCAGATAGTGTCTGGCCTTTTCCCAATCACCGGTATCCGCATAGTAAGAACCGAGACTCTGCTGCATTGAAGCCTCTCCTGCCAGGTTCCCGTAGTGCTGATACAGCGCCATAGCCTGCTCATAACGAGCCAGCGCTTCCTCCATCTCCCCCAGACCCTGCGCGATAGCACCCAGATTGCCAAGCACGTTGATATGCTGGGCCTGTTGGACTGTTTCTTCAAAGTAGTGCCAGGCGTCTGAGAAATAATTCCTGGCCTCAGTCCACTGGCCCAACCGGTATGCCAACGCTCCCAGGTTGTTGCGGATGATCGCAATCTTTTCGGAATTGGCACTCTGTTCAGCCAGGTGGAGCGCCCCATCCAGATAGCTGCGCGCACGTTCGGCATCACCTGTATCCGTATACCCAACGCCGAGATTGATGAGCAGAGAGAGTTCGTCCCCCGCGTAACCCAACTTGCGCGCCGCGATCATTCCCCGTTCCAGCCAGGGGATGTAGACAGAGCGCTATAGTCCTTGTACTGCCAACATATTGTGTAGGTGACGCACAAAATCGAGCAGCGCTTCTTCCCGCTCATTCTCGCTCTCAAACAGACCTGCTATCTCTTGGGCCATCGTCCAGGATCGCGTTATCTGGTCAAATTCGTCCAAGATGCGTGGATATTCTTCTCGATTCGCCTCCAAGAAGGCCAGGTGATAGAGGATAAATCGTTTGGCTGCCTTACTCATCGCTGGCTCCACTCACTCTGCTACAGACCAAACGTTTCCATCATCTCAGCCGCGTAGTCGGCCAACAGGGCGTGCATCCAGTAGCGTTCCCCCCGTCGCTCCACCAGACCCCGCTGGATGAAGCAGGCGACCGAAGCCTCCGCCTCTTCCACCGAACATTCCCAGACAAAGGCGGCTGCATTGATTTCCCAGGTCAGGGGGTCTCCACCGAAGATGGAGGCCATGGCGAAGCGTTCCTGGTCAACCCTGTCCAGCCGGTCAACGCTCAGGGCGAGGATGGCCTGAAGCGAAACTGGCTCCTCGCCGGTGATACCCAGGCGTCCTTCGGCCTGCATAAGGTGAAGACGGCTCTCCCTGCGCTCGATGAGGTCACCTACCAGACGCTGCATACGCGTCGGAATGTCGGCTTCGTCGGCCAGCAGCCGTCCGGCTAGAGTGAGAGCGTGTTTAGAAATTAAGTAGTAGGTTTGATGCGTTTGAGCATAGTGGCGATGGAAGCGACATAAATGACACCTTCGCTACTTTTGGTACAGTGCTCAAAGTCTTTGCTGAGGCGGCGAAAA
>JAUIHI010000029.1 GCA_030432295.1 Anaerolineae bacterium | reverse complement strand
TCAGGGGGTGGTGAGGAAATAGCGATTTGTGCTTTGCACGCCACACGCAATCAAACTTCGGCGCGACCAACGCCGTTGACGAGTTCCCCCTCCTCTCCCAACCCACGCAACAGCCTCAACGAACTATCTCCACGGCTGGGAGAGGAGGGGGTCAGGGGGTGGTGAGGGAACGGCGATTTGTGCTTGGCGCTCTACACGCAATCAAACTTTGCTGCGACCAACGCCGCCGACGAGTTCCCCCTCCTCTCCCAACCCACGCAACAGCCTCAACGAACTATCTCCACGGCTGGGAGAGGAGGGGGTCAGGGGGTGGTGAGGAAATAGCGATTTGTGCTTTGCACGCCACACGCAATCAAACTTCGGCGCGACCAACGCCGTTGACGAGTTCCCCCTCCTCTCCCAGCCCACCCAATAACCCCAGCGAACCACCTCCGTCGCTGGGAGAGGAGGGGGGCAGGGGGTGGTGAGGAAATAGCGATTTGTGCTTTGTGCTCCACACGCAAAAACTTCGCTGCGACCAACGCCGTCGACGAGTTCCCCCTCCTCTCCCAGCCCACACAACACACCCAAGGAACCACCTCCACGGCTGGGAGAGGAGGGGGTCAGGGGGTGGTGAGGGCCACACACAGCGCGCGGCTGAACAGAGAGTGAAGCCAATGATTAAGCGGGGTTAACCGATGGCTTCATAGCTGCCGATGGGGTGTGGAGCCAAAAAGTGGCGAAAAATCGAAAATTGCTCCTTGAAATGGGTGGATGGGCGTGCTATTGTTACCCTCGTCCCAAGACTGGGCCAATCGTTCAACCACTACCTATCCAAGGAGCTTTCTCCCTATGACTTTCCCTGAACCATCTACCCCCAGCCGGGCGACCGTCCCGGCTGTGCCCATTTTTCTGTTGACCCTCTGCCTGGCCCTGCTGATGGCCGCTTGCGCGCCTGTAGCGGCTCCAGTTGCTCCCGCGGAGCCGGCAGCCCCCGCTGATACTTCCACCGAATCGCCCGCGGTCGCAGAGTCGGTGGCCGCAGAACCAGCGGACGTCGACGGCCCGCTGGTCATCTACTCCGGGCGCAACGAAAATCTGGTCGGCCCCCTGATCGAACAGTTCCAGACCGACACAGGCATTCAGGTCGAGGTGCGCTACGGCGGCACCTCCGAGATGACCGCCACCATTCTGGAAGAGGGGGCCAACTCTCCCGCCGACGTCTTCTATGGCCAGGATGCCGGGGCTTTGGGTGCGCTCTCCCAGGCCGGGCGGCTGGCGCCTCTGCCCGCGGATGTGCTGGAACTGGTGGATGCTCGCTTCCGCAGCACGGATGGGGATTGGATCGGGGCCAGCGGTCGGGCCAGAGTGCTGGTCTACAACACAGACCTGGTGAGTGAGGCGGATCTGCCCGCGGATGTCTGGGCCTTGACCGAAGCCCGCTGGCAGGGCAAAATCGGCTGGGCGCCCACCAACGGCAGCTTCCAGGCCTTTGTCACCGCCCTGCGGGTGTTGGAAGGCGAAGATCAGGCCAGGGCCTGGCTGGAAGCAATGATCGCCAACGGCGTGCAATCCTTTGCCAACAATACATCTATCGTCGAGGCCACGGGCCGCGGCGAAATCGAGGCCGGACTGGTCAACCACTACTATCTGCTTCAGTTCCTGGCGGAACAGGGGGAAAGTTTTGCGGCCCGCAACTACTTCTTCCCCACGGCCACGGCGGGGGCGATGATCAATGTGGCCGGGGCCGGGGTCATCAACACCACCGACCATCCCCAGGCCGCCCAGACATTCCTGGCCTATCTGCTCTCGCCCAGCGCCCAGCAATACTTCGCCGACCAGACCAACGAATATCCGTTGATCCCCGGTGTCAGCCTCAATCCCATCCTGCCGCCTTTGGATGAACTGGTCACCCCCGCCCTGGACCTGGCGGACCTGGAAGACCTGCAAGGCACGCTGGAACTGTTGCAGGACGTGGGCACGCTGGAGTAGAGCGGGCTGAACTGGCTCCGCAGGCCTGCCACCCCGCGGGCCTGTGGAATTGTTGCCAAAGGTCGCGAGGATGCACTAAACTGACTCTATGCGTCTTGTCTTTTCTGCTGCAAAATCGAATCGCATGGACGCGCCCGGTGGGAGCCATCTTCCCTCCCGGGCGCGTCTGTTGTTGCACATCAGCGCCGGGGTGATCACCGGGCTGATGTTGCTGCCCCTGCTCTACCTCCTTTTTCGGGCTGCCGGGGTGGGTCCCGCTGCCCTCGAACTGATCCTGCGCCCCCGCACGGGACAGGTGATCTGGAACAGCAGCGTTCTAACCCTGGGCGTAACCGCGCTTTCTCTGCTCATCGCCCTGCCCCTGGCCTGGCTGACCGTGCGCACGGACCTGCCGGGGCGCAAAATCTGGACCGTCCTGCTCACCCTGCCGTTGGTCATCCCCAGCTATGTGGGCGGCTTTGCGCTGGTGGCGATGATGGGGCCAAAGGGGATTCTGCAATCCTGGCTGGCCCCCCTGGGCGTAGAGCGGCTGCCCTCCATCTATGGGCTGCCGGGAGCGCTGTGGGCGTTGACCCTCTTCACCTACCCCTATCTTTTCCTGAGCATCCGGGCCGGCCTGCGCAACCAGGACCCAGCCCTGGAAGAGGCCGCGAACAGCCTGGGCCACAGCCGCTGGGTCACCTTTTGGCGGGTGACGCTGCCCACTCTGCGCCCGGCCATTACATCCGGCGCGCTGCTTGTGGCACTCTATACATTGAGCGACTTTGGCGCGGTCTCGCTGCTGCGCTTCAACAGCTTTACCCGAGCCATTTACGTCCAATACCTCAGCAGCTTTGATCGCAGCCTGGCCGCTCTCCTCTCGCTGATTTTAGTGTTGATGACTGTGGCCCTGCTCTATTCCGAGCGAGCCATCCAGGGCCGGGCCAGATATTATCGGGCCAGCGCTGGCTCCAACCGGCGGGCCAAACGGGTGCGCCTGGGCCGGTGGCGCATTCCTGCCCTGCTGCTGGTGATAGGGGTGGTGGCCGCCGCCCTTTTGGTTCCCGTCGGCGTGGTGACCTATTGGCTGGTCCAGGGCATCCAGGCCGGCGAGAGCTTTGCGCCCATGTGGCGGGCCACCCTCAACACCGTCCAGGCCGGGATGCTGGCCGCCCTGGCTGCTACGCTGCTGGCCCTGCCCGTGGCCTATCTCAGCAGCCGCTTTCCCAGCCGCTACGCCGCGCTGATCAGCCAGGCCGCCTACATCGGCTATGGCCTGCCGGGGATTGTCGTGGCCCTCAGTCTGGTCTTCTTTGGGGCCAACTACGCCACCATTTTCTACCAGACTTTGGGGATGCTGGTCTTTGCCTATGTGGTGCGCTTTATGCCCCAGGCTATGGGCATTCTGCGCACCAATCTGTTGCAGACCAGCCCCCGGCTGGAAGAAGCGGCCCGTGGCCTGGGACTGAACCGGCGGCAGGTCCTGGGCCGGGTTACCCTTCCCCTGCTACGTCCGGGGATTTTGGCCGGGGCCGCGCTGGTCTTTCTGACTACCATCAAAGAACTGCCCGCCACGCTGCTCCTGGGGCCGACCGGCTTCACCACTTTGGCCACCCAGATTTGGTCGGCCACAGACGAGGCATTCTTCGCGCGGGCCGCGGCCCCCGCCCTCCTCCTGCTCGCCGTGTCGGCCACAAGTATTGTGATTATTTTGGGACAAGAGAAGAAATGAACAATGCACAATGGGGCTATAGCAAATCGTGACTGAGAGCGCAACCCAGAACCCGCAAACCGCAAGCCGCAATTCACCTCTCGCCCCGCCCCCAGAAATCCGCCTGGAAGGGGTGTTGAAACGTTTTGGCGCGGTGGGCGCGGCCAATGGCGTGAGTTTGCGCCTGGAAAAGGGTCAGTTGCTGGCGTTGCTTGGCCCCAGCGGCTGCGGCAAAACGACGACCCTGCGCCTGATCGCTGGCTTCGAAGAGGTGGACGGCGGAGAGATCGAGATCGGCGGCCAGGTGGTGGCTTCGTCCCGGCTGCACCTGCCCCCGGAACGCCGCCGGGTGGGGATGGTCTTCCAGGAATACGCGCTTTTCCCCCATCTGAGCGTGCTGGACAATGTGCGTTTTGGCCTGCATCTCTACACCGGGGACCGGGCGCGCAGGGCCAGAGATGTGTTGGAATTGGTGGGGTTGGCCGGAGTGGAAGATCGCCTGCCCCACGAACTGAGCGGCGGCCAGCAGCAGCGGGTAGCCCTGGCCCGTGCCCTGGCCCCGGAGCCTGCCCTGGTCCTGCTGGACGAGCCGTTCAGCAATCTGGATGCGGGGCTGCGGGTGCGGGTGCGGGCCGAGGTGCGGGCCATCCTCAAAGAGGCCAATGCCACAGCCATCTTCGTCACCCACGACCAGGAGGAGGCCCTCAGTCTGGTAGATCGGGTCGCGGTTATGCTCAACGGCCAGGTGCATCAGGTCGCCAGCCCCCAGAAGGTCTATCGTCAGCCGGTGAGCCGGGAGGTGGCGGCCTTTGTGGGCGAAGCCAATTTCCTACCCGGCACGGCAAACGGGCGCACAGTAGAATGCGAACTGGGCACTCTCGAACTCCAAACACCCGTCACCGGCCCGGTGGATGTGCTGCTGCGCCCGGAGAACTTGCAGGTTCTGCCCGGTCCCGCGGCCGCGCCGGGCCGGGTACGCAGCACCCTTTTCTTTGGCCACGACCAACTCCTCAGCGTGGAGACCGGTTCCGGGGCAATGCTCAATGCCCGACTCGGCCCCAGTTTCTACTTTGCGCAGGGACAACCGGTTCATTTAGCAGTCAAAGGGCCAGTGATGGCCTACACGAAATAGCAACCAAAGAATTCTTTGTATACACAAATGGCTTGGAATCCTATCCGTCTTCCTTTTCATCTGTGTATACAAAAATTTCCCGCTTGACAGAATTTCCCCTTCCACGCAAACTTTTCAATGCGTATGCAAGAACAACCTTTCCACCCAACACACAAATCGAGGAAACTTATGGGATCACTTGACAATCGGGTCGCTATTGTCACCGGCGGCGCGCAGGGAATCGGCGGGGCCAGCGCACGCAAACTGGCATCGGATGGGGCCCGGGTGCTGATTGCGGATGTGGATATGGACGCAGCCGCACAGAATGCAGAGCGCATCCGCAGTGCAGGCGGCGTGGCCGAAGTGCTGAAAGTGGACATCACCCAGCCGGAGCAGATCAGCGGAATGATCGAGCGGGCCGTCGAACTGTGGGGGCGGCTGGATATTCTGGTCAACAACGCCTGGAGTCGCCGGGAACCGGACGGCAGCGCGTTGACACTGAGCGAAGCAGCCTGGGATCACGCGATGAGTCTGGTGCTGAAGTCGGTCTTTCTGGGCGCGAAGTATGCCGCACCCCACATGGAAAAGCAGGGAGGAGGTGCGATTGTGAGCATCTCGTCGGCCCACGGTCTGATGGTGGCCCAGGGCAAAATGGCCTACGAAGTCAACAAAGCCGGGGTCATCGCCCTCACCCGGCAGATGGCGACGGACTTGGGACCGATGGGAATTCGTGTCAACGCCATCTGCCCCGGCCACATTGTCACCGAGCATATGCAGGCCCGCTTCTGGGACCACAACCCGTCCATGCGCCCCTTCTTCGAGGCTCAATATCCCGTGCGCCGGGTGGGCAAGCCGGAGGACATCGCAACCGCGGTCCACTTCCTGTGCACGGACGCGGCTTCGTTTATCACCGGCGTGGCGCTGCCTGTAGACGGGGGGCTGACGATTCAGTTGCAGGAGGATTTGGGGTTGAGTCTGGCCCGGCTGGTGCGGGCGCACCCGGAGATTCAGTTGCCGGAGTAGGTCTGCTTTGGAAATGAGTTTGTATACACGGATAAAAAGGAACACGGATCAGTCAAAATCCGTGTTCCTTTTTATCCGTGTATACAACAGAAGTTCGACTTTTTCCGAAAAGTCGAACTTCTTAGAGTTGATCTACGCAAAGACCAGATCACACGCCTCCGCGGGCATCCAATGGGCGTCCTGGCCGTCCCACTTGACATTGCAGCCCAGAGGATTGGTCAGAGGCACGCTGACCGGCTTGCCTGACAGATGTTCTTCCAGGGCCTGGGCCAGATTGTTGACAGTCATCTTTGACGTATCCTTGGGGCTGTCCACGCCGCGACCGGTGTAGATCAGATTGCGATCCCCATCAAAAACGTAGAAGTGGGGGGTGCGCAGCGCGCCGTAGGCCAAGGCGACTTCCTGTGTCTCGTCGTAGAGATAGAGCCAAGGAAAGTTCTGCTCTTCCATACGCTTCACCATACTGGGGAAGTCGTCGTTGGGATGGGTGACTTTGCTGTTGGCATTGATGCCCACGAACTTCACGCCGCGAGGCGCGAACTTCTCGACGGTCTGGCGGGTCACTTCGTCCGAGCCGACGACGTAGGGGCAGTGGTTGCAGGTGAACCAGACCACCAGCACACCGGCATCGTCAAAGTCGGACAGTTCGTAGGTGTTGCCATCGGTGGCGGGCAGCTTGAAATCCGGGGCGCTCTCGCCGATTTGCAGGGTAAAAGCCATGGGTATCCTCCTGTGGATAGTATCGTGTGTCAGGTGTCGGGTGTCGGGTTTCAAACGACGCCTAATGCACTTGAAAGAATTCGATAGACTCGCCGTTGGGGCCAAGGAAGAAAGAGATTGTCACTTTCATACTGCCCAAATCGACATCTTTGGGTTCGACGGTGATTTGGTAGCCCGCCGCGCGTACGTGCTCGGTGGCGGCGCGAGTGTCGGTAGCGGTCAACGCGAAATGGGCAACGGGATCGTTGGGAGCCGGGCTGCCCGGCGCGGGGGTGTCGGCCTTGGGCTGGAAGAGTTCAATGTGGCTGCCATCGCCCATATCCAGCAGCCAGACTTTGCGCTCCGGCGAGCCGAACTGGGCCACCACCGGCATCCCCAGCACGTCCCGATAGAGGCGCAACGAGGCTTCCCAGTCCCGGCTCTGGACGGCGATGTGGTGGCAACCGCCGCCAGCGATGACTTTATTTGTGGTTCCAACAGGCATGTGAACGGTCCTTTGCGTAGAAGATTCGAGGGGTAAGAAAGATGGGACAGCCCTATTATACCGCGTTTGCACCGATGGTTCAAACCGGTTTAGTGTATCGGGTTCAACTCAGATTTGGGGCGAAGTAGAATCGTCTGTGCCGCCCAGCGCTAAAGACACCGGGCTACTTTCGAGTAGCCCGGCTACCGAGCCACGCCGGATAAATCCGGCTAGTCCGTCTTCTGCTCGGCTCTTTTGTAGCCCCGTTTTGTGAATTAAGAAAATAACCGGGCAACTGTAGGGGCGCAGCAAGCAGCGCCCCTACGTCATTACCCGATCAATTTTTTAATGTCCAATACGGGGCATCGCTCAATAGCTCTGGGTCTTTAGCCCGGTGCGGTCGTCGCAACCCCACCCTACCCCCAACTTAAATTACACCCTAGTGCATCAACCACCTCGGCAGAATTCCGCTACGTGCCCGGCCACATACTCCGCATCCTCCCGGACACCGAAAAACTGGGCCGATTTTGAACCATACATCCATTGCAGCCCCATAAAATAGAGACCCGGCCACGCCGTCACCCCGCGCTTCTGCACAGGATAGCCTCGCTCATCGCCCACAGGCAACTTGATCCAGTCGTAGTTGTAGCCAAAACCCGTGGCCCAGACAACGGAAGTGATGCCTTCCTCTTGCAGGTCAATGCTGGTTGGACTCTCTGCCCCCGGCCACGCTTCCAGTCCAGGCGGGTCCGACTGTTCGTCGGCGGGGGCATCCATACCGGTCTGGGCAATGTGTTCGTCGATGGCCCGCTTGAAGTCGAGCGCGGCCTGGTCGGCCCGGCGCAGATTCTCCAGGAGGTTCTGTTGCAGGGCGAGGGTATCTCCATCCGCCCCTGCAATCGTACCCAGCAGTGTCATCCCATCCCGGCAGAAGGCGCGCAGATAGATGTCGTGCCCCCCTTTGCCGCCGCCCACGTGCCCCGAACCACTGCCCCCACCACCTCCGCTAGCCATCCGCTGACGGGTCTCTTCGTTGATATTGTCCAGATTGCGGTCAAAGTGGCCCAGTTCCCGCATCCACCAGGACGAATCCCGGCCCCGGTAACGGCGTGGACGGCGGCCCGCGCTGCTGACGGAAAGATAGACCCGACGCCCAGCGTCTTGCAGGTCTTCGGCAATCTGCGCGCCGGATTGACCCGACCCCACCACCAGCACTGCGCCAGGGAAAAGCTGATCCGCGTTTTTGTAGTGGGCCGAATGGATTTGGGTAATCTCCGGCGGAAGTTGGCCAGCAAAGGCGGGATATTTGGGCGGGCCAAAGGCACCGGTCGCCACCACCACCACCCGGCTCTCAACCACCCGTCCACCGCCAAGTTCAAGCCGGTAGCAGCCGTCCTGCTGCGCGAGGGAAGTGACTTCGATGCCGGTGTAGACCGGCGCGTCGATGTGTTCCGCATAGCGATGCAGATAATCGACGGTCTGGTCCCGGGAGAGAAAGCCGTCGGGATCGTCCCCGTCGTAGAAAAAAGAGGGCAGCCGGACCCCCCAGTTGGGATTGACCAGATGGAAGCTGTCCCAGCGCTCGGTGGCCCAGGTGTTGCCCACTTCGCCCCGTTCCAGAATGATGTGGTCGATGCCCATTTGGGCCAGATAGTAGCTGGTGGAGAGACCCGCGCCCCCCGCACCGATTACGACGACCTGCTGTTGCTCGCTAATTCTCTGCTTCACAAATTTTTCCTCTGAGATGATAAATCGGTCCGATAGGCTTCCTCGACCTCACTGCCGGGATCGAAAAGGGCACGAAAATGGCGCAGACCGTCCAGTCGGGTAATCTCACTGCCATCCTCCGACCAGAGCACCTGCTTGCCAAACTCGGCGATCTCCTGCACAGCCCATTCGTAGCGATAGAAGGCCAGTATCACCGGGTCCACTTCTGTGGGGCCATAGCCCTGGCGGAATGAGGCTTCATTAGGAGGAAGCGCTTCGTTGGGATGGAGCGCTTCGCCATCTGCCTGTGTGCCATCCACCAGAAACATCAAATCTCGCTCTTTGGGCGCGAGGATCGTCTCGTCCCAGTCGATGACGTAAATCCGTTCCTCGGGTGTCACCATCACATTGAAGGTGTGAATATCCGCGTGGCAGAGGACGATTTCGGGCTGGCGGGCCTGGGCCATCCGTCCCAACTCTTCGGCCCGGCGCAAAATCTTTTCAATCTCAGTGCCCCGCGCCCGCCAGTATTCCGCCAACTCCTGATGGATGGGATCCGCATAGCTGGCGCTGGCAATCTCCCGATGCAACGCCCAGGCCAGTTCGCCTTTGAGAGGCACAAAAGGCTCCCGGCGCATCTGTCCGGCCAGGTCCGGCGGCACGTGCGCGCTGTGAAACCGGCGCACAATCTGGCCGAATTCGCTCCACTGGTCCGGGGAGAGTCCTCCCTTCGCGCCCATCCGGCCCTCCACAAAGGGGTAGAGAATGGCGGTGTAGCCATCGCCCACAGGGGCAGTCAACATCCCGTCCGCCGCCAGCAGAGGAGCGACCACCTGTTCCACACCGCTGCCGCGCAGAAAGCTGGGAATGGCCAGGCTGGCGGGCGCAGGTGGCACGCTTTTGGTTTTGAGAAAATAGGCTGTGCCGTCCTGCGCAGTGACCCGAAAAACCGAGGCAGTAGCGTCGTAGCCGATGGGGAGGAAGCTGATTGACCCAACAGAAATCCCGTAGTGGCTCTGCAAACAGTGGGCAATCGTCTCATCCGAAAGTGGCGGACGTTCAAGCATATTGCGTGTCGATCTCCCCAAATAGATGCTGAAACAACGAAATATGGCCGAGTTTTCAGCAGATTTCCCCGAGATTTAGACAGTTTTGCTGCGTTCGCACAGGGATTTGGCGTCCCCCTTCGCGAACGCGGGCCAAACTCAATTGACATATATCCTTTCTAATGCTACTATAGCTGCGCATTCCCACAAAGTTATGGTGATGTTCCCCCTGTTCTACCAGAATTAACACTGAATTGCACGTACAACTGAATCACTTTCAGGTCTGGACGTCTTGCCGCGTCCCGACCCTACGAAGTTGGAGGTATGAATGGCTGCGATCACAAGCCCAGGCAGAGCCTATCCACAAAAGCAAGTCGGCATCCTGGCCCGCATGGCCGGAGCACGCTCGGAAATGCAGTCCAACGAGGCGAAATGGGGCTATATTTTTCTGTTGCCCTGGCTGGTTGGTCTGCTCGTTTTTTGGATCGGACCAATTATTGCTTCGGCCTATTTCAGTTTGATGGAATACGATGTCTTGTCACCGCCCGAATGGGTTGGGCTGGCGAATTTCACCCGGGCCTTCACGGGTGACAAGCAGTTTTGGCCGTCGCTGGCACGTACATTCAACTACTCCATACTGGTTGTGCCCTTCACGATTTTCGGCTCTCTCTTTCTGGCGATTTTGCTCAACCAGAAGTTGAAGGGCACGAATGTCTTCCGCACAATCTTTTTTCTGCCCCATCTCACCCCGTCTGTAGCCCTGGCTGTTCTCTGGATTTGGCTCTTTCACCCGTCGATTGGCCCTGTCAATATGCTGTTGGAAGCGGTCGGCATCCCAGGCCCTGGCTGGCTTACATCCAAATTCTGGGCGATGGATGCGCTGATTATCATCAGTCTGTGGGCCGGTGTGGGGGGTAATACAATGCTCATCTTCCTGGCCGGGCTGCAGGGTGTACCCCAGGAACTGCTGGAGGCTGCCGAGATCGACGGCGCGGGTCGCTGGGCCAAATTCCGCAACGTCACCCTGCCGATGATCTCCCCCACCCTGCTCTTCAATCTGATTCTGGGTGTGATCGGTGCGCTGAAGGTCTTCACCCTGGCCTTTGTGGCGACCCAGGGCGGGCCATCCTTCTCCACTTGGTTCTACGCCCTGCACATCTACCAGCAAGCCTTTGCCTACTTCCGTATGGGCTACGGCTCGGCCCTGGCCTGGATATTTGTGCTGATTCTGTTGACCTTTACTTACATACAACTCTATTCATCCAAGCGCTGGGTCTACTACGCAGGAGAATAATCTGGCATGACAACTTCTAATCCCACTTTTACCCCAGCCCCAGCCAGCAGTGGTGGAGTTACCAAAGAATCCCGCGGCATCTCTGCCGAACAGGGCGTGTTATATCTGATTGCACTGCTTTTGGCCGTGTTGTTTCTGTTCCCCTTCTTCTGGACTGTAATGAGTTCGCTGAAAACTGTCCAGGAAATCTCCAAATTCCCGCCGGTTTGGATTCCAGAGGTGCTGCAATGGAGCAACTACGCCAGAACACTTACAATTGTGCCCTTTGCCCTGTGGACCTATAACAGCTTTTTTGTTGTCACCCTCAGCACACTGGGCACGGTCCTGTCCGCCTCTCTGGTGGCCTACAGCTTTGCCCGCTTCCGCTACCGGGGCCGTGACACAATTTTTATGATTACTCTGGGCACGATGATGCTGCCGGCCCAGGTGACACTGATTCCCCAGTTCATTCTCTTCCATAAGTTGGGCTGGATCAATACACTCTACCCGCTCTGGTTGCCAGCCTGGTTTGGCGGTGGCGCTTTCGCTATCTTTTTACTGCGCCAGTTCATCCTCTCCCTGCCCAAAGATTTGGACGAGGCCGCGCTGATCGATGGGGCCAGCTATTTCCGCATCTTCTGGCAGATTCTTTTGCCCCTGTGCAAAGCCGTTGTAGCGACGATTGCGGTCATCTCCTTCATCGGTAGTTGGAATGACTTTGTGAACCCGCTCATCTATCTCCAACTCCCAGAGAAGTTCACCCTGGCAGTCGGGCTGAACTACTTCAAAAACCAGCCAGAGATGGGCGGCGAACCCACCCAGCATCTACTGATGGCTGCTTCGGTGATGGTGATTATACCTGTCATTCTGCTCTTCTTTGCTACCCAGCGTTATTTTGTCCAGGGCATTGTGCTGTCCGGTATCAAAGGTTAATTTGTTACCCCCAGGCCAAAGCGTTTTTCCCTATCTCTTTGCGCCTTTGTATCTTTGCAGTATCCCAGTTCTACCCTTTCACCTAAGGAGGAAGTAAATGGCAAGTCGAAAACTGAGCCGACGCGATCTGCTCAAATGGATGGGTGCCGGTACGGCCACCCTGGCCCTGGCAGCCTGCGCCCCCGCCGCAGCCCCTGCCTCAGCGCCTGCCGAAAGTGGCAGCGCAGCCAGCAGCGAAGCCGCCGCTCCGGACGCAGCCCAAATCGAAATGCACGTGGCAACCTTTGCCGCTGTGCTGCACGACTGGCAGCGTGAGTTCTCCAAGCGCTGGGCCGAGCAAAACACAGATGTGAATCTGGTCATCGAAGAGGTCATCTACGCCGAGATGGCAAAACTTCAGTTGGCCCGCTCTGCCTCTGGAACCCTGTGGGACATCACCTTCAGCGGCATCAAATGGTTCCCCTTCTCGGCCTCCAAGGATATGTTCCTTAACCTGGACGAACACCTGGCCGCCCGGGCTGACGATGCCCAGTTGGATGACTTCTTCCCCACCGCGCTGGAAGGTGGCAAGTTGGACGGTTCGATCTACGGCCTGCCCTACGAAATCCACCCCGGCAACCCGGCCCTGGTCGTCTTCAACCAGGACTACCTGGACGAAAAAGGCTTGCCCTACCCAACCGACGATTGGGATGTGAACCAGTACGCCGACCTGGCCGAAGCAGCCACAGACACAGAAGCCAAAATCTTCGGGACCAACTACTATCCCGGCAGCTACTACGACTTCCAGTCCCTGGTTCGGGCCTATGGCTCGGATATGATGGACGCCGAGCGCAAGAATATGCTCTTTGCTACCGACCCGGCCAACCGGGAAGCCGCCCAGTGGATTGTGGACCTGCGCCTGAAGCGCGGTGCGGCAGCCATGCGCGAAGAGGCCGACGGTCTCACCTTTGTTTCAGGAACCCTGGCCACACAGGTCACAGGCTCCTACAGCGTCAACAACTTCACCAGCCAGATCGAGGATAGCTTCCGTCACGACTGGGCGCTCTTCCCCAAGGGACCGAATGGTGACCGGGGCTACACAGCCTTCACATCCAACTACTCGGTTTCCTCGGCGACAGTCTCCCCGGACAAATCTGTGGACCTGTTGCTCTACCTGACCTCCACCGAAGCTGGCAACTGGTCGGCCCTGGAGCAGGGCACAGGTCAGCCCAATGCCCGTCGCTCGGTGTGGGGCAACGAAGATCTGCTCAACCAATCCCACCCGATCTTCCGCCGTGTGTTGGATATGTACAACGACGCCAGCATCCCTGGCCCCTTCCCCATGCCCGACAACCTGCGCTTCTCCGAGCTGCAGGACAACTACGCGCAGACGGTTGCCGACCTGTTCTACGGCGACGCTTCCTTCGACGAAGGCATCCAGGCCACCCACGATGCCATGCAAGAGATTATGGAACTCGAGCGCGCCTAAGCGTACGCAGCATTCAGACAGACAAAGACCGGCGTCGCTCGACGCCGGTCTTTTCTTTCCGCCAGGCCGGATTGACATTCCGATCTGCCACAGAAGCAGGCAATGAGCAACGGTTGGGGCTTTGCCGACGAACCCTATCCAGCGTTGTGTCGGGCCGTACAGCGGCTCTGCGCCAACTTCCCCGGTCCCTGCTGGCAAGAGATGGGCCGGGAACACGCCTACCCCACAGCCAGCGATGACCGCAGCGGATTTTCTGGCAGCGCTTATTCTCGAAGAATACGGCAGGGCCAACGGCAGTGTCTGCCACGCGCAAATGTACACAATGGGTAGCCTGTTGCGCCACGGCACCATTCCTCTTGTCATCCCTTCACCCTGTCAGGAGTTCTCAATGCTTCCCCTATCCCATCTCACCGTCGTCGCCCTGGAACAGGCCATCGCTGCGCCTTTTGCCACACGCCAACTGGCCGATCTGGGCGCACGGATCATCAAAATTGAGCGTCCTGGCGTGGGGGATTTCTCCCGCCACTACGACACGGCCAGCCACGGCCTGTGCAGCCATTTTGTCTGGGTTAACCGCTCAAAGGAATCGATTGAGCTCGATGTAAAAAGTGCGAAAGGCAAAGAGATTCTGGAGAAGCTGATCAGCCGGGCCGATGTCTTTATCCAGAATCTGGCCCCGGGCGCGGTGGAACGGCTGGGCTTTGCCAGCGACCGGCTGCGCGCTGACTACCCGAAACTGATCGTCTGCAACATCAGTGGCTATGGACAGGACGGCCCCTATCGGGAGAAGAAGGCCTACGACCTGCTCATCCAGGCCGAGACCGGCGTGCTGTCGGTGACAGGGACCGAGGAGACGCCCAGTAAAGCGGGCATCCCCGTGGCGGACCTGGCGGGCGGAATGTACGCATTTGCGGGCATCCAGACCGCGCTGCTCATGCGGGCACAGACCGGCCAAGGCACAGTCGTCAACGTTTCCCTCTTCGATTCACTATGCGAATGGATGGGCTTCCCCGCCTACTACAGCCTGGGCGATGCCCGTCTGCCCCGCGCGGGCGCCAGCCACGCGGCTATCGCCCCCTACGGCCCCTTCCCCACCGGCGACGGACGGGTGATTCTCTTCAGCATTCAAAACCAGCCGGAGTGGGAGCGCTTCTGCGCACAAGTGTTGGAGCAGCCAGAGATGGCCTTCCATCCTGACTTTGCCACAAACGCGGACCGCATCACCAATCGACCTTCGCTACACGAAGTGATCGAGCGGGTCTTTGCCACACTCACCCTGGCCCAGGCCGTTGAACGGCTGGACGCAGCCCAGATTGCCAACGGCGAAGTGCGGGATGTGGCCGAATTCTGGCAACACCCCCAACTCACCGAACGGGGGCGGGTGGCAACGGTAGAAAGCCAGGCCCACACGCCTCTGCCCGCGCTCTTCCCCGCCGCGGAGATTGCAGGCGTCATCCCCCGCTTCGCTCCCATTCCCCCGGTGGGCAGCCATACAGAACGGATTCTGGCTGAGTTGGGAATTGATTCCGCCCCGGTCCAGACGCAAGGGAACTGATCCAATGCCTATCAGCTTCTATCTTTCCAAAGACCCCTACTACGAATTGACCAATCACTCGGCCCACGGCTTCGAACTGGACGGCCACTTCTGGCCGACTGTCGAACACTACTATCAGGCCCAGAAGTTTGCGGGCAACGAATACGCCGAGGCGATTCGCAACGCGCCCAACCCGATGGCGGCCCGGCGTATGGGACGGGACAAAGAACACCCCATCCGCCCGGATTGGGATGAGGTGAAAGAGGCAGTAATGTACCGGGCAACCCTGGCCAAATTTGAGAGCAACCCGGACGCCCTGGCCTCGCTGCTTTCCACCGGCGAGGAGGAATTGGTGGAGGCGTCGCCCAGAGACTTCTATTGGGGCAGCGGTGCGGACGATTCCGGTCTGAACCGCTACGGCCAGATTTTGATGCAGGTACGGGCGCTGCTACAGTCAAGAAGCGAAGGGCATCCACAGGAATAGGCGGACGGGGATGAACACAGCCCTTTTTCTACGCGGAATCCTCGTCGGCCTGGCGATTGCTATCCCCATCGGGCCGATCGGCGTGCTCTGCATCCAACGCACGCTGGCCGACGGCGTGTGGCGGGGAATTGTGACCGGCTTCGGCTCCACCACTGCCCACGGCATCTACGCGGCCATTGCTGGCTTTGGCTTTGCCGCGATTGGCGACAGTTTCAGCAGCGGGCAGGTGGCGTTACGTCTGCTCGGCAGCGGCTATCTGGCCTATCTGGCCCTGCGCATCGCCCGTTCGGAACCGACAATCGCACCGGCCAGTGGTCGGGGGCGGGGTCTGCTGGCTACCTATCTTTCCAGCTTTCTGGTGGACATCACCAGCCCCGGCACAATTGTGCTCTTTGCCGCCATCTTTGCCGGGCTGGGCACGACCAGCGCTGCGGGCCGCTACGACGCCACGGCCTTTTTGGTGCTGGGGGTGCTGGTCGGCTCCGGGCTGTGGTGGCTAGTTCTGAGCAACGGCGTAAGCCTCCTGCGCGGCCGATTGACCCAACGCTGGCTGCGCTGGGTCAATCGCTTCTCGGCTCTGGTTTTGTTGGGCTTTGCCGTTTTTGTGCTGGTGGGTCTATTCAGGTGAAGAGTAGGACGCAGATTACGCAGAAACAACAGATTTGCGCAGATTTTATCAGCGTCAATCATTCCTTTCAGCGCCATCAGCGTCCTGTTTTTTGGTCAGACCAGCCCGTAGAAGGCGACTGCGTTGTCGTGGAAGAGCGCGGACTGTTCCTGGCGGGTACGATTGGCGATGATCTCGCGCAGGGCTGTGACCCAGGCCGCGTAGGAAGTATCCGCGCCCAGAGTGCAGACAGGCCAGTCTCCGCCGAAGACCACCCGCCCAAAGCCGAAACTGTCCAGGCAGTGATTGACCGCCGGGGCCAGATCGTCTGCCGTCCAACCGGCGCGGGCGCGGGCGATGATGCCGGAAATTTTGCAAATGGTGTTGGGGAGCGCGGCCAAGGCCGCCATATCCGCCATCCACTGCTCCCGGCTATGGGCAAAGGGATCGTCGGCGGGGAGGGAGTCATTGCCTGCGATGACGTACGGGTCGCCGTTGCCGCAGTGGTCCACCACAAAGCGGGTGTCCGGGCAGAGCGCCGCCAGCTTCACCGCATCGCCCAGTTCGCCAGGACGCATACACAAATCAAAGCAGAGGCCCAGTTCACCCAGCAGCCGGATATTCTCCACGTACTGGGATGTCAGACAGAGGCCGGGGGGAGCGTCGGGCACATGCAACACTTGACGCACGCCTACAATCGCGGGGTGGCTGGCATAGGCGCGGATGTACCCCTCGAAAGCGGGTGATGCAGGCCGCCCGGAGATGACCGCGGCTACCGTCGGTGTCTCCGGTTCAGCACAGAGTTCGATCAGCGCGTCGGCTTCTGCGGTCTGCTGCTCCGGGGCCACATCCACTTCCATATAGACTGCTTTGACGACGCCCAATCCGGCAGTGGCGGTTAGATAGTCGCTGGTCAGAAAGTTGCGGGCCAGGGCAGGCGCATCGGCCAGCCAAGGCAGGTGGAACTTTTCTATATCCCACAGGTGTTGGTGGGTGTCTACGATTGGTTGCATAGCGTATCTCCAGAGTTTGGGTGTGGGCGTACGTACTCAACAATTATTGATTCTACAAACGAGTCTAGCCGTCGCCGGTTGAGTAGCCGCCGCAGACCTGGCACGGGCTTGCACTCGCTTTGTGGCGGCGTATCGAAACCCAGACGGCGGGTAGGTAGGAGAATCTATAGCTTCTCCTACCTACCTGCTAGGTTTCGATACGGCTGGATACTGCCTCAGCCTACTCAACCGGCGCTGGTCCTGCGTCTATTGTCAGCTCTGTAGCAGTCGCGCCATAAATTCGACAGATTCGCGGGCGACTGCATCCCCATCCGTCGGGTCCGGCGGCAGTTCCACCAGCAGATAGCCGTCGTAGCCGATCTCCCCCAGAGCCGCCAGGGAGCGGGGAAAGTCCACGCCGCCCGCGCCTAACCGTCGCTCCATCTCATTAGCCGGGTTCCAGTCTTTGACGTGACAGAGCACAGAACGCTGGCCCGCGGCCCGAATCTCCGCCGCGGGGTTCATCCCACCGCGGGTCGAATTGCCCACGTCCAAATAGATGCCCAGGCTGTCCGAACCGCCGCAGTCGTCGATCATCCGCAGCAGCAGGGCCGAGTCGAAGAGGAAGGGCTTGCCCACCCCTTCCAAGGCCAGCGCGATGCCGCTTTTCTCGGCCCGCCCCAATGCCTGCATCACCCCATCCCGAAAGAGTTCCCACTTATCTGCGGGTGACTGGTCCTGATCGCAGCCGGGAACCAGCACTGCCGTCGCGCCCAGTTCCTCGGCCATTGCAATCGCATCCAGCAGCAGGCTGACGCCCAGGTCACGAATGCGTACATCCGGGCTGGCCAGGTTGAAGACCCAATGGGCATTCATACAGAGCGAAGTGATGGCGACGCCCGCGTCCTGGGCCTGACGACGCAGCGCAGTCCGGGCCGCGCTATCCAGCCGTTGGGTCCATAGCTGGTTGGCGTCGATATTAATCTCCAACCCAACACCACCGACCCGGGCCGTAGCCTCCACTTTCTGGGATGGATCCCACGTGGCGGGAAAGATGCCGGAATTGAGTCCGATTTTCATATATGAGTCTCCTGATGTGAAAGATAGCTTTGTATACACGGATAGGAAGGAACACGGATTTCTTCTGCGAAAATCTGCGCAATCTGTGCAATCTGCGTTCTGGTTTTCGTGGTTATCGGTATTCAGTTCGCCGTGTCGTTTGATTTGCAAGCAGAGCGAGCGCCCGTCGCCCCTCCGCGGCAAATCCGAAATAGTCGTTCTCCTGGCCCCAGACGACCGCGGCCAGGGCGTAGAGGACGTGGCAGACCAGCCGTTGGCTCTCCTCGGCGGGGGTGAAGGCGCGCCCGTAGCCCGTGTGGAACGCTTCGATCAGATCGGGGCGATCGATCCACTCCCAGTTGGGATAGCGGGTGAAGTCGGCCATCCACACATCCCACTGGGAAAACTCGAAGTCGATGACGCCCGACCAGACACCCTCTTCTGTCACCAGCCAGTTGGCCGGGCCGTAGTCCCGGTGGCAGGGGACCGGAAGCTCACCCGCAAAGGCGGCGGCTAGGCCCCGGACCGCGGCCACAACCGCCACTTCGTCCGGAGTGAGGCAGTCGATAGCCTCTCCCCGGCCCAGCCAGACGTCCAGTTCTGTGCGGATGTATTCCTCCGCATCAGCGACGGCGGGGCCAGCGGGCGTACCGTCCTGCTGGCAGGGACCGAAAAACGTTCCGGTTGCGCTCTTGTGGAGAACGGCTAGGGCCGCGCCTGCCTGCCGCCAGACTGCCCGCTCCTGGGCCGCAGGCAGTTCCAATTCGTCCAGAATCTGTCCCGGCAGGGCTGTGACCACCAAAGCCAGGGGGGCTTCGTCGCGCACGGCCAGCAGACGGGGCGCGCTCTGCCCAAAGGCCGACGCCCAGGCCCGATAGCCGTGGACTTCGTTGTGCCAGTGGGCCGGATCGTTGTGGGTTTTCAGATAGCAGAGACCGGCGTCGGTGCGCAGCCTGTGTGCGCCCGTGCGGTCACCGGGGTGCTCCCGGCTTTGGTCCGAGAGCACCTCCACCGGCCCCAGCACACGGGCACACCAGGCCAACAACTCAGTTTCGTCTGTCTGCATAGATGGCAGTCTCCATTCAGCAAAAAACAGGACGCAGATTTTATCAGCGTAAATCATTCCTTTCAGCGCCGCTTGCGACCTCTGCGTCCTATCTTCAGGTCAGGCCGAAGGAGTCCAATCCCGCACTGGCCCCTTTTGCAATCGGGCGTAGAGGTCAGCCCAATCGGACGAGCCGTCGTCGTTGCGGATTTCCAGACGCACGCCCGGCTCCTGGGCCGGATCGTTGCCTGCCATAAAGTGGGGCCAGCAGTGATCCCGCATATTGGCAAAGTGGACTGTGCGCCCACCCGGCCAGACCACCGACAGAATGTGACGCTCGTCGGGCAGTTTGTAGGGCGGCTCCATTTTGTAACGAACCAGCGCGTCTTCGTTGACCTCCACGCCCAGCCCCGGCCCTTCAGGCACTTTCAGATAGCCACCCTGGATGGTCAAGGGATTGGTGAGCAGGCTGTCACTGTAGTTGTTCAGACAGGTGATGGTGGGCCACTGGGCAAAGGGCAGCACCGCGCCGAGATGGGCAGAAAGCGCAGTGATCAGCCCGACGCCGACCAGTTGCAGCCAGAAGGGCTTCTCGAACTCCCCGGCCAGCGCGCCCTGGCGCAGGACATTGGCCACCCCGCCGCCGATGACGAAGCCGTCGCAGACAGCCTCGCGCACGGCTGTGGGGAAGGGAGGCACACCGAAGTGGAGAGCGATGGGGTGCGCGACTTTGCGCCGCAATTCCCGCAGCCCCTCCACATCCCGCTGGAGGATCGGCCCTTCGTAGATGGATATGCGCTCGTAGGTATCCAGCTTTTGCAGAACAGGCGCGGCGGTTCCCACATTGAGCAGCATACTGTTCCAGTCCAGGTCCAGCCGATAGTGGGGCGGCGTCACCGCGCTGATGGCCTCCACCTGGGCGTAGACATCAATCCAGGGCCGGGTCTTGAATTTGTGGAAGATGTAGCCCTGGGCCAGCGCGTCCTGGGCTTCGCCGGCCAGGTCTTCGGGACCCATTTTTGTGTTCCACCAGGCGATGGGTGTCCACTCCCGGATTTGGGGCAGATTGAAGAGGCGATGGACCGGCACACCCAATGCCTTGCCCACCACATCGTAGAGGGCCATCTGCAAACCCGCGCCCAGGCTGTCGTCGCCCAGGAAATCGACCGGATTGCGCCCTTTGACCCGTTCCGGGCCGTCGTCCGGCACTTTGCCCCAGGTGTAGTGGGGGAGGGTCTCGCCGTAGCCGACAATGCCGTCGTCGGTGGTAACCCGGATAATCTCCACAATCTGCCACTGCCAGACAAGCAGTGCGTTCCAGCGCTGGACCCGGGGCGTAAAAGGCACGCGCAGGGTGATGCGTTCTACATCGGCAATACGAAGCGGGGGTTTCACAATTTTTCTCCTGTGTTCTTGAATGGTTAGTGATAAAGGAGGACGCAGATGAACGCTGAAACAACTGATCTGCGCAGATTTTTATCCCTTTGACAGGCTCAGGACATCGCTGCGTCAATCATTCTTTTCAGCGTTCAACTGCGTACTATCTTCAGTCAGGATTTGTGGGCCAGGGCCAATTCGTGGAGAATCTCCAACTGGCCCGCGTGGTAGGACTCGTGGAAGAGCAGATAAAAGGAGAGACGGTCATCGACGGTTGTGCCCCGTTCCGCGTCGTGGATTTCGGCCAGCTTCGCGGCGGGCATAGCTTCCAGCGCGGCGATCACCTGGGCCGAGGAATCGCTGATGCGGGCCAGCAGAATGTCCAGGGGGATGGCTTTGCTGCTGTCGGTCAGGGGTTCGGAGCCGCCGCCGTAGATGGCGAACTCGGCGGGGTCTGGCTTGCTTACGCCATCGATGACGCCCAGATATTGCATCCGGTAGACGAGAATGTGGCCGATGTTCCAGTTCATACAATTGCCGGGGAAGGGCAATTGGCGCATACTGTCCTCGTGGCTCAGGCCCTCGGTCTTGCGTGCGATGATGCCGTCGATACGCTTCAGACTGTTGATAAATTGGGTTACAGATGACATTGTGTTTTCCTTGTCGAGCGGTTGAATAGAGTGATTTAGATAGGCACGCAGGGTAGCACAGAAATAACAGATTGCGCAGATTTTCTCCGCATTGATCAGCCCAATCTGCACCCGCCGCCTGCTATTTTTTGGGTCAACGACGCAGTCCCGGCAAATAGAGCCGGAAGTCTGGCGCGGCGGTCACAGTCAGCGTGTGGAGCAGATCGTTCAGCCCGCTCTCCGGCTGCCAGACGCCCCCATTTGCCAGGCGAATGGCATACTCCGGGCGAGCCGCCAGAATCGGATCGGCATCGGGCAGGGCCAGAAACAGGTCGTAGCTGCCCGGTACAACTTCCTGCGGCAGCGAAAGGGTCTGGCTGATAGTATGCGAGCCGCCGTCGTCGGCCAGCCACAGCCGGGGATCGGCGGTCAGTGGCAGCCGGTGCAGCGTCCCCGTCCCCTGCTGGCGCAGCACCAATTCCACCGGGCGGGAGTTGAAGGGTGCGGCCCAGCCCTCGTTGCGCAGATCGATGCGGATGTCAATCGCCCCGCCGACTTCTGCGCTCCCCGGATAGTTGCCCTTCACCAGGGCAAACCGGTAGCCCAGTTTCTTCTTCACCGCGTCCATACAGCCGCCGCTCTCCCAACCGGTCAGCACATCCGGGTGATAATCGGCGTTCAGATAGCTCCAATGGAAGCGGGCCAGCTCGGCCAGGGCGGTGTCACACTGGGAGCGGGGCGGATTCGTGGCGCAAGTCTCCCCACCCATAGGCAGATATTTTGTCTCCCCTGCCAGAAAAGCTTTGTCCTCGGCCACATCGCTATAGGTTCCAAAATCGGTGTCGCTGGCCAGAAAGCAGTCGTTGTGATGGCCTGTGCGCGCCCGGTCCGAGCCATCGAAGGCGTTGGCCGGTAGCAGCGCGCCGCCCACACCGCTGGTTGTGCCGTAGATTTTCTGCTTGAAAAGGGGCGTGCGTAGCTGGGCCATCCGTCCCGGCAAAGCGGCCAGGAGCGCGGCCAGCACATCCCCGCGCTCAGCGTAGAAATCATCCGACACAGTGCTGGGGTCCGCAGGGTCCGCCACGAAATGATCCGTATAATACCATTCGCCCCAGATGCCGATCAGCCCAGCCTGGACGACGGAGATCACATCGGCGTTGGCCTGTAAAATCGGGGCCAGTTGGTCGATGTGGGCCAACATTTGGGCTTTGCTGGCGTCTCCGTAGGGGGGAATGGGCGGCCAGTCCGTGTTGGGTGCAAAGGTTAGCTGGTTGGTGTAGGCCACCCGCACCACCGCTTTCAGCCCGGCCTGGCGCAGGATGGCAAAGTCCGCGGCCATTGCGTCCAGATAGTCCTGGCTGATGGGATCAGCCACAAAATCGTCCAGGTAGAAGATGCGCAGAATGAGACTGATATTCTCGTTCTGCCGGTAGTTTTGCAGGTCGGAGAGAATCAGCGGGCTATAGGCATTGGAGTGGGTCTCGGTGTGGTGATAGAAGCCCCGCTCTGGGTTGGCGAAGATGGCGTCGGTGGAAGGATAGGTGACTGTTGTCTGCGCCGGATTTTGGGCCAGTCCAATTTCTTGGCGGGCCAGCAGAAAGAGGGCGCACAGAACCAACGCCACACCGATCAGCAGATGACTGTGAATTCGGTTGAACGGTGATTTAGCCATCCGCGACCTCCCAAGCAACTGTATCACCCACAGCCAGCGACCCGCCGACCAGCACTTCGCCGTACGCGCCGCCTCGCCAGTCGGGATACATCGCGTCGCGCAGACCGGTCAGCGCTTCTTCCATACGCTCGCAGGGTTTGGTCTCGTTGTAGATACGGATGCGGCAGGGGCCGATCCGCAGCACCTGTCCCCGACTCTCGGCCAGGGCCACGCCGCGCAGAAGCAGATTGGCCCGGCGGGTGGAAGGAGGCAGATCGCCACCCAATTCGGCCATCAGCACCTGCCAGACTTCTTCTGCGATAAGCGTCACCTGTCGCCGCCCGCGCTGGTCCGCGTTGCCGACAATGCCCTGTCCGGCCACCAATTCAGCCTGGGCCACCGTATCCATCGGTCCCCGATGAAAACGTTTCACCCAAATTCCTACGACTTCGCCTGTGGACATCTTTTGCCCCCAATCGCAAATTTCCAAAGCACATCGGACTGCCAGTCCGACGTACAGTTCTCACCGATATTCCCCGGCAGAGGGGTCTGGAATCGTGTAGTTGAGCTGCCAGCGGGAATCTGCCGGTGGCGGTGTACGGTCCAGGTACGACATACTCTGGAAGTCGGGCAAAACAGGCAGCACCTCCTCCACCCAGATGCGTTCGATCTCTACAAAGGAAAGGGGCGTGCGATCGGCAGGCGGGTGGACCGCGTATTCGCTGCGTAGCTCCGCGGCCTTGCGCCCCAGCCAGGCTACCTCATCGGCGACCATCCGCTCCCCCACCCGCCGGTCGGAGAGGCGCGCATTTGCCCCCATCGCGAAGTGGGGGCCGGGTGCATCGGGCGCGGGCAGCCGAGAGATGTCCACGCAGTCCGGCTCCAGCGCCCAGAGCAGGGAAGTCTCCACTTTGCCCGCGTGGTCGCCGGTGGCTTTGCCGTCCCCGTCAAAGCCGGGCTGGTTGGCCTCAAAATCGGGCATCCCATAGAGACGCATGGCGAAGTGGGGTTGGAGCAGGGCCAGAAGCGTCTTCAGGTCCTGCCAGTTGGGTCCGTAGTGACCTGTGAGCAGAATGGCCGCTTCAAAGCCCAATGCGTCAGCCGCGCGCAGGTGGTAGCAGATATTCTTGAAATGGACCCAGGGTGGCACGGCTGTCAGCCAGGGACGGGCTTCCCCCGCCCATTCCGCGGCCCAGGATGCGTAGAGTCCGATTTCGTGGATGTGCCAGTAGTCGGGCGGCGCGACAATACCGCCGTGGGCGTGGGCAGTCTGTACACAGATGGCGTGGGCCTTCAGCGCATCCAGCCCCACCGCGTTTTGTGGCCCGTGGGGTTCGCACAGGCCATAGGCAAAGTAGACCACCGGGCAGGCCGCCAGGGCTGCTTCCAACTCATCCGGGAACATCCGCTCCCAGCGCACTTCACGCATAACAATTCTCCTGTGTCTGGTGTGGGGTTAGTCGTGTTCGAGAACCGGGTGGGGCTGATAGGCTTCTTCCAGCGAGGCCATCTCCTCGGTGGAAAGCTGGATGTCCAGGGCTGCCACCGCCTCTTCCAAGTGCTTCATCTTGCTGGCGCCGATGATGGGGGCGCTGATGCCGGGCTTGTGCAGCATCCAGGCCAGGGCTATCTGGGCCGAGGATACCCCACGGGCAGCGGCCAGGGCCTGCGCCTGATCCACAATCGCAAAATCGCTCTCCTGGTAGTAGAGACGGTGGGCAACGGCGTCGCTCTTGGAACGGGTCGTCTCGCCCCACTCGGCTTTGGAGCGGTTGCCTGCCAGGAAACCCCGGGCCAGGGGACTCCACGGGATGACGCCCACGCCCGTCTCCAGGCAGTAGGGAATCATCTCCCGTTCCTCTTCCCGGTAGACCAGATTGTAGTGATCTTGCATAGAGACGAAGCGTGTCCAGCCGTGACGCTCGGCGACGTGTTGGGCGGTGACAAACTGCCAGGCATACATACTGGACGCGCCGATGTAACGAGCCTTGCCGGCCTTGACCACATCGTGCAAGGCTTCCATTGTCTCTTCGATGGGTGTGTGGCTGTCGTAGCGGTGAATCTGGTAGAGGTCCACATAGTCGGTGCCCAGGCGGCGCAGGGAGTTGTCGATAGCCGCCATAATATGCTTGCGGGAGAGGCCCCGGTCGTTGGGGTCGTCGCTCATCGCGCCGTGTACTTTGGTGGCAATCACCACCCGCTCCCGCTGGGCCAGATCGCGCAGGGCGCGGCCCGTCACTTCCTCGCTGACGCCCAGAGAATAGACATCTGCGGTGTCAAAAAAGTTGATGCCCAGGTCCAGCGCCCGCTGGATAAAAGGGCGGCTGGCTTCTTCGTCCAGCACCCAATCCCGCCATTCGGGTGTGCCATAGGTCATCATTCCCAGGCAGATACGGGAAACTTTGAGGCCGGATTTGCCGAGGTTGGTATATTGCATCGGTCAGTCCTTTTGTGGTGAATGGATAGAAGCATCAGGCTCTATTGCTCCATTGTCCTACACTTTTGCTCTGAGCGCTAACCGCTTGAATTGGATTGCCATCCGGTGCAATGCCAGGAAAAACCGCGGTGGCGCATTCCCGGCTTCGTGGTAAAATGGACGCTGCAAACCGAAAAATTCGCGCACAGATACATAAAAAGCACAGAGAAATCCAGGCAAGACTGTTGTGATCAGGCTAATGGTGAAACTTTCAACGCAAAGATGCAAAGGCGCAGAGGTGCAAAGATTTGCTGGTCCTCCTCTGCGTCTTGGCATCTTTGCGACTTTGCGTTGAAAATAGCCTTTTCATCATCCTGTTGATCAGTACAAAAATTCAGAAGTTGAATCTATTTTTATCTGCGTTTATCAGTGTTCATCCGTGGCTCACCCCCCTAACTGAAAGAGGCCGCCAATGTCGTTCCCATTCTTGCAGGTCCCCGAGGACGAAGCGGTATGGGTGCAGTCGGCGGACATCCACCGCCAGATTGTCGCCCTTTTCCAGGCGGTGGGTGTGCCAGCAGCGCACGCCCACATCACCGCCGACGCACTCACTTTTGCCAGTCTGCACGGGGTGGATACCCACGGCATCGGCAATGTGGTCGGCTATTGCAAGGCCATCGAAGATGGGGTCTACACCATTCCCCAGCAGTTGGAGATTGTCAGCGAATCGGCGACGACGGCCCTGCTGGACTGTGGCAACGGGCTGGGCTTTGTGGCCGCGCACCGGGCTATGGAAATGTCCATCGAAAAGGCTCGGGCCTACGGCGTGGGGATGGTGACGATCCGCAACGGTCATCACGTGGGGATGGCAGGCTACTACCCAATGATGGCTGCGGAGCAGGATATGCTGGGCTTTGCCATGACCAACGCGGTGCCTGTGGCCCACCCATTGAACGGGCGCAAGGCCAGACTGGGCACGAACCCCATCGCCTTTGCCGCGCCCGCGGGTCAGGAGCGTCCTTTTCTGCTGGACATGGCGACGACGACCGTTGCCAACGGCAAGATTAACCTGGCCCAGCGATTGGGCGTCCCCATTCCGCCGGGCTGGGCTGTTACAGCCGATGGGGAAGCCATCACCGAGCCGCCCGCCAGTCGCAGCGATGCCTGGACGATGACACCTTTGGGCAACACCCACGAGGGTGGCGGCCACAAAGGCTATGGGTTGGCGGTGATGGTGGACATTCTGTGCGGGGTGCTCTCCGGCGGGGGCTTTGGCGCGCAGCTACAGGCAGGCGAAAATATGAGTTGGACGATGGCTGTAGACATCGCCCACTTCCGCCCGGTGGCCGAATTCAAAGCCCAAATGGACGAGATGATCCGCACCCTGCACGAGACGCCAGCCGCTCCGGGCACAAACGGCGTGCAGGTGGCCGGAGACCCGGAATTTGAAACTGCTGCTATTCGCCGGGAACGGGGCATTCCCATCCACCCGCCCCAGTACGAAGCGATTGTTGCCACAGCGCTGCGTCTGGGTGTGGAGAAGTACATTTGAAGTACATTTAACCAGACTCAACCATCTGCACAACATCCATTCTCTTCCCCCATCCAAAAGGAAAAGCTCGCATGAACAACCCGCCTGAGAATTTTGTCCTCGTCACAGAGGATCGCCTGCTTGCCTACGCCACCGCCTGCTTTGAAAAGGTGGGTATGACGCCGGAAGATGCCGCATCCACCAGCCGTCTGCTGGTCAACTCGGACCTGCGCGGGGTGCGCAGCCACGGCACCCGCGCGGTCAACGGCTACACAAAATCGCTGGCCGACGGCAAACTGAATCCCCGCCCCAACATTCGCCAAGTCCACGAGACACCGACAGCGGTGGTCATCGACGGCGACGGTGGCCTGGGCTACGCGCCGATGTTGCAGGCCACGGCTGGCGCGATTGCCAAAGCCAAGGAGGTGGGCATGGGTATGGGGCTGGTGCGCTACTGCGGTCACTACGGCTCTGGCGGCCACTACGCCCGGCTCTGTATGGAGGCGGGCTGCATTGGATTCTCGGTCCAGGGCTACCGGGAGCAGGGGCGCTACGGCAACGACGGCGGCGGCCCTAACCCGGACGCACATCTGGGCTACTTCGGCAACCCGCCCATCTGCTTTGCAGTGCCCGGCCAGGACGGTCCGCCGGTGGTGCTGGATGCGGCCACCTGCATTCTGGCCGACGACCAGCGGGGGCCAGAGTACGAGGCCCTCTTTTCAATGATCCCCGCGGCCTTTTTCAAGAGCATCGGCTACGGCGCGGTGGCCAGTCTGATGGGGGGCGGGCTGACCGGCTTCACTCTTTCGGACGAAACCCGCACCCGCTGGCCCACAGCCAAGAATGGCGGAATGGTGCTGGCGATCCACATCGATGCAGTCGTGCCCGAAGCCGTCTTCCGGGCTGAGACCGACCGCATGACGCGGGACATCGGCGAGACCTACACGCCCATGCCCGGCACAACCCGCTCCCTCCTGCCCGGTGCGATCGAGGAAGAGCGGATGGCTCAGCATCGCCAGAACGGGGTGCGCTACGGCGAGATGGAGCAGGCCGCGGCCAGGGATGCCTGTGAACGGCTGGGGGTAGCGCTGCCCTGGGAATAACCGCCTCAAGACGAACGAAGGGGACGCAGCGTCTGCTACGTCCCCTTCGTTCGTCCGTCGTCCGCGGTCTGCCGTCCGTTTTCCTACCCCAGCCGCTTCTTGAACTCCTCGGTCAGCGCGGGCAGGACAGTGAAGAGATCGTCCACAATGCCGAAGCTGGCTTTGCCGAAGATGGGCGCGTCCCGGTCGGTGTTGATGGCGACGATGACTTTGCTGTTGCCCATCCCGGCCAGGTGTTGGATGGCCCCGGAGATACCCGCGGCGATGTAAAGATCGGGCTTGACCGTCTTGCCCGTCTGCCCCACCTGGTGCTTGTAGGGGATGTAGCCAGCGTCCACTGCGGCCCGGCTGGCGCCCATAGCCGCACCCAGCACATCTGCCAGTTCGCCCACCAGAGCAAAACCTTTTTCCGGATCCGCGGCCACGCCTCGGCCACCGGAGACGATAATCTTGGCGTCGGTCAGGCTGACTTCGCTTGTGTCCGCAGCCCGGAAGTCGGTGATCTTCTCCCGGACGTCGGCTTCGTCGATGGCAACGGGCAAGGCTTGCACACTGCCATTCCCTGCGCCCGCTTCGGGCATGGGGAAGGAGCGGGGCCGGATGCTGGCGACGGCCAGTTCACTTTCAAATGTAATGTCGGCCAGGATATTGCCGGAGTAGACGGCCCGGGTGGCGGCCAGTTTGCCCCCCCCCACCCAGAGATCGCTGACGTTGGCAGCCATTCCGCCGCCCCGGCTACAAGCGATAGTGGCGGCCAATGTCCCGCCGCGCAGAGTGGCGTTGGTCAAAAACACGCTGGCTCCGGCTGCGTCCACCGCCTGCTCAACCAGGGCTGCATAGGGTTGCAGTCGATACTGGGCCAGAACCGGGCTGGACGCTGTGTAGACGGTGGCCGCGCCATAGCCGAGGGCTTCCTGGGCGATAGCGCCCACATCATCGCCGATGACGAGGGCCGCGGCGCTGGTTCCCATCTCTGCGGCCAATGCGTTGGCCTTCCCCAATACTTCCCAACAACTGGAAACGGCTGCGCCGTTGTTCTGTTCGATCCATACAAGAATGGTCATACGAAACGACTCCTTCGATGTGGGTAGTTGGGTATATGGACAGCGCCGGTTGAGTAGGCTGGGGCTGTTGCCAGCAGTATCGAAACTAAGCGGGTGGAAAACTCAGACATTTCACCGTTCGCCTGATTTCGATACGCCTCAAAGACGCAGAATCCGAAGGATTCTGACGGCTACTCAATCAGCGCTCACTACGAAATATCCAATACCCAATATCAAATAACTTTTTCCGCCAGCAGTGCGTCCACCAGTTGGGCCGCTTTTTCCTGCACTGTCGCGCCGTCGAGAATCTGCACCGCACTCTTGCGCTCTTCGGGTTTGCGCAGATTACCCCAGGCCACCGTCTGGCTGGCGGGAACGTTCAGATCGCCCGCGCCCAGTGTCGGAATTTTGGCCCGGCCCGCCTTGCGAATGCCCATAAAACTGGGATAGCGGGGGTCGTTGATCTCTTTGGCCACGCTGATAACGACGGGCAGGGGGACTTCAACTGTCTCCTGGCCGCCCTCAAAGACCTGCTCGACGGTCACTTTTCCGTTGGACACATCCACAATTTTGGTCACATTGACCAGCAGGTCCCAGCCCAGCTTGCAGGCCACCCCGGCGAAGACGACGCCGCTGTTGCCGTCCACAGACATTTTGCCCGCCAGGACAATCTCCACATCGCCCTGGGCCTTGACAGCTTCAGCCAGAGCAGAAGCGGTGGCCCACTCGTCGCCACCGGCCACCAGACTCTCATCCACCAACACGGCCTCACCCACGCCCATGGCCAGCGCGTGTTTGAGCGCGTCGATTTCGCCGTCCTTGCCCAGAGAGACAGCGACGGAATCACCGTCGAAACGGTCGCAAAGGTCGATGGCCTCTTCCGCTGCGTACTCGTCCCAGGGGTTGATGACCATCGTGGCTTTGATTTCGCCGGACTGGGCCTCGGCCACCGAGACTTTCGGCAGTTCGGCGGTGTCCGGCGTCTGTTTGATCAGCACTGCTATTTTCACGGGGAATGCTCCTCAGTCAATTGGTCGCGCCAGTGTCGGGCAATGGAGCCACTGATGAACGCTGATCAACACGGATAAAGACGAATGTCTCTCCTGTATTTCTCTGCGCCTCCGGGCCTCTGCGGGAGAATTCCCCTTTTGCAGTGGAGCCACGGCTGAACACTGATAAACGCTGATGGGTGAAGATTTATGCAGATTCGATTGTTGCGGGTTGGGATTGTGGGAGGGTTGCGGGGTGGTTGAACAGTTTATTGGTTTATTAGTTGATTGGGAGCGACAGAGCATCCCAATCAACTAATAAACCAGTGAACCAGTGAACTAATCAACTACTCCTCGGCTGTCCAGGCGTCCGCGTCGTAGGCGGGCATGGGGCAGCGCAGCGCTTTGTCTTCCCGCCAGCCCAGGACGTAGGAGGCCTGAAGCAGCGTGTGAATCTGGGAAGTGCCTTCGTAAATGACCGCGCTTTTGGTGTTGCGCAGGTGACGCTCCACATTGTACTCGTCGGAATAGCCATACGCACCGTGAATCTGCACCGCGTCGTCGGCGGCCTGGCGGGCGGCATCTGTGCAGAACCATTTGGCCATACTCGTCTCCCGGGTGTTGCGCACGCCCTGGTTTTTGAGCATTCCCGCCTTCCAGACCAGCAACTCGCCCGCGTCCAGGTTCTGCTGCATCCGGGCGATCATCTGCTGGATGAGCTGATACTCGGCGATGGGTTTGCCAAAGGTCTTGCGCTCAAAGGAGTATTTGACCGACTCGTCCAGACAGGCGCGGATGATGCCGACCGCGCCCGCGGCCACGCCGTAACGGGCGTTGTCCAGACAGCTCATAGCGATTTTGAAGCCTTCGCCCTCCTCGCCCAGAAGGTGGGAAACAGGCACGCGCACGTCCTGCATAGCGATCCAGCCGGTGTTGCTGGCGTGGACGCCCATTTTGCCCTCAATCGTGCCGGTGGTCAGCCCCGGCCAGCCCCGCTCCAGAATAAAGGCGCTGATGCCCCGGCTGCCCTGCTCCGGATCGGTCTTGGCAAAGACGAGGAAGCGGTCGGCCACATCAGAAAGGGTGATCCACATCTTCTCACCGTTCAAAATGTAGTCACCGCCATCTTTGCGCGCCCGACTCGCCATCCCGGCCACGTCGGAACCCGCGCCCGGTTCGGTCAGGCCAAAGCAGCCGATGTGCTCGCCAGAGGCCAGACCGGGCAAGAAGCGCTGCTTCTGCTCCTCTGTGCCCCATTGGAAGATGGGCAGACTGTGCAGGGCCAGATGGACGGCAATCGTCTCGCGCACGGAGGAATCGCCGTATTCCAGGGCTTCGGAGACGATGCCCAGAGAGATGTAGTCCATGCCCGCGCCGCCGTAGCGCACGGGCAGGCAGACGCCGAGAAAGCCGAGGTTTGCCAGTTTGGGCAGCAGTTGTTTGGGAAAAGTGTGGGCACGGTCGTGCTCTTTGATGATGGGCAGGACTTCCTTGCGGGTGAAGTCATAGGCCATCTTGCGCACCATCTCGTGTTCTTCGTTGAACAGAAAAGCGGTCGGGGCGATCATTTCGGACACTCCTTCGTGGCGGATTTAACCACAAAGGCACTAAGCCACTAAGAAAAAAGCCCTATTGCTCTGCCAACAAAATCTCTGGTGTCCAGAAGTTCGACTTTTCGGAAAAAGTCGAACTTCCAACTATCCTGTCTTGCTTTTCTTCGTGTCTTTGTGTCTTCGTGGTTCAAAGATCAGATAAAATCCAGTCTATTATACCCTGTGGAGGCAGGGCTGGTCGAAAACCGGGGCACAAAAAAGGCGGAGACGCCATTGTCTCCGCCAGGAAGAGACCGAAGCCCCTTCAAATTCCTGAATAGTATACCAGTCTCCCAGATTGTAGGCAATTTGGGGGGATTGGGAATTGGGGAGCGGGCAAGCCCAGTCTCCAGTCCCCAATCCCCAGTCCCTGCGCCCATATGCTATACTTCCCCTATGACCATTCGCTACGCTTTTTTCCTCCTCTTCACCCTGGCCCTCACCGGTTTTATCGGTTATGGCACATTCGCCACGGCCCGGCTGTTGCGCACCTGGCGACCAGAGCGCAATCTGCTCCTGTTGCCCCAGGAAAACGCGCTGCGGGTTCTGCTGGTCTTCGTCTGCATTGGGCTGGGTCTGCTGAGCGGGGTAAAGCCGTCGGCGCTGGGCTGGCAGTGGGCCAATTGGCAAACCGATGCGCTGCTTGGCCTGGCCATCGGGCTGGTGCTGGCCTTCGGTTTCTACACTGCCACCCAGCTGCTGTTGAAATTGGGTGGCGGACGTTTCTATTCGCCATCGGTTCTGGAGATTCTTCTGCCCACCAATCGACGGGAGTTCTGGCTGGTGCTGCTGGCCTTTCTCCCCGCAGTGCTGGTGGAGGAGTTACTCTTCCGCAGCCTGCTGATTGGCGGACTCTCCCCGTGGATAGCACCCCTGGCGTTGGTGCTGGGCGGCGGTGTCGTCTTCGGTCTGGTGCACAGCCCTCAGGGCGTATGGGGAATGGCAGGCGGGGGGTTGGCCGGGGTAATCTTCGGCCTGCTTTTTATGACAACGGGCAGTCTGGTTGCGCCACTGGTGGCCCACTACGTGGCGAACAGTGTGCAGATCGGGCTGGCAACCCAATCTCGCCCAGCAGTTTGACAGAGCAGAAACAGTAAAGAAAATTTGCCCACCCGCCCTGCTTCCGCTAGGATAGGATCACATCCGCCTATCCTAATCCATTCTCAACAGGAGAGAGTTGTGAGCCAATCCGAAGCCCCCTTTAACTCCCGGGAATTCCGCAATGCGCTGGGCCGTTTTGCCAGCGGCATCACCGTCGTGACAACAGTCGTTGACGGTGAAACCCACGGCATGACCGCCAACGCCTTTGTTTCCGTCTCGTTGGAGCCGCCGCTGGTGCTGGTTTCGGTCGCCAACAAAGCACATATGCACGGCTATCTACAGCAGAGTGGGCGTTATGGGGTGAGTGTGCTGACCGCGTCCCAGGAGGCATACAGCCAGCATTTCGCGGGCTTCGGTGCGCCGGACTTCCAGCCCGAATTTGTCGAAGTGGATGGCATCCCCCTGCTGGCCGAGAGCCTGGCCCATCTGATCGTCACCGTCACCGATGCCCACATCGCCGGGGATCACACCCTCTACATCGGCCAGGTGGAATATGTGAAGTGGTGGGATGGAGAGCCGCTGCTCTATTTTCAGGGGCGGTATGAGAGGTTATGAGGGATTGGGTAGGGACGTCGATTGCCCGTCCCTACCCAATCTCTAATCGCTAATACCTGCTCCCCCCACCGCCGTATCCGTCTTCTTATACATTCCCCGTCGGCCATTGCGCCGCACCCGCAAGACCTCGCGAAACATTTTGATCGTATCCCGCACAGGACTCACCCGGCTGTCGGCCATATAGTACCAATTGATGGGCACTTCCACCACCCGCAGTCTGCGCGAATTGGCAATGTAGAGCACCTCCGGATCGAAGCCCCAGCCGCTGATGGTCTGATAGGGGAAGATGTCCTGGGCCGCGGCCTGGGTGAAGAGTTTGAAGCCGCATTGGGTATCTTCAATCCCCGGAATAATCAGCGTGCGCACGATCAGATTGAAGACCCGGCCCATCAGGTGGCGATAGCCCGGTTCGTTGTAGCGCACAGCCCCGGCAATCTCCCGGCTGGCAATCGCCACATCAAAAGAACCCGCGGGCAGATTAGGCGGCAGGAATTTATTCACTTCTTCGATTGGCATCGAGAGGTCAGCATCGCAGATAAAGAGATGCGCACCTTTGCCCACCAGCATCCCCGTTTTGACAGCCGCCCCCTTGCCCTGATCACTGTGCAACAATTGGACACTAAAGGGGTCGTCCCCGGTTACACCCTGGGCAAAAGCCCGCACCACATCACTGGTTCCATCGGTCGAGCCATTCTCCACCACCAGAACTTCAGAAGAATAGGACTGTTTGCGCAGAAATTTACCGATTTTTTCCAGCGAACCCGGCAAGCGTTTTTCTTCGTTATAGGCCGGAATCACAATCGTCAGAAAGGGCTGTGGCACGATTGGCTACCTTATCAGACTAAAAAGAGCGAGCAAAGAAAGAAGTTGGACGGCAAGTGTACTCCCCCAGAGCAGATAGGCACCGGTCAACTGCCGCCGGTAGACCAGCCAAAGACCGGCCAGACTGTTCGCCAGAAAAGCGACCAGTCCGATGGCAGGCAACAAAAAGAGCGCACCTTTGGGCCGGATGCTGTCGGGCAGACCCGCGGCGTCGTAGTGAAAAATCAGCAGATCTGGCAGGCCCGGGTAGGCGAAAAAGAGCACCCCAAAGAGTGCCAACGCGCCCAGCAACCCGGCCAGCAGCAAGCGACGGCCCAACCGATCGTCCAGAAACCCAATTGCGTGGAGTCCAGTCCGTTCGCTGCCCAGGGCCAGGGAATGGGAGGGGCCAAGCTGATGGTGCTCTTGCAACGCGGCCAGAAAATCGTCGGGCTGCGCTGGCGAAATCGCAAAGAGCGCATCGTCGGTTTCCAGCCACAGGGACTCTCCCGGCGGACGGGAAGCGTACAGCGCCCAACGCTCCCGGCTGTTGCTGGGCATTGGACGCGAGAGCGGGCGCACAAAAGCAGCAGGCCAGTAGCGGGCCGAGCGGGGAACCGGCGGCGCCCCGTCCCGGAGAATTTGCCGGATGGCGGGCAGCGGAACCACCACACTCTCCGCGGCCCAGCGGATGCGCACAGCGTTGCGGTCCACCCAATACTCCAGGGAAAACGCGCCCCAAATGCGATAGAGCAGATGGAAGAGAAAGGGCAGGCTGAGCAGAACGGCGAAGAGCAGCAGAAAGCTGATCCCATCCACAGGCCGGCGCAGGAGCCAAAACGCCAAGGCCAGATCGATAATCAGCACCCAACTGGCTACCGCCAGTCCTTCCCAGCGGCTACGGTCCGGCGCTGGCCGAAAGACCATCGACGATTGATGCTCTTCGGCGGGCGCAGAGAAAGTCTGGGCTGTCATGCGGCCCCCACAGTGGGAAGACGCCAGCCGTCCAGTTGGGCAAGGGTGGCGTAGCTGGTCAGGTCGATGCCCAGCGGAGTGATGCTGACGTACCCGTTTTCCACCGCCCCGATGTCGCTGCCCTCCTCTGGAAATCCCGTGGGAACCTCGCCACCGATCCAATAATAGGGCCGTCCGGATGGGTCTTTGCGGGTGTCCAGCACATCCCGATAGATACGGCGACCCAAACGGGTCGTCTGCACACCCCGCAGATCGGCTCTGGAGAGGCGGGGCAGATTGATGTTGAGCAGCGTATAGGGCGGCAGAGTCTGGGCCAGCGCTTCGGTGGCAATCTCAGCGGCAATCCCGGCAGCCGCAGCCTCGGCCACCGACTGGCTGGCAGGACCGCTCTCCACCCCACCCAGACTGACGGCCAGGGCAGGCACGCCGTGGATAATCGACTCCATTGCGCCGGCCACTGTACCGCTGTAGAAGACATCGGAACTCAGATTGTAGCTGCTGTTGATGCCGCTGACCACCAGATCGAAGGTTACATCTGTCGCGCCCAGCATCGCCAGGGCCACGCAGTCCGATGGCGCGCCGCTGCACGCATAGGCCGTGCGTCCGTCCGGCCAGGCAACGGGCGTCAGACGCATGGGTTTGTGCAGGGTTTTGGGATGGCCTGCTGCACTCCAGTTGCGCTCTGGCGCGATGACCGTCACCGTGCCGATGGCGTCCAGCGCAGCGGCCAGGGCCTGTATGCCGGAGGCATTTACCCCGTCGTCGTTTGTCACTAAAATATTGGGCATTCGTTCCTATCCCGGAAAAGCAGAAAAGAGTGACCAGTAAACAAGTGGATGTCGTGACACCCCACTGTTTACTGGTCACTGTCTACTGCTTACTCGTTCTTCTTCAGCCGTACATAGACCCGCACTTCTTCGCTTTCCGTCACATTCCCCGCCCTGTCCACGGCCCGCACTTTGAAGACGTGGCTTTGCAGGATCGTGCCGTTGCTGGTCACGACAATCGCCGAGCCGTTGCCAAACTCGCGCCAACGCCCTGGGCTGATGTCTGGGTCGTCGCTCTCAAATCCGGGCCAGTTCTCCGCGCCGGGGCCTTCCACCGAGCCGAGATTGGCCCAGGTGATTTGCCAGCGCTCGTTGAAAGGGGCTACAGTGCTGTCCACAAAATAGTTGCCGTCGATAGCAAATTCCACCCGGTCCATCGCCCACGTATCGTTGACAATCGCATTGATGTTGATCTGCTCGTCGTCCTCCACCACATAGAGCCGGTCCGGTTTGGGATCACTGATGACCACCGACGGGGCGGTCTTGTCGATGGTGAAGCGGGTCTTCCACTCGCGCACGCTGCCGTCGCCCCGTGTCACCAGCAGGCGCATTGTATAGAGTCCTTCGCCCAGCCCATCGGTATTGAGCACTTCCAGCACGCCATTCTCCACCTGGTTGCCGTGTTCCGGGCCGATCGGCTGCCATTCGGACGGGTTCAGGCCGGTGCCGAACTCCACCCGGTAGTTGCGGAAATCACCCCGGGCATTGCCTTTGATCTCGACAGTTGTGCTGATATAGCCGCCCGGTTCCGGGAAAGTAATAGCAACCTCCGGGTCAAATTCAAAGGAGGTATTGCTTTCAGTCTGGGGTGGCTGAGCGATGCCGCTGTCCCGCACCCAATCTTCGGCTTCTGGCGGCAAAATCAGAAAGACTTTCGTCTCCCGATTCTCTGGTGGGGTGGATGCGGTTGCCAACAGGCCGTTGGTATTGTCAATCTCAAAGGGCTGCCAAAGATTGTCCTCCACCTTTGGCTCACTGCCCGCGATAAAAATCTCCGAGCGCTGCTGCTGGCAGTATTCGGACGGCTGTAGCCCACTGGGAATACAGACCGTGCGCGCAATGATATTTTGGGGCTGTTCGTACCACTGGACAGGCAGCCCTTCGTGATAGCGCCTCATCACCGCGTTCCAGATGGGGGCAGCACCGGTGGCACCGGTCGTGCGGTCCATCGATTCGTTGTCCGTATTGCCCACCCACACACCGACAGCCAGTTGGGGGGTGAAGCCCATCGTCCAATTGTCTTTGTTGCCGTTGGTTGTGCCGGTCTTGGCCGCCACCCGGCGATCGGGCAGGGTGAGCAGGCTGTTGGCCCCAAACATCGGGGCGCGGGCCACGTCGTCGCTCATAATGTTAGAGATGAGATATTGAGCATCGGTACTGATGATGCGCTCCACATTTGGCTGCTCGTACTTTTTCAGGATAGTGCCCGCGGTATCCCGCACTTGCAGAATCGCCACCGGATCCAAATTGCGAAAACCGGTCCGCTTTTCCTCCGGTGGAACAGGTTCACCGGCCTGGACGCCGCTGTTGGCAAGCACACTGTAGGCGTAGGTGTGGTCGAGCAGAGTCACTTCGCCACCGCCCAACACCAGACTCAGCCCGTAATAGTTCAGCCCCCGGTCCAGCCCGTTGATGCCCAGCAGGTGGGCCGTGCGCAGGGCATTGGCGACCCCCACCTGGTCCATAACCCGGATGGCGGGGATATTGAGAGATTGGGCCAGACCGTTGCGCAGGCTGACCGGCCCCCGATAGCGCCGGTCGAAGTTTTCTGGTACATAAGAGGTTCCGTCGGCCTGAGGGAAGGAGGTGCGCACATCCAAAATCATCGAAGCCGGTGTCATCCCCTGGATCAGCGCGGTGAGATAGACATAAGGCTTGAAGCTGGAGCCAGGCTGACGCTCGGAGAGAGCCACATTCACCTGGCCGTCGATCTCCTCGTTGTTGTAGTCAATGGACCCTACCATCGCCAGAATCTCGCCCGTATCCGGTTTGATCACCACCACCGACGCATTGGAGACATTTTTTCCCTCGGCCTGCAGAGAAGCGATGTGATCCCTGGCCACCTGTTCCGCATATTTTTGCAGTTCCACGTCCAGGGTTGTGTAGACGGTGACACCCTTTTTCCAGATGAAATAGGGTTCATCGATGGTATTGAACTCGGCCTTCAACCGTTCCAGGGCGTATAGGGCAAAGTGGGGCGCAGTGAGCACATCAAAGCGTTCCGACGCAGACTCGCGCAGATTCAATGTCTGGGCAAAGTCGGCGTCAGCCTCGGCCTGGGTCAGATAGCCCGCATCGACCATCGCCTGCAAGGTAATGCCCTGACGAATTTTGGCATCTTCCGGGTTGTGGATAGGGTTGAAGGCAGGCGAGTTGGGGATGGGGGCCAGCATCGCAGCCTCCGCTGCATTCAGTTCGCTGCTGCTCTTGCCAAAATAGACCTGGCTGGCGGCTTCGATGCCGTAGGCCAGGTTGCCATAGAAGTTGTAGTTGAGATACCACTCCAGAATCTTCTCTTTGGGATACTGGCGGGTGACTTCCATCGCCAGAATCACCTCTTTGATCTTACGGGCGTAGGATTGCTGGGTGCGCTCCTCCACGGGGATGATCACATTTTTGATCAACTGCTGGGTGATGGAGGAGCCACCCTGGACACCGCCGCCCTGCAAATTGGAGACAAAGGCGCGGAAAAGTCCCCGCACATTGACGCCGGGGTTGTCCCAGAAGTTGCGGTCTTCCAGCGCCACCGCGGCCTGGACCACCGCGGGTGACATCTCATTGAGGGGAATATACGTGCGGTCACCCCGGAAGGGTCGAGGGTCCACACTCTCGTAGAGCAGGTGCTGGCCCGTGCGGTCATAGATGCGCACAGTCTCAAATTCGTCCTGCTGCTGTTCGATGACACTGGCGTCGGGCAACTGCTGGGCGTAGAAGGTGTAGATTCCAAAGACTGTGGCCGCGCCCGCGCCCACCACAGCGGTTAAGGAAAGAAAGACGGCCAAAACAAGCGCGGCTACGCCCTGCCCCACCCAAAACCAGGGCCGGGGCCGGTTGGTGACCGCCCGCTCCCGCTTGCGCCGTCGGATTAGAATTCTATCGTGTTGACTGGAACGTGACATTTTTACTCTCTAGGATACGCTGTTGACCGCAGACGTTGGACTGCGATCGCCAGGAAAATTCAATTCAATCGACTTTCTCAATCACCAGCACGTGGCTGATCCCAAACGCCATCAGAGGCGAATGTTCCAGGCCATAGGTGATGCGACGCAGCCAGCGGCCCAGGCCCGGTTTGCTGCGCACCAGATTGTCATAGCCGGGGTAGATTTGCCGCTGGCTGATCACCCGCACGGGCTGACCCACAAAAAGGGAGAGCAGCCCCCAACGGGTGTAGGCCCGCACGTGGGGCGCCAGCCGGTCACGCAGACTGTCGGGCAGATAATTGATCAGTGGCGTATTGCCAAAATGGTATTCGCCCTGCCAATAGTGGCCGTGGGTCTCGAAGGGATAGAGCCGGTTGGGAGCGAAGATCACCGCCCGCCCGCCGGGACGCAGCACCCGGGCCATCTCTGCCGCGGCCAGCCGGTCGTCCTGCACGTGCTCGATCACTTCGTGACTGAGCAGCAGATCGAAGCTGTTGTCGGGATAGGGCAACTGTTCCCCCCGGCCCAGCACCAGCCCCGCGCCCGGTGCGTTCTCCACTGCGCCGACCAGATGCTCGCCTTCGATGTCCAGCCCGTGGACATCAGCCGCGTGTGCCTGCAACGCCCGCACATACATTCCCACGCCGCAGCCATCCACCAGCACCCGTTCCAGCCGGTCCGGGGCCGCGTCCAGAATCATCGCCAGCCGCCGCTCCTGGCCGGCCCGCCACACAAACGAGGGGTTGCCCCGCAGCGCGGCCCGGCTATATGGGGTATTGGGTATTGGGTATTGTGACGAATCTTCAGTCCCCACCACTTTTGCCTTCCCTTTTTGCCTTTTGCCTTTTCTTAGACAGTTCCCACGTGAATCGCGACGGTTCCCAACATCTTGCGCCGGTAGAAAACGTTTTTCAGTCCGGCTCGTTCCATTTTCAGGGCCAACACATCCGGTTCTGGGAAGGCACGGGTGCTATTGGGCAGGTATTGATAGGCGCTGCCCCGGGGACTGACCAATTTTCCCAGCACAGGCAGCACCCGAAACATATAAAAGCGCACGGCTGGTCCCAGCATCACCTGGCTGGGCGGCGCGGTCTCCAGGCAGATGACCCGGCCTCCCGGCTTTGTCACCCGCACCTGTTCACGCAGAGCAGCGCTTAGGTCTGTCACATTGCGCAGGAGAAAACCACTGGTTACCCCGTCAAAGTAATTGTCCGGGAAGGGCAGATGTAGCGCGTCGCCCTGAGAGAAATGGGGTTGCGAGTTGCGAGTTGCAAGTTGCGAGGCGAGCGGTTCGCCGTCTGCGGTCGGTCGTCTGCCTGCCGCCATCATCTCAAAGGTAAAATCGCAGCCAATCGCAGTGATGCCCGGATGCTGGCGCAGGGCTTCTTTGGCGATATCGCCCGTGCCCGTGCCCACATCCAGCAGGCTGCCGTGGGGAGGCAGATCGCAAAGGCCGATCAGTTCGCGCCGCCAGGCAACGTCCTGCCCACCGGTCATCAACCGGTTCATCAGGTCATAGCGGGGCGCGATCTCTGCAAACATCCGGTTGACGTAGGCGGCTTTTTCTTCGGGCGATGGTAGATAGGACATAGTGAATTGTGAATAGTGAATAGTGAATTACGAATTATTAATGAAGGGAGGCGATCCCGTCATCCTGTCTCTTCTCCAGGCTTTCAATCCGTTCGGTCTGGCTGACGATCAACTCGGCCAGGAAACCGACGAGAAAGAGCAGGACACTGATCACAGCCAGGATGCCCGCGGCGATGAAAATCGGGCGCTGCTGGGTGTCGGTGAAGACGTAAAGACCGGTCAGATAGAGAAAAGTGAGCAGACTGACTACGATCCCCATTAGCCCCAGACCCCCGAAAAAGCGCATAGGCGCACGGCTGAAGGTGAGCAGGAACTTGACCACCAGCACATCCAACAGACTGATGGGAATACGGCTGAAACCAAATTTGCTGCTGCCCGCGGGCCGGGGTTTGTAGGGCGTCTTGATCTCCCCCAGCCGGAAGCCCTGCTGGGCCGCAATCATCAGAAGAAAGCGGTGCCAGTCCGAGCGCAGGGGAGGGAAGTTTTCCACCACCTCCCGACGCATCGCTTTGATCCAGTTGCCGTCGTGGACATGCACCCCAGCCAGATTGCGCATGACAAAGTTGTAGATGGCACTGGCAAAGACTTTGCCGTCCTTGCGCCCCTGTCGCCAACCCGCCACCACATCCAAATCCTCGGCCTCCATATATCGAACCAGAATCGGCACATCGATCAGTGGGTCTGATTCCATATCGCCGGGAATCAGGATAACAATCTCGCCCCGGCTGGCGCTGAACATCTTTTGTAGCCCCGCGGTCATCCCCTGGCTGCGGCGGTGGGTGAAGACACGCAGGGCCGGAAAGCGCTGTTGCAGTTCGTCGAGCAGGGCACCGGTTCCGTCGGTGGAGCCGTCGTTAACGACCAGCACTTCGCCGATGCAGCCCATTTCGGCATAGGCGGCAAAAGTGCGCTCCACCACCTGGACGATTGTACCGGCTTCGTCTCTGGCTGGCACGACGACGGAAATATAGGGGTGGGATTCAGAAATAGTCAGTGTATCGGTCATCGGTTTCCCGGTTGATAGACGGCAGAATTAGCGGCGACCGACGCTTGTAGCTGGCCGTGGCGGCGGTCGATAAAGTCATTGAGCGTCTGGGCCGGAGTCGTTTCCTCGTCCCGCCACCAGATGGGATGCACCAGCAAGTGCAGGGGTTTCCCGGCCAGAAAAGCGGGACTCTCCAACGGCTCGCCGTAGCGCCACAGCCCCCGAGAGTCGGCCCGGTAGTGGATCGGCCCGGAAAAGAGGGGCATATACGTATGCAGCCGGGGCGCGGTCAAGCCGACATCACTGCCCACAACCGCGGGAGACGGTCGGTGGATGCTGACGACTGGCACGTCTACGCCGAACCAATCTTCCAGCAGACCCGCTTCTTTGGCACAGGCAGCGTTCAGTTCCGGTTCTGTCGCGCCAGGATAGGCAGCGCAGTCAAAGTGCAGACCCAACCGGTGGCCCATTCCCAAAATCTCTTCCACCATTCGGCTGCCCTCTGCCGAAAAAAGATTGTAGTGTTCTGTGCGCACCAGCACAAACCAGGTGGAAAAAAGGCCCATCTCGGCTTCCAACTGGGCCATTGCCAGGGCAGGCGCAAGCTCGAAGTCTATGTCGTGGCGCAGCAGGACGAAAGTCACGCGCTCGGCCAGCAGTTGCTCTGCATCTTCAAAAGCTGCCGGGGTATAGCCAGCGGCCAGCAGCCGTGACAACAAATCTCGATATCCTGCGTGGGTAAAGCCCAAGCCCATTCGTTCCTGCCCTCAGACTGATCAAAAAAAAAAGTGACTGAACCCAGTTCGGCTCAGCCACATGCGGGACGATTCTATTATACCCGACCCAACTGACAAGCGGGAATTCTACGGCTACACCAAAAAAGGGCGCAGACGCTAATCGGGGTTCCGACTGCCTACCTCAGCTCTCCAGCCACTGCTTTTTGTGAGGTGAGCAGGCGAATTTGTGACCTGGCTTCCTCCATTTCCCGGCGGGCCTGCTGGATGCGTTCGGAAAGGGCCAGGGGCACATCATTGCCATAGGCGTCGCGCTGGGCCACCAATTCCTCCAGCCGTCCCTGGATCAGCACAATTTCATTGCGCAAGTAGCCCAATTCGAGACGCTGCCCTTCGCGGAGCAGGCTGTCCACATTTTCGTCGCTGACAGCCGAGTGGACCTGTTGCGCCAGACGCGCCTGGTTCTCCTGAATCCATCTGCGCAGAAACTCGTTGCCCACAGCCCAGCCGCCCATAATCTGGCGCAAGTAGCCCAGTTTGTGCATACCATAGACAAAGCGTTCCAGCGAGGCCGGAGACACAACATTCAACTCGGACTGAAGGATCTTCTCATCCATCACCCCATGACGGGCAACGGTCAACAGAATCTGGCGCTCGGCAGGGGAGAGGTGGTCGTAGTCCACTTGCAGAAAGCCTTCCAGCAGATGATCCGCTTGTAGATCTACCGCTTCCACGGGGCGCAGATGGCCTGTATCCTCTGTGTCGGCCACAAATAGTCGCTGACAAAGGAATTGGGTGAGGTACGGATGGCGATGGGTCATGACAATCACATCCTCCATCACAGCCTCGTCAACCTCCACCTGATTTTCGCCCTGCTCCTGTTGGATTAGGGCCTGAGTGGCCTCTATATCCAGGCTCCACAAGTTGACCAGATTGAAGCCGAACAAAAAGGGGCTTGTCAGCCAATCACGCATCATCTCGTTGAGCTGCATCAATTGTTTGGTCGCCGTCATAATCGTACGGTGTTCGCCATGTTGCAACGAACGGCGCAGGCGGGCCAGTTCCCGGTTGTCATTGCGGGCAACGTTGATCAGTGCTTCGGCCTCATCGATGAGCAGAAGAAGCTGTTTGCCCTGGGCGCTCACAGTGCGCTGCACAGAGCGAAGGATGCGATTGACATCCATCGTTTCCAGGCTGGGGATGTCAACACCCAGAGATTCGAAGCGATCTGTCTCATCTTCGATGGAAATGAAGAGTTCATAGGCCAGGTCTTCGGCTGTCTCGCAGGCTTGCAAGTCCCAAAAGAGGGGGACATAGCGCGAGAGCGGATCGTTATCAACCGACCAGGCCAGTTGGCGCAACAGAGAAGTTTTGCCCATCCGGCGCGTACCGACGAGCCAGGTCGCCTGGTCTTCTGTGTGGAGCAAATGATCGATCAATTTATGCCGACCGTAGTGGTCATTGCCTCTCAGCCAGCGTCCAACAATGTATGGGTTACGCATATACCACCCCTATTCCTTTGTTCCAGGTGGCACAATCCGACTCTCTTCCAACATCTCTACCTGATCCTTCTCTATAGCAGGCGCAAGTCCATCGTCGAAACCCTCCGCATCCTCGTCCAGCAGATGTCTGCCATTGCGCTCAATGGCGGCAGCAATGCCTACGCTGGGATCGTTGCCTACACCTTCAATGTGTTCGTTGGCAAATTCCACATCATCCAGGGAAACCTGTCGCCGCTTGTCAGCCAGCATGTGGTTGATCGCTTCCAGCGCATATTGTTGCAGCCGATAGGGTCTGCCGTCGCTGTGCTCCAGAATGTATTCCAGCGCGGCCTGCTCATATTCATAGAATCCCCGGATCGGCTCGGTCAACAACTCAATCGCCTGCGCCCTGTCAAAGGGTTGCAGTTCGATCTCATTGAAGAGATTGTACCAGGGGCTTTCGATCCGATCCCAGTCTTTGCTGATTTGGATACCGGCCACAACCGCGCCCAGAGTTGCCGCGAAGTCCCGCATAAAGATGCGCCGCAATCGTTGCTGGGCAAGACGGCTGTAGTCGCTCATCACATCCATTTCGTCCAGCAGCAGAATGATTCGGATCTGCTTATGGGGATAGCGCTTCTGCGCATAGGTTTGCATCAGGCTGATCAGGTCCCGCAGGTCCCGGCTGAACTCCCGATCGGTATATTGGGCATCGAAAGCGCGGTAGTAGAGAAATTCAGACAGATTGGGCCGAATCTCCTCATTGGCATCGGGCAGGGTCAGGGCACCGCTGATTATCTCCTCCATCAGAAAGTGGAAGAAGTCATCTTCAGCGGTCCCTTCCAGATCGATATAGAGGGGAAGGAACCAATAATCCTTGTCGTCCACATCGCGCAGGCGGCTGGCTAATTGATAGAGTAAAGTCGTTTTGCCAATGCGCCGCTCGCCGTGGATCATAATGCTGTTGTTGTGCAGGGTGTCTATGATTCTTTGCAGAAGATCGTAGCGGCCAAAGAACATATCTTCCCGGCGCACAGGCTCGCCGCTGACAAAGGGGTTGAACCCCCGGCTGACAGCTTCTCTGGCCCGCATTCGGGTGCGAGAAATTTCTGTCACTGTGTAGGCAACGCCGGCCAGGGCAATTAGACCTGTCACCACCAGGGCAATGGCGTAGTCCTGGCGGATGGCGGGAAGCAAGGGCAGCTGCACCTGGGCAGGCGGAGCAATCACCTCCAGGTTCAGCCGGGCGATATTCGAGTAGTTAAAGGCCTGGTCCCGGGCCTGGATGTCCACATTGACCTGGCCCTGGGCCATCTTGGGCAGAAGCAGATTGTCATCGGTTACCATCTGCCAAACGCCAATTTCGCCGGGTCTACTCAGCCGGTATAGTATGGCCAGGTCCTTGCTGGCCGTGTACAGATCGCCTGCCAGATAGTCGACAAAAATCTCTTTGCCTTCATCCACCTGAATCGCATTCTCAACAGTGGAAACCACGGCTCCATCCACCCGGGTAAAACGAATCCAGGGCGGCGTTTTTTCCGGATTGTATTGGGTCAGCCCATCCCGTCCGCCAAACCAATAGCTGTCACCGATACGGCCAATCGCCACAATCGCGGCCCTGGGCAACACCGTCTCCATGACCAGCGCATCCCAAGTCCGCCCATCGAACCGGCTGACACCGCCTTCACTCCCCACCCAAAGCGATCCGTCGATCGGGTCTGTATAAAATTGATAGAGCAGCTTGCTGGGCAAACGAGCCTCTTCAGTCAGATCGTGCCACTCCCGGTTATCCCAATAGTTGATACCCGCCATATCCACACCCACCCAGACGCCACCGGTGGTATTGGGGTCGGCGGCCAGAGCAACCACAGCGCCCTCTAACAGGCCATTGGGTGCGTCGGCCTGATGGGTGTGTTGTTGCCAACTACCGTCAATATCGCGCACAAACAGACCACCAGAATCCGTGCCGACCCAAAGGCGGCGCAACGAGTCCACTGTCATGGCATTGATATGCTGTTCTGCCAATTCGGGCAGGGTTGCAAGGGTATCATCGACCAGGTTATAGAAGGCCAACCCTCTTTCAGTACCAATCCAGAGGTTTGTATTCTCACCCAGCAATGAAGTGACCCGGTCGGATGGAAGCGCCGCTGTGGGAATAGATGATTCCCACACATCTATCTGCTCGTTGTAGCGGGCAACCCCAGCATCTGTACCGGCCCACAGCGTATGCTTATAGTCCCGGGTGAGCGAACTGATGGCATTGGAAGGCAGCCCCCCCGTTTCCGTTGTATAGAGTCTCTCTTCCGCCTGCCCCGGCCCGATTGGTCGCATTCGGATACCGGCACTTAAAGTGCCAATCCACAGCTTGGAATCGTCGCTACTATCCAATGCACTAATGCGGTTGATACCCGGATAGACAACATTGTCAGCCAGTTCCTTCACCCACATCTTCTCGTCAAACCGAAAGACCCCAGATTGGGTGCCAAACCAGACCAGACCATCGTTATCGATCGCTACGGCCTGCACAAAGGGGGTGGTCAGACCGATCTCCCCCTCGCCGGAAAATGCAACCAGCAATGAACGATTAATCACCCGAAACGGCCCGTTACCAGCGGTTCCTCCCCACACAACCCCTTCGGAATCGCCGATCAGAGAGCGAATGGGGACGGGAGCGGTCAGTTGCAGCACCTCTGTGGATATGGGGGTCCAGATGCCGGTGGACGGATCGCGCCAGGCCAGATTCCCCCCGGCTGCTACCCAGACCGGCCCGCTGGGATCAGCCCAGATAGCGGTCACATCATTGCTTGGCAGCTCATTGCCGGGCGCAATTTTTGTCCATTGCTCGCGTTGATGAATCCAAAGCCCATCGACTGTTCCCACCCACGTGGCATTGGCCCGATTTGCCAGGGCCTGTACACGCACGTTCTTCAGAAAATCGACTTCTACTGTTGCCGACTCATCCCAAATGTACAACCCCGTATCGGAGCCGACCCAAATCTGACCACTCACAGCCACCAGCGCATGCACAGCACCGGATAGTTGCAAGACGTTCGTCCAACTGCTGCCATCCCAAACTGCCACATCCCCATCACTCGTGCCCGCCCAGAGATTGCCCGTTGTGCTGTCTTCGATCAATACATTGACATCACCGGTAAAGGTATTTACTTCGGCAGGATAGGTTGTCCATTCCCCGTCGAACCGGCTGATACCAGCATCGGTTCCAAACCAGACTTGACCATTTCCGGGCAAAACTGATAGAACATTGTTTGATGCCAGACCATCTTCTCGTCGATAGGTCTTCCAGGGCGAGAGCAGATTGGCCTGAGCAAAGAGCAAAACCGGTTGCAAAAGCAATACCAGCAGCCCCAGCCCACATACCCAACGAGCAAACAGGCCATTACGACTTGCCTTCTGTCCTAGATTTTTTCGCAATTCACTGCTCATTTTCACAGAATGTTTCCTTACACAAATTAAACGATTGGTGCCGTTTGGAAAAGGCCCGCATAAATATGGATTTACACGTAAGTTATATGTGCTATAGTATTAGACCAAAGCTATATGTGTGAAGTAAAGCACAGTTAACTTGTGTTTCAAGAAATAGCCGTTTCGTACCACCAGTGTACACAAAAACAAAAATGAAAACACGACAAAATTACGTAAGTTCATTTATTTAATATCGACAATACTCCGTAAACACGGTTTTGTCAAGTATATTTCCAGTATTATCAGAATTACGGCGTCTCGTTGTACAATTAACTCGTGTACAGAATGCATCGAAAGTAACTCACTGAACAGTGCAGACAACCTACAGCAAGTCTACTGTCACTGGTTGGTCGTTTCTGAGTATTGCATTAACTATAGGAACAAAGATATGAAAATACTTCGTTGTCTGCTAAACCCACCTGCTGTTATCAGATATCTTCGCATCGTTCTCGTTGCATGGATGTTCACAACTGCACTCTTTTTTATGGTGCCACAAAGCACAAGCAAAGTACACGCGCAAGAAAGTTATATTACCCATGTGGTGGCGGCGGGCGACAATTTGACGAGCATTGCCCGCCGCTATAATGTCTCTGTCCCGACACTCATGGCCTATAACGGTATCAGCAACGCCAATGTAATCCGGCCGGGCCAGCAGATTCGTATACCAACCACCACAGTCCAGCCTGCGCCCACCAACAGGCCTGAGCCAACGAGCACACCTCTATCCAACTACGCGCCGGTAGCCACCAGTACGCCTGTTCCCAGTGCCGATAGAGGGGGCAGTTCGCCAGCCACATCAACGCCGGTGCGATATGCCACACCCGATTCAACAGAGGAGGCAGAAACGTACTCGCAGGCACCTGTTCCGACACCTACCTCACGTGTGCTCAGTGGTGGGCCATCCGGGTACACAACCGCGGGAGAACCCGTATACACTGTGCGCCGGGGTGATACACTTTCTGGGATCGCCTCCCAATACGGGGTAACAGTGCTGAGTATAATGCAGCGCAACGGACTGGGATCTTCGGCAATCATTGTCTCCCAGCGGCTCATCATACCCATAAACACGACAGCCCCCACGCCGACAAGTACCTACCAGGCTCCTTCCCGCGCATTCCAAACGCCAACTGCGTGGCCAACCGCCAGAGCGACTGTTCGAGCCACAGCCACAACCACAACCTCCTACAGAGCGCAGCCTACGCCAACCAGACGCACCTATGGCTCATTCTTGATCACGGCCACACCGACACCGCGCTTGCGCTGATAGACCCAGGCAGGCCAAGGCTAGGGGTACGCAACAAAATGTAGCCGCCCTACCCCGCCGAAGATAGCTGGCCCATCAACCGGCATACCCACCACAGCCAGAGCAGGACGCAGAAGCGCAGCGTCTTCTCTGGCTGTGGCATTTTCCGCACCCGCCACACCCACAAACGCGTGGCTCCAGCGGAAACGCCCGCGCAGGTCTGTGGCAACCCCCAACCGAGCCAATGCATCGACCGCATCCTGGCCCAAATTGATGCTCGCCTCGTCATTGACCGCCCCAGCGATAACAGTCCCCTTCGGCCAGCGAGTGATCCATTCAGCCATCGCCGACGATTGGCCCGCATCGCCCAGAATGTCAAACGCGGCCTGGGCCAAAAGATCGCCTTCCCCATTGACGGCGATCAGATTGTAGCCCCGCTCGCCCAGGGCCACATCTTCGCCCACAAAAGCCCGGTTGGTCAGATAGATGTGGGCAAAATCTCCCACCTCCTCCCCCGCGCTGACGGCCACAATGCCGTGACCCGGCGGCAGAAATGTGCCGGTTTCGCCCACAGGCTGGCCGATCTCTTTTGTGGGGAAGTCGATGTACAGACTGCTCCACGGCGTATTTGTGAATTCCAGCGTCAACCGGTCCACTGGCCCATCCGCAACCCCTGGCGGCACTGTGGCGCTGATTTCCTGGCGCGCCCCAGCCAGAGGACCCGCCACCCAATCGATAGACGCGCCATTCAGCCGTAGCCCTGCCAGCCGGGCTGGACCGTAGACATCAAAAGTCAACGCGCCCCCCGTTGTAGGAATATCCAACAGCAGCGACGGTTCTGTGCGCTTGGCATAGCGGATGCGCCCGCCTACATCCAACGACGACCAGCCCTCGGCCAGGTAGAGACGGCCTGCCGCTGTAGCCGGTTCGATTGTCCACTCCGTCGGCGTAGCCCGATCTGCCACTCGATAGAGACGAATCGTAGAATCCGCGCCGGTCCAATCCGGCCCGCGCCACTCCTCGACCAGAGAGACGGGCAGCGTTTCTTCCACAAAGCGCAACAATTGGGGCGTCGATTTTTCCACGTGAACCAGCACAAAACCCACATCCAGAAAGTCCAGCACCGCCGGACTGCTGGCCCGGTTGCGGGCTACCAGTGCGTCCCATTCGCTCTCCACCACCGGGGCGATGTGGGACTGGTCTGCGTTCATCAGCCCAATCAGATCGCCGATCAGCGGTGCGTCGGTGAAGTACTGAAACTTATAGGCCGGGTTGCGGCTGGTATTGCCCCCCAGCAGCCGCTTGCCGTGGGCGGTCTGATACCACTCCTCCATCATAATCAGCACATCGGATCGCCCCATCACCCGCGCGCCATTGCGCCAGCCTGTGGGCAGTTCCAGCACAGCGAAATCGCCCGGCTCAGCCGCGATTGTCTGGTAAATCGCCGGGATGCGAAAATCATTCAGTGGCAGCGGGACGGAGAGATGTTCGAGAAGGAAGATAGCGAGAAATGAGGAGGATATGAGGAGGACGGATATTGGGTATTGGGTATTGGATATTACGCGCCTTCGCTTCCCCAGCCAATACCCAATACCCAATATCCCGTATCCAGCCAATACCGCCACCCCCAGCATCAGCATTACACTGTAACGGCTGGGGTAGCGATTGCCGTTGAAAAAGGGCAGCAGGCTGACCAGTGCAAAGGGACCAGGAATGGCGGTCGGCTGACCCACAACGCGAATCACCGGGCCGAGGGTCAGCAGCCAGAAAACAAAAGTCGTCAGCGGCCAGAAGAGTCCCTGCCAGCGTTGACGGCGCAACAGATGAACAGTCCCCACCCCGGCCAGCAGGAGCGCGCTGTAGCCGATGAAAATGTGCTGGCCTTTGTCGTTGGGGAAGGACAGAGACGCAACCCATTCCCCCAGCCAGGGATGCAGACGGGTAGGCGCGAGATAGCCCAGCAGATCTGCGCTGAAGATGTCGGAGAAGCCGCCACCGCTGGTGAAGAAGTCACCCTCCACACGCATATCCGGCAGCATTGCCCACAGGAAAGGCGCGATACCGACAGCGAAGAGAAGGCCGATAAAAGCAAATAAAAAGAAAATAGTGAATGCGCTGTCCTGAGCCTGTCGAAGGGGTGAATAGTGAATTTTGAATTTCAAATGGATTCTTTGGGAGAAATATCCAATACCCAATATCCAAAGCGCATACAGGCCAATGAATATCAACAGAAATGTAGCATACGTCAGTTCTGACCAGGCCTGGAAGGTGAGAAAGAGCGCGGCCAGGGCAGCGTCCTGCCAGCGGCGACGCTCCCCGGTGCGCAGGACGTAGAGAACAGTAAAAGGAATCCACTGGCTGCTGGCGATGTTGAACTGCCCCAGGCTGGCGTAGAAAAGTTTGGAAGAGGCGAAGGCGTAGAGTACACCGGAAAGGATAGGGATGAGGGATTGGAGATTGGCGACTAGCGACTGGGACGCCGAATCTCCAATCCCCAATCCCCAATCTCTCGCAAACAAATAACGGACGAGCAGGAATGTGCCATAGCCGCCCAGCACAAACGACGAAAGCAAAATCAGATTGGAGGCGACGACGAGGGAAAGCGACGTTTGCAGGGGAACGCTGAGCAGGCCATTGAGCGGTGTCAGCGTATAAAAGCCCAGATTGATTCCGATGGGCCAGAACATCCAATCCGCGTGGAAGATGTCCAGATTCAGTTGATCCACCAGCCGGGCTTTCATCCACCAGAGATTCCAGGCCAGGGATGGGTCGTCGATGCCATCGCCGGGGAGGTGGGTGGTGAAATGGACCACGAGCGGCCACGTAAGCAGCAGAGCCAGGAATGTGTAGAAAAGCAGTGCTGACAGGTGGAGAAAGGATGTACGTCGCATAGGCGAATCGTATCACCCGATGCAAGCGATTGCAAACACAGAAGTGATCCTGCAACTTGTCAATCTGTTCCTTCCGGGGTACATTAAACTCAGATAGTTACGCAGGGCGCTCTGCCCAGTGCCCATCCATTCAGCCAACGAGGAGTGCTTTGATGCAGCGCACACGCTTATACGACAGCCACGTGGAGCTAGGCGGACGAATGGTCCCCTTTGCCGGTTGGGAACTGCCCGTCCAATATCCCACCGGACCACTGACAGAACACAACGCTGTGCGCACGGCAGCCGGGGTCTTTGACATCGACCACATGGGCCAGTTCTCCCTCACTGGGCCGGACGCGGACGCCTTTCTGCAATTTGTACAAGTCTACGACATCAGCCAGATGCAGGTGTGGGATGCCCACTACAGCCTGCTCTGCTACGAAGACGGCACACTCATCGACGACATTTTCCTCTACCGTCTGCCCGAGGGCTGGATGATCGCCGTCAACGCGGACAACCGGGCCAAAGACCTGGCCTGGCTCCAAGCCCACAGCCACGGCTACCAGATCGAGCTGACTGACATCTCCGACGAGACGTATATGCTGGCGTTGCAGGGGCCAAAGGCTGAGGCAATTCTGCAACGGTTGACCGACACCAATCTGAGTGACGTCCCCGCCCGCACCGGTTTGCGGGCCACGGTCAACGGCATAGAAATGCTCCTGGGCCGCACAGGCTACACCGGCGAGGACGGCTTCGAACTATACTTGCCCGCAGAATCCGCGGTGGCCTTCTGGAACGATCTGCTGGCCGCGGGCAAGGATGACGGACTGCTCCCCTGTGGCCTGGCCGCGCGGGACAGTCTGCGCTTCGAGGCCTGTATGCCCCTCTACGGCCACGAAATCGACGCCGCAACCAATCCCTACGAAGCCCGCCAGGGCTGGACTGTCTCGCTGGACAAGCCCGATTTTCTGGGGCGCAATGCACTGCTGAAAGCAAAGCTGGAGGATAACCGCAAAATCCTCGTCGGCTTCGAGATGATCGACCGGGCTGTGCCCCGGGATCACTACGAAATCGCAGCAGACGGCCAGGTCATCGGCCTCGTCACCACTGGCATGAAATCGCCCACACTGGACAAATTTATCGGATTGGGGTACGTTCCCCCTGCATACCAGAAGCTCGGCACAGAAATCGACATTCTCATCCGCGGCGCGGCCAAAAAGGCCAAAGTTGTCCGCCGTCCCTTCTATAAACCGCGCTACAAAGAATAGCTCACCGCGCAGACCCAGCGAGCGCGGAGGAAATCGCAAATCCATCAGTGTTTATCAGTGGCTCAAAACCGCAAGGAGCAAAATCATGGCTTACAAATTTGACAAAGACGTGCGCTACGCCAAGACCCACGAGTGGGTGCGTATGGAAGACGACATCGCCATTGTCGGCATCAGCGACACCGCCCAGGATTTGCTGAGTGATGTGGTCTTTGTAGAACTGCCCGACGTGGGCGAAGAAGTAACAGCCGGCGACGCAGTGGCCGTCGTCGAGTCGGTAAAGGCTGCCGAGGATGTCAACGCGCCGGTCAGCGGTGTCGTTGTCGAAATCAACCAGGAATTGGAAGACACCCCCGAACTGGTAAACGACGATCCGTACGGTTCCTGGTTCTTCAAAGTCAAGCCCTCATCCAGCATTGAAAACGAGTTGGGCCGGTTGATGGATGCAGATGGGTACGCCAAATTTGTGGAAGAAAACGAACACTAATTCGGCTTCACCAGTTGAAACCAGTGGCCGTCAGTGTCGGTGAAAGTTTAGCATTCAGGCGAATCGCCCATCGGCATACAGACCACACCCGCCGCATCCAACCGCGCGAAGATTCCCGGCAGGTCGTCCTCTATACGGATGACCTGCCGGGAATCTTCGCTATGGCCGATGTGCAGCGCCTGTCCCCCATTTCAGGCAGCCGACTCTACGCGCAAAGCTGTCCGCATAAAAGAGCGCACAGGCCCTGTCTCAATGGCTGGCATCTGCCTATTAACCAGCGCCAGGGTTTCGTGGATCAGCGACTGCAATTCTTCCACAGCCGCCGCTGGCTGGGCAGTAAAAAGAGCCTCGGCCCGTTCTCCGGCCCGTTCCGGCAAGACGGACAACTTCGCCACGCTCCCGGCAATCCCCTTCACTTTCCCCGGCGGGATCACCCGGCTCAGCCCGCACCAGATATTGAGCAGATGGCCCAGGTCCCGCAGGATGAGTTCGTAGACGAGTGCGTAGTCCCGACGATCCGTGCCCATTTGAGTCAGCACGGCCAGGGGGGCAAAGCGCAGATGGCCCTTAACCACCTCTTCCCAATAGCTCTCCGGCAGGTGACGCAGACGCTCCTGCCAGCCCCGCAGCTTCTCAGCGCCGTGCAGAGGCAGACCTGTCGCCACGCCGCTCATCACAATTTGGGTCGTCGTATCTTTCACATCCGGCTTTTCCAAAAACCCGTCCAGCCGTTCCTCCAACTCAGCGCTGGTTCCGTGGCCAAAATCCACCTTTACCCCGTCGAAAAAGTGATAGCAGGCCATCCCTTCCGCGGGGTCATAGCCGTAGATGCCACCGCCGCTGGCCAGCGCAGCCTCTTTCAATTCCTCAAAGCGCTCCGGCGTGGGCAGTTCCCGGTAGTAGAGCATCATATCCACGTCCGACACCCCATCCGCCCGGCCCTGGGCCACAGAACCGGTGAGCAAAATCGCTTCGATGGCCGGGTCTTCGGCTCGCGCTGCGGCCACAGATCGGGCCAGCGCCAATAGACGTTCCTGCTGTGTCGCCATTTCCTCACTCCTTTTCGTCGGCTTTGTCGTAGAAAACAACTGTCAATTCGTAGAGCTTCTCGCCGGAAGCCTCATTTTGGGCGGCCAGGGCCGTGGCCTCCTGCATCAGCCCATCCAGCCGGGCGTGGAAGGCGGTCAATTGCTCGTCGCTCAGCCGCAGCCGCTTTTTGGAGAGAAAAGGCGTGCGGGGTGGAGAAGGCTCATCGGCAGAGCGGCGCTGAAAGGCCAGACGGAAGTCTCGTTTCGTCTCATCCAACAGGCTGGCGTAGATGGCGTCCGCGGCGTCGTCCGGCACTGCCCCACCCGTGAGCAGGGGATTCGTCAACTTAAATTCCCGTGCCGTGACCTGATAGTGCTTCTCGACAATGCCCGTCTCAATCGAGTGGCCCACCACCCGGATCAGATTGTACTCCACCAGCAGATTCACGTGATAGTAGAGGCTGGCTGGCGCACCCTCCAACGCCCCGGCCACGGCTTTAACAGTCGTCGGCTCCTGCATCAGTTGGAGAATCTCCAATCGGCGCGGATCTGCCAGCACGCGGATGGCGGCAATGTCCCGGATATAGAGTTCGGGGAGGGGTTGGTTTTCGCCCATTTGAGATTTCTCAATCTATTTACATAAAATCAAATCATTTGAATAAATTATAATACACAATACCAAATAGCAAATCGGCTGTCAAATGGCGACTGTTTGCAAACGACCACACCAGTTCTCCAATCTGTCCACGGATGGTACAATAGGCAAGATGTTGTCGCAGCAGATCACCTACACTTTTCATCTGATGAGAGATGGCGCAGGAGACCGCCGTGCCGTCTTTGCGTTTGTGCTTGGCTTCCTGCTCTTTGCGTTGACAGGCTGCACAGCCAATAGGCCCGATCTGCCTTTTGTGGGGCCGCGGCCCACACCCACGCCGCCCTATCGCACAGTCACTGCCCTGCTGCCCGACGAGCCACGCACCGAGCGCATCCGTCAATACGACCGGGAACGGTTGGACCTGCTGGTGGATATGCGGGTGGAGGCAGCCTACAGCGCGGCGCTGCGCACGGCGCTGGAAAGCGACAACCCGCCGGACCTGGTGGTGGTGGACAGCTTCGCTTTCCCCGATCTGGCGTCGGCGGGGCTGCTTTTGCCCGCAGGCAATCGTCTCGGCCCGGTGGACGATTTTTATCCACTGCTGGCCGATGCCTTTGTTTGGGATGGGGAACGCTACTGCCTGCCCAGAGAAGTACGCAGCCTGGCGCTGGTCTACAACCGGTCACAGTTCGCCAAAGCGGAATTGTCGCCGCCCCGCACCTGGGACGAAATGCGCACAGCCGCCGAAGCTGTCACCGACCTGAACACCGGCAGCTTCGGCCTGATTCTCTCGCCGGACCTCTCCCGCTGGCTGCCCTTTTTCTATCAGGCCGGGGGAACGGTGCTGGATGCAAGTGGGCAGGTGACTATCGACAGCCCGGCGGGCGCGGCGGCCATCGATTTTCCATTGACGACCTTTCGGGACAACTTCGCGGGCCAGCCTGCCGAGTCCAACAGCAGTTGGGCCGGGGAGGTGTTGGGCAAAAGCAAAGGTGGGATGGCCTACGAGGGCAATTGGATTGTGCCCTATCTGGCCGCGGAGTTTCCTGATTTCGCCTACGGCGTTGCCCCCCTGCCCAGCGGACCGGGCGGGCAGGGCACAGTCGCCTTCACCAGTTGCTACGCAGTCTCGGCCCGCAGCGCCCACCCGGACGATGCCTTCGCCCTGGCGAACTGGCTCACATCGCCGGAGATGCAGCGAGAGTGGCCCGCGGACGGTGGGTGGATGCCCACCCGCCTCAGTCTGCGCGACGGCTGGCTGGCCGCCTTCCCGGCCCTGGCCCCCTTCCTCACCGGCCTGGACGACGCTCGGGTCTGGCAGTTTCCGCCGGGCTACAGCCGCTTTCTGGAAAGCTTCAACCGGGCAATGGTGGCGCTGCTGGCCGCGGACATCGAAGCGGAAGACTTCTTGCAGCAGATGCAGAGAACAGCAGAAGGTATTGAGTATTAGATATTGGGCAGTGATGCGCTGCCGATGTCACTGCCCAATATCTAATACCCCATATCCCACACAACAGATGACTATGCGTATCTTCGACATCACCCGCCCCATCACCCCTTCCCTGGCCGTCTGGCCCGGCGACAGCCCCTATTCCACCGAATATCTGGTGCGGATGGACGAGGGCGGCTCGGTCAATCTCTCGACAATCACCTTCAGCGGCCACTGCGGAACCCACACCGACGCCCACTTTCACTACGACCCCACCGGCGAGCGGCTGGCGGAGATGTCGTTGGACGCCTACATCGGACCGGCGACGGTCATTGACTTGCGGGAGGCCCTGCCCGACGGCGGCCCGATTCTGCCCGCACATCTGGCTGGGGTGGATTTGCGGCAGGTGCGCCGTCTGCTGGTGAAGAGTAAAGCCAGCGCTCTGCCGGATGACCGCTGGGACGATCAGTTTGTCTATCTTGCGCCGGCGACGGCTCAACTGCTCGTCGAGAGTGGGCTGCGCCTTTTCGGGACCGACGCGCCCTCCGTGGACCCACAAGAGAGCAAAACCCTCACTGCCCATAGAACTTTGCGCACGGGCAATATCTCGATTTTGGAAATTCTGCAATTGAAGGATGTGGAGCCAGGCGAGTACGAACTCATTGCCCTGCCCCTGAAAACCGACAACGACGGCGCACCTGTGCGGGCAATTTTAAGAAGAGAACCAGCTTAACGCAGAGATGCAAAGATGCAAAGACGCAGAGAAAAAATCTTTGCATCTTTGCCCCCTTTGCAACTTTGCGTTGAAATGCTTGGGAAAGGGAAGGCAATGACTTTTCAGGGAAAAGTTGCGCTGATTACGGGCGCGGGGTCTGGCATCGGGCGGGCGACCGCGCTGGCTTTTGCCGCGGGCGGTGCGTCCGTCGTCGTCTCGGATGTGAACGAAACGGGCGGGCAAGAGACTGTCGGTTCCATCCGACAGGCGGGCGGCGAGGCCATTTTCGTCGGCGCGGATGTATCCCAGCCGGAGGAGGTGGAAGCGCTGGTGGCAGAGGCCGTGCGCCAATTCGGACGGCTCGACATTGCCGTCAACAATGCGGGTATCGGCGGCGCGTGGGCACGCACGGCAGACTATCCCCTGGACGACTGGGCGCGGGTGCTGGCTGTCAACCTGAGCGGCGTCTTCTATTGTATGCAGCAGGAGATTCGCCGTATGGTGGCCCAGGGTGGCAGCGCCCAAAGCGGCGGGGCGATTGTCAATGTAGCGTCGATTGCGGGCCAGCGCGCATTGGCGAACGCACCAGCCTACACTGCCAGCAAGCACGGCGTCATCGGCCTCACCCGCACCGCGGCCCAGGAGTACGCCCGGCAGAATATCCGGGTCAATGCGGTCTGCCCGGTCTTCACCCGCACACCCCTCTTCGACGGGATGATCGAAGGCAACGACCGGCTGGCCGAACGCTTCGAGAAGAGTATCCCCATGCGCCGTTTTGGCGAAGCCGCAGACATCGCCCACGCCATCCTCTGGCTCTGCTCCGAGGGCGCGGGTTTTGTGACCGGGCAGGCGGTGAATATCGACGGGGGATTGACGGCGTAACGACGACCTCGGACGATAGACGGAAGACGAACGAATGGTGAACTGCTTCGCCTCTTGATACTTTCGGACAGGCGGAAAATCAACTGCGCAAAACTGAAGACAGACGAAAGACGAACAATTGACGAACTGGTTCGTCTTTCGTCCATCGTCGGTCGTCCGATCAACGAAAGGAGTTACCCAATGTCTTACCTGACCGCCCTAACCGATCTCCGTTCCAAAGTCGGCACAGAAACCCACGTGGGCGGGTGGCTGACGATTGACCAGGCGCGCATCGACGCCTTTGCCGCGGCGACGCTGGACAACCAGTGGATTCACGTGGACCCGGCGCGGGCCAGCCGGGAATCCCCCTTTGGCGGACCAGTCGCCCACGGCTATCTGACCCTCTCCCTCATCCCCCATCTGGCAGGACGGGTCAACGCGGCGAAGCCTCCCTATCCGGGCATCAAACTCTCAGTCAACTACGGGCTGAACCGGGTGCGCTTTCCCCATCCGGTGGTGGCGGGCAGCCGGGTGCGCGCTCGCACGGAACTGGTCAGCGTGGAGGAAGTAGGGGGCGACTGCCTGCAAATGATCAGCAAAATGACCATCGAAATCGACGGCGCGGCCAAACCAGCGTGTGTGGCCGAGACAGTTTCGCGGATCTATTTTTGAAGAGCGAGTTGGTTAGTGCCGCGGTCGACGGTCTGTTGTCTGCCGTCAAAATAGAACGGAGAACCGAATGTTCATAAACCAGACAGTCATCATCACCGGCGCGGGGCGGGGGATTGGCGCGGCTGCGGCTCGGATATTTGGGGAGCAGGGCGCGTCAGTGGTGGTCAACGACCTGAACGCGGAGCCAGCCGAGGAGACCGCCCACGCCATCACCCAGGCCGGCGGCAAAGCCATTGCTGTGCCCGGCAGCGTCACCGAGCCGGCCTTCCCAGAGAAGCTGATGCAGGCCGCGGCGGATGCCTTTGGCGGGATTCACATCCTCGTCAACAACGCGGGCTACACCTGGGACGGGATGATCCACAAGATGACCGACGAGCAGTGGCAGGCCATTCTGGATGTCCACGCCACCGCGCCCTTTCGGATGATCCGGGCCGTTGCTCCCTATCTGCGCGAGGCGGCCCAGGCAGAGAAAGAGGCAGGCCAGCCCTTCAGCAACCGCTGCGTCGTTAACGTCTCCTCCACCAGCGGGCTGCACGGCAACATCGGCCAGGGCAACTACGCCACGGGTAAAATGGGCATCGTCGGCCTGACCAAAACCGTCGCCAAAGAGTGGGGCCATCTGGGCATCCGTTGCAACGCGGTGGCCTTCGGCTACATCGACACCCGGCTGACCCGCACAAAGGAAGTCCAGGAAGAGGCCATCGACATCGACGGCAAAGAGATCGTCCTGGGCATCCCCCAGAAAGTGCGCGCCCTGCTGGACAGCAACATCGAGCAGCACATCCCCCTGGGCCGGGCCGCCACGCCAGAAGAGGCCGCGGGCGGGATTGTGTTGATGGCCTCGCCCTTGGCCCGGTATATTACCGGCCACGTGTTGGAAGTGACCGGCGGAATGGGAATCTAAGAATGCGGAATGTGGAGGTTTGAATGTGGGAATTTGACGGCAGACCGCTGACGACGGACGAACGTTGATTCTCTTTCGACTTCTGTGGTTTGTCTTCCGTTTGCCATCTACCTATCACAAGGATTCCAGAAGGAGAGATGCTTTGAAGGCGATGCTCTGCACAGAATTGACCGGCCCGGATGGGCTGCGCCTGGCCGAGTTGCCCGACCCGACCATAGGGCCAGGACAGGTGGTGGTGGGCATCCGCGCCTGCGGGGTGAATTTTGCCGATACGCTGATTGTCCAGGGCAAGTATCAGGAGAAGCCGCCCCTGCCTTTTGTCCCCGGCGGAGAGGTGGCCGGGGATGTGCTGGCCGTGGGCGACCGGGTGGAGCATCTGCGCGTCGGTCAGCGGGTGGCCGCGCTCTGTGAGTTGGGCGGCTTTGCCGAGCAGGTGGCCGTGGACGCGGCCCGCTGCGCCCCCCTGCCCGATGCCATCGACTACGCGAGTGCAGCGGGCTTTCTCATCGCCTATGGAACCAGTCACCTGGCCCTGACCCGCCGGGCCAAGTTACAGGCGGGCGAGACACTTCTCGTCCACGGCGCGGCGGGAGGCGTAGGGCTGGCCGCAGTGGAGATCGGTGCATTGCTGGGCGCGACAGTCATCGCCACCGCCAGCAGCGCCGAAAAACTGGTCCTGGCCCGACGCTACGGCGCAGCCTATACGATTGACTACACGCAAGAAGATTTCGTGGAACGGGTGAAGTCCATTACCGGTGGGCAAGGCGCGGATGTGATCTACGACCCGGTGGGCGGGGATGTCTTTGACCGCTCCCTGCGCTGCATTGCCTGGGAAGGACGGCTGCTGGTCATCGGCTTTGCCAGCGGGCGCATCCCCCAACCGCCGGCCGGTCTGCTGCTAGTGAAGAATATCTCTGTCGTCGGTCTCTATTGGGGCGCCTACGCCAAACGGGACCCGCAAGTGCTCACCGATTCCCTGGCCCAGCTTTTCGCCTGGCAGGCAGCGGGCCAACTGAAGCCCCACATCTCCGCGGCCTATCCCCTTGCCGAGACGGGCGCGGCGTTGCAGTCGCTGATGGAACGGCGGAGTGTGGGGAAGGTTGTGGTAATGACAGGCTGAAGGGGAAGCAAGCATTCATTTTCGTATCGAAACGTGAAACGTGAGAACTGCACAGGACTAGCGCCGGTTGAGTAGGCTGGGGTTGTTTCCAGCCGTATCGAAACCAAGCGGGTGAGAAGAAATGTGATGTTACCCGTTCGCTTGGTTTCGATACGCCTCGAAGACTCGGCTACTCAACCAGCGCTCACTGGACTTCACCTGTTCAGCAAACTAGCGTGAGATCGCCGTCCCATCTCACGTTTCACCTTTCTGAATCGACAGATCATCAGAAGGAATCAGAAGCGTGACTCAAAAATCAGTAGTGATAACCGGCGCGTCTACCGGCATCGGCAAAGCCTGCGCGCTGTGGATGGACCGGGCGGGCTGGCGGGTCTTTGCCGGGGTGCGCAAAGAGGCGGATGGAAACGCTTTGAGCGTTGAAGCGTCGGAGCGCTTGACGCCGGTGCTAGTGGATGTGACCGACGGCGCATCTATCGCGGCGATGGCCGCAGAGGTGACGGCTGCGGTAGGCGATAACGGCCTGCACGGGTTGGTCAACAACGCGGGGATGGCAACGGGCGGCGTGCTGGAATTTGTGGATTTGGACGAACTGCGCCGGGTGTTGGAGGTGAATGTGACCGGCCAGCTGGCTGTCACCCAACCCCTCATCCCCCTGCTGCGCCTGGCGCGGGGGCGGATTGTGATGATGAGCTCGATTGCTGGCTTCAGTTCTACGCCGATGATCGGGCTGTATGCGGCCTCCAAACACGCGCTGGAAGCGTTGACCGACGCCTTGCGTCTGGAGCTGCACCCCTGGGGAATTCAGGTGTCGTCCATCCAGCCGGGAACCGTTGCCACGCCTATCTGGGGTAAGGCGCTCTCCTTTGCCAAGGAGGTGGCTCCCCAATATTCTCCGGAAGCCCTGCGGCTCTACGGCCCGCTCTTCGATTCCCTCTTCGCGTCCTTGCGCAGACGCACAGGCGGGGGCATCCCCGTGGAGAATGTGGCCGAAGCGGTGCATCACGCGCTGACCGCGCCCACGCCCAAAGTCCGCTACGTCATCGGGCGCAGCACACAGATTCGGGTCTGGATCGAGCGCCTGCCCGACCGGTTGCGGGATCGGGTGATGATTGGGCGGATGCCGAAGTATGGGGGATGACCCCCTCCCAGCCTCCCCACTTTAGGGGAATGGCAGATATCTTGTTTTCGCCAGGCGCTCTGTGTCCAAGATAGGGCCAATCGGCAGCGGTCTTGACCATAATTGGAAAAACATGTTGATAACGTTTTCGTGTCTGGCCCTTGACCGGTGAGAAGGTAAAGATAGAGTACTAGACTGTGAGGTATGTATGAAGTTTACAGTGAACACTGAATTCAAGCCATTGCCAGCTAAGTCCTTTACATCAGTCCCAATGGTTAATATATAGGTTCCAGGTTGCAAAGGTGCGTCAGGGATAAGGGTAACAATCGTAGCCGTACCGATATCCGGCGTAGGTGTTGGCGTAGGTGTAGGTATCGGTGTTTCTGTAGGTGTCGGCGTTTCTGTCGGTGTCAATGTCGGCGTTTCTGTCGGTGTCGATGTCGGCGTTTCTGTGGGTGTCGGTGTCGGTGTCGATGTCGGTGTCGGCATCGGCGTTTCTGTCGGTGTCGGCATCGGCGTTTCTGTCGGTGTCGGCATCGGCGTTTCTGTCGGCATCGGCGTTTCTGTCGGCATCGGCGTTTCTGTCGGTGTCGGCGTTTCTGTCGGTGTCGATGTAAATGTTGCGGTCGGTGTCGGTGTTTCTGCAAATATAAGCATAACGGAGTTGTAGTCAGAATTACTTCTCATTGTCGAGACGCGGCGACTACCTGCATCGACAATCTCAAGCGTGCTTGCCACGGGATTTCCACTAGCATCCTTAAGGCTTATCGTAGTATTACTTAAGCTAACATGATCCATCAAATCATTAAAAACAATCGTTATATGATCTACCTCTAATTCATCTTCGCTTCCTGGTTGCGTAAAGAGGACAGATGGAGATACAGTGTCAAGGCGAAAAAGGAAATCTTCAAATGCAGGAATGGTGACTTCCATACCCAGGTCTGCATAACGATCTGCAATGTTGCTGCGGATCGTAGTCCATCGTGGTTTTAAGAATTCGGTGGAGTTAACTAATGCCTGCTTGACACTAGCACTGTTGAGGATACCATCTGTACGTAGATCGCCGCTGATTGTGGAAAGTAGCTCGGTCAGTTGGGCTTCTGACTTGTTGCTTTGAAGGATAGCGGAGATTGCCAGCAAAACAGCATTGCCTTCTCCTGCTCTGCTGATGTCCAGAGTTTCAGAATTGCCGATTGCAACATTTTCAATATTAAATGCATTGAGTATCTCTTGCTGTGCCTGGATTTTTGCTTGGCGAAAGGTCAGAGATTGACCGATCAGATATTCGACCCGTCTACGTTCCAAATGGGTGAGCAGATTGACATTGATACTGGTTGTATCTTGTGTGTCAACTAACGCCAGCAAAGTAATTGGAGCGTTCGATAGTGCTCCAGTTATCTCATTGAAATAAAAGCCATTTGCCGAGAGTTCTACATAGGAATAGTCCAAATTCCCATTCACGGTGAAACTGCCCGTATTATCATCAATCACACCAGTAAAAGTGCGCCCAGTCGGGACAAGACTGTTGTTCAATTCGCGGACGGTGATCTCCGTACCCTGGATAAACGGTCCTTTCTGGACATAGCCGGAAATAGATAATGCACCCCGTGTTGGTGTGGCAGTTGGTGTACTGGTGGGCGTGGTTGTTGTATCAGAACCAGAGCCAATGACAATCGGCAGATAAATCGGGTATGGATCCTGGGCATGGGCAGTGAAGAAAAGACTGGTCAGCAGCGTGATAGTACCGATGAAAAGAACGAAAAGATTCTTACTACGCACAGGAGTCTCCTTACGAGTATATACGCAGAACCCGCTTGATACTACAAACACTAAATCCGTGATCTTTAGTATAATCATTTAGGCGGCAAAATGAAACTCGTAAAACTCTTTTTGAACCGATGATGACTCCACGCTTGAGCCAGCCGTTTTTAGCTCTCGGCTGGCTCAAGCCGTCGCAGAAACGCTTGCAGTTCGGTCAACAGCCAAATCACGAGCAACAGCACCACCCCCACCCACGCCAGCCGCAGCCCCCAGCGCCAGGAATCGGGTGCAAACCAGAGTTCGACAGTCACCTCCCCCGCGGGCACTTCCACAGCGCGCAGCGCGTAGTTGGCGCGCAGGACAGGGGTCTCCACGCCGTTGACCGTCGCCCGCCAGCCCGGATACCAGACTTCGCTGAGGACGAGGTAGGCGGGGGTGGGGGAAGAAATGTGGTATTCAAGGGAGTTTGGAGAATCGGTATTGGGTATTGGGTATTGGGTATTGGGTGATTGGTTGATTGGTTGATTGGGTGCGGTTCGTCCGTCGTCTGCCGTCTGTCGTCCACCGTCGCCAGCGAAAAGAATGACTGTCTGGGATGGGTCAAAATCGGGCGCGGTGAGGGCGGCCAGGGCGGCGTCGGCGTCGGGGACGATCAGGGCATCGGCCACCAGCCAGGCCCGGGGGAAGGCGTCTGGGTTGCGGTAGACGGCCAGTTCGCCGGGTGCGTCGAAGGCCAGGACGAATTTGTTGGGCAGGGGTGTGCCGTCGCGGACGAGGACGTAACCCGCATTGAGCATATCGTAGAGCCGGGTGTGGCGTCCGCCGGTGGATTCCCAGAGCCGATCCCAGTGGGTGAGGAGCAGGGGATTGACGATCCCCCACACATCGCGCAGACCGACCAGCGCGGCGGTGTCCGGCTGCCAGAGGTCGTCGATGTCTGTGCGGGCGTCGATGCGGAAGGGGAACGCAGATTTCACAGAGGACGCAGATTGCGCAGAAGCAACTGATGGCGCAGATTTTTCTGATCCGCGCTGATCCGCCCGATCCGCGTCATCCGCGTTCCATTCTTTCTGCAAAAACTCTACAATCTCCGGGTGGTTAAACCCGTGAGTCGGGTCCCTTTCGCTGATGTCCGTGTAGGCACCGGCTGCGCCGACTTCGATGAGCAGAAGCGCTGTGAGCAACCCGGCAAAGACATTTCCGCGCAAGTGGCCCCGGCTGTGGAGGCTGACCAGCACCCAGGTTCCCAGCCAGGCAGCCGTCGCCAATGCCACAGCCAGCCCTGCCAAGGACGCACGCAGAAACCAGACCGAATCGGCTTGCAGGGCGAGGAGAGATGCGTACATCGCGGGGACAAAGACGACGAGGAGAGCGAGGCCGCCCCATTTGAGGAAGGCGGCGAATTGCGAATTGCGTGCTGCGTGCTGCGTGCTGCGTGCTCCGTTGGTCGTTGGTGGTCGGTGGTATGCGGTCTGCGGTCTGCCGTTTGCCGTCAGCCAATCCACTCCGTAGCCTGCCAGCACAGCCACCCCCAGAACCCATAGCACAATTGCCCGCGCGGGGGCGCGGAAGGAAGCGAAGCCGGGCAGGAGTTGAGTCAACCAGCCGTGGACAGGCGTATAGACACCCAGCGCCACGAGCAGTCCAAAGAGGGCAAGGCCAATCCAGGGCAGCAGACGAGAGGTTCGCTCTTTAGAAGTTCGACTTTTGGCAAAAGTCGAACTTCTAAAGAAGACCGCCAGCGCCAGCAGAAGCGCCACCACACCCGCATAGGGCAACTCCACCCGATCCCAGAAAGACCAGTGCAGGGAAGGACCCCGCCCGAAGAAACCGGGGGTGATCAGCCCCACCAGCGCAGGGACCGGGGCCAGGGAATAGCCCACATTTTCTTGGTAGGCCAGCCCCGTCCGGGCCGTGTAGGGCAGCAGTTCCAGACTGGGCAGGAGCAGGGGGGCGGTCAGAAGAATCGCGGTTAGGCCGGTAATGAGTGGGTATTGGATATTAGGTATTGGATATTTCGTTAGGGAAACCCATCGCCCCCGGCCACTCTTCTCCCCGTCAACGCCCGAACTATCCCCGTCCAATACCCAATACCCACTACCCAATACCAAATACCCCGCCACTGCCAGGCCAATATAATAGCTGCTCTGCGCGTGGCCAGCGTAGTTGGCAATGGCAAAGAGCAGCCCAGCCGCGCCGGCCCAGGCCAGACTGCGCCGGGTCAGTGCCAGATGGAAGGCGGCCAGCACCCAGCCCAGCCAACTGAGGACAGCGATTAGATTCAGGTTGCCCAGATGGATCAGCAGCGGATCGCTGAAGGCGAAGGCCGTTCCCGCGAAGAGGGCCGCGGGGCGGCTGATACCCAGCACCCGACAGAGCGCATAGACGCCCAGCCCGGCCCACCAGAGATGGCCGATGGAAAGCCACTGCATCCAGCCGTAGCCAAAGTCGGGATTGAACAGAAAGAGGAGCAGATTGGGTGGGTAGAGAAAGCCCGCCTGAATGTCGGCGATGAAAGGCGCGCCGCCGTAGAGGGTGGGATTCCACAGGGGCAGTTCGCCGTTCGCCAGGGTGGCCGCGGCGAAGCGATAGGTGGGGTAGAGAAAGCTGACCAGATCGCCGCCATCCGCAGGCTGGAAAACATCGCCGGAGAGGGTGCGCCAGAAGAAGGCGATGGTCAGGAGTGCGAGAAACAGAGCCGCTATACAATCCAGCCACAGGTCAGAGCGAAGTGCGTTGTACGTTGTACGTTGTGATGACATCCCGGTGTCGCCCGCCATCTGCCGCCGTCGGCGGTTTGTCGTCTGCCGTCGTCTTTAGCTACGGCTGAGCAGAATCACACCCACACAGATCACCGCCACGGCCAGCCAGCGTAGGGGCGAGACACTCTCGTTGAGCAAAAAGGCGCTGACAAGTGTGATGAGCACGTAGCCGATGCTGAGCGCAGGATAGGCGTAGCTCAATTCCACCCGGCTGAGAAGAATCAGCCAGAAGATGCTGCTGAAGCCATAGGCCCCCACCCCGCCGATAACGTAGGGGTTGAGGAAGGCTTTGGTCAGGCTGTTCGCCATCACAGGCAACGAGCCACCGATCACCCCCACCTGGCCCATGCCCTGCTTCATCAGATATTGACCGGCCACATTCAGGCCGACGGTGATGAGGAGGAGAAAAATCTGCTTCATTCGCGTCTCCAGCGGAAAGTAAGCAGTGAACAGTTAGCAGTGGCATCGAACGATCCGACGGGTCACTGGTCACTGATTACTGCTTACTATTTATTCGCAATCGCTAAAACAGCCGCGCCGTAGGTCTTTGCCTTCCAGGGGCCGATAGCGGCAATCTCCTGCAAGGCTTCTACAGATTCTGGCTGTTTGGACGCGATCTGCAGCAGTGTGTCGTTGTTGAAAACGATGTCCGGGTCCACGCCCCGTTCGTTGGCCACGCCTGTACGCCACTGGCGCAGGGCATCGTAGCGGGCACGCTCTGGATTCGAGAGTAGCTGCTCCGGGCGCACAGTCGGCTCTGGCAGGGGCGGAATGGGTCGTCCCTGGCCCAGCCGCACAGCTTCTAATACTTCCCGGCCCAAGCGGCTCACCTGACGATCACTGAAGCCCCGAATGTCGTTCAGTTCGGCCAGGGACGTGGGTTTGCGCTGGGCCAATTCGCCCAGCACAGTGTCGGACAGCACTTTGAAGGGGGGGCGATCCGTGCGCTCGGCAGTGATCTCCCGCCAGCTCCACAGTTCTTCCAACAGCCCCAAATCCTCCCGCTCAAGCTCCCGGGTCTGCTTCATCCGCCAGAAAGTGCGCTCTTTGGCTGGTTCTTCGTAGCGCAATTCGGCCAGGGCGGCAAAACCTTCCAGGGCTTCTTCCCAGCGGTCCGCCGCTTTGAGTTTGTCAATCTGGCGTTGGCGCAGCACAGGCAGATAGTGGGTGTCGATCTGGGCATAGGTCATCTGCTGGGCGGTGAGGGGACGGCGGCCCCAATCGGTGCGCTGCATACTCTTGTCGCTGATGACGCCGAATTCTGCCTGTAACATCGCGGCCAGTCCAACGCCGTTGCGGCCCAGAATGCGTGCGGCCAGTTGGGTGTCGTAGACATTGGCGCAGCGGAAGTTGAAATCCCGATCCAGCAGACGCACATCGTTCTCCGCCGCGTGGAAAATCACCTCCACTGCCGGGTCGGCCAGCAGTGCGCCCAGGGGCTGCAAACGGTGAAACTTGAGCGGATCGAGCAGATAGTCTACCGTCGGCATAGGGTCCGCCGAGGTGGGATGGGCAGCGGAGCCGCTGGCACAGGCCGAAATCTGAATCAGGCAGACCCGGGGGTGGTAGCGGTAGAGGCTGTCGCTCTCCGTGTCCACCGCGATCAGCGGTTGATCCTGCAAAAAGGCCATCATTTCGGCGAATTCCCCGCTGCTCTGAACGAGCTTGGGCGCGGGAATGTTCGAGGGAACCGGACGATTGGATCTGGATTTCGGCATGGGGTGGGTCGATTCAGTGTAGTAAACGGTAATCGGTGATCAGTAAACAGTTGTCGTGTGGGGGCGCAGGTCACTGCTCAGTAGTCACTTATGAAGTGGCCACTTCCCTCCCACAACGCCACCCATCATAACGCGGCCTGAAACCGGTGTCAATTTGGGGATGGGTGGCGACGGTTTCTATTTTGCCCATTTCTGGTATAATGGGCACGTCTGAACCAACCACCCGCCTGACCGCCGATCCGCAACCCCGGCGGTCACAGCCAAAGGAGGCAGTCCGTGCAATCCACACCCACCGCGGACAGCGCATTCTATCACCCCGACGTGGAACACATCGCCCACAACCGCCGGGGCTTCTGGATCGCCGGCCTGATCGCACTGGTCGGCCTGCTTCTCTTTGTGGGCATCTTCAACCTGCTCTTCGACCGCATCGGCGATGGGCTGGATGGCTTCTTCCTCATCTTCCTTGGCCTGCTGATGAGCCTTGTGCCAGCCGGCCTCTGGCTGGGCTTCTTCTATCGGATGGACCGGCTGGAGCCGGAGCCGAAGGAGAAGCTGATCGGCGTCTTTGTCCTGGGCGCGCTGATGGCCGGGGCCGTGGCCATCCCCTTTCTGGAAAACTTCGTCGCCATCGATAGCTGGCTCTACAACAGCTTCGCCACCCAACTGGTGGGCGGTGTGCTGCTGGTGGGCTTTGTGGAAGAGGCAGTGGTCTATCTGGTGGTGCGCTATGGCATCTACGCCGACCCGGAATTTGACGAGCGGGTGGACGGGGTGATCTACGCCATCGCCGCGGGGTTGGGGATGGCTACGGTGCTCAACTTCAATTATGTGCTGGAACACGGCGGGGTAGACCTGGGCATCGGCTCGGTGCGGGTCGTTGTCACCGCCCTGGCCCACGCCAGCTTTGCGGGCATTCTGGGCTATTTTATCGGCCAGGCCCGCTTCGAAAAGACGCCCCTCTTCTATCTGCCCGCTGGATTGGCCCTGGCCGCGCTGCTCAACGGGCTCTTCTTTCTGGTGGAAGATCGGATGACAGGCGCGGGACTGACGGTCAATCCCTGGAACGGGCTGCTGCTGGCTCTGGTGATGGCGGGCGTCTGCCTGGCTGCGGTCTTCTGGCTGGTGGAGCGCTCCAACGAAGAGACCCTGCGGGTGGCCGCAGCCAAAAGTCTCCCAGACGCGCCACTCACATTGCCAACGCCAATACCCGATAACCCAATACCCAATATCCCTTCCACTGCTGACAGCGCCGACGAAGAAGGAGAAGGCTGATGGCTGCAATTCTGGAATCTCTGCGCAAGCCCAGTATTACCAACCAGCCCCCCACGCCCAGCGAACAGCGCCGCAACGATCTGCTGGTGATCGTCACTATCCTCTTTGCCATCTTTCTGGGCTGGGGTGTGCGCACAAACAGCATCGCCGCGCTGCGCACCTTTTCCCTGGGCAACCAACTGCCCAGCCTCGCCTATCCAGCGGCCTGGCTGGAAGCCGAGAGCGACGGGGTTCTCTTCCGGGCCATCGACCCGGCCAGCCCCAGCACCTTCGACGCACGTGTGGAATTGGTGGTGCGGGATGTGAAGGAAGGGGAGACACTGGACCAGATCAGCCTTAGCTGGCCTCTGAACCGGGGGCAGGCGCTTGAGCGTTTTCGCAACTTGAGCGCAAGCGTCATCAAAAATGGGGAGGGCACGCCGGGGCTGCTCCTCACCTACGCCTACATCGCCGACCCCACCCGGGAGAGCGGCAGTCTGGGCCTGCCTGTGGTGGTGAAGGGCCAGGACCTGCTCTTTATCGCCAACGACGGCATCGGTGACCGGCTGGTGGCGGCCACTGTAGCCGCCGACGCAACCGAATGGGACGCCCACGCCGAGGATTTTTCCGCTATCTTCACCAGCCTGGGCTTTCAGGGGGGAGAATAGGCTATGACCAACCGGACAACGATCACACGCTCCCAGCGCCCAACCCCCCAGCTTCTCGCCCTCTGCGCGGTGTTGGCCCTGGCCCTGCTCACTCTGGCCTCAGCCCGACCTGCCCAGGCCATTGAACGGGGGCCGCTCAACAACGCGCTGCTGGCGACTGTGCAGGTGATTGTGCCTGTGGCCGCGGAGCAGGACATCTATAGCACAGGCAGCGGCACAATTCTGACCGAAAGCGGGCTGATCCTCACCAACTATCACGTGATGGGGGATATTGAGGCGGAGGAGCTCTACAATGGCAATGGGTTTGCCGCCATCGGTATCAATCCCGCCAATCTGCGGGGACGCCCGGTGATGAAGTATGCCGCGCATCTGCTGGCGGCCAACCCCACATTGGACCTGGCCCTGCTGCGCGTCACCGGCCTGTTGGAGGACGAAAGCATTGCCCTGCCGGAGAATCTCGGCCTAACCGCAATCGAAATCGGCGACAGCGAGGCCCTGCAAATCGGCGACGAAATCAATGCCTTTGGCTTTCCCTCCATCGGCGGGGATACAGTCACCTTCACATCGGGTATCGTTTCCGGCTTTGAAGACGCGGAAGACGACGGCTACGCCGAGTGGCTGAAGGTGGATTTGAACATCAACCACGGCAACTCCGGCGGGCTGGCCACCAACGACGCGGGCCAGTTTGTGGGCGTGCCCACCCAGGGTCGCCAGGACCTGGGGATGATCGGTCTGGTGCGGGACGGCAATCTGGCAATGGAATGGGTGCGCCGGGCGCTGCTCGCCGAGCCAGACAACAGCCAGACCGACCCCAACGCGCCGGGGGTGACAAATGTGCGCTTTGCCAAAGCCATCACCAGCAAAGGGGTAGCCCGCCAGCCTGCCGTGCGCTTCGACAGCGGGCTGGATACGCTCTACGCCACTTTCGACTATGTGAATTTTGCAGACCGGGCCAACTTTGTCTTTGCCTGGTATCGGGACGGCTTCCAGATTTTCACCGATGGGGTGCGCTGGGAATTTGGAAAAAACGGCTCCACGTGGGTCAATGTCTATGACGACGAAGGGCTGGCCGACGGCTACTACGAACTGGAGATCGTCTACGAGGGCGAACTGATCTATCGGGACGGGGTGGTGGTGGGTGCAGTCCAGCCCGCCAGCAGCGCCAGCTTTGGCCCCATCACTTTTGCAGAGGGGGTGACAGACGACGACGAGCCGATTCGCCCCGGCACAAACTTTGCCGGCATACCGGAAATCTACGCATTCTTCCCTGTAAACGGCATAGAAAACGGGGCCAAATGGAGCCGTCGCTGGTACATCGACGGCGAGATGGTCACCCAGGGCGAGGATGTGTGGAAGCTGGGCGATGCGGATTCCAGTTGGCTCAGCCTCTCGGCCAACGACGGCGACCTGCCCGTGGGACGCTACCGGCTGGAGCTGCTGATCGAAGATCGGGTGGTGCAGAGCGGAGAGATGGATGTGGTCGAACCTGCCGCCCGGGGGCCGAAGATTGCCGATGTGACAGTCGTGGGGACGGTGACAGAGGCGGACAACCGGCGGCGGATGGTCTCCGGTGCGACGGTCTTCTTCCTCAATCCCGGCGTCACCACCGAAGACTTTGTGGATGATCCGAAACAGGGGCTGGTCTTTGCCAGCGGCGTCTCCGACGACAACGGCGAATATCAGTTGGACGCCAAGCTGACACCGGGCACGGCCTATGGGGTGGTGGTCTACAAAGAGGGCTACAAAGTTGTGCAGGCCGACGATTTCGAGATTCCCATCGACGCCACCAATCCCTACGAAGTGACAGTGACAATGGAGCGGCGCTAATGCAAAAGATAGAACGCGGACGGAAGATTGCAGATGGATATGGGCAAAGTCCGCGTTCTATTTTGCAACCCTGGCGCATCTCTGGGCTGGGCCTGGCGCTCCTCCTTATCATCGGCCTGCTGATGGGGATGGGCGCAGCCACTCTCCGCCGCACCCCGCTCACCAGTGCCGCGGGCCGCCCCGTCCCGCCACCCCTGTCCCTCTACCAATCCCGCCCTGTCACCGAAACTCTTTCCGCGCTCTATCTGCCAGCCGTGCTTGGCTCCACAGACCAGTTGACACTGACATCCACACTCACACCGACGGTGACTGCGACTGCCACAGCCACCGTTCCTGCCGAGCCGCCGAGAGAGTGGGACCCCCGGCTGGACCAGCGGGGCACAGAATTGATCCCGGCGGAGGTGGAGCCGGGCGAGGGCTATTGGCGACTGGTGAAGGCAGTCTGGTTCAATGAGGTGGAAGCCCAGGGACGCCATCACATTTTTGTGGATGTATTGGATGCGGATGGGGAGCGGATTGTGGGATTGCCCGTGCGCATCTATTGGGCCGCGAGCGAAACGCCACTCATCACCCAGGCCAAGCCCGGCGAACCCTATGCCGCTGACTTTGGGATGTTCGATGTGGCCCCCTCCTACGGCGCAAAACCGAATGACGGCAACTCGGCGGATGATGTGTGGGGAATGGGGCTGGGTTCTATCGCTCAGCCCTTTCACACCATCCACACCAGCTATGGGCTGACCTGGCAGTGGACGATTGCTGGTGGCCCGGAGCAGACCGCTACCCCGACGGCTACGCCAACCGCCACCCCGACCGCCACAGCTACGCCCACACAGACCGCCACGCCCACGGAGACATCCACACCGACGGTCACACCCACCCTGCCCGACGGGGTGACAGTGACACCCACGGCAACGGCTTCGACCACACCCACCGGTACGGCTACAGCCACAGCGACCGCTACAGCGACCGCCACCTCTACCCCGTCCATCGATTGGGACCCCCGGCTGACCCAGCGGGGCGCAAGCCTGCAAGCGGCGGTGGTTGGGCCAGGCGAGGGCTATTGGAAGCTGGTGCGGGCGCGCTGGTACAACGAAGAGGAGTCGGGCAACCGGCAGCACATTCTGGTGGACGCGCTGGACGAAAATGGCGCACGGGTGGCGGGCATTCCCGTGCGCATCTATTGGGACGGGGGACAGGCGAGCATTACCACCGAGGCCAAACCGGGCGAAGAGTACGCGGCCAACTATTCGCTGGCCTTCCCCGCGCCCTTCTACAACGCCGCGCCCAGCGGAGGCAGCCCGGCGGACGCGGTGCTGGGGATGGGGCTTGGCTCGCTGGAAAATCCCGGTGGCTTTATTCGAGCCAGCTATGGGCTGACCTGGCGCTGGACGGTCGTCCCCGCCGCGACGGCTACACCGACTGTCACAGCAACGCCCACGGCAACACAGGAAGGCAGCGAGACGGCCACGCCGACGGCGACACCAACCGCGACACCGACCGCCACTACGACCGCCACAGCCAAACCGACGGTCACATCCACCGCCACCCCCACGTCCACAGCCGTCGATTTCCTCTTCAACCGGGCCGAACTGATGAGCTGCGCGCCGAACGCGGGGGTGACATACGTGGAGGGGACGTTGCGGTTGAGCGGTCAACCGGCCAATGGCTATCGGGTGGCCTTCAGCTACGAAGCCGACGGGCCAGTAGTGGCCGACATTACTTCTGGACCCCACGCAGGAGGCTACGAAGGTTGGAATCCCGGTCATTACAGTCACGTATTAGATTCGGAGCGCCCACGGGAAGGGGACTGGTGGTTCTGGGTGATGGACGGCGGGGGCCAGCGCATTTCTGCTCTGGGCTTTGTGCATACGGACGGAACCGCAGGCGACGGCCAGTGTCAGCAGGCGGTGATCGATTTTGACAGTCAGTAGACGACCGACCGCGGACGGTAGACGGACGCTGATTGACGCAGAAGACACGGATTGCGCAGATTCTATCCGTGTTCCTTTCTATCCGTGTATACAAAGCTATTTACAGATCATTGAACGGAAGACGGATTGAGTAGATTCGACGGATTTTGGCAGAAGCAGAAATGGAGAGGCCCGATCTTACTGGGATGTCTAGTGGTCAGCCTGTGGCTGGTCGCCTCATTCGAGTACACAGCCGCCTATGCGCAGAATCCGCAACAGGCGACCAGCACGCCGACTGCCAGCCAGACGACATCGCCCCTGCCCACGGCCACCCGAACGCCTACGCCCAGTATAACCCCCACCCCTACCCAAACAGCCACTATCACACCGACTGCGCCGCCCAACCAACTGCTCTGTTTTAAGAGCAGCAGCCAGAGCGCGGGCGGGTTGTTGCTGGCCTGGCAGATGTCCACTGTGGACACAGTGTCCGGCTTCCGACTCTTCCGTGCCGTCGTTGTCGGCGAAGGACAGCGGACACAGTTTATTGAGAGCAGCCTGTTGCTGCCACCGATTCCACCAGCCACAGCCCAGCCGATTCAGGCAACCATCCGCTATACAACCACTGACAGTGGCGCAGTCGATGGCACACAATACGTCTACAAATTAGAGGTTATCGGAAACGACGACACGCTGCTCGACAGCCGGGAGGCGGATAGCCCACCCACCGGTTCTGCGGCTGACCCGGAGATTTGTGATCCCACCCGCACTCAGCCCACAACCACGCCAACAGTGACTGTGACCCCAGTCGTCTTCCCAACTTCTACCCCCACGCCCTCCCGCACGGCCACACCCACCTGGACGCCGACACCGACCATCACCCTTACGCCCACCTGGACGTGGACCCCCCTGCCCGCGGATACCGCCACACCCATCCCCACCGGCACGTGGACACCGACACCCACCAACACGCCGGTACCGGCTACCGAGACACCCACGCCCACTTTTACGGTCACCCCCACCTTTACCCCCAACATACAGCCGCCGACTGCGGAGACTGAGTTTGTGCCCGTAATCGGAGGTGACGAGAACCCGCCACCGCCCAGTCAGGAAGCGCCCCCGGATACGCCAACGCCGGAACCCACAGCGGAACCCACGCCCCCTCCCCAAGAGGAGATTGAACCATTCGCTGTGCTGCGCTCTCTGCCCGGCGGCGAGCCAGAGGTGAGCGATCCGGCGAGCGCGGAAGACGCTGTCCAGGAGATCAGCCTGGCCGAGGTCGAGGCAGAGGCGGCCAGCGGAGAATCTTTGCGAGCTGAGGTGCGGGTAAACGACTTTCGGCCCAGGCTTCTGCCCAGAGGCCAGGCCAATCTCTTCCGCTATGCCCTCTTTGGGTTGGCGGGTCTGGCCTTTCTGGGCGCGTTCGGATTCCTGCTGGCCGGGATTGGTTTGGGGCGCAGGGAGTAGGCTGGCATCATCCCAATCCGTAGTCCCCGATCCCCGGTCCCCTGTGGTATCATAATGGCATTTCACCCGCTTATTCTTTCCATCCAAGTGAGTCGATGATTCGCATTCTTTATCGCCATACCAGCGGCGCACTGGTACACAATCTGCCTATCGAGCAGTTGGCCTCTGCCAACCGGGACACCAACGCTGTGGTCTGGGTGGATATGCAGAACCCGACGGCAGAGGAGCAGGCGCAGATATTGGAGAACATCTTCAACTTCCATCCCCTGGCTGTGGAAGATGCGATGAACAGTGTGCTCCTCCCCAAAATCAACGACTACCGCCGCTATCTCTATATCGTCATCCACAGCATCTATCCCGGCGTCGGACTGGTCGATCTGATCAGTCGGGAGCTGGACATCTTTCTCGGCCCCAATTTTCTGATCACCATCCACGAGCGGGAGATGGGTGCTATCAACGGCCTGCTGGCCGACAAAGAGCACCACATCCAAGAGGGGATCAGCCGGGGGCCAGCCCTGCTGCTCTACGAAATTCTGGAATTCCAGGTGGACCGGATTACCCGGCTGCTGGACAATTTTGAAGCAGAGCTGGAACGGCTGGGCGATATTATCTTCCAGAAGGGCGACATCTCCCGAGAGAGTCTGCTGGACGATCTGCTCACGGCCCAGAGCAGCGCGCTGCGGCTGAACCGGGTCCTGCACCCCCAGCGGGACCTGATGAGTCGATTGGCCCAGACCGACTACAGCGTCATCCCCGCGCCAGCCCGCCCCTATTTTGCCGACATCCACGACCACCTGAACCGGATGGTGGGGCTGGTAGAGAGTATGCGGGAACTCTCCCGCAGCACCATCGAAATCTATATGGCCCTCTCCAACCACCTGATGAACGAAGCCAACCGCCGGATGAATGAGATTATGAAGGTGCTGACGGTCATCTCGACGATCTTCCTGCCCCTCAGCTTCCTGGCCGGGGTCTTCGGGATGAACTTCCGCTATATGCCGGAACTGGACTGGCCCTGGGCCTATCCTCTGGTCTGGATTCTCTTTGTGTCCGTAGCCGGGCTGATGCTGCGCTTCTATCGGAGACGGGGGTGGCTATGAGCGCTCGCTGGTGTTGGATAGACGAAGCGGGCAGCCTGCGCGAGTCAACCGCGCCCCCCGCGGGGAGCCGACCGATTGCCCAGGCGACAGCCCTGCTGCTGCCGCCATTGATCAGCAGCCTGCACACCAATTTCCACGCTTGGCAGAAGGCCGGGCTATCCCCCGGCCCCGTGACAGCCGCACGGATGTGGGTAGACCCGGCGGGTGAATTGGCCGTGGAATGCAAGGAGACCGAACACCCCACGTCTATCTACCCGGTAGGAGCCTACCAGGTAGGAGCCTACCAGGTAGGGGCAATGCAAGGGCTGGCCGCCTGGCTCGTCCTGCTGGACAAATGGGTGGAGACATTCGTCGTCATTGCCCGCGCCCGGGCTATCTGGTCTCCGGCTGAACTGGCCGGTGCGTTGAGCTTTACCACCCCGTCCCTGCTGCCAGCGGAGTTGGTGCGCACGACCCCCCACAATTGGGAACGGGTAGCCCAGGCCCTCGCTCTGGCCGTGGCCGACGGCCCTTTGGACGGCGGTCATCAGACCAGCGGTCGCCAAACCAGCGGTCGCCAAACCGCCGCACACACGGATCGGCACTGGAACAGATGAAGCAGACATCCCCGCCACCGGGACGCCGCCCAGCGCCCCGGATTGTCAAACGCCCAGCCAAACGCACAGTCCGTCGCAGCTATTCAGCGGGGGGCGTTCCCTTTCGCCCTGGCACAGAGGGTGTGCAGGTGGCCCTGATTGCCACCGCGGGCGGCAACCGCTGGCAACTGCCCAAAGGCAGGCTGGAACCGGGGGAAGGAGCTGTAGAGGCGGCCATACGCGAGGTGGAAGAGGAGACCGGACTGCGCACGGTTGTCGAAGTATTCCTGCGTACAGTCGAGTATTCCTATACGGACACCTACCGGCGGGAGATACCGGAGACTGTACACAAACGGGTGGACTTCTACCTGCTGCGGGTGGTAGGGGGTGAACTTTCGGATATTAGTTTTGAGGTAGACGGCGTACTCTGGGCAAGCCCAGAAGAAGCATTGAAACGGCTGACATTCTCTGGGGAACGGGAGTGTGTTCGCCAGGCACTTGAGCATTGGACATGACATACACAATTTCAAAAGCAAACAAACAGCAGATCGGCATTATCCTCGACCTGATGCTGGACGGCGTTTCCAGCGACCCAACCAGCGTGGCGGCCCTGGGCAAAAAGTGGTGGCAGCGCCTCCCTTTTCGCTATATCCTCGGCCCACGTATGCTGACCAGCCAGATGACTACCTTTGCCGCTGAAAAAGAGGGGCGGGTTGTCGGCTATCTAGTGCTGCAATACGAGGGCGACACCGCGGGGACCTTTGACTGGGCCGTGACCGAACCAGCGGATGAGGACGGTCTCGATATTCTGGGCGATCTGATCGAAGCAGCCCTGGACCACGCGGAGGAGCGGGGGGACACACCCCTGGGCTATTTCGGAATGCAGCACGACTCAGACCCGCGCATTGGCACGCTCCTGACGGAGATGGGCTTCTGGCTCTCCGATTATCAGGCGGCTCAGATGCGCACAACCCTGCCCCTGGCGGAGAGCAGCCCACTGCCTGCCGGGATCACAATCAAACCCCAGATTTCCCTGCGCTTTGGCGACAGGCTGGCCGAATTTGTGCGCATGGACTACGACCTGCCCGACGAAGAGGATGAAGATCAGAAAGAGGAGGAGGCCGAAACCGGTCTGCCCGCAACAGAGCAGGCATCGCCCTCGCCAGAGGCCCTCGGCCTCTCTCTGGCCGACCAGGTGGAGGCGATCGCCAACCTGCACGCCTCCACCCTGCGCGCATCCAAACTCTATCTGATCGAGGAAGACGGGGAGCCGGTCGGCATCATCCAGCAGTTCAACTGGCGGGATGAGCTACGTCTGCTTATTGCCTTGGAACCCTTTCTGTGGGGAACCGAAGCCGAGCAGCAATTGGTGGCGGCCATGCCCGAATTTGTGGGCAAACGCACGGGCTATCTGCGGGTCCGCACCTTTAGCCGGGAGCATCTGACTGCCAGCCGGGAGCGCTTCGAAGACCTGGGCCTGCGCTGGGAAGAAGCCCCCTGGCAGCGCTGGGTGGTGGGGCTGTAGGGGACGGCAGACGGCAGACGGCGGACCGCAACAGTTCGGTTGTCGGTTGGTCGGCGGTCCGCCGTCTATTTCCCGTTCCCCAACGGTGCCAGCGCGTTCCAGGCGCTGTCGAGGGCATAGAGACATTTGTGCAGGTTGTAGATGGCGTCGGACATCGCGTCGCGGGCATCCACAATCGCCGCGCTGTCGCCTTTGGAGAGGCCGTTTTCCCACTGTTCGGCCATCTCCGATTGGACGAGCGCGCAGGAGCGGGCCGTGACCGCCAGCTTCTCGGCGGCTTCCAGATGGCTTTCCAGCAATTCTTCCACCCCCAGCCCCTCTGCCGAGAGATCGTCGTAGCCCCGGTTGGCGCGAAAGACCGGAGCGGCCCGCTCCTCGCCCTGGGGACGGCCCGTGTGGGTGGGCTGGATATGCGGCGTGACCGACAGGTACATAATCGTCGGCTGGTCGGGCAGCACATTGCGCACCTGATGGATTTCATCGACCAGCGCGATGCACATCTGACCCGGCCCCAGCACTTCTGTATGGCCTTCAATCGTAAATTCCGCCTTGCCCTCCAAAATCAGAAAGACTTCGTGGCCCAGGTCGTGGCTGTGGCGGCTATCCACCTGGCCTGGCTCCATACGATAGAGCCGGGCGCGAATCTCTGGGGTGACGAGGACGTTGCGGTTGGTCGTGCGGTAATCATAGACTTGAAAGGCCACGGGGTTGATCTCCTTTGATGGAATGATTGCATGAAAAGTCCCCGGCACTTCACGAACGTCAACGGCGGGATTCTGACGGATCGACTCGCTGAAAGAGAAAGTGCCGGGGACTTTCTCGGAAGCCAAACAGAGAGATTATAGCGCGCTTTGCCTCGGATGGAAACCCCGTATCTGGCATCCTCACACTGTTTGGGGTAAGATAGCGCTGACAGTAGAAGTTCGACTTTTTCCGAAAAGTCGAACTTCTGTTTCGTTTCCCATACACACCCAACCACCTGGTTCCCAACCAATGACACAATTCACACGCCGACAGACCCGACGCTTTTTTGTCCCCTTCGCCCTGTTACTGGCTTTGCTCGCGGCCGGGCTTCTCTCCCCAGCGCCCGCGGCCCGCGCCGAACCACCGGACCTGGACCTGCCCCGGGGCTTTGAGCAGGAGGCCGTGGCCAACGGATTGACCAAACCCACCTCCTTCGCCTTTGCCCCAGATGGCCGGATTTTTGTGGCAGAGAAGGCGGGCATTGTGCGGGTGATCGACGGCAACGGGCTGCAATCCCAGCCCTGGCTCGACATCAGCGGCAAAGTCAACACCTTCTTCGACCGGGGGCTGGACGGCATCGCCGTGGACCCCCGCTGGCCCAGCGCGCCATACATCTACCTGGCCTATTCCTACGACCCGCCGGAAGCGAAGGGCCACAACCCGGAAGGGGCGCGGGTCTCCCGTGTGGTGCGGGTGACGGCCAGCGGCAATCTGAATGTGGGCGATCCCGGCTCCGAGCTGATACTGTTGGGCACAAACAGCCGTTTCGAGTTCATCGGTGACCCGGACCGGGGCGACCACGCGCCCTACACCTGCCAGAACGGGGACGGCTCCTACGTGCGCGACTGTGTGCCCAACGAGGGCAACAGCCATATGATCAGCCAGATCGGCTTCGGCCCGGACGGTGCGCTCTACATCAGCAGCGGCGACGGCATCAACTACAACTACGCCAACCTGCGCGCCCAGAGCGTCGACAGTCTGGCGGGCAAAATTCTGCGTATCAATCCAACCAACGGTAACGGCTATGCGAACAACCCATTCTACAACGGCGATCCGGGCAGCAACCGCTCGAAGGTCTTTGCCCTGGGCGTGCGCAATCCCTGGCGCTTCACCTTCCAGCCAGGCACGGGCGCGCTCTTTGTGGCGGATGTGGGCAACAACAAATGGGAAGAGATCAACCGGGTTCCCGCAGGGGCCAATCTGGGCTGGCCCTGCTTTGAAGGGCGGACCGAAAATGCCTTCGATCCCGAATGTCAACCGACCCTCTCCGGTGCGTGGCCGGTGACCCACGGGGTATACGTCTATCCCCACGCCGAGAAGCGGGGCGCGGCCATCGGCGGGGACTTTGTGCGGGGCAGCAACTTCCCGGCCATCTACCAGGGAGCCTATTTCTACAGCGATTTCAACAGCGCCACCATCGACTATCTGCTCTTCGACCAGCGGGGCGAAGCCACCAGCCACGTCTTCACCGCGCCCGCCTTTGCTGCGGTCCAGTTTGCATTTGGCAGGGATGGCGCGCTCTACGTCCTCTACCACTTCAACGGGACTCTGGCCCGCATCCGTTACACAGGCGCGGAGAACAGCCCACCCGTAGCCGTGGCCCAGGCTGCGGTGACCAGCGGACCACCGCCTCTGGAAGTTCAGTTTGTGGGCAGCAATTCCCACGACCCGGACGGCGACCGGCTCACCCTGCGCTGGGATTTCGGCGATGGGGAGAGCAGCAGCGATCACAACCCGATCCACACCTACAGCACACCGGGGGCCTATCGGGCCACCCTGACTGTCTCGGACCTGAACGCCACCCGCAGCCAGAGCGTCGAGATTCGGGTGGGAGAGGGCGCGCCGGTCGCCACAATCGACGCACCGGGCAGCGGCAGCCTCTACGCGATGGGGGATCGGGTTACCTTCCGGGGCCACGCCAGTGATCCCCAGGACGGCGCGCTGACCGGCGACGCGCTGAAGTGGAGCATCTTCCTGCATCACAACGAGCATATCCATTCGGACTATTTCACAGCCAGCGGAAGCAGCGGCAGCTTTCTTTACGACGATCACGGCGACGGCATCTATCTGGAACTCTGCCTGACCGCCACGGACAGCAGCGGCCTGAGCAGCCAGAACTGTGTGAATCTGCTGCCCAAAGAGACGACCCTGACTTTCCAGTCCATTCCCAGCGGTCTGCCCCTGAGCTATGCAGGGAGCAGCTACACAACGCCTTTCCGGCTGCGCACCTATCAGAACGCCCAGCGCACGATTGAAGCCCCCCCCAGCGCGCCGGGCAATCTGCGCTTTGACGGTTGGTCGGACGGGGGCGGAGCGCGCCACAGCGTGCGGGTGAACGGCGAGGCTACATTTGTCGCCACGTATGTGGACCCCAGCGGCGCTGTCCCCGCACCGGCAACGACGGACGCTGGCGATGGCGCAGTCGTAAACAGCGGGGGACCGACAGTGACAGCCCCCGCGCCCGCCCCGCAAAGCAGTAGCCCAAGCAGCGGTCAGGGTGCTGGCCAGAGTACTGGGCAAGGTGCCGGGCAGCCATCGGGCAACGGACGCATTGTGACGGAAGGCGCGCCGGCTGGGGGCGCTCGACTGCTCCTGCGCGCGGGCGACCAGTTCAACGACCGCTGGGCCGCGGTGCAGTGGAAGAACGACAAAGGCCAGTGGCAGACAGTGGACGGCTGGCAGGGGACGGTCGTCAACGGCTACCAGCGCTGGTGGGTGGGACCGGATTTGTACGACGCGGGTCCCTTCCGTTGGGCGATTCTGGATGGGAAAGAGGGCACAGTTCTGGCGGCCAGCGAGCCGTTCAATCTGCCCAAAGCGAAGGACAAAATGCGGGTGTGGGAAGTCCCGTGACAGGTTAGAGGCTGGGCACGAGTGTTCGTGCCCAGCCTCTTTTTTTGGCATTTGACAATGCTTCCGAACCCGTTACAATAACCCTATTCCCCAAACTTGCATCGGCCCACCGATGGGCTATCTCATCTACACAATCCCAAAGGAGTGAAGTGTATGGATCGCAGACAATTTTTGGGTATGGCGGCCAAGGGAGCAGTCGGCACAGTAGCAGCAGCCAGTCTGGCGGCGTGTCAACCGGGCGTGCTGCCCGCGGCCCAGGTAGAGCAGGCCGTGGCCGAAAACCCGTCCCTGCCGACTATCGACTGGCAGATGGCGACAAGCTGGCCGCCCTCGCTGGACACCATTTTTGGCGGCGCGCAGACTGTGGCCGCCCGGGTGACGGCGATGACAAATGGCAAGTTTAACATCACCGCCCGGGCCGCGGGTGAACTGGCCCCTGGCCTGGAAGTGTTGAATGTGGTGGAACAGGGCGCCGTCCCCATCGGTCACACAGCCTCCTACTATTTCGTGGGCAAAAGCCCGGCCACAGCCTTTGGCACGGCCCTGCCCTTTGGCTTCACAGACCGCCAGCAGAACGCCTGGCTCTACGAAGCGGGCGGCCTTGACCTGATGCAGTCCTTCTACAAAGAGCGCTTTGGCGTCATTCAGTTCCCCGCGGGCAATACGGGCGTGCAGATGGGCGGCTGGTTCAACAAAGAGATCACTTCTGTGGCCGACCTGCAAGGGCTGAAGATGCGCATCCCCGGCCTGGGCGGCCAGGTGATGAACAAATTGGGCGTCAATGTGCAGGTGCTGCCCGGCGGCGAAATCTTCCAGGCATTGCAGACCGGAGCGATCGACGCGGCCGAGTGGGTAGGCCCCTATGACGACCAGAAGTTGGGGTTTGAAAAGGTAGCCAAATTTTACTACTATCCGGGCTGGTGGGAACCGGGTCCATCCCTGGAGATTGACATCAATCTGGCCGAATTTGAGAAGCTGCCCCAGGAATACCAGGAAGTGCTGAAGACCGCAGCCTACGAGGCCAATGTGACAATGATGGCCCGCTACGATGCCAAGAACCCCGCGGCCTTGCAATCGTTGATGTCCGAATCGGATGTCACTCTGTTGCCCTTCCCGGACGATGTGATGGAGGCGTCGGAAGCCGCTTCCTTCGAGCTGTTCGACGAATTTGCCGCGTCGGACACGGACTTTGGCTCCATCTTCAAGGAGTGGAAGATATTCCGCGAGGCCATCCAGCCCTGGCATCGGCTGGCCGAGATGGCAATGATGAGCTACCAATCGAAGATTAGCTCGTAAATAGCGATCTGCGTGAAGAGACAACAAAAGAGAGGCTGGCCCAAATGGGGCTAGCCTCTCTTTTTGGTTTGCGAAAAGTTCGATTGTTCGGAAAAAGTCGAACCTCCTCTACCCGGCCGCATTGACCAGCCAATTGACGGTCTGGGAGAAGAGAATCACGATAACCAGCGCGATGCCTTGCAAAACCATAAAAGGCAGCGCGCCTTTGTGGATGTCAATGGTCTTGACCTCCGGTGGGGCCACACTTTGCAGATAGAAGAGGGAGAAGCCCACCGGCGGCGATATAAAAGCCATATTCAGATTGATCGCCATCATCACGCCGAACCAGACCAGGTCCACATTCAATTCCCGCGCGGCGGGGACAAAGAGGGGCATAGCAATAAAACTGATTTCGATGAACTCCAGATTGATGCCCAGGAGAAAGATGGCGATGTTGGCGACGATAATAAAGCCCCAGAAACCACCGGGCAGATTGAGCAGCAGCCCTTTGATGTAGTTCTGGCCGCCCAGACCGTCGAAAACCAGGCCAAAAAGGGTGGAGCAGAAGAGAATCATAATCACCAGCGCCGTAATGTTGGCTGTGGAGCGGGCCGCGGCTTTGATCAGCCCCCAGGTCATATTGCGGTTGATGACGGTCAGAATACAGGCACCGATGGCCCCCACTGCGCCCGCTTCCGTCGGGGTGGCAATGCCAAAGAAGATACTCCCCAGCACGGCAAAGATGAGCAGCACCGGCGGCACAACTGCCACCATTGTTTGACGGAATAGGGCCGCGCCATTAACTGTGCGGGCTTCCGGCGGCAGAGCCGGTGCGTCCTGGGGGCGTATCCAGGCGATGAAGAGGACGTAGAGGGCATAGAGGCCAGAGAGGATCAGGCCGGGGAAGAGCGCGCCCAGGAAGAGATCGCCCACACTGACGCCGATTTGGTCCGAGAGGACGACAAGCACCAGACTGGGCGGCAGCAGTTGGGCCATTGTACCAGAGGCGGTGATGATGCCCGTAGCAAGCTGGTGGTTGTAGCCATACTTGAGCATAATCGGCAGGGAGATCAGCCCCATCACAATTACAGTGGCGGCCACCACACCCGTGGCCGCGGCCAGGAGTGTACCCACCAGCACCACAGCCAGGGCCAGCCCCCCGCGCATGGGGCCAAGCAGAATCCCCACTGTTGTCAGCAGCCGCTCGGCCAACCCTGACTTTTCAAAGACTGCGCCCATAAAGACGAAGTAGATAATCGCCAGGAGGGTGAAGTCCGACATTGTGCCAAACCAGCGGTTGGGCAGGAGTTTGAGGAGATTGAGGTTGAAAGCCCCAACAGCCACACCAATTACCACAAAGACGACGGCCGTGCCCGCAAAGGAAAAGGCCACGGGATAGCCGTAGAGAATAAGAACAAAAAAGAAGACAAACATTGCAATCGCAAGCCACTCGTAGCCCATTGAAATTTCCTCTTCGGGTGCTGGGATGTTTTGTGATGGGATGTTCGGTCAGGTAGGTGGTAATCGAAGGCTATTCGATGCGCAGAGGGGTTTCCACTTCCAAATCGGCAACCGCGATATTTTCGCCCCGGATCACGGCCCACAGCTTGATCAGCTCCGAAATTGTCTGCAAAGTGAGCACGACAAAGGCGACAATAATCATCGATTTGATGGGCGCACGGGCCAGGCCGCCGGGGTCCGGCGATTGCTCCCATTGGACCCAGGAGGTGATGACCGGATTGACGGTTACCCAGATGCCGAGGAGACAGTAGGGGAGCAGAAAGAGTAGATGACCCCAGAAATCGAGCAAGGCTTTGCGGCGTTTTGTCCAATGGGTGTAGATAAAATCTACCCGGACGTTGATGCCATTTTTCAGGATATAGCCGAAGCTGAGGAAGAAGACCAGAGAAAAGAGATACCACTGGGTCTCGATAAAGACGTTCGACGAAAGCTGTATCCCAACAAAGCGCCCCACGTAGCGGGCCAGCACATTGTAAAAACCGATGACGACCGTCAGGATGACCAGCATCATCGACAGCCAACCCAGGCGCTCGGAGATGGCGTCGATAATCCGACTGAATTTCAGCAGTGATTGCATAGCTCTTGACTCCGTGGATCGTTCGAGGACAGCGAGGGGTAGCACAATCATACCCGATTTGGGGAAAATGACAAATAGGCCGCGACGAGGCACATTATTGCCCCACCCGGAACTTTGCCCTCAGCGGCGCGTAGGCATACAATGAACGTCAAAGACACAAAAGCACAACGAAAGAAAGAACGATTCTTCTTCTTCTTTGTGCCTTTGCGCCTTTGTGATTGAAGCGATAAGACCCAGGAATTTCACTGGTAAGGTGTCTATGAACCGCGGACTACTCTACGCCTTCGTCGCCTATGGGATGTGGGGCCTGCTGCCTATCTATTGGAAGTTGCTGCACAGTGTCTCGCCGGCGGCGGTCCTCTCGCACCGGATGGTCTGGTCCCTGGTGGTGGTAGCCGGAATTCTGGCCGCACGCCGGGAATGGGCGTGGGTCCGACGCATCGACCGCCGGGCTGTGCTGACTTTTGTGGCCGTGGCCCTGCTGCTAATCGTCAACTGGTACACCTATCTTTGGGCCATCAATGCTGGTTTTATCGTCGAGAGCAGTCTGGGCTACTTCATCAACCCGCTGGTGAATGTGTTGCTGGGCGGCATCTTTCTGGGCGAACGGCTGCGCCCGGTGCAAAAGGTCGCCATCGCCATCGCCTGTGGGGGTGTGCTCTATCTGACGCTGAGCGTGGGCGCGCTGCCCTGGATTGCCCTGACCCTGGCCTTCTCCTTCGGCTTCTATGGCCTGCTCAAAAAGACCGCAGGGCTGAACGCGCTGGAAGGTCTGGGGCTGGAGATGTCGATTCTCAGCCTGCCCGCCCTGGCCTATCTGCTCTTTTCCGGCGACCCGGCCTCGCCCTCCCTGCTGACGGGAACGCCCTATGTCAGCCTGATGCTGATCGGCACGGGCATTGTCACCGCGATTCCGCTGCTGGCCTTTGCCGCCGCGGCCCGTCGGCTCACATTGACCACCCTGGGCCTGATGCAATATATGGCCCCTACCCTACAATTTCTGATCGGCGTCTACATCTACGGCGAAGCCTTCACCCCGGCCCGGGCTGTCGGCTTTGTGCTCATTTGGATTGCCCTGGCCATCTACTCCGGCGAGACGCTCCTGCGCCATCGGCAGCGTAGCCAGGAACGAACACTTTTGGCGAAGAGTCTGGCCGGAGACTAAAGAACGGAAAATGAGCCGACAGCCAAAGCTACGCGACAGTTGAATCAGCCCAAACACACACCCTTCCGAAAGGAATCCCAATGCCCAATCCCATCCGTTTCGGCGTCATCGGCGGCAGCGGCGTCTACCAGTTGGACGCGCTGACCGACATCAAAGAAGTCGTTCTCGACACCCCCTTTGGCGCACCCTCCGACGCTTACATCACCGGCACGCTCCACGGCCAGCGGGTGGCTTTCCTGGCCCGCCACGGCCGGGGACACCGCATCAGCCCCACCCGGCTCAACCAGCGGGCCAACATCTACGGCTTCAAAATGCTGGGCGTGGAATATCTGATCGGCGTCAGCGCCTGTGGCAGCCTGCGCGAGCGCATCCATCCCGGCCATATCGTCATCCCCCACCAGTTGCTGGACCGCACAAATGGCCGGGCACTCAGCTTCTTCGACGACCCCGCGGTGGGGACCGACGGGCTGGTGACCCACGTCAGCGTGGCCCATCCCTTCTGCGATGTGCTGAGCGAAATCTGCGCCGCAGCGGTGGAGCAGGCCGGAGCCAGTGTCCATCGGGGCGGCAACTTCGTAACGATCGAAGGTCCCCGCTTCAGCACCCGGGCCGAAAGTTTTGCCTTCCGGGAATGGGGGATGGACATTATCGGGATGACGACAACACCCGAGGCTTTCCTGGCCCGGGAGGCCGAGATGAGCTACGCCTGTATGGCCCACGTCACCGACTACGACGTTTGGCACGAGACCGAAGAGGCGGTGACTGTCGATGCGGTGATCCGCACGCTGCTCAAGAATGCAGAAGTGGCAAAAAATGCGGTCGCCAACGCCATCGGCCTGCTGGTGGGCATCGGTCCCAGCCAATACGCCGACGCCATGCGCGACGCGCTCATCACCAGCCGGGATACGGTTCCCGCGCAGGCAATTGAGAATACCCGGCTGATTGTGGGGAAGTATTACGCGTAGAAAATAGAGACCTGCCAGGTTTTCCGAAACCTGGCAGGTCTTTTCCCCCTCACCACCCCCTATCAATTGACGAGAAGGTCGGATGTTGACGAGACGCCCCCGCCTCTCCCAGTGATGGCGCTGGTTCGTCAGTGGCGTTGTCTGCACTGGGAGAGGCGGGGGAAGGACGACGAACAGTGCATTTCGCCATCGACCCTACCGACACCAAAACCCGCCACAAACGCCATCGACAGACTCCCCTCTCCCCAGCCCGACCAATGCCATCCGCCCCACAAACGCCACGGCTGGGAGAGGGGCCGGGGGTGAGGGCGTGGGAGGGCCGTCACTCCATCTTCGCCAACAGAAAGGCCAGATTGCCCCGATAAAGAAGTGTATTGGGATGCTCTGATCCTAACCGATCTTCAACAATTTCAACCGCCCTCTCGAAATAGGGGCGCGCCCCCATCGGGTCACCCATCGTATACAACAGAACGCCCAAATTGTTCAGACTACTCGCCGTGTCCGGGTGGCGGGGGCCAAGCACCTCCTCCCATATGGCCAAGGCTCGCTCGTAGTAGGGCCGTGCCCCGGCCAAATCTCCCCCTGCTTGCAGCAGATAGCCCAGATTGTTCAGGCTGCTCGCCGTGTTCGGATGCTGGGGACCGAGGACCTCCTCGCATATAGCCAAGGCTCGCTCGTAGTAGGGCCGTGCCCCGGCCAAATCTCCCCCGGCTTGCAGCAACCCGCCCAGATTGTTCAGGCTTCTCGCCGTGTCCGGATGCTGGGGGCCGAGCACCTCCTCCCGTATGGCCAAGGCCCGCTCGTAGTAGGGCCGTGCCCCGGCCAAATCTCCCCCTGCGCGCAGCAAATAGCCCAGATTGTTCAGGCTCTGAGCCGTGTCCGGATGCTGGGGGCCGAGCACCTCCTCCCGTATGGCCAAGGCTCGCTCGTAGTAGGGCCGTGCCCCGGC
>JAUIHI010000028.1 GCA_030432295.1 Anaerolineae bacterium | reverse complement strand
GGTGCGCTTTTGATCGCCTGCTCGATTTGCTTCAATTCGGTTTCGTTCAGTTGATACTTCAGTTGTTTTGGCATTCCTTCAGTATGCCATCAACTGCCAGAAATCTAAAAACTTTCTCGGCTCTACTTAACCACAGAATACACAAAACACACGGAAAATTTTCTTCTGTTTCCCTTTCTGTGTGTTCCGTGCATTCTGTGGTTTATCCCAAGCCCACCCGCGGTTTGCGTCATTGGGTTTCCGGGTTTATGATTCACCCAACAATCTAAACAGTTTAGGTTGTTGGATTTCTCGCCCCATCCAGCGGACGCACGTTTACGCAGAAACAATCGATCTACGCAGATTTGATCAGCGCCAATCTCTCTTTTTGGCGTCGTCAGCGTCCCATTTTACGTCAATCGACCGGTGCAGAAAGGATCCCCCTCTTGAGCACACGAACCAAACGCGCTTTGGACCAATTGCGCCCATGCACCTTTGAACTCGACTACCTGATGCACCCCGCCGGCTCCGTACTGATCAGCACCGGCAACACCAAAGTCCTCTGCACCGCCAGCATCGACGAAACTGTTCCCCGTTGGCTACACAAATCTTCGGCCCGCCACGGCTGGGTGACAGCCGAATATTCGATGCTGCCCGGCAGTACCAGCACACGCACCCAGCGCGAAACCATGCGTCCCAAAGGCCGTACCCAGGAGATCACCCGGCTGATTGGCCGTTCTCTGCGCTCGGCAGTGGACCTGGACAAGTTGGGCCAGCGCCAGATTATTGTGGATTGCGATGTGCTACAGGCCGATGGCGGCACCCGCACCGCCTCTGTCACCGGGGGCTTTGTGGCCCTGGCCCTGGCCATCCACACGCTTCAACAAAAAGGTTCGGTCCCCGCAGGCACTCTCAAGCGGGCCGTGGCCGGGGTGAGCGTGGGTCTGGTGGACGGCAAGGCCGTACTGGACCTGGACTACGCCCTGGACAGCAACGCGGATGTGGATTTCAATGTGGTGATGACCAGCAGCGGGGAATTTATCGAAATGCAGGGGACTGCGGAAGGCGATCCCTTCAGCCGGGGCGCGCTCGACGCGATGCTGCTCTTGGCCCAAATGGGCATCAAAGGTCTGCTGGACAAACAGCGCGAGGCCCTGCTTTCCTGCAACATCCAATGGCCCGAAGAAGTGTAGCAATTCCGAGAAAAAACTTGACGATTTCGGCCTTTACTTTTGCCCGCGGCGTACAAAAAAAATGTTGATTCGTGTTGTTGTCCTCACTCCCTTGTCCAAAAAATAGAAATTTTTAGCAGTTATATTCCACCACCTCCCAACGACAAGAGGAATATCTCGTGAGCAAAAAGAAGCGAGTCACCCTGCGCGATGTGGCAAAGCAGGCCGGTGTTTCCCCGACGGCTGTCTCCTTTGCCTATAACGCCCCCCATCAGCTAAGCCAGGCCACCCGAGACCGCATCATTGACACGGCCAACGAATTGGGCTATCAGCCCCATCCTGTGGCCCGCACTTTGGCCACCGGGCGCACCAACACCATCGGCCTGGTTATGCCCACGGGCCTGGACTGGATTCTGCACGATCCGTTGTTCAGTCTGATTTTGGGCGAGATCGGAACGGTCTGCGACGAAGAGAAGATGCGGATTCTGATCATTCCTGCGATTGGCGAAGTCTCGCCGGGATTGCTGGCGACGATTGCCGCGGATGGCTTTGTGCTCTTTAGCATCCATCGTAACCACCCTCTGGCCAAGGCCGTCGAGCGCACCAACCGACCGCTGGTGATGATCAATGGCGACGAGAGTCTGGCCGCGCCGATGTTCAATGTGGATGATTTCAACGGCGCCTATCAGGCCGCCCAGCACTTAATTGAAAAGGGACACCGGCGTATTGCTGTCGGTACGATTGGTCCCCGGCAAGATGGGGTGATTATCCCCACCTACGAGCGGCGGATGCTCGGCTACGAGGCCGCGGTACGCGACGCCGGGCTGCCCCCCTCCACCCTGCGTCCCGTTTTCATCCGGGGGCTGCTTTCTATGGCGAAAGAATCCTTCGAGAAGATTTGGTCCCTGGACCCCCGGCCAACTGCTGTGCTGTGTGTCAGCGATGTGCGGGCCTTGAGCGTCTTGAACGGTGCGCGCAAGGCTGGCGTGTCGGTTCCCGGCGATCTGGCTGTGGTGGGTTTCGACAATCTGCCCGATTCTGCCGTCTCCACCCCACCCCTGACGACCCTGAAACAAGACCTGCCGGGACGGATTCGGCTGGCCCTGCGCGCACTCTTTGGGCTGATCGCCGAAGAAGGTGGAGACGACGAACCGCCGCCGCTGCACATCACACCGATGGAGTTGGAAGTGCGGGAGAGTTCATAGTACCTGGCCGACGATTTCTTGTTGCGTCTACAAGAAATCGGGAAGTTTTCTGTATACAGATTCTTCTTTTGGTTCGCCTACCAGCGGCGGAACTCCCATCCTGCCGTGCGGCTGAGGGCATCCTCAAGCGCATCTCCCCGTTTGATTGGGTAGGTGGGGATGGCGCTCAGCTCCAATTCGTGCATCAGCGGGTCCACAGGCCGACGCCCGCCAAAGCTGCCGGGGTCCAGCACCACCGCAATGCTGTTGACACCCCGCCGCCGCAACTCCCGCAAGGCCCGCGCCCAGTCCGGGCGTGGGTCCGGGCTGATGGCAACCACAATATCGTTGCGGTTCAGCCGCACCCCGTCGGTCAGCAGTAGCTCGTCAAAGGGCATTCCGCCCCTGGCATTCGTCACCGCCATCAACTCTAAAATCTTGCGCACCTGGCGCTGTCCCCGGTCCGTCTGCAACACCTGACGCTCCCCGCCGTTCCACATCATCCCCACCGCCCGATTGCGCAGCAGAAAATAGCGGGCCACACTGGCCGCAATGGTCACACTGTATTCGGTCGTGCTGGGGGGCAGTTCCAGCACGTCATAGCGCTTGCCGCCTCGGCGCAGACGGGAGAGGGAAAAGACTCCCGCATCCGGGCGTTCTGGCTCCCAGGCCAGGGCCTGCTCCACTTCGTGAAAAAGGTCCAGAAAAATCCAGATGTCGGCTGACGGGTCCAGTTCAAACTCTTTGGTCATCAACCGACCTGTGCGGGCTGTGCTCAGCCAGTGGATACGGCTGAAGCTGTCGCCCGGCGCGTATTCCCGGATGCCGGAGACATTTGTGGTCAGGGTCTGGCTGCGGCGGCTGCGCGCGTCGCCCCCGGCCAGATCGGCGATGGGGGGCTGGAAAGTATTGAGTTCGACAGTGGCGGGATAGACGATTAGATCGCTGGTGAGGGAGAGGTTCTGGCCCACGGAAAAGAGGCCGAGAGGGTCGCCGCTGTGCAGGCTCATAGACCCCAGGCGAAAGTGGCCTCGCTGCTGGCAGAGGGTGCGAACCTGCCAGCGCTGGCTGTTCTTGCCCTGCAAATTGTTCACCACCCGGCTCACTTCGTGGAAGGGGACAGTGGAATAGTCCCGCAGCTCCAGCCAGAGCTTGGGGAAGCGGCCCCGGTTGCGAATCTCGAAAGTCTCTTCGAAGAATTGCCCCACCTGGCTGCGACGGGCGCGGGTGTAGCGATTGATCTGCACAAAGCGGGTGCTGTTCCAGGCCCAGCCATAGCTCAGGACCAGAATCCCGGTCAGTAGATAGGCCAGATTGTAGGCCAATTCCCGGCCACTGTTAAAAGCAAACAGCCAGGCAAAGACCAGGGCTGTGAGCAGAAAGAGAAGTCGTGGAGACATTACTGGGTCCGCTGAAAAAACCGAGTTTTTCTCGGAAATCGCCGGATTTCACGAGAATGTGTCGGTATCAAAAACTCGGTTTTTTGCTTTCGTTGCGATGAAGACATTAGCGGGTCTTGACCCGGCTACCCGGCACGGGCGTGTGTTGCAGTGCGTCTTCGATGACCTGGCGGGCATCCACATTTTTGATGCGAGCCGAGGGGCTGACGATCAGTCGGTGGGCCAGAGTTGCTTCGGCCAGCAGTTTGATGTCGTCGGGCAGCACATAATCCCGTCCGGCCAGCGCGGCCCAGGCCCGACCTGCCCGGAAGAGGGCGAGACTGCCCCGGGGGCTTGCGCCCAGATAGACATCCGGGTGATCCCGGGTGACCGTCACCAGATCGACAATGTATTCCTTCACCGCGTCGTCCACATAGACTTCCCGAATCGCAGCCTGGGTGGCCATCAACTCATCGGCACTGACCACCTGTTCCAGCGAATCGATGGGATGGGCCTGGGCCTGCTTGCCCAGAATTTCGATCTCCTGACTCTTGGCCGGATAGCCCAGCCGGATGCGCATCTGGAAGCGGTCCACCTGGGCTTCGGGCAGGGGAAAAGTGCCCTCGTATTCGATGGGGTTCTGGGTGGCCAGAATCAGAAAGGGACGGGCCATTTCGTAGGTCTGGCCGTCCACCGTCACCTGTCGCTCTTCCATCGCCTCTAACAGCGCGGATTGGGTCTTGGGCGTGGCCCGGTTGATCTCGTCGGCCAGCACAATCTGGGCCATAATCGGCCCGTGGCGGAACTCGAATTCCTGGGTCTTCTGGTTGTAGACGCTGACACCGGTCACGTCGCTGGGCAGCATATCCGGGGTGAACTGGATGCGCCGATACTCGCAGCCGATGCTGCGGGAGAAGGAGCGGGCCAGCATCGTCTTGCCCACGCCGGGCACATCTTCGATCAGCAGATGCCCTTCGCAAAGCAACGCCACGAGGGTCATACGCACTTCGTGATCCTTGCCCAGGATCACCTTTTGCACATTTTCAATAATTCGATTGGCGACAGCCTGCACTGATTGCATAGGATCCCTCGCGAAGGCAGAATTGGGTATTAGATATTGGCTATTGATGGGCTACCGAAAATCAATGACAGCAAATATGGGGGATAGAGCGATACAGTTGACGCTTATCCAATATTTGTTGATGTCCGAGTCCTGGCCCTGTCCGAACCGACCATTCGCGACATCTTATCATTCGCTGTCATCTGTGTACTGCCCAATCCCCACTATCTAACACCAACTATTTCTCAAAGTTGGTACGTCTGCCTACAATACCCTATTTCCATCTGACAGGCAAAGCAGCTTTCGCCATTGATGGCCCGTCGGTATAATGTCCTTATGCACATTCACCTCTTCCCCCGTCCCAGCGCAGACACAGGCATCGGCCTGCACTGGTGCGCGGGGCGCAGCGAACTCCCCATCCAGCACGTGCGCGCCTTTTGGCTCCCCGAACTGCGGGCGCTGGGCGCGGCCTGGGTCAAGATCAACGACCACCGGGAGAGTCTGCCGCTGGTCGAAGCACTCCTGGCCGCGGGCATCCAGCCGATTGTACGCATCTATCGCTCCGCACCCAATCCCAGCCCATTGGGCGCGGAAGAGCTGGCCGCGGTGGATGAATTGGTGCGGGCTGGGGTCCGCTATCTGGAGACCAGCCACCGGCCCGATCTGCCTGCCCAGTGGCGCAACGGTGTGCTGCCCCCGGACGCACAGAGCCTTGTGGCCCGCCATCTGGCCCAGGATTTGGCTGAAGTGTTGACCCGGGGCGGCCTGCCCGCGTTGCCCGCGGTGGACCCGGCTGCCGGCTGGGATTTGACCAGCGAACTGATCCGCCAGGGCAAACGGGATATTCTGCAAGGCCCCATCTGGCAGGCCGTGCATACCCCCGGCTACAATCGCCCGCCCGACTATCCCGCGGATTTGCTGACCAGCGAAGGCGCGCCCCTGAGCCAGAGCTACTATCTGGCCCTGGCCGAAGAAGCCTGGGAGGGCAACGCCTGGCAGGAGCGCCCGCTGAGCGATGTCAACCGGCTGCGTCGCCGCACTTTTGCCGCCGAGCAGAGTGCTTCAGCCAGCGCAGCCCTTCGGCCAGAGAGCGGGGGACTCTTCAATCTGGCCCCGCTTCACGCCCGCCACGTGGAATTGTTGGGCCGGGCCATCCCGATTCTTTCCACCAGTGGCGGCTATGTTGTCGGCGCGGCGGAGGACACCCGCTATCCGGCCATTACCCCTTCCCTGCATATGGCCTACACCCTGGAAGCCTGCCGGATGCTGATGGGGACCAGCGCCCGCTATGCCCCCGCGCCCGACTATTTTTTCTGCTCGGCCTTCTGGCTGCTGGCAAACCAGGCCCTGGACAGCAGCCGCCCCGCGCGGGAGAACGACGCCTGGTATAGCCCGGAACATTCGGACGGCAGCCTGCCGATTGTCCCAGTCCTAAAGGCCGAGGCCAAACGTCTACGCCACACCCCCCAACTCGCCAGCCCAGAGAGGCCCGCGCCCTCTGCCGAAAGCCAGGAAAGTCTGAGCATTTTTGCCCCGTCTTTGCCTGCGGGGGGCGGCATCATCGGCGGAAAGGTGCATGGCGGGGCCAGTGTGGACTTGCGGCTGCTCAATCTGGAGAGCGGCCTGCTTCTGCAAACCATCGCCCGGGCCAACGGTGAATACCGCTTTGTGGACCTCCCCCCTGGCTCCTACAGTGTCTGGGTGGAAAATCCGCCGGGTCGGGGTCAGAGCGACATTGCCCTGGCCGGCGACCAGACTGTGGCTGTGGACCTGGCCGTCCACGGCTGGGGGTACGAGATCAGCGAAGCCAGCGATGGGCCGGGGGGGATGCTCCAATGCAGTGTGGCTTTGACCGCAGATATGGCCGCCGCGCCCTCTTTGCGGCTGCGCTGGGTGGGGGGCGAACGGGTGCTGGCGATGATCCGCAGCGGCAAAGATCGCATAGCCCGCTGTAGCGCGGGTCCCCTGGAAGCCGGATTGTACGATCTGGAACTGCTGGGGCTGCCCGACGCCCAGCCGGGAGATCTGCGCGCCACTGCGCCTGTGAGCCGGGCCAGCGAAACCCACGTCCACTTTGCCTATTCCCGGCCTGTGGTCCGCAAGGATGTGCCCCGATCTTCGGTGATCGAAGGGCGCATCGCCAACGGGGAGACGGTCCAGGTGACCCTGCAAAACGGCGAAGGGCGGCGGCGCAGTGTGACCACCGACCCCCGGGGTCGCTTCCGTTTTCCGGGACTGGCCCCCGGCAGCTACAGCGTCACAGTCACACCTCCGGGAGCCAACGCAGACCAGTCCCTTTCCCGCGGGCGGCTGGGGGTGGATGGGGAAAGTACGCTGGCCTTGGATTTTGCCCTCGCTACGCCGTCGGTTGCTCCGCCACCGGTCAGGGCTGCTTTGCAGGGGCGTGCACCGGGGCAGGAAGGTCGCATCGCAATTGTGACCAGCGCCAAGGGGCTTTCCGCGGCCCGCCGCATCGACGCAGACGCCGCTTTCCGCTTTGAGGGCCTCGCACCAGGGGTATACCATCTGGTGGCGGGGGATTTGCAGATGGCCGGGCTGGAAGTGTGGGCGGACGAGGTTTTGCAGGTCACGTTTCCCCGGCCTGTGCCCCCCTGGCAGGTCCACGTGCGCAGCCGGGCCGCGCTGCGTCGTCCTGGGCTGGTGCGGGTGCAGGTGGTGGGACAGAGCGGTGTGGCTGTCACTTTGGCCGGGGAAAGTGTGGGCGAACTGGTGCGCCCGACCGGCAGCGCGGTGGACTACGGCCCCTTTGCCGTTGAATTTGGCCCCCTGGAACCCGGCAGCTATACCGTCGCTGTGGCGGGGATAGATGGCCGCGCCGCCTTTACCCTCGACAGCACAGATGCGGTCGTCGTCATCTTCCAGCGGGGCGGCGCATTGGGCGGTCCTCCCCGCCTGGAATATCAGCCTCTCTGACGCTCCCTACAGATTCCTCTCAATTGACTCCAATGAAAAAGCCGCGCTTTCAGTGAACGCGCCTGAAAACTCGGTTTTTGCGCCTTCTACGGATTCCCCAAAGATTCGGATCAGGAAAGACTTGACAGCATAGCCTTTTTTAGATATACTTTTTGAAAGCGCTTTCACGCAGCCGCTTTCAAATAACAGTCGGTGTCTCTTTACCCCCCAATCGAGACATTATACCCCATAGACTGTGCTGGCTCTGTGTAAAAATGCTTCGTTTTTACTTTGCGTAATCAATCAGAATTCACTTGTACAATTCCATGCCTGTCACGATCTACGACGTTGCCAAAGCAGCGGGTGTTGGTATCAGCACAGTTTCGCGTGTTCTCAACGAGAATACGAATGTGCGCGAGGAGACCCGTATCCGCGTATTGGATGCCATTGAAGCGCTGGGGTATAAACCCAATATTTTGGCGCGCAATTTGTCGCGCAGCCACGTGCAGACTGTGGGCGTAGTTCTCAGCTATCTGACCAGTCCTTTTCAAGTCACCGTACTCCAGGGAATCGAGCGTTTTCTGGCCCAGGCCGGGCTGGACTTGACGATTTTCACTCTGGAATCGCCCAAGCGGCGGGAAACCCTGCTGGAAAATCTCTCCCACGGGCGGCGCTGCGATGGGCTGATTGTGATCTCCTTTACTCCCCAGGAACGTTTTTTGCAGCGCTTTCGGCGCTATAATATCCCGGTGGTGATTGCCGACTTTGAGGATGCCCGCATCCCGTCGGTCTTTGTGGACAATGTGGAAGGCGGCTATCTGGCGACGAAACACCTGCTGAACCTGGGGCACACACGCATCGGCTATATTTTGGATCACACGGAACCGCCCAACGGCAGCGGCGGCAACGAGCCGGGCGCGGATCGACAGCGGGGCTATCAGCGGGCGCTGCTGGAAGCCGGGATTCCCTTTGACCCGGCTCTGGTCTCGGAGAGTGGTCAGCACAGCCGGGAACGGGGCGCGATCGCTGCGGAACGGCTGCTCAACCGGGCGGATCGGCCCACGGCAATCTTTGCGGCCAGCGATGTGATCGGGCTTGGCGTAATGGAGTGTGCCCGCAAGCACGGGTTGACTGTTCCCGGCGATCTGGCAGTGGTCGGCTTCGATGACATCGAAATGGCCTCTCTGGTCGGGCTGACAACTGTGCGCCAGCCTATGCAGGAGATGGGCCGCCAGGCCGCTGAGCTTGTCACCCGGCTGATGCAGGGCGACAAAGTGTTGCGGACATCCCGCCAATTGGCTGTCGAGTTGGTTGTGCGGGAGAGCTGTGGGGCGTTGGCCCTGACAGAAAGGGGGTGAGGTAGGGAAGCTGATAGGGCCTGAACTTCTACACGGCTTGTCACTTCCATCTGATATTTCTGTTGATAGTTCTGTATTTTCTCTCGGAAGATGATCGTTACGGACGTCAACCGAGTCTATGCAGGGCCGGAACCATTCCGGCAACCGTTTTCCATTTACCCCATGTAAGGAGAAACCTACATGAACCGCAAGTTTGCACCCCTATTTGTGCTGCTGCTGGTGGCTTCGCTGCTGTTGGCAGCCTGCCCAGCCGCCACCCCTACGGCTGAGCCTGCCGCCGAACCGGCTGCCGAGGAAGCTGCCCCCACTGCGGAAGTGGCCGAGGAGGCTGAAGCTGCTCCTACCGCTGCTGCTGCCGAGGAAGACGCCCACCCCGGTGAAGAGGCTGCTATGGCCAAGGGTCTGACTGAATTGGCCGCTGCCTATCACGGCGACTACGAAGGCACGATTGTCACAATGACTGGCCCTTTCACCGACGAGGACGCGGTCAAATTTGACAATTCGATGGCCGCGTTTGAAGAGGCCACGGGCATCGACATTCAGTACGAAGGCTCGAAAGAATTCGAGGCGTCCATCACTGTGCGCGTGCAGGCCGGTGACGCCCCCGACATTGTGGACTTCCCCCAGCCCGGGCTGTTGGGCACATTCGCCAAGCAGGGCAAAGTCGTCCCTGCCACTGTGATGATCCCCGAAGCCTGGCTGGCCGAGAACTATCTGCAATCCTGGCTGGATATGGCTACAATGGAAGGCCCGGATGGCCCGGCCCAGTATGGCGTCTGGCAGCGCTTCAACGCCAAGTCCCTGGTCTGGTATCCCAAAGCATCTTTTGATGCCGCTGGCTATCCGATTCCCACCACCTGGGAAGAATTGCAGGCCCTGCAGGATATGATCGTCTCTGACGGCGACACGCCCTGGTGTGTCGGCATCGAGTCTGGTGCTGCCACGGGTTGGGCCGCCACCGACTGGACCGAAGAATTCATGCTGCGCACCACCTCCCTGGAGAACTACGACGCCTGGGTGTTGGGTGAGCTGCCCTTCGAATCCCCCGAAGTCAAGAATGCCATCGAGTCCTTTGCCACCATTTGGAACGACGATTCGATGGTCAGCGGCGGACGTGCGGCCATTGTCACCACCTTCTTTGGCGATGCCCCCACGGGTATGTTCCAGGATCCGCCCACCTGCTGGCTGCACAAGCAGGGCAACTTCATCACCAGTTTCTTCCCCGAAGGAACCGAATACGGCGTGGACTACGGCGTCTTCTACCTGCCTGGCATCGATGCCGAATACGGCAGCCCCTTCCTGGTCGCTGGCGATATTATGGCCGCTATGACCGATCGGCCTGAGGTTCGTGCTGTGATGCAGTTCTTCAGCACAGGCGAAGGCGTCAAGGGCTGGCTGGCTGCTGGCGGCGCGTTGGGTCCCCAGAAAGATGTACAACTGGACTGGTACGGTAGCGATCTGGAGCGGGACATCGCTGGTCTGGTGAACAACGCCACATCCGTGCGCTTCGACGGCTCTGACCTGATGCCCGGCGAAGTGGGTGCTGGCTCCTTCTGGAAGGGTATGACCGATTACTTCTCCGGTGCTGCCGATCTGGACACAGTTCTGGCGGAAATCGACGCTTCCTGGCCGCGCTAGTTTGAACGACCACTCGGCTGAGTACATGGCTGGTAAGTGTACGCGATAGGTAAGACGAGTGGGGTTGTCCATCAATGGCAACCCCACTCGTCTTATCTGCCGGGCGGGGTTGGCAGAAGTTCGACTAACAAAAGTTCGACTCTTCCGAGAAAGTTGAACTTTAACATCCATGACGAATTGCCAAGGAGGTACCCTATGCAGCGATCTTCGGAAAAACCCCGACAGCCAGGGGGGCCTGTGCAATGGTTGAGCGTTAACGCCATTGGCCTGTTCACAGCACTTGCCATTCCGCTGGCTACATTTCTCGTTCTTTATTGGGGCTTCTTTTTCCTGCGGGATAGTGACGCACCCAAAATTGTCATCGCGATTGTGGCGATTGTGTGGGGTGTGGGCGGCGTTGCGGCTCTCTATCTGGTCGCCAATAGCTTAGTAGACCGTTTGGGGGATACCTGGCGCGCACGCATTCAGCCATTTATCTTTGTCGGACCCGCAGTGGCGATTCTGCTCTGGTATCTGGCCGTGCCCTCCCTGCGCACCCTCTGGATCAGCCTTCTGGACCGCAATGGGGTTGATTTTGTGGGACTGAGCAACTACATTGCGGTCTTTACCACCCGCAATATGTTCACAGCTTTCCGCAACAATATACTCTGGATTCTCTTTGGCGCTACAGCTTCGGTCATTTTCGGTCTGCTGGTAGCGATTTTGGCGGATCGTAGCCGCTTCGAGAATATCGCCAAGTCGGTGATCTTTATGCCTATGGCGATTTCGATGGTGGGCGCGGGCGTCATCTGGAATATGATGTACGAGGTGAATCCCAATGTGGGCCTGCTTAATGCCATCTACACCGGAGTGACCGGCAACAACCCGGTGGCCTGGAAGGCTGCGGCCGAGATCGCACCCTGGAACAATCTCTTTCTGATTGTGGTGATGGTCTGGCTGCAATCGGGCTTTGCGATGGTTCTCTTTTCCGCGGCCATCAAAGGCATCCCAGGCGAGATTCTGGAAGCCGGTCGCGTGGACGGCGCGACGGAGATTCAGGTCTTTTTCCGCATTATGATTCCCTACATTATGGGAACGATCATCACCGTTTCCACCACAATTATCATTTTCTCACTGAAAATCTTTGATGTGGTGCAGGTGATGACCGGCGGACAGTTTGGCACACAGGTGATCGCCACCCAATACTACCGGGAATACTTTACAAATCAGAACGCGGGTTTTGGCTCTGCCATTGCGATTGTGCTTCTGATAACAGTCATACCGGTGATGATTTACAACCTTCGACAGTTGAACGATCAGGAGGCCTTCTAATGGCAACAGCAAGCTCCGCCAAAAAAATCAAGAAGACCAGCAAGCTCGGCCCGATTTTAATCAATGGCTCTTTGCTGTTGCTGATTCTCATCTGGCTGTTGCCCACTTTTGCCCTGCTGGTTTCCTCCTTCCGCACCCGTTTTGACATTCAGACAAGCGGCTGGTGGTCGATTGTACCTCACCGGGCGTGGATGACCGACCGGGTGATTGATCCCGATCCGAACTGGGATCGGGACGGCGTGATGAATATCGAAGGCGCGCAGGGCACCTTCGAAGAGTTCCGCAACGGTATTACCCTGGACAACGGAACACGCGTCTTTTGGATTGGCAACAAACGGATCGGCAAAGTGGAAATCCAGGCATACAAGTGGACCAGCAACTTCAACTTCACCCTGGAAAATTATGGGCAGGTGTTAGGAGGGAAAACCTTTGAAGTCCGCCAGCCCGATGGTACGATCAAAACAGAGCAGGCGGACAACTTTGTGGGGGCCTTCCTCAACAGCCTGACGGTGACGATTCCCTCAACGCTGATCCCCATCCTCATCGCTGCCTTTGCCGCCTATGGCTTTGCCTGGATGCGCTTCTCCGGTCGGCGCGTTCTCTTTGTGATGGTCGTGGCCTTGCTGGTCGTTCCTCTTCAGATTGCGCTGGTTCCGATTCTGCAGGACTATGTGAGACTGAATTTGAACGGCACATTCCTGGGTATCTGGCTGGCCCACACGGGCTTTGGCCTGCCTCTGGCCACCTATCTGCTCTTCAACTACATTCGCGGGCTGCCCAGGGACATTCTGGAATCGGCCTTCATCGACGGCGCGTCCCACTTTACCATTTTTGTCCGCCTGATCTTGCCACTTTCCGTGCCCGCCCTGGCTTCCTTTGCCATCTTTCAGTTCCTGTGGACCTGGAACGACTATCTGGTCGCGCTCATCTTCATTGGAGCCAAGCCAGATGTGCAGGTGCTGACTATGCGTTTGGCCGAGATGGTAGGGTCACGGGGCAACGACTGGCATCTGCTGACCGCGGGTGCTTTTGTCTCGATGGTTCTGCCGCTGGTCGTCTTCTTCTCGCTCCAGCGCTTCTTTGTGCGCGGACTGCTGGCCGGCTCGGTGAAGGGGTAGGAGCATAGATAGAACGGCCTCTCTACAATTGGTCTGGTGCAAAGAGAAAGGTGAGATCAGCCGCTGATCTCACCTTTCTCTTTGCATGCTTCTCTCTTTCAGGCCGGCAGGGTAAACCAGACCGTCGTGCCTTCGTCCTGCACGCTCTCGACCCCAATTTCGCCCCCGTGCCCTTCCACAATCGCTTTGCAGACGTACAGACCCAGCCCGGTTCCCTGGATTTGGGCTTCGTTGGCGTTGCTGGCCCGGTAGAAGCGCTCGAAGAGTTGGGGCAGTTCGGCAGCCGGAATGCCGATGCCCTGATCCCGCACCGTCACCCGCCAGCAGCCCTCTGCCTCGGTGGATTCTACGGTGACGGTTCCGCCCCCGGGGCTGAATTTGATGGCGTTGCTGATCAAATTGGTCAAGACCTGCTCGATGCGGTCCGGATCGCCGAGCAGACGCACATTGGGCGGCCAATGCTCCTGATAGTCGACGGCAATGCCTTTGGGTTCGGCCACAGACTTCAACATTTCGCCCACGCCCGCCATCGACTCCCGTGGCGAGAACTCTTTGCGGTTTAGTTGGAGCGTGCCCCGCTGGATGCGCGAGACAGTCAGAATCTCTTCGATCAGCCGGTTGAGCCGCCCTGAACTGTCGTAGACAATCCCCAGAAAACGCTTTTGCAGATCGGTGAGGGGGCCGGGTTTCTCCGAAAGCAGGGTTTCCGTCCAGCCCATCACCGAGGCCAGGGGGGTGCGCAGCTCGTGGCTGACGGTGGAGACGAAATCGTCCCGCATCCGGTCGTATTCTTTGCGCTGGGTAATGTCCCGGATGGATGCGGTGAAGAGATGCTGCTCAGCAATCCGTGTCTCGCTGATGTAGATTTCCAGGGGGAAGACCTGCCCATTCTTGCGCAGCCCCTCCAGTTCCAGCCGCTTGCCGAGGACGTGGGGAATCCCCGACGCAAGATAGCGGGCCATCCCCGCCTGGTGTGCGTCCCGGTAGTCTGCGGGCATGAGCATCACCAGAGATTGGCCCATCAGTTCTTCGGTCTGATAGCCAAAGATGCGCTGAATCTCCGGGTTCACCATCACAATCATCCCGTTGTCGTCTGCCGAGACGATTCCTTCGCCCACTGTATCCAGCACGGCCTTCAATGTGTCGGCCATCTTGCGCCGTTCGCTGATGTCGGTCTGAATGCCCACAAAATGGGTCAGCGCACCTTCCGTCGAAAAGACAGGAGAAATCGTGAGTTCGTTCAAAAAGGGGCTGCCATCTTTACGGTAGTTGAGCAGCGTCACTGCTGTGCTGCGCTTCTCCCGGATGGCCTGGCGCAGTTGGTTCAACTGTTCCTGATCGGTCTCTGGTCCTTGCAGAAAGCGGCAGTTGCGCCCGACAATATCTTCGTTGGAATAGCCGGTGATGCGGGAAAAAGCCGGGTTGGCGTAGATGACCGGATTGTCTGGCTGGTGGGCGTCGGTGATGATAATCCCATCCGAGGCTGCCTCCATCGCCTGGGCCAACAACTGATTCTGGGCCGCGGCCTGGCGCAGCGCGTCCGCCGCCTGTTTGGCCTCGGTGATGTTGCGATTGATGCCGATCAGACCGACGATCTCCTGCTTCTGATCGTAGAGTGGCACTTTTGTGCTGGCGAGCCAATACTCCTGGCCGTCACTGGCTACAATCCGTTCCTCTTTGTTGAGCACTGGCTGACCGCCCGCCAGAATTCGCTGTTCATCCGCAAAGAACTCCGCGGCCAACTCGGGGCTATGGAAATCGAAGTCGGTTTTTCCCACCACCTCCTCGTCGCTCTCTGCACCCAGCGCCCACAGCACCGCAGGGTTGTTGAGCAAAAAGCGGCTCTCCATATCTTTCACATAGACCTGATCCGGCAGATTGTCGATAAATGTGCGCAGCAGATTGCGCTCCTGGGCCAGCACTTCCTCGGATCGATACCGTTCGGTGATGTCCTGGGCGTACAGATTGACATATTCCGCGTTGACCACAGGCGCAACTGTCAGCAGATAGACTCGCTCGCCGATCTCTTTCTCCAGTTCGGTGGTTGTGCTGTTTGCTATTGCCTGGCCCAAAGTGTCAAGACAGTCGTTGGGAACCCGCACCTGCCCATTCTGCTCCCAGGCGGCCAAAATCGGTTGGCTCGTCTGGTTGGCAAAGAGAACCTGCCCGTCCCGCCCGATGCGCATCACCGGGTTGGGGCTTTCGGCGGGGAAACGGGCCAAATCCTCCAACCGGGCAGAGAGCCGCTTGCGTTCGCTGATGTCCTGGACAATCGCCAGCACTTCGTCCGGCCCGCTGACCACCAGTCGGGCCTCCATTTCCACAATTCCACCTTCCCCAAAATCAAAGTTGGTTTCGATGGTTTGGAGCTTGCCGCTTCTCAATGCCTGTTGGATGGCCTGGTGGGTTTGCCTGGCAAGTGTGTCATACAAAATCTCATCGATGCTGTTTCCCTCGTGCAGAAGATTCATCACAAATCGCCCGGCAGCCGTCGAATCGTTCAGCTTGTAATCTTGAATGTGTCCCTCTCGATTCAGGACGAACATCCAGTCGGGGATGGCGTCGAGGATGGCCTGGTTGCGATTCGCCAACTCCTCCAGCTTGTGGCGGACGTGGGTGAGCGTGCGGTTTGTGCGGATGCTCTCCTGATGGGCCTCGGCCAATTCTTCGTTCTGGCGACAGGCCAGGCAGGCATTGACCAGGCGCGCCAGCAGAGGCTGCAATGCATCCACGATCACCGGCTCCAACGGCCCAGCCTGGCGGGTAAGGATCAACACACCGATGCCCGGCAATTCCAGAATGTGAAAGAATCCGCTCGTCTCTGTGCCGCCTTGCTGGGGCAGCGCGCCGCGCAATTTTCGCCAGCCCTCTTTGTCCACAGCCGTGGGCAGATGTTCGGTTGCCTGGGCATAGGCCGCTGCGCGAATCGCGCCCCGGGGAAATGTGATGGGCGCGGTTGTTGGCTCCCCGTTCCATCCCGGCAGCCAATGGACACCGATGGCCGTCCCACCCAGCTTGCGCAGAAACGCGCCCAGCGCGCTCTTCATCATCTCTTCCATATCCAGGCTTGTACCGACGGACATGGCCAGTTCGTATTGAATTTGGGTCAGGCTCAACGGATCGATCATTCACACCCCCAGAATACCCACCACCGCGGTTTTGTTGTAGAACTCCAGATAGCTGTGACCGGAATTGGCGACTTCTCCCAGCGAGAGCACGCCCACCAGAGGCACGCCAGGCGACTGAACCGCGGCCAGTTCCTCGCTGAAACCGTCTTCCAGAAAGAGGACACGGGAGATGCAATCCACAAAAAATGTGAAATGGGATGGCTCGGCTGTTCCCAGCGCCGCTGTCTTCAGCGCCGCTTGCCCCAGTGCCACAGCGCGTCGGGCTGCCTCTACCAAAGAAATGGGATCGCCTGTCAGGATGTCCACGTGACTTTCCTGGGGCACTTCGCCCACACAGACCAGCGCGCCATCCTCCCGAACCACAATCGGATCCCGCACAACCATCTCGTCTCCCAACCGGATGATACCGAAGGGATGGCTTTTCGACAAGGCGAAGAAATTCTCTCTCGTCACAGTTTGGCCGGTTGCCTGGGCGATGGCCTCCCGATAGACATCAAAAGCGGGCCGCCAATTCAGACTGTGGATGACAGCCCCCTCCGAGTGGGTCACTTTGTGAGGACCGCTGATAGGTGTCCAGCCGTGGCTGACGCCGATACCGCTGGGGATGTCCAGCACGGCCAGCACAGCCGCGTCGCCGATCAGCCCCTGATTGGTAAAGAGACAGGGCTTTTGTTCAAAGCTGAGAGAGCCAGCCCCACCGCCGATATAGTTTTGTTCCAGACCAAAGATGTGAAAGAGGCTTTCCATCAGCCCGCCGATGCGCGCGGCCAACCCATCCACCCAGACAAACATTGTCTGGCCCTGGCCCAATTGGCTGGAATGGCTGTCCAGATACGTGTCAAAGTCAAAGCTGGGGTCGCTCAAGCTGGGCACAGTCAGCAGACGGGGGGTGTGGCGCAGGCCAACCGCGATTGTGCCCAGGGAAAGTTTTTCATTGCCGTGGAGTATTTCCGGGAAGATGCCCCCAAAGACTGGCTTTGTCAGGCCCGCCAACAATCGGTCAACGGAGCCTGGCTGGAAGCCGTTCTGGTCGCAGGCCAGGAGAAGGATGCCCGCCACCTGTGGATTTTCCTCCATTTCAGCCAGCAGCGCGCCTAGCCCGGCCGTGCTGCCATCCCGATCCACCCGCACAATCATCTCTGTTTTGGTCGTCATCATCTGGGGTCCCCTATGGCTGTGTAGGCATTTTCGTGTCGCCACGATTCGAACCGATTAGCTCGCCTCTCTCTTTAGCATAGGGAATGACAATCAAATCGAAAATAAAAAAGAATAAAAATGGCATCAAAATTGAATGAGGCCCTGTTACAATTCAGCGCCCCTGGCCGTGTTCCCCGAAATAAGTGTAAGCGAACAGTTACGACTACTTCACGGAAAGTGGTATAGTCAAGAGTGAAATGTAATCCGCAACGCGCAGGTGCGAAGATGGATGTAGTACCGGATCGAGCAGCCAACGAGCGCTATGCAGTCATCACCACCGCAAATAGCCGACCAAACCCAGGAGACATCCCCAGCCCAGGACGCCCAGTTTGCCCGCGCCCTGCTGATCATCGCCCTGTTGGGCGCGCTGGTCTATCACGGCGGGCTGAGTCTCTACGGAACCTACCAGAACACCTACGACGCCTACGTCCATATCTTCTTCGCCGACCACTGGACCCGGGGCTGGTTTGAACCCTGGGACACCCGCTGGTACACCGGTTTTACCCTCACCAGCTATCCCCCCCTCTCCCAACAGACAGTCGCTTTTGTCTCCTTTTTCGTCGGTGATCTGCGCAACGCCTTCGCACTGGTGCAGACCGGGGCAATGGTTGTGATGACGCTGGGGATGTACCGTTTCGCCCGGCTCTGGGTCAGCGACGAAGCCGCGGGCTGGGCCGCCATCTGGCTGGTCTTCTCCTCCGCCATGGCCGAGACCGTCCACGTCTTCGGCCAGTTGCCCACCACCTTTTCCCTGGGGCTGCTTCTCAACGCCCTGCCCTACACCTTCGCCTGGATCGATGAGGGCAAGCCCAAGCATCTGGTCCGCTCCTGGGCACTCACCGCGGCCACCACCGGCGCCCATCACGTGACAACTCTCTTCGGCTCGGTCTTCATCACCGCGCCGGTGATTGTCCTGGGGCTGGTTGAGCACTTTCGCATCGCGCTGCCCGACGAACCCGCAGAGCAGCCCCGCTTTGTGACCAGAGCCAACTGGAAAGGGCTGATCGTCCGCCGCCTGCGCCGCATCCTCTCGCCGACCGTGCGGGCTGGCCTCTTTACAGTGGGTACAGTTTTCCTGCTGGTGGTGGTGGTGCTCCCCTACTGGCTGTGGAGCGCGTCGGACCCCATCACCCAAGTCGCCATCCCCCACGCCAGCCGGGATAGCTTCATCGAAAACACCGCGGCTGGGCTGGTCTTCTGGCTCATTCCCTATGGGATGCTCCTCTTCACCTTCCCCTACGTCTTTTTCAAAGGGGCCACCACCAAAGCCTGGCCCTTGACCGCCTCCATTGCCCTCCTGGCCCTGCTGGGCACAGGCGGCACGACGCCCATTCCCCGCCTGCTCCTGGGCGGCGCGTTCGACATTCTCACCCTGGACCGCTTCACCCTTTGGGCGTCGATTCTGATGCTGCCCCTGGCCGGGGAGTTTGTGGTGAGTCTGCGCCGACGCACCGTTGCAGCCTGGATTCGTGCCCAGTTTGGCGATCTGACCTGGCGCAGCACACAGATTTTCTTTGCGGTGGGACTGTTGGCTGCCTCGATTTTTACCGTCAGCCTCACCCAATTCCGCCGTTTCCAGCCCGACCCCATCGACATCCAGCCCATTCTCAACTTTCTGGAAAAGGACCAGCACACCCGCTGGCGCTATCTGACGCTCGGTTTCGGCGACCAGATGGCGTGGCTCTCGGCCAACACCACCGCGGCCCAGGTGGACGGCAACTACCACTCGGCCCGTCGCCTGCCCGAACTGACGACGACGCCGGTGGAGCGGCTGGAAGGGGCCAAATTCCGAGGCATTCCGGGCATCGGCTCTCTGCAACAGTTCCTGAATGTCCCCGACAAATTCGATCTGAAATACGTCTTCTCCAACGACCAATTCTACGATCCCCTGCTCTTTTTCTACGGCTGGCATCGGGTCCAATTCCTGGAAAACGGCATCGCCGTCTGGGAGCGGGAGGACATCCCCGTCCTGCCAGAGGTGCTGCCCAAACGGGAGATTCCCTCCTATCAGAAGCTGATGTTCGGTATTCTGCCCCCGGCCGCGCTGCTGGCCGCCATCCTGGCTGTGAGCGCGGGCTGGTGGTCCTATCCCCTGCGTCTGCTGGCCGAGTTGCTGGGATTGGAACGCTGGCTGCGCCGCCTGCCCCGCCCCGCTTTGCCCAATCCGACGGCCCGCCTTTGGGCGCGTCTGGACAGTCGTCTGCTGGCTGCGTCTGCCCTGCCTGCCAACGGCAGCGGACCCGAACCGCCCTGGCAGGTCTGGCTGCGCTATGCCTGGGACCGCTACAGCCGTTTGCTCGCCCCAGCCAACGCCCGCGCCCGCCATCTGCGCGCTTCGGTCCTGGCCCTGGGCGTGGTGGCCGGGCTGGTCTGGGGTGGCGTCTGGTGGCAGAGTCGTCTGAGCGACCCGCAGCGCATCGTCGAAGCCTGGTACGACGACCTGGACTTCCGCCGTTTCCGCGATGCCTACGCCCGGCTCAACCCCCAGACCCGGCCCGACTTTGAGCAGTTTATGCTGGAGCAGTCGGTGCAGAGCGGGCTGGTGGCCTCCTACGCCAAACTGGAGAATGTGGAGACCTCCGTTTTGCTGGACGAAGCGGCCCACAAAGAGATTCGGGCCGACGTGCGCTATATCACTGCCCTCTCCTATTACACCGACACTGTCGACTTCACCCTCAATCGGCTGCCCCAGACCGGCTGGGTCATCGAACCCCAGGCGGTGGACATCCGGGTTCCGCCGGAGCAATTCCTGCGCCAGACCGGCGTGGACTATCTCTCCGCGGGTCGCCGCCGGGTCACCAGTGCGGTCACCGATTTCGCCGATGTGCTGGACCGACCCGAATTGGAGATTCTCTCTGCCGACCTGCTGGTGGACGGCAACGGGCGTTTCAGTCTGGTGGGCGAGTTGATGAATACGGATGTGGACCCGGCGGATGTGACGGTGACCGGGCTGATCTACGACGACGAGACTGAGTTGCTGACCTGGTACAACGCAGGTGCGGGGATGATGCACAAACTCCTGCCCCTGGAAATCACCCCCTTTCGTATAGACTTTGAAGGGGTGGCCGGGCTGGCCCTGGAAGAGGCCGCAGAATCCCTCTCCTTCGCGCCGGGCACTGTGTGGGACTATCTGTTGCCGTCCGATGTGCAATTGGGCCGCTTTGCGGTCTTTGCCAAAGCAGTGGTCACAGGCCGGGATCTGGGCCGCAGTCTGGGCGTGCAGCATCTGACGGTTGTGGAGAGCGAAGACGGACTGGCTGTGCAGGGGGAACTGATCAACAGCGGGCTGGACGAGGCGGTCATCCCCCACCTCTTCGTCACCCTCTACGACGAAGCGGGCCAGGTGCTGTGGGTGGACCACCACTTCCTGCGCGAGGGGGTGCGCTCCCAGCGCGGCCTGCCCTTTCGCGTGCCCGTGACACCCAACGAAGCGGTCACTCCCCTGAGGCTGCCGGGCAATGTCTACAGCAACATTTTGGCCGAAGAGACAGCGCGGAAAGGCGTGCGGGCAGATTTCATTTCCGTGCCGCCGGGCTACGGCTATGCCTTTCTGCGGGTCAGTGTCCACTACTTTGCGGGGGGGCGCTAAGTGAAAAAGATCGCGCGGCGGGGATGGCGAGTGTCAAATGGCGGGTGTCAGGTATCCCGTGTCCAGTGTCGGGTGGGAGCCGCCTTTTGCCTTTCCCTTTTGCCTTTTGCCTTCGCTTTCTTCCTGGCCGCATGCAGCCAATCGGACACAGCCGCGCCGTCTGCTTCCATCCGCACCCTTGCCATCACCGCACCGACCCAAGTGAACGCGGGCGATCCCATTTCTGTAACCGTCTCTGCCGATGGGGATGGACCGCTCTTTCTGCTGGCGACGGGGACCTTCGGTTCTGTGCCTCTCACCGGGACGCTGGCCGGTGGCACGGCGACGCTGGGCTTGGACCCCATCTACAGCCGTCACGCGGGCGCAGTAGAATTTCGCGTCCGGTCCGGGCAGGACGAAGCCCAGGCCACCACCACAATTCTGCCTGGCCCACCCGTCGATCCGATTCTGCCCCTGGTCGGTCCCCGCTCAATTGTGGCCGACGAGGAGCACTGGACAATGCTGGTGGCTGTCCCCACAGACCGCTACGGCAACCCCCTGGCCGATGGCTTTCCCGTCACCATACGCGCCCAGCACCCCGCGCCGGATGGCGGCGATTCTCTGGCCAATCCGGAAACGAAAGAGACAAAAATCGAGCGGCTCTTTGCCTGGGCGCGCATCGACAGCCGCACAAAAGCTGGCCGCACATTTCTCTCCGTCAACGCGGGCGAGGCCAGCAGCCCGGAGCGGGATGTACTGGAAGTGCCTGGCCCGCCGCTCCCCTTCCGCCTCTACGCCGAGCCGGAAACAGCCGTGGCCGATGGCCGCCAGACCGTAGCCATCAGCAGCGAGCAGATTCGGGATCAGTATGACAATCTGCTGCTGGACGGAACCAGCGTCCAATTGCTGGCCGAAAGTTCCGACGGCAGCCGCCGGATGATCCCCACCGTCACCCAGGACGGGCGCATCTACGCCAGCCTGCAAAGCCCCGGCGCGCCGGGCACGCTCACCGTCCAGGCGCAGATTGTGGACGTTCTCAGCCAGCCCCTGACCCTAACGTTCACCCCTGGCCCGGCTGTGCGTCCCATTCCTGTCACTGTCGAATTGACCGACGATTTTCTGGTCATCCGCGGTGGGCCATTGCTCGGCCCCATCGGCCAGTTTATCCCCGATGGGACGCCTGTGGGTTTCACAATCACAGACCCGGACGGGATGCCGTCGGAATGGGACGCCGTGGCCGAGTTTGGCTATGCACACATCCAAATCCGGCGCAGCGAACTGATGCCGGGTGAATACGAGGTGGAGACTGCCGTGGGGACCGGAACGGGCTGGAATGGTTTTTGGGTGCGCCTCCGATGATTGCCAAGAGCCGTCTGAAGCTGCTGATCTGGGCCGGGCTGGTCGTGCTGGCGGCCTTGGCCGTGGCCGGGACGATTCTGCTCCTGGGCCGGGTGACGCTCCATTTCAACAGCGGCGCAGACCCGGCCAGCGCGCTCAATCTGATCCCCGCTCTGCCCGCGGACATCGACGAGCGGCTGCATTGGATGGCCGATCACCCGAATGTGGAGGATGCCCGGCAGATGGAGCCGCCCACCCGAGATGCCATCAGCGACGCCTATCTGCGGGCCTGGGCGCAGTTGGGCATCGCCTACGAACTGGGCCAGCCCTATGGATTGCAGACGTACTTTACCGGCCAGGCCCTGGCACAGGTGAGCCGCACCCTCACCGAAACCGTCGCGGCGGGCTGGCAGGTCAACCGCACCAATCTGCATCACGAACTGGAACTCTACTTCTATTCCGACGACGGCTCGATTGTCGCCTTCACCGATTACGATAGCCGTCTGGTCCAGCACATTCGCCGGGGCGACAGCGGCCTTTCCCAACTGGTGGAGAGCGCTGACGTCTGGCAGATGCTGATGCTGCTGCAGGACGGCAACTGGCGCATTATTCACCTGCGGCGCACGGGCGAGGCCGAGAAGGCCAATCTGCCCCTGGCTGCAGCCAGCAACCCGGCCAGCCCTTTTGTGCGGGCAGTCGGAAGTGAACTGCGCCGGGGCGACGAACCTTTTGTCATTGCTGGGGTCAATTACTATCCGCAAGAAGCCGCCTGGGCTGAATTCTGGCCGAATTACGACCACGCGGTCACCGCCGCTGACCTGGCCCTGGCCCGCCGGTTGGGGCTGAATACCCTGCGCGTCTTCGTGCCTTTTGTGGACCCGAAGGGTCTCTCCGGCCCGGCACTGACCGGCGACTACGGCGGGGATGTGACGCTTGATCAGATTCGGGATGGGCTGAACGATTTTCTGGATCAGGCCGCAGCCGCGGATGTGCAGGTGATCGTCACCCTCTTCGACCACCGCACGGATCACCACCCGGCTAACTGGCCCGCAGATGACCGCTATCTGGCCGCGATTGTTCCCTCCTTCGCCAACCACCCCGCGCTCCTGGCCTGGGATTTGAAGAACGAAGCGGATACGGACGCTGGCTTCAATACTGCCCAGCGAGTGGACGCCTGGCTGCTCCACGTGGGGCGGGAGGTGCGCCGCCGCGACCCCAACCATCTGCTCACTGTGGGCTGGTTCTCCGCCGACTACGCGGCCCGCTCGCCGGTCTCGGCCCAGCTCGATTTCGTCTCTTTCCATTACTTCGGCACAGCGCAGGATTTGCCGAATACGTGGCAGTTGCTGGCTGACGCTCTTCCCAACAAACCTGTCCTGCTGGGTGAATTCGGGATGTCCACCTGGAACAGTCTCTGGCCCGACGGTCATACGGAAGCGGAGCAGGCCGCCTACTACGCGGGCATTCTCTCGGCAGAACGGCGTTTCCGCTCCGCTGGCTATCTGGCCTGGACGCTCCACGAATACGAAAATGTGACTCTGCCCCAATACCGGTTGCCCTGGGTCAGCGCCAAACAGGCCCGGCTGGGCGTCGTGCGTCTGGATGGCAGCTTCAAGCCAGCGGCGCTTCTGCTGGCCCCGGACGCGGACCTGACCGTCGAACCCATTCCCGGCTGGCGGCGTTTCGTCAAACCCTTCTGGTTGGCGGTGCTGGCGGGGGGTGTTGGCCTATTGGCGCTGGTTTTGTGGTTTGGGCGCAGAATTTTTATGCGCGTTTAATGGCCCATTGATGTGAATGTTGTTTTCGTGTAAGATAATTATCATTTATAGTGTGCTGCGATGGCAGCGGATTTTTTTCGATAGAAAGGACCAGCCGGTGGCTTCCCAATTCAGTGAATCCTACACATCCTATCTTCAGTGGAAGAATCAGCCCATCAGTGGCAACCCGGTGATTTCGGTGGTGATCCCGGCCTACAACGAATCCGAACGCATTGTGCCGACGATCGGCGCGATGGCCTCCTACTGCTCCGGGCTGGGCGTGGCCTGGGAGCTGATCATTGCCGACGACGGCTCTACCGACGACACTGTGAAAATTGTGCAGGAGCTACAGATGGCGAATGTGCGGGTGCTGGTGGCCGAGCGCAACGGAGGCAAAGGCAGCGCTGTGCAGCGGGGGGTGCTGGCGGCCAAAGGCGAGTTCATTCTCTTCGCCGACGCCGACAACTCCACACCCATCGAAGAGTTGGAGAATCTGCTCAACCGCATGGACGAGGGGTACGATCTGGTCATCGGCTCCCGGGCCGCGGCTGGCGCACAGGAGGCCAAGCGGTCGCCCCTGCGCCGTCTGCTCAGCGGCGGTCTGCGCTGGATTGTACAGAATGTCTTCCGCATCGGTGTGCAGGACACCCAATGCGGATTCAAACTCTTCCGCCGGGAAGCGGCCATGCGCATCTACAACGCCCAGACGATTATGGGTTTTTCTTTCGACCTGGAGATTCTCTATCTGGCCGCCAAATTTGGCTATCGCATCGCCGAGCAGCCTGTGCAGTGGATCGATGCGCCCGGCTCCAAAGTGGACACCACCAAAGAGGCCCAGCGCTTCCTGCGCGATCTGGCCCGCATCAAACTCAACGACCTGCGCGGCGTCTACGCCAATGCCTGACCTGAAAACAGTTTGTATACACGGATAGAAAGGAAGACGGATCAGTAGAGAATCTGTGTTCCTTTCTATCCGTGTATACAAACTTTCATCTTTCATTGTGCCCATTTGGGCATGGACACAAACCGGAGAATCCTATGCGTATTGCCCTCGTCACCACCTATCCGCCCGGCAAGGGCAGCCTGAACGAATATGCCTATCACTTTGTGCGTGCCCTGCGCGCCAAGCCGGAAGTGAGCGAAGTCGTCCTGCTGGCCGACGAGCTGCCCGCGGGCGAAGTCTATAGCGACGAGCCGGCCACCGACGGGGTCGCTGCCCTGCGGATTGTCCCCTGCTGGCGTTTTGATGGGATAGGCAATCCGCTGGGCATTGTCCAGACTGTGCGCCGGGAGAAACCCGATGCCGTATTTTTCAACATCCAATTTGCCACATTTGGTGGCAGCAAAATCCCGGCCACTCTCGGCCTGTTGACGCCTCTACTGCTCAAACTCTCCGGCTATCGCACAGTTGTCCTGCTCCATAACATTATGGAAACCGTCGATCTGCAGAGCGCTGGCTATGCGGGCAACCGGCTGGTGGAGTGGCTGATGCGGGCTATCGGTGCGGTGGTGACGTGGCTGGTACTCCAGGCCGATCTGGTGGCGCTGACGATTCCCAAATATGTGGAGATTCTGCGGGCCAAATACCGGGCCGAGAATGTGCTGCTGGCCCCACACGGCAGCTTCGACGACGAAATGGAAGAGCCTTCCTTTGACCTGCCGGACGGCCCCAAACAGATAATGGCCTTTGGCAAATTCGGCACCTACAAAAAAGTCGAGGAGATGATTGAAGCCGTCCAACTCCTTATTCAGCGGGGGAGTGAGCCGCTGGAAGTGGTGGTGGCCGGGACCGACAGCCCGAACGCGGCGGGCTATCTGGCCGGGGTGGAGGAGCATTACGCCCACCTGGACAATCTGCGCTTCACCGGATATGTGGCCGAGGAAGACGTGCCCCGCATCTTTCAGGAGGCCGCGGTGGCCGTATTCCCCTACACCAGTACCACCGGCAGTTCCGGCGTGCTGCACCAGGCCGGGGATTACGGCAAAGCGGTCGTGCTGCCCAAAATCGGTGACTTTGCCGAAGTGATCAGCGAAGAGGGCTATACGGGTGAGTTTTTCACGCCCGGCGATGTGGAAAGTCTGGCCGACGCCATCGAGCGCATCCTGGCCAACTCGGACTATCGTAAGGAAATGGGGATGCGCAACTTCCATGCGTCGCGGGGGCTGCCCATCGCCGATGTGGTGGACTGGTATCTGATCCATCTGGAAGGGCTGCCCAGCCGTTGACGGGGCAAAGAAAAGGAGTTCGACTTCTCAGTAGGAATCGAACTTCTGACAGTTTGTTGATTCGGCTCAATCGTACAGGGAAGGTGATCCAATGAATGTGAAACCCAGTGTGTTGGCAGATGGCAGCATCGGCCTGTTGGCTTTGGAAGGGCGCTTCGATGCCTACGAGGAATCTCAGGTGCGCAGTTGGCTGGATGCTGAACAGGCCGCGGGCCGCTCCCATCTGATTATCGACCTGAGCGGTGTCAACTTCATCGATTCCACAGCCCTGGCCGCGCTGGTGCGGGGTATGAAGCTGACACGGGAAGCGGAGGGCGATCTCCTGCTCTGTGCCCTGCGCCAGCCTGTGCGGGTCATCTTCGAGTTGACCCGGCTGGATCGGGTCTTCCCCATTTTTTCCGATGTGGACGAAGCAGCGCGCCACTTCGACAGGTCTACCGCAACGGCGTAGACCGGCCACGACGCACGAACTGCACAGGAGTTTTTTTTGATGAGTGCTTCCATTCTTTACGTCGAAGACGATCCCTCCCTGCGGGAGTTGGTCGCCTACGAACTGTCCACCGATGGCTATCGCATCGAAACCGCCGAAGACGGCGCGAGCGGTCTGGCCGCGGCTTCCCGGGCAGGCCAATTGGATCTGATTCTGCTCGATGTGCAGTTGCCGGGTATGACCGGCTTTGAGATCAGCCGCAAGCTACAGGAAGACCCGCGCACCGCGGCTGTGCCGATTATTTTTTTGACGGCCCGAGGCACGCTGGAAGATCGGCTGACCGGTTTTGAGGCGGGCGGGGTGGATTATCTGGCCAAGCCCTTTGCGATGACCGAACTGAAAGCCCGCATCGCGGCCCTGCTGCGCCAGCGTCAAAATATGCAGCAGCAGGGCGCGGCATCGGTTTCCGGCGAGATGGCCGAAGCCGCTACCATTCAAAAACATCTGATTGAGCGCACCGCGCCAGCCGTGGCCGGGCTGGAGATATTCAGCCATTGCCGACCGGCCAAGGAGATCGGCGGGGATTTCTACGACTTCCGCCTGGTTGAAAAGGATCAGTTGATCTTTATGGTGGCCGACGTAAGTGGCAAAGGACTGCCAGCGGCAATGATTATGACTTCGGCGCGCACAGCGCTGCAGGGCGCGACCCAGCGGCTCTACTCCCCCGAAGCTGCCATGACCCAAGTCAACCGGGACCTCTACGACGATCTCTCGGATGTGGGCAAATTCATTACTGTCTTTCTGGGCCACTACGACGGCATCAACCGGCAATTGGCCTACGCCAATGCGGGCCATTCGCTGGTGGTTCACTGCCCGGCAGGGGGCGATTGCTGTATTGTAGAGGCTCCGGACCCACCCCTGGGCATCCTTTCCAAACACTTTTTTGCCAGGGAATCATTGCCGTTGGCTTCCGGCGATCTGCTGGTCGTCTGCTCCGATGGCATCTTCGAAGCGGAGAACCCGGCGGGTGAGCGGGTGGGCTACGATCTGTTGCTGGAATGGATTCAAACCCTGGCCGACCAGCCCGCGGGCACAATCGGCCAGCAGATTCTGCAGCAGGTGGCTGAATTCAGCGATCAGTGGCACCAGACCGACGACCAGACCCTGCTTGTCTTCAAGGGGGTAGCTCGATGACAACAGCGACGGGTAAACCCCTACAGATTGTCATCCCTGCTACGCTGGAGGCCCTGCGCCAGGTGAGCGCAAAGATTGAAGACTACATTGCCCAGATCGACGGGGTTGAAGAGCCGGAAATCGTCACCTACAATATCGTCCTGGCTGTGCAGGAGCTTTGCACAAATATCGTCAAACACGGCTATGCCGGAGAGTCCGGGAAAATCGCTGTCGATTTGGAGCTGGCCGAGGCCCCGTTGCGTCTGATCATTTCTGTGCGCGACAACGCGCCGCACATTTTCGACAAAGCCGGCTGGGCAGCACCCAATTTGGACGAACCCAAAGAGCACGGCCTGGGCATCTGGCTGATCCAGCAATTGATGGACGAAGTGGACTATCAGCCCGCACCGGGCAACAATCGCTGGCGTCTGGTCAAACAGATTCCCCAGCGCGCATAAGCCAGCAGTTCGACTTCTCGCAGAAGTCGAACTGCTCAATCGAGGAGCATCCCAGTGGAAATCACAGTCACCGAACAACTCAGCCGCACAGTAGTTGTGGCCCCCAAAGAACGGCTCGACGCCTTTAGCGCACCCCAAATGCGCGAACGGTTGGAGGCGCTGCTGGCGGAAGGCGTCACCCAATTCGTCATCGATCTCTCCCAGACGCCCTTTCTGGACAGCGCGGGGATGGCTGTGCTGGTCAGTCTGCTCAAACGCGCCCGCCAGGCCGGGGGAGATGTCAAGCTGGTGAAGCCCGCATCCGAGGCAGTGCAGCGGATTCTTCTGCTCACCCGTTTCGACAAAGTCTTCGATATGTTGGATTCAGTCCCAGCCAACTAAATTTTCAGTCCGAAGTCCCCGGCACTGCACGCACAACAGCGGCTGATTGCGACATTCCGGCTCGCTTGGAAACAGAAAGTGCCGGGGACTTTTAGAGCCTTTTGGCTGCGGGAGAAGCAGATGGACCCCATCGACCCAATAGTGTCGCAGGATAGCGAGACAAAAGAACGCCTGGGATGGCTTCCCCGGCCTCTGCGCGCGGCGGCGTCGTCGGGTCTGGTCACAGGCAGCGCGCTGCTGCTGGTCAGCACAACGATTGTCAATCTGGGCAATTATCTCTTCAATCTGATTCTGGGGCGCTGGCTAGGACCAGCCGACTTCGCGGACCTGAGTCTGATCGTCACTTTTATGCTGGTGCTGACCCTCATCACCGCTACCCTGCAAACGGTTGTGGCCAAGTTCAGCGCAGCCTACAGCGCGGAAGAGGATATTGCACGGGTCTCCGGTCTGCGCCGCTGGTCTGTGGGCTGGGGCTGGATTTTCGGGATTGGGCTGGCACTGGCGCTGATTTTGGGCGCGGGCCAGTTGCAGGCTTTCTTCCACACAGCGTCGGCCTGGCCTTTCATTCTGCTCGGTGTCGGGATACCCGTCTATTTTGTCCAGGGGGTGGACCGGGGCATTTTGCAGGGGCAGTTGCGTTTTCTGCTGCTCTCGGCCAGCTATCAGGCCGAGATGTGGGCGCGGCTGATCATCGGCATTGGGCTGGTGGCCCTGGGCTGGTCGGTGAATGGGGCTGTGGCCGCGCTGACTCTCTCGTTTGTCGCTACCTGGCTGGTGGCCCGGCTGGGGGCCAGAGGACTGCCGGGGGACGCCCGCTTCAGCCCAGCGGATCAGCGGGCCGCCCTCGTCTTTGCCGGGCCGGTCAGCCTGGCCCTCATCGGCCAGATTCTGATCAACAACAGCGATGTGCTGATTGTCAAACACTTCTTTGCGCCGGTCGATGCGGGACACTACGCAGCCCTGGCGCTGATTGGGCGCATCGTCTTTTTTGCCACCTGGTCGGTGGTGACGGTGCTGCTGCCCGCTGTGGCCCAACTCCACCAAAAGGGGCAACCCCATCGACGCTATCTGTGGATGTCATTGGGCGCGGTGCTGACGGTTTCGGTGGTCGTCACCGGCGGCGCGTTTCTCTTCCCGGAACTGGTGGTCGGCATTCTCTTCGGAGAAGCCTATCTCTCGATTGCACCTCTGCTGGGATTGTATGCCGTGGCAACGACCCTCTATTCGTTGTCCAATGTGGTCATCACCTATCGGCTTTCCATCGGCAACGGGCGGGGGGGAACGCTGGCGGTCATCGGTGGGGTGGCCCAGGTGATCGCACTTTGGTTTTTCCACAGTTCGCTGCAACAGGTGGTGGTGGTGCAGATTGGGCTGATGAGCGGGCTGCTGGTTCTGCTGCTGCTGTGGGATTGGTGGATGGAGCGCGCGTAGGGCAAATCAGTTTTGCGGTACGAAACGGTAGCCCGTGCTGAGTTCGTTGAGGAGATAGACTGGATTCTTGGAATCCTGTTCGATCTTTTTGCGCAGATGCCAGATGTAGACCCGCAGATAGTCGATGTCGTCGATGTATTCGAAGCCCCAGACATTTTCCAAAATTTGGCGAAAGGTGAGAATCCGACCCTTATTTTCCACCAGAAAAGCCAACAATTTGTATTCGGTTGGCGTCAGTTTGGTGATTTCGCCGTCCACTGTGACCCGTCGGTCGGCCAGATCGATGACCAGATAGTCGTCGGCGTAGGTGACTTCCGGCTCCGGCTCCGGGCTGAGATGGGCACGGCGCAGGGCTGCCCGGATGCGGGCCAGCAGCACCCGCACCTGAAAGGGTTTGGTCAGATAGTCATCTGCACCCAAATCCAGCCCGCGCACAATATCCTCTTCCCGGCCCTGGGCCGTGAGCATCATCACCGGCGTGTCGGAGACGGCCCGGATGCGCTCGCAGACTTCCCAGCCGTTGAGTTTGGGCATAGAAACGTCCAGAATCACCAGGTCTGGCTGCTCGGTCTCAAACTTTGCCAATCCTTCCCGTCCATCCTGTGCGCGGACAATCGCATACCCTTCGCTCTCCAGGTTATAGCCGATCAACTCAGAGAGCATCGGGTCGTCATCGACAATCAGAATTTTGTTGGGCATGCGAGCCTTCTCCCCGCGCAAATCAGCCAAAGATAGCAAGTTGACTTTACCAGCCTTTGGTCGATTGCCCAAAACCTGCAAAACTGATAGCAGAACAGTTTCAATACTCCCCATATGGGTAGCGTTTCCGCGTTGACTAAATGCTAAACTATGGTATACTTTCCAGTAATTGTGAATCTCATGGGCCTGTTTGGGGCCGACTTCTGAACCGAAAAAGAGCAAACCTATGACCCACACTGCCGAATACATCCCTTCGATTCCCGACAGTCTGGCCGGGGCCAAGCCAAAAAATGGCAATCTCAAATTTATTTTGGGTGGCGTTATTATGTTGGCCCTGGTTGTGGTGTTGATTGTCTACTCTACAGTCTCGACCGGAGCCTATTTCCTGACCGTGGCCGAAACCCTGGACCGCGCACCCGCCCTCACCGGGCAGCGGGTGCGGGTAAGCGGAAATGTGGTAGAGGGCAGCGAGGACTGGAAACCTCAAGAGATGACGTTGCGTTTTACCATAGCTGATGAGAGCAGCCACGAGCAGCTTCCCATCGTCTTCTATGGTCCCCGTCCAGACAACTTTGTGCGGGCCGCCTCTGCGATTATCGAGGGTGAACTGTTGAGCGATGGCTCCTTCCAGGCAGACACACTGCTGTTGAAGTGTCCCAGCCGCTATGAGGAAGAGCCGGAAGAAGTCTTTGTCCAGTCTACCCGCTAGGAGGGTTAGCAGTTACCCGTAACCAGTGAAGGCCGGTCGGTTTGACGCGACGACCGGCCTTTTCTTTACCTGTAACGTCTGCATCCGCGTTTTTTTCCACACAAGAGCAACTTACATGCGATCCGTTTGGTCCTTACGCCGTATCTCCTTGTTGATGCTGCTTCTCGTCAGCGCACTTCTTTTACCTGGCCTGCTGCTGGCCGATGAGACACCCGCACCCGCAGGGCAGCAGCCTTCGCCACCCTTCGATCTGGCCCAGGTTCCTGCGCCAGACACCATACCCAGTGCACGGGCGGGTAGCCCGCTCTATGCCGAGAACTGCGCTCCCTGTCACGGCGAGACCGGGCTGGGAGATGGCCCCACCGCACCCAGTCTGCCCGACCCGGCCACGGCCTTCGCCGACCCCACTGCTGTCTGGGAGCGCAGTCCCGCCGAGCTTTTCCACACAGCCAAATTCGGACGCCTTGAAAAATTGATGCCTCCCTGGGGCAATACATTGAGCGACGCCCAAATCTGGAATGCAGTGGCCTATGCCTGGAATCTGCATACCGACCAATTTTCTGTCGAGACGGGCGGACTGCTTTACACCGGGGCCTGCGCCGAATGTCACGGGGAGACGGGCGCGGGGGACGGTCCCAACGGCGGCGATGTGATCAGCGATTTCAGCGACACCCGCTATGCTATGGCGATCAGCCAGGCCGGTTGGCTGACGGGCTGGCAGGCGGCCCACCCGGAGGTGGGCGCAGACTTCACCGAAGAGCAGCAGCGCAATGTGCTGGAATTTGTGCGTACCTTTAGCTATAACCCAATTTGGGCCTCGGCCTATCGGCCCGGCACGGGCGTACTCACTGGCCGGGTGGAGCAGGGCACTGCGGGCGGCGCGTCGGTGGAGGGGCTGGAGGTTCTGCTGGAAGGCTTTGTGGATTTCACGCCGGTTGTGGCCTTCACCGACACCCTAACGGCCGAGGGCGATTTTTCCTTCGCCAATCTGGCGACGGACCCATCAGTGGTCTATTTTGCTTCGGTCACCCTGGACGGAATCAGCTATAGTAGCCCGATTCTGATGTACGGCGAAGGAACCGACAGCCTGGAAACTACTGTCAATGTCTATGAGCCGACGGATGACGAGAGTGGCATCACCCTGGAACGGGCACACTGGATTGTGGATTCCCAGCCCGGCGCGCTGATTGTGGCCCAGATTTACGCCTATAGCAACAATATGGATCGGGCCTTCACAGGCCGGACAGTGGAAGGCGTGGAGACGCCGGTTACGGTGGCGATTCCCGTGCCCCCAGCCGCGGTCGAAATTACTTTTGACAATGGCGAGTTGGGTGGCCGCTTTTTGCAGGTGGGCCACACGATCTTCGACACAGCGCCGGTTGTCCCCGGCACAGGCACACGCCAGGTGGTGGTGCGCTATGCACTGCCCTACAATGGAACCTCCACCGAATTTTCTGGTGCTGTGCCCTATCCGGCCAATAGCCTGAACCTGCTGGTCTCGGAACTACCCGGAATGCAGATTTCTGTCACCGGGCTGGAGAGCTTTGGCCCCCAGGACATTCAGGGGCAGACCTATCAGATGTGGCAGAGCGAGAATATCACACCGGATCAGAGTGTGTCGGCCCAGTTTTCTGATCTACTCGCGGCTGGTGACATCGATCCCCGTGCCGCGGCTGGCACAACGGGTGCTTCTGGCGCATCTGGAACCCAAAGCGCAGGCGTCTCGGCCCGGGTTCCCCAGTTGGAGGGGTGGACGCCCTGGGTATTGGGGGGTGTTCTGTTGTTTGGGGTGGTGGGTGTTCTCGCCTGGGCCTGGCGGGCGCGAATGGCGCATACCAGCACCGACACAAAGGCGATGATGCGCCGCCAGCGCACCGACCTGCTCCAGCGCATCGCCAAACTGGACGATCTCCACGCGGTGGGCGAGGTGAGTGATGAGAATTGGCAGCAGCAGCGGGCGCGCCTCAAGGCGGAACTGTTGACAGTGGCTTTGCAGTTGAGTGAATAGAAGGATGTGGAGGCTGGGGTATTTCAATCCCCAGCCTCCACTCCAAAACCCCCTTTTTATCTCCACGTCGGCAGCTCTACTACTGGTCAGTTGACCGGTGCTTGCGTTCACATAACACAGTAGACTACACTATAGCCACCGATTTAATAATGAAGTGTGCTCGTTTCGATTCTGGTCAGAATCACACCGTTGTGCATGGGAGGGAAGTATGAAGCGTCTAGTCCTTGCAATTTTTCTGATTGCGGCCCTATCCCTTTTGGCAGCCTGCGGCATTGCAGGGCCGGTTGGCCCCGCTGGTCCTGTAGGTGCGCCCGGTCCCCAGGGACCCGAAGGGGTGGCAGGCCCGCCCGGCTCTACTGGCGCGTCTGGCCCGGAAGGCCCCGCAGGCCCAGCGGGCGTCGCCTTTGCCCCTCCTGTCTACGTCGGCTCGGATGCCTGCCAGGAATGCCATGAGGAACTGTTTACATCCTATAGCAATACAGGGCACGCCCATCCGTTGACAAAAGTGGTGGATGGGGAAGCGCCCACCTACCCCTTCTCCGAAGTGCCCAATCCGCCGGAAGGCTATGCGTGGGATGACATTCTTTATGTGATCGGTGGCTATGGCTGGAAGGCCAATTTCGTCGATCTTCAGGGATATATCATTACCGCTACCGCCGAATACCGTCTGCCCAACAACGACTTGGATATGGGGGACGATTGGGTGGATTTTCACGCGGCTGAGCAACAATCCTTTACGTGTGGATCGTGTCACACCACCGGCTACCGGGCGGAAGGCAATCAGGACGGGCTGCCGGGGCTGGTCGGCATGTGGGCTGAGGATGGCGTGGGTTGTGAGGCTTGTCACGGACCCGCGGAACATCACGTGAACGATCCGTATATGGTGGATATGCCTATCATCCGGGATTCGGAATCGTGCGGAACCTGCCACAGCCGGGAAGATCAATTGGCTTTGGAAGGGCAGGACGGTTTCATCGCCCACAATCAGCAGTACGACGAACTCTTCTCTTCTAAAAAGCGGGTGATGGACTGTGTGGACTGTCACAACCCCCATGAGACGATAAAATATGCGAGTCGGGGAGAAGGCATCAAAACCGACTGCGAGAGTTGCCATTTCGAGAATGCCGATTACCAGAAGATCAACGACCGCCGCCACGCCACCTGTACCGACTGTCACATGCCATTGCTGACAGTGAGTGCATTGAGTGATCCGGCCCAATTCAGCGCAGATGTGCATACCCATCTTTTCGCCATCAACCCGATGGAGACGAGTCAGTTCGACAGAGACGGTTTTTCAGAACCCTATCTGACAGTGGTGCCTGCCTGTCGGGGGTGTCACTACGACGGTGGCCGGGGGACAGAGTTGACTGATGAGGAGCTGCAGGAAGCGGCCCTGGGCTTCCACGAGCGGGAACTGGCTGGTAGCCTGAATAAGCCATAGCCGATGGGTTGGGTGAATGATGGCAAGAGGGGCACTGTGTAAAACACAGATACTCGTCTGGGGTGGGCTGCTGCTGCTCGGGCTGGCCTGGATTGGCGCGATAGATGTTGCAACCGTCTACGCCGATCCGCCCCCCCCGGATGGGGCGTGCATCGGCTGTCATCAGGACAACCAACGTGTCTTCACACTGCCTTCTGGAGAGGAATTGCCGCTGCTGGCCCTGCCGGGTGAATTGGCCGCATCGCCTCACAACCGCAGTGGGGAAGTGGAGGTGGGCTGCACCAGTTGTCATCTGGGGCCGACCCGCTACCGCTATCCTCACCCGACCAAACCGGCCCAGAGCCGGGACGAATATACGGCGCTTGCCAGCCAGAACTGCCAGGAGTGTCACGTCTATCACAATCCCCTGCACCGCAATGCAGAGGATGAGGAGCCAGTGGCAAATGTGGCCCCAGCCGATCTGCCCAACTGTGTGGAATGTCATGGCAGCCACGCCATTGCACCGGTTGCTCAGATTGCCGAGGCAATGGCCCCCAACTGTCTGGCCTGCCACACAGAGCAGGCGGAGGATTGGGCACAGGCGCTGATCGCTCCCCGCACTGGTCTGGGGGAAGGCGCGGATGGTTATGTGGGCAGCCGCACCTGTCTGGGCTGTCACACAGACAACTATCTGGGCTGGGGGGATACCCTCCACGCCAGGACGATTCACGACCCAAGCCTTGCGCCGGACGCGATTTTGGCCGATTTTGAGCAGCCGGAATTGGCGCTATCCTTTGGCTTGGCCGATGTGAAGTATGTAATCGGCCAGAAGTGGCAGCAGCGCTTTATCGCCGAAACCGAGGAAGGCGAACTGCTGGTCCTGCCCGGCCAGTGGAATATCGCCACCCAGGAATGGGTAGTGGATCACCGGGCCGAGGGTGAGACGGTCAACTGGCGGACGGAGTGCAGCTTCTGCCACGTGACCGGGCTGGATACCGCTGCCTGGGAGTTCCAGGAGTTTGGCATCGGCTGTGAGGATTGCCACGGGCCGGGCGAGGCACACGCGGACGCACCGGAAGAAGTGGCAGTCTTCAGTGAACCGGACGATCAGGTCTGCGGGGCCTGTCACAGCCGGGGTGAATCGCTGGAGGGACATCCCTTCCCGGCCAGCTATCAGCCCGGCGATACATTGACCGATCACTTCACTTTTACCGCGGATGAGACGACCCTTTGGCCAGATGGCAGCGCCAAAATCCACAACCAGCAGTACACGGATTGGATTCAAAGCAACAAAATGCAGGAATCGGATGAACTGACCTGCTCCACCTGCCACGTGGCCCACGAAAAAGGATTAGGGCCGTCCCAGACAATCCTGCCTACGAATGAACTGTGTAGCGGCTGCCACGCGGAAAAGACGACTCTGGCCCGGCACATCCCGTACCACCAGCAGGCCATTACCAAGCGGGACTTTGCCTGCAACGATTGTCATATACCGCTGATGGCGACATCGGCTGTGGAATATGACATTCACAACCACACTTTCTCCCAGCCCAATCCCCAAGGCAGTCTGGAGTACGGCGGGGTGGAGTTTCAGCCTAACGCCTGTAACCAGTGCCACACGGATCAGGCGGAAACGGCAGAGTGGGCAGCAGAGACGATCAATTGGGCCAAAGAAAATTATTCGATTGTGCGTACGGAATACGTCTTTGAGCCAGGCCCGACGCCGGTTGCGCCGCCGGTTCCTACGCCATTGCCCTCGGTTGGCGAACGCCACGAAGTCAGCGCGTATGTGGATTTCGCCTGGGTGCGGCCTTTCTTCTTTGCAGGATTAGGGCTGGTGGGGCTGATTCTATTGTTGCTCGCTGGTCGCTGGTTCTGGTCCAGGAGGGCGTCCGATGCTTGATAGACTCAATCGTTTTATCACCCCGGAGCGTTCATCGCCCCTGTGGCTACGGTTGATGCCCTATGCAACGGTTGTCTTTGCCGGGCTGGTGGTCTTTGCCCTGGCTGGGGCGGGATGGGAATATACGAACCGTTCGGTTTTCTGTGGCACAACCTGCCACACAATGCCGCCCCAATACGAGGCGTGGCAGGCATCGGTCCATTCCCGGGTGAACTGTGTGGATTGTCACATCGGGCGGGATTACATTGCCACCCAATTCACCCGCAAGGCTCAGGATATCAGCCACGTAGTGGAGTTTGTGGGGGCCAGCTACGAAGTGCCCATCTATTCAAAAAAGTTGCGCCCGGCCTCGCAAGCCTGTGAGCGCTGCCACAGCCCAGAGAAGTTTTCTGACGACAGCCTGCGGGAGTTCAAGCGCTACGACGCGGAGAAGAACAACGAGCTTTCGGTGATGTATATGGCCTTCAAAACCGGCGGTGGGACCGAGCGGGAAGGCCAGGGCAAAGGCATCCACTGGCATATCGAAAATCAAGTGGACTACATTTTCACCGATGACCGCCATCTGGAGCAGGAGATTCCCTGGGTGCAGGTGACATACGCCGCGGATGGGCGCACGGAGATTTTCACTGACACAGAAGTCGATCTCCCAGCCGATTTTGTCGAGCAGAATCAGGCCAATCTGCGCACAATGGACTGTATGACCTGTCACAACCGGGATTCACATCCTTTTGCCACGCCAGACGATGCGCTGAACGACGCTCTGGCCCGGGGGATAGTTTCCCCAGATATTCCGTACATCAAAAAATATGCCATAGCGGTGATGGATCGGAATTATCCCAATATCGAAGAGGCCCGCACGGCGATTCTGGGCTTGAAACAGTTCTATGCGGTCAATTGGCCGGAATATTACACCCGCTACGAAGCGACGGTCTCGGATGCGGTAGACGAACTGATGGCAATCTACGAGCGGATGTTCTATCCGAATATGGACGTGACGTGGGAGACCCATCCCAACAATGTGGGCCACGACGATTCCGCAGGCTGCTTCCGCTGTCACGATGGTAAGCACCTGAACGAAGCCCAGGAGAGCATCCGTATCGAATGCAATCTCTGCCATACGATTCCGGTGGAGAGCCGACCGGATGGAACCCTGCCGACTCTGGCAATTGCCAACACCTTTGAGCCGGAATCACACATCGACAGCAATTGGATCAGCCGCCATCGCTTTGAGTTCGATGGGACATGCGAAGGCTGTCACGACGTTTCCAATGCGGGCGGAAGCGACAACTCCAGCTTTTGTGCCAACAGCGCTTGTCATGCGACAGAGTGGATTTACGCCGGGCTGGACGCCACCCGCATTATCGAATTGACAAATGTCCTGGTGGATTCTCTGCCGACTTATCCGGAGAGCGGATTGACCTGGGACGACCTGATCGGGCCAATTTTACAGTCCCGCTGCGCGGCCTGTCACGGCGGCACGGCTGGGCTCTATCTGGAAAGTTACGACGAATTTATGGCAGGCGGCAATTTGGGACCGGCTCTTGTGCCGGGTGCTGCTGCCGAAAGCCTGCTGGTGGAATATCAACGCAAGGGCCATCCCAACAGCCTTGCCCCGAGGGAATTGGAGTGGATTATTCAATGGATCGACATTGGCGCACCGGAATCTTAATTTCGATTTCTAACCAAAAAAAACGAACACGGATTGACACGGATATGACAGATTTGCACGGATTCCCTCTGCGAAAATCTGCGGCTTCTGCGGTCCCCGCGTGGCGAGTTTTATCGGTAGCTGTTTTTTGTCTAATTGCCTTCTGGCTGATGCTGCCGACACCAACTCTTGCCCAATCGCCCTCACCGGATTCGCCCTGTGTAGGCTGTCACGGCGACAACGAGCACAGCCTGCCCCTGCCCTCCGGTGAGCTTCTGCCGCTGGACGTGGATTTGGACACTCTGCTGGCTTCTGCCCACGGCAGCGATGCGGCCGCTCCGGTCAATTGTGTCGATTGCCATCGCAACGACACCAACTACCGCTATCCCCATCTGCCCAACCCGGCGACGACGCTGGAGGAGTACCGGACGCAGGTCGGCGAGAGTTGCCAGAGCTGTCACACGCCCCTGGACCAGCACAACCCCGGCCATCTGAACGCGGTGGACAACCCCAATCTGCCCGGCTGTGTGGATTGTCACGGCCAGGGCCACAGTGTGACACCGGCAGAAACGCTGAGCGCAGACCCGGTGGCGACCTGCCAAAGTTGCCATCAGACCTACGACGATCCCAAAGTTGGAGAGGTCCACGCAGAATTGGCCGCCAATTTGGGGCCGGATCAAACTTGCCAGACCTGTCATACCGACAAACCCGTCTACCCGGCGGATATGAGCTGCCGCAATTGTCACCTGCTGTTGGATAGCAGTCTTGAACTGGCTTCGGGCGAGGAGGTCCCATTGCATGTGGACCCGGCCACGATCACCGATTCGGTCCACGGCTCGTCGATGGTGGAGAATAGTTATTCTCCCCTGAGCTGCACCAGTTGCCACCGGGATGAAGAGCGCTACGCCTTTCCCCATGCGCCTCTCACTGTGGACGACGCCCGGGGCTTGACTCTGGAAATGGACGATCTCTGCCAGGAGTGTCACACGGATATTGCGGCGTTGGAGCACGACGGGGTGCACGAGGCAGCCAGAGAGCGGGGTGAGTTGGCCGCGGCGTCCTGCGCGGATTGCCACGGCAGCCACAACATCCAGCCGCCCAACGAGCCACGCGAGCGGATATCGGATACGTGCGGGCAGTGCCATTCCACAATCAATGAACAGTACGCAGGCAGTGTCCACGGCGCGGCTCTGCTCGGCGAGCAGAACCCGGATGTACCGGTCTGCACGGACTGTCACGGTGTTCACAACATTGCGCCGCCCCAGACAGCCCAGTTCCGGGTGGAATCGCCCAATCTGTGCGCCAGTTGCCACGCGGACGAGACGCTGATGGCGAAGTATGACATTTCCACAGCAGTCTTTGACACATACGTGGCCGATTTCCACGGCACGACTGTGGCGCTCTTTGAGAAGCAGACGCCCTGGCAGGAGACGAACAAAGCCGTCTGCTACGACTGCCACGGCGTTCACAACATTCTGCCCGCCAACGACGAGCATTCCCAGGTGATCAAAGACAATCTGGTGGTCACCTGCCAGCAGTGTCACCCGGACGCCAACGCCAACTTCCCGGCATCCTGGACAAGCCACTTCGAGCCGTCGCCGGAACACAATCCGCTGGTCTATTACATCAATCTTTTCTACCAGATTCTGATTCCGGTGGTAGTGGGCGGATTTGCCCTGCTCATCGGTTCGGATGTCTATCGGCGCACAGGTGACAGTCTGCGCAGCCGACGAGCAGCCAAACCCCGCAAAGAGGAGGGGGAAGAATGAGCCACAAAACGACTGGGAACCACAAAAGTGAACGCTATCCCCGTTTTGACACGGGACAACGCATTGAACACGCTCTGCTGATTCTCAGCTTTACAATCCTCTCTATCACGGGCCTGCCCCAGAAATATCCCGACACGGGCTGGGGCGAAGGGATGATCCGGCTGATGGGCGGCATCGAACTGACCCGTTTCATCCACCACACCGCGGCGATTGTGCTGATTGTCGGTTCCATCTATCACCTGGTGGGTGTCGGCTACCGGCTGGTGGTAAAACGGGTGCAGATGTCGATGTTGCCCGGCTGGAAAGATGTTGTAGATGTGGTGCAGAGTCTGGGATACAACTTCGGCCTGATCAAAGAGCCGCCCAAGATGGGGCGTTATACCTTTGGCGAAAAAGTGGAATATTGGGCGGTGGTCTGGGGGACAGTCATTATGATTCTGACCGGCTTTGTCCTCTGGAACCCGATTGCCACCACCCGCATGCTGCCCGGTGAGCTTATCCCCGCAGCCAAAGCAGCCCACGGCGGAGAGGCCCTGCTCGCGGTGCTGTCGATTGTCACCTGGCACATGTACAACGTCCACGTGAAGAATTTCAACAAAAGTATGTTCAGCGGATGGCTCAACCGCCACGAGATGGAGGAAGAACATCCGCTTGAATTGGCCGCCATTGAGAGCAGCCCGGCCAAAACGGTGGACCCAGAAGTTCTGCGTCGCCGCCAGCGCCTCTATCTCCCGGTGGCCGTTATCTTTTCTCTCGTTATGCTGGTCAGCGTCTACTTCTTCGTCACTTTCGAGGAAACGGCCATTACGACTGTGCCGAGACAGACAGTAGAGGTATTCTCGCCAGCACAGTGAATGGGGAATGGGAATGAGGAATAGGGGAGGAAGTGACGATTTCGGCTCTCAGGTTTTGATCCATCGCCAGTAACTTGGGTTAAAACTGTTCGCTCCCTGCGGTCTTCATTCCGCATTCCAACTTCTGCATTCCGCACTCGAAAGGGGGTGATTCCCAGCGCAAACTAAACTGTAGTAGAACATTGTGATTGCAGTTTTGTATTGTCACAACAGTCATGCGAGTAACCCGTGACTCTACATATGCCAAAGCCGGTCTTGCAGCGCTGAGTAGCTGGCCTTTGGGTAGAGCCACTCTGTGATTCCCGAAAGGAGTCCATTATCTATGAGAAAGATCTTTCTCCTCGCTAGTATTGTCGTGATGCTGGTCTTCGCTGTGACTGCCGATCGTGCGATTGGTAAGCAGAGCCTGGGGGTGGAGCCGGTGGCTCCCCAACAGGAAGAAGAACCTCGCGATCCGTTGACGGATTTGGTTGTGCCTTATGTAGCAGAATGGGCCGCCTCTCCCCACGCGGATGTAACTGCCGAAGCCTTCATCCACTGGGATGCGGACGATCCGGCTGAGGTTCCCACAAGCTGCGCCAAATGTCACAGCACTTCCGGATATCAGGACTATCTGGGAGCCGATGGCAGCGAAGCCGGCGTCGTCGACGCCGCAGTAGCCGTAGGCGAAGTGGTTTCGTGTGTTGCCTGTCATAACGACGCAACGATGGATAAGACAAGCGTCGTTATGCCGTCCGGCATCGAACTCACTGGCCTCGGTGCAGAAGCCCGCTGTATGGAATGTCATCAAGGACGCGAGTCCAAAATTAGCGTCGATCAACGAATTACCGACGCCGCTGTAGAAACCGATGACACCCTCAGCGCCAGTCTCAGTTTCCGCAACATCCACTACTTCCCGGCGGCCGCTACGAAATATGGCACGCTGGCCAAGGGTGGCTATGAGTATGACGGCAATACCTACGATGGCAACTTTGCCCACGTAGATGGTTACAGCACCTGCACCGACTGTCACAACGCCCACACGCTGGAAGTCAAAGTGAGCGAGTGCGCGGCGTGTCACGAGGGTGTGGAGAGTGTCGAAGACCTGATGGATGTGCGCATGGCAGGCTCGTTGCGCGATTATGACGGTGACGGCGATATGGAGGAGGGCATCTATTACGAGCTTCAGGGAGTCTCTGAGCTTCTGTATAGCGCCATCCAGAGCTATTCCACCACTGTCCTGACCACCGCCATCATCTACGACAGCAGCAGCTATCCCTACTTCTTCGCCGATGCCAATGGCAACGACGTCAGAGACGATGACGAGGGTGGCTATGCCACCTGGACACCGCGTCTGGTCAAGGCAACCTACAACTACCAGACCTATCAGAAGGACCCGGGGGCCTATGCCCACGGCGGCAAATATGACATTCAGTTGATGTACGACTCGATGATGGACCTGAACGCGGCGCTGGGTGACAGCGCTGTGGATATGTCTGCCATGTCTCGCATCGACGCCGGTCACTTTGCCGGTTCCGAAGAGGCTTTCCGCCACTGGGATGACGACGGTGAAGTGTCGGGCAGTTGTGCGCGTTGTCACAGCGCAGGTGGTCTGCCCACCTACATCAAAGAAGGCGTCAACGTCAGCGAACCCATCGCCAATGGCTTCCAGTGCTCCACCTGTCACAACGATCTGGTCGAATTCACCCTCTACGAAGTCGAGAGTGTGACCTTCCCCAGCGGTGCGACAATCGATGCTCGAGAGTATATGGAAGCTGAGGACACCAACACCAATCTGTGTATGACCTGCCACCAGGGACGTGAGTCCGGCAAGAGCGTAGAGAATTTGACCGCGGGTATCGAAGCCGATGCCACATCAGACAAACTGCGCTTCTTGAACGTTCACTACTTTGCGGCGGGCGCGACTCGCTTTGGCGCGGATGCCAACGGAGCCTTCCAATACCCCGACAAGGAGTATGCGGGCTTCTTTGAGCACGTGGATGAAGCGGCCAAATGCTCGGATTGTCACGGTGCCCACAGCTTGCAGACGAACGAAGCGACCTGTGTAGAATGTCATTCGGAGATAGAGGATAGTGAAGACATTCACGATATCCGCTACAACTTTGGCGACTACAACGGCAATGGCGACGACGAAGAAGGGATCTACTACGAGATTCAGTCAATGACGGATGACCTGTACGCGGCGATGCAAGAATACGCGCTGGCGACTGTGGAAACCGGTATTGTCTACGAATCCCACTCGTACCCCTACTTCTTTGCCGACACCAACGGCAACGGCGAAGCGGATGCAGATGAAGCAGTGCGTACCAATGGCTTTGCCAGTTGGACGCCGCGCCTCTTGCAGGCCGCCTACAACTATCAGTACGTAGCAAAGGACCCGGGCGCCTTTGCCCACAACGGAGCCTACATCCTACAGGTGCTGTACGACAGCCTGGAAGATTTGGGAGTCGATGTGTCTGATATGGAACGCCCGTAGTACGTAGCATGTGATACGTGGAACGCGATGTGTGATGCGTGAAACGTGAAGGCAGAGACCTGCCAGGTCTTTTGGGCCTGGCAGGTTTTCTTTCAAAATTGAAAATCGGAAAATTCCTTGCAGTGACTAGGCGTGGATGTGGTATACTCAGGCAACCATCCAGTCAGATATTAATTTCATCGATTCTTTCGCTCCGCATAGGCAGAGCTTGAATAAGGCAGATTTTATCCGTGAAAATTCGTTCCATTTCCTTCATCCGTATTCTTGTCTTTTCCCTTATTCTTTTGTCATTCACGAGCGCGACATATGCCCAGACGCCCACGCCCGACACCAGCGCCATCACGGCGGATCAGGTGAACGAAGTGGCCCGGGGTCTCTGGTGTCCCCTGTGCAGCGGCGTGCGTCTGGATGCCTGCGAACTCAAAGCCTGTGAGCAGATGAAGGATATGATCGCCATCAAACTGGCCGAGGGAGCCAGCGAAGTGGAGATTCGGGAATATTTTGCCGAACAGTACGGGCCACAGGTCTACGGTCAGCCGCCCACGGAGGGCTTCAACTGGCTGGCGTGGATTCTGCCAGTGCTGGGACTGGTGGGTGGCGGCCTTTTCGTCTGGTACGGCATTCGTCGAATGATCCGGCCCCAGTCCGCATCCGACCCTTCCGGGGCTGAAACAACCGGGGCACAAACCGCGGCCCAGGCCGATGACTATTCACAGAAGTTGGAGCAGGAGCTTTCCCGTTATGACTGAAATGACCGAAACCCAGACGGGTCCCCTGCCTGATCTCCCGAGCGAAACGGCTCCGGTGTCCAAAGCGGTGGTAATCTGGCGAGCTATTTTTGTGCTTGTGCCTTTGATTTTTGTCATCTTTCTCGCTATGCGTCTGGGCACAGCCAAGACCGAACACCGGGCCGAGGGTCTCGCTCCCCCTTTGGAGTTCACCACCTTTGAAGGGGAGACTATCAATCTGGACGATCTGCGGGGCCAGGGGGTGATGGTCAACTTCTGGGCCAGTTGGTGCGACCCCTGCCGGGAAGAGGCCGCGATGCTGGAAAGCACCTGGCGACGGGAGCAGGGCAACGGCATTATCTTTTTGGGGCTGGACTATCTGGACCAGGAACCCGCGGCCAAAGCCTATCTGGCCGAGTACGACATCACCTATCCCAACGGGCCAGACCTGCGCAGTCAGGTGGCCCGGCGCTACGGCATTCAGGGCGTGCCAGAGACATTTTTCATCGATCCCGAAGGTAAAATCGTCGATGTGATCGTCGGTCCCATCACCAGCCAGGCCCAGATGGATGGGTTTCTGGCGAAAATTCGGCCTAAGTGAGGCGTGTCGTGAAACGTGAAATCGTCGCTTACCCTCACGTTGCACGTCTCACGTTTCTTTGAAAGAGTGCTGCTCACTTCGTTCATTTAGGAAAGAATCCCTATGCTATTCAACATCGGTTATCTAATTCTTGTTACAGCGCTGGTTCTCTCTGGTGCAGGTGTTGTATTTGGCTTTGCTGGCGGGCAACTGCGCAACCAGCGGCTGGTAGAGAGCAGCTTTCACGCTGTCTACGCTGTGGCTGGTCTGGTGGGCATTGCGGCGATAATGCTCTGGTATGGCCTGCTCTCCGATCAGTTCCAACTCACTTATGTCTGGAACCACTCGGAACGGGCGCTGCCCAACTTTTACAAGTTTTCGGCTCTGTGGGGCGGGCAGGCGGGCAGTCTGCTTTTCTGGTCACTGCTGCTCTCCCTCTACAGCGTGGCGGTGGCCGTGTTCAATCGCCGTCGCCATCAGGTGCTGATGCCTTACGTCAATGCTGTGATGCTGGGGACATCTCTCTTTTTCCTCATTCTGCTCGTCTTCGCTGCCAATCCCTTCAAACAGTCCACCTTCATTCCCGCCGACGGCCAGGGGCTGAATCCGCTCCTGCAAAATTACTGGATGGTCATCCACCCGGTGATGCTCTATCTGGGCTATGTAGGGCTGGCGGTTCCCTTTGCCTTTGCTGTGGGCGCGCTGATCAGCAAACGGGTGGGCAACGAATGGGTGCGCACTGTGCGCCGCTGGACTCTCATCCCGTGGATGTTCCTCTCCGCGGGGATTCTGATGGGCAGCCAGTGGGCCTATATGGAGTTAGGCTGGGGCGGCTATTGGGCCTGGGACCCGGTAGAGAATGCCAGCTTCCTGCCCTGGCTGACGGGCACGGCCTTTCTGCACAGCATTATTATTCAGGAGCAGCGGGGTGTCATGAAGGTTTGGAATGTGGTGCTGATCTGGCTCACCTATTTCCTGGTCATTTTGGGCACATTCACCACCCGCAGCGGTGTGCTGGAAAGTGTGCATAGTTTCGCCCTGAGCGATGTCGGCCCCCTCTTCCTGGGCTTTATGATTCTGATTGTCTTTGGCTTTCTCTGGCTGCTCTTCAAACGGCTCTATCTGCTCAAAGACGAACAGTCCATCGACTCCTATTCCAGCCGGGAAGCTGCCTTTCTGGGCAACAACTGGCTCTTTGCCAGCATCACTTTTGCCACCCTCTGGGGCACGTTTTTCCCGATGTTCAGCGAAATCCTGACCGGTGAGCGTATCAGTGTGGCGGCCCCCTTCTTCAACAAAGTCAACGGCCCGCTCTTTCTGCTCCTCTTTTTACTGATGGGTATTGGCCCTCTGCTGGGCTGGCGGCGCACCGGGATGAAAGCCTTGCGCCAACAGTTCACCTGGCCTTTGATTGCTGGTGTGGTAATGGGTGTGCTGGCTATCTTCCTCACCCCCAATCCCTGGCCGTCGGTTGGGCTGGCCATCTGCGCCTTTGCCACAGCTACAATCGTCCAGGAATTTGTGCGGGGTGTCATTGCCCGACGGATGACCAACAACGAAAATGTCTTTGTGGCTATGGGCAGTCTGATGCGGCGCAACGGGCGGCGCTACGGCGGCTATATCGTCCACCTGGGGATGGTGATGATTGCGGTCGCCATCATTGGCAACGAATTCTTCCAGCAGACGACAAATGTCACCCTGGCCCCCGGCGCGAAAGTTGAGTTGGGCGGCTATGAATTGACGTATGTGGGGCTGGAAAACAACCGGGCTTCCAATCGCACGGAGATCGGGGCGCGGATGATCGTCCACGACAGCAACGGAAAAATGGTCGGCTCACTCCTGCCCCTGCGCAACCTCTACGACAAGACGCCGGATATGCCTACCAGTGAAGTTGGCCTGCGTATGACGCTGACGGAAGATGTCTACGTTCTGCTCAACGGCTGGGAGAATGGCGGATCGACCGTCACACTTACGATCTTCATCAACCCGCTCACTGCTTGGATGTGGATCGGTGGTCTGGTGCTGATTTTGGGCACGCTCATCGCCAGTTGGCCCCATCCCGTCAAACGCACAACGAATATACCCGTCGGGGCTGCGGTTGCCGCTGCCGGGGACTGATGAATGGGGAAGGCAGACGGCGGAATGCGCAATGATTGCGCCGTCGCCTGCCACCTTCGACCTGTAAATTTGTATCTTTTCTACCTGCCATAAGGCTGTTTCCTATGCTCTGGACCACTTTCCTTCTCGCCCTTCTCCTCTCTGCCGGTGCAGGGGTTTATGTGCTTTGGCCTCTGCTCAGCCGAGCCGCGCCGGATGTGCCTATCGAAGACGACCGGCTCACCGAACTGATCAGCCGCAAAGATGGGGTATTGGTTGCCATCAAAGACCTGGAGTTTGACCACCAGGTGGGCAAACTCAGCGCAGAAGATTACGAACGCTTCAACGCCCGGCTGCGTCAGCAGGCCATCGGCTATCTGCAACAGATCGACAAACTCGCGCCCCAGAGCGCGCATTTGGACGAGACGTTGGAGGTGGAGATTGCCCGTCTGCGCAAGACCCGCACAGCCCCGGTTGCAGTGAATGGCAAATCTGCGCCGGTGGCAACGCCAGCAGCGGCGCAGGTAGCCGCGCCAGCCGCGTCAACAGCGCCAGCACTGGCCCCGGCTGTGGCAGCGCCCGCTGGAGAAGCCCCTGTTCGTTTCTGTACCAACTGCGGTCAGGCTCTGGCCCCGCAACACAAATTCTGTGCCAACTGCGGAACGCCTGCGTAAAGTAAATTTCGATCACAAAGCCACAAAGAAAGATAGCCACTTCCTCTTCTTTGTGGCTTTGTGATCGGTTTCCTCGACATCTGCGCTTTTTTGTAGACACTTTCTGTGGGGACAGACGATGGCCCAGCGACCACAGCGCTGGCTGGTTTTCTCAGCGCCAGTGATTCTTCTGTTTCTCTGTTTGGTTGCCCTGATGGCTCCGACGCCATCGGCAAATGCATCCTTTCCTCTGCGCCTTTCCACCGCCGATCCGATTACCTCTACCCTCTACCTGCCTCTGATCCAGCGCCCACCTGCGCCCCGATTGTTGATTGCGGCGGCCCACATCGACAGCGCCATCAGCGGCGAAGGGGACGAAGCGCTCTGGCTCTGGAACAACGGGCCAATTGCTGCACCGCTGGCTGGCTGGCAGATCAATGGCAACGGGCGCACAGCCACTTTTCCCATCACCAGTACACTGGCAATTCCTGTCCACACGGGTCTCTGGTGTACGGCAGACCCCACGATCTTCCGCCGCACATTCGGCTTCGCCCCGGGCTGCGAATGGGGCGGCGACGACGACCCGACCGTACCAGACCTGACCGGCAACGCGCCCCGGCTGACCAACAGCGGTGGGGCGATCCAACTCGTAACGCCGGATGGGCAGGCCGTGGATGTGCTGGTCTACGGCGACGAAAGTCTGATTCCCGCGGGGTGGAACGGGACCGCGGCCCAGCTCTACAACCGGGGCGCGATTGGCAGCGAAGGGCAGGTGTTCCGTCGCAAACCGGCTGGGGCTGGCTCCTTCGCCGACACCGACAGCGCGGCGGATTGGAGCGGGGATGTGGCTGATCTGGCCTGGGGGCGACAGGTTTTCTTCCCCGGCTGGCGGCTTTGGCAAGCGGACCGGCAAGCAGACCGGCAAGCGGACTGGCAACCGCAAACCCAGCCCATTCCGGCCAGTGGAACCCTCACCCTCGCCATCGGCCCGGACGGACTCTACGAGCCGATGGCCGACTTTTTTCGCAGTGCGCAGAGCAGTCTGGCACTTTCCCTTTACACGCTGGAGCATCCGCTCCTGGCCCAGGAGATAGCAGCCGCGGCCCAGCGGGGTGTGGCTGTGCGTCTGTTGCTGGAAGGGGGACCGACCGGCGGCATCAGCGATCTTCAGCGCTGGTCGGTGGCGCAGATTGTCAAAGCGGGCGGGCAGGTCTACTTTCTGGACAGCCGGGCCGACGCGCCCAACGGTTTCCGTCCCCGCTACCGTTTCCTGCACGCCAAATATGGGATTGCGGATAGCGCCCGCGCTTTTGTCGGCACAGAGAATCTGACGACGGATTCGATGCCAGCACCGGTCAACAACAGTGTGCCGCCGGGCCGCCGGGGTCTCTATCTTTTCACCGACGCGGCGGCTGTGACGGAGCAGTTGGCCGCGCTCTTTGCCCACGACTGGCAGCCGGAGATTTTCTGGGACTTGCGTCCCTATGACCCAACCAAAGACGGTCCCCCGGAAGGCTATACGCCGCCGGATCTGCCGCCGGAAGAACTGCGCCCCGCGCCTTTCCGTCAGCAGGTGACGTATACGGGAGATTTTACTTTTGCCCTGCTGACCACGCCGGAAGATTCGACCCGTCCAGACAATCCGTTGGCTGCACTGCTGGACCGGGCTGCATCGGGCGACGAAATCCGCTGGGTGCAGTTATACGAGCACAAATATTGGGGCGACACTTTCAGCAATCCCGTGGCAGACCCCAACCTCCGCTTGGCTGGACTGATCGACGCTGCACGGCGGGGGGCGCTGGTGCGGGTGCTGCTGGACAGCTACTTCGACGAACCGGGCGACGACAGGGGCAACCGGGCCACCGCCGACTATCTGCGGCTGGTCGCCCAGGCGGAAGGACTGAACATTCAGGCGGCGACAGGCAACCCGGCCGGCGCGGGTATCCACGCCAAAGCTGGCTCGCTGGCGATTGGCGACGAGCGCTGGCTGTTGGTGGGCAGCGTCAACGGCGGGGAGATCAGCCACAAAATTAATCGGGAGGTGAGCCTGCTGGTGAATGTGCCTGGGCTTTACGCACGAATGGTAGAGCTATTCCAGGCAGATTGGACAGTCAGCGGCGGTGAGCAATGAATAGTTAGAGCTCGCTGCAACCCGAAATTTGCAACCCACACCCTCTCCTCTTTGACCCCCCTTTCCGCGCAGTGCTACAATAGCTCAGTTATGCGTATACTCACCATCAGCGACAAAATCGTCCCTTCTCTCTACAGCCCCGGCATTCGCAGCCAGATCGGTCAGGTCGACCTGATTCTGAGTTGTGGCGATCTGCCCTACTACTACGTGGACTACATTGTGAGTATGCTGGACAAACCAGCCTATTTTGTCTACGGCAACCACGCCCAGATCGCTGAGTATTGGTCCAACAATACGGTGGTGAGCGCGCCGGGTGGGGCTGTCAATCTGCACGGGCAAACCTATTGCGAGCAGGGGCTGTTGCTGGCCGGGCTGGAAGGGTCGATTCGTTATAACCGGGGGCCTTTTCAATACACCGACAGCGAAATGTGGGGCAACATCGCCCGGATGATCCCCGGCCTTCTCTACAATCGGATACGCCACGGGCGCTGGCTGGATGTGCTGGTCTGCCATTCGCCGCCCAGGGGCATCCACGACGAGACCGACCGGGCACACACGGGTTTCAGATCCTTTCTGGCCTTTATGCGCTACTTCCGGCCTCGCTATCTGCTCCACGGCCACATTCATATCTACCGCAACGACGCCATCACCTGTACTCGTTATGAAGAAACAGATGTGATGAATGTCTATCCCTATCGGATACTGGAGATCGATCCTTGAAATATCATTTGATTACAATGGGCTGCCCCAAAAACAAAGTGGACAGCGACGGCATGGAAATGCTATTGCAGCAGGCCGACCTGCGAGCCACCACCAACGCGGCCCGGGCCGATGTGCTGATTGTCAACACCTGCGGCTTTCTGGAAGCGGCCAAAGAAGAGTCAATTGGCGTCTTGCAGGAACTGGCTGGTACGAAGAAGCGGGGGCAGATGCTCATTGCCGCGGGCTGTCTGGCCCAGCGCAACGGGGAAGAAGTGCTGGCTCGCGTCCCTGGCGTGGATGGGCTGCTGGGAACCCGGCGCTGGATGGATGTGATGGAGCTGGTCAATGGCATCCGAGGCAATGGCAGTAGCAAGCGGCGCAAGCTCCAGCAGTACTCTCTGCTCGGCGACCCGGACGAAAGCTACGAAGCCGCGGTCCCCCGTCCACCTGTGGCCGCGGGCAGCGCCTATCTGAAGATTTCCGATGGCTGCAACGCGCCCTGCGCCTTCTGCACAATTCCCAGTTTTAAGGGCAAACTGCGCAGTCGCCCCCTGGAAGCGATTGTGGACGAGGCCAACGCACTGGTAGCCGCGGGCGCAAAGGAACTGGTGCTGGTGGCCCAGGACAGCACAGATTACGGGCGGGATTGGGGCGAACCCAACAGTCTGCCCCGCCTTCTCGCCGCACTGGGCAACCGCACCAGCAGCGACCTGCGCTGGATCCGTCTGATGTACGCCTACCCCGGCCACGTCACCGACGAACTGGTGGAGGTGATGGCGAGCCAGCCGAAGATTGTCCCCTATTTGGATATGCCCTTGCAACACGGCGACCCCCGCACCCTCAAGCGGATGCGCCGTCCCAGCCGTCTGGAAATGGTCTACGACCACATGGCAAAGCTGCGCGCGGCCATGCCCGACATCGCCCTGCGTACGACTTTTATTGTCGGCTATCCCGGCGAGACGGAAGAAGAATTTCAGGGGCTGCTCGACTTTGCCAAAGCCATCGAATTCGACAAAGTGGGCGCGTTCACCTTCAGCCCGGAGCCGGGCACGCCGTCGGCCACATTGCCGGATCAGGTGGCGGAGGAGATAAAGCAGGAACGCTACGGGCGGCTGATGGAAGTGCAGCAGCCCATCAGCCTGCGCAAGAATCAGGCGCTGGTGGGGCGAATGTTGGAAATTTTGGTCGAGGGCGAAGGGGAGATCGAAGGCAGCGGAGACCCGCTTCTTTTAGGCCGCAGCTACCGGGACGCTCCGGAAGTGGACGGGTTGGTACTGGTCCCCGGCGTCTCTGGCGCGCCGATTGGCTCGATGATGGAAGTGCATATCAACGGCGCGATGGAGTACGATCTGGTGGGGGAACCGCTGCTGGCGGAGACGTTCGTCAGTAAAAGAGAATTGGAGATTGTGGAGTAGAGATTGGTGACTGGAAATCGCCCAGTCCCCAGTCCCTTTTTTACCAAAACCAGCTCCGACGGCGCTGGCGCTGTAGCTCTACCCAGTGGGCCACCTGCTGCTGCAATGCGCCGAGGGTGCCTTCGAGTGCGCGCAGGCGGCTCTCCAGACGTTCTTTGCGGGTCTCTTCCCGGCGCTGATACTCGGCCTGCACCCGCTCAATTTCCAGCATCCGTTCCCGCAGTTTGCGGTTTTCCTCTTTCAGGTTGAAGTTGTCCTGCACCACCACCCCCAACAGATCCCGGATGGAAGTCTGGCTGTTGAGGATCGCCTTTTGGGTGTCGGTGATAGTCTGCACTGCGTCGCCCACCGCCCGGTTTAGCTGGCCCGCATTAGGGGTCGCCAGCGGTCGGGGCGTTGGCTCCTCATCACCCTCGACAATCTGGGATTGGTGGGCCGACTGCATCACTTTCAACCGATGGGCGATCTGCTCGTAGGTGTTGCCCTCGGCCAGCAGCCCACGCACAATACTCAGCGTCTCCACATCAGAGGCAGTGTAGCGGCTGCTGCTCTCGGTGGCCGTGGTTTGCAGATAGGGAGCGAAACGCTGAATCCAGCGGCGCAGAGTCCCCGGCGCGACGTCGAGCAGTTCGGTCACTTCGGAGAAGCCCTGGCTGGTGCTTTCCTTGACGGAGTAGGAGGCGCTCTGTTCGCTCATCAGTCTGACTTTTCGGTAGTGGATTTGGATGAAGTTTCGTTGCTGTCTGTCGGTGCCATGCGTGACCAGTAGGCCAGTTCTTCTTCCTGGCAGGTGAAGACGGGTGTCTGCTTGTAGTTGGCATACTCCGCGTCGATCCGGGCCAGAATGTCGTCCAGGAGACCGGCTTTGATGGCGTCTTCAGCTTTGGGTTTGGGTTGATTATCGTTCATCGCTTTTTCCCCGGCAAATGGTTCAACGAATAAACTGAATGGGCGATAATTGAAGTGGCACAAGTGGATCAAACGTTGGTCATTGCACCCAACGCCGCTCCTCGATTGCCTTTTCTTTTGTCTTGCTGGCTGCAAATAGATCCGAGGGTAACGAATCACCGTTGCTGAGAACGCTCGCATATTTTCCACTTTGAATAGCAGCCAATGTGGCCTGGCGGTGTGGATTCTGTGTAGACAGTTCTGATATCGCGTCTTCTTCGTCGATCTCCGCCAGCAATGAGTCCAATCGATCTGAATTTATGTCAGCTTCAATTTCTTGTTCCCAAAGAGAGGCATAATACTTATCCAGCCAAGTGGCAAGAGCACCGACTTCGGCTGCCGGTAGATTCATAATTGCCATTTCGATCTCTTTGACACGCATTGCTGCCTCCAACCTCTGTTTGGGAAAATTACAGGTTTACCCTTTTTCCAGTCGACGTATTGGGTTGAATCGTGGGTTGTCCATCTTTAATCATCCACTACCCGCCAATCCCCTTGAATCGTCTTGCCGTCGCTGTCATCGTCCCACACATCCCACACGTCTTTGTCCGGTTGATCGGATGGGGGCGGGGACTGCTGGGAGTAGCCGCCAAAACGGCCCAATCGGCGCATCGCCCGCTCCACCGCGGCGAGTGGGGCCAACTGGACAAAGACCCGGCTGGCGAGAACCATAACCGCGATATCGTCAAAAGGCATACCCACCAACAGGTCGATGGGCGACACCCAATAGAGAAATGCAAAGACCGGCAGCGCCAGTTTGAGCAGCCCCGAAACCTGCGGGTCTCCCATCAGTTGCCAAGTTACGGCCATATCCCGTAAAATGTGTGCAATATTCCAACTACTCCCTTGCGGGCCTGTTTTGCTGTTTGCCATTGTCTTCCAACTCCTTCCACAGTTGTGGAACCAGTATAACGAAATTTTGCCTGCGTGACAACAAATCCGAAAGCTGCCCACAGCCAACCTGTCCCTACCCAGATACCTTCTATGCCTACCACCGGCCAGATGTTTGCCGACTATCCCGATATTCTGCTCCAGGTCATCGCCGAACTGCGCGGCGCATTTTTGGATGCCGCCGAAAATCGCCGGGAGGCTATCGACGTGCTGGCCGCGCAGGTCTCCGACCCCACATCCGTTCTGATGGCCTATCAAGAGGTGGTGGACTATCACCCCCAGGCCCAGGCCGCGCTGGATGCCCTCTTGACCGAAGGCGGTGAACAGAGCGAAGCCCAGTTCAGCCGGGAATTCGGCAGCGTCCGCCAGATGGGGCCGGCCAAACTGGAACGGGAGCAGCCCTGGCACACGCCGGAAAGTGTGACCGAACTGCTCTACTACTACGGGCTGCTGGGCCGGGGTTTCAAAGGTGCGGGGCAAAATGCCCACACAATTGTCTACATCCCCAAAGATGTGATCCCCTGGCTGCCCAAGCCCGCCTCTGTCGAGGACGGGGAAGGGCTGGCCGTCATTCCCGTTCCATCCCCGCCTGCCGCCCGTATGCTGGTGGACGAAGGGACTTTTCTGGAAGACATCGGCGCTCTGCTCGGCTTTCTGCATACCGAAGGGCTGCGTATGTCCGAGCGGGGCCCCCACCCCGACGACGTCTCCCTGCTGCTGGAACGGCTACAATCCACCGATGGCTTTGTGCTGCCCGGCGCTGCCCAGGAGACCGGCGACGGTCAGCGGGTGGAAGATGTGCGGCTGGCCCTGCTTCTCCACCTGGTAAACCGTCTGGGGCTGCTGCGCCGGGACGGAGAACGGGTGCGGCTGAATGGCAACCGGGTCTACACCTTTTTGGAACAGAACCGTCACGAGCAGATGTTTGCCCTGTGGGAAGGCTGGCGTGGATCGCCCGATTGGAACGATCTCCTGCGCACGCCTGGGCTGGACTGTTCCGGCGGCAATTGGAGCAACGAACCCCAGCGCACCCGGGAAGTCGTCGTCGGTCTGCTGGCCCGTTTGCAGCCCGGTCTCTGGTATAGCCAGTCCGATGTGATCGATGCCATCAAAGAGACAGCCCCGGATTTCCAGCGGCCCACGGGCGACTATGACAGTTGGTATATCCGCGATAGCTCTACGAAGGAATTTCTGAAAGGTTTCGACCACTGGGAAGATGTGGAGGGCGCGCTGTTGCGCTTTCTGTTCAGCGGCCCCCTCTATTGGCTGAATGCATTTTCTCTGGCCGAACCATCAGCAGGGGACGATATGTTGATTGCGCTCAGTCCGTTGGGTGCGGTCTGGCTGGGCCACGATTCACCTCTTCCCGAAGAAGCGGCCCGCAGCCCGCTGGTCGTGGGCGAAGATTACACAGTCAGCGTTCCCTTTGGTACGCCGTTGACAGACCGTTTTCGGGTGGAACGCTTTGCCCAGTGGCAAGCCAGCTACCCCCACTTTGTCTATCAGATCAGCCAGCGCAGCCTGCAACGTGCCGCTGGCGAAGGGATCACCCCCCAGCGCATTCTGGATTTTCTGAAACAGCGGGCGCGGCACGTCCCCAACAATGTGCAGGCTGCGCTTGTGCGTCTTGCCGAATCTTCCCCGGCGTCGCAGACTTCATAAAGTGAGTTTGACAAGCAGCGAAAAAAATTGTAGTATCTTGCCCAGTCAAGGGAAATTTATGATTCTCTCCTCTGTGACTGGTGTCTGGTTTAGCTCAATTCCCCTGAGTGTACCCTGACAACGGCCTTTCATCATCGATGATGCTGGCCTGAACCGCCTCTCTCGGCCTTTTGCTTCCTATGCGTTCCACTGTTGCCACCTGATTGTTTGGTGTGGAAACTGGCGATCTTCCTATGCGCCTGTTTCTGCTACAAGCTATATCGATTTATTCCATAGAGTGTTTTTTATATCAATGTAGTTTCAACAAGGAGAAGCTCATGCGTCTACTCAAAGCAAGCCGTTCGATGCGTTTGATTGTGCTGCTGGCTGCCCTGGCTTTGGTCCTGGCTGCCTGTCCCGCAGCCGCGCCAGCACAGCCCGGTGCCGCCCCCGCCGCGCAAGAAGCCGCGCCCGCGGCAGAAGCACCGGCCGAGGCTGCCCCAGCCGATTCCGATGGCGAAAAGGTGTTGAATATCCTCTACTGGCAGGCGGCCTCTCTGCCTAACAACCACCTCTCCGGTGGTACAAAGGATCACGACGCTGGCGCCATCACGCTGGAACCTCTGGCCAACATCACACCTGAGGGTGAACTCTACCCGAAACTGGCGGCAGAGATTCCCACGGTGGAAAACGGCGGCGTTTCTGAGGACCTCACCACTGTCACCTGGAAGCTGAAAGAGGGCGTCAAGTGGTCTGATGGCTCTGATTTCACTTCGGCAGACGTCGTCTTCACCTACAATTACTGTAGTGAAGAAGCGACCGGTTGCACCAACATCACCCAATTCGATGGTGTCACGAGTGTAGAGGCGCTAGACGACTACACGGTGAAGGTCACCTTCGGCAACCCAACCCCCTACCCGTACACTGCTTTTGTCGGCTCCCCCGGCCATATCCTGAACGCCACCCAATTTGCGGACTGCATTGGTGCGGCGGCTCAGTCCTGCTCTGAACAGAACTTGGCTCCCCTGGGTACTGGCCCGTACGTGTTGGTCGACTTCAAAGTCAACGACGTGGCGACCTACGAACGTAATCCCGAATGGCGGGGTGACCCAGCCTACTTTGACAAGGTCGTCTTCAAGGGCGGCGGCGACGCTGCTTCGGCGGCGCGTGCTGTGCTAGAGACAGCCGAAGCGGATTATGCATGGAACTTGCAGGTTGAGCCACAGATTTTGGAAGAGATGCTGGCGGCTGGCAACGGCGAAATCATGGTTTCGTTGGCAGGCAACGTCGAGCGCATTCTGGTCAACCAGGCTAACCCGGATCCGGCTCTGGGCGACATGCGTGCCGAGTATGATGATGGCAACAACCCGCACCCATTCCTGACCTTCAAGCCCATTCCCCAGGCTATGTCTATGGCCATCGACCGCAATATTATTGCAGAGCAGCTCTACGGCTTTGCCGGAGCGCCAGTCTGTAACGTGATTCCCGGTCCGCCCCATTACGCATCCGACGCCAACGACTGGTGCTTGACCCAGGACATCGACGGCGCGATCGCACTGTTGGATGACAACGGCGTTGTGGATACAGATGGCGATGGCATCCGCGAGTACGAGGGCGTCCCGCTGGTAGTGCGCTACCAGACCAGCACCAATGCTGTGCGCCAGAAGACCCAGGCCCTGATCAAGCAGTGGTGGACAGAGCTGGGCATCGATACCGAGCTAATCAACATCGACGCCGGTGTCTTCTTCGGCGGTGACCCCAACAGCCCGGACACCTACCAGAAATTCTTCACTGATGTGGAGATGTACACCACCGGTCCTGCTATCGACCCACAGCAGCATCTGTCCCTGTGGCAGTGTGAGTTCGTCGCCGGCAAGGACAATAGTTGGGGCGGTGGCAACAACTTCCGCGGCTGTGATCCGGCCTACGACGAACTCTTCCGCCAACTGACCACTACACCGGTCGGCTCCGAGCGGGAATCCATCGTCAAGCAGCTCAACGACATCAATGTGCAGAACTTCTTCCAGATTCCGTTGGTCCACCGCGGCAGTGTTTCCGCCCGGATCAGCAGCCTGCAAGGTGTGCGCATGAACGGCGGCTGGGACACGGAGATGTGGAACATCTTTGAGTGGAGCCGGAGCGAATAAAGCATAGAAGTTGAACTTCTAACTGGTCTATGCAGGGGTGTGGTTAAAACCGCACCCCTGCATAGCTGTTTCCATAGTGGGGTGACTCTTTGAGCAATTATCTGATCCGACGTACTATCACCGCAATTATCACCCTTTTTGCCATCAGCTTTGTCGTCTTTGGCGTGCTGGAACTGGCCCCCGGCGACCCGACCAGCGCGCTGCCCGAAACCATCCGGCCCGAAGTGCGCCAGATGATTCGGGAGGCAATGGGGCTTGACAAACCATTCCTCGTCAAATATACCCTCTGGTTGCGCCAGTTCTTCTACATCGAACCGGTGATGCTTGTGCAGAATGCCTTGGGTACACAGATTCTCGATCCGGATACGACTGTGCGGCTCTCTTCCTGGGGCAGCCGGGGTACACCGGTCTTCGACTTAATTGCCGAACGGGTTCCACAGACGATTTGGGTGGTAGGGCTGGCATATATTATGGCAATCCTCATCGCCATTCCTCTGGGCGTGATTTCAGCAGTCAAGCAATACTCTTTCGTGGACCAGATCGGCACAGTCTTTTCCGTCCTCGGCTATTCTGTGCCCACCTTTTTCACTGGCCTCCTCTTTATTATTATCTTCAGCGTCAAATTGAAGTGGTTTCCCTCCATCTACAATACGAATCTGGTGGTAAACGACTGGGCCAGTTTTGTCCTGCAGATGAAGCAAGTGATTATGCCGGTGACGGTGCTGGGCTTCTTCCAGGCTGCGGCCCTGGCCCGCTTCACCCGCTCGTCTATGCTGGACAATATCCCGATGGACTACGTGCGCACAGTGCGGGCCAAGGGATTTCGCGAGCGCTATATTATCATCCGCCACATTTTGCGCAACAGCCTGATCCCTGTGATTACGCTGATTGCCCTGGGCATACCCACTATCTTTGGCGGGGCCATCATCACCGAGCAGATATTCCGCATCAATGGGTTGGGGGCGCTCCTCATCAGCGCCATTCAGGTCAACGACATCCCACTCATTCAGACGGTTGTCTTTATCTTCGCTTTTCTTATCGTCCTCTTCAATCTGGTCGCGGATGTGATCTATGGCATCCTCGATCCGCGTATCAGTTATTCCTAGGAACATATACCGATGGCCGTTCAATCAACGACTGTGGCAGAGACACCACTGGTCCAAGCCATTTCAACTCGCAAGCACCGCACCCTCTGGGGCGATGTCTGGCTGCGCTATCGCAGGCACAAACTGGCTCTTTTTGGCACAATCGTATTGTTGATTTTGATGCTGGGCACATTTGTTGGCCCGTTGGTCTACACAGTCAGCCCGGAATATATCGACATTATGAACTCCAGCCTGCCGCCCGGCGCGGACCACCCGCTGGGAACCGACGATTTGGGCCGCGATACCCTGGCCCGCAATCTGACCGGCGGGCGTATTTCTCTGGCCGTGGGAATCGTGGCGATGCTGGTGGCGATGGTTTTTGGTACATTCATCGGCATTCTCTCCGGCTACTTTGAAGCGCTGGACAATCCGCTGATGCGTTTCACCGATCTGATGCTGGCCCTGCCCCAGTTGCCGCTGCTGCTGGTGATTATTATGCTTTTCCGAGACACTCTGCGCGCCTGGCTGGGGCTGGAACTGGGGATATTTGTGCTGGTGGTGGCGGTGATCGGCCTGCTGGGGTGGATGCCCACGGCCCGTGTGGTGCGGGGAACTGTGCTTTCGCTGAAACGTAAAGAATTCATCGAGGCGGCGGTCTGCGTGGGAACCAAAGAGAGCGGCATCCTCTGGCGACACATTCTTCCCAATGTCCTCAGCCCGATTATCGTCTCGGCCACTCTTGGCGTGGCCGCAGCCATCCTCACCGAATCGGCCCTCTCATTCCTCGGTCTGGGCTTCCCGTCGGATGTGCCCACTTGGGGGCGGCTGCTCTTTGAGAACAAAGATTTTATGACTCAAAACACCTGGCTGATCTTCTGGCCCGGTCTCTTTATCTCCCTGACGATCCTCAGTATCAACTTTATGGGCGACGGTCTGCGCGATGCAATGGACCCCCGGGGACGGCAGTGATCGCCCAATCGAAAAAGTCGAACTTCTGTCAGAAGTTCGACTTTTTTCTACTTCAACCGGCTCGTCACCCGTCCCAAAATATGGCCTCGGGGCATAGAGCCGAAGCCCCGGCTGTCGCTTCCCGCGGGGTTGTCGCTGTGTAACACATAGCGCCCGTCCTCCCGAATCTCCGCCACCCGTTTGACCATTTGCACGTCTGTCTGAAAGGGATGGCGGGAGATCACCACATCCCCTATTTGGGGTGGATTGTCGTCGTAGGCCCCGGGATCGAAAAAGATCACCGCTTCGGGGGGAATTGTTGGCATCATCGACTCGCCCACCACCCGGAAGGCGCGGCGACGACCCATCCGCCAACGAAACATCTCCATCCAGCCACTTTTGGGTAGTTTGTCCGACATCTCCTCATCCCCCCCCATTACAAAACAAAAAGTGAGCAGTTATCAATAGCGTTGTCGCACCACTGATAACTGCTCACTATTTTACACTTCAGTGACCACCACCGGAATTAGGAAGCGGTGTAGTAGGTCACGTCCCGGCTCTTGGTGGCCCAGAAAATGTTGTGGATTTCCTGAATGGCGGCCATCAGTTCGTTGGCGTGGTCCAGGCTCACTTCCACTTTCACGGCAGAGCAGAGTTTGGCGGCTTTCCAGAAGGTGTCGTGCAGGTTCGGGTAGGCGTCCAGATGCACTGGCTTAAAGTAGTCGGTCCACAGGACGAGCAGTTCTTCCTTGGCCAGGTGTGCCTGCTGCTCTTTGATGGTGACGTAGCGGCTGACCGTATTGAGGTAGGCGGCCATAGCAGCGGAATCGCCTGTGTCTGGGGGAGTCAGGGCCAGAATCTTCTTGGTCATGGAGAGGGCAGCCTCGGCTGCGATGCGGGCCGACGCAGGATCGTAGACGCCACAGGGGCCGTCGCAGTGGGCACTGACTTCTTCCAGAGGGCCGTTGGCAATGCGAGCGGCGATCATTTCCTTCAACATAGATCGTTCCTTTCTGCAAATGGTTTGAGAAAACTGACTGCAATAATTCGCCGCGAAAGGCAGCGATTTTATTGGGCGGTGTCTATAGTATACAAGTCGCGCAGAACAGCGTCAAATGATCCTACGAGGCGGTGCATCCCACATCCGGGGCGTCAGACCTGCCAGGTCTCTCCAAAATCAGAATACACGCTACGAGGCTGACGGCTCCAACAGAATGACTTGGGTCTCTTCGGGCAGTTGACCTTTGGTGATCTTGAGCGTCGAGACCGTCTCCGGCTCTGCCACGCCTAACTCTTTGAGAAATTTGTCCACCGGCTCCAGCGTCTCGCCGATGACTTCGCCCAAACCCGAATGCAGATAGTGCATGGGGATGACGATGCGCGGCTCCAGCAGGCTGATCACTTCGGTCATGCGCGAGGCGTCCAGTGTGTTGTGGCCGCTGACCGGGACCAGCAGCACATCGATCTCGCCCAACTCTTCCACCTGGCGCTGGTGGGGAATCTGGCCCAGATCGCCCAGATGACCGATGGTGAAGCCCTCAAAATCGAAGAAATAGGCCACATTGCGTTCGGGTGCTTCGCCGTTGGCTGCTTTGTGAAAGGTGGTCAATCCTGTGATCAGCACGCCGCCCACTTCGTAATCGCCAGGGCCAGAGAATATCTTTGGCTCGCCGGTCACAGCCGAAATCGCATTGTGCCCGGGCCGGTCATGGCTGACTGTCACAATATCTGCTTTGATACGGGGCATTGCCAGGCCAGCCACTTTTTTGTCATAGGGATCGCAGATGACAGTTGTCCCCTTCTCGCGCAGGCGAAAACAGGAGAGTCCGTACCAGGTGATTTCCACTTTCGATTCCTTTCTATGCGTCTGCTGCAAAATGCCTTTTGAGCCGCTGATAAACGCTGATAAACACAGATCGGAACGGATTCCTTTCCTGAATATCTCTGCGCCCCGGCGTCTCCGCGGGAGAATCTCTCTTTTGCAGTCGAATCTTCTATTGAATTCACAACCGGGAAGGTGTGAACAAATGTTCCGTTTTGCACCTCTCACTATACCCCAAAAAGGGGTGGAAAACCAAACCAGACGGTGATCCGGTTGCGCTGGCTGGGGGCAGATGCTATGATACTCCCATCGTCTCTTTCCCCTGTGCTTTGAGCATTGCAACCCGCGAGGAGTGCGTATGAATCGGCAAGAAGTACGCAATACTGTCACATCTCAATTCTATCAGTCCCTGGCCGAGAGCGGCGTGAATGTGGACGCTATTCCCCAGGCCCAATTGCAGGCAGTGGTCAATGCCCTGGCCGATGGGGTTTTCGCTGCGCTGGACAGCATCGAAAGCGAAGGCGACCGGGCCATTGCCCCCGTCGCGCAGCACAACGACGACCCCACTGCCGAGGAAGTGCTGCTCTGGTCGGGCCGCCCCCTGCTCAGCATCGGCATCCGCTACGAGCTGACCAGCCAACGCATTCGTGTCATCCGCGGTCTGCTGGGCCGCAGCATCGAAGAAATCGAACTGGTGCGGGTGCGGGATACGACTGTTCATCAGCACGTGGGCGAGCGTGCCCTGAATGTGGGCGATGTCACAATCGTCAGCAACGACCCCAGCAACCCCGAATATACCCTGAACAACATTACAAACCCTGCCGATGTGCGGGAACTGATCCGTCGCGCCACAATGACCGAAAAGCAGCGCCGCGGTCTCGCCTATCGGGAGGAGATGTAATTGTCCCACCTGACAAAATTGCCCGTTGACCGGGACGCTGTGATTGCCATCGCCCGCCAGGCCGGTCAATTGACTGTGGAAATGCAGGCCGGCCTGAGCGCCATCCGCACCAAAGCCAACGCCTACGATCTGGTCACAGAAGCCGATGTAGCCAGCGAACATCTCCTGCGCGAGAAGCTGACAGCCCTGGACCCTTCCATCGGTTTCTGGGGCGAAGAGAGCAATCAGCCGCCGGATACCGACCTCTACTGGCTGGTGGACCCCATCGATGGAACCACCAACTACGCGTCCGGCGTGCCCTGGTGGGCGGTGAATCTGGCGCTTTATCGGGCTGAAGAAGCGCTGCTGGCGGTCACCCTGCACCTGCCCTACGGCGAACTCTTTTGGGCGCAAGCAGGCGGCGGTGCGTGGCGCTGTTGGGCCGATGGCCGCACGGAGCAGATGCGGGTCAGCAATGCAGAGACTCTGGGCGCGGGGCTGGTGGGTACAGGCTTTCCCACCCACCGGGGGCTGAACGAGGACAACAACTACCGGGAATTTGTGCGCATCTCGCCCTTCTGCCGGGATGTGCGCCGTATGGGTTCTGCCGCGCTCGATCTGGCCCACGTGGCCGCGGGCATCTATTCCAGCTTCTGGGAAGGCTTTCTGAACCCCTGGGATGTGGGCGCTGGTCTGCTTCTGGTGCGGGAGGCTGGCGGTGTTGTGACAGACTACGCGGGTGCTCCCTACGCCTTTGGCGCAACGGGTCTGGTCGCCAGCAACGGGCAGTCCGGCGTCCACCAGGCGCTGCTCGAAAACATCCAGGCCGCGCGGCAGACATAGGATATTGGGTATTGGATAGTGTGTCTCGCTTACGGAATATCCAATACCTAATATCCTCTATGACCACAAGGGCATACTGATGACCATCCGCGAAGATCGCTCCGCCCGCAACGCTCGCCACGAAGCCCTGCGCAAGGAGCGCGCCCGCTCGCCCTATCTCTCCATCCCCTTTCAGACTATCCATAACAGTCTGACACCGGTGGAACTGTTGGGAGCAGAAGGCGTCGAGCGCATCCACGACGCATCCATGCGCATTCTGGAAGAGATTGGCATCGACTTTCTGGACGCGGAAGCGCTGGATTTGTGGGAGAAGGCGGGCGCAACCGTCGATCACAGCAAGCGGCGGGTGAAGATGGAGCGGAGGCTGGTGCTGGAACTGGTGGGCAAAGCGCCCGAACGTTTCACCTGGCACGCCCGCAACCCGGCCCACACAATTGTCATCGGCGACGACCGGGCCATCTGTGCCCCCAACGGCGGCACAGTCTTCGCCAGTGATCTGGACAAGGGGCGGCGGCCTGGCACACTGGCCGACCTGCACAATTTTCAAAAACTGGTACAGATGACCGGTGTGCTGCACATGGCCGGCGAGCAGTTGATTGTCCCCCACGACATCCCCGTCTCTCTGCGCCATTTGGAACGGCTGTGGGCGGGCTTCACCTTCGCCGACAAAGTAATGATGGAAGCAGCCCACGGACGGGTTATCCCCGCCGATGCCCTGGCCGCGGCGGAGATTATTTTCGGGTCGCCCTTGCCCGCGGACGGCCCGGTCATCGGTGGGATTATCAACGCCAACAGCCCCCTGCGCTACGACGACCGGATGATCGGCGGGCTGATCACCTATGCCCGGGCTGGTCAGGTGACGATTATCACCCCTTTTATTCTGGCCGGGGTGATGAGTCCGGTGACGACGGCTTCCGCGGTGGCCCAGCAGAACGCCGAAGCTCTGGCTGGGATTGCCCTGGCCCAACTGGCCCGCCCCGGTGCGCCGGTCATCTACGGCGGCTTTACCACAAATGTGGACCTGAAATCCGGTGCACCGGCCTTTGGTACGCCGGAGGGGGCCTGGGCGCTGATGCTGGGCGCGCAGATGGCCCGCCGCTACAATCTCCCCTACCGGGGTAGCGGCACACTGACGACCGCGAAGGTGGCCGACGCCCAGGCCGCGCTGGAAACTCAGTGGTCCATCTGGCCCTGTATGCTGGCCCGCACCAATTTTGTGATGCACGCGGTGGGCTGGCTGGAGAGCGGGCTGACCGCCTCCTTCGAGAAATTTGTGATGGATGTGGAGCATCTGGCCATGTTCCAGCACTTTTTGCAGGGCATTGACACCAGCGACGCGTCCCTGGCCCTGGCGGAGATCGGTCAGATCGGTCCCGGCGGTCATCATTTGGGCACGGAGCATACGAAGGAACGCTACCAGACCGCCTTCTACCAGCCCTTCCTGGCCGACCGGCTGCCCTATGAAACCTGGGACGAAGCCGGACGTTTCGATGCGCCCATGCGGGCCAATCTGCTCTGGAAGGAGCTGCTGGCCCAGTACGAGGCCCCGCCCCTGGACATCGCCAAACAGGACGCCCTGGCCGACTTCATCGCCCGGCGCAAACGAGAACTGGCGGGGGTGGAGTTGTATCGATAAAAACGGACACGGATTTTCACGGATGGAATGGATTTGCACGGATAGCACAAATAGTCCAGTGAGCGCTGATTGAGTGCCATCAGAATCCGAAGGATTCTGCGTCTTCGAGGCGTATCGAAATCAAGCGAACGGGTCTACGAATATTTCTGTGTACACCCGCTGGGTTTCGATACGGCGGGAAACAGCACCCGCCTACTCAACCGGCGCTAGTCTTGCCAGAACCCGTGCCCTTCAGTTCTCTTTTCTTCGTGGCTTTGTGACTTTGTGGTTTCCCAATCAGGAGCAGAAAGATGGCCCTACACGAACTGGCCGGAAAACCGGCCCCCCTGGAATTGTTGGTAAATGTGCCCCGTCTCGTCTCGGCCTACTACACCGGCCACCCGGACGCCGCGGATGTGGCCCAGCAGGTGAGCTTTGGCACATCCGGCCACCGGGGCACATCCACCGAAGGCAGCTTCAACGAAGACCACATCCTGGCCATCAGCCAGGCCATCGCCGACTATCGCAGGGGCGAGGGCATCGACGGTCCGCTCTTTCTGGGGATGGACACCCACGCCCTCTCCGAGCCAGCCCTGGCCTCGGCCATCGAAGTGCTGGCGGCCAACGGTGTGGAAGTCCGCTATCAGGCCGGGATGGGCTATACCCCCACGCCGGTTATCTCCCACGCCATCCTGGCCCACAATCGGGGGCGCACGACCGGTCTGGCCGACGGGATTGTCATCACCCCTTCACACAATCCCCCCGGCGACGGCGGCTTCAAATACAATCCGCCCAGCGGCGGCCCAGCCGACACCTCCACCACAAAAGTCGTCCAGGCCGCAGCCAACAAATTTTTGGCCAATGGATTGAAGGGTGTGCAGCGGATGACGCTGAGCAAAGCCCTGGCCGCGTCGAATGTGCAAGCCTACGATTACATCACCCCCTTCGTAAACGATCTGGGCAGTGTCGTCGATATGCAGGCGATTGCCTCCGCCGGTCTTAAAATCGGCGCGGACCCGATGGGAGGTGCCAGTATCGGCTATTGGGAACCCATTGCCGAGCGCTACGGGCTGAACCTGACAGTTGTGAATCCCCGGGTCGATCCGACTTTTTCCTTTATGACCGTAGACAAAGATGGCAAAATCCGTATGGATTGCTCGTCGCCCTACGCAATGGCGAGTCTGGTGCGGCTGAAGGATGACTTCGACATCGCCTTTGGCAACGACCCGGACGCGGACCGACACGGGATTGTCACCCGCAGCAGCGGTCGCAGCGGCGGTCTGCTCAACCCCAATCACTACCTGGCCGTCGCCATCTGGTATCTCTTCCAGAACCGCCCCGGCTGGCGGGCCGACGCCGCGGTGGGCAAGACGCTGGTTTCGTCTTCGATGATTGACCGGGTGGCGGCCTATCTGGGACGGCGGCTGGCCGAAGTGCCCGTCGGCTTCAAGTGGTTTGTGGACGGGCTGGTGGATGGCTCCTACGGCTTCGGCGGCGAGGAGAGCGCGGGCGCGTCCTTCCTGCGCACGGACGGCACAGTTTGGACAACCGACAAAGACGGCATTATTCTGGACCTGCTGGCCGCGGAGATTGTGGCGAAGACGGGCCGAGACCCCGGCGAACACTACGCCGAATTGGAGCAGCGCTTTGGCAGCCCGGTCTACAACCGCATCGACGCCCCGGCCAACCGGGCACAGAAGGCTGTGCTGAGCAATCTCTCGCCGGAGATGGTCACGGCCACCGAACTGGCGGGTGAGCCGATCACCGCCAAACTGACCCGTGCGCCGGGCAACAATGCGGCCATCGGCGGGCTGAAGGTTACGACGGAAAACGGCTGGTTCGCGGCCCGACCTTCGGGCACAGAGGAAATCTACAAAATCTACGCCGAGAGCTTCCGGGGCGAAGAACATCTGGAACGGCTGATCGGGGAGGCGCGGGAAGTCGTGAACGACGCCTTCGCTGCCGGTGGAGTGTAAACAAACGGACACGGATTCTCACAGATAGAACGGACTTTACACGGATAGCGAACTGCATAGGACTAGCGCCGGTTGAGTAGGCTGGGACTGTTGCCAGCCGTATCGAAACCAAGCGGGTAGAATTGAGAAGGCTCGTTTACCCGTTCGCTTGATTTCGATACGCCTCGAAGACTCGGCTACTCAATCAGCGCTCACTGGCTTGGTTGATCGTCTCGCTATCGAATTTGCACAAGGCCAGAAAAATTTTACGGTGTACCTAAGACACCGCGGTGTAAATCCGCTTTTTCCGTGCAAATCCGTGTCCTTCTTTTCATCTTTTTCAGGAGCACGCATGAGCGACATCAAATTCGGAACTGACGGCTGGCGGGGACGCATCGCCGAGGACTATACTTTTGCCAATGTGCGCCGCTGTGCGCAAGGGTTTGCGGCCTGGTTGAGCAGCGAAGGCCACGACGGCAAGGCGGTCGTCGTCGGCCACGACAAACGTTTTCTGGGCGAACATTTCGCGGCTGCGGTGGCCGAAGTGCTGGCGGGCAACGGTTTCCACGTCCATCTGACCGACGGCGCGACGCCGACACCGGTCATTAGCTTCAGTGCACCGGCTCTGGGCGCGGTAGGCGCGGTCAACGTCACAGCCAGCCACAACCCGCCCGAGGACAACGGATTCAAAGTGCGGGACGCGGGCGGCGGCGCGATTGACCCGGAAGGGCTGAAGGCCATCGAAGCCCGCATCCCCGCGGCGGGCGACGCGGCTGCCATCCGCCGTACACCCTTGCGGGAGGCGCTGAAGAGCGGCGCGGTCGAGTACTTCAACCCCAAACCCGCCTATCTGACCCATCTGGCCGGGCTGATCGACGTGCAGCCCATCAAAGACGCTGGCCTCAAAGTCGTCGTGGACAATATGTGGGGCAACGGCGCGGGCTGGCTGACCGAGATTCTGGGCGGCGGCAAAACCGAGATCATCGAAGTCCACGCCGAGCGCAACCCGATTTTCCCGGAGATGTCCCGCCCGGAGCCGATTCCGCCCAATGTGGATGCGGGGCTGGCTGTGGGCAAGCAAGTGGGCGCGGATTGCGTCTGCATTCTGGACGGGGACGCGGACCGCTGCGGCTTTGGCGACGAAAACGGCGATTTTGTGGACCAGCTACGGGTCTACGGCCTGCTGGCCTACTATCTGCTGGAAGTGCGGGGCGAGCGGGGCACGATTGTCAAGACTCTCAGCACCACTTCGATGCTGGACAAATTGGGCAAAATCTACGGTGTGCCGGTCGTCAACACCGGTGTCGGCTTCAAATATGTGGCCCCGGCGATGGTGGAGCACGACGCGCTGATCGGTGGCGAAGAGAGCGGCGGCTACGCCTTCCGGGGCCACGTGCCCGAGCGGGACGGCATCCTCGCCAATCTCTACCTGCTGGACTTTTTGGTGCGCACAGGCAAGAAGCCGACCGAACTCCTGCGCATTCTCTTCGACACAGTAGGCGAACACTTCTACGGGCGTATCGACACCCGGCTGACCGGCGACGAAATGAAGCAGGCTGCCAAAGCCAAACTGGACAGCATCGACATCACCGGCAAAACTTTGGGCGGTATCCCTATCATCGAACTGGTGACGATCGACGGCTACAAATTTGTGATGGAAGATGGCGGCTGGCTCCTCGTCCGTTTCTCCGGCACAGAGCCGCTGATCCGGGTCTACACCGAAACCACCCACGGCGATCTGGTGGACGACATCCTGGCCGACGGGCAGCGGTTGGCGGGGATTGGGTAAAGAAGACAAAAGGCAAATGGAGAAGTCAAAAGGAGAGGCGAGAGGTGAATGGCTGTGGATGATCAGCACCTGGCACTTTTGCCTTCCCTTTTTGCCTTTTGCTTTTTCACTACCTGCAATCAGCCCTACTTTATCTGCATTCCCGTCTGTGATAAAATGTACAAACGATGATGCTAGCGCATAGTACGCCTTCACAACCGGGAGAAAGTGACGATTCGTTCTTTCTGGTGGATAGTCACTGCCATTTGGACCTGGCCCATTTCGACGAGGACCGGGCCGCTGTGCTGGAACGGGCGCGGGCTGCCGGGGTGCGGCGGATTGTCATTCCCGGTATCGATGTGGCGCAGTGCCGGGGCGCGCTGGCATTGGCCGAGGCAACACCCGAAGTCTATGTGGCGGTGGGGGTGCACCCCAACAGCAGCGGCGATTTTGCCCCGGCGACAGTAGATGAGTTGCGCCAACTGGCCGCCCATCCCAAAGTCGTTGCCATCGGTGAAATCGGGCTGGACTACTACTGGGATAAAGTGACGCCGGAGCAGCAGGCCGTAGCCTTTCGAGTGCAGTTGGCGTTGGCCGCCGAGTTGGGGCTACCGGTAATCATCCACAACCGGGACGCCTCTGACGACGTAGCCGCGATGCTGGAAGCGTGGGTGGAGAGCGCAGACTTTCGTAATTCGCGCCTCGCCACCCGCCCCTTCGCCGGTGTGTTGCACGCTTTTGGCGGCGATGTGGCCCTGGCGGAGCGGGCCTACAGTTGGAATTTTTTGCTGGGGATTGCCGGGCCAGTCACCTTCAAAAATGCCCAGCAGATGCACGAATTGATCCCGCAACTGCGTGCCGACCGACTGGTGATCGAGACCGATGCGCCCTATCTGACGCCCCATCCCTATCGGGGCAAGCGCAACGAACCGGGTCATGTGGCGCTGGTGGCAGAGAAGGTGGCCCAATTGACCGGCGCCTCTGTGGCGGAGACGGGTCGGCGCACAAGCGCCCTGGCCCTTGCGTTCTTTGGGTTGACAGAATGAGTGGAACCATGCCGGTGGCTGCAAAAATCATGCCTGACGAGTTGAGCAGACCCAACAACGCCAGACAGGCCCCTCACTCTGTCCCAACGGCGGAGTATGCGGGGGATCACGCGCATACAAATGGCACGTCGCCTCTGGCGCGCACGCCTCAATCCGTTCGTCAACTGTTGGAGCCGGCACAGGGCGGTCTGTGCCAGGTGGAACAGCGGATGAAGACGGTCGAGTCGTCGGTCTTTGCTCCCCTGGCCGACGCCTTTGTGGAGCTAATCGGCAGCGGCGGCAAGCGGCTGCGCCCGGCCCTGGCGCTGTTGACTGCCCAGTTGGAACAGCCCATCGGCGACTGGTCGGGCCAGCCGGAACTGATATCCCTGGCCGCGGCGGTGGAAATGCTGCATACGGCTACCCTCGTCCACGACGATGTGATCGACGGCGCGCTTCTGCGCCGGGGTGCGCCCACCCTCAATGCCTCGTGGAGTCAGGGGGCAACAGTCCTGGCCGGGGATCATATGTTTGCCCGGGCTGCCCACTTTGCTGCCGAGACGGGCAATAGCCGGGTCATCCGAATCTTTAGCGACACCCTGCAAATTATCGTCGATGGCGAGATGCGCCAACTCTTTGCCCGCAACCAGTATGGCCAGGAATGGGAAAACTACTACCAGCGCATCTATGCCAAGACAGCCAGCCTTTTCAGCGCAGCCAGCGAGGCCGCGGCTGTGCTGGCGGGTTATCCCCCGCCCCGTGTGGAGCAGTTGAAGGAGTTCGGCTACCATTTCGGGATGGCGTTTCAGATTATGGACGACATTCTGGACTTCACCGGCGATGACCGCACGTTGGGCAAACCAGCGGGCAGCGATCTGCGCCAGGGCACGCTGACCCTGCCCTTTCTCCACTATTTGCGCCAGCAGAGCGATCCCCGTGCGCTTGTGGAACGGCTGACCAGCGCACGCCAGGCCGCAGAAGAGGGGCAAGCGGAACAGCTCAACCGGGCGGTGGCCGAAGTGGTGAGTTCCATTCGCAAAAGCCCGGCCATCGATGCGGCCCGCGACGAAGCAGTTGGCTTCCTGCACAAAGCAGTTGCCAATCTCTCCACCTTCTCCGACAGCCGCAGCAAAGAGTCGCTGATCGGCCTGTGCGGCTTTGTGGTGCAACGCAGTAGTTGACGCACGAGTACAAATCGTCGGGAAGCCAGTCGGAGAGCGTCGGTTGAGTTTGTCGAAACCAGCGGCTTACAGGTCGATCGCTCGTAGACCCGCTCCTGGGTTTCGACAGGCTCAACCGGCGTCGCTAGTCGAGATTGAAACTGTCGGGTAGCTAGATTGTCGATGGCTCCTCACTGTTCACACTCTTTCCCAATCCACCAATGAACCCTCCCTCCGCCGACCTCGCCATCGTCATCGTCTCCTGGAATGTGTGGGATTTGCTGCGCGCTTGCCTGGAATCGATTGCCCGGCAAAGTGAGCCGACAGACGATCCCCTGCTGCGGCGTTTTGGACCGGATGGGGCTGGGACTTTGCGGGTGCTGGTGGTCGACAACGCCAGCGACGACGCCACCCCCTCTCTGCTGCCCAGCCGCTTCCCCTGGGTGGAGACAATCCTCAGCGATGAAAATCTGGGCTTCACCGGCGGCAACAACCGGGGGCTAGAGGCGCTGGGCTTCGATGTGACGGAGAGACGGCTGACGGCTGACGGCGGACCGCCGACCACAGACGACCCGCAACCCGCAACCCGCAATTCGTCCCTCGTCCCTCGCAACCCGCAACGCACCCCCCACTTCGTCTACTTCCTCAACCCGGACACGGAACTGCTCCCCAACAGCCTGTGGACCCTCTATGCGGGGATTGCCCACGACACTTCGATTGGGGTGATTGGGCCCCAACTGCGCTACGGGGACGGTAGCCTGCAAAGTACCCGACGACGCTTTCCTACCCGGCTGACCGGCTTCTTCGAGAGCACCTGGCTGGGGCGGATGTGGCCCGGCAATCCCTGGGCGCGGCGCTATTATGTGGATGACTGGTCGCCGACTGTGCGCCAGGATGTGGACTGGCTGGTGGGCGCGGCGTTGCTGGTGCGGGGCGAAGCGCTGGCAAGCGTCGGCGGTTTTGACCCCAGCTTCTTTATGTATAGCGAAGAGACCGACCTGTGCAAACGCATCCAAAACGCGGGCTGGCGGGTGGTCTACGAGCCCGGTGGAATGGTGATCCACTACGAGGGGCGCAGCAGCGAGCAGGTCAGCACCCAGCGCCACATCCGCTTCAACCGCAGCAAAGTGCGCTATGTGGGCAAGTATTTTGGTCCCTTGTGGGCAGAGTTCCTGCGCGGCTATCTGCTGCTGGAATTTCGGGTGCAGATGGGTCTGGAAGGGGCCAAAGCGCTGCTGGGCCATCGGCGCGCCATACGCCGGGAACGCATGGCCGCCTATCGGGAAGTCATTGCCTCTGGCTTGCGGCCAGAATAAATAGCGTTAAACACCTCCTTTCTCCTCTTTCAATACTCTCTACAAAAGTGGTACAATCGGACAGAGTATCAATATCTTCCCCATCTTTTGTGGAGCGAGTGAATGGCCCGGTTCAATACAAAACCAATCAGCGGCGCGCGGGATTTTCTGCCCGCAGAAGTGCTGCGCCGAAAATATGTGATCGATGTCATCGAACGGATCTACCAGAGCTACGGCTTTGAACCCTTGGAAACCCCGGCTATGGAGCGGCTGGACACCCTGCTGGGCAAGTACGGCGACGAGGGCGACCAGCTCATCTTTCGGGTTGCCAAGCGGGGCGACAAATTGCAACGCGCGCTGGACAACAATCCCACGGAAGAGAGCATCGCCGATGCCGGGCTGCGCTATGACCTGACTGTGCCCCTGGCCCGAATTGTGGCCGAATATCGCAACGACCTGCCCCGCTACTTCAAACGCTATCAGATTGCCCCGGTCTATCGGGCCGACCGCCCGGCCAAAGGGCGCTACCGGGAATTCTACCAGTGCGACGTGGACATTGTGGGGTCTACCAGCCCCGCGGTGGAAGCGGAGGTGCTGGCCGCGGGCGCACAGGTATTGCAAACTTTGGGCTTTACAGGCAAAGGCGAGAGCGGCTTTGCCCTGCGTCTGAACCACAGGGGCATCCTGCGCGGGCTGATGGAAGTGGCCGGTATCCCGGCTGAATTGGAGGGCGCGGCTCTGGTGGCTGTGGACAAACTGGACAAAATCGGCCCGAACGGGGTGGAGGCGGAACTGCTGGATCGAGGGGTCAGCGCCGAATCCACGGCGACGCTGATGGGTTTCATCGACAGCGTGCCCGCAGACGAGGGCGAACGGATGGCCTGGCTGGGCGACCTGCTGGAGGACTCGGAGCAGGGCAGTGTGGGTGTGGCCGGGTTGAAGGATGTGCTGGCCCTGAGCAGCTACGGCCCCGCCTCCGAACACCTGCATCTGGACCCTTTTCTGGCCCGGGGGTTGAGCTACTACACCGGCGCAATTTTCGAGATCGAATTCCCCGGGCTGAGCGGCTCCGGCGGGGGCGGCGGGCGCTACGACGATCTGGTGGGAATGTTCAGCAACCAGACGATGCCTGCCTGTGGCTTTAGCCTGGGCCTGGAGCGAATTCTGCTCATTTTGGAAGAACGGGGAATGTTCCCCGAACAGTTGGCCGGACAGCCCCAAGTGCTGGTGACACAGTTTGACGAGAGTACCCAGGCTGCGTCGCTGCTCCTGGCCCACCAGCTACGGGCCGAGGGGCTGCGGGTGGACCTCTACCCGGACCTGGACCGCTATGGGCGGCAGTTCAAGTATGCGGATGAGCGTAATATCCCCTTTGCCCTGTTGCTGGGGCCAAATGAAGTGGCCCAGGGTGTTGTGGGTGTAAAAGATTTGCGCAGTGGTGAGCAGGTGGAGGTAGAAGCTGCACAGATCTTCGATTGGCTTAATGGACGATTGAATCGATAGGAGCAGGCAGTGGATTCGATTTTGCCCGACAAAAATGCAAGCGAATTTCCTCGGGTGCTGGTGGTGGATGACGATCCGGCCATTGTGCGGCTGGTCAGCAGCAAACTGGACATGGGCGGCTATCGTGTGATGACGGCCACATCTGGCAGTGATGCGCTGGATCGGATCGCGCAGGATGGCCTGCCCCATTTGGCAATTGTTGACATCAATATGCCGGGGATCGACGGTTTTGAGTTCTGCCGAACTGTCCAGCAATTTGCCGACTTGCCGGTGATTTTGCTGACCGCAGTTGACCAGGAGGATGTGGTGATCCAGGGCATCGAGCATTTCGCCGAGGATTATGTGACCAAACCCTTTAGCCCCCGGGAGTTGATGGCCCGGGTGGGGCGGGTGCTGCGGCGCATGGGCGACTTTGCCTACACCCTCGATCCGATCATTCAGGTGGACCAGCACCTGGCCGTTGATTTCGTCCATCAGCAGGTGGTGTCCGATGGCGAGGTGATTTCATTGACGCCCACAGAGACGAAAATCCTCTTTATTCTGATGCGCAACGCAGGCCGCACTGTGACCAACGACTTTCTGCTGCGCCGCATCTGGCCTTTGGACGAAATCTTCGAAGATACCCTCCGGGTGCATATTCATCGCTTGCGCCAGAAAATCGAATCCAAACCGAACGGTGTGAAATATGTGGGCACGGAACGCGGAATTGGATACCGTTTTTTGGTAAAGGCTGATGCGTAATAATCGTTGTAACTTCCGTGACTTACACTTACAAACAAATTTGCGAGGGGAATTATGAGCGACGCAGAGAATTCAAAATCGGCAACCAGTCCTCAGGACCTGGAACGAGTGCGAGAAATCCTATTTGGTGGTGTGATTCGTGATCACGACACCCGTTTTGCAACACTCCAACGGGATTTGGAGCGGCTGCAAAAGGCCCTGGACAGGACCAATGAGGAGCTGGCAAACCGGGACAGCGCCCACAGCCAGAAGTTGCAGGAGGCCCGGCAGGCGTTTCAAACAGAGAACGACGAGATTCGGGCCGAGTTGCGCTCGTCTGTGGAACGGTTGAGCAGCGCAAAGGTGGACAAGGAACAATTGGGAAATCTCTTTATCGAAATGGGCAACCAGATCAAAGGCAACGGTACGATAAGTGCCGTGCTGGACGGCCTTTTGCAGGCTTCTGAGTAACATCTATGAATACGCAACGACCAGATCAGAGCAGTGATACATCGACCGGGCGCGCCGGAATGGGGCGTCTGGTCGATGCTGCTGTAGATGAACTGGTTGAACAGCAGGCCGGGGCACTGGCCATGCAGATGCTGGAGACGAGCGGCATGGAGGCGAGCGGGATGGACCAGCCACCTGACTCCCACCCATCGGGCGAAGGGGACGGGTCGGAAGAGGACAAGGCATTGTCCACCCTGCAAAAGATCCTTTTTGGCAACGAGCGGGACCAGATGGAGACTTTGGCCGCGGATGTTGACCGTCTGCGCCATCGGGTCAACGACAAGAACGCGCTGGCCGCGGCTGTGGCCCCCATTCTGGGCGAGGCTATCCGTCGTCAGATTCAGGACTCGCGGGAAGAGATTATCGACGCCCTCTATCCGGTCATCGGCCAGATTGTTGTGCGGGCTGTGACCGAAGCCATACGCGATCTGGCCCGCTCGATCGATGAGAAGTTGCAGGCCGCCACAGACTTCCAGCGCATAGGGCAACGCATCAAAGCGTTCTTTAGTGGCGTGCCCGACAGCCAACTGGCCCTGCGCTCTGCTCTGCCCTGCACTGTGCAGGAAGTCTATCTGATCCATCGGGAGAGTGGCCTGCTCCTCTGGCACGCAACCCGCTCGGAGGAGAACTCGGCGGACTCGGAACTGATCGGTTCTATGCTCACCGCCATCCGAGACTTTGCCGAACAGGTGTTGGGCGGCGGCAAAGATCGCCTGCATCAACTCCAATTTGGCGACAGAGAGCTGATCCTGGAATTTGCCCGCTATTCCTATGTGGGGATTGTGTTGGATGGGGTGATGCCCACTGGCTTTCGTTCAGATCTTCACAAGAGCATCTATGCCTTCGAGAAGGAGAGCATCGAGTTTCTGCGCCAGTATAACGGCGAAGCGGCGACGGTGCAGGAGGCAGCCCGGCAGAGGTTTGAGCCATTTCTCTCTCTGGGCACGGAAGTCGCCCCATGAGCCATTCCTGGCAAGGACGTGTGGTGTGAGAAAGGTCAGCAAGAAAGTCTGTCTATTAGGAGATTTTGCGGTCGGTAAAACCAGTCTGGTACGCCGTTTTGTCTACGATCTCTTTGATGAAAAATATATCAGCACTATCGGGGTGAAGGTAAGCCGCAAAACTGTGGCTGTGCCGACTGTGGACGGTGCTGTGGTGGAATTGACAATGATGCTGTGGGACCTGGCTGGCAGCGAAGATTTTAGCCAGATGCGGGGCAGCTATATGCGGGGCGCGGCGGGTGCAATTCTTGTCTGTGACCTGACCCGACCGGAAAGTCTGGCAAATTTGGATAGCTATCTGGCCGATCTGCGCCAGGTTAGCCCCCAGGCAATGGTGATTGTCGTAGCCAACAAAAGTGACAGCCCAGACCAGCATCTGTTGTTGAGCCAAGTGGAAGCAGGCGCGGCCCGTTTGGGGGCCAAGTGCTTTGTGACAAGCGCACGCACGGGTGAGAATGTGGAAGATGTCTTTCGCATTTTGGGCCGTACGCTTGTCGAGTTGTAGATGGGAGTGGCATTGTGAATAGTTCGATTGCCCAGTTGATTTTCTCGGAACAGCGAATGGCCTATGCCCTGGTAGATCAGGAATGGATTGTGCAGGATGTATCCGGCGATCCGGCGATTCTGTGGGGCGAGAGTACACAGGGCAATCCCATTGGGCAATCTCTCTTGGCATTGGTTCCCGAATTGGTGGGCAACGAGGAGGCTGTGCGTGGGGTGCAGAACGGCGACATGGAGCGCCTGCGTCTGGAATCTGTCAATCGCACCGATGCCCAGGGTAACACCTGCTATGTAACGCTGCTGCTGTGTGCCTGTCGCCTGCCGGAATGTGGCGAGACGGGGCTGCTCTTTCTGGTGCAGGATGTGACCGAACACGGGGTGGTGCAGCAGGAATTGATGCAGCGCCACAATGAATTGCGTCTGCTACAGCAGCGGATGGAATGGCAAAATCTGGAGTTGGCCGCTTCCAACACAGAATTGCGGCTGATGAATGAGATTCGCTCTTCGTTTATTTCTGTGGCTGCCCACGAACTGCGCACCCCACTCACCTCGATCTACGGCTTTTTGGAACTGCTGCAAGACAGCGGCGAAGATAACCTGACCGCAGAGCAGTTGGAACATTTGGGTTGGATCGAGACGAGTACCGAGCGGCTGCTGACCACACTCAACGAACTGTTGGATGCCGCGCGCATCGACTCGGACAGGCTGGAGCTGGTGCTGCGTCCTGTCTCTATCGACCAGGTGGTGGATGATGCTCTGTTGGAATTGGAACCCCGACTGTCGGCCCGCCGCCAACATCTGGATGTGGAAATTCCCCCAGACCTGCCCCAGGCACTCTGCGATCCGTCCCGCATGGAACAGGTGGTGGGCCACCTGCTCAGCAATGCCAGCAAATTCACCCCCGATGGCGGGGTGCTTGCCCTCCAAGTGCACCCGACTAAGTCAGGAGAGTTCCTGTGTCTCTCTGTGGCCGACCAGGGCGACGGCATTGAAGAGGCAGAGGAGAACCGTCTCTTTGAACGGTTCTTTCGGGGTGAGCAAGTGCGCAAGAATGGCACGGCTGGTGCAGGCTTGGGGCTGTATATTACCCGCTCTCTGGTAGAGTTGCACGGGGGCGAAATCTGGTATGAGAACAGCCCGGGCCATGGCAGCACTTTTCATATAACTATACCGGTGGTGGAACCAGTTGTTTTGCCACAGAACGGGGCTATGGCCGCGGTTGTGAACGGTTGAATCCCCCATAATTTTATTGGTAATCGCTTTCGCAGATAAAAGCTATAGGGGTGAATCGAAGGGAAGGGGCGCTATTTGCAGCGCCCCTTTTGAATTTCTATTTCATGAAAAAATGTCAACGTACTGTAATACCCTAGGCAAGCGCAGCTTTAACAGAGTATAGAATTGTTTCAACAGCCGTGCTGTGCAAGGCGAAGGCTGTTTCTGTGTTTTTCTGGCTTTTGCCCCTGCGCTTGTGAAATTTCCCAACCCATCGAAATCGTGTTAGTTTTTGTAATTCCATATATTCCCTGAATTGTCAGCGTTCTGTAACACCACTTGTCCCTTAAATTAGTATACTATTACGCTATAGCACTAAAGTCCTGCGTTGTTGATACATCTTGTTGCATCTGCCTTGCAAGCGGGTTGGTCGTTAATAATGATGTGACACCACTATTCACCGAGAGCGATGGAAAAATGATTACATCCCACAAGCACCCCTTTCCCTTCCTGCGCATGGGCGTTCTGGCAGCTTTTGTCCTTGGGCTGGTTTTGTCTGTCCTGCCGGGACCGCAAACGGGTCTGTTGTTGGCCGCGCCCGCGCCGGTTGGACAGGCTGTCGGCGTTGCCGCCACGGATGCAGCCTGCACCACCCTGCAGCCGAACGAGGCAGCCAGCCGTGATGCCTACATCAGACAGGACAACGTCACTGAAAACAAGAACGACAGCGAACTAGTGGTCAAGACCGAAGCAGGCAAGTTGTATCGGTCGTTGCTTCGCTTTGATCTGACCGGTGCTGTGCCTACCAACGCAAAAGTGTCCAGCGCTACGCTATCCCTGTGGGTCAAGGATGTGAAAGATGGCAACGCGACTGTGCGCGCCCACCAGCTTCTGGATTTCTGGACCGAAGATGAGGTGACCTGGCGCTATCAGGACAAGGCCACTACCGACGAGTGGACGACGCTGGGCGGTGATTACAGCGGTACAGTGCTGGACAGCGAGGCATTTGTCAAAGATGCCAAGGACTATTGGGCCACTTTCAACCTCTCCGCGGCTGCTCAAAGCTGGGCAGCCAATCCGGCCACCAATTACGGTGTGATTTTGGAATCACCCGTCACGAATCCCAAAAGCGAAATCAAGTTTAAGAGCAGCAACGATGGTACAGCTTCCCAACGTCCCAAGTTGCAGATTTGTTGGGATGTGGGTGTGGGCATCTCCCCGGACAATCTGGCCCAGGGCACAGCCGGGCAGAACAATATCTATGCCCATACAGTGACAGTCACCGACTTCACCAACGAACCGGTAGGACTGACCGCTGTCTCCAATCAGGGCTGGACAGTCAACATTTATAAGGATGTCAACGGCAACGGTGTCAAGGATGGGGCTGATACGGCCATCACCCAAACCCCGCCTATGGGACCCAACGGTTCCTACAAAATTCTGGTGGAGGTGATGGTTCCGGCCAATGCGCCCAACGGGACCAAAGACATCACGACTGTCACCGCCACCGGGTTGAGCCAGGGCACGGTGGACACGGCCAAGGATACGACGCTGGTCGGGTATCCGCCGGTGGCCGATCCTGTGCTGGACGGTCGCCGGGATTTGGCCTATACCCAGAGTCTGGACTCCAACACCCAGGATTATTGTGACGCCAGCGGCAATGTGCTGGCCCGGCTGATGAGTCTCTACGACGCAGCCAGCCCGGATTATGTGTGGGTGATTCTGGAAATGGAATTGGCCCACGCCGACACGACCTATGGCGATGGTTCCCACCCCAGTTGGGGCGGCAGTCGCAGCCTGGGCAGTATGGAGGGCAGCGACAAAGGGCAGCTCGTTGTGCGGGACGGCAACGGCACAGTCATCTTCGATGTGACCGCTGATTTTCTGGAAGACGGTTTGTCCACGCCCTCGGGCTATGGCTCTGCCGGTGTGACCGATGGCGAAGGCAGTGTGGATGTGGGCAATGCCAGCCAGGTGGCTGTGGAATCCTCTATTGGCTACGACCTGAATCGCTTCTGCTCCAGCTCTTCCAGTTGTACGGTTAGCGGAGTCAATCTTTTCCAGAATTCGCCCCCGGTCAACGCCGACTATACGCCGGTCAATGCTTTCTTTGCCGACTGGCAATATCCCTATCTTTACGAATTCCGCTTTGACCGTTCGGCCTTTGGCAGTTCCGGTTTTGGCAGCGCCAGCATTGATGCGGTGCATATCTCGCCCAACAAGACCGGCTCCAACGAGATTCCCGTCACCCCCTGTGCTGGCAGCATCGGCGACCGGGTCTGGCAGGACTACGACGGCGACAAAGTGCAGGATAGCAACGAGCCGGGTCTGAACGGTGTGATGGTCAACCTTTACCGGGACACGGGCAACGGCACTTTTGAGCCGGGCACGGACCTGGCCATCAACACCCGCTTCACCGCCGGTGATGGCGACTACGACTTCACCGGTCTTGGCCCCGGCACCTATTTTGTGGATGTGGTGAACAGCACCGTCCCCAGTGATTATGTGCTGACCACAGCCAACGAACCTCTAAAAGTAGTGCTGGCCAAGGGGCAGGACTACAACGACGCCGACTTCGGCTACCGCACAGTGCCCAATATCGCCATCAGCAAAACGCTGATCAGCGGCGATCCAGCGCTGGTCGGTTCGACTATCGAATTTTCCATCCGCATCACCAATACGGGCAATGTGCCCATCGATATTCTGCCGGTGGTGGACTACTACGACCCCACCTACTTGCAGTTTGCCAGCGCCACCCCGGCCCAGAGCAGTGTCAGCGGCGGTGTGGTGCGCTGGAACGATCTGACCGTAACCCAGGGCAATTTGGCCGTGGGCGCGTTCACCAGTGTCACCGTGCGTTTCACAGCCCTGAAGAGTACGGCCGCGACGATTACCCGTGCGGGCCGCAGCGCCAATGCAACAGATGCCGAGCCGGTGGTGGACGGTCTGCTGGAAACCGACTACACGTTTGTAGGGCGTTCGGACCCGGCAGGCAATGCGCCGGGCAACCTCTACAAATATACAGGCGCGTCCATGTGCTACTACGCCTTTGTGGTGGACCGATCCTACAACGACAACGTTTACGCCGACGATGACGATCCCTATCTCCTGCTGGACGGCTGGGATGGCCATAGTTACGGCAATTTGGACGGCAGCGATAAGGCTATCTTCACTGTCTCTGGCCCCAACGGGACCTACGAAGATTTGGAGATGGACTACATCAGCGAAGACAACGGCAATTACATTGTCGATTTCTATGATGCGCCCATCAACGCGGCCAGCAGTTCCTTGGCCTATAACCTGACCAACTCGGGCTGGAACGGCAACGGTCCGTCGCCCGAATATGAAAACGGCAATGTAGAACACCACTCGCCACCCTACAACTGGAACGACACTCCCGGTCAGTATTGGGAATGGCATATGATCTATGAGTTCTCGATTCCCAAGTCCAGTGTGGGCACAGACTGCGGTACAGTCACCCTGGCTGGCGCGCACAACTCGCCCAGCAAGGACGACGACAAACTGGGCTTGATCGGCGACTACATCTGGGCCGATGTGGATGCCCAGGGCGATCAGGACCCGAACGAAGTCGGTATCCCCGGTGTGCGGGTCAACCTCTACAAGAACAATGTGCTGGTGCGCACCACCGAGACCGAACCGGGAACCAGCGGCTTCTACATCTTCAGCAATCTGGAGGCCGGTACGTATGTGGTGAATGTGGACGAGAGCACCCTGCCTGTGGGCTACGTGCTGACCACCGCCAACGAACCGAAAACGGTCAACCTGAGCGCGGGCCAGGACTATCGAACAGCCGACTTTGGCTATGTCCCCGGACAGGGCACCATCGGCAATCGGGTCTACTACGACATCAACGGCGACGGCGGCACGGATGTTGTGGACAACGACGGCGAGCCGGGTATCAATAATGTGACGGTCAACCTCTATCAGGGCAGTTGCCCCGGCAGCGGTCAGCCCTTCAAGACCCAAGTGACCAGCGGCAATGGCGATTACCTCTTCACGACCCTGCCTGGGGGCAACTACTGTGTGAATGTGGATGACAGCACTCTGCCTGCCAACTATGTCCTGACCACGGCCAACGAGCCTCACCCGGTGACGCTGGCTCAGGATGATCACTATCTGGATGCCGACTTCGGCTATCGCATACAGCAGCCGGGCAAAAGCTGTGATGTGGCGACGGTCTTTGGCGCCAAGGATCAGTACGGCACGAGTCCTGGCGACAAATCCGACTACGCCTGTGTGGCGATTATAGCGTTGGACTTCGGCGATCTGCCCGACACATCAGGCAGCACAGGTCCAGGCAATTACCAGACCCTGCTGGCCAACAACGGCCCCCGCCACACGATTACGACGCTCAAGATGGGCGCTACCGTCGATGGCGAGCCAGACGGCCAGCCCAACGCCACAGCCACGGGCGACGGCGCAGACGAAGACGGCGTGACTATCCCGACGCTGATCGTCGGCCAGACTGCAACGGTCGTTGTCAACAGTTCGGGCGGGGCCAAATTAAACGCCTTCTTCGACTGGAACAACGACGGCGACTTCAACGACAGTGGCGAAACAATCGCCCAGCTATCGGTTGTGGCGGGCAACAACAATCTAAGCGTGCCCGTACCGGCTGGCGCAGTGACAGGTGCTAACCTGGGCGCGCGCTTCCGGTTGAGCACCGCGGGTGGCCTGACAGCCCTGGGCGCGGCCGCGGACGGCGAAGTAGAGGACTATCTGGTCCAGGTGCAGGCCCCCGGTATTACTATTGAGAAGACCACAAACGGGGCCAGCGCGGACTTCGCCGACGGGGCAGATGTGCAGCAGATTGTCCCCGGCGCGACTGTCACCTGGCAATATCTGGTGACGAACAACGGAACTCTCGACATTGCCCGCGGCGGCATTCAGGTCAGCGACAATGTGGTGGGCAATCTGATGGTGAACGGTGTCGTGCAGACCCTCAGCGCTCCCTATACGGGAGTAACGCTGGTCTCTGGCACTTCCCTCAGCGACAATATATTGCAAGCGGGCGAGAGCTTCACCCTGCAGGTGACCCGAGCCGCCGAGGCGCTGAACGCCATCGATCCCAACACATCGGGCAGCGATCAATATGTGGTGGGCTGCAAGAATGTAGTGACGAATCCCAACGGTCGCACTACCTATAAGAACACGGCCACGGCCACAGTCCCTGGCGCGACGGCCAGCGACGACAGCCACTACTGCAACCCGCCCAATTCGGGAGCCATCGGCGACTTTGTCTGGTACGACAGCAACAAAGACGGTGTGCAGGATGTGGGCGAGCCGGGCATTCCCAATGTGACATTGGATCTGTACAAGGATACTGACGGAACCCCCGGGCTGAACACAGCCACGGACACAAAAGTGGACAGCACTGTCACCGACGCGGACGGCGGCTATCTCTTCACCGGGCTGGAGCCGGGCACCTACTTTGTGGATGTGACGGACATCGGCGGCAAACTGGCGGGTCTGGTCCACATCGTGGCCAACCAGAGCCAGACCGATCCCACCCCGGCCATCGTCCTGACCACCGGCCAGGTCTATAAAGACGCGGACTTCGGCTACGTGGACAATAGCTCTGGCAAAGCCTTTGTGGGCGATACGGTTTGGTACGACTACAACGGCGATGGCGTGCAGCAGCCCAGCGAACCGGGCATTCCGAATGTGACTGTCATCGTCTTCAACAGCAGCGGCACAGCCATCGGCTCGGACGACACAGATGCCAATGGGAACTACCTGGTCAAGGTGGACCCCGGCAGCGGCTACACGGCTGCCCCAGACCCGGCGGACATCCCGGCTGGGCTGACAGCCACTACACCCGTACCCCATCCCCTGCCTCTGTTGAGCGCGGGCGATCACTACATGGACGCGGACTTTGGCTACGACAGCCCCAACCTGGGGACCATCGGTAACCTGGTCTTTGAGGACGGCAACGACAACGGCGTCTTCAACAGCGGCACAGAGAGCGGTCTGCCCGGTGTCAGCGTGGACCTGATCCGGGATGCCAACGGCAATAAAGCCTGGGACAGCGGCGAGCCAGTGATAGCTACCGTCACCACAGACAAAGACGGCGGCTATCTATTCACCGGCCTGTCTGGGGGCAACTATCTGGTGCATGTGAGCGACACCAACGGGGTGCTGCTCAACTACAACAAATCCACACTGGGCACGGCTGGTGCAGACAACAATAACCAGGCCGACCCCTACGCCATTACTCTGCCAACCAGTGGTAACAACCTGACCGCTGACTTTGGCTATGTCAAGATCGACCCCAGCCTGGGCCAGATTGGCAACCAGGTCTGGATTGAGAGCGATGGCAACGGCCTCTTCAACCCGACCGGGAGCGATGTGGGCCAGGCCGGTGTGACGGTAGTCCTCAATCGCAACGGCACCCCCTATGCCACCACAACGACGGGCGCTTCTGGCGACTATCTCTTTACCAAACTGCCCAGCGGCACCTATACCGTACAGGTCAGCGACAGTTTCAATGTGCTGGACGACTGGATTGTCACGACCCTTGGCCCCAACCAGGGCAGCGACGACAACAATCAACTCCAGCCCTATCAGATTGTCCTGGCCACCGGCGACGAGAATCTGACCGCGGACTTCGGCTACACCCGGCCCAGCGCCATCGGCGACTTTGTCTGGTACGACGCGGACAAGGACGGCATCCAGGATGTGGGCGAGCCGGGCATCCCCAATGTGACTCTGAACCTCTACCGGGACAAGGACGGCAGCGGAACCATCAACGCTGGCGACCCCCTCATCGGCACAAAAGTGACCGACGCGGACGGCGGCTATCTCTTCCCCGGACTGGTGGCGGGCGACTATATCGTGGATGTCACCGACACCAACAACAAACTGGCTGGTCTGACTCAGATTGTAGCCAACCAGGCCAAGCCCGACCCCACCGCCAAGATCGTCCTGGGCGCGGGGGTGAAGTATGAGGACGCGGACTTTGGCTATGTGAAGAACCCCACGGGCAGCAAGGCCATCATCGGTGACACCGTCTGGTACGACGACAACGGCGACGGTGTGCAGCAGCCCAGCGAGCCAGGCATTCCCAATATCCAGGTCTGTGCCACCCCAGTGGGCGGCGGTGCGCCTGTCTGCGACACAACCAACGACAACGGCATCTATCGGGTGGAAGTAGACCCAGGCAGCTACAATGTAGCTCCCACCAACCCGCCCGGTGGCTACACCGCCACCACCCCCGTGCCCCACGGCCCGGTGAAGGTGGATGCGGGCGAGCAATATCTGGACGCGGACTTCGGCTACAACGACACCGGCAGTCTGCTGGGCAAGGCCGGTAATCTGGTCTTTGTGGAAGACAAAGCCAGCCGGAACGGTATCTACGACGGCAGCGACAAGCCTCTGGGCGGCGTCAGTGTCAGTCTGATTCGGGACACCAACGGCAACAAAGTGTGGGACGCGGGCGAGCCGATTATCGCCACCACCACCACCGCGGCGGCCACAGACGCCAGTTTCGGCAGTAACGGCAACTACCTCTTCACCGGACTGGTGGCGGGCAACTATCTGGTGCATGTGAGCGACACCAACTCGGTGTTGCTCGACTACAACCGGACTATCCTGGGGCCGAACCAGGGCAGCGACAACAACAACCAGGCAGACCCCTACGGGTTCAACCTGACCGCTGGCGGCCAGAACCTGATCGCTGACTTCGGCTACTATCGGACCGATCGGCCCGATGTGGGCGTCATCGGCAATCAGGTCTGGACCGAGAGCGACGGCAATGGCGTCTTCAATGTCAGCAGCGGCGATATGGGCCAGCCAGGTGTCACAGTACAACTGCTGAAGGACGGCGTAGTTTATGACACCACTACCACTGGCCCCAGCGGCGACTACAGCTTTGTGGGTCTGCCTGCGGGCAACTACACTACCCGTGTCACCGACAGCCTGAATGTACTGGCTAGCTATCGGATCACCCAATTGGGGCCGATCCAGGGCAGTGACAACAACAACCAGTTGCAGGCCTATACGATTGTCCTGCCCAAAGCCGGGGTCAACCTGACCGCTGACTTTGGCTACATCCTGCCCGCGGCCATCGGCGACTTCGTCTACTACGACACGAACGAAGACGGCATCCAGGATGTGGGCGAGCCGGGTATTCCCAATGTGGCGCTGGACCTCTACCGGGACACCAACAACAACAACGTGCTCAACATCGGCACGGATGAGAAGGTTGCCAGCACCGTGACCGACAGGGACGGAGGCTACCTCTTCCCGAACCTGGTGCCGGGCAAGTACTTCGTGGATGTGACCGCAGCCAGCAATCCTAATGGCAATCTGGGAACGTTGGAGCATACCCTGGGCAACCAGAGCGCCAGCGACCCGACCCCGGCCATTACATTGGTGGGCGGCACAGTCTACAAGGATGCAGACTTCGGCTACTACGAACCGACTGACCCAGGCAAAGCCCTGATCGGTGATACAGTCTGGTACGACGCCAATGGCGACGGTGTGCAGCAGCCCAGCGAACCGGGCATCCCCGGCATCACTGTGCGGGCCACAGACCCGGACGGCGTGACCTACGACGGCGTGACCGACGAGACCGGAATCTATCATATCGAAGTGCCCCAGGGCACCTACACCGTGCAGCCGGTCAACCCGCCTGCGGGTCTGACTGTGACCACCGACCCGACTTGGGGTCCGCATGTCATGCTGGCTGGCGAACAGCGGCTGGATGCGGACTTCGGCTACACAGGTTCCGGCGTCTTCGGCACAATCGGCAATCTGGTCTTCTGGGATAAGGACAACGACGGCGTTTACAACAACAGCGACGTGGCTCTGGGCGGTGTCAGCGTGGCCCTGATTCGGGACACCAATGGCAACAAAGCCTGGGATACGGGCGAACCGATCATCGCCACTGCCACCACCAAAACGGCGCTGGATGGCAACACGGGCAACTACCTCTTCACCGGTCTGGTGGCGGGCAACTATCTGGTGCATGTCAGCGATACCAATGCGGTGCTCTTCGACTTCGAGAAGTCGGTGTTGGGCAGCAATCAGACGGCCAACAACCACAACAAAGCCGACCCCTACGCCATCACCCTCGGTGTGGCGCAGAACAACCTGACCGCGGACTTCGGCTACTATCGCCGGCCCAACCAGCCCAAAGTCGGGGTGATTGGCAACCAGATATGGATCGAGACGGACCTGAACGGTCTCTTCGATGTGGTCAGCAAAGACCAGGGCCAGGCGGGTGTGACTGTGGACCTGTATGAGGCGGGCGTCAAATTGGCGACCACCACCAGCGGGGCCAGCGGCGACTACAGCTTTGTCCACCTGCCCAGCGGAACCTACACCGTCGCGGTCAGCGACAAACAGAACGTCCTGACCGGTCTGAGTGTGACTACACTGGGGCCAAGCCAAGGCAGCGACAACAACAATCAACAGCAGCCCTACGCCATCAACTTGCCCCTGGGCGGTATCAACCTGACTGGTGACTTTGGCTACAAGGACAGCTCAACCACTCCAGGCGCAGTCAAGATTGGCAACAGCGTCTGGTCGGATGTGAACAACAACGGCCTGCTGGACAGCGGTGAGGTGGCCATCGGCGATGTGGTGGTCAAACTCTGGTTGGACCTGGACAACAACTGCACCCTGAACACGGCCAGCGATGTATATGTGGGCAAGCAAACCACAGCCAGCAGTCTGGGCAGCGGCAACACCAACTATCTCTTCGATTATCCGAAGGGACTGCCCAGCGGTAACTATCTGGTGCAGGTGACCGACCCCAACTCTGCGTTGGTGGGGGCCACCAAGAGCACGGCCCAGGTTCCCGGCGCGGATAACAACAGCCAGGCCACGCCCTACTGTATCCAGAATTTCAACCCGGCAGAGACGGGTGACACAAACCTGACCGCGGACTTCGGCTATGTACTGCCGCCTGCCCGCTTCAGTCTGACCAAGACGACAATCACGCCCGGCCCGGTGCGGCCGGGGACGACAATCAGCTTCTCCATCCGCATCACCAATACAGGCTCCACCTGGCTGATGAAGCTGCCGCTGATTGACACCTACGACAAGGAGTACATCGGCTATCTGTCGGCCAACCCGGCTTCGGTGGACAACAGCAACGACGGCACCATCAACTGGACGGACCTGCTGAGTGGGAGTGGCCCCCTGGCACCGAATGCCAGCGTGCAGATCATCGCCAACTTTGTCAGCATCAGGGATACAGGGGAATTGACCGATTCTGTGACTATCAATGTGGCAACGGTCTCCGGGGCCACATCGGACCCGGATGGACCGGGGCCAGCCCCCACCAATCCCACACCTCTGCCCGACCAGTCGGCCCAGGATGTGGTGCAGATCATCAACCCGACCGCGGTGCTGGTGACCAACAGCCAGGTGACGCAGGGGGACAACGGGGCGCTGCTCGCGTGGCAGACAGTCTCTGAGGTGAATGTGGCGGGCTTCAACCTGCTGCGTATCAACCCGGACAGCAGCACCACACTGCTCACGAACCCGTCGTTGCCAGCCCAGAAACCGGGCCAGGCAGAGGGAGCCAGCTACAGTTGGGAGGACCCCAGTGCGGAGGCGGGGCAACCCTACACCTATCTGCTGGAAATCATCGGGCTGGACGGCTTCACCCAGCAGTTCACCCTCGGCCAGTTTGGCGAAATACGCCTCTTCCTGCCCAGCGTTGTTCGTTGATAGCTGAATAGCACAAGCATAGGGAGGTAGGGTCTGCAAGACCTTTCCAGACGCTTGTGGGAATGAGCGAAAACAGCGAGTTGGCTAGTCGATATCGGCTAGCCAACTCGCTGTTCTTTTTGCTGTTGATTCGATGACTCTGCTCACTTGTGATGTGCTTTGCCGTAAGGTTTTGTAGGTATGCCATTTGGGGGATTTGAATTATTGTTTAAATCCTGTATTTTTGGATAGGGTTGTTGAGTAAGTACCCCTACGTGCCTCACCCCTGTGAGCCGCCCAGACCAGTACGCGAGTACGCCTTCTTCTCTAGGTGATTTTGCATACACCCATTGATTCCTGGGATGCATAGAGGATTGAAACTGTCAGTGAACTGCAAGAGCACTGTCGCAGACCCAATGCTATGATATGGATGTTGATTGCATGCGCAGGAGATCGATTTCTGGAGGTATTAAGGAGGAATCCTGGGATATAGGACTGTAATGTTTGCCGCAATGTTTGGCTGATATGCTTTCAATTGGAACGATTAGCGTATCATTCTGGTTTTTTCGTAATCACTCTGTTTCGTTGGTCATCACAGGCAGCTATAGTGGAGGAATAAATGAGTAGAGAATCTATGCAAGGAAAGTCATGGCGCAGAACAACCAGAACCCTGGGGGTCCTGGCTGTTCTTGTTATGCTGTTGGCCCTGGCGGTCGGTGTGAGTATGGCCGCGGGCGATGCGCCGACCGGTGTGGACGCCCCCCTGGGCAAGTCGTCGATCGGCGACACTGTGTTTAACGATTTCAACGTGAATGGCGCAGAGGATATCGGTGAAACGGGCATCCCTACCGTCAAAGTCAATCTGTACAAAGATCAGAACGCAAACGGCACACTTGAGGCCAGCGATTACCTCTCGACCACCACGACGAATGGCGCGGGCTATTACGATTTCGCCGTGGATGGCGATGAAAAATATTGGGTCGTGCTCGATCCGACCAATTTCGCTTCTGGGGGCGCATTGGAAGATTATGTCTTCACCAGTGGCGCTACCATTGGTGGCGACCCAACGCCTCTGGGCATAGCCTATTATAAGGAGATGCCCCTGAATCAGCTTGACTTCAACGACGCTGACTTCGGTTTGGTGAAGGTCAATCTGCGCATCAGCCTCACACCTGGCTCAGCCACGAATATCGTGGGCGACCCCCACGTATTTATCGCAACGGTGCAGAGCCAGATTGGTAATGGTGCGTGGGCAAACGTACAGGGAGTAACGCCTTCGGTTGCCTATAGCCCTGTACCCAGCACGCCTAATTCCTCGCCGGTCAACTGTAGTACAGTGACCAACGCCAGTGGTCAATGTACGGTGACTATCAACAGCACCACACCGGGGGTCTTCACGGCCACAGGGACGGTCACTGCAAATGTGACTGTCAATATCCCCGATGGGTTTGGCGGCAGCACGCCAACAGCCATCAGCCGCACCCGCACGACTGGCGGAGCCAGCAATACGGCTGCCGGGGGTTCTGATCCTGCTAAGAAGACGTATGTGAACCTGCGCATCAAGCTTGACCCGCTGACACCTATCAATGCGGTGAACCAGCCCCATACCTTCACGGCTATAGTGGAGCAGAACCTGGGCACTGGCGGTTGGGTGAATGCGCCCAATGGTACGACAGTCAACTTCTCTCTGCTGAACAATACGGCGCTGGGTGTCTTTGTGCCTGCCAGCCCCACATCCTGCACGACAACTTCGGGGCAATGTACTATCACCATCAATG
>JAUIHI010000027.1 GCA_030432295.1 Anaerolineae bacterium | reverse complement strand
CAAGCCTTTCTGCGTCGTCGGCCTGCCACCAAAACCACCGTCTTCCCGGCGTAAAGATGCTCTGCTATCCGTTTCTATTCTGTTTTTATCCACCATTTCTCTGTCAACATATTTCAGGACTTGACACTCATGCGTCGTTGTACGCCTCAGGAGGTGCAATTCAGATTTGGGGCGAAATGGAATCGTTTGTGCCGCCCGGCGCTAAAGACACCGGGCTACCGAGCCACGCCCCCTGAAAGGGGCTTTCGCAGGAACGGACAGACTGCCGCTAAGTCGGATTTATCCGGCGTCGCCCTGTAGCTGTGGGCTTCAGCCCATTGGCCTTTAGCCCGGAGCGGTCGTCGCAAACCCACCCCTGCCCTGAACTTGAATTACACTCCATCACAGGGAATGAGAGTTTAGTATACACGCAATCAGTAGGCAATCACAGGTGACTTGTCACTGCTTACTCGGTTCTGCGCCCCGTCCGATGCGATCGCCACAAAGACCCGCGCGTCATAAAAACAGGCGCCGCCGCCCATATCCGCCTCGTCCTGGCGCACAACCTGATTGATGTTGCGTCCGTCCGGGCTGTGGCTGGCCCACCAGACACCGGGGGCCAGCACAGTGCCGGGAACCAAATCCTCGGTCACCCGGGCCGTCAAAGCCACCTCTCCCAGCTCATTCCAGACCCGCACAACATCGCCATCGCCGATCTGCCGGGCCGCCGCGTCTGTCGGGTGCATCTGCAACACCGGCTCTTTCTCCCGTCCCCGCAGCCGATCCACCACCCCAAAAGATGTGTTGAGAAAAGAGTGGGCGGGGGGGGAAATGCAAATGAGGTATTGGGTATTGGATATTTCGGATTCGGACGCGCTGTCGTCCAGCGGTTCAAAATATCCAATACCCAATATCTGCTCCCCGCTTTCATACGTGGGCAACGGATCGTACCCGTCATCCGCCATGCGCTGGCTGTAGAATTCGCATTTGCCGCTGGCTGTGGGATAGTTGCCCTGAGCAAAGGGCAGGTAGGGGTCGGGCAGGTTGAGCCGGGCGTAGCCGTCCCGCAGCAACGCTTCCCAGGTGCAGGTGGCAAATTCGGGCTGGGTCTGAGACTGGACGAGCTTGCGCAGGATTGTCTCGTCGTCCTCCCGGAAGCAGTCGTCGGTGTAGCCCAGCGCGTGGGCCAGACGGCGGAACATCTCTGCATTGGGCAGGCTCTCGCCCACAGGTCCAATCGCGGGACGGTTGAGGGAGAGGAAGTTGTGGCCGTAGGCCCGGTGAATGTCCCACTGTTCCAGTTGGGTAGCGGCGGGCAGAATGTAGTCGGCGTAGTCGGCAGTGTCGGTCTGGAACTGCTCCATCACGACCGTAAACAGGTCCTCACGCGCCAGACCGGCCATCACAGCGGACTGGTCCGGGGTGGCCGCGGCCGGGTTGGCGTTGTAGACGATCAGCGCCTTCACCGGCGGGCCAATCTGCTCGCCGCTGGGGATGGGGTCGATGGGCCGGGGCCGGTAGTGGGAGAGGGCGATGCGGGCCGGGTCCAGGGAAAGGGCGTCGCCCAGCCGGTTCATATTGATCGTGCGGGCGCTGGAGTCCCGGCGCAGGTCGGGCCGTTGCAGGCCGGTCAGGTCCATCCGCCGAAAGCCGCCGCTGGTGCTCAGTTGGATACCGCCGCCCTGCTCCTGCCAGCTCCCCACCAGTGCGGGCAGACAGGCAATCGTGCGCATAGCCATCCCACCCCCCGCGTGGCGCTGCATCCCGTAGTTGACGCGGATGGCCGTGGGTCGTGTGGTGGCATATTCCACGGCCAAAGAACGGATGCGCTCGGCGGGGATGCCGGTGATGGCCGCGGCCCGTTCCGGTGTCCACTCTTTCACCCGTTCGGCCAGTTGGTCAAAACCGACGGTATACTTTTCCACGTATTTGGCGTCGTGCAGATTTTCGCCGATAATTACGTGCATCAGGGCCAGGGCCAGCGCTCCGTCTGTGCCGGGACGGATGGCCAGCCATTCGTCGGCGGCTTTGGCTGTGCGGGTGCGGGCCGGATCAATCACAATCACCCGTGCGCCAGCTTTGCGCGCGGCCTGGATGAATTGCCAGAGGTGCAGATTGCTGGTCAGGGTATTGCTGCCCCAGATCAGAATCAACCGGGCGTGGGCGTAGTCTTCGGTGGCCGTGCCCAGGGTTGCGCCGAGGGTGTAGAGATAGCCCTCGAAGCCTGCTTCTGAGCAAATCGTCCGCGCCAGTTTGGATGCGCCCAGCCGGTTGAAGAAGCGCACAGCCATCCCTTCGCCCTGCAAATAGCCCAGGGTTCCGCTGTAGGAGTAAGGGAGCACGGCCTGGCTGCCCCATTCGTCCACGACCGCGGAGAGACGGGTGGCGATTTCTGCCAAGGCCGTCTCCCACGTCACTGGCTCGAAGCGTCCGCGGACGTTGCGTCCGCCGCCTTTCGGCCCCACCCGGCGCAATGGCGTCGTCAGCCGTCCGCTGTGATAGGTGCGTTCCAGATAGCGGTCCACTTTGCCGCACAGCTTGCCCTGGGTGATGGGATGGCTGGCGTTGCCCCAAATGTCGATGGCCGTGCCGCTCTCCCGGTTCACCGCCACCTGCCAGGAACAGGTATCCGGGCAGTCGTGGGGGCAGGCTCCGGTGACGACGGAGACGGCTGGATCGTTGGCGTAGAGGTCGATACGGGACATAAGAGCCTCCGGATGGGATTGGGAGATTGGATAGTGGAGATTGGAGATTAAAGAGTGAGCGTCACTACCTAATCCCCAATCGCTAATCTCTGCATTCCGAGAGTGTACCAGCAGAGAAGTATTGTCACAAAAAGGGATTACTACCTGATTACCTGTGCAAGTTGCACAAGAAACATACCGGATGTGTGGGCAAATGTGACAATGGCGTTTTTGTCATTCTATTTGTATAATTCTTCACGATGTCCGTGGGGGCGTCTATATTGTTTTATCGGATTGGACAGATGATTCCATCTGTAGTCATCCAGGAAAGGAATTCCGTATATGGCTTTGAATTGTACTTCTCCGGCAGATGTGGCAAAGGCTGTTGAAGAAAATGGTATCCAGATTATCGACCTGCGCTTTACAGATGTCTACGGCCAGTGGCAGCACTTTTCTCTGCCCGTAGAAGCCTATGACGAAGATGATCTCTTCCAGACCGGCCTAGGCTTTGATGGCTCATCGATTCGGGGCTTCAAGTCCATCGAGAGCAGCGATATGATGCTGGTCAGTGATCCGACCACAGCCTTTATCGATCCAGTCACCGAACACCCTACCCTCTGCCTGATTGGGAATATCATCGACCCGATTACACGGGAAGAATTTGACCGGGATCCCCGCAATGTCCTGCGCAAGGCCGATGCCTATATGAAGTCCACAGGCATTGCCGACACTGCGTTTATGGGGCCAGAGGCCGAGTTCTTCATCTTCGATCAGGTGAAGTATGAGACAGGCCGTTTCTCCTCCAGCTATGCGGTGGACAGTGTGGAAGCGCCCTGGAATTCGGGCGAATGGGGTTCGGGCCACAAAGTGGGCCACAAGGGCGGCTACTTCCCAGTTTCCCCCTTCGACACCCTGCAGGATGTGCGCTCGGAGATTGTGCGCACGATGATTTCCGCGGGCCTGCCCATCGAGAAGCATCACCACGAAGTTGCTACCGCGGGCCAGACCGAAATCAATATGAAATCCCGGCCAATGCTCCAACAGGCCGACAATGTGCAGTTGTACAAATATATTGCCAAGAATGTGGCGATGCAGTATGGCAAGACAGCCACATTTATGCCCAAGCCCCTCTTCGAGGACAACGGCTCCGGTATGCACACCCACCAGAGCCTGTGGAAAGATGGCGTGCCCCTCTTCGCCGGTGACAAATATGCAGGTGTCAGCCAGGAAGCCGTCTGGTATATCGGCGGCATTCTGAAGCACATCAACAGCCTGCTGGCCTTCTGTGCCCCCACCACCAACAGCTACCGCCGTTTGGTTCCCGGCTACGAAGCGCCCGTCGTCATCGCCTACTCGGCCCGCAATCGCTCGGCTGCCTGCCGCATTCCCGTAGGCTCCGATTCGCCCAAGGCCAAGCGTATCGAATTCCGCTGCCCGGACGCCGCGGCCAATCCCTACCTGGCCTTTGCCGCGATGGTTATGGCCGGTCTGGATGGCATCAAAAACAAGATCGATCCCGGCAACCCGTCCGAGATGGATATGTTTGATGACGAAAATATGCAAGCCTCGCGCACGGTAGAAGGTTCGTTGGGCGCTGTGTTGGACGCGCTGGAAGCGGACCACGACTACCTCACGGCTGGCGGCGTCTTCAGCCAGGGGCTGATCGACACCTATCTCGCCACGCGACGGCTGGCCGATGTGGACGCTGTGCGCCTGCGCCCCCATCCCCACGAGTTTGTGATGTACTTCGGCGTCTAAACCCGCCCCGTTCATAATAACCAAAGAGAGCAGCAGCCTGGCGCTGCTGCTCTCTTTTTATCTGGCAGCCAGGGCTGTTCAGTGATACAATTCAACCACCTTTGATGGCACAAGCGGTGAAAGATGGGGGCAAGTATGCAAAACGAGGCAATGGCAATCGAAAGACGTCGCGAACAGATGGCTGCAATCGACGAGGTGGTCAAGCGTGCGGACATTCGCTTCGTGCGACTTCAGTTCAGCGATATTGTGGGCAGCGCCAAGCAGGTGACCATTCCCATCAGCCACTGGGACGACGCGGTGGAAAATGGGGTCTGGTTCGACGGCAGCGCGGTGGAAGGCTTCGCCCGGGTGGCCGAGAGCGATATGTATCTGGTGGCCGATCTGGAGACCTTCGCCCCTATCCCTTGGGAGATGGAACTTTCCACAGCCCGGGTGATCTGCGATGTCTACACGCCGGACGGCACGCCATTTGTAGGCGATCCCCGCTTTGTGCTCAAGCGCCAGTTGCAGCGGGCGGCCCAGATGGGTTACGAATTTATGATCGGCCCGGAGGTGGAGTTCTTCCTCTTCCGCCCCCACCGGGACGGCTCCCTCACCCCCTTGCAGCCCCACGACGAAGCAGGCTATTTTGATGTGAGCACGGACCTTTCCCACAGCGTGCGCCGCCAGATGATCGACGCGCTGGCCGCGCTGGGCATCAAAATCGAGGCGGCCCACCACGAAGTTGCCAGCGGTCAGAGTGAGATCGATTTCCAGTTTGGTCCGGCTCTCTCCATCGCCGACTATACAATGACTGTGCGCATGACGCTAAAGGCTATCGCCCAGAAGAATGGCCTGCATTGCACATTTATGCCCAAACCCATCACCGGCATCAACGGCTCTGGGATGCACGTGCACCAGAGCCTGTGGCACAAAGGCGAAAACCGGACGGCGATGTACGACCCGGAGAACGACTACGACCTGAGCCAGCTTGCCCTCCATTTTATCGCCGGGCAGTTGGCCCACGCCAAAGGGATGACACCGATTCTGGACCCGCTGGTCAACAGCTACAAACGGCTGGTCCCCGGCTACGAAGCACCGGTCTATCTCTCCTGGGGACGCACCAACCGCAGCGCTCTGATCCGCATCCCCCGCACATCCGGCAACCGGCCCCAGAGCACCCGCTGCGAACTGCGCTGCCCGGACCCCAGCGCCAATCCCTATCTGGCCTATGCGGTGATGCTGGCCGCGGGGCTGGACGGCATCGAACAGCGCATGGAGCCACCCGCCCCCGCCGAAGAAGACCTCTTCCAGATGGATGGCAGCCGCTCCGGTTTTGAAACCCTGCCCAGCAGTCTGGGCGAAGCGCTGGACGCGCTGAGCGAGGATATTGTCATTCAGGAAGCGTTGGGCCAGCACGTCTATGAGCGCTATGTGGAGGCCAAACGGCTGGAATGGAACGACTACCGTTTACATGTGACCCAGTGGGAACTGAACCGGTATTTGACGATTTATTAGAAGGGAGGGACACAGATTTTCATGATTTGGATTGATCTGCGCAGATCAATCCAAATCATGAAAATCTGTGTCCCTCTTTGATTCTGCCGCAAGGAGTAATATCGTGCAAGCACTGGTCGAGCGTATCCGCCGCGAAGGTCGCAATCTGGGGCGGGGTATTCTGAAGGTGGATGGTTTTATCAACCACCAGTTGGACCCAGCACTGACCGCTGAAATGGGGCAGGAGTTTGCCCGCCGATTCGCGCTCGCTGGGGTGGAGAATGTGACCAAAATTGTCACCGCCGAAGTGAGCGGCATCGCGCCGGCGTTGACTGTGGCGATGGCCTACGGCGTGCCGGTGGTCTATGCCCGCAAGCACCGGCCCATTACAATGCCCGAAGGTTTCTACGCCTCCGAAGCCCCCAGCCACACCAAAGGCGGCATCGTCCAGTTGATGATCTCGCCGGAGTATCTGAGTCCCAGCGACCGGGTGCTGCTCATCGATGACTTTCTGGCTACCGGCAAAACCATCAGCGCACTGGTGGAGGTGATTGCCCAGTGTGGGGCCACCCTCTGCGGCATCGGCTGCCTGGTGGAAAAATCCTTCGAGTCGGGTCGTCAGCGGCTGGAACATCTGGACGTGCCCATCGTCACCCTCGCCATCATCGACAGTATGGAAGGCGACACTATCGTCGTGCGCGATCCTACGGGCTGATGCCACTGCAAAAAGGCTAAAAACCGAGTTTTTGAGACCGAATCACTCCTAAAAACCCGGGCGATCTGCACAAAAAACTCGGTTTTTGCAGAAGACTCACGAGATAGGATCGCAGATGTCGCTGATTATTGACCCCCTTCTTCCGTCTCCCCCTCCGCCTCCTCAAAGGCAGAACCGGAAAGCATCAGCACCCCACCCAGCGCCACAGCCAGCCCGATGAGTTGGGAAATCCGAATGCCGCTGATCGTCGCGGCGTCGGCCAGAAAGCCGTCCGCCAGCAGACGCAGCAGCGCGTAGCCAAAGACGGCCCACCCCACAATGCGACCGGGACGGATAAAATCGCCCCGCCAGAAGATCAGCCCGGCCAGCCCAAACATCCCCGCGCTGTGGTAGAGGGCGACGGGATGGCGGGTCACATCGAAGACGGCGAAGGCCCAGGGCAGGCTGCTGGGTGTGCCGACGGTTGCACTGGTCAGAAAAGCACCCACTTCCAGCACGCCGCCCGCCACCAGCAGCCCCACAGCCAACGCCGCACCCACCTGCACCGGGTCCAGCCGTTTCCAGATCAGAAAGGCATAGCCACCCACAACGGCTGCAATCAGGCCGGGCCAGAACGCGAAAGCACCGGGCCGCGGGCTGAAGATCAGTGTCCATTCAATGCGGTAGATGGCCCAAAACTGGACGACATGCCAGAGTCTCGCTACAATAAAGCCCGCGCCCAGAGAGAGCAGCCCAAAATTCCAGAGCTGGTCCGGGTCCAGTTTCACTTTCATACCGGTTCGGGCCAGCGCCCCCACCCCCAGCCAGATGGCAAGCAGAGCGATGAATGGGGCGGTGGGCAGGGATAAGGGGCCGATGGGGATAACGGGGTACATACGATACTCCTGGCGATGGCGCTACGACGGCGGACCACAGACCGCAGACGGCATATCATTCGGGACACAGGCGGTCAGTCGTCCGCCGTCCGCGGTCTCTTCATCTATCATAGACGAAAGGCACATTCCATGCGAGTTTTAGTCACCGGCGGGGCCGGTTTTCTGGGCAGTCACCTGTGCGACAGGCTGCTGGCCGAAGGTCACACAGTCGTAGCCATGGACAATCTGGTCACGGGCAATACAGACAACATCGCGCATCTGGCAGGCAATCCCCACTTCAGCTTTGTTAAGCACGACATCACCAACTACATTTACCTGGCCGGTGATCTGGACGCGATTCTCCATTTTGCCAGCCCGGCCAGCCCGGTGGACTATCTGGAATTGCCCATTCAGACCCTGAAAGTGGGCAGTCTGGGAACCCACAACGCGCTGGGCGTGGCCAAGGCCAAGAAGGCCCGGCTGCTCCTGGCTAGCACCAGCGAAGTCTACGGCGACCCGCTGGTTCACCCCCAGACTGAAGAGTACTGGGGCAATGTCAACCCCATCGGTCCCCGGGGCGTCTACGACGAGGCCAAGCGCTTTGCCGAGGCCATCACAATGGCCTACCAGCGCTATCACGGGGTGGAGACCCGCATCGTGCGCATCTTCAACACCTACGGCCCGCGTATGCGGCTGAACGACGGACGGGTGGTCCCCAACTTTATCAAACAGGCGTTGAACGGCGAAGCTCTGACGGTCTACGGCGAGGGCAACCAGACCCGCTCCTTCTGCTATGTCAGCGATCTGGTGGATGGCATCTACCGGCTGCTGCTCAGCGATGAATCCCTGCCCACGAATATCGGCAACCCGTCGGAGATGACGATTCTCCAATTCGCCCAACGCATCAACGCCCTCACCGGCAACCACGGCGGCATCATCTACAAACCCCTGCCCAAGGACGATCCCCAGCAGCGCCAACCGGACATCACAAAGGCCCGGCGCATTCTGGGCTGGGAACCGAAAGTGGAGTTAGACGCTGGGTTGGAAGAGACGATTGCCTATTTTTCGGGCCGATTGGGAAAAGCGTAAAACGAGAAGCGTGAAACGTGAGGCTTTGGGGCGGATCTGGGGTATAATTGTATTTCGGTTTATGCGTAACTTGCAGTCACCCGGTAACAGTCAGCGGTGTCGGTACACCCACTGATAGCTGTTCACTGGTGACTGCTTACATTATCTTTCGGCGGTGAACATTGAATCTGGACCACATTCGTAATTTTTCGATTATTGCCCACATCGACCACGGCAAGAGTACCCTGGCCGACCGGCTGATACAGAGCACCGGCACTGTCACCGCGCGGGAGATGAAGGAGCAGCTTCTCGACTCGATGGATTTAGAGCGGGAAAAGGGTGTCACAATCAAAGCCAGCGCGGTGCGGATGATCTACGTCCACGAGGGCCAGGAATACGAGATCAATCTCATCGACACCCCCGGCCACGTGGACTTCACCTATGAAGTGCGCCGGGCGCTGCAAGCCTGCGAAGGCGCGGTGCTGGTGGTGGACGCATCCCAAGGCATCCAGGCCCAGACAATGGCCCATCTCTTTGCGGCTATGGAACTGGACCTGACAATCATTCCGGTGATCAATAAAATCGACCTGCCCGCGGCCATGCCCGACGACGTGGCCGAGGAAATCGAAAGTCTGCTGGGCGTGGCCGCCGAGGACATTCCCCGCATCAGCGCCAAAAGCGGGCTGAATATTGAGGAAGTGCTGGCCCAGGTGGTAGCCCAAGTGCCACCGCCGTCAGGCGATGTGAACGCGCCCCTGCAAGCGCTTGTCTTCGACTGCCAGTACGACGCCTACAAAGGGGTAATCGCCTACGTCCGGGTGGTCAACGGCACGATTTCAGGCACGCCCCGTCTGCTGGCGATGACCACCAAGACCGAATTGGAACCCCTGGAGGTCGGCGTGCTGACTCCGGCCCTCTTCAAAACTCCTGGCCTGCACGCCGGGGAAGTGGGCTACATCGCCACTGGACTGAAGGACATTCAGGATTTGGCTGTGGGCGACACCATCACTCTGGCCGCCAACCCCGCCACAGAGACCCTGCCCGGCTACGAGCCGATGAAGCCGATGGTCTTCGCCGGCCTCTACCCGTCCAGCGCCGACGACTACCCAGACCTGCGCGACGCCCTGGAAAAGCTCCGGCTCAACGACGCCGCGTTGGTCTACGAAGCGGAGACGAGCCAGGCCCTGGGCTTTGGCTTCCGCCTGGGCTTTCTGGGACTCTTTCACATGGAAATTGTGCAGGAGCGGCTGGAACGGGAATACGATATGGACATCATTTTCACCGCGCCTTCCGTAGCCTATCGGGTGCGCAAGACCGACGGCACAGAGTTCATCATCGACAGCCCTGCGGACCTGCCCGAACCCACGGAGATCGCCCAGGTGGAGGAGCCGTGGTGCGAACTGCATATCTTCACCCCCGCGGACTACATCGGCCCGATTATGGATTTGGTGACAAAGCGGCGGGGTGAAGTGAAGAACCAGACCTGGCTGGACAGCAAGCGGCTGGAACTGAGCTTCAACATTCCCCTGGCCGAGATTATTGTGGACTTCTACAACGAACTCAAAGCCCGCACAAAGGGCTATGCGTCGATGGACTATACCCTCGACGTCTACCGGGTCTCGGATATGGTGAAGCTGGATGTGCTGGTCAACAGTATGCCCGTGGACGCGCTCAGTGTCATCATTCACCGGGACGACGCCTTCCACAAAGGCCAGCGTCTGGTGAGCAAAATGAAGGAGATCATCCCCCGCCAGATGTTCCCTGTGCCGATTCAGGCCGCGGTGGGGACGAAAATCATCAGCCGGGCCAATGTCCAGGCTATGCGCAAAGACGTGCTGGCCAAGTGCTATGGCGGCGACATCAGCCGCAAGCGCAAACTGCTGGAGAAGCAGAAGGCGGGCAAGAAGCGCATGAAAATGGTGGGGTCTGTGGAGATTCCCCAGGAGGCCTTTATGTCTGTGCTGCGGTTGGAGGATGACTAATCCCCCCTCCGTCTTCGATCTCATCCGCCGTTTCGATCTGGACCCGAAGAAATCCCTCGGCCAGAACTTTCTGGTGGACGAATCCCATCTGGCCCGCATCGCGGCCGCAGCGGATCTGACCGCGGACGACACTGTGCTGGAGATCGGCCCCGGCTTGGGCGTACTCACCCGCCACCTGGCGGCCCAGGCCGGGCGCGTCGTCGCCGTGGAACTGGACGACCGACTCATCCCCGTCCTGGCTGAACTCTTTGCGGACCAGCCCCACGTCTCTTTCGTCCACGCCGATATTCTGAAAGTCGATCCCGCCGCGCTGCTGACCGACGACGGACGGCAGACGGCGGACGAACCAGCGACTGCCCCTCGCCCCTCGCCCCTCGCCCCCCCCTACAAAGTTGTCGCCAATCTCCCCTACTACATCACCAGCGCGGTCCTGCGCCACCTGCTGGAATCGGCCCAGCCGCCGACCCTTGCGGTTGTGATGGTGCAGCGGGAAGTGGCCCAGCGTATCGTCGCCGGGCCGGGAGATATGTCTCTGTTGGCGGTTGGGGTGCAATTTTTTGCCGAGGCGAAGATTGTGCAGAAAGTGCCCGCAGGCGCATTCCATCCCCGGCCCAAAGTGGACAGTGCGGTGCTGCGCCTGGACGTGCGTCCCCAGCCCGCAGTGACAGATGTGGAGCCGGACTGGTATTTTTCGGTAGTGCGGGCGGGCTTTGGACAGAAACGCAAGCAGCTACGCAATAGCGTAGCTGCCGGGTTAGGGATGGCAAAAGAAACAGTCGAGGCTGGGCTGCTCAACGCCGGGATCGACCCCCAGCGCCGGGCCGAAACCCTCTCCTTGACCGAATGGGGCGCATTAGCGAAGGCGCTTCGGTAAACGCAGATCTCCCAGAAATATCCGTGTGAATCTGTACCATCAGTGTTCATCAGTGGCTGGTTTTTTGGTCACACAATCTCCACCCGGTACTCTGTAACCTCCACAAAGCGCAGTTCGTCCACCACGCCCGCCTCATCCAGAGTGAAAACCACATAAAAGGGCAGAGAGACATCTGACGCTACCGCGTGCAGCGCCCGGGGTGTCGAACAGTCCGCGGCCTGATAGTAGCCGAAGAGTCCCTGGCGCACTTCCTGGAAAGGGAGGCTGGCGCGCAGGGCCTCGCCGTCCACATCCGGGTAACTGGCCACCATCCGAAAGGCACGCAGAATCGGCGCGTCGTCGTATTCCGTCGAGCAGATGAGATAGTACGTGTCGGGATAATGAGCGTTCCAGGCGTCCGTAGCCGAAGGCCAGGCCACCGAGACCGGATGGGAGTGGTAGATGCCCATCATTTCGTCCCCGGCCTCTTCAAATTCAAACTGCTTCATCAGCGTCTGCGGGTCTACGTCGTAGTTTTCGATGCGTTCTGTGGCGATATTTTTGGCCCGAAAAAGCTCGTAGGCTTCGGTCCCCCGCCCGCGCAGAATGCCGCAGATTTCTTCGGGTTTGCCCGCCTGGGCGTGGGCGATGATTTCGTCGTAGATGGCCTGGGGCAGCAAAATCGAAGCCACGGCTGAATTCCTTCCGGTTGGTAGAGGTGTCGTCAAACTGTCCTGAAAAGTGTTTTTATCCGTGTATACACATTTCATTCTCCATAGCGCACGGCTGCGCCGGAAGAACTGTTCAGCCACACATCCTATCACGGGTCGGCTCTTTGGGAAAGAGGAAAGGCGACTGTGAAAGCAGCACCGCCCGCGGCGCCACCCGCTGCGCAACCCTCTGCCCCGTTCTCCGCCCAAATGCGCCCCCGGTTCTGCTCCACCAGCGCGGCCACAATCGAGAGTCCCAGCCCCGCGCCGGTTCCGATAGCGTCCCGGTTTTGGTAGCGGCTGCGGGCTTTGTCCACCCGATAGAAGCGCTGGAAGATCAGCGGCAACTCGTCGGCGGGGATGCCCGGCCCGGTGTCGGCCACCCGAATCCGGCATTCACCGTCCACCACCTGGGCCGAAAGATACACATCGCCGCCTGGGGGCGTAAATTTGATGGCATTATCGAGCAGATTGACAACAATTGCCTCCACCTGCTCGGGCCAGACCCGCAGACCCGGCAACTGGTCGGGCAGGTCTGTGTGCAGCCGCTGGTTGGCCTTGCCGACGCGCAGGGACATTGCCTGCACAACCCCGGCGAGTACGGGCGTCAAATCCACATCGCTGGCGGGTAGCGGGCGCTCGGTGTCTTCCAAGCGCGAAAGGTCCAGCAGTGTATTGGCCAGCCGGGTTAGCCGGTCGGCTTCGCTGTCGATTTCGGCCAGATAGCGCTCGGCCATCGCCCGTTCGTCCAGAAGACCGCCCAGCAGAGCCTCGCTGCGCAGTTTGATATTTGTCAGGGGTGTGCGCAGTTCGTGGCTGGCATTGGCAATGAAGAGCCGCTGCTGTTCGATCATCCGCTGCAATTCGCCCACCATCCGGTTGAAAGCCTGGGCCAGCCGGCCCAATTCATCGGCAGAGGTAACAGGGACCTGCTGGCTCAGATCGCCCTGGGCAATCGCCAGAGACGCAGCCTCTAACCCACGCACAGGCTGGACCAGACGCCGGCTGATCCAAATGCCCAGTCCAGTGGTCACAGCCAGGGCCAGCAGACCCGCGGCCACCAGACTCAGTACCAGCCGGGCAATAGCCCTGGTTATTTCATCCATCGGCTGGGCAATCTGCACGATGCCCAGCAACTGCCCGTTCTGCTGGATGGGCGCAGCCGCATAGATAGTCAGCCGACCCGTGAATTCGTCCAGCCGGATGTCGTGCTGCTCGTCCCCGGCCAGCGCGGCCTGGACTTCGATTTGGGAGAATTGATTGGCGACTTCTGCAAAGGGGTAGGTGCTGTCGGCCACTGCATCGCCCTGGGGTTCCAGAATTGTGATGCGGGCGTTTGTGTCCGAAGCGTAGAGAGCGGCGACAGCCTGCAAGCGTCCACCAATCCCAGCCGCATCTGGCGCCGGTGTCTGGGACTGGTGGTCGTCGTCTGAATGATCGTCATCCGATGACCCATCTTCGTCCCGGTGATCCCGCTCAGACTCCCATTTGGCATAATCCTCGAATTCAGAAGCATAGCCGCTCAGAGGGTCTTCCAGCGCATTGGCGGCCAGAAAAGCCTGAATCACCAGATTGTGTTCCGCATCGCTCAACTGGGCCTGGTAGACAACCCGCATCACCACCGCCATCAGCAGAGCCAGCACAACCAGAAAGACGCCGCCATAGGCAACGACAATGCGGATTTGCAGACTACGCTGCCAGGGCCAGCGGGCAGAAGGAGTTGGCGGGATAGGCACAGCCATTAGAGTTCGTCCCCCGTGACCAGCCGATAGCCCACGCCCCGCACGGTGAGGAGCAGCCGGGGCGCGCCCGGTTCCTCCTCCAGCTTTTCCCGCAGCCAGCGCATATGCACGTCCAGGGTGCGGGGATCGCCGATCCACTCCTCCCCCCAGACCAAATCCAGCAGATCGCCCCGTTTGATCACTGCGCCGTCTGCCTCTTGCAGGGCCACCAGCAGGTCATATTCCCGCTGAGAGAGGGCAACCGCTGCGCCGTTGCGGGCCACCGCATAGCGCCGTTTGTCGATTTCGATGTGGCCGATGTGGACGACCGACCCATTGGCTTGGGCAGAGGTTTGCTCGTTCTGGAAGGAGACACGGCGCAGATTGGCGCGGATGCGGGCCAGCAGTTCCCGGAAGCTGAAGGGTTTCACAATGTAATCGTCGGCCCCCAGTTCCAGCCCCAACACCCGATCCAACTCTTCGCCCCGGGCCGTCAGCATCAGAATCGGCACAGTACTCTCCCGCCGAAACTCCCGGCAGACCTCCCAGCCCTGCATCTTCGGCATCATCACATCCAGCAACAGCAGGTCCGGCTCATTGCTTTGGGCCAGAGCCAGGGCCGCTTCGCCGTCATAGGCCACCAGCACGCCATAGCCCTCTTTTTCCAGTTGATAGCGCAGGGCGTCTACAATCATTTCGTCGTCGTCCGCCACCAAAATCGTCTGGTCCGTCATTCTGTCTTGCTCCCGCGCATTCTTCGGCTAGAAGTCCGAATTTTCAGGGTGTGGTTCATTGGAAGGGTTCGGCATCTTACCAATTCGAGACGAGGAATAGGCACGCCCACGTGCCGGTCGTGGTCGAGTCATCGCCGCACGTGGGCGTGCTCACTCCTCTCGGTGTGCTCACTCCTCTCGGTATGCCTACTCCTCACGATTTGTAAAGATCGTTTGACGGCAAAATGAACCACGCCCTTTTCAGAAAAGGTCGGACTTCTGAATTGTACCACGAATTCAGGCGACCTGTCGGGCCTGCTGACGCGCGGTCAGAATCCGATAGGTGGTGAGAAAAAGGACCGCACCGCCTGTGACCAGATAGAACAATTGTACCCAGAGCAGAAAACTCTCTGTGCCCAGGGCCGCGGCGTGGACAACGACCGCCCAATAGGCCAGAAAGCTGCTGAAGTGAACCCAGCGCCACACTTTCTGGCTGATCCAGCGCCGCACATAGAAAGTGGCGATGAGCAGGGCAGAAAGCCACAGGCCGATCTGTCCGGCAGCCACCAGCAGCGGCTCGTATGTGCTGGCGAAGGGAACCAGCACCGCGGCCAGGGGAAAGGCCAGATAGCGGTCACCCATCAGAATCAGCCCGTGAAAAAAGCCAAAGCCCAGCCCCACGCCGCTGAGAAACTGGTGGGCGTCGAGCAGAGCCGCCGGGCGGGCCGCGCCTTTGGCAATTTTGGAACTGAGCAGCAGCCCCCACACCACCGATCCCCAGAGCAACAGATAGGCCACAAAGCCAGCGGAACGGCTGAGATACCAGAAGGATTGGGTCTCGCCGACCAGACCGAAGGCCCCGATGCCGATGGCGAATCCAGCCCCAGCCAGGGCCAGACCGATGATTGTGCCCAGAATTGCGCCCCAGACAGACTCCCTTTCATCGATCCCTGTCCCCGCGGATGTGGCCGGGTGCTTCCCGTTGGCCTGGGTTGGCTGCGGGCTGGCTGCCACTGGACCGATTGCCCTACGCCGGGCCGCGGTGCGTTCCAATGCCTTTTGTTTCAAAAGTTCAGCTTGTGCGCTCATTGTTCGTCTCGTTTCCATAGGGGAAGCTGGCCGACGCTTGTGCATTGGCCGCTGTGTTGGATCAGAATAGCCGGGTTGCCACTCTTGCCCAGCCAGGCCGCACCCGCAACAGTGCCCAGCAGCAGCGCCGTCTTGGCGGCGACTTCGGCCTCCATCGCCGACGGAGCCAGGGCGGTGACGGTGTGCAGATCGCTGGCCGCAGAAGTGCCGGTGCGTGGATCGATCAGGTGGTGGAAGCGCTGACCGTTGCGCAGCCAGTGGCGTTTGCCGATTGTGCTGGTGGCGACTGCGCAATCCGCCAGCGCCAGTGTCAGCAAATCCCGCTCCGGGTGGAAGGGGTCTTCCAGGGCCACCGGCCAGGATTCGCCGCCGGGAAGACCTCTGGCCTGCATATCGCCGCCCGCATCCACCAGCGACGGACCCCAGTCCGCGAGCAATTCGCTGGCCCGGTCCACTGTCCAGCCTTTGGCAATGCCGCCCAGATCGATGGCGACACCGGCGGGCAGCTCGACTGTGCTGTGGGCCGGGTCCAGACAGACCTGCTGCCACCCGTTCCTGCCGGAGGGAGCAGGCGGAAGCGGGCTGTCATCGCGGGCATCGGCCAGAAGCTCGAAGCTGCGGTCGTAACCAGCCTGTCGCAGTTGGGGCAGCAGAGTTGGGTCGAAGATGCCGTCGGTCTGACGGGCCGCGGCCAGGGCCTGGGCCAGCACCCGATAGAGCAACTGGGAGACGGTTACGGCTCCCTGCCCGGCACGGGCGTTCAATCGGCACAGTTCCGAATCGTCCCGGAAGCGGCTGAGTTGGCTTTCCACGTCCGCAAATAGCTGCTCGACTTCCCGCAGGGCCTGTTGCGCAATGGGCGATGTGCTCCACAGCCAGACGCCTACCTCTGTATTCATTGCTCGGAAGTGGTGTTCCGCTAACACGTCCTGCTCCTTTGCGTACATTTTGTGGTTGAAAAAGTCCCCGGCACTTTCTGCCCAAGTGAGCTGTCAGTGCCCACTATCCGCGTCAAAGTTCGTGAAGTGCCGGGGACTTTTCCCAGGATACCCAGACTCAGGACCCCCGGGTGCGGGTGACCGGCTGTTGAAAGACGGGTTTCTGGGGCATGGACGGCATGGAAATCTGCGGGCTGGCTGAGGCCGACGCACTCTGGGACGAGACCGCTTGCTGATTTGCCTGGACTGGCTGAGTCGATTGGGATACGAGTTGCTGACTGCCGTTGGATGCCGCCGGGATAGGCACCTGCACAACGATCACCCGGGGCTGGGGCGAAGCAATCTCGGCGACTGTGCTGGCCGGGACCGGATTGGCCTGGCCCAGCAAAGCCCACCCCAACAACAGCCCGCCCACGCTGGAGGCCAACAGTCCGCTCTTCCAGGCCAGACTGCTGCCCTGCACACGCCGCCCAGCGGATTGAGGTCGTTTAGGCTCAGTCATCATCGTGCTCCCGTTCGCCGCTCTCGTGGTCGTCCTCTTCGTGGCCGTCGCTCTCATACTGAGCACCGTCATTTTCTTCGGCCTCTTCATATTCGTCATCGTCGTCGTGATAGGCAACCGCCGCCGGTTGGGCCTGGGCTGTCTGTAGGACATCTATCTGGGTGTAGGCATCCTGCAGGGCCGCGTAGGCTTCATCCAACTGGGCCTGATAGGCGGCCAGGGCTGCACTATCAGCAGCCGGTTCGGCTTGGACAGAAGCCGCCTGAACAGAAGCCGCCTGGGCCGGTGCGTCCTGGACTGCCTGTTGCTGGGCTGGGACGAGTACCGGCTGCACTGTCACAACAATCGGCGCTTCCTCTGGCAGAGGCTGGACGGCTGCGCTCTGGGCATTCACATTGGGCAGGGGCAGCAGGCCATTGTAGGCCAGCAGCCCACCGGCAGTCACAACCATCACAAGGGTGGTGAGCAGTGCTGAGATAACGACGGAAGAACGCTGTTTCTTTTGCATAGGAATGGTTCCTTTGGGAATTTGGATTGAAACATCGAGTATCGGTGACGAGCAGTGCGACCTTCGGCAGCGTCGCATCCTGGGTTGCGCAACCAATTCTCGTCTGTAACCAGTATCCACGGATTTTGGCGCAACAGGTGAAGAGGAGGCTGTGGGCAAGTTAAGAGCAGGTTATGGATATTCGATTTTTCTGCCATTGACCCGACACTGGCCCCGTGCTACAATCCTTACAGTTCCCCGATGGGTGTTATCCGCGACAGGAGAAGGCACAAATGAGCGAAATCGCCACACAGCAGGCCGAACTGGCAAAACTGGACTACAGCGCCCGATCGTTGGACACGACCGTCGCTGAAGTTCTGGCAAAGCTCTACGCTGCCTGGGATGAAATCCCGTCGGCGGAGCAAAACGTCATCCAATCCCGGCGGCGCGCCCTGGCCATCGCGCTGAGCGGCCACGGCATCAGCGGCGAAGAGAGCGAACGGCTGCTGGTTGAATTTCTGCGGGCATTGGAGTCGATTGAGAGCGTTGTGCGCCTGGCCTATGCCGAACTCAGACGGGGCAAGCAGAGCCAGACCTTCCGCAGCGGCGGCGGAACCGGGCCAAGCGCGGGCCTGCTGGACGCTATCTCCGCGGCCCCGTCCACTGGCGGCGACCCTCTGTTGGAAGGCAGCGCCACCGTTCCCTATCACACAAAAGTCGATTTCCCCCCGACCATTTCCAGCCGGGACGATTCTGTGCATCCGCTGGTTGTGCAGTTGGTCATCAACAAACCGGCCCAGAGCCAGGCCGATGTGGTCCTGAATCTGGAATTTATCGCGCCGGATGTGCCCGAACTGATCGAAATTCATCTCAGCGCGCCGGGCTTTGAGGAGACCACCAACGCCTACCGCCGCACTCTCGTCGTCTATAAAGGCGAAGATTCCCACCCGGCTGTCTTTCTGCTCAAACTGCTGGACAAAAGCAGCGGCGACAAAGAGCTACGCCTGGACTTCTACCACCTGGGCTACCCCATCGGCAGCGCCACCTTCAAGAGCGAAGTCTCTCTCTTCAACACAGGCGGAGCGGCCACCCGCACGCCGGTCGGTGGCCGTCCCCCTCTTCGCGCCGGGCGCGCGCCTCTGCTCGGCGGGCGCGCCCCGATGCCTGCGTCCACACCAGAACCCGAAGAGACGACAAACCCAGGCACGGCTACACTGGTCGAAGGGATCGACGGACTGCGCTTTGTCCGGCCGGGAACCCAACCCCCCGATGTGATTCTGCGGGTGGTGCAGGGCGCGGACGACGCAACCCTGCATTTCAAGCTCTTTTCGCCCAAAGGCAAAATCGGCTATCGGGAAAAGGAGATGGGCCAAGTCACAATTCAGCGGCTGAAAGACCCGACGCTGCTTCTGGCCGACTATTTTGCCGATCTCAACACAATGGCCCGGTCGCCCATCGACGTTCAGGACCCAGCCCTGGCCAAGAACGATCTGGCGCGTACGGTGGCCATCGGCAATGCAATCTACGAACAGATTTTTCCAGAGGAGATGAAAGAGGAGTATTGGCGGCTCAAGGCGCTGCGGGATGAGGGGAAAATTCAAACTTTGCTAGTACTGAGTGACGAGCCGTGGATTCCCTGGGAGATGATCTATCCCTATCGCGACGACGAAACCGAAACCGATTTTCTGGCAGGAAGCTGGCATTTCAGCCGCTGGCAGGCCGGGCTGGGGCTGAATCCTGGGCTGACTGTGCAATCGGTTCAGCTTGTCACCCCCACCCTGGACCTGGACTTTGTGAAGGAAGAAAAGGCGTATTTCGACGAAATGCCCAGCACATTGCCCAGCATCAGAGTGGGCGATCCGATTACGGATCGTGCCCGCTTTCTCGCCCAGATTGGCGAGGGCAAAGTGCAACTGTTACACTTTGCCACCCACGCCAGTTTTGAAGGGGAAAATGCGGATCGTTCGCCCATCCACCTGGAGATGGGTGAGATGATTGAGCCGGTGGATATGAGCGGCCCGGCCACTGCGGGCATCCGTCGGGAGCGGCCACTCGTCTTTCTCAACGCCTGCCACGGGGGGCGGCTGGAATTTACACTCACCGGGCTGGGTGGTTGGGCTGAGCGGATGGTAAAACAGGTCGCAGCCACCGCATTTGTGGGGGCCTATTGGGAGATCAACGACCGGCTGGCGTCGCTCTTTGCCCGCACTTTCTACGACGAGCTGCGGGGCAACGCAACCCTGGCCGAAGCCTTTCACACGGCCCGCCAGACCATCCGAGCGGTCGCCCCGGCCAACCCCACCTGGCTGGCCTACACCCTCTACGGCGATCCGAACGCGCGTATTACGTGGGGGGAGCGCGAAGGGTGAGGCGCAATCCGCCTTTCACCCCAGAGTGAGCCACAACCAAAAAGCATTTTTCTTGACGATCCAGGGGCTTTGTGCTATCGTTCAGCCGGTCTTCTGCCCCCGTAGCTCAGAGGATAGAGCAGAGGTTTCCTAAACCTTTGGTCGGAGGTTCAATTCCCCCCGGGGGCGCTGGGTACTATATGCAGGGGTTCCCCCTGTGATATCGACGTATATAGTGGTTGGTCTCAATAAAAGGACCAACCACTATACTTTTCGAGCAGAGGTTGCCCCTCCTCAGCAAATATCAGATACCTTCCTTCTGGATGCAGAATTCCGCGGTCTGACCCGATCCACTATCCCGTATTATTGACAACAGATAGACCGATTTCTGAAAAGGCCACACGACCGGCTGACACCGGTAACGACGAAAATCAGAACGCAGATTACACAGATTTTCACAGAATGAATCCGTGTGAATCTGTTCCATCCGTGTATACAAAGCTATTTTCAGAACAGGCCACACGACCGGCTGACACCGGTAACGACGAAAATCAGAACGCAGATTACACAGATTGCGCAGATTTTCGCAGAAGAAATCCGTGTTCCTTTTGATCCGTGTATACAAAGCTATTTTCAGAACAGAAATCGGCAGAACTGTATGTACCCTCTTAAACAACGGCCCTGACAGTCGGTCAAATTCGTGGAGTTGAAACAGAAAACCCCACCGATGCTAACCGATGGGGTGAATGTCTGCATTTTTGTCGGTGGTCTGGTACAATCTGGCGAAGCCATGAAAATTCTACTGGAGACACAAAAATGACCACCCTTGATCTTTTTCGTCTGGACGGCAAAACAGCGCTGGTCACAGGCTGCAAGCGGGGCATCGGTAAGGCGATGGCTCTGGCTTTGGCCGAAGCGGGCGCGGACATTCTCGGCGTCAGCGCCAGCCTGGAAACGACCGGCAGCGACATCGAAAAGGAAGTCACCGCTTTGGGCCGTTCCTTCCGGGGCTACCGCTGCGATTTCGGCGACCGGCCCGCACTCTACGACTTCATCCATCAGGTGCAGGACGACGCGCCAGTCATCGACATTCTGATCAACAACGCGGGGACAATCCTGCGCAAGCCCGCACTGGAACACCCGGATGAGTATTGGGACCAGGTGCTGGAAGTCAATCTGAGCGCGCAGTTTGTCCTGAGCCGGGAGATGGGCAAAGGAATGGTGGAACGGGGACGGGGCAAAATCATTTTCACCGCTTCGGTTCTCACCTTTCAGGGCGGGATTACCGTGCCCGGCTACGCGGCCAGCAAAGGGGGCATCGGCCAGTTGACCAAAGCCCTGGCCAACGAATGGGCGGGCAAAGGGGTGCAGGTCAACGCCATCGCCCCGGGCTATGTGCGCACGGACAACAACCAGGCCCTGCAGGACGACCCTGTACGTTTCAATGCCATCCTGCAGCGCATCCCCGCCGGTCGCTGGGGCGAAGTGGAGGACTTCAAAGGGCCGGTGCTCTTCCTGGCCTCCGACGCCTCGAATTGGGTCAACGGAGAGATTCTGACGGTAGATGGAGGCTGGATGGGGCGGTAATTATTCCCCCCGTTCCAGCCGCACCCGCGCCCCGCTGGCGACCCGCCCAAATTGGGTGGCGTCGCCGTCAATCTTCCCCAGCACATTGACCGGGCTGGCCGCCATTGGCTGATCTCCCCGGCTGGCTGGCGTCGGTCCCCAGAAGATGCAGAAGGCGTTGCCCGGCGGCCAAAAGGCAATCTCACCCACTTCCACAGCGGCCCGAGCGTCTGACTCCTCGTCCGCATCCACCGGAATGGAAAAGTAAATTTCGTCGCCCCAACGGTTGGCCTTGCCGTCGATGGGCAGGGCATCCCAGAGCAGGCGGGCGGTCGGGCTGTCGTTCAGTTGAGCGCTGACGGTCACCTCTCCGGCGGTGATGCGTAGAGTAGGCATAGAGTTCTCCGGGTGAGTGTTGGATTAAACGAAAAAGCCGGGTCAAATTGACCTGGCTTTCAGTGGCACATTGTCTCAACTCCGACAATCAATTTCATCTTGGGGGGCACATTCTGTCTACCAAGAGAAAAAGGCTCTACGTTGTGGTTGAGTGGCGATGACTGGACTTGAACCAGTGACCTAGCGATTATGAGTCGCTCGCTCTAACCAGCTGAGCTACATCGCCGAAAGTGAAACCGCCGATCAGAACGACCGGCGGTCAAAGAGTAGCGGGGACAGGACTCGAACCTGTGACCTTCGGGTTATGAGCCCGACGAGCTACCACTGCTCCACCCCGCATCACTAAAGAAGAGTATAACACAGGGGGGCGGCAGGACCAAATATGGCGGGGGACGTTTTATTTCAGCTTCTACAAGCCAAGCAGAGAACGCCACCATCCAACACTAAAAATATCGATAGAAGGCGCAGATTCCACCCCGGAAGGCGCAGTCGGGGCCACGCCCGGCTGGGTTTCTACCTGGGCAGATGGCTCTGACTCTAGCAGCACAAAGGGATCATCACCGGGTTGGATCAACCCCAATTCTGCCCTGGCTGTCTCGCCCACATAGGCGGCCCCGGCTACATCATTCAACGTAGCCTCCAACTCGGCTTTGCGCTGCTCGGCCTGGGCCACGTCGTCCTGCAGGGCGACAATCTCGGAACGAACAGCGGCCAAATTGTTGATACGGTCCAGATAGCCAAAGACAAAGAAAGCAGCCACCAGCAGCCCAACCAGTAGCAGGATTGAACGGTTCGATGCCAACTCGCTGTTTTGCCCTGTGCGATTGCCTATTGTTTGTCGTTTTGCTTGTCGGGGAGAAGATGCCACAGCCACACTCCACACATCACATACAAATACAAAATCGGACCCGGAGACCCTATGAGACGGCAGTATAACAAAAAGAAAGGCTCCGGGCAAACTGCCCGAAGCCTTTCCATCTGGTGCCGCAGGAGGGACTTGAACCCCCACGGGCTATTGCCCACTACGCCCTGAACGTAGCGCGTCTGCCAATTCCGCCACTGCGGCATTTCCAAGCGGCGATTTTAGAACAACAAAATTGATTCTATCACCAGCCGGGTAGGATGTCAAATTCAGGGGGGATTTTCGCGGTTCAATCAGTGGCACAGGGAGCGGCTTACTCCGCCTCATCTTCCGCCATCTGATTCACCGGCACACGCCGGGTGACGATATACCACTCGGCGAAAGTGGCAAATCGGTCCGACGGGGTGTTGAGCGGTCCGATCTGCACATTCTTGACCCGATCGCTTACCCCATAGGTATAGACGGGATAATAGAGGGGCAGCGCGGGGATATCTACCAAAAATAGCTGCTGAAAGCGTGCGTACAGCGCCTCGCGCTTGCTTCGATCCACAGTAGAGCGGGCATCCTGAATCAGCGTATCGGCCTCGTCATTCATCCAGCCCCCATAATTTTGCCCGCCTTCACCGCTCTGGCTGCTGTGCCAAAGGGGAAAGGGGTCCGGGTCGCCGGTGATGCTCCAGGTGACCAGGGCCGCGTCAAAGCGTCGGGGGGCCAGAAAGTCGCTGACCAATCCGGTAAAACTGACAGATTGGGGTATGGCCTGCACGCCGATGGTACGCCAGTCCGCGCTGATCTGGTCGATGAGCTGGCGACGAACCGGATCGTCATTGGCCAGCAGCACAAATCGCAGCGCTCGCCCATCTTTGTCCCGCACGCCGTCCGCATCCCGATCGATCCAACCGGCTTCGTCCAACAGACGGGCGGCCCGGGTCGGGTCATAGGCAAAGGTGGGCAGGCCGGGCGCATAGGCCCAACTGTTGGCGGGAATTGGTGACGAAGCCACCACCCCCTGACCAGAGACCGCTTCCGCGACCAGCCGTTCCCGGTTCACCCCATAAAAGAGTGCCTGGCGCACAGCCCGATCCTGAAAAAACGGCGTGTCCGGGTTCTTCAAATTGAGAACGACGCTGACATACTCCGATTCCAGCGCGGAGAAGAGTTGCAGGTCTTTGCGCTCTTTGGCCAGGGGCAGATCGCTCGAAAGCACCCGGCTGATCCCGTCCAATTCACCCTTTGTATAGGCAGCGTAGATGGAGGGGTAGTCAGGGTAAAAATAGAATTCCAACGCAGAAATATAGGGGACATTTCCGCCCCCGTAGGGACTCGGCTCCAGTCGGATCATACCCGCCGAGGAACTGACCAGATGCATCGGCCCGCTGCCAACCGGTGTCAAATTGAGAGGGCTGGAAGCCAGATCAGCCGGGGCCACGCCCTCCCAGATGTGCTTGGGCAGCAACCCGATGGACGTATAGTCGAGGAAGGGGGCAAACGATTCGTTGAGGATGAAGCGCACGCTCTGGGCGTCGAGCACTTCCATATCCACAGAACGCCAAAGCTCCACCAAATCTGGCACAGCGGGGGTGTCTGGGGCCTGCAACATTTCAACCGTATAGGCGATGTCTTCTGATGTAATCGGCACGCCGTCATGCCAAAGCTGATCTTGGCGCAGGCGGAAGGTGTAGCTCAAGCCGTCGGGTGTGGTGGACCAGGACTCGGCCAGATCGGGCACGACCCGGCCATTGGGGTCCAGACGGGTAAGCCCGCGAAAAAGCAGGCTGCACAGGTCCTGATCGATTTCGTGGGTTTGGCAAAGGAGGGGATTGAGGTACTGAGGGTTGCCGGCCACGCCTTCGCGAAAGACGCCGCCCTGATCCGGCACAAGCTCGGTGGAGACATTATAGGCTGTCACACCAAGGAGCAGGGTCAACAAAAAGACGCCACCGATGGCAATCAACACCTGCCAGCGAATGTAGCGTCCGAGGGATGCCGTGGGGACAGGGGAATCCAAAGAGCCGGTCGAGCGTCCCGAATTATCGTACATAATTCACCCTGCCCAGATGCGGCGCAGTGGCCTCTCGTGAGCGCACGGGGAAGTGGCTTAGCCGACGGCCACAGTGATAAGGCTCAGCACCAAAAAGAGCACGGCCAGACCGATGGTCATTGTGAAAAGGGTCTTTTCCACACCCCGCCGGGTGCGATAGATGCCCGAATCGCCGCCGAATGCGCTGCCCAGGCCGCTATTGGCCCCCTGGATCAGAACCACCGCAGTCAGGGTAATGGCAATAATAATTGTGGCAATCATCAATACAGCTTCCATCAAAATTCTCCTCGCGGCCAAGGGCCACGGTAAATGCCCAGGAAAAACCGATTTTCAGGGCCGACTCACGCCTGAGGTTCCCGGTTATTTTCACAAAAAATTCGGCTCTTTATCTGAATTCAAAAAAAGCCCGGTTTTTAAGCCAACCAAACTGACGGTTAGTATAGCAGCCGCCGACACGGAATCAAAATCTCGGTTGCTCCCTACCCCATTTTCGGTTACTATACAGCCATCATTCCTGCCGAATATCTCCCACCGGGAATCTGCTTATGCCACTGCCGCCGACTATCGACTGTGACCTGCACAACGAAGTCCCCTCCAAAGAGAGCCTCTACCCCTACCTGCCCGACTATTGGCTGGACTATTGCCGGGAATCGGCCTTTACGGGGCCGGACGCGGCCGACTATCCGGCGACGATTCCCACCTCGGCCCGGCCCGGTGCAACCGCGATTCCCGCGCTCTCCGAAATCCAGGAAAAGGCGTTGAACGGCGCGGAAATCGGCATTCTCAACTGCGCCTATCGGGTGCAGAGCGTGCGCAACGAAGAACTGGCCGGGGCACTGGCAACCGCGGTCAACCGCTGGCAGATCGAACACTGGCTGGAAAAGGAGCCGCGGCTGCGGGCTTCGATTGTTGTGCCCAGCCAGAACCCGGCCCTGGCCGCAGCGGAGATCGAGCGCTGGGGCGATCACCCCGGCTTTATCCAGGTGATTCTGCCCGTGCGTTCCGAAGCGCCCTATGGCAATCGGCGCTACGACCCGATTTTCGAGGCAGCCGTCCGCCACAATCTGGTGGTGGGCATCAACTTTGGCGGAGCGGCGGGCAATCCACCCACGCCATCCGGCTGGCCCTCGCTCTACATCGAAGAATACGCGGGGATGGCCCAGATATTCCAGTCCCAGGCCACCAGTCTGGTGATGGAAGGCGCATTCGACCGCTATCCCGAACTGCGGGTGGCCTTTATCGAAGGCGGTTTTACCTGGCTGCCGTCGCTGATGTGGCGGATGGACAAAGAGTGGAAAGGGCTGCGCCACAACACGCCCTGGGTCAAGCGCGCACCCTCCCTCTACTGGCGGGAGCATCTGCGCCTGACCATCCAGCCGGTGGATGGCCCGGCCAATGCCACCCATCTGGGCCAAATCGTCGAGCAGATCGATTCCGACGAAATGCTGCTCTACGGGTCCGACTACCCCCACCTGCACGACTCGGAAAGCGCGCTCTTTGCGACGCTGCCGGTCCCGCTGGAACAGAAAATTCGCAGCGAAAACGCCCGCGCCTTTTATCGTTTGTAGAAAGAGACGATGGACGAAAGACGACTGACGAACTGCTTCGTTCGCTGTCTTTCGTCCGCCGTCCAGCTCCCGGAGGTTTCCAATGGCAGTTGCAACTGCTCCATCTGCCCTGCTCGACCGCCCATCCAGCATTGACGTGGCGGTGATCGACACGGACATCCACATCACTTTTCCGTCGCCCGATGTGCTGACCAATTACCTGGCCCCGGAGTGGCGGGAACATCACCGCACCTTTGGGATGCGGGGCCATCAGGGCAGTCACTATCCGCGGGCTATGCCCAACGCGGCTCGGCACGACTCCTGGCCCGCGGCGGGTGGCCCGCCCGGCTCCAATCTGGGCTTTGTCCAGGAACAACTGCTGGACGGCTGGAATATCGAATACGGCATTCTCAACCCGCTGGTGGGCGTGGGTGAACAGCGCAATCTGGCCTACGGCGCGGCCCTGGCCCGGGCTGTCAACGAGTGGCAACTCCACGACTGGGTGGAGCCGGAAGCCCGCCTGCGGGCTTCGGTCGTTGTCCCCTGGGAAGACGGCGAACTGGCCGCGGCGGAGATCGACCACTGGGGCGGCCATTCCGCTTTTGTCCAGGCTCTGCTGATTATCCGCACAAAAGAGCCTTTGGGCCGGCGCAAATATTGGAAAATGTACGAGGCCGCCGAGCGCAACAATCTGCCCATCGGCATCCACTTTGGCGGCGCAGGCGGCGGGCCAATTACCGGCGCGGGCTGGCCCAGCCACTACATCGAAGATCACGGCGGGATGCCCCAGGCATTTCAGGCGCAGGTGATCAGTCTGATCTACGAGGGGGTCTTCGAGCGCTTCCCCGGTCTGCAAATTGTGCTGATCGAAGGGGGTTTCGCCTGGATTCCGCCGATGCTGTGGCGGATGGACGCGGCCTGGCGCAAGCTGGGCGCGGAGACGCCCTATCTCAAGCGTCCGCCGTCGGAAGTCTTCCGGGAGCATTTCTGGGTCAGCACCCAGCCGATGGAAGAGCCACTCCAGCGGGAATACTTCCGCCAGCTTCTCGACCAGTTGGCGATGGACGATCGGCTGCTCTTTGCCACAGACTACCCCCACTGGGATTTCGACGCGCCGGATCAGGCCTTTCCAATTGCCCTGGACCCGGTGCGCAAGCGCAATTTTATGGCGGAGAACGCACGGCGGCTCTATGGGCTGCCTTGAGAAATAGCTTGTATACACGGATAGAAAGGAACACGGATTTTTTGACCGATCCGTATTCCTTTCTATCCGTGTATACAAAAATCATCTTTACACTGAGCAGAGAAGGAACGATTGGATGGCGAAACATATCGTCGCTCGCGTGGATGAGATTCCGCCGGGCGAGCGCAAAATTGTGGAGATTGGCGGGCGCACGATTGGGGTTTTCAATGTCAACGGCAGCTTCTACGCGCTACGCAACCGCTGCCCCCACCAGGGCGGTCCCCTCTGTCAGGGGCGGGTGAGCGGCTTTTTGATGGCAACCAAACCCGGCGGGGAGTATACATACACCCGCCGGGGAGAGATTCTGCGCTGTCCCTGGCACGGCTGGGAGTTCGACATCACCACCGGCCAGTCCTGGTTTGACCCGGCCAAGACCCGTGTGCGGGCCTATGAAGTCCACGTGGAAGGGCTGCCTATGCCGGAAGAGATGGGGAAACTCCTGCCCGGCCCCTACACTGCCGAGACCTACGAAGTAAGTGTGGACGATCAGCAATTTGTGGTGGTGGAAGTGCCATAAGCGAGAGAGCGGAAAAGCGTTGAAGCGATGAAACGCTCTAACGCTTTTCCGCTCTCTCGCTTCAACGTTCTTTCCTTCCAACGCTTATTCGGGGAAAGGCAGCTTGGCAAAGGCCCAGGCCCGACGCAATGAATTCGCTGTCGCCCGCACCGCGTCGTCAGGGGACATCTCCCGCACACGCTGGCTGAAAGGCTCTACTGTTACTGGGCCGTCGTAGCCGATGGCGGCCAGAGCCTGCATAAATCCGGCGATGTCGCAGACGCCGGTCTCGCCGGGCAGGGCGCGCTCGTTGTCAAGCTGTTCGTCGGGGGTGCGCCCAGCGATGGCGTCGTTGACATGGACATTCACCACTTCTTTCACCGGCAGGTCACGCACCGCGGCCACATCTGCGTGGCTGGTGTAGAGATGGAAGATGTCCACCAGCAGCCCCACATTGCCGCCAATATCCGCGGCCAGCTTGCGCATCCCATCCATTGTGTGGACGAAGGGATAGCGTCGGGCATCCCGCAGAGTCTTCGGCCCCACCCATTCCAGCCCCAACCGACACTCCTGCCGACCCAGCAATTCAGCCACCGGGCGCAGCCGTTCCAGATGAAAGGCGTAGTTGGTGTCGAAGTCTCTGTCGTTGTCGCCGGGCATAATCCAGGTGGTGGCGCGATCCGAGCCGAGTTCCCGGGCCAGGGCGGCGCGACGGACCAATAGGGGCAGATCTGCCCGCCAGCTTGCCTCGTCGGTCCGCCAGTTGACCGGCGGTCCCCAGGCTCCCAGGCGCACACCCGCATCGCTCAAAAGTTTACGCACGTGGGCCTCGCCTTTGTCGTCAACGATTTTCTCGACTTCTTCAATCGAAAAGTCGATCCCCTTAAAGCCATGACGGGCGGCCAACTCGACGGCTTCACCAAAAGTAGCTTTTACACCGATTGCGCCGGTGTTCAAATTCGGATACATAAATCTGCCTCCCCTATTCCACTGGTTTTCACTCCGTCTGCCCGTGCAGATAGGTTATTATAGAAGCGCCCCGGTAATCGCGCAATGGGGCCGAATCTCTGGATTGACAAATTGCCCGGAAAATGACACCATTTGAGGAGAACGCAGGTATTGGGTAGTAGATATTTGTGAGTGAGCAGATGGTGACCGAATCCGAAATATCCAATACCCAATATCCTATATCCACTCCCCTGCAAAGGAATTGAAATCAGATGAAAGCGCTTATGTATCGTGGCCCGTGGGAAATGCCCATCGAAGAGATGGCCGATCCCACACCGGGGCCAGGCAAAGTATTGATAGACGTGAAAGCGGTGGGCATCTGTGGCTCGGATGTACACGGCTATACGGGCAGCACAGGCCGTCGCACGCCGGGAGTTGTGATGGGCCACGAATTTGCCGGTGTCGTCGCTGGGCTGGGCGATGGGGTGGAAGGGTGGAAAACCGGGGACGAAGTGGTGGTCATCCCCTTCTATTCCGTGGCGACCGGCCCGGACCCCTACCCCATCAACCGCTCCCCCAATCGGCGCATGACCGGAATGGACGAGCACGGGGCCTATGCTCAACGGGTGGTAGTGCGCTGCTCCCAGCTCTTCCGCAAGCCAGAAAAGCTCAGTTGGCAGCGGGCCGCGCTCTGCGAACCCGTGGCAGTGACAATGCACGCTGCAACGATTACCCCCATCGATCCGATGCAGAGTGTGGCCGTGATCGGGGCCGGTCCCATCGGGCTGATGGCGATGCTCTGGGCACGGGCAAAGGGCGCAGGCAAAATATTCGTCACGGATCGCTCGGCCCACCGGCTGGAACTGGCCGAGGAATTGGGCGCGGATGTGGTCATCAATGTGGGCGAACAGGACGCGGTGGCTGTGATCCGGGAAATGACTGGCGGCGGCGTGGACGTGGCTTTCGAGGCTGTGGGCATCACACCTACTGCGCAGCAGGCCGTGGACGCCACCCGCAACGGCGGACAGATTACGTGGATCGGCAACAGTGCCAAGACAATTACGATTGATATGCAGGCGATTGTCACCCGCGAATTGACTGTGCGCGGCACCTACGGCTTTGACGAGAAGGACTTCGCCGCGGCCATCGCAGCAATGGCAGATGGGCGGCTGAATGTGGAGCCACTGATCGAACGCATCGCCAGTCTGGACGAGGGATCAGAGATTTTCCGTCAACTGGCCAAGGGCGAGAGCGATCTGGTGAAGGTTGTGCTGGAGCCGTAAGAATGCTGCGTGCTTCGTGCTGCGTGAGGTGAAACGGATGACGTATGAGGAGTGGGAAAAGTCTGTACCGGGATATTTGACAGATGACCCTCTCTGGCGGCTGCAAGCGTATCGGTTGGCTCTTTTCTGCGTAGATATTTGCTGGGCTGATGTAAGCAAGCTCAGCAACGATCCACGTATGAAAAGTCTGGCAGATCAACTATATCGCTCCGTTGGTTCGATAGGCGCGAATCTGGCGGAAGGCTACAGCAAAAGCTCTGGTAGAGATCGCGCCCGGTACTACGAATATGCGCTTGGCTCGGCCAGGGAAGCACGCAACTGGTATTATGCCGGTCGTCACATTTTGGGCCAAGCTGTCACAGATCACCGATGCGGACAACTGACCAGTATTATCCGCCTCCTACTCACAATGCTTTCTGATCAACGCCAACAAAACCTGAAAGAAGATACCGTTCCATACAACACGAATCCCACGTACACTGTCGATGACTCGACTGTCACGCAGCACGCAGCACCTATCAACTAGGAGAAACCCATGCAAAACGTACTCGACGAAATCAAGAAACTCAACTTTCCCGCAGCCCTGCCGGAAACAGTACTGGCCGTGCATCAGACTTTCGACACCCCTCGCGTCCACGACATCCACGCCGAAGTGGGCAAACAGCTACGCGAGAGCGGGATAATGGCGAAAATGAAGCCCGGCGATACAGTCGCTGTGGGCGCGGGCAGCCGGGGCATCGCCAACCTCTCGAAAATCGTGCGGGCCACAGTCGATCACCTGAAAGCCGCTGGGATGAAACCCCACATTATGCCCGCGATGGGCAGCCACGGCGGCGCGACTGTCGAAGGCCAATTGGAGATTCTGGCGGGCTACGGCATCACCACCGAAGCGATGGGCGTGGAAGTGCGCGCCACAATGGAAGTGGTCGAGATCGGGCGCATCCCCGACGGCCCGGCCCTCTGCCAGGGCAAGGATTCGGTGGACGCGGACCACGCGATTCTGGTCAGCCGCATCAAACCCCACACAGATTTCCGCAGCCATCTGGAGAGTGGCCCCTCCAAAATGTGTGTCATCGGTCTGGGCAAACAGGCCGGTGCGGCGATGATGCACGCGGGCGGCGGGCGCAACTTCCAGCGCTATCTGGAACCAGCAGCCCGAGTCTACGAGACAAACACAAACTTCCGGGGGGCCATCTGCCCGATTGAGAACGCCTACGAAGACACGGGCCTAATCGTCGGCCTGAATGCGTCGGAAGTGGGAACCCAAAAAGAGGCCGACTATCTGGAGACCGCCAAGAATTATCTGGCCCGCATCCCCTTCGACGAAGTGGACATTCTGGTTGTGCGCGAGTTGGGCAAGAATATCTCCGGCACAGGGATGGACACAAATGTCATCAGCCGCCTGTGGATTCCCCGCCAGCCCGAAGGCTTCGGCAATGTGGATGTGGCGATTATCACCGTCCTCGACCTGACCGAAGAGACCCACGGCAATATCAGCGGTCTGGGTCTGGCCAATGTGACGACGGCCCGGGTCTACGAAAAGATCGATTGGGTGGCGACCTACACCAACGCCATCACCAGCGGTATCTTCAGCGCCCAGCGCTCCCACATCCCCCTCGTCATGCCCACCGACGAGACAGCGCTCCACACATCCGTGCGCATCTGCGCGGAACCGCCCGCAGAGGCCCGCTTTGTCTTCATCCGCGACACCCTCAGCCTGGAAGATTTCTACGTCAGCCCCAGTATGCGGGAGATTGTGGAAGCCCATCCCCGGCTGTCGATTGTGGCCGAGCTTCCCCTCAGTTTTGAGGACGGCCAGATGACCAGCCCGTGGGTGATGGAAGAGGAGAAGGTGTACGCGTAAGTTTGCGGGAACGACAGTCCGCTTTCTAAAGCTGCGTGCTACGTGCTGCGTGAGATCGGATGGTGATCTCACGCAGCACGTAGCACGCAGCGAAAACGCACTTCAGCTTGTGGAAATGAGGCTCATTTGCCCACCCCCATCACCCTCTACGGCACACCCATCTGCCCAGGACTCCCACCCGTGCGTGGACTCCTGGCCCAGGCCAAAGTTCCCTACGACTACATCGATATCACCCGCGACCCGACAGCAGCGGCGAAGGTGCGCGCTCTCAATGAGGGCAACGAAAGCGTGCCCACCCTCGTCTTTCCCGACGGCAGCAGCCTGACCGAGCCGAGCGCAGGCCAACTCAAACAGAAGCTGGAATCCCTGGGCTATCGGGTTGGCCCCCTGGCCTGGCTGATCGGCAACGCCTGGCAGATTGTGACTGGCGCAGTTATTCTGTATGCCCTATTGCGCTTTTTTGAAATTCTGTAGTCTGTGCGATCTCAACCGCGGGATTTTGGAGACTTCTCGGCTGGCCTGATAGAATATGCAATTATGCACATCATTGCATATTTGAACTTCAGGAGGTATTTCCGTGCAAGATCAGAGCGCAATTGCCCGGTCTCAGCCGATTCCCCGGGGCCAGGTTCTCTTTCCCCTGCGGGCGCTGACCGATGACACCCGACTCCAGATTCTCGAACTGCTGGCCGCCAGCGAAACATTACGCGCCCAGGCAATCATCGAAGAATTGGATGTCACCCAGTCCACCGTTTCCCGCCACCTGAGCCAGTTGGTGGCCGCCGGTTTCATCGCAGAAGAGCGGGGCGACGGCGCAAACAAAAGCTATCGCTTGCGCCGAGAGCGGGTGGAGGAGGTATTCGCCCTTCTCAGCCAGTTGCTCTCCGCGGAAAATGCCCAGGCGGTTTTGTCGGATGCGCGGCGCAAGCTGCCCCAAAATCTGCACCGTTTTCTGGACCGGGAAGGGCTGCTCATCCACTGGCCGCGCACACCCTCCGATCAGAAAAATCTGCTCGACTATCTGGTGGAGAAATTTCAGCCCAACCACCTCTACAGCGAAACCGAAGTCAACGATCTCCTCAACCGCTGGCACACCTTCGACGATCCGGCCATCCTGCGCCGGGAGATGGTGGATTACGGCTATATGGGCCGCACCAGCAGTGGAGACCGCTATTGGCGGGAGAAGTAGTCGCTACCCACCCCAATCAACCCAAAGTGAGAAATCCTATGCCATCCTCCACCCTCGCCCTTCAGGGCGGTACACCTGTCCGCAACAAAGCCTGGCCCCGCTGGCCCCAGTGGGATGAAAGCGAACGATCCGGCCTGCTCGCCGTCCTGGAACGGGGCGAGTGGGGCGGCTACGACAAAGCCGTGCGTGACTTCGAAGCCGCTTTTGCTGCCCGCCACGCAGCGGCCCACTGCGTCACAACAGTCAACGGCACGACGACCCTGGAAACCGCGCTGCGTGCCCTTGGCATCGGCCCCGGCGACGAAGTAATTGTGCCCCCCTACACGTTTGTCGCCACGGCTTCGGCTGTGCGTATTGTCGGGGCCACCCCCGTCTTTGCCGATGTGGAGTTGGAGACGTGGAATCTCTCCATCCCCGCGGTGGAAGCGGCCATCAGTGAGCGCACGAAAGCTGTCATCCCCGTCCACTTCGGCGGCCTGCCTGCCGATCTGGACGCGCTCCTGCCCCTGGCGGCCCGTCACGGATTGGCGGTGATTGAAGACGCTGCCCACGCCCACGGCAGCAGTTGGAATGGCAAACCCGTGGGCGCGCTGGGCACAGTTGGCTCCTTCAGCTTTCAGGCCAGCAAAAACCTGACCGCGGGCGAAGGCGGCGCGCTGCTCACCAACGACCCGGTCCTGGCTGAAAAGCTGTGGAGCATTGCCAACTGCGGACGCAGCAGCGACGGGATGTGGTACGAACATCCGAATCTGGGCACGAATCTGCGGCTGAGCGGCTGGCAGGCGGCTATCCTATCCGCTGGCTTGGCCCGTCTGGACGAACAGCTACAGCGGCGGATGGCAAACGCCCGCCGACTCCGCAGCTTCCTGGAAGAGATCGACGGCCTGACACCCCAGCACTGGGACCCACGGGCCGACGCCCACGCCCACCACATTTTTCTGATGCGCTACGACGCCGAACGTTTCGCCGGTCTGTCCAGAGAGAAGCTCATCGCCGCCCTGCGCGCCGAAGGCATCCCCGCCACAGCCGTCTATCCCTATCCCCTCTACCAGCAGCCGCCGCTGGTGGAACCCTACAGCCGGGTCACGCCCAGCCCCAACGCCGAACGGCTCTGCGAGCAGACCGTCGCGCTGGGGCAAAATCTGCTTCTGGCCGAGCCAGAGGAGATGGACGACGTGGCGAACGCGATTCTGAAAGTGCGGGAGAATGTGGAAGCGTTAAAGTGATAAAGCGCTGGAGCGTTCAAACGTTTCAACGCTCCAGCGCTTCTACCAGCGCATTCTCGTCCCCAAAACTCCCTGGCTTCATTACCACTCGCAGCGTGTGTCCATTGACCGTCGCCGTGCAAAGTGGCATCCCCGGCAACAGTTCGCGTTCGACAGTCAGCCGCTCCACGCCCAGACGGGAGAGGACGGCCACGGCGGTGTCTCCCCCCACAAGGAACAGCAGGTCCGGCGGCTTTTGCCCAATCTGTGCCAGAGCCGCGTCGGCCAGAAGATTGGCCCTTCGCCGGGCTTCGGGGCCGTCCAGCACTGCGCCGGGCGCGGGCCGGGGCTGGTGAATGAGGACGAGCGGGTGAGTGGATGCCACAGACGAGCGATTATCCGCTTCAATGACTACCCGCGCCGCGTCGGGAAATGCGGACAACAGCCCGTCGATCTGCTGGTGGGCCATCGGACTGCCGCTGCCCACAACAACGAGCGCGTTGCCGTCAGACCTGCCAGGTTTTCCGAAACCTGGCAGGTCTTTGCCCTTTCCCTGTCGTTTCGCCACCTCCCCAATCAGCCCCGCGCTGCCACAGAGCAGCAGACCCGGAAGTGTCGCGGCCCCGTCCACAATCAGCCCCAAATCCTCGTCCGTCATTCCATCCACCACAAAAATCGACCGTTCCTTCCCCCCTTTTCCCCCCTTTGACTGGCTCAGGACACCGCTTTGCACCTTTGCGCCTTTGCGTTGAAATCGCTCTGCCAGTTCCCCGGATCGTACATCCTCCAACGAAAACGATAGCACCGGATGGCGGCTCTGCTCCCGCAGCAGGGACGGCAGATGCACGCCCACTGGCGGGCCACCCGGCGCCACCAGATGGCCGTTGACCAGTCCCCGCGCCTGGGCCGGGAAAGCGGGGCAGACCAGCGCGGCGGGTGCCTCCAACAGGTCCAGCAGCGCATCCAACTCACTGCCGATATTGCCGCGCAGGGTGGAGTCGATTTTCTTGTACCAGAGGACAGACTGTTCGACGAGCGGCTCAGCGACTTCTCGTACCCGCTGAGCTGCTTCGGCTGGCGGCAGGTGGCGGGAATCGGAGGTGAAGGCGACGACGCCCGCGGGTAGGGGCGGCTGGGGCGGTGTGAGGAAAATTGTGGCCGACAGACCCGCGGCCCGACAGCGGGAAGCCGTATCCGCTGCGCCGGTCAGGTCGTCGGCCAGGATGAGAATTGTCTCGTTCATTGGGAAATCCAGGCAATCATTTGGTGGGAAAAGAAGAGTGGCGTATACTTACGCTACCGTATGATCTGTCGATGTCGAGCAGGCCAAAATGAGCGATGTAATCACTAGCAAATACTACCCTCTCCAGGAATATCTGCGCCAGTCTGGGGAAAATGAAATCAGCCTGAGCTTCACTGCAATTGAGCAGATTCTCGGCGTATCCCTGCCCGCCACTGCTCGCTCCCAGCGTGCCTGGTGGAGCAACCGGAGCAGCGGCGCGGTGCAGGCCAAAGCCTGGATGCTGGCTGGCTATCACGCCGAAGAGGTGGATATAACGAACGAACAGGTCACATTTCGGCGTCCCGGCCAGGTCTACGAGGTCCAACGCATCGACGGCGAGCCGGTCTGGGACGCAACGCTTGTAAAAGCCCTGCGTGTCCATTTAGAGATGACCCAGACTGAATTTGCCCGAAAGTTGGGCGTGCGCCAATCCACCATCAGCGAGTGGGAGACCGGCGTCTACGAGCCACGCGGTGCTTCCACGACTGTCCTCTCGATTGTGGCCGAACAGACCCAATTCCCCTACACCGCATAGAAGACTATAGAACGTTCGACTTTTGGAAAAAAGTCGAACGTTCTAATTAGGTGTTGACAAAATATACGTTAGCGTTTACAATTCAAATACGCTAACGTATATTTTGTCAACACCCAAAGGAATCGTGCGATGAGCCAGTACAATCTTCAGCAATTCATCAAACTGTGGGCGCAGGAAAAGATCACCACCGAACAGGCGATTGGGCAAATTCTGTTGCAGATACAGGAATTGACCGACCGGATCAAGCAGGTGGAACAGCAGGTGCGGCCCAGCGGCCCGACAGGGAGCAGTGCTGAGTCCCAATAGGCACGGGTATTCCCATCTGTTAGAGCCTCCGTATGCCCTGCATCCCACCTGTGACGAGCGCAGTGCGACCGGAAAGGGAAAAACGATCCAAAACTCCCGTCGGCTCCTCCATTTGTGAAGTTGTGACCGCAGACCAACGAGGCTGTCGCTTCCTAGCAGGTCACATCCTTGCCCTCTTCGCCAAAGATTGCTAGCCGCTCTTCCACCGTCGTCTTGGGCGCGCTGGCCGGGCGATAGTGGAACTGCACGGCCCGTCGGCGCAGACCCGAATTGTTGGTGGGTGTGCCGTGATGGATTAGGCTGCTGAAGAGCAGACAGCCACCGGGCTTGAGAGGAACCGCGGTTGCGCCCTGATTCTTTATGTCCGTGTCACATATCTGCCAGTCCCGCCGCTGGAAGTGGACAACCGGTCCCTGACGGTGTGTGCCGGGGATGACAATCATACAGCCGTTTTCGGTGGTGGCTTCGTCCAGGGCAATCCAGCAGCCGACAACCCGGGTATTCAACGCCAGTTGGAAGTAGGCGTGGTCCTGGTGCCAGGGCTTTTCCCGGCCAATGTGGGGCGGCTTGAGCAGAGCCATATCCTGAAAGAGAAAGGGCGTCTCGCCGATGAGACGTTCCAGCGCGGCCAGGAGTTTGGGGTGGTGGGCCATCGCGTGGAGCCGTTCGTCGTGCTGCTCGAACCACATAAATTTGCGCACGTAGTCCTGGCGCTGCTCAGGGGCCATCTCATCTACCGGCATCCCCGACGCGGCCCGCTCGTACATTACCCCGTTGAAGTCGGCTACTTCGCCGGAAATCAGACGCAGCAGCCCGTCCAAACCTCCCTTCACCTCCTGGGGCGAAAAAGCGTTGTGAACGACCAGATAGCCTTCCCGATCAAAGCGGGCGATGGCCTGATCGTCGATGGCATCAAAGCCGTTCAGTCCGTCAGCAGCGATGTGGTCGTAGTGGTAAAGATCCGGCGCGTAGGGAGCGGCCAGACCGTCATCGTAGGTGCGTTCCGCAGCGGGTGCAGCCATTGTCTTTTCTCCTCAGATTGGGGGGTATCGGTATCAGCAGGTCTCAGCATTTGGGACTGCCTGTCTCATTGTATCCATTTTCCCGCGAATCAAAAACGTAGCGTAATACCTGCCAGGTTTTCCGAAACCTGGCAGGTATTACGCCTCATTAGCAGAAAGCCACCCCCGATCAAAGCGGGCGACAGCCACGGAAGCCGTGTCGGTCATGCGGCTGAGCATCCCCCGTTCGTAGATACAGAGAATCGACCCATCGGGCGCTTCGGCCAAATCCGAATAGCCGGACGGCCCCGCTTCCAACACACGGGAAACCGGCCAGGTGTTGCAGTCGTCTGCGCTCATTTTGGCCGTCAGCCGCTTGCGGTCGTGGGCCAGAGTGCGGCCCGGAGGCGTCAGTTCATTTTCCAGATTGTCCGGATTGGCGAAAAGATAGACGCCTTGCCCGTCGGCATCCGGCTGGCGCAGACGCAGGAGACTGGCCATACAGACCGGCTCCAGCAGCGCGTCGTCGAAGACTGGCTCAGTCCAACGCCCCGCGCCGTCAGGACTGATAGCGATCAGCCGCCGGTTCTGGGGGCATTCACTGCGGATGTTGCAGAGCACCCGCCCGTCGTCAAGTTCCACAGCCAGAGTTTCGCTGGGATTGATAATGCGCCCGTTGGAATGGACGAAAATTTCCCCGCAACGCCAGTTTTTGCCGCCGTCGTCGCTGTAGATCGTCGCCACTTCAGAGGGGCGGTGGCCCAGCTTGCCCGCGCCAAATTCCGTGCCGCTGCCGTCGGACATCCAGACGGGGACCAGCAGCCGCCCGCTGCGCAGTTGAATGCCGTGACCCGGCCCGGTGGCAATAACCCGCCAGGTATATTCGGCGCGGAAAGCGACCAGGCTTTCGGTAATCTCCACCGGCCGGGAGAAAGTTGTGCCGTCATCTCCGCTTCGCAGATAAAAAACCCGCTCGTAGTTGTGGCAGTAGAGCGCGTGGACCGTCCCATCCGCGTCAGCGAAAAGCACAAAATTGCTCACCGGGCCGGGGCCATACGTTTTGTGGCTCACTATCAGTTGGGGCGGCTGCCAGGAGACGCCCCCGTCCAGGCTACGGCGCAGGAGAATGTCGTTGCCATCCCAATCGCTGCCCGTGCCTGTGCGGGCCTCGACCGTTGCCAGGATGACGCCGTTTGTGGTGCAGAGGATGCCGGGGACCCGGTAGTTCCAGTAGCCGCCGGTGCGGGCGGTGAAGATGTCGGTTTTGGTGAGCATCGGTCTTTCCTTCTGTGGAATTGACAATTGGCAGCCGATGGGATAGCGTTCGCCTATCCCGTCAACAGGAGATATCCCAATGAAAAGTCCTGCCCTGCGTTCGTCGCAAGTAAACCGAACCTCATCCCTCATCGACTTCGGCATCGGTCAGCCAGGTTTCGATCTGTTGCCCCTGGACCTGATGCGCCAGTCCGCAGAAGTGCGTTTCGCCGAAGGAGATACGGAACTTCTCAACTACGGCTACGAGCAGGGGGACGGGCGCTTCCGTCAGGCACTGGCCGATTTTTTGAGCGCAGAATATGCCTCGCCGGTCGGGCCGGAGCAGTTGATGGTGACGGCGGGGGCATCCCAGGCATTGACGCTGATCTGCACCCTTTTCACACAGCCGGGCGACACTGTCTTTGTGGAGGAGCCGAGCTATTTTCTGGCCCTGCGCATTCTGCGTGAAGATTTCCGGCTGAATGCTGTGCCCATCCCCAGCGACGAAAACGGCCTGCGTATGGACGCGCTAGAAATAGCCCTGGCCCAACAGCAGCCGGTCTTCGTCTACACAATCCCCGCTTTTCAGAACCCCACCGGCCACACCCTTTCGGCCCAGCGCCGGGAAGAACTGGTGGCCCTGGCCCACAAACACAATTTTACGATTGTAGCCGATGAAGTATACCAGTTGCTCCACTACAACGCCACGCAGGCTGCGCTGCCACCTGCGCCCCTGGCCGCCCGCACAGAGAGTGGACGGGTGCTCTCCATCGGCTCCTTTTCCAAAATTCTGGCCCCCGGTCTGCGTCTGGGCTGGATTCAGGCCGCGCCGGAAGTTGTGCAGCGCTTCGTCACCTGCGGCCTGGTGGACAGCGGCGGCGGACTGAATCACTTCACATCCAATCTGGTGCGGGTGGCGTTGGAGAAGGGCTCGCAAGGGGAATATCTGGCTGGTCTGCGCGAAATCTACCGACGACGGATTGATGTGATGGACGCTGCGCTGCACCGCCATTTGGGTGGAATGGCCAGGTGGCAGAAGCCCGACGGCGGCTACTTTTTCTGGCTGGAGATGGATGAGGGGATCGATACGGCAGCGCTGCTGTCCGCGGCCCACACAGCCGGGGTGGGTTTTCTGCCGGGTGTCCGCTGTTCCAGTGTAGGCGGATTGGGCAATTGCCTGCGGCTGAGTTTTGCCCATTTCGGGGAAGCCGAAATTGAAGAAGGCGTGGCGCGGCTGGGCCGAGTTCTATCGGAAGAATAGGAATCTGCGTTTATCTGCGTCCCTCTTCTTCACTTCCTCGCCCGCCCCATCTGCACAGCCACATCAATCGCGGCCAGCATACTCTCCTCGCTGGCGACGCCCGTCCCCGCGATGTCGAAGGCCGTGCCGTGATCCACAGATGTACGGATGATGGGCAGGCCGATGCTCACATTCACGCCGCTGTCGAAGGCCAGCAGTTTCATGGGGATATGGCCCTGGTCGTGGTACATCGCCACCACAATATCGTATTCGCCTTTGGTAGCACGCAGAAAAACCGTATCCGGTGGCTGGGGATCGGTCACATTCCAGCCCTTCTGTCGGGCCAGTTCAATCGCGGGCTGGACCTGCTCCGCCTCCTGAACGCCGAAGAGCCCGTTCTCGCTGGCGTGGGGATTCAGCCCGGCGATGGCGATGCGGGGATGGGGGATGCCCAGGGCCTCGCACGAATATTGGGCCAGACCGATGACCTCCAGCACCCGCTCGGTGGTCACCCGGCGGATGGCTTCGGCCAGGGAGACGTGGGTGCTGACGTGGACCACCCGCAGCTTTGGCCCAACCAGCAGCATAGAGATGCGCTCGGCCTTCGTGCGCTCGGCCAGCAGTTCTGTGTGGCCGGGGTAGAGGAAACCGGCTTTGTGCATCGCGCCTTTGTTGAGTGGCGCAGTCACAATCCCGTCCACTGCACCAGCCAGCGCCAGATCGCAGGCCCGGAAGACGTACTCCACCGCAGCCCGACCCGCGGCCGCGGCCACCTGTCCCACGGCAATCTCTGCCGGGTCCGCGTTGTGGAGATCGAGCAGGGGCAGGCTGTCCGGCGCGTAGACGCCACTGGCCGGATCGTCGATTTCTTCGACGGTCGGCAGTGGATGTCCCAACCAGCCCGCGGCCCGTTCCAGAATGCGCCGGTCGCCGATGACCAGCGGGCGGCAGTGGGCGAAAACGTCGGTGTGGGCCAGAGCTTTGAGGGTGACTTCCGGGCCGATGCCGGCGGGGTCGCCCAGGGTGATGGCGAGGAGGGGGCGGGTGGATTTCATTCGTCTTCCTATGCAGGGTGGATTGGATTCGCTATCTGGTATCCTATCACCAGAAACGGGGCGGGTCAACGCTTGCGTATGCCCGCCAAACTGGTACACTTATCTGTGATCGGTTTCACAACGGCGTATGGAAAACCACGAACGCTCAAAGAAGAGAGGCATTCTGATGAAAAATGTAGCACTGATCGGCTGCGCGCACATCCACACACCGGGCTTTGTCAAACGACTGCAAGCCCGCACAGATGTCAAGACCGTCGCTGTCTGGGACCCGGACCGGGCGCGCTCGGAGAAGCGGGGCGCGGAGTTGGGCGCGCCTGTCATCGACGACCCGGCTGCGGTCTGGGCAGACAGCAGCATCGAGGGTGTGATTATCTGCTCGGAGACGGACATCCACCAGGACCTGGTCCTGGCCGGAGCTGCCGCGGGCAAGCATATGTTTATTGAGAAACCCCTGGGCCTGGGCAAAGCCGACGCGGATGCAATGGCCGCGGCCATTGAAAAAGCGGGCGTTCTTTTCCAGACCGGCTATTTCCAGCGGGGCATCCCGGCCCACCTCTTCCTCAAAGAGCAGGTGGAAGCAGGCACCTTCGGGCAGATCACCCGTGTGCGGGCCAGCAACTGCCACAGCGGCTCCCTGGGCGATTGGTTCACCCCGGAATGGCTGTGGATGACGGACGTAAAACGGGGCGGCGTGGCGGCCTTTGGCGATTTGGGAACCCACGCCCTGGACCTGCTCCTGTGGATGTTTGGGGATGTGCGCCGGGTGGTGGCTGAGACGCAGGTGGTGACGGGCAAGTACGGCCCGGCCTGCGACGAGGCTGGCGAAGGGCTGATCCGCTTCACCAGCGGCGTCATCGGCAGCCTGGCCGCGGGCTGGGTAGACGTGGCGGATCCGGTCACTTTTGAGATCAGCGGGACCGAAGGCCACGCCTGGGTACACGACCGCAGCGAAGTCTACATCAAAAGCGAGAAGCTGGGCAGCGACGGCAAGACGCCCTATACGAATCTGCCCGAAGCCTGGCCCCACGCCTTTGAACTCTTTCTGGACGCGCTGGTCGGCAAAGAGGCCCAGTTGGTGGGCGTGCGCGAAGCCGCCTATCGCAGCGCTGTGATGGAAGCGATGTATCGCTCCGCGGCCGCGGGCAGCTGGCAGGCTGTATAAAAAGCGGAACGCAGATTACGCAGATGAACACAGATTTTCGCAGATTTTATCTGTGTTCATCTGTCTCTATCCGTGTTCATCAGCGTTCATCAGTGGCTATTTTCAGAACGGGAGAATGAAATGTTGCTGGATGGAAAAGTAATTCTGGTGACCGGTTCCTCGACGGGAATCGGGGAATCGACGGCCCGGCGTGCGGTGGCCGAGGGTGCGCGGGTGATGGTGCACGGGCGCAACGCGGAACGGGCGCGGGCGGTGGCAGAAGATTTGGGCGACGCCGCGGCCTACGTCGTGGGCGACGTGGCGGATCCCACATTCTGCGAGCGGGTGGTGCAGGCGACGGTCGAGCACTTTGGGCGCATCGACGGGCTGGTCAACAACGCCGCGCTCACCACCCGGGCTACGCTGGAAGAGAGCGACGCAGGGATGATCGACACGATTCTGGCGGTCAACCTGCGCGCGCCCCTGCTGACTGCACGGGCTGCCGTGCCCCACTTCCGCGCCCAGGGCGGCGGTGTGCTGGTCAACATCGGCTCCATCAACGCGCTTTCCGGCGCGCCCAATCTGCTGCCCTATTCCGCGGCCAAAGGGGGCTTACAGACCGCCAGCCGCAACCTGGCCAATGCCCTGGCAACTGAGAAAATTCGGGTCATTCACCTGAATGTGGGCTGGGTGACTTCGCCCAACGAAATCGCGCTGAAGCAGAGCGAGGGGCTGCCGGAAGGCTGGCAGTTCAATGTGGACCCCGCCTATGCACCCACGGGGATGCTGACCACCCCGGAGCAAATCGCCTCTCACGTCGTCTTCTGGCTCTCGGACGAGTCCGCGCCGGCCAACGGCGTCGTCTACGAAGTGGAGCAGTATTCGCTCTACGGGCGCAACAACGCCAAAAGAGCGGAGCAGGTGTGAAGACGACGACAGACGACAGACGGAGGACGAACCAATTCGGAACTGGTTGGTCCTCCGTCTGTCGTCTGTCGTCCGCTGTTCTTATCCATCCCGCCGCATCAGATTGAAACTTTGGGCAGTGGGGCCGACGAGGGGTTGGGTTGCCAGAAAAAGGGCCAGGGGAACCACATCCTCTGGCCTTTTTTGCCATTCGCTCTGGGCACTGGGACCGGCGGCGGGTCGGCTGCCCTGGCTGCTGTCATCGGCAGTCATCGACGTTTGCACCGGGCCGGGGACCAGTTCGTTGACACTGATATTGAAGGGCCATAGCTCCTGGGCCAGGCAGCGGGTGAGCATCCACAGCCCGGCTTTGGAGACGCAGTAGGCTGAACGCTCCGGGCTGCCTCGGTGTCCCATTCCTGAACCGGTGGTGATGATCTTTCCGCCTCCCCGGGCTTTCAGATGGGGGATGGCGGCCTGGGCGCAGTAATACGCGCCGTTCAGATTCACATCCAGCGTGCCCAGCCACTCCTCCGGCACGCTCTCCTCGACTGTGCGCCGATCCCGGTTCACCCCCGCGTTGATCACCAGAATATCCAGCCCGCCAAAGGCAGCCACCAGCGATTCGGTCATCTGCTGCACCGAAGTCCGGTCGGTCACGTCCACGGGGATGGCGACAGCTTTGCCTCCTCGCGCCCGAATCTCTGCCGTCACTCCATCAATTTCGCGCTGGGTGCGGGCCGCGCAGCCGACAGCCGCGCCGGCTTCCGCATAGGCCAGGGCGATGGCTCGGCCAATCCCCCGCCCCGCGCCGGTGATCAGCGCGTTTTTTCCAGCCAAGGGTTTGTCGGTCATTTGTCGGTTCTCCTTCGATTGCCATTTAGCCACTGATGAACACTGATAAACCCGGATGGGGAAGGCGATTTAGAGCGTCACCCGCTCGGCCAGCGCGGCCATCCGGCGGATGGGGTCGTAGTCGCTGTCGATGACTGGGGCAAAGTGACGCATTTGGGCCTGAGCCAGCAGAGCAGAGCTCGCGGGATCGGCGTGCATCTCCACAAAAGCGCGCCGGATTTCGGCTACCAGCGTAGACGGCACATCCCGGCGCACCACCCAGGGTGGAATCGGGCTGGGGCCGAGCCGCTCGACCGTGCGAATCTGCTCGACAATCTCCGGGCGCAGAAGGAGTTCGGTTTCCAGGACAGTGCTGTCGATGGCCGCGGCGTCGATCTCCCCGGCCAAAATCATCGACAGCGCGGCCTGGTGTGCGCCCGCTTCCAGCACCCGGCCAAAAAAGCTGGCATCTTCACCCAACGTCGCCAGGTGATAGCGGGTGATGTTGTAGCCGGAGTGGGAGCCAATATTGTTGTAGGCCCAGCGTCTGCCGCGCAGTTCAGCGAAAGTGTGGAACGGGCTGTCGGCCCGCACCACCACATCGGAGAAGTAGACCGGTCGCCCTGCGTAATGGGGGCCGTCCATCACCGGCGCAGCCAGCAGGTCAATCGGCGCGCCCGCGTCCCGCTTCTCCACATAGACCAGCCCACAGAGCCAGGCAATCTGGACTTCGCCCCCGTCGAAGAGGATTTCCCGATCCTGCCAGCGGGGGGCGTCGGCAAAGGTGACGGGCAGGCCGAGCTTGCCGGACAGGTATTCGGCAATAGCCCGGATTATCGGGTCTGCGTTGGCGGCCTGCAGGGAGGTGAGGACGAGGGTGTTCATTCGCGCAACTTCTTCTCGAAACAGCGGCTGATGGGGTCATCGGCATAGACTCCCCAGCAATCAATCGGCGCATAGCCCCAGCGTGTGTAGAGGGCGATGGCTTCGGGCTGTCGAATGCCCGTTTCCAGGCGCAGGGTGTGGTAGCCCTTCTCCGCGGCCATCGACTCCAGCCCGTAGAGAATCGCCTGGGCCACCCCCTGGCCGCGGGCATCCGGCTCCACCCACATCCGTTTGATCTCGCCGACCCCCTCGCCGACGCCCTCGGCCAGGGGCAGGAGCGCGCCGCAGCCCACCGGTCGCCCGTCGGCTTTGGCGATGACAAAGAGCAGCCCCGGCACGTCGATCTGTTCCGGGGTGAAGCGAGAGTCCGGGTTGGGGCCATAGCGCCGGTCCAGTTCCTCCCACAGGTGGTCCACCAGCAACCGGGCCGCGGGGCTGTAGGGGTTGGCGGTGCCGACGGTGACAGATACGATAGTGGGCGGGTTGGCCGCCGCGGCCTGTTCCAGATGGGTGGGGTCGCTGTGGTATTTCATATCTTCGCTGTTGATGGAGAACAATTATTCGATTCCTCGTGTCCGATTGGCAACCCGGATCAGTTCGACATCCGGCCACTGCTGGCGGTCCGGCGGCAGGTGGATGCGCTGGTTCAGATAGCACTGGAAGTCGTGTAGCCCACCCTACCGGGAATTATCTTCGACATCCAACGCCTCATAAAAGTCATCCACGAAATGGACGACCAAAGAATTCAATGCAGGCAGTGCATCCCGGCGCACCACAACCCCATCGGCGACCCCATCCGACAAAATAGCCCGACCCGACAGAGGATTGATGCGCACTTTCACCCAAAGTTCGTTGGCCTCCTGCCGCACATCGACAATCTGAACCGATTGCCCCAGCCGATCCGCACCCAGAATCGCCACCAGCACCACATCCTCGGCAAAGTCAGGCTTGACTGACGCTGTTACCTCCGCTGCCATCTTCCCCTTTGTCTCCTCTGGCGGGGCAGGCGGGCTATCGGGCATATCGGCCGGGCCATCACCCGCATCTGACACCGTCTCCGTGGGTGTGGGCGTCGAAGTCGGCGTCGGCGACGGCGACGGTGTCAGCGTCGGTGTTATAGTAGGCGTTGCGGTTGCTCCCCGTCCAGGGGGTGTCACTCGCAGGCCGGGCCGGGGGCTGGGCAACGGGCGCAGACCGTCCAACAGGTTGCTCCATTCCTCTTCCGAATCTATCATCAGAAAAAGGCTGCGTTTGGGTGCCAGAAGCTGGGGCATCGTCAAACGGGCAAAGGCAACCGGTTGGCCGATTTCCAGGCTTTCTGAGATGGGTGTGACTGTGCCGCCGCTGCCGGCAACAACCGTTACTGTCCCAGTGACGGTCGGCGTCGGCGTCTCAGTTGGGACGTCCGTCGGGGTTACCGTCGGCGTTTCTGCCGAAGTCTCGGTGGCCGTTGCGGTCGGTGTCACGGTCGGCTCCGGTAAGGAGGTGGGCGTTTCCGTGGCTGTCGCTGTCGCCGTGGGTGCGTCGGTAGCTGTAAGCGTGGCCGACGGTACATCCGTCGCCGTAGACGTGACTGTCCAGATCGGTGTGAAGGTGGGCGTGGGTTCCGGAGCCACCTCCCACCAGAAGCTCACCAGCGCGCCGCCGCTCTTCTCGTAGTATTCCACTTCGATCTGGTGATTGCCACCGGGCAGTTCCACATCTGTGGCAACTGTACGGTCCGAGCCATCCCGCCATTCGTCCAGAATCAACTGACCGTCCACCCGCACCCGCAGACCGTCGTCCATACGGGCGTAGAAGCGGTAGCGGCCCGCGTCAAAGGCGACAGTACGCTTCCAACGCACCGAGAAATTATCCCCGCCGATAACCGAAGCCGGACTACCGGTTCCCCATACAAAGTTGATGGTGGCGTCGTCCCGCACCAGCGCCGGGTCCCCCTGCAAATTGGGATTAGTGAAATACTGTCCCTCCCAGCCGGTGAAGGCAAGCTGGCGCTCCCACCAGAAGCGGGCCAGGGCATTGCCCGTGCGCTCGAAGTATTCCATGCGCAGGGAGTGACGGCCCGCAGGCAGAGAAACAGTGGCCGATGCCACCCGCTGGGAACCAGCCCGCCATTCGTCCAGCACCAGTTGATCGTCGATGTAAAGCCGCGCGCCGTCGTCTACTTCCACGAAGAAGCGGTAGACGCCTGCATCGAAGTTCAACTGGCGGGTCCAGCGGGCGCTGAATTGGTCCGCGGGCAGATTGGACGCGGGCGAACCGCTGCCCCAGTCAAAAAAGACCGCTGCATCATTGCGCACTAACGCCGGTTCGCCGGAGAGAGTAGAGTTGGTCCAATAATCGCCCCGCCAGTCGGTGATGACAATCGGCGTGGGCGCGGCAGTGGCGGTCGCGACGGCAGTCGCCGCAGTTGTGGCCGTGGCCCTGGGAGTGGCGGTCGCCGCTGCGCTGGCGGTGGCTGCTGCTCCGGCGGTGGGTCTGGCGGTCGGGGTTTGGATGACAAGCCCGGTGGGAGAAGGCTGGGCCGTGGCCGCAGCGGGTGTCACCCCTTCACCGGGCGTCACCTGAAATTCAGCGCTGGCCTGCAAATTGCCGTCGGCAGTGTAGGCCACAATTGTATGCGGCCCGGTGCTCAGCCAGCGGGGGCTGATGGGATAGAGAAAGCCGGTGGTCACTTGACCGTTGGGATTGGCCGCACTGGCTGCCAGAATACCACTGCGTCCGGCGTCGTCGCTCAGCACAACCAGCACCAGATCGTTGGCGGGCCAACCGTTGCCCACCACCTGCACATAGACGCCCGCATAGCCGCTGGGCGGCGAGATGGCAATCTGGGGCTGGTCGCCGCCATCAGTGGGCAGGACGACCGGCGTGCGCACTGGTCCAGTAGGCCCCAGCAAAGAAAGGCAGGCGCTCAGCACCAACGCGGCCAGGATCAGGACAGCGATTAGCGGTGCGCGGCCCTGGCCCAGCCTGGTCCAGCGGGTGGACAGAGAAGGCTCAAATGAGTAGTTGGGATGGGTCATAGGGTCACCTGCCGAATGAGAACGATAAAGAATAGACACTACACCTATTGCGACGTGAAAATGAACACAAAAGTTCCATCACACCCTCGCACAGGAAGATAACCGTTCACATTAACCTATCCTCAAAAAGGATACACATTTCCAGGGGTTCAACCTGTGAAAATTCGTCTCCTTAGCTTCCTGCCAGCAGATTGACTACATCCCGCAGCATTGCGGCCGCAGTGGGCAAGGGTTCCCTTTCCCAAATTTTGTGGAACATTTTCCCATACAGATCGCTGTGGATTTCCACACCCATTTCCCAGCCGCCGCACCCGGCCAGAAAATCGTCGGCGGGCAGAGCCACCGGCGCAACGGAGAGTTGGTAGCCATCCCCGACCTGCTTCGCCTCGGCCACCAATTTGATGACATTGCCCCTCGCCCGCTGCTCGGCCAATTGCTCGGCATTGATGTCCGTAATCCCCTGCACGGCCACATCGGCCAGCGTCACCTCTACCCCCAGAAAGCTGTTGGCGAGAATCGTCAGTTTGTTGGCCGTATCCCAGCCTTCCACATCCAGCGATGGGTCAGTCTCGGCGATGCCCCGGCGCTGGGCCTCGGCCAGGGCGTCAGCATAGGAACGCCCGCCCGCCATCTCGTCCAGAATGAAGTTGCTGGTGCTGTTGAAGATGCCCCGCAGCAGGGAGATGTCCGCGGCGATCAGGTCCCGACGGCCAATGTTCACCACCGGCAGCGCGCCGCAGACCGTAGCGGAGAAGGCCAGCTCCGCGCCGGTCGCCGCGGCCAGCCGGTGCAGTTCGTGGAAGGCCAGCACCAGCGGTCCTTTGTTGGCCAGCACACAGGAGATACCCGCGCCCAGCGCGGCCCGGACATACCCCAGCCCCGGTTCACCGTCGCTCAGGTTGACCGGCGAGGCTTCTAGCAGAAAATCGCAGAAGCCGGGCAGGGCCAGGAAGTCGGCCAATGTGTATCCCGGTTTGTATTCGGGCAGATCGGCCACCTGTCCCCCCGCCTCTTTGTGCAGACGCAGGGCATGGGGATCGAAGCCGTCGGGATTCACCGCGCAGCCACTGCTATCCGCCACCGCGACGACGCGCAGAGCCAGGCCGTAGTCCGCGGCTAGGCGCTCGGATTTCGTCTCGATAATGCGCAGAAAGTTGCGTCCCACATTGCCCAGGCCGGAGAGGGCGAGGTTGATGGTTTTGGTCATTTTTCACTTTCTTTCACCCGATACCAGTACTTATACACCTCCACAAAGCCCCACTTGTCATAGAGCCGCCGGGCCGGGGCGTTATCATCCATCACGGCCAGATAGGCGTGGGATGCGCCATTTTCCCGTGCCCAGGCCAACAGACTGTGGAGCAGATGGACGCCGTAGCCTTTGCCCCGCTGGGCGGGGCTGGTCACAATATCGTAGAGACCGAAGAGCGGGCCTTCCAGCACGCCCAGACCGCTGGCGACGGGCACACCGCCCACCGATTGGGTCACATAGCAGCAGGCAGGCGCGATGTTGTCCAGAATCGCGCGCATGGGCGCGAGGGTTGCCGGTGGCGTAGCGCTGAAAGTGGTGTAGCTTTCCAGCCAGGCGTCAGAGCACGCGGATTCGACGACCGCGTGGCCGTCGGGGATAGCATCCGGCGGGGCGAGTGGCTCGGCTAGGCTGCGGATACGCACACCTGTCGGAGCTTCGTAGCGATAGCCCCGCTCGTCCAGCACTGCGTCCAGATGGGACGGCTGCACCAGCGGTGTAATTTTGACGATGCAAGGGCGGCCCTTTTCCCAGTAGAAGCGCTCCCACTTTTCCAGCCGACCTTCCAGCGGAGCATCCCCAATTTCCGATGTATAAATGGGGTTGACCGAATTGGAGCGCCGGGTGTAGCCGTCGTTGAAGCGGATCAGCCAGCCGTCGTCCACCAACTGCTGGCGGGCGGGCCAAGCATTGAGGGAAGCTTCTTCAATTGTGCGAATTGTGGGAGTCGACACAGAGCTTTTCCACGGGTTGCATTTTTACACACAAAATAAACACAAAAATACACTTTCAATTCACACAAATTTACTGCAATAAATACACTATCACACAATACAAATGCACAAATTCGGCATTCTTGTTACATTCACTACAGGAATATCCCACAACCACCAAAAAAATTTTACAATCCTGAACCGAAACTCAAGACAAAGCACATTCATTTATCCACACAAAGAGCCACTTATCCACCAATTTATCCACAACTTCACGCATCACGTTTCACATTCTCGTGTATCATCTGTGCAAATTTTGCGAAAAGCAAGTCAGCGTCGTGGGGTCCAGGGCTGGCTTCCGGGTGGTATTGCACACAAAAGACAGGGCGATCAGTCAGGCGCATGCCTTCGACCGTGCCGTCGTTGAGGTTGCGATGGGTAATTTCCACGTGGGCGGGCAGGGTAGCGTCGTCCACCGCGTAGTTGTGGTTCTGTGCGGTGATCTGCACATTTGTACTGTCCACATCAGAGACCGGTTGGTTGCCGCCGTGATGGCCGAATTTGAGCTTATAAGTATCCCCGCCCAGGGCACGCCCGATGATCTGATGGCCCAGGCAGATGCCAAAGGTGGGGATGCCCGCTTCCAGCAGTTGGGCCACGGCTTCCGACGCGTAGGGCAGGCCCGCCGGGTCACCGGGGCCATTGCTGAGGAAGATGCCGTCGGGCTGCATAGCCAGCACATCCGCGGCGGGGGTGTCGGCAGGGACGACGACTACCCGCAGGTTGTGGCTGGTCAAGCGGCGCAGGATATTCTGCTTAATTCCAAAGTCGTAGGCAACGACCAGCGGAAAATGGCGCTCGGCAGTGGTGGCTGTGGCCTGGCTGCGGGTGTCCGGGCCGGAAGCGACCGGCGTCCACTCGACTTTTGTGCCGTCGGTCCAGGCGTAGGTCTCCCGGCAGGTGACTTCCTTGACCAAATCCCGCCCGTCCAGCCCTTCCCAGGACCGGGCCAGCGCGATGAGTTCGTCCGCGTCTTTGCTGCCGTCGGTGCAGAGCGCGCCGTGGAGCACGCCTTCGTCCCGCAGCAGGCGGGTGAGGGCGCGGGTATCCACTTCGCTGATGCCCGGAATGTCGTGCCGCTTGAGATAGCTGTGCAGACTTTCGTTGGCCCGCCAGTTGGAGACAACCGGGCTGATCTCCCGCACGACAAAAGCAGTGATCTGGGGGCGGTCGCTCTCCACATCCTCCCGGTTGATGCCCGTATTGCCCACGTGAGAGACGGTCATACAGACCATCTGCCCCCGGTAGGAGGGGTCGGTGATGACCTCCTGATAGCCGGTGAGGCTGGTATTGAAGACGACTTCGCCGACGACAGTTGTGGCCGCGCCAAAGGCGGTTCCATGAAAGACGCGGCCATTGGCCAGTGCCAGTATTGCGTTCACTCAAAGACTCCGTACAGTGGGAGTGAACAGTCATCAGTCATCAGTAATTAGTCATCAGTGGCTTTACGCACACCAACTGATGACTGATTACTGATGACTGATGACTATTCCTCGTGCAGATGGATCGGTTTATAGGAATAGGCCAGCTTCAGCGGCTGCCAGGCCTGCCATTTGAGCAGGGGATTGGCTGCGACGTGCTTACCCGGGCCGGCCTCTTCCGGGCGGCGGACGGTCAGATATTTCACCACTGCCACTTCGTCACAGCGGTGGAATTTGGGGCAGTAGATGCACTCCTGCCAGAGCTTCGGGCTGATGCTCCAGCGGTCTACGATTTCAAAGCCGAGGCGCTGGAAGAACTCCTCGCGCAGGGTCAGTGCGCAGACCTGGCTGAACTCACGAGCCTTGGCCAGGGCCACCAGATTTTCCACGACCGTACTGCCCACACCCTTGCCCTGTCCCCGCTCGTGGACGGCCAGCGAGCGCACTTCGGCCAGTTCCGGGGTGAGGGCGACGAGCGAACCGCAGCCCAGCAAGCTTTCCGTGCCGTCTGTCTCCCGCTCCACCGCCACCAGCCAGTCGGGCAGGGTCTTCATCACAGCTTCCGGCGTGCGGGGCAACATCAGATTGCGGCCCGCAAAGCCATTGATCATCTCTACTAATTCCGGAATATCCCCCGGTTGGCCCTGACGAATCGCGACAGCCATTGTCGGTTTTTCTCCTAAAGTCGGAACAACCACAAAGGCACAAAGGCAGAACACATCTTTCTTTGTGCCTTTGTGGTTAAAGACCCAACACAAATGTTACATTTCCTGCAGAATCTCGCCGAGGAGACCGACTGCGGTCGCCAGTTCGTTCTTTGTGATTGTCAACGGCGGCACAAAGCGCACGACATTTGGCCCGGCGCTGACGAGCAGAAGGCCTCGCTCGTAGCCGTTGTTGACAATTGGTCCAGCTTCGATGTCCAGTTCCACGCCGACAATCAGCCCTTTGCCCCGGATTTCCACGACGTGGGGGCTGTTGAGTTCGGCCAGCAGTTCCATCAGATACTCGCCCTTTTCCCGCACATCGGCCAGGAAATCGGGCTGGGAGACCCGCTCCACTACATAGTTTGCCACGTGGGTGGTGAAGGGGTTGCCGGCAAAGGTGCTGGCGTGGTCGCCCTTGTGCATAGCGTCGGCCACCTTCTGGCGCATGAGAATCGCGCCGATGGGCAGACCCGCGGCCAGGGGCTTGGCAACCGTCAGGACGTCCGGCTCCACGCCGTAGCCCTGATAGCCCCAGAGTGTGCCCGCTCGCCCCAGCCCGCACTGCACTTCATCGAAGATGAGAAGGGCGTCGTACTTATCGGCGAGATCGCGCAAGCCCTGCAAGAATTCCTGAGTAGCCGGGTAGATGCCTCCTTCGCCCTGGATGGGCTCAACGATAATCGCACAGACTTTGTCGCTCATCGCTGCCTGGGCGCTGGCCAGATTGTTGAATTCGGCGAAGTGTACGCCGGGCATCAACGGCTGGAAGGGCTGCTGGTATTTTTCCCGGGGCGTGGCGGCCAGTGTGCCAAAGAGCCGCCCGTGAAAAGCGTTGGAGAAGGCGAGGATTTCGTACTTGTCCTCGTGGCCCTGCTCCCGGGCATAACGCCGAGCAAATTTGAAAGCGCCTTCGTTGGCGTCGGCCCCGGTCAGGCTGAAATGCACTTTATCGGCAAAGCTGGTCTCGCAGAGCTGCTTTGCCAGACGGGCGTGGGGTTCCGTGTGGTAAAGATTGCTCACGTGCAGCATTCCCGTTTCGGCGGCTTCGGCGATGGCCTGGTTGACGCCGGGGTCGCTGTAGCCCAGCACATTGACCGCAATGCCTGCCACACAGTCCAGATAGGCCTTGCCTTCGCTGTCGTAGACTGTGCTGCCCTGGCCCCGCTCCAGCACAAAAGGCGGGCGGCTGTAGACGCCGAGGACGTAATTTTCTTCGTTTTGGATGACTTCTTGGGTGTTCACGTATCTCTTCTCCTTTGTGGTTGATTCGGTGATTGGTTGATTGGGTAATTCGCTTGTGTGCAAGTCGCCCAATTAGCTAATCATCCACTCAAAAACCCTTCCCCCCAATAATTCCAGTCCCGCTCTCCTCCTGCACCCCGGCAATGTTTGTAATCACCGCCTGGGCCACGCCATTCCTGACCGCTTCAATGGCACTCCTGACTTTGGGAACCATCCCGCCGAAGATATTGCCGTCGGCGATCCACGCCTCGGCCTGATCCGCGGTGACGGCCCGAATCACCCGGTCGGCGATGAGGACGCCGGGCACGTTGCTCACAAAGACGAGGCGGATTGCGCCCAGTTTGGCCGCCACCGCAGCGGCCACGTGATCGGCGTTGACGTTGTAGCTCTTGGCATCGAATGCCCCAAAGCTGACCGGGCTGATCACCGGTACAATGTCGGCGGCGAAGAGGGCTTTGATCAGACGCAGGTCCACATCCTGGACTTCGCCTACCCGGCCCAGATCACCGGCGGGATGCCACATCTTTTCCACGTAGACGGTTCCGTTGTCCACACCGCTGATACCCGCGGCCTGGATGTCCTGGTTGATGAGCGCGCGCACGATGCGTTTGTTCATCAGCCCGCTCAAAATCATCTCCACCACATCCACATCCGCGTCGCTGGTGATACGCAGACCGTCGAGGAATTCAGTTTTTAGCCCCAATTTGGCCTGCATTTCGGCGATGGCCTTGCCGCCGCCGTGGACAATCACCGGCTGCTTGCCCCCCTCTTTGAGGGATTGCACAGCCTTCGCCAGCCCATACAAAAAGGCTTCGTCGTCTAGTTCGTTGCCGCCGATTTTCAGCACGACGACGTAGCGGTCGTCGGCGACGGCTGGTATTTCAAATGTTTGAGTATTCTGCTGTTCAGTCATCTAAAATCATTCCTTCATCTACGAAAATGGACAGTTACACGCAGAAAGCGAACCGGTGAGCACTGGTTGCAAGTGGCGAGCACGCATCGTCCTTTTCTTTTGTCATCTTGTCATCTCTTCATCGCCTTGCCCCCGCTGCCGCATCACTTCGTAGCCCAAAATCGCCGCTGCTGCGGTCACGCCCAGAGATTGACGAAACGCCCGGGCATAGGGGATTTCCAGGCGCAAGTCTGTCTGGCGCAAAAAGGAGCGGGTGATGCCCCGTTTTTCCCCGCCGATGAGCAAAAAGAGAGGGCGGGTCAGGTCAGCCCGATCGATTGACACCGATTCTTCCTCTGCGGCGCAGGCAACCGTCAGCCCTTTGCGCTGAAAAAAGGTGGCAGCCTCCTCCGCGCTCTCCGCAATCGCGGTGGGGATCAGTTCCGACGCACCAGCCGAGGAGCGGGCCACCGTCGCCGCCGCACTCAGCCAGTTGCGGGGACGCAGCACCAGGCCATCCGCACCACAGGCATAGAGCGAGCGTACGGCTTGCCCAAAGTTGAAAGGGTCTTCAATCCCGTCCAGCATCACCACAAAGGCCGGTCGATCAGTAGGCAGCAGATCGGACATCTCAACTGTGCGCCGCTCGCCCACCAGCGCCACCACCCCGCCGTGGCTGTCACCTTCAGCCAGGGCGTCGATCTCTTCACCCGACTTGCGCTCGATGGGAACAGCGGCTTCCCGCGCCCGGTGTTCCAGCCAGCGCAGTGCACGATCATTCCGGTCTGCCCGCACATAGACCACCTGCACGTCCCGATAGGGCGACTGTAACGCCGCAGCCACCGAAACCTGACCCTCCAGAAATATCTGTGTCAATCTGTGTTCATCCGTGAAAATCCGTGTCCCATTCCTATAGCAGTCCGGCGGTCTCGTCCAGACCTTTGATGATATTGAAATTCTGCAACGCCTGGCCACTGGCCCCTTTGATCAGATTGTCCAGGCTGGCCGTGACGATATACTCCGTGCCGTTGGGCTGGGACGGGTCTACAGGCGTGATAGCGATGGCGCAGCGGTTGGTATTGACCGTATGGGAAAGGCTGGCCTGCTGCCCCGCTGGAATCAGATGGATAAAGGGTTCGCCGTCGTAACTTTCGGCGTAGAGTCCCCGAATCTCTGCCTCGGTGACACCCGCGGGCACGTCCACATATATTGTACTGAGAATGCCCCGATTCACCGGAAGCAGATGGGGCGTAAAAGTGAAGCGGGTGTTGTGCTGCTTGCCGTTGACGTTGTTGAGCACCTGCTCCATCTCGGCCACGTGGCGGTGGCGATAGCCTACACTGTAGGGGGTGATATTTTCATTGGCTTCGGTGAAGTGATAGTTCAGCTTCGGTTTGCGGCCCGCACCGGAAACACCGCTTTTGGAATCCACAATCACCCGCTCCCCCAGCCAGCCAGCTTTTGCCAGAGGATACAGCCCCAAATTGACGCTCGTCGGGTAGCAGCCGGGCACAGCGATCAGTTGTCCGCCCCGGATATTCTCCCGGTAGAGTTCGCAGAGACCGTAGCGGGCCACCTGCAAAAGCTCCTGGGCCGTGTGCTCCAGCCCATACCAGCGGGTGTAGACAGCCGGATCGGCCAGGCGGAAGTCGGCGCTGAGGTCGATGGCAAGAATGCCCGTGTCGTAGAAGGATTTGACTGCCTCCATCGACGCCGCGTGGGGCAGGCAGAGGAAGACCACATCCACCTCATTCACCCGGGCCAGGGCATCTTCCAGTGAAATCAGCGGGTAGTCCCAGTCCACCGGGTAGAGATCGCTGAAAACGCCGCCCGCGCTGCTCTCGCTGGTCAACCAGCCCACCTCCAATTGGGGATGGCGGTGGATCAGTTTGAGCAATTCGTAGCCTGTGTAGCCGGACGCGCCGGCAATGCCTGCTTTATACATTTAATTGTGCCTCCTGAAGTTTTGCCAGGTCTGCCGCCATTGTCTCAGCGACTTTTCGTTCGTCCGGGTTCCCGCACTGCAATGCGTCAATCACTCCCTGCCGGTCGGCCAGCGTGCGGTTCTGGCTCAGTTTGCGCTTGCCCTCCAGCCGGGTGATCTCAATTGTAAAAGCCACAATCGCTCCGGTCATTTTGACGGCCCGCTCGTCATCCCAATCAGTCGTGTAGGGAGCGGGCCGGGGCTGCTCGTAGACCGCCACCAGTTCGTCCAGCATCCCCATCGCAGCAGCGGGTTCCTCCACAATCTGCGGGGTGCCGTAGGCGTGGACCGCGCTGTAATTCCAGGTGGGCACGCTGAAACCGGGGGTGTAGTAGGAGGGCGAAACGTAGGCGTGGGCATCCTGAAAGATGACCAGCACCTCCCGCCCTGGCTGAAAGTGTCGCCATTGGCTGTTGGCCCGGGCCAGATGGGCAGCCAGCACCCCACAGTTGCCCTCTTCCGGTCGCAGCAGTACAGGCAGATGGGTGGCCACCGGCGCGCCACCGTTGACAGTAGGGTCGCTGGTAACGAGGGTAGCGAAGCTGTTGGTCCGCATCATCTGGTGCAGGACGGCAATATTTTCTTCCCGATTGACCGATGGAACGTACATTTTTGGCGCTTTTATCCACAAAAAATTGGTGACAACAAAAAAAGGCTCTCCGTCCGGAGAGCCTTGCATAGCTGGGGTGAAAGACTTGCACCCTGCCCACGCGCAAAGGTCCAGACACTGTCTGGCTACTGCTCAGGGCTTTTCCTCAAAAAGTAGGTACAATTCATCTTTTGGTTTGCCATCGGTCAAAATCGTCGAATGATTGGGCAAGATTGTGCAAGTCTAGCACGGCACCGGCAGACTGTCAAAAGCGCAAAACGGCGAAAACAACCGCAAAGAGCCAAAAGCACGAAGAAGAGAAGGAGGAGAATTGCTTTTCCATTGCGCCTTCGTTTCTTTGTGGCTCAAAGCTGTTTCAAAGCCGTTCGATAATTGTGGCGGTAGCCTGGCCGTGGCCGATGCACATCGTTTGCAAGCCATAGCGCCCACCCGTGCGTTCCAGTTCGTGGAGCAGTGACGTCATCAGCTTTGCCCCAGTCGCGCCCAGAGGGTGGCCCAATGCAATCGCGCCCCCGTTGGGATTGACCCGTTCCAGCGGCGGCTCGATCTCCGCGGCCCAGGCCAGGACTACCGGAGCAAAGGCTTCGTTGATTTCGATCACATCCATCTGGCCGATAGAGAGACCGGCCCGCTTCAGCGCCTTTTCGGTGGCGGCAATCGGCCCGGTGAGCATCAGTTCCGGGTCGCTGCCCACGGCCACCCGGCTGAGGAAGCGGGCGCGGGCCTTCAAACCCAGAGATTCGGCTTTGCTGCGTTCCATCACCAGCACAGCGGCCGCGCCGTCGCTGATCTGGCTGGCGTTGCCCGCTGTGATTACCCCATCTTCCCGGAAAGCTGGCTTGAGCGCAGCCATTTTTGCCAGATTTGGCTCGAAGCGAATGCCCTCGTCGTAGTCAAGCACGCGGCTGTCGCCGTTTTGTCCGACGGCGACGGGCAGGATTTCGCGCTGAAAGTGACCGGCTTTCGTGGCCGCGGCAGCCTTCACGTGGCTGTGGTAGCTGTATTCGTCCAGTGCTTCCCGGCTGAAACCCCACTTTCGGGCAATCAGTTCTGCTGATTCGCCCTGGTGCAGCAATGGATAGGGCGGGTTTTCGGGAAATCGGGATGGATAATCGCTGCCCATCGCCACCCGGCTCATCGACTCCACCCCGGCGGCGATGACCACATCCGCATCCCCCGCCACAATCGACTGGCTTGCAAAGTGGATGGCCTGCTGGCTGGAGCCGCACATCCGGTTGATGCTGACCGCCGCCACATCCACGGGAAAACCGGCGTAGAGCGCGGCCAATCGCCCGATATTGGCCCCCTGCTCGCCGGTCTGGGTAACACAGCCCATAATTACATCGTCCACCGCTGCCGGGCCGATCCCAGCCCGATCCACGACTTCTCTGAGAACCAGCGCAGCCAGGGAGATGGGTTCAATTGTGCTGAGCGAACCCCGAAATTTGCCGGCGGGTGTACGCACTGCTTCGACGATCACAGCCTCTCGCATAGGAGCCTCCTGGAATCGAGAAGTTCGACTTTTCGGAAAAAGTCGAACTTCTTTTATATTCGTGCAAAAAAGCGCAAATTGGGTATTGAAATCGGTTTAGGAGCGTGCTATACTGTTCTAAATGCGAGGAGAAAGCTTTTCTCTCGCATTTTTTAATGCGAGGACCCGGCGTATCCTTGGGCAATTGTTTCACGTGAAACATAGAAGAGCAATTACACAGAAACCAGTGCATCAAAAAGAGATGCAGATTTCCCATTGATTCTGCTGGGATCCAAAATTATGATTGCAGGACAGACCGAATTGAATGACAGCAACGGAATACCGGTTATTGATTACGAAGGCAGTGGTTACCGCACGGATTTTTGGGTAGGCCAGGGTCGGGAATATGAAGACGCCGTAGAACGGGCGGCTCTCTCTCAACTGCTGCCAGCCAAAGGCCGTCGCATTGCTGAAATTGGCGCTGGCTTCGGACGATTGGCCGATATGTATCTGGGCTACGAGCAGATTGTTCTCTTTGATTATAGCAGAACTCTGCTGCAAGAGGCAGTTGCCCGCTGGGGGGATGATCCCCGATTTGTCTTTGTGGCAGGGAATGTCTACAAATTGCCCCTGGCCGACGGCGTGCTGGATACGCTGGTGATGGTGCGGGTGATGCACCACTTGGCCGATGTGCCCCAGGCACTGGGCCAGTTGCGTCGGGTGTTGCACAGCCAAAGTGTGGCTGTGCTGGAATATGCCAACAAACGCAATTTGAAGGCGATGGCTCGCTGGCTGCTGGGTCGCCAGAAGTGGTCACCCTTTGCCGCCGAGCCGGTGGAGTTCGTGAAACTCAACTACGACTTTCACCCGGATTGGATGACAGAGCGGATGGGGCAGGCCGGGCTGGAAATCAGACGACAATTTGGCGTCTCCCATTTTCGCCTGCCTGTTTTGAAAGAGCGGATTTCCGAAAAGCGCCTGGTGGGGATCGAGCAGCCCTTTTTCGGATTGAGCGGACGCTTTCCGGTTGCGCCCAGTGTCTTTGTGCAAGCCAGCGCTCCCGGCAACGGAGCACCCCAATCGCCTTCCACAGGGGCGGCGGATGTTCCGGGGCTGTTGCGCTGTCCCCATTGTAATACCTCCCAGATGGAATGGGACGGGGAAAACGAAGTGGTCTGTGGTTCCTGTGGCCGACGCTATGCACGGCAGGGGAAAATCTGGGATATGAAGGAAGCGGTATAGAAATCGAAATTGTGAAATTGATTACCCAGTTGTTGACAAAATTATTGTAGAATATCAAGTTACCATTTTACGCGACTGATCTGGTTTTGGTGTCCATCGACACCCCCTTATGTTCACCAGATCAGCCGCCCGGACAGGGAGGGTATGCCGATGGCCGAAAAGACACGCTTTGCATCGGAAGAAGAAGTCGACGAGAAGGAGATGGAATTGGAACTGGATGATCCAATGGCTGAGGACATGGAAATGTCTGATATGGCCGAGGGCGAGGGTTCCGAGGAAACCGTAGAGCGCAGCCCCCAGGAGACAATGGACTACCTGTTGAAGGTGGGGCGCGCCAAAGGCTTCGTCAGTTATGACGACGTTTTGAAGCTCATGCCCGAAGTCGAAAACAACATCGAACAGTTGGAAGACATCTTTGCCACACTTTTCGAGCAGGGCATCGCTGTGGGACAGTCCAAAGAGGATGCTATCCCGGAGATCAAAGACAACGGCGACAAGGCCGAGGACGATGATTTCGACCTGAGCCAGATTGAAATCGACGATTCGATTAGCCTCTATCTGAAGGAGATCGGCCGCGTTCCCCTGCTGACCGCCGAGGAAGAGATCGACCTGGCCAAGCGCATGGAGGCGGGCCGGGATTCGCGCCAGACCCTTTCCGAGGGAATGGACGACTGGGAGGAGCGGGAGAAACTGCTCTGGCTGGTGCGGGACGGCCAATCGGCCACCGAGCATCTGATCAAAGCCAACAGCCGTCTGGTGGTGAGCGTCGCCAAAAAGTATGTGGGCCGGGGCGTGCCCTTCCTGGACCTGATTCAGGAAGGCAATATCGGCCTGATTCGCGCGGTGAAGAAATTCGATTATCGCCGGGGCTTCAAATTCAGCACCTACGCCACCTGGTGGATTCGCCAGGCAGTGACCCGTGCCATCGCCGACCAGGGACGCACCATCCGCGTGCCTGTGCATATGTACGAGCAGATCAACCGGCTGACCCGTACCAGCCGCCAGCTTGTGCAGGAGTTGGGACGGGACCCCACCACCGATGAGATCGCCGAGGAACTGGGCGTGACCCCGCGCAAGGTGGAGCACATTATGCGGGTCAGCCAGCGCCCCCTCAGCCTGGAGATGCCTGTGGGCGAGGAAGAGGACAGCTATCTGGGCGACTTCATTGAGGACGAAGATGCGGACAGTCCCCAGGAATCAGCGGGGCAGCAGTTGCTGCGGGAAGTGATCGACGAAATCTTCTCCAGCCTGACCCCTCGTGAAGTGCGCATTCTCCAGTTGCGCTTTGGGCTGGTGGACGGCTATTGCTATACGCTGGAAGAGGTGGGCAAGAAGTTTGGCGTGACGAGGGAACGTATCCGCCAGATCGAGGCCCAGGCTCTCAGCCGACTGCGCCACCCCAGCCGCAGCCGCAAGTTGCGGGATTATCTGTAGGCCGGGACGCAGAGTACGCAGAAACAGACAGATTTACGCAGATAAAAGAGCGGGACGGTCGAAATGACCGTCCCGCTCTTTTATCTGCTATGCAAATCAGCGCAGATCAATCCAAATCAGGAAAATCTGCGTCCCGCTTACTATCTCACATCCCCATCACCCCGGATGACGCCCCGCTCCAGACGATCAAAGAGCTTTTCCAGGTTGTAGGCGGCCACTTCTTCCAGAGTCAGGTCCAGTTCTGTGCAGATTTGGGTCAGATACCAGAGCACATCGCCTAGTTCACCCTTGAGCGCCTGACGCTCCGCCTCCCCGATCTGCCCGCCTTTATCCCGAAAAATCTTCTTGACTTTTCCGGCTACTTCCCCGGCTTCGTTGACCAGGCCGAGGGTGGGATAGACAATCGCGTGGTCTGTATGCACCAGATTCCAGGTCTTGCGGGACTGCTGCTGGTAGATATTGAAACTCGTCTTGTCCATCGACAACCGTTCTTTCTGATGCAAATAAAAGAGCGGACGCAGATTTTCATGATTTTAATTGATCTGCGCAGATCAATTAAAATCATGAAAATCTGCGTCCGCCCTTCTTAAACATCCAAATTTTGGACTTCGTGGGCGTGGGTCTGGATGAAGCGGCGACGGGGCGGCACACTGCTGCCCATCAGCATATCGAAGGTGCGGTCCGCCTCGGCAGCATCCTCCACCTGCACCTGCAAAAGGGTACGGTTCTCCGGGTTCATCGTCGTCTCCCAGAGCTGCTCCGGGTTCATCTCACCCAACCCTTTGTAGCGCTGCTCCAACTTCACATTCTCGTCGCCCAGCCGCTTGCGCATATCCAACAGGGAGTTGTCGTTGTAGACGTACTGCTCGGAGCGCTTGGATTTGCCGTTCTGCTGCTCCGTCACCTGCACTTTGTAGAGGGGCGGTTGGGCAATGTAGAGATGCCCCTCACCCACCAGCGGCTCCATATAGCGGAAGAAAAGGGTGAGCAGAAGCGTGCGGATGTGCGCGCCGTCCACATCGGCGTCGGTCATAATAATGATGCGGTTGTAGCGCAGATTCGCCACATTCAGGTCGTCGCCCACGCCGATACCCAGCGCGGTGATGAGGGCCTGAATCTCTTTGTTGCCCAGGGCTTTGTCCAGGCTAGTCTTTTCCACATTGAGGATTTTCCCGCGCAGAGGCAGAATGGCCTGGAATCGTCGATCCCGGCCCTGTTTGGCCGAGCCACCAGCGCTGTCGCCCTCGACGATATAGAGTTCGCTCTCTTTGGGGTCGCGGGTGGAGCAGTCGGCCAGTTTGCCGGGCAGGGTCAGACTTTCCAGTGCGCTCTTGCGGATGACCAGATCGCGAGCCTTACGAGCAGCCTCCCGTGCCCGATAGGCGGTCTGACATTTGTCGATGATCTTGCGGGCATCCCGTGGATTCTCTTCCATCCACTTGGAGACGCCCTCGGCCACCGCTGTTTCCACGTGATAGCGCACTTCGTTATTGAGCAGTTTGAGTTTGTTCTGCCCCTCGAACTGGGGTTCCACCACCTTCACGCTGACAATCGCGGTCATGCCCTGGCGGGTGTCATCGCCGGTGAAGTTGTCGTCGTTATCCTTCAGCATCCCCTGTTTGCGGGCGTAGTCGTTCATCTGGCGGGTGATGGCCGTGCGCAGACCCGTGTGATGCGTGCCGCCGTCCGGGGTGTTGATGGTATTGGCAAAGGCGAAGATCGACTCGTTGTAACCGTCGGTGTATTGAATGGCCGCCTCGACCTGCGTTCCTTCGACTTCCACATCCACATAAATGGGTGTGTGGAAGACCTCTCGGTTTTTGTTGAGATAGCGCACAAATGTCTGCACGCCGCCCTCAAAGTAGAAGTTGATCTCCTTTGGCTGTTCCGGGCGCTCGTCAACGAAAGTGAAATCGACGCGCCGGGTCAGGAAGGCCATCTCCCGGAAGCGGGTGACGAGGGTATGCCAGTCGTACTCGAAGACCTGAAAGATTGTGTCATCCCGCAGGAAATGCTGGGATGTCCCCGTGTCACCGGGATCACAGGTGCCGATCTCTTCGACTTCCGTCATTGGGATGCCCCGCTCGAAGCGTTGGCGGTAGAGCTTCCCATTGCGGCGGACAGTCGTCTCCATCCATTCACTCAGTGCATTGACCGCGCTGACACCCACGCCGTGCAGACCGCCGGAGACTTTGTAGCCGCCGCCGCCGAACTTGCCACCAGCGTGAAGTTTGGTCATTACCACAGTCAGGGCCGACATACCCGTCTGCTGCTGGATGCCCACAGGGATACCCGCGCCGTTGTCGTTGACAGTGACGCTCTCGTCCTTGTGGATGGTGATCCAGATGTGGTCACAACGCCCCTGCATAGCCTCGTCGATGGCGTTGTCCACCACTTCATAGACCATATGATGCAGGGCTTTGGTATCGGTGCCGCCGATGTACATACCGGGGCGGCGACGTACAGCCTCCAACCCCTCGAGCACCTGAATCTGCTCTGCATCGTATACGAAATCTGTCTTCCTGTTGCCGTTTGCCACGCGTTCCTCCACTACAAACAAATAGTCCATTCCCCCAATTCGGGGTTCGGAATCCAAAGTATTAAATCGGTGTTTCCCAGTCGCACTCCTGCCACATTCCTACGTGCAGGCTATGCCTTTTGGCCCTGCACTTTCTCCGCTGTCACAATCAGTCGGGTGCGATAGAAGATAAGCAGCGCCACGGCCAGACCAGTGCCCACAAAAGCGTTGACCAGTGCGCTTCCTACCAGACCAGCCAGGCCCATCGTTGCGATATCCCGCAGTAGCAGGGTAATCCCCACGGAGATCAGGTTGGTCAGCAAAAAAAAGCCGAGAGTGCTCCAAAAGTTGTTGCGTACCAGCACAATACTACGCATCACCGCGGCCCGCACGCCCAAATTGTCCAGCACCAGCGCCACAGTCACAAAGTATAGATAGAAAAAGATCACTGTCATCAGCCCGCTCATCAGCATCATTGCGCCAACTCCCAGTGCGGGGCTAATGAGCATCAGCACAGCCACTCCCACCCCAACAGGAATGTAGAGCATAAGCAAAAAGAGCACCAGTGCCAGCAAAAAGCCCAGGGAGCGTAACCAGTGTCGCACAACCACAGAGAGAAAAAGGGGTGGGGTCACACCCTTTTCGCCTTCCCCAAGCGGCACAATTCGGGCCAGCAGATTCATATAGACCACACCCAGAAGCAGGCCCAACAAACCCAAGAAAAGCCCGCTGCCGCCGGCATTGAAAAGCGACACAATATCCTGGCTGGCCTGGCCCATCTTCAGGTCCGGCAATATGACCAGCAGGCTGGGCACGTGATAAAGCGAAGAGCTGACCAGCAGATCGAAAAGATTGAACGACTTGCCAGCAGTGTCCACCGCTGCTGTCACCTGGGCAGGCAGATCGGCCAAGCCCGGCCCAGCGGCCACAGCCGCATCACCCATTTGGTCGAAAAGGCCCACATAAAAGGAGGCAAACCGTTGCAGAAGCGGTTCAATGCTCAAGCGGGGCGCAAACCAGAGAAAGGCATCCAGCAGCAGCGGCAGCAAGAGAAGCTCCAGTCGCCGAACCAGCAACCGGTAGCCGGCAGAAAGACTATCGATGATACCCAAACCAATTCCTTCGGCTGACTGCATAGATGATAGGCTAGAAAATGATGGATTTCAACTAACCGAATTTTACCACAGATCGGGCAAAAGACGAAGTTTCAGGGGGACTGTTTTAGAACATTCGTTCCCAACAAATAGGGAGAATATGGGACAACGAAATTAACCGTTCTCCCCTCCTTCCTTCAGTTGACGCGCCAAGAAGGGGGAGGCTACAATGGAGCCACTTCTATACAAAAAAACGGGAACAGTTCGTCCTTTGCCTGCGTTTGAAGCCGTGCTGATCCTACGGCTCCACGCAAAATTTCACAATCCGGAGATTGCTTATGTCCTCTTATATTATTGAAGGCGGCTCACCCATTCAGGGAACGGTGGCACCCAGCGGCAATAAAAATGCAGCGATGCCTATGGCCGAAGCCTGCCTGCTCACCGACGAACCCATCACCCTGCACAATATGCCCCAGATTGGGGATGTGGACGCAGTGTTGGAAATTCTGTCCGGTCTCGGCGTGGATGTGCAGCGCAACGGTTCCAGCGTCACCCTCTGCGCCGCGGATCTGCGCAGCACAGAGCCGGAACCCCGCCTCTTTGCCCAGATTCGCGGCTCCCTGACGCTGATGGGTCCCCTGCTTACTCGCCACGGCCACTTTGCCGTGCCCGCCACCGCCGGGGGCGACGACATTGGACGGCGGCGCATCGACACCCATCTGCAAATCTTCAATAGCCTGGGCGTGGAGATGGTCCACAATGGCCGCTTTGAGATGAAGACGAACGGGCGTCTGCGCGGGAAGGATATTCTGCTGGACGAGGCGTCGGTCACAGCCACAGAAAACGGCGTAATGGCCGCATCCCTGGCCGAGGGCAAGACAATTCTGCGCAACGCGGCCAGCGAACCCCACATCCAGGACCTCTGCCATCTGCTGGTGCGAATGGGCTGCCCCATCGAAGGCATCGGCAGCAACACCCTCACCATCCACGGCCAGGCGCGGCTGAAGGGCGCAGAATATACAGTCGGGCCGGACTATATGGAGATCGGCAGCTACATTGGCCTGGGCGCCATCACTACCGGCGAACTGCGCATCAGCGGCATTGTCCCCAAACATCTGCGGATGATGGAGATGGTCTTTGTGGATCGGTTGGGGGTGCATATGCGGCGGGAAGCAGACCCAGGGAGCGCGACTGGCTGGTCTCTGGTCGTGGCCGACGAACAGGAGCTGAGGGTGCGCACGGATTTTGGCGGTGCAATCCCCCGCATCGACGACCAGCCCTGGCCTGCCTTCCCGCCGGACCTGATGAGCATCGCATTGGTCATGGCGACCCAGGCCAAGGGCACTGTGCTGATCCACGAGAAGATGTACGACGGGCGGCTCTATTTTGTGGACAAACTGGTGGCTATGGGCGCGCAGGTCATCCTCTGCGATCCCCACCGGGCGGTCGTCGTCGGCCCCAGCCAGTTGACAGGCCAGACGATCACCAGCCCGGACATCCGGGCAGGGATGGCGCTGGTTCTGGCTGCGCTGGCCGCGAAAGGCAAGACGACTATCGGCAACAGCCACCAGATCGACCGGGGCTATCAGCGCATCGACGAAAAGCTGCGGACATTGGGAGCAAAGATCGAGCGGATAGATTGACATTTGCCCCAACCCTTTCTATAATCCAGTTGTCTGACAAATATTTGTCAGACAACTGGATTGTTTGTTTCCTGAGAGCGTGCCGATGATTGCCACTGCCACTGCACCCAGCCGCCCCCGCTATGTGCAAATCGAAGAGAGCTTGCACGCGCTGCTGGAAACCGGCGGCTATCGGCCCGGCGACAAACTCCCCCCAGAGCCAGAACTGGCCCAGCAGCTTGGCGTCAGTCGGGCCACACTGCGCGAGGCCCTGCGCAGCTTCGAGCAGCAGGGAATCATCAACCGCAAGCAGGGGGTGGGCACATTCGTCAACCTACGTCCGCCCTATATCGAGAGCGGTCTGGAAAGTCTCGAATCCATCGAAATGCTCTTGGCCAGCCGCCAGATTTTGCCGACTTTTTTGCAGCGGACCGTCTGCACCGAAGCCGCTCTGCCCAAAGCAGCCCAGCGCCTGAGCATCGACGAGGGCGAACCGTTGACAGTCGTCACCAGCACAGTGACAGTGGCGGGCAGCCCGGTGGCCTATCTGCTGGAAGTGACGCCGGAGGGTTTTGTCGAGGCGGCGGCGATCCAGTCAGCGGCCACATCCCTGCTCCATCTTCTGTTGGACAACCGGGAAAGCTATGACATCGCCTACGCCGTGGCCCACATCGCGCCCGTCCACGGCACAGAAGCCATCTGTGGAGCGCTGGGTGTGGGTGGGCAGACGCCCCTCTTTTTCGTCGAACAGACAGTCTACAGCGCGGCCCACCAGCCCCGTTTCTATTCCCGCAACTATTACGTGCCCAATTTTTTCGATTTCCACATCATCCGAAAACGTGAAATCTAAAGAGTGAAATCATCGGGTACTTTTACATTTCACGTATCACTTTTGCCAGAGGAAGCCGCATGTCAACGATTGATATTGAGAAAGTCCAATCCCAAGTCGCCAGCCACAGCGACGACATCATCTCATTTCTGCGCGAAATCTGCGCCATCCCCTCAATGGATTCCCAAATCGGCCCGGTGGGCGAACGGGTGCAGGCCGAAATGAAGAAACTGGGCTTCGATGAAGTCTGGTTCGACAGTATGGGCAACACAGTCGGGCGCATCGGCAACGGGCCACGGGTGCTGGTCTACGACAGCCACATCGATACCGTCGGCATCGGCGACCCGGACGAGTGGCAGTGGGACCCTTTCCAGGGCAAAATTGAGGACGGCGTCTTCTACGCGCGAGGGGCCTGCGACGAAAAGGGCAGCACGCCGGGGATGGTCTACGGGCTGGCGATTGCCCAGCGTCTCGGCCTGCTGGAAGGCTGGACGGCCTACTATTTTGGCAATATGGAGGAGTGGTGCGACGGCATTGCGCCCCACGCCTTTGTGGAGCACGAGGGCATCCGTCCGGATTTTGTCGTCATCGGCGAGCCGACGAAGATGCTCGTCTATCGGGGCCACAAAGGCCGGGTAGAGATGAAAGTCGTCGCCAAGGGCAAGAGCGCCCACGCGGCCAGCAACCACCTGGGCGACAACGCCATCTACAAAGTGCTGCCGGTGATTGAGGGCGTCAGCCAACTGGAGCCGGAACTGGGCGATCACCCCTTTCTGGGCCACGGCAAAATCACAGTGACAGATATCGCCGCTGAGACCCCCAGCATCAACGCTGTGCCCAACGAATGCACCGTCTACATCGACCGCCGGGTCACTTTTGGCGAAGGCGTGGAAGATGTCATCGAGCAGGTGCGCCAGCTCATCCCCGCGGAGAATCGGGAGCGGGGCGATGTGACCGTTGAGATGCTCTTCTACGACGACCCCAGCTACACCGGCTTCGTCTTCCCGGTGGACAAATACTTCCCGGCTTGGGCGCTGGAAGAGGGCCATCCGCTGGTGCAGGCGGGCCAGGCTGCGCGCACGCTGACCGGTCTGCCCGACGCCGCGCCGGGCAAGTGGAATTTCAGCACAAACGGCATCTATTGGGCAGGCAAAGCGGGCATCCCCTCCATCGGCTTTGGCCCCGGCGACGAAGTGACCGCGCATACAGTGCTGGACAGTGTATCCCTGGACGAAGTGGTGAAGGCCACGGAGTTCTATGCGGTGCTGCCTGGGCTGATCCAGAAATAAGGACACGGATTTACACGGATCGTCAGGATTGGCACGGATTGAAGGCAGGAGAGCGAATGGACGGGCAAGCAGAAGCCCAGCCGGGCAAGCGGCTCTGGTATGTGTGGGATTACGACATCGACGAGGAGACCTTCCAGGCCATGCTGGACGGGAAGGTCACGCTGGGGCGGCTGGGCCGGGATTGGGCCGCGGTGCGCCTTTTAGAATACGCGCCCTATCGGGAGATTATCCATCGGCTAGGCTACCGTATTCTTGTGCAAGACTGGTCTCAATGGCGCAATCGATTACGTTCGGATGGCAGGCGGCGGGGTTTTGACTTTCTTGTCAAGTGGTTGCCGGAATACCATCCAGAGGTGCTTTAGAAAAATGGATGCTCAATTCTACCAGAACATTCTTTATCCATTTCAGGACCAGGTTTTACAGGTGATTGCTGGGCTTGAAACCGATCTCTATTTGACCGGTGGAACAGCCGCATCGCGCGCATACCTTCAACACCGATTTTCGGACGATCTGGACCTTTTCGTCAACGACGACGACCGTTTTGGACTCTGGGTAGATCGGGCTGTAAATGGACTGCAACAAAGTAATCTGTGGCAGACGCGGGTGATACAGCGAGACCCTCGCTTCGGGCGGCTTATACTTCATCAAAACCAGACGGCTTTACAGATCGATTTGGTCAATGATGTGCGCTCCCGCGTCGGCAGCGCATACAAACATCCGCTGCTTGGCCCCGTCGATACCGCCGAAAATATCCTCGCCAACAAAGTCACGGCTGTAATTGACCGGGAGCAGCCCAAAGACTTGGCCGACATCTGGGGTTTTTGTACAAAATTAGGACTGTCGTTGGAGAGAGCTATAGAAGGAGCGGACAGCAAAGCTGCAGGCATCTTTCCTGCCGATCTGGCACGGGTTCTCTGCACGGCTACCGAAGACGATTGGCGACTCATTCGCTGGATTTCTGCACCGGACAAGGAAGTTTTTCTGGCTGACCTTCGCCGCCTGGGCGAGGAATTAATCTTATAGAGGCCTTATGCCAACCCAATCCCCTCTCGCCGTCGTCGCCATCGGCGGCAACTCTCTGATTGCTGACAACAAGCAGCCCGACGTGGCCCACCAGTGGGACGCGGTGCGGGAGACGACCAGTCACATCGCGGGGATGGTGGAAAAAGGCTGGCGCGCGATCGTCACCCACGGCAATGGGCCGCAGGTGGGCTTTATTCTGCGCCGCAACGAACTGGCCGCCCACGAAGTCCACACAACCCCCCTGAGTCTGATTGTGGCTGACACCCAGGGGTCTATCGGCTATATGCTGCAACAGGCGCTGAACAACGAATTTTTTCAGTGGAAGATTCCCAGGCAGACCATCACAATCGTCACCCAAGTGCGGGTAGACGAGAACGACCCGGCCTTTCAGAATCCCACCAAACCCATCGGCGGCTTTCTGGACGAAGCTACGGCTCGGGTCTTTGAACGAACAGGCTGGCGGGTGGTGGAAGATGCGGGGCGAGGCTGGCGGCGGGTGGTGGCTTCGCCTGTGCCTGTGGAAATTGTCGAATTGAAGGCTATCCAGCACGCTGTTGAACTGGGCTGGATTGTGGTGGCCTGTGGTGGCGGTGGCATTCCAGTTGTGCGCAATTCCAAAGGCGAGCTACGGGGCGTCTCTGCGGTCATCGACAAAGACCGGGCCAGCAGTCTGCTTGCCCGTGAACTGGGTGCAGAACTCTTTCTGATCAGCACTGGCGTGGAACAGGTGGCGATCAATTTTGGCAAACCCAACCAGCAGAATATCCCGTCGATGACTGTGGCCGAGGCCAGGCGCTACCGGGAAGAAGGTCACTTCGCCCCGGGCAGTATGCGCCCGAAGATCGACGCCTGCATCGAATTTCTGGAAGCCAGCCAGAATCCCGACGCCTGGTGCCTAATCACCGACCCGGACAATCTGGAGCGGGCGCTGGCAGGGGAGACGGGGACGAGGATTGTAAAAAATGAAGCAACGACGACAGGCGAAAGAGAAAAGACAAACGTATAGCGAAATTGGTTCGTCCTTCCTCTTTCGTCCGTCGTCGCAAGAAAGAAGTATCGGTATCAACACAATCATTCAGTATTCGAGGAGCTTTCAATGCAGACAGATTTACGCGGTCGCGACTTTATCAGCGACATGGATTTCAGCAAAGAAGAGATCGAGACGGTTATGGACGTGGCCTTCAAACTCAAGCGGGACCGGGCGCTGGGCATCCGCCACCCGTTGCTGGAGGACAAAACCCTGGCTCTGCTCTTCTTCTTCACCAGCACCCGCACCCGCTCCAGCTTTGAGGTGGGCATGGCCCAGATGGCAGGCCACGCAGCTTTCATCGACAGCACCACAACGCAGATCAGCCACGGCGACACGGCCAAAGAGATCGGCGAAATCTACGGGCGCTACTACGACGGCATCGCCATCCGCCAGTGCGACTGGGACTTTGGCAACAAATATATCAACGACGTGGCCGCTGCCAGCCGGATTCCGGTGCTGAATATGCAGTGCGATGTCTATCACCCCTTCCAGATTCTGGCCGACCTGATGACGATTATCGAAAAGGTGGGCGACCCGCGAGGGAAGACGATTAATGTCAGTTGGGCCTACGCTAGCAGCTACCAGAAGCCGATTTCCGTGCCCCAGAGTCTGATTTTGCAGATGACCCGCTTTGGGATGAATGTGCGCCTGACCCATCCGCCGGAGTACAAACTGATGCCGGATATTGTGCAGCAGGCCAAGGACAATGTGCGCAAACACGGCGGCAGCTTCGAGCAATTGGACGACTTCGACGCTGGCTTTGTGGACGCAGATATTGTCTATCCCAAGAGCTGGGGCGCACTGCTCACCACCAGCGACAACGACGAAAGCGCAGCCATCGGCAGCCAGTATACGGATTGGATCACCGACGAGCGGCGCATGGCCCTGGCCAAGGACAACGCAATTTATATGCACTGCCTGCCCGCCGACCGCAACATTGAAGTCACCGACGGGGTGATCGACGGCCCCAATTCGGTGGTCTACGACGAGGCGGAGAACCGGCTCCACGCGCAGAAGGCAGTGATGGCGTTGACCATGCGGTAAGAGGGTGCTGCGTAGGGTAGCGACGCTGTGAATAAAGTGAAACGTGAAACGTGAGAGGGTCCAACAATCTCACGTTTCACGTTTCACTTTTTCAGGAATCCCTGCTATTTGAAGCTGAATGCATCTCTGATCATTGACAATACCCGCTCCGTCGTGTTATCTATTGTGTACAATTCGCCCACAACCTCTAATGAAATGTTGAGTATCTTATGAATACGAATGGACATTCTTCTGCTGCAAATCCAAGCCGTCGCGTCGTCGTCACCGGTGTGGGGCTGGTCACGCCCCTGGGCCACGACCTGACCACTTCCTGGGCGCAGATGGCTGCGGGCAAATCGGGAACCAGCGCCATCACCCACTGGGATGCTTCCGAGTTCCCCACCCAAATCAATGGGCGGGTGAACGATTGGGACGCCAATGTCTATATGGACCGCAAAGATGCCCGACGCACAGGCCGGGGCACCCAATTTGCCTACAAAGCCGCCCAGGATGCAGTAGCCATGTCCGGGCTGGATTTGGAGCAGGAGAATCGTACGCGGATCGGTGTGGAGATCGGTCTGGCCTTTGGCGGCTGGGATATTGTGGAGGAGGAGAGCGCCAAACTGGCTAAAGGCGGTCCCCGACGCTTCAATCCGGCCAACGGCACCGCGGCACTGATCAGCGGCACACCCACTTTTATCGCCATCAAACTGGGCGTCACCGGGCCAACCAACAGTCAGGTGACCGCCTGTGCCACAGGCATCACATCCATCGGCGAAGCAACCCGCCGCCTGCAACGGGGCGACGCGGATGTGATGATCGCCGGGGGCGCAGAGGGCTATCTCTCGCCGATGATCATCACCACCTTCAGCCGTCTGGGCGCGGCCAGCACCAACAACGACAACCCGGAGAGCGCCTGTGCCCCCTTCAGCGGCAACCGGGACGGGATGGTCGTGGGCGAGGGCGCGGGGGTCTTTGTGCTGGAAACATTGGAACACGCCCAGGCCCGGGGCGCAACGATTTTGGCCGAATTTGCCGGCTATGCCATCAGCGAAGATGCCTACGATATGGTGGCCCCGGAACCCACAGGCACAGGCGCGATGACCTGCATGTCCCTGGCCCTGGCCGAGAGCGGTCTGGCCCCGAAGCAGATCGACTGGATTGTGGCTCACGGCACGGGCACGATGCTCAACGATACAATGGAGACCGCCGCTATCAAACGGGTCTTTGGCGAAGCTGCCTACGCCATCCCCGTCACCAGCATCAAAAGCAGTATCGGCCACGCAATGGGAGCGGCCGGCGCGCAGAGCGCGGCGGTGCTGGTCAAGGCGATGCAGGAGAATCGGGTGCTGCCCACCATCAACTACGAAATTCCTGACCCGGACTGCGATCTGGACTACGTACCCAACCAGAGCCGAGAACACAGGGTGGATGCGGGGATATGCAATGGCTTTGGCCTGGGCGGCCAGAACGCGACGCTGGTGTTGAAGCGCTTTGTGGCATAAAAAGATGCGAACGAATCGAGCGGATTCAGAGTCACTCGATGAGGTTTGGCCGTGGATGAGTACGAGTACACAGCCGGTGGCAGAAAACTTACAAAGCACGCGACTCGTCGATTGACAGAACGCTCGGTAGATGTGGATGGTGTGATCGATAGTTTCTCCCATCGTTTTGTGCAGGACGACGGCGCTCAAGTTTTTGCGAAAAGGCAAAGCACCAATCGATACGACATCGTTGTCCTGGACGACGACGGGGTTGTGACAGTGCTGGCAAGTGTGACAAAACACGAGTTACACAATTTGGCCCGTAATTACGGGTGGCGGTGAAATCAAATGGCCAAACTCAAAACTGAGCAGTTTACCTTTCATTTGATGCCTCTGGAATTTGAAATTCCTGGCGAGGAGTGGATTCGCAGTGATCTTCTCTTGCGCATTCTGGTCAACCGTCAGACTCTGCTTGTACAACCGCAACGCACCCCGACATTAGCCCTGAACGATTACCGTCGATTGATAACCAGTGCGCGCCACTTCTTAGATTTTGCAAATGAAGACGACGGCGATTTGTTTGGAGATACAGAATCATTTGTCTTTGTTCCTGCCGAATTGGACTTTGAGTTTTCTCTCCTGGATGCTGATCTGTCGCCCAATGGCGAGGGAGAGGTAACTGTCTGTGTGATGATACGGGCAGACGACCAGCCCAAACCAGTTTATGTTGGCGGTAAATTTTCGGTGGAAGCATCTGATGTCAGACAGTTTATAAATGCACTGGAAATAGAGATTGACCAGATTGCTCAGCAGAAGGCTGCTTTGGCCTTTGTGACCGCGGAGATATAGGATTATGCGCATTGAAAACCCCTTCAAAAAAGTCGAACGCCTCAAGCGTGTGAAGAACCTGCCCGGCGAGAATCGGGACGAGCGAACGCCCCCCGGCCAGTTTCTCAGCGAGCGCTTTCCCGTCCTCACCTACGGGGAGACTGTGCGCTACCCCAATCTCAACGGCTGGGACCTGCGGGTCTTCGGGCTGGTGGGAGAGGAGAAGCGCTTCTCCTGGGCCGATCTGATGGAACTACCCCAGCAGTCCCAGACGGTGGACATCCACTGCGTCACCCGTTGGAGCAAACTGGACACCACCTGGACCGGCGTGGCGTGGCGGGATTTTGTGAAGCTGCTCGACATCGACCTGGCAGCCACCCACGTAATGGCCCACTGCGATCAGGGCTACACCACCAACATCGGCCTGGATGTGCTGGACGACGACGACACAATGCTGGCCTATCTCTACGACGGCAAGCCCCTGGAACCGGATCACGGCTATCCCATGCGCCTACTCGTGCCCAAAAAATATCTCTGGAAGAGCGCCAAATGGCTGCGGGGTCTGGAATTTATGCAGGGCGACCGGCCCGGTTTCTGGGAGCGCCACGGCTATCACATGGAAGGCGACCCCTGGCTGGAAGAACGCTTCGGCTGGTAGTTCCCTAACCCAAAACTTGAAAGAAGCGAGACTCCGTATCATTCCCACGGATGTCTCGCTTCTTTGTAGGTTGCGTCGTCCTGACAGTTCGACAAGATTTTTGTTTCGGCACTGCTCATCCAATAGACATTATGCAAAAACGACGATTGACGCACCGCGCCATTGTGTGCTATCATCTCCACACTTGCCACCGCGTATGACCAAAATATCAGATTGCCCATTTTTAGCAGGAAATGTCCATGCCCCAGATCAAACGCTACCCCAACCGCAAACTCTACGACATGGAAGCCAAGCATTACGTGACGCTGGAGCAGATCGCGCAGATGATCCAGGACGGCGCGGAGGTCACCGTCACGGACCACGAAACGGGCGACGATCTGACCAGCCTTACCCTCAGCCAGATTATCCTGGAAATGGAGAAGCGCCAGTCCGGTTTCCTGCCCCAATCCCTGATGACAAATCTGATCCGCACAGGCGGCGATACCCTCGACTTCCTACTGCGTCAGGTGCAGGGCAGTCTGCCCGCGGGTGTGGGACTCATCGAAGAACGTCTCTCCCAACTGGTCAAGGCCGGGAAGCTGAGCGCGGAACAGGCCAAATCCGTGGCCGCAGAATTGCAGAGCGAGGGCAAAGAACTGACCCGGCTCGACGAAAATATGGCAGCTATTCTGCACCGGCTGAATATCCCCACCAACCGGGACATTGTGGACCTGCGGGACAAGCTGACCCAATTGACCGAACAACTCAACGCCCTGGCGGAAGAAGAAGACGAAGACGCTGGGCGCTGAGTTTGATGATTTGAACTGATTTTTGCTGATTATCCCGACAGACAAACGCAGTCTGGATTTGTCTGCGCCTCCTATTCTCAGCGCAACTCATAAGTCAGAGTGGACTCTATGGCTATGCAAATCGACGACGAAATAGAAGAATATATCCCCCCAACCGTCCGCTCTGCGGGCAAAGCCAATGGCAGCAGACCCGGCGCAGGCAAGAGCGCGCTGGTATTGGCTGGGGGTGGCATCACCGGCGCTGTCTACGAGATCGGCGCGCTGCGGGCTATGAACGATATGCTCACCAACCACTCGGTCAACGACTTTGACATCTATGTGGGGACGAGTGCGGGCGCGCTGGTGGGGTCGATGATTGCCAACGGCATGACCCCAACCGAGATGATGCAGGCCATCGAGGACAACCACCCGGAGGTACGGGGCATTCAGGCCAACGACATCTTTCAGGCCAATCTGGGCGGGGCGCTACGTCGCATCCCCGGCCTGCCTGCCACATTTCTGCGCACCCTGCGCGCCTACACAAATCATCTCACCGATATGACAATCACCGATTTTCTGTGGGACCTGACCGATCTGTTGCCTGCTGGTCTCTACAGCGGCAGCGCGCTGGAGCGCTATCTGGACGAAGTGCTGGCCCAACCCGGCCACATCAACCGCTTTGACCTGTTGGAGAAGGACCTTTACATCGTCGCCACCGATCTGAACACAGGCGATCGGGCTATCTTTGGCAAAGGCGGCGAGGGTGTCGTTCCCATCAGCAAAGCCGTGGCGGCCAGCAGCGCAGTGCCTCTGCTTTACAAGCCGGTGAAAATTTACGGCAAAGAGTACATCGACGGCAGCATCCGGGGCAACGCCAGCATCGATCTGGCAATTGAGGCCGGCGCAAAGCTCGTCGTCTGCATCAATCCGATGACGCCCCTCAATGCCCGGGAAATCTACGGTGAGGGCCACCAACTCTCCGAAGGGGGAATGCGGGCGATTGGCCGTCAGGTGTTGCGGGTATTGCTCCACTCCGGGCTGCGCTATCACATCAAAAGTCTGCGCCAGAAATACCCGGACGTAGACATCATTCTCATCGAGCCGCGCAGCGACGACCAGAAGATGTTCGGCTACGATCTGATGGACTATGCCAGCCGCCTGCGGGTGATCAACCACGGCTTTGAATCGGTGACAGTGGGCCTGTGCGAGAACTTCGCCTACTTTCAGCAGGTGCTGGCCCGCCACGGCATCGAAATATCCCCCCGGCTGGTCCAAGAGGAGTTGGAAGAGGTGCGCAGCGCCAACTATGCACCGGAAGTATTGCGCCGGGTCTTCGATCAGAGCAACAGGCGCAGAGAGAGCCACAGCCTGCTCGGTGCGCTAGATCGGCTGGAATCCAGCCTGCACCGCCTGAGCGCAGGTCTGGCCCACTAACTCGACTGCCAGCAGTTCGACATTTCGGAAAAAGTCGAACTGCTGAACCCCCTCTCCAAACGGACTTCCCTATGCAAGATTTTGCCAGACGTTTGCTGGTCTTTCTGTTGATCGGCGTAATCACTGCCGGTTGGCTGCGTGCCCGCCCAGCCTCTCCCCAGCGGATTCTCGCCAGTTTGGAAGCCATCCCCTGCACCGCCTTTGTCTCCAATGCGCCAGAGACGCTCGTCCCTTCGGGCGAAGCCCAAATGCCGGAAAAGCAGGAGCGGCCGACCGGTCTCTTTGACTTAGCCGCCCAAGAGATGCCGGTTCCCTACAGCCTGCGCTGGCGAATCGGCGTGGGCATCCCCGACGGTAATCCCTACGTTTTCGATTGGATGTCGCCCCGTCCCGGCTGGTATCTCAACTGGTCCACCAATTCATTTACAGCACCCGGCACACAGGCGGCGGCATTGGGGATGGAATTTGCCCCAATGATCCGACTGGCGGACGATGGCCTACAACCGGGCCTGACCAGAATCTATCGCCTGGCCCAGGCCCGGCCCGGAATGGTCTGGCTGGTGGGAAACGAGCCGGACGTGCGCTGGCAAGACGACGCCACGCCGAAGGAGTACGCCTGTCAGTACTACCGAGCCTGGCACACAATCAAACTGGCCGACCCGACCGCGCAGGTCGCCATCGGCGGCATCAGCCAGGTGACCCCTTTGCGTCTGCGCTATCTGGACGCGGTGCTGGCCAGCTATGCCGATCAGTTCGGCAAGCCGATGGCGGTGGATGTCTGGAATATCCACGCCTTTGTCCTGCGCGAGCAGGCCGGTGAATGGGGTGTCGATCTGCCCCCCGGTTTCGAGGACGCTACGGATGGGGTGCTGTGGGATGTGGAAGATCACGACGATCTGGGGCTGGTGGAGGAGCAGGTGCGCCAGATGCGGTCGTGGATGGCCGAGCGGGGCGAGCGGGAGAAGCCACTCTACATCACAGAGTATGGGATTCTGATGCCCGCCGAGGCCGGGTTCCCGCCGACGCGGGTGATCGATTTTATGGTCGGCTCCTTCGATCTGCTGGACAGCCTGACCGACGAAGCGTTGGGCTTCCCCCAGGACGAAAACCGGCTGGTCCAACGCTGGGTCTGGTTCAGCACCCGCTACTATCTCTACCCGGCTGGTGATCTCTTCACCACAGAAGGCACGCCCCTGTCCCCCCTGCGCGCACTCAGCGGATATATTCGGGCACACACAAAATAAAAGGACCTCTCTCTATGGCTTCCTCTCCTCTCAGCCACTTCGCTACCACCTCCTTCTGGCAGCAGAGTATCGGCCTGCCTGTCCCTGTGAGCGACGCAGCCGAGCCGCTGGCGTTGGAGACCGATCTCTGCATTGTGGGCGGTGGCGTCATCGGTAGTAGCATCGCCTGGTTTGCCAAGCAAGCCGGCATCGACGCGCTGCTGCTGGATGCGCGCCAGCCCGCCCTGGGAGCGACAGGCCGCAACGCAGGCATGGCCCTGTGTGGGATTGCCGAAAGCTATGCCAGCGCGATCCAGCAATACGGGCGGCAGACGGCCAGGGAACTCTGGCAGCTTACCATCTACAACCGGGAGATGATGCTGGGGCTGGCCGCCGATCTGGGCGTCCCCCACCAGCGCTGCGGAAGCTGGCTGCTGGCCGACTGCCCAGAGGAGGCAGATGCCCTGGCCAAGTCTATGCGCTTGCTACAGGAAGACGGCTTCGACCACCACTTCACGCCCACCGATCCCTTTGGCCGGGGCTTTCTGGCCGGGCTGCATCGACCGACGGACGGAGTGATCCAGCCGGCTCACTTCAACCGGGCGCTGATCGAAGCGGCTGGCGTGCCGGTGATCAGTGGGGCGGCAGTGAAGAAAATTGCGACAGAGGGCGCGGGCCTGCGGGTGATCAGCAGCCGAGGCACTGTGGCTGCCCGCCGGGTTATGCTGGCTACCAACGGCTACTCTGCCCTGCTCCACCCCTTCTTCCAGGGCAAAGTTCATCCCCAGCGGGGACAGATTCAGGTGAGCGAACCCGCGCCCCTCGTCTTCCCCACCGCGGGCTACAGCCATTTCGGCTACTACTACTTTCGCCAGGTGGCCGAAGCAAATCAGCCGGGGTTAGGTCGCTGGCTGATCGGCGGTGCGCGCCATCTGAATTTTGCGGCAGAAGCGGGGCACACGGACGAAAACGTCACAGCAAAGGTGCAGGCAGACATTGCCGCCTACACTGCCCAATACTTCCCCGAACTGGCGGATGTGCCCATCAGCCACCGCTGGGCAGGGACAATGGGTTTTACCGACGACGGCCTGCCTCTGGTGGGAGAATTGCCCGATCTGCCCAGCGTCTTCTACTGCGTGGGGTTCAACGGTCACGGAATGGGGCTGGGCATAAAAGTGGCCGAGCGGGCCTTCGGGCTGATGGCAGAGGGGAGCCATCCAGGGATATTCGACGCAAATCGAATAGGCACTTGACATCCCCTACCACATCGCATACGATGTGCTCAGTGTTTCTAGCGATGAAATGGAGTGGAAAAATGGCCCGATACGCACTCAACCTGCCCAGCACACTCAAACAGGAAGCCGAGTCCCTGGCCAAGCAGCAGGGGGTCTCGCTTAACCAATTTATTCAATGGGCTGTGGCGGAAAAGGTGGGTGGTCTGAAGCAGAGTTTGGACGATCCCCGCTTCCCTCTTGTCACTTACAAACGAGGCGGCTCCGGCACTATGCAGCCAATGATTCGGGGGACAAATCTGCGCGTGAAGACGCTGGTGGTGGCAAACAAGCATTGGGGATTGTCAGTGGCACAGATTGCCGATGAGTGGCCTGTCAGCGAGGCAGCTGTACGGGATGCGCTGGCATTCTATGCCGCACATACCGAAGAAATCGATCAGGCAATTGCCACAGAGGTTGGATTAGAGGCCCAATATGCCAACGAAGCCCCTGTTGCATCTTGACTCCGACACCTCTTCCAAAACATTGGCGAGAGTCTTGGCGGAGCGCGGTCACGATGTGACCCGAACGCCGAATGAGTGGATTGTGGAAGATGCTGATGACGAAACGCAACTGAGAGAAGCAACCCAAAGAGGCAGAATCGTCTTCACTTTCAATATCAAGGATTTCGTACCCCTAGTCTATACCCAAACCCACGCTGGCCTTCTGGTGGCCGATCAAAAAGACTGGACCCTGTCCAGCCTGATCCGTGCCATAGACCGAATGTTGACCGAAACCACCGCCGAGGAGTGGGTCGGCCAGGTACGCTGGCTGAATCAGTGGCGATGACACAAAAGAACCGCCGGGTTTTCCGAAACCCGGCGGTTCTTTCATTTGTCCAACAGCCCGGCAATCTCCTCCACAATCTCAAAGGTGGCCTGGGGACGGCCCATTGACTTGGCCTTGACACCCATCTCGGCCAGCCGCGCTTGCTGCGGACCAAACCAGCGGCTGAGGATAGCCCCGATCTCAGCCGGGTCTTCACAGTATGCGCCTACGCCATTCTCCGTGACAAAGGGCACATTGCCCTCTTCCTGACCGGGGATGAAGCCGGTGAGCAGAATCGGCAGCCCGCAGACCAGAGATTCGGCGATTGTGCCCGGCCCGGCTTTGGTGACCACACAATCGCTGGCAGCCATCCATTCGGGCATATTCTGCACAAAACCTTCCACCCGCACAGACAGGGGCCAGGGGTGGGCAGACATTTCCCGATGCAGAGTTGCATTGCGCCCGCAGATGACCACCAACTGGGCATTACGTCCATCCGCGGCCAGCCGTGCCGCCACCGCACGGGCAATCTCCCCCACCGGTCCCATCCCTTCACCGCCACCCACCAACAGAGCGGTCATCCGGTCGCTATCCAGCCCCAAAGAGAGACGCAGAGATTCCTTCGTCGCCACGGGTTTGGCAAAGGCGGGGCGGATGGGCAAACCCACCAAACTAATCTGACTATCCCGCAACCCGACCCGTTTGGCCCGGCGCACGGCCTCTTCACTGGCGACAAAACAGCGGTCCACTTCCGGGTGATACCAGACCGAAGCCACCGAGACCAGATCGGTGACAACTGTGACAAAGGGTATGGACGAATGGAGCTTGTGGCGCAGCAGGCGCAGGGGTACGTGCTGCATCAGCGGATGGACGGAAATCACCACATCCGGTTGATATTCGTCAAAGGCCCGGCGGATGGCCCGACGCACCAGACGCCCAACCAGACGCATCCCCGGCTCGGTCACAACCGTTTGTTCACCAGTCCGCCAGGCCGCCTTCCATAGCCAGAGATAATCCGTCACCAGTGCCCGGTAGCTTTTGGGTACCTGATTGATAGGCCAGGGAGTATAATTGGTCCACAGATCGACCATCTGCACATCGAAGCGATCGCCGTAGCGCTCAGCAAAGCCCGCAGCCAATGCCTGTGCACTGGCCCGGTGACCACCGCCCGTATCACTCATCAAAATCAACACGCGTTGCATAAGATCACTCGATAATTGCAGGGCAATGAGACGCAGTGCCCCTACTGTGTCAGAAAACCGCTCACCTTTTCGGCAATTGGCTCGGCCATACGCACCGGCCCGCTGTGATCCCCGTCAAAATAGACGACTGTCACACCTCGGCGCGGCGGACGGATGGAGACAATATCCCGGGTTCCGCAGACCAACAGCCAGCGCTCGTCTATTCCCGCCAACAGCGGTTCTGCCGGGGGAAATTCCCGCAGACACGCTTTCAGCACAGGCAAGGGTTGGCGGACAATCTCCTCTACCCACTCGCGGGTGAGCGGAACGGGGCGAGCGTTGAAACCAATAAGTGCCACCAGTCCATAGAGCCGCCAGCCAGAGAGCAGCCAGTCGCCGATGGCTGCTTGGCGATCATCCAGCCAGAGCAGAGAACGCAGATTCCACCAGCGCCAGCCCTTCAAAAGCGGCGGGCAGACAAGCACAAGGGCGGATGTACGCTCCGGGTGGGCTGCGGTGTAGGCGACAGCCACGCCAGCCCCAATCGAATAGGCCAGAACGGCCCATTTGGGAATCCCCAATTTCTGACGTACACTCTCGATAGCGGTCACGGCAGCTTCGGTGTAACTTTGCCCTGGACGAGGCGGCGCTGAGTCTCCCTGACCGGGCAATTCCACCGTTATCAGACAGAAATGTTCGGCCAGGAGAGGGGCCAGTTCCCGCCAGATTTGGAAGCTGACACCAAAGCCGTGGACCAACAGCAGGGGTGGCCCGGAACCAATCATCCGATAATTGAGCGTTGTCACTTCCATCACCCCATCACTCCACCGGACAATTCAAACCAGCAATGAACGATCCACGCCACTTGCTGATCCTTACCTCTAAAACCGGCGGCGGCCACGTGAGTCTGGCCGAATCTTTGGCCGATATCCTGGCGGATGATTTTACCAGCAGTGTCATCGATCCCCAGCCCCGCTGGATTCACCGCCACTATCAGTTGGTCAGCCGCTATGCGCTCTGGCTGTGGAGTGCGGAATTCCAGCTTTCCAATACGCCGCGCCGAGCCAGCCGTACCCACAAACTTTTCAGCGGGCTGATCCGCAGCCGTCTGCGTACGCTGATTGCCCAGGAACGACCAGCAGCCGTCCTCTCCACCTATCCCTTTTTCTCCTATTCGGTGCAGAAAGTCGCCCCGCAGATGCCCCTCGTCCTGCTCTATTCGGACCCCCGCACCCTGCATTCTGCCTGGCTGACAGTGAAGAATGCGGCCCTGCATCTGGCCCCCAGCCGGGAAGTCTATGCCCAAGCATTGGCGGCCCAGGTGCAGCCAGACAAGACCCATCTGATCGGTTGGCCCACCCGCCGTCAATTCTACGCGCCCGATCCGGCGGCAGCAGAGTGGGCCTGGGCCGAAACTGGCTTCAACCGGCAGCGCTTGACAATCTTTCTACAGGGCGGCGGAGAAGGCAGCGCCGGCTTTGCCCGCACAGTCGAGCGTCTGCTGTCCTTGACAGATAGCCAGGGCCACCCAGCCCTACAATTGATTCTGGCCACAGGCACAAACCAACTCCTGCAACGGCACTTTCGGGAGCACAAACGCTGTCACGTCCTCCCCTTCACAAAAACAATTGCGCCCTGGATGGCCTGCGCCGATCTGGTGATGGGCAAGGCTGGCCCCAATATGCTTTTTGAATCCGTGACCCTGGGCAAGCCCTTTCTGGCAACCACATTCATCCCCGGCCAGGAAGAAGGCAATCTGGAAATGATTCGGGATTACGGGCTGGGTTGGGTGGCGCTGACCGGCCAGGAACAGATCGGGCTGATCCAGCGCCTGCTCCACCAGCCGGAAGCGTTGAGAGAAAAAGAGACCACCGTCGAGGCATACCGGGTCTGGAATCAGGCAGGCATTGCCAAAGTGCCTTCTCTGGTGCAGGCGGCGATTGCAAAAAAATGATGACTCTCCTACAAAAAGCCATTTGAGCCACTGATAAACGCTGATGAACTCTGATACAAGCAGATTTCGCTCCTGAAATCCTCTGCGCCCCTGCGACTCTGCGGGAGAATTTGCCTTTCTGCAGGAGAGCCAGTGATAGGGCGCCGATTTTAGTACGCCCCCTTCGCGAAAAGCACCCGGGGCCCGGTCATCAGCAGAATGCCCAAGTCCATCCCCAGGCTCCAATTTTCCGCGTAATAGATGTCCAGCAGCACCATTTCGTCGAAGGTCAGGTCGCTCCGCCCGTTCACCTGCCACAGACCGGTCATGCCGGGGTTGACCGAAAGCCGTTTGCTGTGCCAATCTTTGTATTGGGCCACCTCTTCGGGCAGATTGGGGCGGGGACCGATAAAGCTCATCTCCCCGCGCAGCACGTTGATGAGTTGGGGCAATTCGTCCAGGCTGAAACGGCGCAGAAAACGCCCCACCCGCGTGCGCCGGGGATCGTCCCGCACTTTGAAGAGGGGGCCGGTGGCCTCGTTGAGCGCGGCGACCTCCTCCCGACGCTCCTCCGCGTCTATAACCATCGAGCGGAATTTGTAGATGGCAAAGTGCTTGCCGTTCTTGCCCACGCGGGTTTGACTGTAGATGATCGGCCCAGAGGAATCCAGACGGATGGCAAGTGCGATCAGCAGCCCCACCGGCAGGGCAAAGATCGCGCCGACGGAGACGATCGCCAGGTCCATCAGCCGCTTGACGATGAGATTCACCCCGGCAATCGAGACATCCCGTGTACTGATCAGCGGCACACCGTTCAGGTCCTCCACCCGCATCTGATTCTTCGTCAACTGGAAAAGGTCCGGCACAATGTGCGCCCGCACGCCGGCCAGCTCGCATTGGTTGAGCAGCCGGGCCACTGTGCGGTGGCTCTGCCAGGGCAGACAGATGATAGCCTCGTCCACGGGATAGGCCGAGAGCACCTGCTCAAAATTGTCCAAAGGTCCCAGGGCTTTGAAGCGCCCGATGTCGGTGGTATTTTTCGTGGGATTGTCGTCCAGAAAGCCGATGAGCCGATAGCCCAGATTGGGGCGGGCCGCGATATTGCGCATCACCATCCGTCCCACATCCCCTGCGCCCACCAGCACCACCCGCTGCACGGCCACCCCCCGCGCCCGCAAATAGCCCCGAAGCAGCAGAATCACAGCCCGACTGATCCCCAGCAGAAGTATGACAAAGACAGCCGCATAGAGGAAAATCAGACGGCTGTAGGAGAGTTCGCCAAAAATGAGGTTGAGGATAATCAGCGTCACCACACCCAGGGTAGTGGCCGTGGCAATCGTATAGACCTCCTCCAGCCAGCCCCGGTCCCGCCGCTGACGATAGACCCCAGAAAAAGCAAAGGAGACGAAGAGAATGGCGATGAGTATCCCTGCGAAGGGCAGATAGGTGACAAAATCGGTCTGAAAGGCAGGATCGACGGCCCGAAACCATTGCAGCCGATAGCGTACCCAATAGGAGAGCAAAAAGGCCACGGCCATCAGCAACAGATCGGAAAGGCGCAGGAGCAGCGGCCACCAGGCAGGGCCGATGCGCTGGGCAACAACGACCAGCCAATTGTCCTGATCTGTGGCGGTTGTACGAGTTCGTTTCAAAGGTTTGGCTGTCGTTGTCATCACTCTGAGCATCATAACGCAAGTGTTAGCCTGCGCTGGTTCACAAGCTAACAGCTTGCGTTACATTGCATCGGCATAGACGGTCAGTGTTTCCTGGGCCGTCTGTTTCCACGTAAAACGACGGCTGCGGGCCAAGCCCCGTTGGGCCAGATCAGCCGCTACTTCCGGCTGGGCAAAGAGCCTCTGCAAGGCATCCACCAGCCCATCCGTATCCTCGGCGGGAAAGATCAGGGCTGCGTCCCCGGCCACTTCCAGCAAGCTGGCCGCGTCGCTGCAAATCACCGGCGTGCCACAGGCCATCGCCTCGGCCACAGGCAGGCCAAAGCCCTCAAAGAGGCTGGGATAGACAAAAGCTTCGGCAGCCCGATACCAGTGAGGCAGCACAGCGGCAGGGATGAATCCGGGAAAATGGACCACATCTTCCAGCCCCCGTTGCCGCACCCGCTGAAAGATTTCGTCATAGTACCAGCCTTTGCCACCGGCCAACACCAGCGCCACATCGCGCCCGTTTGAATCGCTCTCCCGCCAGCGGGCGTAGCTGTCGATCAAACGCGCCAGATTCTTGCGGGGTTCCAACGTGCCCAGATAGAGCAGAAACCGCTCCGGCAGGCCAGCGGACATGCGAAATTGTTCAGTTCCTGCCGCCTCTCCGGGGTGAAAGCTCTCAGCCACCCCATTATACACAACTTCAATTTTTTGTGCGTCTACTCCAAAATAATCCATCAAATCGTCGGCGGTCTGGCGACTGACTGCAATCACCCGCCGCGCCCTGGCTACGCTCGCCCCACAGAGACGGGTCAGGTAGAAACGCTTGGCCGGCGGCAGTTTCTCCGGCATCCGCGCAAAGCTCAGGTCGTGGACAGTGACCACACCGGGCAGATTCGTCGCCAGAGGCAGTACGTTCACCAGGCCGTGGATGAGATCCGCATCCAATTGCTTCAACGCCAGGGGCAGGGCAGTCTGTTCCCAGGCGATGCGGGCCAGGGGGTTTGCCACAAAGCCCCGGCTGCGGCGCAGAGTCACGTTTTCGGTGTAAAAGTGCGGGTCAGAGACAAAAGCCGTCAAGCGATGGCCGCCCGGTTCTTTGCCCAGCGCAGCCAGCAAATTCTGGCTGTAGTTGCTCACCCCCGCGCCCCGGTAGCTCTCCTCCGTATTCAGCAGTTGGGCGTTGATGGCGATGTGCATAGGGTTTAACCACAAAGACACAAAGGCACGAAGAAAAGCAAAGAAAGAAGAATTTTTTCTTTGTGTCTTTGTGTCTTTGTGGTTAAATTCATCGACCCGTCTCCAATAGTTTGTGATAGACAGCCACTGTCTCCGCGGCGATGTGGGCCATTGTGAAATGGGCCAGCACCCGGGCCCGGCCTGATTCACCCAGTCTTTTGGCCTCGGCCCGGTCGTCCAGCAGATGTTGCAGATGATCCGTCAGGGCCGCTGCGTCGTCCTCTGGGAAGATCAGCCCGGCGTCGCCAATGACGTGGGGAATCTCCCCGGAATTGCTGCCCACCACAGCCACCCCACAGGCCATTGCTTCGATCAGTACCCGGCCAAATTGCTCCTTCCAGTTGGGCAACGTACGACTGGGCAACACCAGCACATCCAGCGCCTGATAGAAGCCAGCCATACGGTCACTGGGGATACGCTGCTCCCATTCTACCCGCGGGGCCACGCCCAATTCTTCAGCCATCCCGCGTAGAGTCGCTTCCTCGGCCCCGCCCCCGGCAATCGCCAACCGCCACTCGCCCCGCAGATTGACACAGGCCCGCAGGAGCAGGTCCACGCCTTTTTCCGGCAATAGACCACCCGCATAGCCAATCCGCAGGGTGGCACTCGCCTCAGGCTGCTCTGGCGGCGAAAAGAGGGCCGGATCCACGCCGAACTGGGGCAGGACGGTGATTTCCCCGGCATAGCCTTTGCGGCGCAATACGTCTGCCGCGTCCCGGTTGCCGGCGATGGCCTGGGGACAGCCTGCGTAGACGGCTTTCTCGAACCAGCGGAAAGGGGGTGGATAGCTGCGCTGGATATTCTGCCAGGCGAAGAAAGTAGCCGCCGCCCCCACTCGACGCGCGGCCCGCAGTCCCAGCCAGGTGGCCGCATTGTAGGGTTCCTCGTCCAGATGGACCACATCCGGGCACAGCTCCTGCAATTCCCGCAAAAGGGTCGGGTAGTGGTGCAGATGGAAGTTGCCGTTGAATCGGAGGGGAATGGTGCGCAATTCATAGCCAGCGGTGTAGATGCGTTCGGCCACCTGCTCGCCCCGACGATCCCGCCAGGCGGGAGGGGTCAGCACAGTCAGGTCCACGCCCAGGCGGGCGATCTCTTCGGCTTTGCGTTGATAAGCGCCGACGACCAGCGCTTTGCTTAGCAGGACGGTACGCATAGAGGTTCACTGCTCGTTTCGTTCATTCCCCAATTATAGTCGTGGGCGGGCCAAAACCCAATCCACCGGAGCCATCAGGTTGTGGGAAAGCTGCTACGCTTGCAGAGAGAAGGCGCTGGGTGCTATACTCCCAGCAGCACAACGCTTTGATCCGTATGAAAGGAATCGCCATGAGCGACGTATCCAGAGTCTGTTCCCAGTGTGGCGGCAAAGTCGCTCTCGACAGCCGTTTTTGCAGTAGCTGCGGCTATGACACAAGCGCGGGACTGCCCGTTGAACAGCGAAAGCTGCCCGTGCAATTGGCCGCCGCCGCGCTGCCTGTGGCGGCAGGTCTGGCGAGCTGGGCTGTGCGCGCTGGCTGGAAACTGCTGCGGGCACGGCTGGAAGATATGGCCCAGAATCCCCCGGCAGTGACGACGCCACGCCCGGCCCCGGCAACCCGCCGGGCTGCCCCCGCACAGCAGGAGAGCGGACGGCCCAAACGGACGGTCCGCATCCGCTCCACCTGGGCCGTGGGCGATGGCAACGGCGTCTGGCGGCAGGGGACGGAAGAACACATCATTGATTTTGAGGAATAGGGCCGAGATATTGTAGTCTGTGCCCATCAAAAAAAGGAGGGGCTGTGTGCGCACACAGCCCCTCCTTTTTTCTTGTCCTGCCAAATGGGGCAACGAAAGCCTCCGCCCCATCACTCCATTATCTCAGTAGCTTATCGCAGTATCGCCTACGGCTGCACAGAGTCGGGTCGGGGAGCCAATGTGACATCGACTTCAATCGTCCTGCCGTCGCGCAGGACGCTGAGGGTTACGCTGTCGCCAGGGCTGGTGTAGCGCTCCAGATAGATGAGCAGGTCATCGAAACGGGTCACCGGGCTGCCGTCAATGGCGGTGATCAGATCGCCGCCCGCCGCTGTCGGGCAGATGCCGATGGAATCGTTTTGAACTTCCTCGTTCCCCCCGCGCAGGCCACCCCTGGCTGCAGGCGTGCCGGACAGAACACTGCTCACATACGCGCCGCGAATTTCGGCGTCCAGGCCCAGCCCTTCGGCGCAGATGGGGCTGAAGGTGTTGCCGCTGATGCCAATGTAGGAGTGCTCGTAGCGCCCTTCGGCGATCAACACAGGAATCACCCGCTCGACAATTGTAATGGGGATGGCGAAGCCGACACCGCTGTTGGCCCGCTCGTCCGAACGAATCTGGGCGTTGACACCGATAACCTCGCCCTGTTCATTGAGCAATGGCCCGCCGGAGTTGCCCGGATTGATGGCCGTGTCCGTCTGGATGGATTCGGGAATGCTAAAGCTGGCAAGACCGGGGATGCTGCGCCCGATGGCGCTGACAATGCCACTGGTCATTGTGCCCGCAAAGCCAAAGGGATTGCCGATGGCAGCCACCCGCATCCCCACTTTCATCTGGTCCAGATCACCCGGCAATATCGGCACCAGATTGTATCCGGTGGGGTCGATCTTCAGTACGGCCAGATCGCTGTGGGGATCGATGCCAATCACCTCTGCAATTGTCACCGTCCCGTCGGGGAAAGTGATCTGCACCTGATCCGCGCTGTCCACCACATGGGCATTGGTAACGATATGCCCTTCCGTATCCCAGACAAAGCCGGACCCCTGGCCCTGGGGGATCAGTAAATCCGGATCGATCTGTGACGACGGGGGCAGCAGTTGCTGGGGCAGGTTGCGCTCAAAACTGAGCACATCCACATTCACCACCGACGGCCCCACCTTCTCATAGATGGCAACCAGCACGGCGGTCTCGTAGTCAGTCACCCCTTCGCTGATCACCAGCGGCTGGGTCGGTGGCGCAGGGGTTGCCACCTGCTGTACCACTGGCGCACGCAAGGAGGCGGGTTCGCTGCTTTCCACACGGCTGTTTGGTGTGACGACCAGAAAAAAGCCCGCCACCACGACCAGCGCGCAGATGGCGAAAATCGAAAGCGCCCCAATTCCACCCAGAATCAACCAGGCGCTGCGGTTGCGGTTGCGGGTCTTCGGTTCTTCAATCATTCCTCTGTCCTTCCCGACAATTCTGACGGCTATGTCACGCTAGTAGCGGGGTTCTTCGTAATAGACTTCAGTATACCCGCTTTGTGCCTGATTCTGCATACGCTTCTGAAGTTGGGTCATCTGCCAACCCCAGGCGGCCAAGGTCAACCCGGCAAAGAGCAACAGCCCGGCCACCATAAAAGCCAGCAGGTCCGGCCAGATGAGGATCGCCAGACCGACCCCAGCCAGGAGCAGTCCCGGCCCCATCAGCAGCCAACCGGCATTGCCACCAGCCCGGCTGCCAAAACGCTGTCCAAAACGATTGAATTGTACAAACATTCGATTACTTCCTTTCTTAGTCCCGCCGCCCCATCAAAATAAAGGCGTAATAGAGCAGTGTGCTGATGGCCTGCAAAGCCGCGGCCACATAGGTCAAAGCGGCCGCGTCCAGCACTGCATTGACGCCCTGCAACTCTGTGGTCGTCACAACGCCCTGGTTGACCAGAATAGCCTTGGCCCGCTTGCTGGCGTCGAACTCCACAGGCAGGGTGACGACCGTAAAGAGTGCGGTTGCGCCAAAGAAGATCAAGCCAGCCCAGGCCAGAGACGGGACATTCAGAAAGAGACCGATGAAAAAGATAATCGGTCCCACCCAACTGCCGATCTGCACGCTGGGAACCATCGCGCTGCGCAGATTGAGCGCGGCATAGCCCTGCTGATCCTGAATGGCGTGACCGGCTTCGTGGGCCGCCACGCCCACCGCGGCCACACTCTGGCTGCCATAGACATTCGAACTGAGACGCAACGTCTTGCTGCGCGGGTCGTAGTGATCGCTGAGAAAGCCGTTGACTTCCTCCACATTGACGGCCTGCAAGCCGTTGCTGTCCAGAATCATCCGGGCAACCTGGGCGCCCGCCAGCCCACGGCCTGTACCGACTTTGGAGTATTTGTTGAAGGCCGATTTGACCTTCGCCTGTGCCCAAAGCCCCAGCAACAGCGCGGGAAGACTGAACAAAATATATAAGCCGTATCCACCTAACATTGCTTAGCTCCTCCAAGCCAAAAGTCCAAATGACAATACTGCCGACAATTCTAACATCCTGCACTACGAATTAGTGTAGCACAGGTTTCTATTCTTTTCATTAGCGGTTCATTTGTTTCGTGTTAGGGAAGGCCGCCCCAGCAGAGATGTGAAGCTGCGCAACTCCTGATTGCCCAACGCCATACTGAGCAGCAGATAGACCAGCCCAGCCAGCACCAATCCGCCCAGCCCTGCTACCCAGCCCGGCGGCAAGAGTGCGTCGAGTTGTGGCTGCTCTGTTATCCAGCCCAACCAGAGCAAAAGCGCACCGGCCACCCCAGCCGCTGCCAGCCCAGAACGCAGCAGACTGCTGCCCAGCGCGGCCAGATCGATCCGGCCCAGTCGCCTGCCCAGCAGCCAGACCAGCACCACCATTTCCACAGCCGTGGCCGCGCTGTTGGCCAGAGCCAGCCCGCCGTAGCCCATCCCGCCAATCCAGAGCAGACTGAGCAGAATATTCAGGACCATCGCGCCCACACCCACCAGCACTGGCGTCAATGTGTCGTGGAGGGCGTAGAAGGCCCGCACGACGATCTCCACCACCGAATGGGCCACCAGCCCCAGGGCATAGAATTGCAGGGCAAAGGCGACACTGTGGCTGCTTTCCAGAGAGAAACTGCCCCGTTGAAATAGCAACTGGACCAGAGGCAGACGCAGCACCAACAAAACGACAGTGGCAGGCAATGTGAGAAATAGAACCGTCGAGAGGATGCGGGCCAGGGAGCGCCCCATCTCCGCCTGTTTGCCCGTGGCGATTTGGGCGGCAAAAGTGGGAAAAGCCACAGTGGCGATGGCCTGGGCAAAGATGCCCTGGGGCAGCAGCATCAGCAGCCAGGCGTAGTTGAGCGCGCTCAGGCTGCCCGCGGGCAGGTTGCTGGCCAGAATTGTATTGACCAGAAAGTTGAGCTGGACAAAGAGCAGCCCCAACACTCGCGGCCCCATCAGCCGGGCCACCTCGCGCACGTCGGCATCGCCTGCGCCCAGGCTGAAGCGGTAGACGGCCCCCCGGCGCAGCAGACCGGGCAACTGGACGAGCAGATGGGCCAGTGCGCCGATCACCACACCGATCACCAGCCCATAGACGCCCAACCGCGGGGCCAGTAGCCAGGCCCCGCCAATGATCGCCGTATTGTAGAGAACCGGCGCGGCCGCGGGCAGCAGAAAGTGCTGGGCCGCATTCAGCGCACCCATCACCAGCCCGCTGGCCCCAAAGACGACGGTACTGATCAGCATCCAGCGCATCAGGTCCACAGTCAGCGCCTGTTGGTCGGGACTGAACCCGGGCGCGATCACCCGCTCCACCAGCAGGGGAGCCAGGAGCGCGGCGCTGCCCGCCAGCACAACCAGAAAGAGTGTGACCAGATTGAGGATGCGGCTAAAAAGCAGCCAGGCCGCAGCCTGATTGCCCCGGCTCCAGGATGCGGAAAAGGTGGGGATGAAGGCGCTGCCCAGCGCGCCCCCGGCCACCAGTTGAAAGAGCAGATCGGGCACGCGAAAGGCGGCCAGATAGGCGTCCAATTCCGCGCTGGTCCCAAACTGGGCGCCGATGACCACCTCGCGCAGCAGACCCGTGGCCCGGCTGAGGATGAAGAAGAGCATCACCAGCGCGGCCGCACTGGCCATACTGCGGGCGCTGGAAGTGGATGGATCGGGTGTGGCAGAGGGGTCGGCTTCGTGAACAGACTGGGGCATAATTGGGCAATCTGATTTCCAAAAAAGGAACAAATGTGCTAGACTGACAGGAGAGAATGAACCAAAAATGAAGTTCGGCTTTTACGAATAAGTCGGACTTCTTGCAATCCACAGGAGCAGCCGAATGTCTACTTATCTGCATATGAACGCCTGGCGGGAGATTCTGGCCCGGGGCTTCGACGGCCAGGAGATGCAGCCGAATGTCAGCCCGGCCTGGCTGATCAACCCAGCCACCCGGCGACGGCTGAAGTTGGACTATCTCTTCCCCGGCATCGACGTGGCTGTGCGGTTCACCGGCTTGACTGCCAAAGGCCAGGGCCGCCGCAGCGATTGGGAGGCGCTGGAAGACGAACAGCGGGACCAGACACGTGTGGAAATGTGCAAAGCCAACGGCGTGCAGTTGGCAGTCATCGATCCACTGGACGATCCGGTCAAACAGATGGATGGCCTGCTGACTGTGCTTAGCCGGGCTAGCCGAGTGGTGGCCCAAAGTGACAAAGCGAAGGCACAGAAGAAGAAAGCCATGAACGATCTGGCAAAGGTGATCGCAGAGGCCAACCGCATCCGGGGCAATCTGCACACCAAACCGGAACAGACCCTGGCAACTCTGGCCGAAAGCTGGCGGGACCGGGAAGCGGGCATCTCGGCGGAGCTACAACAGTCCAGCACGGCAGCGGCCAAAAAAGCCGATCCGGTCAAAGCTGTGCGCAAGTTCAAAACCCTGACCGAAGGTCAACGGGTGAAGCACACCAGCTTTGGCGAGGGTGTCATCACAGCCCTGGACGGAGAAGGCGCAGAGATGCGCATCTCGATTCTCTTTGACGGCGACCGGGAACGTACCCTCCTGGCATCACTGGTGGCGGATAAGCTGCAAAAGGCGTAGAGAAGGGTATTGGGTATTGGGTATTGGGTATTGGGTATTGGGTATTGGGTATTGGGTATTGGGTATTGGGTATTGGGTATTGGTGTCAAGTCCTGAAATATGTTGACAGAGAAATGGTGGATAAAAACAGAATAGAAACGGATAGCAGAGCATCTTTACGCCGGGAAGACGGTGGTTTTGGTGGCAGGCCGACGACGCAGAAAGGCT
>JAUIHI010000003.1 GCA_030432295.1 Anaerolineae bacterium | reverse complement strand
CTCCTCCGTATGGCCAAGGCTCGCTCGTAGTAGGGCCGCGCCCCGGCCAAATCTCCCATCGAATCCAGCAGTGCGCCCAGATTGTTCAGGCTCAGAGCCGTGTCCGGATGCTGGGGGCCGAGCACCTCCTCCCGTATGGCCAAGGCTCGCTCGTAGTAGGGCCGCGCCCCGGCCAAATCTCCCCCTGCGCGCAGCAGATAGCCCAGATTGTTCAGGCTCTGAGCCGTGTCCGGATGCTGGGGGCCGAGCACCTCCTCCCGTATGGCCAAGGCTCGCTCGTAGTAGGGCCGTGCCCCGGCCAAATCTCCCCCTGCTTGCAGATGGTAGCCGAGTTCATTGGCCAGATTGGCCCCGGCCTCGTCCTTGCGGAGCAACGCCTGGTCGGTCAAGTGGCGCAGATGGGATTGCCACGCCAGCAACATTCGGGGATCGCCCGCTCGGTTGAGCCGCTTGGCCTCTGGCAGAACAGCCTTCTCCACCGCCTCCACCGCCTCCGCCCTCTGCCCCACAAAGGCCGCCAGCAGCCGGTGCATCTGCACAGCGCCGTCGTCAGCCTCGTCCAGCAGGCCCAATTCGGTCAGGCGCAGGAGCGCATCGACCGCGGACCGCGGACGACCGACCGCCGTCGCGTCTTCGCCGTCTGCCGTCTGCGGTCCGCGGTCTCTCTCCTCCAGCGTACTCAACAGCAGCCCCCGGGGAATCGGCTCGCCCGGCGCAAAGCAGGCGGCCCGACGCAGAAGGGCCAGGGCCAGGGCGTCGACGGGGTCGTCCGGGTTCAGCCGTTCCAGGCTGAGGGCAAAGGTGCGGGCCACGTGCTGTTCGTGGCCGGTGGGCGAAATGCCGCCGCTTTGCAGGGAGGGGTGATCGATGTACGGGCGGGTCTCTGTACCCGCCCACTCCACCCGGCGCAGGTCATCCCGGTAGGCAACGGGGGTGACGCTGTGGCGGTAGCGGTGCAGATAGCTGCCCGCCAGATGCAGGGCCAGGGGCAGATCGCCCAACTCGTCGGCCAGGGCGTGTAGCGCCGGGTCGTCGGCGGGCAGGTCTGGGCGGAATTTATGCAGAAAGGCCACGCTTTCGGACCGGGGCAGCACGCCCAGGGCCAACGATTGCACGCCCAGCACCGGGTCCCAGGACGCGCGGCGGCTGGTCACCAGCACCCGGCAGCCGCCCGTGCGGGGTCGCCAGCGGTCCAGCAGTGCTTCCTCCTCGCAGTTGTCAAAAATGAGCAGCCGGGGCGTGGCCTCCTGCCAGCGGCGCTGCACCCGCGCGGCCTGTTCGGGCAGGGGCAGATCAGGGAAGTCGCCGCAGGCCGCCACTTCCGCCAGCACAGATGCGGGGTCGGCCAAGCTGAGCCAGTAGACACCGCCAGGGAAGAAGCGCCCGTAGCGATGGACAAACTCCACGGCGGTTTGGCTCTTGCCGATGCCGCCCAGCCCGGTGGCCGCCGCGATCTGGCCGATGGCCACGCTGCTGCCCGCCCGCAATGCCCCGGCCAGGGCGAGCAGTTCCGGCTCCCGTCCTGTGAAGAGCGGGTTGCGGCCATAGGGCATGCGCGAGCCGAGGGGCAGGGGTGCGTGGGGCGGCAGGCTGTCCGTAGGAAGATCGCCAGGCGCGACACCCTTTTCCACGCCCAACGCTTTGAGCAGGCGCGGCCACTCCCGCTCCCAGCGGGCGGGGTCGGTGAAGTCTACGGGTTCCAAAAGTTTTAGGCGATCTGGCAACTCCGGCGTGGGTTGCAGCAGCAGGGGAATCACCCGCCCGTCTTTGCCGTCCACATCCAACTGGTGGGCCAGTTGACCGGCGAAACTCTGCCAGTTGTCGTCCAGCCAGGCCGGGGTAATCACCAGCAGCAGACGGCGGCTGGCGGCCAGGGTGCGCTCCCAATTGTCCACACGCGGATAGCCTGGGGTGAAATCCTCCTGGGTGGCGACGGCGAGACCCGCGGCTGTCAGGTCCGGTTGCAGTTGGGCGTGGACCCAATCCTCCTCCGCGGGGCTATAGGCGATGAAGACGTCGTAGGTGGGTGTGTGGGGCATCAGCAGTCGCTGTCGCTGGGTGGGATGGGTGTCAGAAGTTGAACTTTTCAGAAAAGTTCAACTTCTCCTCTGCGCATAAGTATAGCATTTCGTAGACAAGCCTTCAAGCCACTTTGGGCCACAAACGACACACCCCCACTTTTGCCTTCCGCCGGTCTTCCGGCGCTCCCTTCTGCCTTTTGCCGTCTCCCTTTGCCTTCCTTTCCTCCCCGCCCCTTTTGCGCTACAATATCCCCAACGAGAGTTACCCAATCACCCAATTCCCCACTCTTGGAGTCCCTGACATGAAAATACGCGCTGCCTACGTCCCCGAAAGCAACCGGCTGACCGTCGCCGAAGTCGAACTGGACCCGCCCAAGGAGAAAGAACTGCTGGTGCGCATCCACGCCGCGGGGGTCTGCCATTCGGATTTGCACACCCTCAAAGGCGAACTGCGCACAATGCCGCCGCTGGTCCTGGGCCACGAGGGCGCGGGGATTGTGGAAGCGGTCGGCCCCGGCGTCACCCGTTTCGCGGTGGGCGACCGGATTCTGGTCAACTGGCTGCCTGCCTGCCACATCTGCACCCAATGCCAGCGGGGACGGCCCAATCTGTGTGAGCGCTTCGCCTCCACCACCTACCAGGGCGCGATGGTTGACGGCACTTCCCGTCTCCATTCGCTGGAAGGCGCGTCGGTCAAGCAATACCTGAGCGCCTCCACAATGGCCGACTACGCGGTCATCCCGGAGGACGGCGCGGTCCATTTGCAGGAGGGCGTACCCTTTGAAGTGGGTGCGATTATCGGCTGCGCAGTAATTACCGGCGTGGGCGCGGTCATCAACACAGCCAATGTGCGCCCCGGCAGCAGCGCGGCGGTCATTGGCTGCGGCGGCATCGGTCTCAGCGCCATTCTGGGCTGTGTGGTGGCGGGCTGCCATACGATTATTGCGGTCGATGTCTTCGACGAAAAGCTGGAATTTGCCAAACAATTGGGCGCGACCCACACCGTCAACGCCCTCCACGAAGAGCCGGTGAAAGCGCTCAAAGCCATCACTGGCGGCGGCCCGGACTACAGCTTCGACAGCGTTGGCTCGGCGCGCACGATTCCCCAGGCCCTCAACGCCACCGGCCCCGCGGGTGTGACGACAGTGATGGGTCTCCATTCCGCGCTGGAGGACGTGCCTATCTCCGCGGGTCAGTTGATTTTCCAGAACAAATCCCTGCTCGGCTCCTTCGCCGGGTCCGCCCGCCCGGACATCGACCTGCCCAACCTGCAACGGCTCTATCTGGCGGGCAAACTCGACCTGGACAAGCTCATCACCAAACGCTACCCCCTGGACGACATCGCCCTGGCCTTTGAAGATATGGAAGCGGGGAAGGTGGCGCGCGGAGTTCTCGTATTCTAAAAGATGACCGCGGACCGCGGACGGCAGACGAACGGAAACGGAGATTTCGTCACTTCAGGTTCGTCTGTCGTCCGCGGTCTATCGTCCGCCGTCTATCGTCAAAATCCCGCGACAAATCACCCATTCGGAACCATCCCATGACCACAACCGCCCAAACCCTCGCCGACGCTCTCCACGCCGCGGGCATTTCTGTCGTTTTTGGAATGCCCGGGGGCGAAGTGGTGGCCGTGCTCGAAGCCATGCGCCAGCGGGACATTCGCTTTGAACTGATGCACCACGAAACCAGCGCTGTCTTTGCCGCGGACGCCTACGCTCGCTCTACCGGGGGTATCGGCTGCGTGCTGACCACCCTCGGCCCCGGCGCAACGAATGCGGTGGCCGGGGTAGCCCACGCCTGGCTGGACCGCGCACCCGTCGTCGTCATCACCGCGCAGAAGCCAGCGGAGCTGCTGCCCGACTACACCCACCAGGTGGTGGACCTCCACGCCATCTTTGCGCCCATCACCAAAGCCACCGTCGAGGTCACCGCGGAGAACGCGGCCACCGCCATCCCGGCCACAATCGCCCTCACCCGCAGCGGACGGCCCGGCCCGGTCCACTTGCAGATCAGCAACGAAGAAGCGGTGCGGGAAGTGTCGGGTGTCGAGTACCCAGTGTCAGGCGTCGAGATGCCCCCTCCGCCCAATCATCCAACCACCCAATCACCAGATTTCTCTGTCATCTTGTCATCCCGTCATCCTGTCATCCTCGTCGGCCTGGGGCTGGAACCCGACGCTCCCTACGCTGCTCTGCAAGAACTGGCCGAGGCCGCCAGCGCGCCGGTGATTGTCCTGCCCAAAGCCAAAGGCGCACTGCCCGACGACCACCCACTCTCTGCCGGAACCCTTGGCCTGACCCGCACGGACCCGGTCTATGAGATTCTGGACGAGGCGGACTGTGTGCTGGCTGTTGGGTTCGATGTGGTGGAACTGGTGAAAAAGTGGGAGCATCCCGCGCCGTTGCTGTGGATTGCCAACTGGGCCAACGAAGACCCGGTCCTGCCTGCCGCGGCTGAGTACGTGGGGCCGATTGGGCCGATACTGCAACAGTTGAGCGACAACAGCTTTGACACCGACCCGAATTGGGGTGCGGTCCGGGTGCAACAGTTACGGGAGAAGCTGGCCGCCCGCGTCCTGCCGCAACCCGAAGCTGGGAAGATTTCGCCCCAAAGCTATCTGGCCGCTATGCGCCGCCACCTGCCCGCGGACGGTCTGCTGGCGGTGGACGTGGGCAGTCACAAAATTTTCAGCAGCCTGGAATGGCCCGCCCTGCACCCCAACCGCTTCTTCCTCTCCAATGGGCTATCGTGTATGGGCTTTGCCCTGCCCGCGGCCATCGGTGCAGCCCTGGCCCGGTCCGACCAGCCCGTTCTCTGCCTCATCGGCGACGCGGGGCTGGCGATGTGCCTGGGCGAGTTGAACGTCCTCGCCCGCCTCGGCCTGCCCGTCACTGTCGTCGTGCCTGTGGACAACGCCATCGACCTCATCCGCGCCCATCAGCAGCGCCAGGGCGCGCCGGTCCACGGCACAGAATTCCCTGCGCCCGACTTCTGCGCCATCGCCGCAGCACACGGCATCCCCAGCGCCAGAGTCATCAGCGAAGCCGAATGCGACGCGGCCTTGGCCCAGGCCGTCGCCAGTGGGGGACCCTTTCTGGTGGAAGTCCACATTGACCCGAAAGGCTACCGGTGGGAATGAGGAAGTGCGGAGTTCGGAATGCAGAATGCGCAATAGGGGATCGCAGACGCCCATCACTTGCCATCCTTCAATTTGCATCCTCCCCGCCTACAGGCTATAATACCTCAGTTATTTTTGTGCCCGCTATGGACCGAATGAAGGAGAGAGAAGAATGGCTAAGAAAGGCCCCCGCGTACTTGTCAAGCTGCGCAGCACCGAAAGCAGCCACATGTACCTAAGCTCAAAGAATCGCCGCAACGACACCCAGCGGCTGGAATTGAAGAAGTATGACCCGACTCTGCGCCGCCATGTGATGTACCGGGAAACCCGCTAAATCCGGCAGAGCACACCACATTCTTACTACGCATGACTGCATCCGCTGGTCGAGAGTATTTCTCTGTCCCGGCGGATGCTTTATTTTTAGGGGAGAATTTAAGCGATGAAACGTCCACACGCTGCACGGATGGGGATCAGCCTGGGTCTGATGGGCCTGTTGATTGCCCTGGTTCTGCTGGTAGTGAATATCAGCCCAGCCCTGGCCGGGCCATCGGTAGCCTTAACACCGCCAACAGCAGAACCACCTACCCCGATTCCAGCTACAGATACGCCTGTACCGCCTACACCCATTCCCCCCACCCCGATTCCGGCCACCGATACGCCTGTACCAACCGCGGCCCCGCCGTCGCCCCAGGACACAGCCACCCCAACGCCAGTTGTGGCTGAGCCAACGGCTACCCCGCTGCCGCCCGAAACCCTGCCCGAAACAGGCGGCAATCCGCCCACCAATGGCGGGGCAATCTGGCTGGCCCTGACATCTTTCGCTGTGCTGCTGGCTGGCCTGTTCCTGCGCCGCCAACACCGTGCGTAGGCCTCCCTGGCAGACCCTCCTTTTCCATTGCCTTCTTTGCTTTGGGCTGATCGCAACCCAGCAGCACTCGCTTGCTGCTGGGTTTTTGCCTTTTCCCCGGCTGGCCGTAGCAGAGAGCGATGATCCGCTCCCTGCCCAAGACGGCTGGGAAATAGGGCCGAGAGACGAAGGGGTACGGGTGACCTGGCAATCGCCAGGCACGCTGCGCACAGAAGAAGCCGCCTGGCTGGATTGGCCGCTGGTGCGCCTGGACGGGCGACAGCTACCCGCCCGCCTGCTCATCTTTGCCGCCACCGGTCCCACCCCGCCCCAACTGCACATCGAACAATCGACCAGCCGCGCCTGGGGCCGCCGCGCCCTGCCCGGTCAGCCCGTCACCCCGGCCATTCCCCAGCCACTGGACCAGCCGCCCCGCCTGGACCTGGCCCAAACTGTCAGCGACGCCCTGCCCGCCGCGCCTGTTGTCGAACTGCGCCGGGGCCGTATGGCCGGTGTCGAACTGCTGGTAGTCGCCATCAGCCCACTCTACGGCCCAGCCGCCGCGCCCCGACAGGCGACTGCCATCGATTTCACCGTCAACGGCGCTCGCCTGCTCGAATCTGACGCAGCCCTACCCCAATCCGCCAAATTTATTCTGGACGAGCCAGCCGGACCCGCGCCCGTCAGTGCCCAGCCCCGGCTGCGGGTCACTGTCAGCCAAACCGGTATGCAGGAGATTCCCCTGGCCGCGCTGGGCGAACGCGGATTGATCAGCGACCCCAGCCAGATGGCCCGACTGCAAATGACCCACAACGGCATTCCGGTAGCGGTGGAAATCCAGGGGGATTGGCTCCGCTTCTACGCCCCCCCGCCCGGCGACCGCTGGAACCAGACCGACGCCTACACCCTCAGCCTGGGCGACACCTCCGGCCTGCGCATGACGACCCGCTCCCTGACCAGCGACGCGTCCCCTGGACTGGCCAGCCAGAATTGGGCCTGGGAAGAGGGCGTCTGGTACAGCCCGCTTCTCTACGACTCCACCCTGGCCGGACAGGACGGAGACCACTGGTTCGGCCTGGACCTGCGCAGCGGTCCGGAACTGGCCGCCATCACCCACACCCTGCCCATCTCGTCGGTGCTGCCCCCCCTCGCGGCCAGCGCCGCCGTCACCCTGCACGTTTCCGGCTACACGAAAAACAGTCACCGTTTACAGGTTTCCTTGCCGGGCTATACGTCCACACTGCTCTCTTGGGAAGGAAGCGGTGATCGCAGCCTCTCCTTTGCTGTGGATTCCCGCGGGCAAAACCTGGCGTTGGCAACAGTGGAGGGGGCCGTTCCCGATGGGGTGATGGTCGATTCGATGGCCTGGCAGCGTCCGGTCGCGCTGCGCTTTGGCTTTTCCGACGGCCTCTTCGTCAACGGCGATACAGAGACGCTTCTGCAACTGGAACAGGTGGCCCCAATCAGCCGCCTCTACGACATCACTGACCCCCGCCAGCCCGTGCGCGTCGATCTGCCTGGGAGCATCAACGGCAGCCTGAGCTTGCAGAGCCAACCCCAGCGCCGCTTTCTGCTCCTGGCCGACCAGACCCGGCTGTACTTGCCCCTCATCGGCGGCGGGCAAACGGGCGCGTCAGAAGTTCGACTGCGTGAAAACCCAGAAGTTCAACTTCTTTCTGAAGTCGAACTTCTAACACCCGCCCTGACGCTGCTCCCAGCCCTGGACTTCAACCCATTTCTGAATGCGGACGCGCTTTACATCGCCCCGGCACTCTTTCACACTGCCCTGCAACCCCTACTGGATCAGCGGGCCAGCCAGGGCTATCGGGCTGTGCTGGTGGATGTGGCCCATATCTACGAGGGCTGGAGCAGCGGTCAGGTGGACCCGGCTGCCATCCGGGATTTCGTGCGCTGGCGAACCGCCAACGGCCTTCAGCCGCCCCAGGCGATCGTTCTGGTGGGCGACGGAACCAGCGATCCACGCAACTACACGAAACGAAATAACATCAACTTCATCCCCCCCTTCCTCCTGCCCGTGGATGGTTGGCTGATCGAGACCGCCTGCGATAGCTGCTTCGGCCAGGTGGATGGGGCATCGCCCCTGGACGATCCTCTGCCCGATATTCCCGTGGGGCGCATTCCAGCCAAAAGCGCGGAGGAAGTGGCCTTTTATGTGGCGAAGTTGCTCGGCTACGAGCGCACATCCGCGCCCCTGGCCCAACGCTCACGGGTGATCTTTGTGGCCGACAACTACCGGGATGCCTATGGCCGGGTGGACGGCGCAGGCGATTTCGCCATCGCGGCCCAGGCCGCCGTAGCTCAGCAGCCGCCCAATGCCAAAATCGAACGGGTCTACTTCGACCCCTCCCCCAGCCACAGCCAGGAACCCTGGCGGGAGCCGGACCCGGTGGTCGCCTGGCGCAAGACGCTGGATGCACTCAACCGGGGCGGCGGCTTCGCCACGTACATCGGCCACGCCCACCAGTGGCAGTGGGCATCGACCGACCTGAATGCGGAGCCGCCCTATCTGCTGGGGCTGTACGATTCGGATGGGCTGAAAAACCAGGGCAATTTACCGGTGCTGTTGGAGATGACCTGCCTGACGGGGATGTTCCAGTTGCCCTCTTTCAGCGGCACAACTATCGACGAGCGGCTGCTGCTGCATACAAGCGGGGGCGCGGCGGCCATCTGGTCGTCCACCGGTTTTGGGGTGGCCTATGGGCACGACTGGCTACAGCAGGGATTCTACAGCCAGTTCTGGTCCCTGGCCGCCGACGACAAACGGCTGGGCGCGCTGACCCAGGCGGGCTATCGCACGCTCTTCAGCGAGGGCGTCTGCTGCCAGGAGAGCCTGCGCACCTTCCTGCTCCTGGGCGATCCGCTCACAGTGCCCCAGGCCGCGGTGGAGCGGAATCTGTGGCTGCCGGTGCTGGGGCGGTGAATAGACTTATACCCCACGGCCATCCAAAATCAGCAGCCAATCGTTGCCTCGACCGGATGTGGGCGGCGTGTAGGTTTGGAAAGTGCCGCCGTCGCCCAAGTGAATCTGATGGGTGCCGCCATAGCGGGGGTCAAACCAGATTTCCGCCACCCTGGCTGCTTTAAGCTGGCTGCGCGCCACAGTGAAGGGTGCGCCCTGGGGTGAATAGACAAAGGCAAACGAGCCGTCCTGGGCCAGGGCGGCTCGGATTTTGGCTCCGCCAAAGCGGGGGCCATCCACCACAAGCGCCGGGGCAGGCTGTAGCTGCTGGTAGTCGTATCGCTCAAAGATGCGGCGCAGCAGACCCATCTGAAAGGCCCCCGGATGATCGATGGCTTCCTGCCAGGGGACGTCGGCGAAGATCACCGGCTTCTGTTCGGGTGTCCACATCTGCCAGACGTTATTGTTGCCGTAGGTGTGGCCGCAAGATCCCGCCAACATTGCCCAGTAGGCGGCCTGGCGGACGTCGTAGGCGTCAAAGCGGTCGTAGCGGTTGTGGTTCTGGAAGTAGAACCCGACCGGAATCGTCTCGTAGCGCGGCTCGCCGTCCAGGGTGGGCTTGGGTGGATCGAGGGCATAATCGGCCTCGATCAGCAGGCCGTTGTCGTGGTCATGGCTGCCGTGGGATGTCTGGCACATGTGAAAATCCAGCCAATCCTCGTCAGGGAATATCTCCGCCGAGCGTCCCGGCCCGATGGGGTGATAGGTTTTGAGATGCACGCCGCCGTCGCCTTCGCTCAAGCCCTGGGCCATCGCCCGGATAATCGCCCGCTCCCCTTCATCAGTAGCGTTGCGATCCCCTCCCAAAATCCAGATCAGGTCGCTTTCCCGGTAACGTTCGCCCAAAAATCGGCCATAGACCCGGGCTGATTCCGGCGTAAAGATCGGGGCCGCGTTGAAGCCGGTGGATTTCCAATAGGAACCCCAGGTGGGCAGCAGACCCATCACCAGCCCAAGTTGATTGGCCGCAGCCAGCACCGCGTCCACGTGGCGGAAGTAGTCTTCGTTGGGGCGGGTCGGGTCCCGGTCCAACAGGGGCAGGTCCCCGTTGGCGTTGGGGACATCCAGCCCGCCCAACTCGGCGAGAGCGACCGCCTGGATGACCGTAAATCCTTTGGCGGCCCGGTTGGTCAGGTAGTGGGTCGCGTCCGCCAGGTTGAGCCGATGGAACAACTGCCAGGCGGTGTCGCCCAGATAGAAAAAGGGTGCGCCATCGGCGCGCTGCAAAAAACGGCGATTGGGCGTGACTTGGATAGGCTGTTGCATTGAACTTCTCACTTTCAAAGGGGGGTTGGACAACAGTAACTGTTTCGATTTCCTTTTCGCAGGCGACGGGACACTCGGCTACACAACCTCACAACTGTTCAACTGGGCCTTGCGCGCCTTCCAATCGGGACAGACCTGCCCCAACAGCGCGTAATACCCCGGCCCGTGATTATGCTCTCGCAGATGGCAGAGTTCGTGGAGTATCACATAATCGATGCACTCGGCGGGTGTCTGTATCAATTTCAGGTTGAGAGTGACTTTGCCCTTCGGCGAGCAGCTACCCCAGCGACTCTTCATCGACCGAATGACCAGTGGCGGGTAAGCAATGCCCAGACGCTTGACCCGTGGATAGCAGGCGTCGAGCCGTTCCTGGAAGACCCGGCTTGCCTGTCGTTTGTACCAGTCGTCCAGAAGCTCTTTGACCCGTTCTGTATCCTGCGGGTTGGCGGTCCAAATGTGAAGATAGCCCCGACTGAGTTTGACCCATTCCTTTTCGGCCTCGATGACTTTGAGCCGGTATTGTCTGCCCAGATAGCGGTGGGTCTCGCCGCTGACATATTGGCGGGGTGGCGTTGGTGGGGGATAGCTGGCAAACTGGCGCTGGTGGCGCAGAATCCAGTTGGCCCGCTTGCGTACCACAGCTTCCACATCGGCCAGGGACGTGCCTGTGGGGGCTTTGACCACTACGCTGCGGTCAGGCTTGACACTGATGGCCAGGGTCTTGCGTTTGGCGTAGAGTAGGCTGTATTCGATGCGGGTTTCCCCGTACAAAAAACCATAGGTACCTTTGCTCATAGAGATAGTCTATCGCGGGCAATGGCGATTTCCAAGACCTGCTCAATCAGTGCGTCCAACTCCTCGGAACTCAGGGTCAGGTCCAGTGCCCGCTCCATCTCGTAGAAGTGATCGTCCAGGGCGCGGCGAATCTGGTTCTTGACGTCTGCGTTGCCAGCCCAGTCCATCACTTTGTAGCCTTCGATAATCTCTTCCTGGCGGATAGCAGCCTGGGCCAGTTGGTTCTCATCCACCGCAGCCCCGTAGCCGTTCAGTTGCTCCTTCAATGCGCCGAAGTAGGCCGGGGCGTGACGGTAACGGGTCAGGTCGCCGGGTTGGCCATTGTCCCGGCGTGTGCGCAGGCTCTCCAAGCGTTCTTCGGCCTGGGTCAAATATTCCAGTTCGGAGATGCGCCCTTCTCGATAGGCACGAATGGTTTCGGCGATGAGTTCGGAGAATTTGCGATAGTAGGCCGGGTCTTCGTCCATGTGTTCGCTGATGGTGCGCTGCATTCGGTGCAGAATCGTGTCAGCCTTGGCGGTGGGGGATGCCAGCTTCTCGACTTCGGCGTCGAACTTCTCAGCGTCGAAGATGTTGACCATTTCGGTGATGACCGTCGTGCCCGTGGCCTTGATGTGTTCATCCATCAGCTTGCGGACCTTCTCTTCGTAGTCCCGCTGGTAGTTCACTGTTTCGGCGTAGCGCAACTGGACCGACTGGCGCAGGCTGTGGAAGAATTTCAGGTCGTCCTTGTAGCGCTGGATGCGCGGCTCCGGCGTGTCGCTGTAGAACTGGACCGAAGCCAGGGCGATAGCCAGGACACGGGCATAGTCGGTCAGGGCCTCGTAGAAGCGTGCCCGCCTGTCTTCCGGCTCCAAATGGCGTTCCATCTGCTCCCGGTCCCGCTGGTTGACGACAGGGGCAAAGATGGCCCACAGGTCCGAATGCAACTGGGGCAGGCGTTCAATCTGCTCGGAGACATCGGCCAGCGTGCCCAACACATCCTCGGCGTCAAAGTCGGCCAGGGCGTCATAAAGGTTGATGGCCTGGTTCAGTTCGCCCAACACGCCCCGGTAGTCGATGATATAGCCGAAATCCTTGCCCTCAAAGAGCCGGTTGACCCGTGCGATGGCCTGGAGAAGGGTGTGCTCGCGCAGGGGTTTGTCCACATAGAGCACCCGGTTGCGGGGTTCGTCGAAGCCGGTGAGCAGCTTGTCCACCACCACCAGAATCTCGATGCCATCGGCCTGGGAAAAGGAGGAGAGTATCTCCCGGTTGTAGACTTCCTCGCTGCCATAGCGGTCCATCATCCGTTTCCAGAAAAGCTGAACTTCGGGCAGGGTCCCATCCACTTCCTCCTGTCCTACCCGGCTGTCTGGGGGCGAAATCATCAAGGCGGCGTCGATGCCATATTCCCGCAGATAGTTGAGATAGGCGACAGCGATGGCTTTGGAAGGGGTGGCAAGCTGGGCTTTGAAACCGGTGCCCCGCTGGTTCTGTTCGTAGTGGAGAGCCACATTGTAGGCAATCTCCTGGATGCGCTGGGCCGTGGCGTTGATGGCCTCGCTACGGCTCATCTTGCGCTTGAGGTCAGCCTTCTGGTCGTCGCTCAGATGGCGGGTGGTGCGCTCGAACCAGCGCTCCAACTGGGCCTTGTCCACATCCTGTTCCACAATGCGCCCTTCATAGAGCAATGGTACCACCGCTTTGTCGCTGACTGCCTGGCGCATGGGGTATTTGTGGATGAAGCTGCCAAACTTCTCCGCAGTGGACTTCTCCTTTTTGGTCAGGGGCGTGCCTGTGAAGCCGATGTAGCAGGCGTTGGGGAAGACCCGTTGCATTTTGGCGTGCATGGAACCGTACTGACTGCGGTGGCTCTCGTCCACCAGCACAAAAGTATTGATGCCCTCGTCTTTGACCTTCTGGCGGGCCGCTTCCTCAAATTTGTTGATGAGGGTGGTGATGACATCGGTGGCCCGTTCCCCCTTGCCCAGTTGACCCGTGACCAGACGCACCAGATGCTTGCCACTTTTGGCCTGAGCCACAGATTTGCCACAGGCGCGGAATGTGCCAAAAATCTGGTCGTCCAAATCTACCCGGTCGGTGACCAGCACCACACGGGGATTGGGTACGTTGGGATGGAGGGCCAGGGCTTTGGCGAGCATCACCATTGTCAGGGATTTGCCACTGCCTGTGGTGTGCCAGATGACGCCGCCTGTGCGTGTGCCCTGGGCGTTGCGATGGACGACCCGTTTGAGGGTCTCCTGGATGGCGAAGTATTGTTGGTAGCGGGCAATCTTCTTTTTGCCATCATCGAAGACGATGTACTGATAGGCCAGTTCCAAGAGACGTTCTGGCCGCAGAAGCGCGTGTAGGGTGCGGTCCTGTTCCGTGGGCAAGCGTTCGCCCAGCCTGGCAAAGTGGCTGCGAATCGAACCCGCGTACTCCCGCCAGTCGTAGAGACGGTTCTCGTCGCCCCCACTCAGGGGCCGATTGATGAGGTCGTGTACAGCCCGTTCGTGAACGGCAGCTTCCAAATGGGCGCTGTCCGTGCCTGTCTCTCGCCAGAGGGACCAGAACTTCTTGGGCGTGGCTGTGGTAGCGTAGAGGGCGTCGTTGGGGCTGATAGCCAGGAGCAGTTGGGAGGTGGCGAAGAGGTGGGGTATCTCGCCTTCGCTCTGGTAGGTGAGCAGTTGCTCGATGCCAAGGGCAATCGCCTTTTCGCCGTGATGCTCTTTGTCGGCCCGCTTGCATTCGATGACCACCAGAGGGATGCCGTTGACAAAGAGGACAATATCTGGGCGGCGTGTGCTGTGGCTGCCCGCCATCTCCACGCTGAATTCGTCGCTGATGTGGTAGACATTGCGCTCGGGGTGTTGCCAGTCGATGTAGTCCAGGCTGTAGCTCTTGCGGTCACCCCGAATGGTCTGGGTCAGGCTGGTGCCCAGGGTGAGCAGTTCGCTGAGGATGCTGTTGGTGGGGATGAGGCTCTGGAAGGGTTCGTCCACCAGCTTGGCAATGGCCTGGCTGATATTGTTGTCGCTGAAGGGGTGGCTCTCGCCTTTGTAGGCGATCTGGTTGTGTTCCCGCAGCCAGGGGTCCAGAATGCCCGTGAGGATGACGTTCTTTGTGCGCCCCCCGCGCAGGTGCATGGCTTCGGTGGGCGGCAGATACGTCCAGCCCATCTGGATAAGCAGTTGGAGGGCGGGCAGTTGGGAGGAGATGAGTTCCAGATAGGCTTGGGATTGGGTCATTGCAAATTTCCTACAACGGCGACTCGCCCTATTTGGATTTCAGAATTTGGCGCAACTTGAGTTCAATCAGATACTCGCTTTTGTTTTCCTCATCCTTCTTCTTTGGACAGGCATCATTCACACGATAGGTATTGAGAACCGCACCCACCATTCGGTATCCTGGGTTCTTTGGGTCGCTATGCTTGAGAAGGTTGTAGATAAGAAGTCCACAGAGAGTTGTCTTGGTAGAGAGGTTATGTACGAATCCGCGCAATGTGTCCTGATTCGGGTATTCCTTCCACAACCACGCCAACTTCTGTTCCCACGGAATTTTGACTTTTTTGCCTAACCCGCTTGGGTCAATTTCCGTGAAATGACCCTCCGCTGCGTTGCGGTAAAGATCTTTCAATACTTGTTGAGAAAAACCGCTTGAATTTTGTATGGCCCTTGTAAAATTGGCGAGATGGGTGTCCTTCTCAATTCCAAGTTCTGGCAATGGGGGAGGCAGGAGGAGTCTTTCGACACGTCTTTCAGGCTCCCGGTCGTTGTAATACGAATAATCAACCAGGAATTTCACCTCTTCTAACGGCCACGCCAATATCTCTTCTTTTGTTGTCATCGATTATTCTCCTTTTTGATTGACCTTTTGGCCTCTCGCCTATCTCGTCGGATCTGCCTCGGCCAGACGCTGCACGATTTTCTCCATCGACCCATCAAAGGGGATATGCCAAACGTCGTCGCCCTGGTCTTGACGGAACGGTTCCCCACAACTGTCTTCACATAACCAGAAAGCACAGTGGCGACATCACCAGTTGGTTTGAGCCGATAGCTGTCACTGAGTCTTTCAACCCAGAAGCTACCTTTGGGGATGTCTGCCCTAATAATCCGATGGCGTTCGCCTTTATTCACTCAGAGATGGAGATTCGGATACTTTTGTACAATGGCCTCAATTTCAGGAATCATTGAACAACCTCCTCAATCCTAACCCGCATCTGCTCAGTGATATAGCGCTGAATAATCCTCATCCTACCCATTCAATCCTTCACGTTCCTGTTCATCCAAATCTCAAAGTCTATCGTAACCTGCTTTGTGACTTCGTCATTCTCGTGGGTGTGTCCACGCTCAAAGCTCTTTAGCACAAATCGGCCACTGGGGCCATCATAACGGTCAATGAAGTATGTCTCTCTTGACTTACAACTGGGGCAGTAGTGTACAGAGATTAGCGGGTATAGGGGAACCCATTCACTTGCACCAACATCGAGATAGAGGTGACCTTTGACGAGCGGTTTTGGATAATCCAACGCCTCTTTTTGCAATCCTGGATGGTCTCCTACAAAAGCCAAGGTCTCTAAATGTGTGGCTTGTGTCGCCCAATCCAAATTCGTGTCCAGTATGAGGCGCATGGGAGATGAGACAAAGAACTCGACACCAGAGAAGCATTCCTCTAGCTTATGCCCAAGATTGTCGTTTCCGTGTTGGTAATCTGGTTCAGTCTTTGGCCCGCGGTCGTGCTTGTGGTCATTCTTGAGAGTGACTAAGTCCTTGGTCAGGGCGGCGAAAGAAGACTCCTTTGTGCCCCGACCTCGAAACCACAGGTCCCCAAATACATCAATTGCTGGTGACGCTTGGGTGTTTCTCACAAGACTTCCGGCTTGTCTGGCCATTTGTTGCCAGTCACCGGGAGAAATGCCGCCACTCCAAAATCCTCCTAAGTCACTCTTGGTAAGATTTCGATTGTCATCTGTAGCCAACTTATCTAGATGGGCGGCCATGCATAAGCCAACATTGCCAAGAAAGACCAATACGTTTTCGGCCACGCGTAGCTGTTCCACATAGCGCTCAGACGGACTATGAATTGCATCTAATAGACGATAGGCATAGGCGAGAACAAAAGGATAGAAGTTGCGAATACGGAAGCCTAAATCGTCACTTTGTATAATGCTCATATCAAGACCATGTGCTCTATTGGTCAAGTCCTGTAGCTTCGCCCCCTCGTCCATCTCCTCGCTAAAGAGGTCACCTAATAGCTGTTGTAGTTCATCAATGCGGCTGGTAAGTCGTTTTTCGACCTGGAGTAACTGGCTAAAGGCATCTAGAGCAGATGGCCTTGGATATGGTAATTGGATATTGCGCAGATCTTTCAATTTAATTGTGGAGGTTTTTCTCACCTGCCCCCTTAAAAATGTGGTTAGGTATCCCTGCCCACGTTCTGAATTCCAGAACTTGACCCAAAATTGTCTGGTTGTATTATCGATATCTGAATTTGGCCGGATTATGTAGACGGTATCGTTAATCAGAGTGCCAGATGCATCTTCTTCTACAAGAGAAGCACTAAGTAAAATCAAAGAAGTTTTTGGAAATAGAATTTCACGATAATCAGGTTAGGATTGACGAAAATAAAGCTAATTTATGTCTAAAAATTTTCTTGGAACTACTTAGGCTGATCACCAATTCTTTGGACAAGGATATCTCCTTGTTTGGTATAAACTCCTTTCACGCTCTCAGGCAAAGTAGCCAACTCTAGTTCCGACAATGACAGCCTGCCAGCGAGATTTCGTCCTTGAATAAATGGGGTCTTACCACCTCTTACTATCCGGGTGCCTTGGATTATTTCAGCCTTATCTGCCAAATTGACTAAACCATACTCACCTCCAAGGAATTTATCGAAATCAAGCAGGTCCATATAGATGGCTGGTGTTAGCCGAAATTCTTGTTTTTCTATCCTTTCTATAGGGACGGTTTCGGCAAAGTTTTTGATGTTGGATGGACTTTTGATTGCATCGACAATTCTACTTTGCTCAGATTCGCTCAGTCTTACCGGATACCACTGTTCTGTACGCTCTCCCAGTTCATCTGCATAAATAAAACGGATATGTTCTCGCAAGAATTCTGGTTTCTGCTTGTTAAATAAGAGCAGCACAACAGGTGTTTTTGTATTCGTGAACATGCCTGCTGGCAGAGAGATAACTGCCTCGATAATATCTTGTTGGACTAGGGTCTGTCGGATTCTACCTTCAACGCCTCCACGGAATAGAACTCCTGGAGTTGTGACAATAGCACCCCGCCCATTCTCATTTAGGCTGGCTACTACGTGTTGAATGAAGGCAAAATCAAGAGAGTTTGAAGGTAGTCCAAATGCAAATCGTCCGAATGGGTCGCTGCGCAACTTGTCTACATATGCCTTACTCCTCGACATATTGAAGGGGGCATTGGCTACTACATAATCAAACTTCCTGATTTGCCCATCTTCAAGGTGCTGCGGCGATAGCAGCGTGTCACCTACGGCTATATTTTGGGGAGGCAAACCGTATAAAGCAACATGCATTTTACCGATGCATGCAATCATCTGATTGGCTTCCTGCCCAAATATTTTGACATCAGAATCTGTATCACCCGTCATTTTCGAATTTGCGACAATCGATAATAATTGGGCAGTGCCTGAGGTGGGGTCGTAAATCGTCGATTTCGCTCTAGGCGAGAGAATCTTTGCCAGCAAACTACTAATTGAGGTTGGGGTAGTTCCTGCTGGGGTGCGCGGTACTTGCATCAAGGCAAGCCAGAGTTCAAAGCTGGCTAATGTATTTTTTATGGCAGGCCAACCCTCTTTGATTTTGGGATTCTCATTCCATTTGTCCCTGTCAAAAACGAATTGGGAAAACGGATTTGCAAACCCCTTGTTTTCAGGCAGTAATTCAAAAGCCCGGAATCCTTGCATAAGACTGTCATATGAGGGATCTATGAGCAATACTGGCCACTCGGCTTCAGGCGGGAGTTTTCCCTGGCGTTGAGATAGTTCTAGCTCGTAAAAACCTTTTAGAAAAATAAGACATATCATAAGATACATGTCTTCATCGAAAATTGTCCGTCCGAAAAAAGGCTCCATCTGGCTCCGTAATTCCGCAATTGAAATTTTTTCAGAACTTTCCATACCGCCTCCACTTGGTTTTCAAAAGTCTATCTCCATCTACCCCGCCACCCGCACCTGCCCCGTGAGCAGGCGTTGCATCAATCCCTTTTTCCCCGGACTGGCAGCGATGTCTCGTCCTCCCCTTCCGGGACGAGGCCGCACCAACTTTCTTATTCCCTCAATTGCCTGGCCTCTTCCCGGAAGGTCGCCTCACATCAATCCTTCTAAATACGTTCGCAACCCCGGCGGCAAAGTCACCTGATCGGTCAAATAAGAGAGTACATACGCCTCGTACTGTCCGGGCTGCGGAAAGTGGGCGGCTACAAATGCCAGATCAACCAGTTTGCCGGACCGCCTGCCGACAAATTCCAGATAGTTGGAATAGGGCCACAGATCGGGTGAAAGAGACAGTTGGTGGCGAACGGGATTGGCGTGAATATAGCGGCAGAGATGGCGCAGATATTCGTCGGTCTCAACCAGAATTGCTTCAAAAGTTCCCTCAAAGAGCGTGCCACTGCGATTGTATCGATTGTTGAACGATTGACTATAGCTGCCAAATATCCGGGCCACCAACTTGTTCACACCAATTGGCCCATTCTGCCGGACCAGCCAGTGGTAGTGATTGGGCAGCAGACAGTAGGCGATGATGGAAATGTTGCAGATGGCAGAAATCTCCTTCATCAGTTCGAGGAGATTGAAATAATCCCGTTCCTTGCGGAAAATGCCCTGGCGTCCCGCGCCCCGGTTGTAGACGTGATAATAGCGGCCCTGCTCAAAACGAAGTTTACGACGTGGCATTGAATTCCTCCAATCTACCGAAACCCCTTCCCGGGAGGCCACCTACCCCGCCACCCACACCTGCCCGTCAGCAGCCATTGCCCCAAACCATTTTCCCCGGACTGGCGCAGATGTCTCGTCTTCCACCTTCCGGGAAGGGGCCACAATTACACACGGATTCCCTCAATCGCCTGGCCCCTTCCCTGAAGGCCATCTACCCCACCAACCGCACCTGCCCGACATCCGCCGTTTCGTCAACCCCAATTCTCCGAACTGGCGGAGATGTCTCGTCTTTCCTTCCGGGATGCGGCCACACCAGCTTTCCTATCCCCTCAATCGCCTGGCCTCTTCCCGGAAGGTCGCCTACCCCGCCACCCACACCTGCCCGTCAGCAGCCATTGCCCCAAACCATTTTCCCCGGACTGGCGCAGATGTCTCGTCTTCCACCTTCCCCGCCACCCGCACCTGCCCCGTGAGCAGGCGTTGCATCAATCCCTTTTTCCTCGGACGGGCAGAGATGTCTCGTCTTCCACCTTCCGGGAAGAGGCCACACCAACTTTCTTATTCCCTCAATCGCCTGGCCTCTTCCCGGAAGGCCATCTACTCCGCCACCCGCACCTGCCCGTCAGCAGCCATTGCCCCAAACCATTTTCCCCGGACTGGCGGAGATGTCTCGTCTCCATCCTTCCGGGAAGAGGCCACACCAACTTTCTTATTCCCTCAATCGCCTGGCCTCTTCCCGGAAGGTCGCCTACCCCGCCACCCACACCTGCCCGTCAGCAGCCATTGCATCAATCCCTTTTTTCTCGGACGGGCAGAGATGACTCGTATCCCCCTTCCGGGAAGAGGCCACACCAACTTTCTTATCCCCTCAATCACCCGGCCCCTTCCCGGAAGGCTACCTACCCCGCCACCCTCACCTGCCCCGTGAGCAGGCGTTGCATCAACCCTTTTTTCTGTAGCTCCAACCGATTCTTATAGCGACGCAGTGCCTTCATTTCTCCATCAACATTTTGAAGAGTGTTGGCGATTTTCATTCTTTCTACTTTACTATTCGGGTAGAAGATTCTCAATTGCATAACTTCTGTCGAATTGATAGCGGGATAACTTGAACCAGTCACCATTCCGTGAATCTGGCCCTGAACTGTCGCACCGTACAAGCTATAGTAAATAAAGGACGCATCATCCAAGTCTATCGGAGAGATCAGTGCAAAGCCAGTCGAACAAAGCGTATCTACAGGTTCAAAATCACAAAGCCCGTAACCCAGCAAATTGGGCCGAACCGTTGCCATCAACACATCGCCGCGATGTAAAACTCGTTGAGCTCGAGAGGGTAATTCTTCAAATCGAATCCGACTGAGGGGAAAATCAATGGTACCGTTTTCGACGGATGAAAGGTCAATGTAGAACCATTCCCTGTTCGGGTCTTTGTCAGCGTTTTCTTTATTGACTTTGCCAATCGACTGAATCTCAGCAAGTCGCCAGTCACCGGGAAGAAAACCATAGCGCGTCTCTTGATAATCTTCAGATTCAACAAACTCCCCAAAGCGCACCTGACCCGTCAACAAGCGCTGCATCAACCCCTGCTTGCGCCGTTCCAGGGCGGCGATGAGCTTCTCCGTGGTGGCGATGGCCTCGTCCCACGTCCCCAGGATTTGGGCTATCTTGCGCTGTTCGGGCAGGGGTGGGAGGAGTACAGGGAAGCCTGCTACGTCACTTCGAGTAATGTTTGGGTCTTTACGACTGCTCGCCGCCAACCGCCTCCAACTCATCACATTGCAATTCAACCAATTCAACAGGTAGCCTGAGTCAAGTACGTCTTTGTTTGGCATGAGCGCTGAAATGGCCTGATTGATAGTGCCAGGAAATGTCATCAACCCTGTGCGCCCAATCTGATTGAATCCGCCATACATCGCCACGAGAACTGTTCCGGGCTTTAGCATCGGACAACTTGATTCTCGAAGCGCCAATTCTGTGATTTTCTCATCTGTTTCCAAGATTGGACCATTGGTTAGGTCCATTGTTTTGACCCACGGAATTGTCCCAGCGTCGAAATAGGCTTCCTGTTTGGCTCGTAGTGGTGTACTGCCTGATTTGAGTGTGACAACTTCGTCAATGGTTGCGAGCTTCCATCCCGATGGGATGTTCTGTTTGAATGGAGTCATTAGGCTAAACCCAACTCCCTCAGATACCCCTGCATCTGCCCCTCCAACTCGCCCAACTGGGCACGCAGACCCCCAATCTCCCGATTCACCCCGGCCATATCCACCGGCTCCTCGGCCTCGAAGGTATCCACATAGCGGGGAATGTTCAGGTTGTAATCGTTCTCGGCGATTTCGTCCCGTGTGGCGCAATAGGCGTATTTGTCCACAAAACCACGACGCCGGTAGGCGTCGCCTATTGTGAGTCTGTCCTTCTCTCGTAGTCTGTTCTGGTTCGTTCCCGGCTCGTACTCCCGACTGGCGTCGATAAAGAGCACGCTGTCATCCCGTTTGTTGCGCTTGAATAGGAGGATGGCCGCAGGGATACCCGTCCCGTAGAAGAGATTTTCGGGCAGACCGATGACCGCATCGAGCAGATTCTCCTCGATAAACTGGCGGCGTATCTTGCCCTCGGCCCCGCCCCGAAAGAGCACCCCGTGGGGCACCACCACCCCTACCCGTCCATTTTGGGTCGGGTCCAGAAAGGTCGTCTCCACCATATGGGAGAGAAAGGCGTAGTCGGCCTTGCTCTTGGGGGGCACGCCCCGATGGAAGCGGCCAAAGCGGTCCTTGGCCGCATCCTCTGCGCCCCACTTGTCCAGAGAGAAGGGCGGGTTGGCGACGACGACGTGATAGCGCATGAGATTGTCACCCTCCAACAGACGGGGGTCTTTGAGGGTGTCGGTCCATTTGATGTTGTCGATGGTCACATTGATATTGTGCAGGAAGAGGTTCATCATACACAGCGCCCAGGTTGCGCCGTTGGCCTCCTGCCCATAGGCAGCGTAGTTGTCGGCGCGCAGCCTTCCGGGAAGCGGCCCGGATATTTCCGTTGACCCATTCTGATTTTGGCCGCTTCCCGGAAGGGCCGTGATCTGCTGGGCGCACTTAATCAGCAGAGAACCGGAGCCACAGGCCGGGTCACAGATGCGTTCACCGGGTTGGGGGTCGAGCAGTTCGGCCAGCAGCAGGGAGACTTCCGGTGGGGTGTAGAACTCACCGGCCTTCTTGCCCGCGTCGCTGGCAAACTTGCCAATCAGATATTCATAGGCGTTGCCAATCACATCCTGGCTGCCGATGCGGGAAGGGCGCAGGTTCAGGCGGGGGTCGTGAAAGTCTTCCAACAGGTGCTTGAGCCGTTCGTTGCGCTGTTTCGTGCGTCCCAGCGCGGCTTCGCTGTTGAAGTCGATGTTGCGGAAGACCCCTTCCAACTTGGCTTTGTTGGCGTCCTCTATCTTTTCCAGGGCAATGTTGATGCGCTCGCCCAGATTGCTCTCGTTGCGCTCGTCGTAGAGGGTGTAGTAGTCGGCTCCCTCTGGCAGGACAAAGCGCTCGTATTGCAACTGACGACGGATACGCCGCTCGTCATCGGCATAGCGTGCGCGCAGGTCGTCGTAGTGCTCCTGCCACACATCGCTGATGTATTTGAGAAAGAGCATCACCAGAATATAGTTTTTGTATTCGGACGGGTCAATTGTGCCCCGGAAGGTGTCGCAGGCTTTCCAGACAATGCTGTTGATTTCGTCCTGGTTGATCGTTACGGGCATAGGGTTGGCTGTCTCGCTGGGATTGCAGTGGGTTTGTGTGGCAAAAAGCCAGGAATGGGCTGATTCGGAAAGAGAAGGAACCGATTGTTGCAGGTGGTTATGATACCGTAAAGGGAGGCGGGGCGCAAGCGTATCACCGGGTACAAATTGGCCGTTGCGTAAGTCGTCACTTTCGACCTTCCCGGAAGCGGCCATCACCAGATGTTTACTCCCCTACTGCTGTGGCCGTTTCCGGGAAGGCTGCCCAACTTGTTGGTTCGCCGATCCTACATCAGGGAATGCAGAAAAAGGTTTGCATTGTCCCGGCCGGTTTTGTTGTACAATAGGCCAAGACATTCGACAAATCAACCAACAGACAGGAGAGAGCCAATGAGTGAATACATACCCAGCCCCAGCGCGTGGGTGGCAGAGCAGGTGGAACTGTACGAAGGCAGCGGCGGCACAGAAGGCGTGACGCTGCGGGATACGGGCCTGCCGGTGATTATCGTCACCAACCGGGGGCGCAAGAGCGGAGCCATCCGCAAGACACCGCTGATGCGGGCCGTGGACGGGGATCGCTATATCCTCATCGCATCCCAGGGCGGCGCTCCCAAGCATCCGGTCTGGTACTACAATTTGAAGGCGGACCCCGATGTGGAAATCCGCGACAAGACCGAAGTCCACGCCATGCGGGTGCGGGAAGTAACCGATCCTACCGAGCGACAGCGGCTGTGGGATATTGCGGTAGCCGCCTTTCCCCCCTATCAGAGCTACCAGGAGAAAACCGAGCGGCTCATTCCGGTCTTTGTGGCCGAATCCGTCGAATAGACAAAGCGAAGCAGGCTGCACGCAAACAAAGAGAGACCACCGCAATCGGTGGTCTCTCTTTGTTTGCTTTGGTGATCCGCCAGGGACTCGAACCCCGAACCCGCTGATTAAGAGTCAGCTGCTCTGCCAATTGAGCTAGCGGACCGAAGACACACAAGATATAGTGCTTTAGGAGTTTACACACCACTACATATAGTAGTTCAGCCGATTTTCGTGTCATCGGGGTTGAAAAGCTAAAAATATGGTATCACAGACGGTGATTTTTGGCTAGAAAAGCCTTACCCAGTCGGGTCTAAATCGCCTCCACTGTAGTCACTTCCCCGGCAGTTTGCATAATCAGGCTCACCGCCTGACAGGTACGATTGAGGACCTCCACACAAGCGTTCAGGGGGTCGATGTCAGCGTTCTGGGCATAGCGCTTCACATACTCCCATGCCCCGCCACTGTCGGCCTCTGTAGGGCGTCCCAGCATGTGGAGGAGGATACAGCCACCAAGCTCCGCCACAGTCTCAGAACGCCAGTGTTGACCTGTCTCTTTCAGATTGCCCAAGCGATGGTCAGCGGCGTGTACCAACTCGTGCGCCCAGGTCGATAGATTCGCTACCCCCAAAGCGATGGCCTCGGCTTCCTCCCCAACCGTGCGAAAATAGCCGTGAGCGCTACCCTCTCTGCCATTGTAGGTAGTCACTCGAATTCCCCACGTCTGGGCCACAGTCAAGAGCGGAAGTGAATCGACAAAGCGCTGGGTCTCCTCGTTACCGGGTAGGGGTTCACCATCAGTCTGTTCGATGCCAAAACGAGCACCAGCTTTGTAGCCAATGACAAGCATACGTTCTTCGCCAGTCGTTGTGTCGTGGACAGTGGTACGCACGGGTTCAAAGATGCAAAAGGCTTTCTCGCCCTTGCGGACCTGTCGCTTGACCTCTTGCCAACCGTTGTAGGTTCGGGCGTCGCTGTAGCCGTGGAGAGCCACAAGCAACTGATTGAGCCAGGACCAACAGGCACAGTATCGCTCCTGGTTGCCTGTGATAAAGAGGGGAGCAAGTGCAGCCGGTACACTGCCCGACTGGAACGCTTGCAAAATCGTCTGGCCTGTTTCTTCGGCCTTTCCATAGAACTTCATCGGATTGTCTCCTTGAATGCTGGATAGCTTGGTTATCTGTCGAGTGGCTTCTATTGGCTGGATAAAGTGAATTTTGAGGACGAACGGAAGGGACTCTATGTGTTGACGCATGGCTTCTAGCTGCGGAAGCCAAGACCTCGCTCTTTGAGTGACACAAAGCGGTTGTGGCAGATGACCAGATGATCAAGTACGTCGATATTGAGCAGCTTGCCAGCCTCCACAACTTTCTCAGTCAGACGTACATCCTCTGGGGATGGAGTAGGGTCCGTGGATGGGTGGTTATGCACCAGTACAATCGAAGCCACGTTGCGTCGTAATGCTTCCTTGAAGACTTCCCCCACACGAACAACAGCCGTATTCAACGAACCCTTGTAGAGCAGGACAATTTCCTGCACCCGGTTTCTGGTGTCGAGCAGGACCACACGCAACTGTTCGTGATCGAGCAAGCCCATCTCCAACATGAGCAAATTGGCGATGTCGGCGGGGTTGTGAATCTGGGGAAGTTCCTGGCGATTGTCGAACTGGATACGTTGGGCCAGGGCAAAAGCGACCTGGATACGGGCTGCGCTGGTGGGACCGACGCCGTGGATACAGGTCAACTCGTGGAAGGAGAGACAGGCTATCTCAGATGCACTGTGGGCGGTACGCAGAATATTCTCAGCTACAGCCAGGGCATTGTTGCCACCGATGAGCAGGGCCAACAGTTCACGCAAGGAGAGAGAAGCAGAACCGGCGTAGCGCAGTCGATTACACGGCTGGTCGGTGAAGGGTAGTTCACGAATGGTGAGGGGTTGTGATTCCCGTTCGCTGGGCAGGACAAAGAGAGGGTATTGGATGGTGGACATGGGATTCTGGTCTCCTGGAAATGAGAAGCCCCCAATGGGTTGATACCATTGAGGGCTTATATATATATTTTGTGGCTGTGGGTTCGGATAGAAACAGGGAAAGACGATTAGCTGTGACCGTTACCGTTGGTCGTGATGCCAACGGTAGGTGTACCAAGGGTGGTGATTCCATTGGGTTGACCGTTGCTCAAGCCCAGTGGTGTGTCAGATGTCTCCTTTCCTTTAGCCAGCAGAGGGAGAACCTGGGCACGCACGTTGGCTTTTGCCATCGTCCAAAGCTCCTGCATGACCTCGTGGAGGTCGTCGCCCAGTTCGACATCTGCGCCGATGGTGACTTCGATGTTGGCGTTGTTGTAGTCGCCGAGATTGACCTTGCGGCCATAGGTGATGCTGACGCTGTTGAGTAGCATGGGTGGAACTATCCTTTCGGGTTGAGAGAGAATTGGTAGCGATTTCTTGGAGTCAGACAGACAGAAGGGGCCTGAATGTAGAAAAGAGAGAAGTCATTTGTACAGAAGGCCAGGAGATTCAGTCCCGGTAGGCTGTAGCGGGGTTGCTATGCGTACCGTTGGATGAGAGGGGAAGGACGGGGGCTGTCGGTACTTCGAGGCTGGCTTCTGAGTTGTCGGTGAAGGTAACTACTGGACTGGCTTTCTCCTCTGGCTTGGACAGAGGTTCAGCCATGCGTACCTTGGCAATGTGAATGGTCGGCTTGCCATTCTGGGCCGTAACCGGCGAGAGTTTGACTGTGATGCCCTGCCATCCCTGAAACTGTTCGCTGCCTGTGATGTCGGTCAATGCCTTGCACTGGGTCTTGTTGAGGATGAGCAACTTCTGGGCCTTGTCGAAGGTGAGCACCACCTTCCATGCCTGGGTGCCATCGAACTGGCGCAACTTCTCCACACTGACGGAGACAATGCGAAGCAGGTAGCTCTTGCCTTGCAAGTCGTCGGCTTTCAGATACTTGCCTGGATACAACTCGGAAAAGCTCTGGGGTTTGGTGTGCTCGGACATGGGAAGTCTCCTGTTTAGGATTGAACGATAGGGTGGATGGAACAAAGACACAGATATTCGTATGTGGTACTTGTACTCACGCAGAAGGGGTGAAACCGTTGAGGTAGAGAGGCAGGTCTTTACAGTCGGCAATGGAGCGGGCTACCCGCATGACAACTTCCTGGTTGGGATACTCCTCTTGGGAATAGCGGGTATAGGCTCCACTGTGGCGTACCTGTGACCAACGCCAACCCTCGTTGGAGCGGACAGGTGGTGTGATGGTGATGTAATCGGTGGGGTAAGCCGGGGTAGGAGGGGTACAGGGAAGGTTGTTGACCTGGGCTGTCTCCTGGGCACGCTGTTGGTCCTCTTGCCAGCGGGTGATATACATGACAGCCAGACGGTGTTTGCAGAGAGGGGCATTGAACCAACGGGGGGCTGCGCCACTGGTTGCATCGGGACAGGTGCAATAGCGGCCCTGGATACTGACTGTGTAGGCTCCACAGCCCGTCTCCGTGCCATCTACTTCCCATCTGTCCTTGCCATCGGAGAGGGGCGTCAACTTGTGGACTTTGCCCGATGTGGCAATCTCCAAGCCTCGCTCGGCCCGTTCTCCGGCCAGTGGTCGAATCTTCTCCACATAGTCGAGTAGTTGGTCACGGGTGGGTAGTCCGGGCAGTAGAAGCTCATCCATGCGGGCAAGGGACCAACGGCGTTCGCCCTGAATTGCTTTGTGTCGGGAAGCGACTCGCCATCCGGTTGCTTCCATTACACGCCAAAAGGGAGAGAGCCAACCGTTGATGGTATAGTCGTAGGCTTGTCTGGGTTCATCACCCATGACATAGCCTGTAACCTGATAGAGACCGTCATCGACGGGGATACCCTGGCTGGTGGACGGACAGCCTGTGGGACGCACGTAGAGGCTGACCGGGTGTTTGGTACGGGCTGCGTAGTGGAGAAGGTTGTTCAGGTGCAGGACGGATTGCATGGGATTTCTCCTTGTGGATTGTGGGCAACAAAAAAAGCCCCGACCGATGGGGTCGAGGCTTGTACGTAGACGGATATAGGGTTGTGACTTTCTGGTTCAACGGTCTGGCTTCAAGGGAACTACTTCACTGTACTTGGGTCAAAGGCAGATTCCTCCTCGTGCTTGAATGGCTCTGTATTGCATAGAGGGTCCAGGTCGAAGGTGATGTTCTGTCGAAGGGGTATCGACACCCCCTATGTTCACTTTTGACCTTTTCCTATCTCATATATGACCCTCTCTCACACCAGGGGTCAAAACATTGTGCCTGATGAGGGACAGATGGCTTTTAGAAAAAGTGAAAGGAGATATTTGTACATGGCAAGGGACGATCTACTTCATTCGGTGTCTCGTTGGGCCATCGATACGAATAGGGATAAGGATTTCGAGGCGGAAGTGATCGCGAACGGTTAGATGTAGAATGGAGCGTATTTGCACGGCTGGGTGGGTTGCTTTGGTGAAGTGTGTCCCTTTGGGTAAGGGATACGAATACTGGATGATTGGGGTTGTCAGGAGAAGTGTGGTTTCAAAGATGACAATGCCAACAATGATTCGTACAGGCCAGCGTGGATACCTGCGGGGCAAGGGGGCTTCTACTGGGAAAGGAACACGAATCGGGACAACGCAGACGGAGAGTATGCTTCCAGATGGGACGGAGAGGAACCAGAGCATTCGTATATGTCAGGGCAGATGACGGCTGGGCAAGGGGATTCTATCGGTCAAGGAATACGAATAGGGGGAACTCCTGGGGTGGACAATACAAGATTATGAAAGAGGGATTTTAGCTATTCGTACATGTGGTATGGACAACTGCTCAGTTCGGATGTCTCTATCGGTCAAGGGATACGAATAGGGGGAATCGCTGGGGAAGGTGGGTGCTTTCAGAGGTGAAAAGAGAGACGAAAAGTATGCGTATTTTCCCATCTGGATTCCCGCTGGGGAAGGGTATGCCTGTCGGCCAAGGTACAAATTTGGTTGTGACGAGGCTAGAGGGTAGCCCAAATGTGATATGGAAATTATACATGTAGCACTACACATCTAAGCTAGTTGAATAACTGAGGGTGTTGGACTAGCCAAGGTACGAATGGGGATGTCACTTTCTCTCACACTCAAACGGGATGTCTATAGAGGCTTCTTGGCCGGAGACCCAAAAGCAAGGAGGGACTGTACCATGGGGAGGTTGTGTAAACAGGCTGGATAAGGAGAATTTTAGGATAGACGCATTGGGGAATACGCCTATCCTATTTTGAGACTGCTATCCGTTCAGTCCATTTTGAACCCACTGACGAATGTCCATACCCGCTTTGAGCATGGCATTTGGGTCATCGAGTAAGGGGCGCAAGCGTCTGGCATTGGGTAATTTCTCTAACCAGAACTCACTGGCTTCGTCTCCCGGTTTGTCAGCGTCGTAGGCAACCAGAACCAGTGGCAGGGTAGCCAGTTTGTCAATCCATTCTGGGGTTCTGACTCCACCCGTGCTACTCGTGGCAACGGACACTATCAAGTCTCCTGCCTCTTGCTGGACACTGAGTGCATCGAAGACGCCTTCGGTCAGGATGGCCGGTTGAGTCGGGTCGAGAAGGTCGCCGTTGTAGAGGGTGTAGGTTGAACCGGTCAGGACTTTGTACCTATACTCCTTCCCAGCGACGTTCTCTACTTTGGGGAATTTACGAATGGTTATCCATTGTGGGATGCCATTGACCAGGAAGGGAATCACTATTCCATTGTCAACCCAGACGTAATCAGCGTAGCTATCGAGGGGGAGACCCCAATCCGTGCGCTGCTCCTTCTTACCGATATTGTAGCCAAGTTGGGCATTGCGTATGGTCTCGTCACTGAATCCTCGCTCATGTAGATAGGCCAGGGCGTCCGTTGCGACACTATCTTTCCAGAGACGTTTTTGGCTCTCAACGACCAGGGCCGAGGCTCGGCTTTGCCAGGTATCTCCTTTCAGCACACTTTGCTTCTTGACTGTTGGTAGCCGAGGAATCGATATGGCTGGCTGACTTCGCACGAATTGTTGGATGTATCTGCATGACTCTTTGAAGTCGAGTCCTTTGTATTGCTGAACCCACTGGATGACATCACCGCCTTTGCGACAGCCGTAACAGTACCAACTCCGTGTCTCTGGATAGACAGTAAAGCTCGGTGTCTTTTCTCCGTGAAAAGGGCAGAGCCATTGGTGTGAGTGGCCGTTGTGTCTGAGGCACTGTCCCAGATTGCTTTCCACCAGTGCGAACATATCCGCATTGGCTTTGATTGTTTGTGTGTCGAACATTTGCATGCTTCTCCTTGTTGATGATTGCGCAGGTACCCACCCTACAACCTTGCTATCTTGCCACCTTGCCACCTTCCCCACCCTAGCTTACTACTACCTATATGTAGTTGAATGGAGAGAAGATAGCAAGATGGTAAGAATGCAAGATCGCAAGGTCGCAGGGAGGCTCAGTTAGCTATCTTGCTTCACTAACCAGACCCAGTTGTCTCCCCGTTTTTCGGAAGCGATGCCCAGACGCTTCTTGACACGATTAGCGACATCCCAAGAAAGTCCCGCCTTTTTGAGCGCAATGCTTACCTCTATGGAGGGTCGCGCTCCGTCTTTGAGCAACTCGGTTAGGAAGTTTGACACTTTCTCCCGGTTCTCCTGCGTGTCGCTCTGGTCTGGCGAGGAAGGCAGTTCCGTTGAGACAACACCCGAATCGGTGATAGTGAAGCCGATGGGCTTGGGGAAGGTGCCCAGATTCGTCTTGACTACATATACCTTCTTGAGGTCAGGGTTCTCCAGAGATGGTTGGCTGATGCCCCAGACTGTGCGGGCAAACTGGCCTATGGCCGTAGAACCCCGCAATCGGTTCAACGTAATATCCTGGTTCGCCGGGGCAGTCCCCTTGTTCAGGTGGTGGGTTGGGATCACAGGCTTGTTGGATTTCGCTGCCAACTCTGCCAGCCACTTGACCACAGGAATCATTACTGTACTGCTGTTTTCGTCTGCGCCGTGTCCCCCAGAGAGGCTGTCAAAAATGATGACACGGATGTCAGGATGTTGGGCAAGTTCTTCGATGGCCTTTTTCTGCGCATCGTTCCCTAGCGAGACAGTATCAAAGGGGTCGATTGAGAGACAGATAATATCTTCCAGTGGCAGGCCAAAGGCTCGCGCTCGGTTGATATTGAGAAGGTTGGCCCCTTCGGTTTCCAGCCAGAGCACTTTGCCCATTTCTCCTGTATAGGGCTGTCCGTCCGGCCATGTGCGACCAGTAATGTAAGAACGACAGATAGCGTCCAGCAGGAAGATAGATTTGCCAGTGCCAGGAAATCCTGCAAGGATGGTCATAAATCCCTTGGCAAGCCAGGGTTCCCAATCCCAGGTGATATCAGGGACATCCAGGTCTGCCCAGGATGTGAGTGGGGGCAAGTCGGCATTTTCGCCTTCGTTTTGGAAGGGCATGGGTAGCCCTCCTGTCGGGAAGATTGTTTCATCGGGAAATTGATGTACATTGTCCATATTTCGTGCTATACTTTCTGTTAGATTGTGCCCTTGTGGGCGTGATTGATTGTAGCCATTGACCGGATTTGCTTGGCGGCTGTCCCGGTCGGTGGCTTTTGTTTTGTACTGCCATGAACTGTTGCAAAAACGCGAACTTCTCCTCTGCCGTTCTTTCGTTCGATTTCATTACTCCTTTCAGAAATAAAAAATGAGGGTGTAGAAAAGTATCTACACCCTCATCATATCTGCTGGATTTCCCGACCGTCCATGCCCTGGAATATCCCGGAGCATCCCGAAATACCCCGGAGTTTTTCCTTTCTTTCTGCAATTGTTTGGTACTAGCGGTGTCCGAGCCTCTTCAATTCCGCCGCAGTGGGAATGATTGTCGGTCCGTATTCTGGATTCTTGCGATACTCAGCCAATGTGTTATCAATGGTCTTTTTGGATACATGTATTACTTTGGCAATTTCATCTGACGTATTCCCTTGCCACCAAAGCATAAGAGCTTTCCTGTGCCAGTTTAGGTCGGGAATCTTCATCCACGGCTTATTCATATCACTGACTGTAGAATCTTCTTGTGTGGTTTTGACATATTCCTCTTGCGGATAAACGTCTTCATCACCGCCCACTAACTCACCCTTCGGCCAATTCACTTGAATCAGAGCCGATAGCGCTTCGAACAGTGGGATAGCTTCCGGCCTATGACGGGCAAGGACAATCCGCACATCGCCACCGGACAAGTCGGTTACTGTACACGAAAGAACCCTCGAAGCGATTACATCACCAGCCACAGTGCCAATACTGATTCGCCATTCGTGTTGGCCGATGTCGTCATGGACAAATTCTGCGGCGTATGGAAGCTCGATAAATTCCAACCAGTTGTTTGCCCGTTCAACAGGCGGAGATGCAAATACACGCTCAACGATATCCGAGAAGTCTTCATCCTCTCTCATGTGCTGCAATAGCACATTCGCTACTTGGCGAAACTGATAAGGAGTCGGGTTCGCGCGTAGATGTACAATCTTCTTGATCGCTTGTGCTGCGTTCATAGTTCCTGGAGATCAACCTCTTGCTGGTAGCCAAATTCAAACGATCAAAACAGATCAGAACAATTTGTATCGCAGAAAATGAAATCTACGCTACGTCACAGACTGCGTAAGCGATTGCATCACTCATTCCACAATTGCGAGGATTTCGAACCCTTCACCCAGTCGAGTACGCGCGAAAGCCCAATGCCTGCAAATTCTTGTTGCCGGGATGGTCCACTGTCCATAAGGGCTTATCCCCGTCTGTAAGCGTCTCGGCCAACTTCTCTGTTTTGCTTCCCGGCTCTGCGTGAGCCACCAATACGGCATTTGCCAGATTACAGACCAGCCGATTGCGCACCTGGGCATTCTCGGCGCTGACCCATTGCACAGAATCGGGAAAAGGCGAGACCAGCAGCAGTCTGCCTTCCTCCACCGGCTGGCGATATTCGGGACGCAAGCGTTTGAGCATCCCCCGCGCCAGGACGAGGACCACCGGCTGCACGCCACCCAGCAATACTTGTAGGGCTTCGTTCTCCGTCTCGGATTGAAAGCCGCTGATGACGATTGGCCCGTGCTGTCGCCAATGGCGCGCCCAGTCGTGGATTTGCAGGAGGATGCTGGCCGGGACACGAGAGGAGGAGAGCAGAGCCAAGGCAGGGCTGCCACCTTTCGTGATATCCGTCCAGATGGCTGAATCGCCCCAAATGGTGAGTTGAGAAGCTACATCGTTCTGTGGCAAACGAAATGGGAAATGTTGTTCTTGCATGAATGTCTATATGTAGAAGTGAGGGACAGATACAACTTTCCTCATATTGTTGTAGAGATGCCAAGTTGCTGCCGTAGCCATTGAATTGCCTGGGAAAGCCAGTGGCTGATGCTGTTGATTGGGCGTTCCCACAGTAGTGTGCCAAAGATTTCAAAGCCTGTGATTACGACTTCTGCCAGGAGGTTCCAGACAAGTTGAATCACAAGATCGTCGCCCCGCAACACAATCTTTTGTGGGAGAAAAGCAAAAATGACGACCGTCAGTGTGCTGGTACCTGCAAAGAAAATCGATAGAGCAAGAGCGCGCCCTAGTCTCTCATATACTTTGTCGAGACCAATGAAGAACTTGGTCCCATAATATAGAGCAAAGAAAAGCAAGACATTGAATGCACCTAGCATCACAACACGCTGAAGCAGACGGCTAAGTTCTAGTATACTCTTGACCGATGTATAACAAATCAATGCACCAAAACAGATGACAACGATCAGTAGTCCAGTGACTACCTGCTGTTTGTTCAGCAAGTCTCGTTCTTTAGCAACAGCAACATCTATTGCGTCTTGAGCAATGGCATACTGCTCTGGAAAGTCCGGGCTGGAAGCAGGCACAGGAAAACGTGATTTGAAATCTCTCAAACGTTCGATGAATTCAGTATCCGTCATTCGATCGCTGATTCGTGTTGGATCCCAAGCGCCAGCAATTTCCGGCGATGTGTATATGAGGTCTTCTCTTTCCTTTGTCGCGACCGACGCTTGGAAAACAATGCCAATCAACCGGATAAACAAATAAACTGCTATACAGATCACAATTGGGACTAGCAGCACGGCCAAAGTGAATGTCACGGTCAAGAGAGCGGCACGCGCGATGTCGAGTACAGATTGACCGAAACCAATGAAAAAATCAGGAATCAAAGTGAAGAGGACGACAATGGCTTGCCATAAACTGACAAGCATTCCCCATAGAAAAGAGAGGAATTGGAGGAGCGCAGGAATAAGCGATATGACCAGCAGTACGAATAAAACGCTAGCAAACAACAGGCTTACGCTACCGAAGCAGGAACGCCAGGTTTCATTCGGGACTCGACGCATCTTTGACTCAATAAGCCCGAATAGCCTGACCCACCAAGCTGCCCTAATGACGACCACATGTTTCTCACATACAGGACACTGAAGTTCAGTTCCGACTGGAAGATCCATGTCAGAATAAAAGTCATCGTTACACGCTTTGCTTGTCCAATGAATGATTGGACCAAACGGTTTGCCGCATTTAGGGCACGTATCGCCAGCCTGAAGAATACGCGGATGGTCAAAGACCTTTTTACACTGTGAATAGTGATAGTGAATAAACCCTACAAAAGGAATTCTATCCGTTGATGACCCCATAGACGCCTCCTATTTGGTTCGAACAGCTATTGTATCCAACTGTGCGAACAAAAGGCCATTTCGATTCCTGTCACTGATCGAGAAATAGGGTTCTAACTCCATTGCCATTCAAGACAATTTGCTGGTAGGACATGTTTGGTCACCTCAGCGATTCATGCGGAATCGTGAACGGGATAATGATCTCATTCTATGGAATCTCGCTAAAGTGCGCGGGAAGGATTGATAGGGCTTATGATCAGATTTGGCACTCCTTGCAAGAACCATCAGTTGAATGATCATATTCGCGACGAATATCTCTCGTAGTAACCAGACAATCAGAAATGCAGCAGCACCTAAAGCGGCAATTATGAATTGACTTAGCATAATTGTCCCAAGACTCGCATTTGAGTTCCCACGTTGTGCTAGCAAGTCAGCCAGATAGAGGAATGCGTTATTTCCCAGATCCGTAGTGGCCACTATGGCTATGGTGGCTAAAACTATAGTAGTAAATATGGTTTGGTTCACTCCTGAATTTGCGCGACTTTGCGCCCATTCTTGAATCAGATCAAGGTCGCTCTGATGGATGTCTATCAAGGAATTGGGTAGGGAGTTGTTGTGTGTCTCTATAGGAGTGAGGAGAAAATCGCGCAAAAATGCAACATTAAAGAGGACGTACGATGACAACAACCATTTTAGAAGCATTGAACCTAAGGTGATAGATTCAATCACAACCATGAAGCTCAGCACAGTTGAGTTGATCAGCAATGGAATATAGAACACAAAGAATGAAATAGATTTGACCACTGCGCTGTACCAGATTGCGGTTAGTCTACCGTTGCTTATCGGATCATCTTTGTCAAAGACTGCACCATCCATATACCGTGGAGCATCTACCCACAACCACCATCCGATGGCTACCGCTATGGAAAGCCCGAGTAATAATCTCAGACGAGAAGATATTCGCGGGTTGCGTATAATTTGGGTAATAGTGTCATACGCGCCAAACGTGCCAAATGCCGCAAGAAGGCTCAGTAGGCCAGTAATAGAAAATAATAAAAAGACACCAAATACAAACTTGATGATGGAGAATATAGTCAAACTAGATAGCGAAGCCGCCGTCCAAAGAGAGAGGAAGTGAATGGTCAAGGCAGGGACATTGAGATAGAGACCCTCAAAGTTGACCATCATTACAAGAGCAAGCTCAATTGCAGCTATGCCCAAAAAGGTGTTTAGAAAGTTTTCTGCTTGGGTGTGGGTGGGTCTGAAATAGATTCGGTCAATTATTCTTCGTATAATACCTGGATTATCCTGTCGAATAGGCAGCCATTCCCTGGGCTTGAGAATAGGGAAAAATCTGGCTTCGACCTGTTCAAAAACAAACGTAGTTAACTGTGTAAACTGATTGAGTCGTTCTATGTCGGCGGATATTTCCTGTGCTTCGGTCATATGTGTAAGCATAGCCTGTAATTCCTGTTTGCCCTTACGTTATAGAAATCTGAAATCTTACTGGTTTACCGTCTCTGCCACGTCACCAGTTGGTCCTTAAAAAACAGCGCCCGATGCTCTTTGACTTCCCCTGTTGACCTCCTACCCCTCCCCCTCCTCCTCCGTGAACAACTCATCCCCCATCCGATACTTGATGTCGTAATTGATGATGTAATCCAACTCCTCGTCGCTGAAGCCGTAGTGCCGGGCCAGGACGCTGTCGATTTGGTCCATGATGGGTTTGGATTTGCTTTGATCAAATTCTTGATATTCCTGGTCTGCTCGAACCCGGATTACGGAATGTGCCTTATAGTCAAGCATCAAGGAGTCGAAGATTGTTCCCAGTGAAAATGCGTTTTCATCAGAGATTTTCCCGATTGGGAATTCCTCAATATCTGCTCCCGTAATGTTGCGACCATTCCCCATTGATACAAACCAGAGATAGAACAAACTGCTGTTCAGCAACGCTCCAACAGCTTTGCCTTCGCTGGCACTCACGAATAGTAAATCTCGGAAATGGAAAACCGAGCGCGAACGAGTAGCGCTTTTGAAATGAGGTTCAAAGTCAATACTTCTAATCCAGTAACGGGGACTTCTGTGGTAATGAATGAGATGCCCAGTTTTGCCCGGTGAAAAGCAATGATTTATCGTCCGAGTGCCCAGCGCTTCAATCTTCTGGAAGATATTGCCAGCGGTAGAATTAGCAATTTGAGGAAAACGAGAAAGACGATTGTGATTGAACGTATTGTTATATTCAAGCAATCCGAAAAGATTTGATCGTTCGTCAGAATACCAGTAGTGGTGGCGTGTGGTTTGAATCACACTTTGTTGAGACGACTGTGAGTGGGCCAAGTAAATGCAGAGTCTTTGATCAACCCCTTCAAACAGCTTGGATGGCCGAATTCCATAGGTGCTACATATATTTAGCCGAAAATGTTCGACCAACACTTGACGCAAATTGTCGGTTTTATCCAGACCGATAACGCTTGTGGGAACAATCATTCCAAAACGTCCGCTATCGCGAATCAATTGAGTGGAGCGCTCCATACAGAACGCGTAAAGATTAGCAGAATCAATCGATTGATAAGTTCCCTCTCGAAGTTGGTAGTCTTGCCGGATAATCCGATACTCCACATAAGGCGGATTCCCGATCACCACATCAAACCCGCCAGCCTTGAGAATCCCGTAGAACTCCACAAACCAGTGGAAGGGCTGGTGACTGCTGCGCCAGCCCTCGTATTCCAGCTTGTCCGGGTCGATGCCGTACTGTTGGGCCAATAGCCGGTTCAGTCGCTCGTCCAACGCCTTCAATCGGTGGGTCAAAATGGCTTTGCTGGTGGCGTAGTCGTCGCCCCATTCGCGCACGTCGTGGGTGGTCTGCATAGCCCGGAAACGGCCAAAGAGCCGTTCCACCGCTTCAGCCTCCTCCCGGATTTGCGCCAGCAGTTCCTCGTCCTCGGGCAGCAGCAGCAGCCGGTCGCCCCGCACAGTCTCCTCCACATCGGCATAGGTGGCAAAGCCCACCAGTGTATTCCCGGCCCGGATGTTGAAGTCGATGTCGGGCAAGGGTTCCAGCTTGGAGACCTCCTCCACCTGGGCCACCAGCTTCAAAAAGAGACGCAGCTTGGCAATCTCCGTGGCCTCGGCCATAATGTCCACGCCGTAGAGGTTGTTGACCACAATCGACTTGTAGACGAAGTATTTCTGGTTGGGGTGGCGGGCCACCTGCGCCAGTTCGTCCCGAAAATCCTTGAAACGCCGGGCCGAATCCTCCGGGCCGAGTTCGCCCACAAAGGCCTGCATCCGGGCCAGGGCCGCTTCGTAGAGGGGTTCCAGAATGTTGAGGGCCGCAAAGAGAAAGGCCCCGGAGCCGCAGGTGGGGTCCAGCACAGAGACACCGGTCAGGGCCTTCCAGAAGGCGCGCACGGTCTCTGGCCGTTCCGACTGTTCGATCACATCCTGGGCAAACTGGCGGATGTCCAGATTCAGGGTGATCAGGTCGTTGATAGACTGGACTTCGCCCCGTTCCAGCTTTCCCTGCACTTCTGCATAGCGCTGGCGTCGGGCTACTGTCTCCCGCCAGATTTCCGTGGGCAGGGCGTACTCCTCCGGTGTGGGGGTGTTCCACTCTCCCCGCTGGCTCACGTCGTCCAGACCCGCAGCAATCTCTGGCGGCAGGGGCAGTTCCACCCCTTTGGCCACAGCCGGGTAGATGTAGCGCGCCGGGTCCCGTTCCAGCAGTGCCCACGCCCCGTTTGGCCCCCGGAAGCCGTCGGGATACTCCTTCTGCGCCCGGTCGAAGAGGAAGGGGATGATCGTATTCTTGCCGATATAGTCGGTGATGTCCTCTTTGGTGTAATAGGCTCCCATCTGCTTCTGGTTGATGTACTGCTCGAAGATGTAGCCCAGTACGTCCGGGTTGATCTCCCGGTCGTCGCGCAGGGGGCGGTCGTCCAGATGCCACTGGTAGCTGTCGAAGAAGTCGAAGAGCCGGTCAAAGGCCCGGTCCGGGATGGCGATGGTACGCCCGTGAAGCTGCTCCACCTGGTGCTGCTGGAAGATGCCGCCGTTGAGATAGGGGATGTCGCCCAGCAGGGCGTTGATGGCGGCGGTGCGCTGCTCTTTGGGTTTGGCAAAGCCCTCGAAAAAGAGGGGGCAGAGGAAGTCCCGGTAGTAGCCGTCTTCGCCCCGGCTCTGGCTGGCCGAGAGCTTTGTGCGCAGATAGTCCCTGTCCCCGGTCAGAAATCCCTTCTTCTGGATAAAGTAGAGGAACATCAGCCGGTTGAGCATCACCGACACATACCAGCGCTCCATCTCCCCGTTAGGTATGCCCTGTAGGAACTTTTGAAAGGCGTCGTGTTGCCGTTTGAATTCGGTGTAGAATTTCTTGGTGGCCCGTTCCACATTGAAGGCCGCACGCACACTGCCCACCACATCGGTCAGGGTCAGGTCGTCTTCCTCGTCCAGGCTGAAACGGATGGCTTCCAGCTTTTGGATAAGGGATTCGCCGGACTGGTGGCTGTCGTAGCGGTGTTCCCGGTTGCTCAGGGGTTTGCCCGCTTCCCGACGCACCCATTGCCAGACCTGCTGTGTCCCCGGCCCATCGCTGTAGATGATGACGTGCTCCCGGTGGCTGCGGGCTACCTGCGTCTCTATCTTGCGCCGTATGCGGCTGTCGGGCAGTGCGTCCCCAGCCCGATGGACAAAGGCCACCACGCCCCGTTTGTGGGCCACGGATTCGAGCAGATAGCGGGTTCCGTCCACATCCACGGACAACCGCTCAGCCAGGTTGTCCCAGCCCAGTTCTTCGATGAAGAGCGGGGCAAAGGTGCGGTTTTGCAGGTGTCGGCGTACACGGGTGGGGTTCCAGGTCATAATGCCTCCAAGAGAGAAGTTCGATTTCTCAGAAGAAGTCGAACTTCTGATTACGCTACCAATCCCAGCGAGCAGATAATGCGCGGATCGCCGTCGCTGTCACTCTCCTGCACCAGACAAAGGCTGTCTTCCTCGTAGAGCGTCACCACCAGCGTCGCCAAATCCTCATCCCGGATGTTGCTGCGCAGTTGACGGTTCAGCTTCTCCTTGGCGTTCTCCCGCAGGGGGTACTGATAAATCTGTTCCAGTGCCTTGTAGAGACTCTGGCTCTCGGGCAGATCGCCCAGCAGGGTTCTGCGCAATTCTGTGGCATAGGTGTTCAAACGGTCATAGGTCTTGAAACGTGCGCCGGTGGGTCGCCCCAATTGACCACCCACCAGGGAACGGGTCTCCTCCAAAATCTGACGTACCCCCTCTTTCACCAGATCGTGATGGTTCTCCTGCCGGGGTAGAGCCGGTGTGTCCAACTGGCAACGGGCCGCTTCCAGAATCGCCATCTGAGATTGACTGATAGCCTGTCCCCCCTTATCCAGCCAAGTCAGGGCGTTGTTGCCAGAAGGTGTCTGGGCAAAGATGAGGACACCTTCGGCTGCTTGCGGGTTGCTGCTTTCTGTTAGCGCTTTGGTGGAATAGACCACATCGGGCATAGATTCCACAGTCCGTTTCAGGCTGGGGTTGGCGTCGGTGGCGTTCTTCCAAATCTGCAATGCCTGGGAAACCAGATCGATTTCGCTGTCCGGTTCATCGTCCAGCACGCCGTTGCGCTCGTTGTAAAGGTCAGTCAGGGTGGATACGCTGGCTTCGTCCTCAAAGAAGGTTTCGTCGGCCCCCACCACTTCGCCGTTCTCCCGCAAGCGCTGGCGCAATCTGTCACGCAGGCGGATAATTCGTTCTACCCCATCCGCAGGCCAGAAAGCGTAGCAGAGAATTTGGGTAGCAGTCTGACCGATGCGGTCCACACGGCCCGCCCGCTGGATCAGGCGAATGATGGCCCAGGGCAGGTCGAAGTTCACGACGATATGGCAATCCTGCAAATTCTGCCCTTCGCTCAGTACATCCGTCGCCACCAGCACCCGGATTTCGTCCTGGGCTGACACCTGCTCCCGGCGTCCATTGCTCACCGGGCTGAAACGCCATGCCAATGCAGTGGGGTCTTCCGCGTTGCCCGTGGCCGCTGCCAGTCGGGTCACACCCCGTTGTTCCAGTTGTCTGCGCAGATAGTGGACCGTATCGGCAAACTGGCTGAAGATAAGAATCTTTTCACCCCGGTGCTTGTTCAGAATCAGATCGGCCAGGGCTTCCATCTGTGCGTCCTGGCTGGCATCCCAATCCCCGATCTCTTGCAGAATCAGCAGCAGATTCTCGGCGTCGGCCTGTAAATCTCTTGCAAGTTGGGGCTGGAAGAGGTCTGGGCGTATCCATTTGAAGCGTCGGGGGTAGAGGGTGCGATACTGGTTGTAGATAGTCGCTGCCCGTTCCTGAAAGGCAAGTGGTGAACGCAGACGCACGGGTGTTGTCCCGTTGGTCTCCGTTGTCTCTTCCTCGTCGCCGTTCTCGTCGCCGTTCTCGTAGCTACCGTCATCAAAAAGCCGCTGCCCAGAGTAGTTCGTCCTATCCGGGTCTTCGTCTTCAAAACGGCTGTCCAGCATCTCCGATCCCTGGGTCCCGATAGGCAGGGGCAGCTTATTTCCCAGGGCGTAAAGAAATATGTAATTGCGCAGGATATGGCGTTCGACTGAAAGCAGAAAGGCGTGGCCGCTGCTCTCCAAGCGTTTGAAGAGATTGGTACGGCTAAAACCCATCAGTCGCCGTCCCCCCCGTGACAGATTGGCAATCAGCGCTTTCTCGGTGGCTGTCGGTGGTGTGGCTGGTCTTGCACGCACATAATTGCCCAATCCATAGCGGGGCAACTGCAAGGCATTGATGGTGTCCACTACATCCGGGGCAAAGAGACGGGCGTACTGGTCGTTGGGATTGTCCTCGTCTACGGCAAAATCTACCCGTTTGGGCACACGATCCGGGAAGTAGGCGCGAGTTCCATCGCTGAAGGGCAGGTATTGGCGTCCGTTCTCCGGGTCTCTCTCCGCATAGTTTTCCCGAATGAAGCTGCGGGTGCGACGTACCATAAAGAGGCTCATCAACTCTCGCCAGTCGTCGGCGTACTCGCTCTTTTCAAACGCTGCCAGGGTGCGTGTCCCGGCCTGATGCTTGCGGCTGAATTCGACTTCGCCCATCTCCCGCAACAGGGATTCAGGTCGAATGCCTAAATCTGCCTCGTCTGGGATAAAGAGACGCAACTGATTGGAGAGGTCCAGATAGGTTTTGTTGTAGGGAGTGGCCGAAAGCAGAATACAGCGACTCTCGTTCTTCTGGATGTAGTCGTAGATGGCCCGATAGCGCTTGCCATCCCGGTTGCGCAGGTTGTGGCTCTCGTCCAGCAGCACTAGGCGATAGCGACGCAGTTCGGGCAATTCCCGCTGGGCCTGGGTGATCGACAACACTTTTCCTCGTAGCCGGTACTCATCCACATAGGACTGCCACATTTTGGTCAGGTTCTTGGGACAGATAATCAGGGTATCCGCGCCTAAATCCTCGTCAAATATCTTGGCAACCGCAGTCGCCATAATCGTCTTGCCCAAGCCCACCACATCCCCGATCAGCACACCACCCCGCCTGTGCAGATGGCGCGCTGCAATGCGCACGGCTGCGGTCTGGAACTCAAAGAGCTTGCCCTGAAACTCACGGGGGATGCTGAACTCACTCAGTCCCGCCCTGGCCTCCCGTGACAGGTGATAGGCCATTTTCAGGTAGACGTGATAGGGGGGCGTCAGCTTTTCGCTGGCCCAACTCTCGTCAATAATCTCCACCAACTCCTGGGAAATGTCCACACACCAGCGGTCTTCCCAGCGCTCCTCGAACCACTGGCTCAGTTTGCCACCGGCGTCCTGGTCCACCACATCGATATTCAGTTCGCCCTGGCCCGATAGCCCGGAGAAGGTCAGGTTGCTGCTGCCCAGATAGCCTACAATCGGCGTATTGTAATCGTTGCGATGGAGCAGATAGAGTTTGGCGTGCAACTGATGGCGCATAAAGAGCTTCACCACCAGCTTTCCAGAGCGAATCTGGTTCGCCAGTCGTTGCAAGCCTGCCTCGTCCGCATTGGTAGGCATTCCCAGCATCAACTGTTGGCGAAACTCAGCCGCTAACTCTTTCTTCATCTGGTTGGCCGTGCTGTTGTCCAACAGCGTATCTTCGTCCCCAATCCCGTATGCTTTGCGCAGATGCTCTCTTGGGTGCTGGTGCATCCCTACTAGCAGACGACAGTTGGCGTTGTCGCCACCGGCCCAAGCATTCACACCCTCATCAATCGCACGCCAGCCACGCAAATTAAAGTAGCCCACGCAGAAGTCGGCTCGATAGGCCACACCCATTGTTTGTTTCAAAGCCGGAAGTAGGGGTCTTTCGATATTATCAAAAATAATAGGCATGGCGCGGGATTCTAGGCTGAACTGTGGCGGATAGGCTGGGCAAAGAGAATAGAAGGGGAGGGAAAAATTTACTTACTAACAATGGGCTATCATACTGTAAAGCGGGGAGAGATGCAAGCTGGCTATAATGGTCGGAAAGTGAGCGGCAAATTCTTTTCCATTTAGCCAGCCTGCACGAAGCTGTTCGATCTTTTCAGTCAGTTCGTGATAATGGCTTGCCGGTAGGGAAACCGATTGCCTCCTCTATGCGGCAATCAGTTTTTCCCAGATGTCAAGGGCAAGCTCTGCGCTGTCGTGCATTTGTCGTGCGCCTTGTACGCCTCGTGATGAAACGGCAAATAGTCCACCAATCGCTGTCGGCAGGTCATACCACTTGATATCATCAGCGACGATATGTGCGCCCTTGAACCCCTTGTCATATCGGTAGTTTTCTACTGCATCACCGTCGATCTGAGAGATGCCACGGATGTCTGTGCCTTCGATAGCCACAACCAGATCGCCAGCCTTGGCACGAAGTAGATAACGAAGCGCTCTGGCCCCGTACTCAACTGCTGTGTTTAGGTCATTGCTTGCACCAAGACTGTCTTGGCGTTTCTGAACCGTATCAAACCACTGTTCCTCGTCCCCCCGATAGCTTTCAAGAATCGGTGTCAAGTCGTCGATTTCGGGATAGAACAGTGCGACGATCTTGCGCTCCTTGATTTCCTCATACGATGAGAGATTGTGGTTTTTATTGATTGCGAGCCACCAGACTTTCGTTGTCACGGCTTTCCTCTTTGTGGGTGAATGGGACGAGTGTTCAAGAACGATCCTGATGAAGAATCCTGGCACAATCATAACACAACTGCGTTTATCTTGTAGTAAAGAAGTGCCGGGTGCAAATGTACGAATCGGTTTGATAAAAGGCTACAAATAGACTGGATAAAGAAGAAAGTTGGCGTCACCCCATTTTTCTTTATCCAGCCTGTTTGGAACTACAAACTGTCAACAGCCCCGTACTGTTGATGGGCAGCGGCTACATCAACTCCCTCCACACGGGCATAGACTTTGAGGATTTCCAGGCTACTGTGCCCCATCAAGGCTTGGAGAGCGTAGATATTCATCCCTGCTCGCAGACATAGACGGGCCATCGTGTGGCGGAATTTGTGGGCGTAACATTCCAGACCCGATGCTTTCTCCAAACGGTGCATGAGGGATTTGAGACCGTCGTATTGGAGACGTGTGCCGTGTTCGATGATAAAGAGAGGGTCTTTCGACTCCACTGATCCTCTCTCGGCCAGATAAAGACTCAATAGTTTGCGTGTGCGAAAGCCAATAAAGGCGTATCGCTGTTTCGCTCCTTTGCCACGTAGGATGTTCACAGAGCCGGTGGAGAGAACCACATCCTCTATATTCAGATTGAGCATCTCCTGGGCACGACAGCCGGTGTCAGTCAGGAATAGCACAAGTGCCCTATCCCGACTGGTATCACAGTTACGCAAAAGATGTTCGATTTCGTCTTTGCTGAAAGCGGGGGGAATCTTCTGGTCTTTGCGGGGTCGCCGGATGTTGCTCATCGGCGATACAGTCAACCAGCCTTCGGCCACACAGAAATTGCAGAAAGCGTTCAATGCCCGATAGCAGGCGTCTACCGAAGCCGCAGCCAGTCCGCTGTCCGTGCGGTCGGAGAGATATTGACGTATGTCATTACGGTCCAGTTCGGTGATGGATACACTGTCTGGGAAGACTCCATTTTCCTCTAGCCAATCCAGAAAGTAGCGGAGTTGTTGGTCATAGAAACGGATAGATTTAGGGGAGAGACGACGTGATTTTGTGTCGAGCAGAAAAACAGAAAAGCAGGCCAAAACTGAAGGCGCTGCTTTTCGTGTAAGCGGGGTCATTTTAGTGCTCCCTTTCCGTAAGGATTGGAACCACTATATGTAGTGCATGTACGCTGACCCAACTACTATATGTTGTGGTGTGATCCGCCAGGGACTCGAACCCCGAACCCGCTGATTAAGAGTCAGCTGCTCTGCCAATTGAGCTAGCGGACCGAAGACACGTCGCATAGTGTACCCGTTACGGCTGAATTCGTCAAATTTCGGTCGTCAAAGGTTAGGGCAGGCGATGCCTTTTCACCCCGCCCGCAGCACAAAGAGCAGCAGCAGCAGATAGTCCAACGGCGGTTCCGGGCTGGCGGCCAGCCGGGCTATGCAGACCCGGCGGATGTCGTCAGCGCCCGGTTCGGCCAGAGGGGGCAGAGTTTCGATCCCGGCCAGCAGTTGGGCGGTCCCGGTCGCCATCCGGTTCTGGGCAAAGGCTTCGCTGCTAGCAAGCAGGCTGGCCTGGGCTTCGGCAGTGATGCTCCCATCCCCGGCCCGGTGGCGGATGAATCCTGTGACGGCCTGGGCCGCGCTCGTGCCCGGCTCGGCGCGGAGCTGGCGCAACAGCCGGATGAAGTGACGCTCGTCCCCCACCAGCCGGGCCAGAGCCAGGGCCACCTCCAAGCGGGTCATCTCGTCCTCGCTGCGTTCCAAAAGTTGAAGCAACGGCGTCGTCGCTTCCGCAGCGCCCAGCCTGCCCAGGGCCGACGCATAGGCCACCTGCAATCCTTCATCTTCCTCACTATTCAGCCGTTCCAGCAGCAACGGAACCGCCGAGCGATCCCCCAGTGTTCCCAGAGAGCGGGCGCTGTGGGCCTGGACCGAACGATAGGCGGAGCTATCCAGCGCGGCGCGCAGCGCGGCGTTGCCCTGCTCGTCGCCCAGCCGTCCCAGCGCCCAGGCTGCCAGCACACTGAGAGCGGGATTCTTGCCTTCCAGCGTCTTGACCAGCCCGGCGATCAGCCGCGCATCCGCGGGCATCCGGGCGATGGCAAGAATGGCCTCAAAGCGCACATTGAAACGGGGATCGGCCAGACTCTCCAGCAGTTCGTCCACGGCCAGCCGGCTGCGGATTGTGCCCATCCGCTCGGTCACGGCGACAGTGCCCTCCTCGTCCCTGGCCCAGTGAAAACGCACCAGCGACCCCATCGCCAAAAAAGGATTGCCGCGCAGAAAAAGCCCGGCGAATTGGGTGGTGGAGAAGGGGCTGTCCCCGCGGATGGCGCGCATGAGGAAAATACTGCCCAGGGGCATCAGAATAGAGACGAGGAAAATGGGTGTGTAGGGGTCGAGAGTCAGGGGGCCGATCTGCCCGGCGATGCGCTGGGTCAGGTCGAGAATGCGTCCCCCCAGCAGTTGGCTGAGACCGGCGGTGATCCCGGCCCAGAAGAAGTAGAGGGCCAGATAGTCCATCTTCTTTTCCGTGGGCACAATCGTCACAAAAAGCAGCCGGGCCGCGCCAATGCCCCAGCCCAGATTGCCCATCCCCTGCACAAAGGCCATGCCCAGGGCCGGGTAAAGGCTCCACGCCATCTGTCGGGGCAGCAGCCACCAGAGGATCGGCGTCAGCACCAGCATCGCCGCGCCGGTCAGCATCACCGGTTTGCTGCCGTAGCGGTCCGCGGCCCAGCCCCACAGATAGCTGGACGCGAGGGTTCCAAAGAGAGTGCCCATCTGAATGAAGACGACGGCGCTGGGGTCCAGCCCCACCAAATCCTGCAAATAGAGGGGCAAAAAGGAGGCCAGGGGCACAGTGCCCAGGGTGATCAGGGCCAGCCCCAGCAGATAGCGGCGGAAGTCCGGGTCCTGCACAGCGGCCCACAGATTGCGTTTTCCGCTTGCCTCTGCCGGGTTGGGCGCACCGCCGGGGATGAATGTGGCGGCCCAGACCGAGACAAAACCGGCCACAATCCCCGCCGCGAAAAGGAGCATAAAACCGTTCAGCCCGCTGGCGCTGCCGATGACCAGCCCCGCGACCCAGACCGAGACAAAGCCAGTGAAGGCGGTGAAAATGTTGCTGGTGGCCGAATATTTGCCCCGCACAGAATTGGGCACAAATTCCTGCATCCAGGGGTAGTAGGCGGTCTCTTCCACAGCCCGGCTCAGGGAGAAGAGCGCGGCCACCCCGGCTACAAACCAGAACGCGGCCCGCCCGCCGTAGGCGCTGAGGATGACCGGCGTAAGCAGGAGCAGGACCGTCACCGCCTTGCGCCCGCCGTAGTAGAGGACGAAGGCCCGCTTGTAGCCAATGCGGGCGGTGTAGGGAGCCACAAAAGGCGCGATCAGCGCGGCCAGGGGCGTCAGGGCCAGGACGAAGCCGATCTCGGTTTTGGAAAGGCCCAGGTGGTCCAGAAAGAGGACGAAGACCGATCCAAAATAGGTGAACTGGGAGAAGATTGTATTGGCGACGTTGGTCCCGTAGCTCCAGGGCAGGCCGCGCAGTTTTTCGACGGTCGTTGTTTCGTGGGACATTGGCTGAGACGCTGGGATGCTTGGATGGGACGGCAAGTTTCCATTATCCCACAGATGGGTGTTGCCGACCAGTCGCCCGATTGCCTATGGTGTAATTCAGATTTGGGGCGAAATGGAATCGTCTGTGCCGCCCGGTGCTAAAGACACCGGGCTACCGAGCTACGCCCCCTGAAAGGGGCTTTGCAGAACGAAGAGGCTGTTTCTAAGCCGGATTTATCCGGCGTCGCCCTGTAGCTCCGGGTCTTTAGCCCGGTGCGGTCGCTGCAAACCAACCCCCGCCCCGAACTTGAATTTCACCCGATTGCCTATATGCATGGGTTACAGTTTTCGGGCGAAGTGGAATCGACCGCGCCGCCCGGCGCTAAAGACACCGGGCTACTCGAAAGTAGCCCAGCTACCGAGCGACGCCCCCTGAAGGGGGCTTGAATCGCAGAAAATCGCCCGGCTTGTAGGCGAATTTATCCGGCGTGGCTCGGATAGTTCAGTCTCCACCAATCGGAAGGCAGATACCACCGCTGGGGCAGCTTTTGGCGGATACTGTGTAAGTATATTGACGACTCTTTTTGTCGCCATCCACATTTCCCCAAATATCGCCAGTCCTGCAATGGAGGAATTCTTATGCTCAATCGCTTTCTGACGCTGCAACGGCGCAACCCCTATCCGCTCTATTGGCTGCTGCGCCGGGTCCAGCCGGTCGTCCACATCGCCCGCTACGATCTCTGGTTCGCCACCCGCTACGACGACGTGAAGAAAATTCTCTCGGACTACGAACACTACTCGTCAGATTTCCGCCGGGCTTTTCGCCCTGGCGAAGAGTTGGATCAGTCCAGCAAAATCAGTCTGATCGGCTCCGATCCGCCCGTACACACAAAACTGCGCGGGCTGATGACCAAAGCCTTTACGCCCAAAGCCGTCGCCAGCCTGGAAGGCCGCATCGGCGAGCTGACCCACGAACTGATCGATGGGGTGGCCGACGCTGGTCGTATGGACCTGGTGCAGGACCTGGCCTATCCTCTGCCGGTGATGGTGATTGCCGAGATGCTGGGTGTGCCAGCGGCGGATCGCGCCCAGTTCAAAGTCTGGTCGGATGAAATTGTGCGCAGTGCGGACGACATCTTTTCCTCGAGCCAGGAGCAGCAGGGCAACCAGCAGGGGTCAGATGCGCCCCTGGGCGGGGGCGAAATGGGGGCCTATTTCAAGAAGATTATCGAAGCGCGTCGGGCCAATCCCCAGGACGATCTGATCAGCGGGCTGGTGGCCGCGGAGTTGGACGGGCAGAAGTTGAGCGAGTGGGACCTGCTCGATTTTTGCGGTCTGCTGCTGGTGGCGGGCAATGTGACGACGACGAATCTGATCAGCAACGCGGTGATGCTCTTTCTGGAACACCCGGACGCGCTGGAGGCCGTGCGGGCCAATCCGGCCCTGCTGCCTGATGCCATCGAAGAGGTGCTGCGCTTCCGCTCGCCCGTGCAGTTTATGTTCCGGGTCTCCTCGGCAGAGACAGAGTTAGGGGGGCGCACAGTGCCGCCGGACCAGCGGGTGATCGCGCTGATCGGCTCGGCCAACCGGGACGAATCTGTGTTTGAGCACGCCAACCGCTTCGACATCACCCGCAAGCCCAACCGCCACATCGCCTTCGGTCAGGGCGTCCACTATTGCCTGGGCGCGCCCCTGGCCCGGCTGGAAGCCAAAGTCGTCCTGCCCATTCTGCTGGAACGGCTGCCGAATCTGGCCCGCACTACTTCCGGTGGCCTGCCGCCGACGGACGGGGTGCTCCTGCACGGGGTGAAGAATCTGCCCGTGCGCTGGGACGTGACGCCCCGGATGGTGGCGGTGTAGGAACAAAACTCCTCACACGCAAAAGAGCCGTTGAGCCACCCTCAGATGGGTGGCTCAACGGCTCTTTTTGTAGTACGCCCGGAGGGATTCGAACCCCCGACACCTGGTTCCGAAGACCAGTGCTCTAATCCACTGAGCTACGGGCGCGCTGTGCAGGAATTGTAGCACAGGAAAGAGCTGAGTTGCAAAGTGGCAGGTGGCAGTTCGAAAGCCGAGTTCATTCGACGCAAAGTCCCCGGCACTTCAGGAGCGACAAGGGTGTGAGGGTGTGATTGGGCTGCCCAGACCACCTCTCACGCATTCACGACACCCCTTGCCTGAACAGGTAACTGGCCGACATCTTCACCCGCTACAACGGCGCCAAAGCTCTCGACTATCAGTTGGAGGAGCTATATGAACTTAATGGGCCGGGCAACCATCTGATAGATACTCCAAAGATACACGACGACTATCACACCACTGACCGCCAGCAGGCGGAAGTCTGGAAACGCATACCAAGCCAGTAAGACCAGAATTGTCCTCAGAATGGCGTGAATGATTCCAACTGGGTGCTGGATAATCCAGGAGTAGACGACCCAGTGCAAACCCAAACCAATCCCCAAACTCAAGCTCAGGTATTCGGGTGCCTGAAGAAAAAGAGGTATGTGGACTGCCCACAAAAGGTTCACCATCAGGACACAATAACCCATGAGTTTTGCCAAGGGATTGGGGGACGAAACTAGATTCTCCTTTCGCACCTGGGCAATGAGTAATGCGATGGGGAAAATAGCTCCTGTAGCAAAAAGTAGTGTCAGCAATGATGCTCTCTCACTCAATTGGGTGCTGGCCAGCCCAACCAAAGTCCAGACGATAGCTCCCGCCACAGGCATGGAGATCGATCTGTTTGTAGCAGACTCAAAGTCTGCTCTCAGTGCTTCAAGAGTCAAGGGACACTCCTCTATTGTACGAGCGATTCTTGCACGGACGATGAATTCACAGCACGTTCAATTATTGTGAATATGCACGGAATGTCAAAAAACAATTCGCAGAACAGACAGGCCTATCCTCATTTGTACAAAGCCAGTCGGGGGCATGCCGGGATCAACACCATGTAAGGTAAGGTCGCATCAATACGGCAGTGTAGTCAGTCTACGTTCAAGGAGTGATTGTTGGACCTTGTCATTTTTTGGCTCGACAGAGAGAATGGCAGCGCTGATCTGGCTGCCGTCGGAGGGTAGGTGCATGGCTTCAGCCAATACATTTTGGATACGCACATCAACCTGGCGGATTTGCAGGGTAACTGTTGGCTGTATACGGAGAGTATGCCTGTATGGGCTATACGGGTCAAGGCTGGAGAAAGCGTGGGGAAATGGTGGAAGCTTTGTTGTGGGAGCGGATGATAGAAAAAGCTCGACGGACAGGTTCGGTATGAATCAACGACGAGGATACAGACGCCTATTAAGATGGCCCACTTATACACCAGTGCACTGTCGTTTTCGCCGGGGTTTAACTGGCAAAAAATACATTATGAAACTGACGCAAGGGTCGTTACTTCAGGTGGGCCTGCGTGCTATCCTGCAACTGGCCGCTGTTGGCTAGTATGTAGATTCACAAACGTACTCAACTACCATTTGATTCTCCCACAAAAGAAGAGGCTGTACCGGAAGTGCAGCATTCGGTCGAGACGATTGTGGATGAGGCAAAACAGACAGGTCAGCAAGTGGCCGAAGAAGTCAAGACGACTGCCAAGTCCATCACCGGTGAAGCGCAAATCAGCGCAGAGAGTGTCAAGTCGACGGTTCAATCTCAGGGCAAGAAAGTTACAGCGGATCTGAAAGAACACGGCGGAGAAGTCAAGGATACGCTTCTTTAGTCATCCCTGTGATGTCAGCATTTGTGTCAAACGAGGGGCTGACCCTCCAGTCCAAACTGCATTTTGCAAGACTTCCCCAAACCCCAATTCGATACCTTAAGGAGGTATGCTATGTCGAAAAAACTTAATCCAATTTGGTGCGTATTTCTCACCATTGCATTACTTATCGGTGCCTGTGGAGGCAATACAGCGGAACCCACACCTACACCGATAGCAGAAGTGATTGTGCCAACCAATACACCAGAACCGGTACCGGATGTGGCAACTGCCACGCCGGAACCTGCCGCAGAAGAGCCGGTCGCTGCACCTGCTGAAATAGCGGGTATCGTAGAAGGTGAGGCGTTGATTGGCTATACTGTCCGCAATGCTGCGGGAGACAATATCGGTGAAGTTTCCGATGCGGTCGTTGACCTGCAAAATCAGCAGATTCTGATGGTAACCATCGAATTTGGTGGCTTTTTGGGCCTGGATCAGCGAGTTCTACCTGCCCCCCTCAGCAAGTTGAGTTGGGACGAAAGCACAAATGTGTTGCTGCTCAACCTTCCAGATAACGCGCTAGAAGATGTGGACGGTTTTCCGGGCGACTGGCCCAATCTGCAAGAGACCAGTTGGTATGACGACGCCCAAGCTTTGATGGGGCAGCTCGATCTGCGCGCCGACAATCAGATGAACACACCTGAGAATATCAACACCCTCGTTCTTTTGAGCGATCTGTTGGATCGGGGCGTGAGCAGTCCCGAAGATGTAGGGCTGGCTGAGATTGAAGACGTTCTGATCGATCTGCGCAGTGGTCACATTCTGTATGCGGTAACTTCCTTTGGCGGCTTTCTCGGGCTGGGTCAGGACTACTTCCTTGTGCCGCTCAACGCCTTTGCAGTGACCGCTGTAGATGAGGGCGGCATTGAGGGCGATCTGACGCTGGATATTACAGAAGAACAGATCGAAGCTGCACCCAGATACGATTATAGTGTCATTGATTTTCTCAATCCGGACTGGGATGCTGACATCCGCTCCTTCTGGCAAAGTCTTGGATGGGAAGATTCCCAGGCGGCCAACGTAGAGAACAGAGAGAATGAGGAAGAGGGCGTGCGCACGATTCGGGCACACACCTTTGCCCCGGATTCCACCGCTGTTCGATTGGGCCAGGCACTGGGCGCTACTGTATACGGCATTGAAGGCGAGGAACTGGGCCAGATTGATGACCTGCTGCTCAATTTGGAGACCGGCACCGTAGTCTATGTGATTCTCACCCCCTATGGCGAAATCACAACCCACGTCGCCGAAATGGGAACAGTTGCTGAGACCGTTATAATGACGGCTACAGAGGCGATGAGTGAGACGCACACGGTTTTGGACAGCCAGGCTATGGCCGGATATCGGATTCCCATTGGGGCTGATGCCCTGACCTGGGGAGAAGACGCCAATAGCTTTGTGATCCATACCGACTACGATACGATTCTGGGCGCTCCCCGACTACAGGGTGAGGACTGGCCCAGCCAGTTGAACGATCTGACTTTGGCCAGCGATATCGCGGCCTACTGGTCCCCTCTGGCTGGAACGACTACGTCCCCAATTCTGACACCCTATGGAAATGGTCCTTTCGGTGCACCTGTCACTTTCCGGGGTCTGCCCCATCTTCTCTTCCCAGTCAGCCAGTTGATTGGTGAGCCAGTGCATGCATGGGAAACCCAAGAGTCCATTGGCGAAATTCAGGACATCATCTACAGCGACGGTGACATACGCTATGTCGTCATCTCGGAAAGTAGCGCCGAAAGCGACAACAGCACAATCGTGCCAATCTACGCCCTCATCTACAACTTCGAGACGGATGAAGTGCTGATGGATATGGCAATGCCGGAGAATGGGTCCATCATCAGCCTGGACGCACTGGACATCAGTCAGCCCGGCTGGGACGAAGCCTATATACAGGAATGGCAAACAGTGGGGAACAACGCCATCACCCAACCCGGCATGCGTATGCTGGCTGCCTCCTATATCCTGGCCCAACAGCTAATGGGCTATCCAGTGGTGGATATGGACGGTGAGGACATCGGCGAAGTCAACGATCTGGTCGTTGATCGGGAGAGCGGCGCGGTCCACTATGCCGCCATCAAATTCGGCGGTTTCCTGGGCTTGGGTGAAAGTGTTTTTCTCATCCCCCTGGACCAGTTGACCTTCAGCTCTTTCAACGGTTGGCTGGTTGCCAATATGGACGAAACAATGCTGGAATCAGCGCCCCAATTCGGTCAGAACGAATGGCTGGACCTGAACGTTCCGGAATGGGATAGGGACATCCGTACTTTCTGGCATTCGATTGGAATCAACACCGGTATGGAAGAATCGGCCACAGAGATGATGACGAATACACAGGCTCTGACCGACACCGAATCAGCACTCACAGGCACGGCCATCCGGGTGAGCGAACTCCTGGCGTGGCAGGTGAACGACGCTGACGGCGAAGCCGTGGGCCATATCGAAGATCTGATTATCAATCTACGGGACGCCAACGTTCCCTTCGCTGTCGTGCAAACCGATCAGTATCTGGAGCTGGCGGATGAATCCTATATCGTTCCCTTCCAACGAATCGCTGCCGTCGCCGGTAAAGAGGTCATCCAGTTGGATGTGGATGTTGTAGAACTGGAGGGTGCACCTCTCTTTGACAGTACCCTGTGGGAGAATCTGGTCATGACCGATTTCCGCAGAGACATAGACACCTATTGGCACACCAACAGTGACACGGCGCAACCCTAACATCGTGATGTGGACAGGGACGCCTGTCTGACAAGATAATTCCAGAGCACGGAATGCCTGAGCAGAATACGCAAAGAGGCATTCCGTGCTCTTTCGATCAAAGGAAAATAAAATGCTCCCAATTGATCTGACCACACTCCTTTACCAGTTGGCCCATCTGGTCACTGCCTGGCTGATTGTCATGCCCATTGCCTGGGAAAGAGAACGGGCGACGCGCATTATGGGTCTGCGCACATTTCCCCTCGTCGCACTGGGAACCTGTGCATTTGTGTTGATTGGGACTTCGGTAATCGGGGACAATGGCGATGCCAAAATGCGCTTGATGGAAGGCGTCATCACAGGGCTTGGCTTTATCGGGGGCGGTGCCATTTTGAAGGACGGCAATGGCAGTGGCGTGCGGGGGACAGCCACGGCGGCCAGTATTTGGACAACCGGAGCTGCGGGTATCGCAGTGGGTTTCGCCCAATATTCCATCGCTCTGATTATCGTAGCCTTGACCTTTCTCATCCTGCGTTGGCTCAGTTCGATCAAAGGGCAAGTCGAAGGAATGGACGAGTCACGCAAAGCCTGATGGTTTGGATGCTATGACGGCCGCAAAGAATTGGGCGATGTCGTCCAGGGATTGAGTAGTCTGCGGCAATGCTGTATGAATCTGCCACACGTGCCACATGCGCGGGTAAATTTCCAGGCGCACTTCAACACCCGCTGCCTTGGCCAAAGCTTCGACCCGAACCGCGTCATCGTGCAGAACCTCATCTTCTCCCACGTGAATCAACAGCGGCGGCAAACCCCGCCAATCGCCAAATACCGGCGAAATCAAGGGATTGCGCGGGTCATTGTCTGCAACATAGGAGTGATTGTAGAATTTCATTACTTTGGGAGGCAGCACGGGGTCATTGAATCCATCGTGCCGGGATACACTGCCAGCGAAAGTTGCCACAGGCGAAAGACAGGCCGCGGCCGCAGGCAGGGGATCGCCGTCAGAGCGCAGCTTCATCATTGTTGTGATCGTCAAGTTGCCGCCCGCGGAATCGCCCGCCACCACCAATTTCTGCGCGGGAACCCCCTGCTTCAAAAGCCAGCGATATGTGGTAACGCAGTCGTCCAGGGCTGCAGGAAATGGATGGTCCGGCGCAAGCCGATAATCCACCATCAGGGCCCGGATACCCATTTTCTGCGCCAAATAGGCCACCATCGCCAGGTGTGGTGGGGTCAATCCAAAGACGAAACCACCGCCGTGCAGGTAGAGCAGCACCTGATCCTTCGGGCTGTTCTCGGGGATCACCCATTCACACGCCACGCCGTCTGCCGAGATAGCCTTGCGTGTGACCCCAGCGGGCAGATGCGCACGCGCCAGGCCTTGCACAATCAGCCAACGTGCGAGCGGAAGCGGCATATACGTTTGCATGAAACGGGTGACGGGCAACCTACGCCGGAGTTTACGTTCGACAGGCGCTCGCGCCATTGGGTATCCTCTGAATATGCGGAATCAGTCGATATGACTGGCTCATTCGGCAGTCACTATCGCCATCCCAGTTCACCGTTGGATTTCGTCACGACCCTACTCCTCTCCCAGGTACGCCTTGCGCACCTGCTCATTCGTCTGCAATTCCTTGGCATCCCCGCCCAGGACAATCTCCCCGGTCTGCAACACATAGCCCCGGTGGGCCACCTGCAGGGCCATCAGCGCGTTCTGCTCCACCAGCAGAATCGTCATTCCCTGGCGGTTGATACTCGCCACCGTATCGAAGATCAGCTCCACCAGCATCGGCGCCAGCCCCATCGACGGCTCATCCAGCAGGAGCAGACGGGGGCGGGCCATCAGGGCGCGGCCGATGGCGAGCATCTGCTGCTCCCCACCGGAGAGGGTTCCGCCCTGCTGGTTCAGGCGCTCCTTCAGCCGGGGAAAGAGGGAGAAGGCATACTCCAGATCGTCCGCGATGCCGTCGGTATCCTTGCGACTGAACGCGCCCATCTCCAGATTTTCCAGCACCGTCAGTTTGGGGAATATCCAGCGCCCTTCCGGGGCCTGACCCACGCCCAGCCCGGCCACCTGGTGCGCGGGCAGACCGGCGATGGACTGTCCTTCCAGCGTCACTGTGCCCCGCCGGGGATGGAGCAACCCGGAGATCGTGCGGATGGTCGTGCTCTTGCCCGCGCCGTTGGAACCAATGAGAGTGACGATCTCCCCCTGATCCACGTGCAGGGAGACCCCCTTCAGCGCGTGGATGTGGCCGTAGAAGGAGTGGACGTTTTGCAGTTCGAGCATGTGGGAAGACATAGAGGAGTACCTGTGCTGTCTTTTTAGTTTGGATCAGATAGGTTTAGTGTGCTGCGTGCTCCGTACTGCGTGAAGGGATGCAACACATCTCACGCAGCACGGAGCACGCAGCAACTGTCACGCTTCCGTCGCCGCTTTCCCCAAATAGGCTTCAATCACCCGCGGGTTGCGCTGGATTTCCTTGGGCGCGCCTTCGGCGATCTTCTGGCCGTATTCCAGGACGTGGATTTCGTCGGAGATGCCCATCACCACTTTCATGTCGTGTTCGATGAGCAGAATCGTCAGCCCCAGATCGTCCCGCAACTGGCGGATGAACTCGGTGAGGGATTGGGTTTCGCGCGGGTTCATCCCCGCCGAGGGTTCGTCCAGGAGGAGGAGTTTGGGTTCTGTGGCCAGGGCACGGGCAATCTCCAGACGGCGCTGCATCCCGTAGGCCAGATTCTGGGAGACCGTATCGCCCCGCTCCACGCCCAGCCCCACATATTCGAGCAGTTCGTCGGCCCGCTTGAAGGCCGCGGCCTCTTCGGCTTTCATCCCCGGCGTGTGCAGCAGGGAGGCGTACCAGGGCGAGCGCAGGCGGCAGTTCATCCCCACCAGCACATTCTCTCGCGCCGACATCGCCTTGAAGAGGCGGATGTTCTGGAAGGTGCGGGCGATTCCCAGGGATGTGACCCGGTTGGGTTTGTAGCGGCCCAGCCGGTGGCCGTCAAAGTCCAGCGTCCCTTCGGTGGGCGTGTAGAGACCCGTCACCATATTAAAGAAAGTCGTCTTGCCCGCGCCGTTGGGGCCGATAAGGCTGACAATCCGCCCCGGCTCAATTGTCATATCCACAGAATCCACCGCGGTCAACCCGCCAAAGCGTTTGGTGAGTCCCTTCGCTTGCAGGAGTGCCATTACCAGTTGCCTCCCTTATCGACTGCGGTTTCTGCGCCCACAACTGTCGCCGTCTCCGGGTCCAGATCGTCAAAATCTGCGTCCCAATCCTCGTCGTCCACGTGCAGCTCGGCGCGCCGGGCCGCACTGGGGAAGAGTCCCTCCGGGCGCAGGACCATCACCGCAATCAGCCCCGCCGCGTACATCACCCAGCGCCACTTTTGCAGCACATCGCCGCCGGGGACAAATTGGGGCACAATCTGGGCCAGAACCACCCGGTCAAAGAGGGAGATCATCAGCCCGCCCACCAGCACGCCCCAAATGTTGCCCATCCCGCTCACAATCACCAGAATCAGTAGGAAGATGGAGACAAGGAAGCTAAAGAGTTCCGGGAAAATGGCCTGGATCATCGCCGCGTAGATGGAGCCAGCGAAGCCGGAGAAGGATGCGCCCAGGGCAAAGGCCAGCAGCTTCGTGCGCACCGGGTCCACGCCCATGGCATCCGCGGCCGTCTCGTCCTCCCGGATCGCCATCCACGCCCGGCCCAGCCGGGAACGTTCCAGACGCAGCGCGGCAAAGAGGACAATCCCACCCACCATCAGAATCAGAAAATACCACTGCATGGGCGGGCTGATAGTCAATGCGCCCAGTTGGATGGGGTCTACACCGATTTCCGTGCCAAAGAACATCGGCCTGCCCACGGGATTCATCCCCTGAGGGCCGTTGGTCAAATTGAAACCGTCCAGCTTCGAGCCGATAAGGTAGATGTCGGTGAAGGGAATTTTGAGTTTGATATCCCACATCTCCCGGATGGCTCGGGGCACAATCTCGCCGAAGGCCAGGGTGACAATCGCCAGATAATCCCCCCGCAGACGCAGGGTCGGCGCGCCGATAATCATCCCAAAGATACCGGCCACCAGCGCGCTCAGCCAGATGACCACCCAGAAGCTCCACTCCAACCCCAGATTGGGCCAGGTGAAGATGCCCATTGTATAGGCCCCGATGGCGAAGAAGGCCGCATAGCCCAGGTCGAGCAGGCCAGCGAAACCGACGACGATATTCAGCCCCAGGGCCAGGACGACGAAAAGCAGCCCCACATTCATTGTGATGAGGAGGGAGAGATTTGTCGCCATCTCCAACTGGCGGATGGCCAGGGGGAAGACGAGCAGGCCGAGGACGAGCAGGACAATCTGCGTCCCCTTCAGCGCGGGCCGGGGCAGACCCGCCAGCGCGCCCCGCCAGGCCCGTCCTGTGGCCGCGGAACCCCGTCCAATCGGACGCAGCAGCCCAGTCATCAGGCCGTAGCTGGCCGAGAGGAAGGCAGTCAGCCGGACATTCAGTGCCTCGACGGCGGTGAGGATGACAGGTTCTTTGTCAAGACCGTAGAAGGCCAACATATCCGGGCGGCGCAGATCGCTGAAACGCACGCCGAAAATAAATGTGGCCGCGCCGCTGGTCAGCACATAGAGGGCGAAGAAAAGCAGCATCAGATTCAGCCGGTCCCGTGCCCCTTCGCTGGCCGAAGCAAAGAGGACGACAAAGCCGATGACCAGCACAATCGCCAGAAAGATCGACGCGCCCCGCTCCTTGCGGGCAAAAGCCCCCGCGGTCAGATAGGCCAGGGCCAGAAAGATCAGCGCGGTGACAATCGGCTGGGTGGAAAGGAAAGCCAGCACAGCCCCCAGCAGACTGACGAAGGAAAAGACGTAGAAAATTGCCAGCATCGGGTAGGCCCCGGCTTTGCCCATATACCAGCCATAGGCGAAGACGGCCATCACCGCGCCCAGGGCAAAGGCGGCCCAGCCCAGCCCGCCCCACTGGTTAAGCAGCGCAGGGGTGAGTGCGATGAGGATAAAGGCTTCCAGCCCGCTGACCAGCACCCAATTGGTGATCTGTTCCGGGCGGACAATGGCCGTGCTGCGGCCAGGAGTTTTGGGGGAGGGATTCCGCTGTATCTGTTCCATCAGGCTTTCTCCGCCTCCCCTTGGCCCAGCAGTCCCTGGGGCCGGAAAACCAGCACCAGAATCAGAATGGCGAAGATGACGGCCCGGGTCCACTGGGCGGCCAGGTATTGATCGCTGAAGGCTTTGATCAGCCCGATAATCAGCCCGCCCAGCATCGCGCCTGTGATGTTGCCGATGCCGCCAAAGACCGCGGCGGTGAAGGCGAAGAGACCCGCGTCAAAGCCCATCAGATAGCGCCCGGTGTGCAGGAAGTTGCCGAAGATCATCCCGGCCGCGCCGGCCAGCGCGCCGCCGATGAAGAAGGTAATCATAATCACCCGCTCCACATTGATGCCCATAATCGCGGCGGCGTTGGCATTCTGAGCGCTGGCCCGCATAGCCTTGCCCAGCTTTGTGCGCTGAATGAAGAAACGCAGGCCGATCATCAACGGAATCGTCACGCCGACGAGGAGCAGGTCCTGGGTGGTGAAGAGAATGTACGTGTCCATCTGAAACCACTCGCGCAGAATATCTATCCGGGGGAAGAAGTCCGGGTAGTTGATCTGGCTAGAGCCGTACCAGTTGGCAAAGATATTTTCCAGGGCAAAGGACATGCCCACGGCGGTGATCAGGGGGGCCAGCCGGGGCGCTTTACGCAAGGGTTTATAGGCGATGCGGTCGATGACGACGTTGAGAATGCCCGTCAGGAGCATTGTCAGCAGCAGCACCGTCGTGAAGAGCCAGACCAACTCGAAACCCACCAGCGTTCCCGTCGCGCCGTAGAGCCGGAAGAGGCTGAGGGAGATGAGGAAGCCAAAGGTAAAAAGATCGCCGTGGGCGAAATTGATCAGCTCGATAATACCGTAAACCATCGTATAGCCCAACGCGATCAGCGCCAGATAGGCGCCAATCGTCAGGCCATTCAACAACTGTTGGATCAGAACTTCAGTTGGCGACACGGGGCACCTCGGGTTGGGAGTGGTCGGTTGGCCGGGCGTCGGGAGGAGGGGGCGTTGGACGCGTGCTAGACTAGTGAGCGCTGATTGAGTAGCAGTCAGAATCCTTCGGATTCTGCGTCTTCGAGGCGTATCGAAATCAAGCGAACGGGTTTTAGTGACACTTCTGGTCTACCCGCTTGGTTTCGATACGGCGGGAAAAAGCACCCGCCTACTCAACCAGCGCTGGTCATGCATTATTCATCGTTTGTCTGGCGAAACGCCATTCAGCGCCCCACCAGACAAACGGAATACGCAATACGCAATTTCTTACGGCATGGCCGTATCGCATGTGCCCGCGTCCACCATATCCGGGCTGATGGCCCCGACGTACTGGATTTCGCCGTCGCGCACAATATTGCCACCCATCGCCGAGACAGTCGGGTCGCCGTTCTCGTTGAAGCCGAAGACGCCAGTGACGCCCTCGAAGTTGTCCAGTGCCGCCATTGCTTCCAGAATCGCGCCCCGATCAGCCGTGCCGGCCCGCTCGACCGAATCGAGGATGACCTGCATGGCCTGGTAGGCGTAGGTGCTCCACGGGCTGGGTTCCATCCCGTATTCGGCGATGAAGTCGGTGAAGAACTTCTGGCCTGCTTCTGAGGTCAACTGGCTGGGGGCCAGGCCGGGGAAGGTGAGGAGCACATTGTCGTTGGCCACATCCGCGCCGCCGACCTGCTCGACCAGCGCCGGATTGACCAGACCATCCGGCCCCATGAATTTGATGCCCAGGTCAAAGAGGCCCAGGCTGCCCATCTGCTGGATGACCTGGGGGCCACCGCTGTCAATGACGAAGCCGCCGTAGACCAGAGCGGGATTGGCCGATTTGACTTTGGTCAGCAGGGCGCGGAAGTCGATGTCCGAGGACTCGACGCCGTCGCGACCGACGATCTCAATGCCCACCTTCTCGGCCTGCTGGATGAAGGCATCCACCACACCCTTACCGTACAACTGGCGGTCGTCCAGCAGGTAGACGGTGTCGTAGCCCAGGCACTTGGCCCAGGACGCGCCCGCCCAGCCCTGCACGTCGTCAGCCGCGTTGGTGCGGAAGTAGTTGACTTTGCCGCTGGGGCGATAGATTTCCGGCTCGCCCTGATCCCAGGCGTGGGTCAGGCCGGGGTAGGTGTTGGCCGGGGTGATCTGGGCAATGCCCGCCCGGTTGGTGATGGGCATGGAAATCTTGGCCGCACCGGAGTTGTAGGTGCCGAAGAAGACCATACAATCCGCGTCGTTGACACACTTCTGGGCGTTCTCGGCCTCAATTGTGCCGTCCCAGGAGCCGGTGGTGGGGGACGCATCGTCCAGGTTGACCAGTTCGACGGTCAGACCGGCAGGCCCGCCGCCGTTTTCGTCCAGGTAGTGCTTCAGGGCCAGGTCCACAGCCTTCTTCATCGAATCGCCTTCTGGGAGCATCGGCCCCTGGAGCGGCCAGCTTGTGTAGACTTTGACAACAGTGCCACCGGCTGCGGCCTCAGCCGCGGGTGCTTCGGCAGCAGGCGCTTCGGTGGCTTCGGCTTCTGCCGCGGCGGGGGCTGCCTCTTCGGCTGGTGCGGCCTCCTGGGCGGGCGCGGGTGCAGGGCACGCGGCCAGCACCATTGCCAAAACCACAAGCAGAGCCAGCAACGGATACAATCGCCACTGTTTCATCGGTCTTCCTCCTGAGATGTGAATTTGGACTGCAAATGGAACGAACGGAGTGAATCACTATTAAGATCAAATCGGCAGCCGGGGAATTGGTCTGCCTTCTACTACTGTAGACAACTGCTGTAGTAGACAACTGCTGTAGTAGACAACTGCTATAGAAAGGACTATCGGAAGCAGGCTAAGAATAGCATAGGAGAAAGTGGGTGGCAAGTTGTGGCAAACCGGTTCTGGGGGGATGGGATGATGCGATCCCGGCATCCCGCGTCACTCCAGAACCCCATCATCCGCCCCTTCCCGAAAACGCACGGCATACGTCCGCAGCGCGGCCTCGGCCTGCAAGCCCCGGGCTTTTGCCAGCGCGGTGAGTTGCCAGAGCAATCTGCCCAGATCCGTCTCATCACTGCCAGGAGGAAGCAATTCTGCCAGCGCCGAATTCTCCGCGGCCACCTCAGCCCGACTGAGCAGCCCCGCCTTCTCGGCTTTGGACTGCAACTCTCGCGCCTTTTCCAGCGCAGGCAGGGAAGCCGGAATCCCGTCCAGGGGTCCTTTCGGTTTCTGGCCTTTGTCCGCCCGCTCCTGGGCTTTGATGGCATCCCACTGGCTGTAGAGACCGTCCATATCCGGCACATTCGCCACATCAAAAACGTGGGGATGGCGTCGGGTCAGCTTCTCCACACTGGCGCGGATGGTGTCGGCCATCTGGAAACGGCTCTCTTCCGTCGCCACCTGGACAATCATCGCGACAATGCCCAGTACATCGCCCAGTTCCTCGGCGGTGTGTTCGTCGTCCTCGTTGTCGATGGCCTCCAGCACTTCGCAGCACTCGGCCAGCAGAAACTCCTTCAGGCTTTCCAGCGTCTGCACCTGATCCCAGGGACAGCCTTCTGGCGCGCGCAGGTGGGCGATCAGTTCCTGCAAATCGTTGAAGCTGCCGCCGGGCCGTTGCGCGGGGATGAAAAGGCTGGTCAGGTGGTCGAAGTCGTCTCGCCGATCCAACTCGTGCAGTGACAATTTTTGGGTGTGCTGGGCCGGTGTGCCCGCTGCCTGAATGAGCGTCACCGGCTGGTCCACAGTGTAGGCGTTGAGCAGTGTCAGCTTCACATCCGACGCCACCTGCCGGGAGTAGACTTGACCGACCAGCGCGGGCAGGCTCACGTCCAGTTGGGGGTGATGTTGGGCGGCCAGGAGCATCCCGTCCACAATCTGGCAGCCCTCCATCGGGTCCAGCCCCAGGGCCGTGGACGCTGCGTCGATGAAACTGGCCCCGCCGCTCACGTGGACAGTCAGCCCTTTTTCGGCTGCCCCGGCCAGCAGCGCGCCGGTTGTCGCTTCCCCCACCCACGGGTGGCCGGGGAGCACATAGACGACTGGCCCCTCTGCCGCCGCAGCCAGCACTCGTTCCACCACAGCGGCGTAGACATCGGCGAATTCGTCGTGCCGCTCGTAGAGATCGTCACAGCTTTGCAGATCGGCAATCGCCCCCAGCGCTTCCACGCAGGGGTGGCGGCAGGTGCGCAGAATCACCCGGCGTCCGCTGTGCAGCAATTGCCAGACGGCCAGGGGAATTTCGCCCACATCGCCTGGCCCCAGGCCGACAATCGCGATGTCCGCGGTGGGGAGGGGAAGGGTTGGGTACGGCGTATTTATTGTAGTCATTGAGCTATCCAGGGGAGAGTATCAGGCTTCGCTGAGAAGTGTCTGTCGCACAAAAGTGAGAATCTGTCGCAATGCAGCAGGAGGCGATTCATTCAGAAAACTATCTGTCACATTGTCCTCACTTCCGTCGTGAAAATGTTTCGGAAAGGTAGAAACAGACCGCCATCGCAGATGAGGCGCGTTGTCGTGACGGTAGATTTTGTTGATACCGGCTAATCGCCGCTCCCAATGATAGGAATATCGACCAGAGAGCGATAGAAAGACATCGAGCAATGATCCGTCAACGATGTCAAATCGCACTTTGTGCGGGTCGCCCGATAAAATTCTAAAATCTCGGCGCGCAGTACCACATCCTGAAATTCATTCAGGGCGATCAGTCTCAGTTCGTTGTAGATCGTTGAGATAGACATCGATCTCCTCGATTCGAGCGTTCAAATTTTCGGCAGCAATCAGGTCTTCCCAGGCGGGATGCTCTGCCACTGTACCCTCTGCAATTTTTGTCTCCAGTTCGTCGGGCGTCTGTGCACCATAACGCGCCAAATACTCCAGTTTCAAGCCAAGAACCTGGCGCTTTTTCTCGTGGAGCAGACTGATGAAGGCCTGTCGGAAAAGCTCTCCTTCGCTCAGGCCAAACGCAGTGGCAAGCTCGGCTGTTGGGAGTGCTGTCATTTTTCTACCTCTCATCCAGATTTTTGTGCGCTACACTGAACACGCGCATCGTAGCACATTCTGTTGCTTTGCGGCAAAGCGACACCCAACTATTTGTCGATCCCGACTATTTGTCGATCCCCGGCCAAATGGTAAAGTTAGGGGACGCATCAATGAATCCGCGCCGATCCGCTCACTACGCGTCATCCGCGTTCCATTTTTCCGAGGCCACCCGTGACCCCTGCCCTGCCTGACTGGTACACCCATCCCCAGCGTCCGTCTGCCATTCGCCGCACGGGGTCTGATGACCGCGCCTGGCGGGTGACGGTCATTGTGCCCACCCGCAACGAAGCGGTCAACCTGCGCCCGGTGTTGGAAGTGGCCGCGCCCTTTGCCGACGAACTGCTGGTGGTGGACGGCCACAGCACAGACGACACGCGACAGATTGCCGAGGAGTTGGGCGCGACGGTTGTGCTGGATAACGCAAAGGGCAAAGGCGACGCCATCCGGGTGGGGATGGAGCGGGCGACCGGCGATGTGCTGGTCTTTATCGACGCGGACGGCAGCCACGACCCGCGGGATATCCCCGCCCTGGTCCAGCCGATCCTCGACGGCCACGCGGATCACGTCTCTGGCTCCCGGATGCTGGGGGGCAGCGACGAACTTCACGCCACGATTCAGCAGTTTGTGCGGCTCTTTGGCAGCCAGATTATCACCCTCAGCGTCAACTACACGCAAAACGTGCGTCTGACCGACTGTCAGAACGGCTTTCGGGCTATCCGCAAAGATGTGGCCCTGGCCCTGGAATTGCAAGAAAATATCACGACGATCGAGCAGGAAATGGTCATCAAAACCGTGCGCCTGGGCTATCGCCTGGGCGAAGTAGCCACCCACGAATATGTGCGGGCCAACGGCGAATCCAACTTCCGGGTGCTGGATGTCTGGCCCCGCTACGTGCGCAGTTGGCTCTACTATCTGCTCTTTTGGAAACCCAACGGGGCACAGGTAGCAGCCTCAACGCAGAGAAGCAGAGAGGCAGAGGCGCAAAGGGGAGGAAGTCTAGCGCAGAGCCGCGACGACGCAGAGGGTCACGGGCTGCCATTGCCCAGACGGAACGGGTAGCCAGTGATGGAGACTCGATCCTCCGACTGCATTCCACATTCTGCATTCCGCATTGGGGGCATTCGCCTGCTCCTGGCCGTCTTCGTCCTCCTCGCCGCCACCTACAGCGTCATCACCCCAGCCTTCGAGACACCGGACGAAATCTGGCATTTTGCCTTTATCCAGCATCTGGTGACAGAGCGCAGCCTGCCCGTCTCTGAGCCGAATACTCAGGCGATGTGGCGGCAGCAGGGCGTGCAGGCTCCGGGCTATTATCTGGCTGGGGCCCTGTTCACGGCTGGAGTCAACCAGTCGGATTTCCCCGAAATCTATGCCAGGGCCAATCCCCACGCGGCCATCGGCCAGCCCGGCGCGGCCATCAACCGCAACTACCTGATCCACCACGCGGACGAGAACCTTCCCTGGCACGGCTCAATTCTGGCCCTGCACATCGCCCGCTTCTTCTCCGTCTTCCTCGGCGCGGTGACAGTCTACGCTGTCTACCGCACCCTGCGCGTCCTGCTGGGCGAAGGCAAAGCGCTGCTCGGCGCGGCCTTCGTGGCTTTTATCCCCCAATTTCTCTTTATCAGCGCCGCGGCCAGCAACGACAACGCAGTCAACGCCGCGGCCGGGCTGGTGATCTGGTGGTTGGTGGAAGCAGCGACAAGGCAAAAGGCAGAAAGGAGCGCCGGAAGACCGGCGGAAGGCAAAAGTATTCGAGTAACAGGCGTGCCAGATCGAATCACTACCCACTCACCCGGTCATCTTGCCGTCCTCGGCCTGCTCCTTGGCGTCGCCCTTCTGGCCAAGCTCAGCAGTCTGGCGCTGGTTGGCCTGGCCGGGCTGGTGATTCTGTGGCTGGCCTGGGCCGCCCGCGAGAACGGGCGCACCCGCTCGTGGCGGCTGGTGTGGAACGCGGCCCTGTGGACCGGTCTCCCAGCGCTACTCATCGCGGGCTGGTGGTATCTGCGCAACTGGCGGCTCTACGGCGATCTGTTGGCCTGGAATGTCTGGGAGGCCAACATTCTCCTGCGGGTCATCCCCGCGGACTGGCGGGTGATCGTCGGCGAACTGGGCAGCCTGGAACGCTCCTTCTGGGGTCTCTTCGGCTGGCTCAATCTGCCCTATCCGGAATGGATTTACACAGCTCTCCGCGGGGTGGAAATTCTGCTGGCCGTGGGTCTGCTGGCGGGCCTATTGCGTATTGCGTATTCCGTATTGCGTCGTGACACGCCCTATTCACAATTCACTATTCACCATTCACCATTCACTATTATTCCCCTCCTCTGGCTCTTTCTCCTCGTCCTCTCCTGGCTCAACTTTATGCGGGTGGCCCCGGCTGCACAGGGACGTTATTTCTTCCCCGCCGCGGCTGCGCTGGGACTACTTTTTGTGTGGGGAGCAGATGGCTACGGCAAACGCATCGGCTCGCGCCTGGGCTGGGGAATTGTGGGTGGACTGTTCGTCCTGTCTGCGGCCACCCCCTTCTGGCTGATCGGCCCCGCCTATCGCCCACCGCCGATGCCCCAGTCCCAGGCCAGCGAGACGTTGGCCGTCTTCGGTGGGGAGAGCGCGCAGATCGAACTGGTGGCCGCCTCTGCCAGGCCGGAGAATCTGCGCCCCGGCGACACTGCCACAATCCGGCTGGGCTGGCTCTCCCGTGCCCCGGTGACAACTGACTATTCCATTTTCCTCCATCTGGTGGACGAGGCCGGGTTGACCATCGCCCAGCTGGACACAATCCCCGGCGGCGGTCTGCGCCCTACCAGCGGCTGGGAGGTGGGCGGTGTGCTGTGGGAGGAATACGCGGTTTCGATTCCGGCCACGGCCTACACGCCCAACACAGCCCACTGGGAAGTCGGGCTATACGATCACCGGACAGAGCAGCGCCTCCCCCTTCTCCACCCGGCAGGGGGCAGCGACAGCTATCGCTTTGGGAGCGCAAGTCTGGAAGGTCCGACAGGCGTTCTTCCCAATCCCCTCGACGTGCGCTTCGCCGACAACATTTCGTTGGTCGGCTACGCCTTCGACCGCAGGGTGTTACATCCCGGCGAGGAGATGACAGCGACGTTCTACTGGCAGGCCCGTGGCCCCGTTGCCAAAGAGTATTCAATCTTCGCCCACATTCTGGACGAGGGGCTGATAATGCACGGAGGCACGGATGTGGGCGCAGTGCCGGCCACATCCACCTGGCAGCCCGGCCCAGTGTTCGAGAGCGTCCACACCTTCACTCTCAGCCCGGACGCGCCAACTGGTCTCTACCGCTTTGAGATCGGCCTCTACCCCTGGCCAGACTTTGCGCGTCTGCGCCTGTTGGATGCTACGGGCGCAGAGGGGGCCGACCGCTTTTTGCTCGGCCCGATTCGGGTTCAACCCTAGGGCAAGCCAACAGCTTGTGCACCAACTTCCCCCTTTCCTTTCCGGTATGCTATACTTCTGACATTCGTGTCTACCTTTTTTCAATGGAGTGTTTGGTATGAGTCGCAGCAAGAATCAACGCAAAAAATTCACACGCAACGAGAAGATTTTCTACTTCCTCAGTCTTCTCATTATTGTCAGTATGGTGCTTGGCTCGATTGCTGCGCTCCTGGCTCCTGGCATCTAAAAAAATAGGCGTGGTTCCATTGTGCCGTCAAAAGAGCTTTACAAATAGTGACGAGTAGGCACACCGAGAGGAGTGAGCACGCCCACGTGCGGCGATGACTCGACCACGACCGGCACGTGGGCGTGCCTACTCCTCGTCTTGAATTGGTAAGATGCCGAACCCTTCCAATGAACCACGCCCAAAAATACATTTTTGGACAGGCAGGTTTTGTATCCACAGCGTTCGGCCCAGCCAGTCTAATCCGCGTTCTGTTTTCTCCACCTGATAGCGAGAGTTGTGCGTGAGCAGCGAAGAGCGTCGTGGCATTGGATTTGTGGCGATGGCTGTTCTGCTCTTTAGCACAAGCCCGGTGCTGATTCGCTGGGCCGCTGGCAGCCTCACCTCTTTTGAGATTGCCGCGGGGCGATTGCTGGTGGCGGCGCTGCTGGTTGGCGGTTTGGCTCTGGCCCGCCGGGAGCGTCTGCCTGCCCGCTCGGAGTGGGGTCGTTTCGCCTTCTACGGGCTGGTGACCGCTCTCCACTTTGCGCTCTACATTGCCTCCCTGGAATATACGACGATTGCACACGCTTTGGCGCTGGTCTATACCGCGCCAATTTTTGTTGCCATCTTTTCCTGGCTGGTGCTGAAAGAAAGCCTGACCCTGCGCAAGTGGATCGGAATCGCTGTGGCTGTGGCCGGGGTGGCAGTGCTGGCCGGTTTCGAGCCGACGCTGACGCCCCGGATGCTCATCGGCGACGGACTGGCCGTGGGCAGCGCGCTCTGTTTTGGCATCTACAGTGTGGCCGGACGCAGCCAGCGGGAGCGCTTTTCGCTGATCGCCTATGCGGGGACGGTCTACACCGCAGGCGCGCTCTGGCTGCTGCCTGTGGCCGCTGTGAACTTTTCGCCCGGCGGCTACTCCTGGCCTGCGATTCTGAGTGTTGTGGCGTTGGGCGCGCTGCCATTGGGGCTGGGCCACACTCTCTACAACGCGGCCCTGCGACGGGTGAGCGCGACGGTTGTCAATCTGGTCGCCACCCAAGAAGTGACCGGCGGGATTGTGCTGGGGGTCCTGCTACTGAACGAAATGCCCACCTTTGCCAGTCTAATCGGCGCGCTGGTCACCCTGGCCGGGATTGTGCTGGTTGTGCTATAAAACCACAAAGAAACACAAAGAAAACCTATGCAGAAACGGCTACAACTTTTCCCAAAGTCAACTGAAATCCGCCGGGTGGACGGGATGGAGCGGCTTGCCATCGGCGGGTGTGATTTGACCGAACTGGCCGAGGAGTACGGCACGCCGCTCTACCTCTACGACCAATCCAGCCTGGACGCGGCGGTGGACGAATACCGGGCTGCCCTGGCCGCCCACTATCCCGGCGGGGGAGGCATCACCTACGCGGGCAAGGCGCTGATGAATCTGGCCGCGGCCCGCTGGGCTGCCGGACGCGGCCTGTGGGTGGACTGCACAGGCGCAGGTGAACTCTACATTGCAGCCAAAGCCGGCGTGCCCCGCAGCCAGATTCTCGTCCACGGCGTCAACAAATCGGATGCAGATTTGCAGGCTGCACTGGAAACCGCAGGCACAATTGTGGTGGACAATCTCTGGGAATTGGAACGGCTGGCGGCTCTGGCCGACGGCGTGACCAACTTCCCTAACCTCTGGCTGCGGGTGCGCCCTGGCCTGGCTGTGGATACCCACGCCTTCCGCCAGACCGGCCAAGACGACAGCAAATTCGGGATGGGCTTTGCCGAAACAGTACAGGCCGTAACCCTCTGCCAGACCCGGGGGCTGCCCCTGACCGGCGTCCACTTCCATCAGGGGTCACACTTCCACGACCCGGAGCCTATTGGCCCGGCGCTGGAACGGGTGTTGGAGCTTCTGGCCGAGCTGCGGGACGCCAGCGGCTGGACACCCGCCTATCTCTCTCCCGGCGGTGGCTGGGGCGTGCCCTATCACGAGGACGATCTGCCCCATCCGTCGATCGACGATTACGTGGCTTTTCTGTCGCGGAAGTTGGCCGAGGACTGCGCAGCCAACGACCTGCCCCTGCCGATCCTGCATGTGGAGCCGGGGCGCAGTATTGTGGCGGTAGCGGGTATCGCGATCTATCGGGTGGGCGCGGTCAAACGAACGACCAATCGGCGCTGGCTGTTGCTGGATGGGGGGATGGCCGACAACATCCGGCCCAGTCTCTACGGCGCGCGCTATTCGGCCCTGCCTGTCGCAGATCCTCTGCGGCCAGCGCTGGACCCGGCCTGGCTGGGCGGCCCCTATTGCGAGAGCGGCGATGTGCTGATCGAAAATCTGCCGATGGCCGATGTGCAGCCGGGGGAGCTGATCGCCATTCCTGTCAGCGGGGCCTATCACCTGATGATGTCCAGCAATTACAACGGCGCGCTGCGTCCAGCGGTGCTGTGGCTGCAAGAGGGCCAGGCTCGGCTGATTCAGCGGCGGGAAACACTGGACGATTTGGTGGACAGAGATATTTGAAGGCAAAAGGCAAAAGGGCAAGGCAAAAGTGGTAGTGGCATTCCCTCATTTCCTTTTGTTCTCCCCTATTTCCCAGCGACTTTTGCCTTCACTTTTTGCCTTTTGCCTTTTCCAACCGGAGGAATAGCCGATGAGCAATTCACATTCCCTTCCCCGCTGCTTCTGGGCTGGGGACGACGAACTGATGCAGGCCTATCACGACACAGAATGGGGTGTGCCTGTCTACGACGACCGAGACCTGTTTGAACGGCTGCTGCTGGAATGTTTTCAGGCGGGGCTGTCCTGGCGGACGATTCTGCACAAGCGGGAGAACTTCCGGCGGGCCTTCGATAATTTCGACGCGACAAAAATTGCGGCCTATGACGAGAAGAAGATCACCAGCCTGTTGGGGGATGCCGGAATTGTGCGCAACCGGCTGAAGGTGCGGGGAGCCGTGCGCAACGCCAAGGCATTTCTGCGCCTGGTGGAAGAGAATGGGGCATTCTCCGCCTGGCTCTGGCGCTTTGTGGTCGACAAGCCACTGTTGCCCGCCGTGCCCCTGACGCCGGAGACGATTCCCGCCGAAACGGACGTAGCCCGCGCCCTTTCCAAAGCCCTGCGCAAAGCCGATTTCACCTTTGTCGGGCCGACTATCTGTTATGCGTTTATGCAGAGCGTGGGAATGGTGGACGACCACACGGTGGGGTGCTTCAAATACCGGGGACCCGCAGCGGAAAACTAACTGCTTTGCGCCTCTGGGTTGGCCCGTATCAACTCACGTACCACTTCGTCGACACGTCGTTTATAGCGCAAGAGTTCGCGGCGGCAGACAACTTCGGCTGCGTTTTCCGGCTTGAAGGCACGCAAGGTCTCATCCAACTCCATATCGATCTGCACACGGGCCGGGTTGACTCTGCGCCCGCGCACATATTCCCGCATCTCTTCCGCGATGGCGGTATCGTAGTAGGCGAGATCGTCGTGCAGGTCCACAAGCCTGTCGGTGGCGATGGCAGGCACGGGCAAGGCACGCAGGGTTTCCCAGGCTCGATTCAGTTTTCGTCGATTAACACTCATTTGCAAAAGGAGACCAGTGTGGGGGACGATTCTGTTGAACTGCCCTGGTTTGGTTCTTCGAATGGTATGAATGGTGGATAGGCTATATGCATCATTAAATGGCTCATCGCTACAACGACTCTTGCTATGCGGGAGCGCATGGATTAGGTCGAGCAGACGGCAAGCCAAATGTCTTGGGGAAGTACCTATTGACGGGATTATAGCAGCATAAATTTCCGATAACAAAAAAGAGAAGGTGTCGATATTCGGCTTGATTCGTGGTTGACAACCAGGAACAGATGTTCTATAATTCATCTATTCCACGGACACCAGGCCACTGACGCGCTTCAACGGCGCATAATTGGCTGGGTTATCCCATTCGATTCAGCGCACAGAAGACCTATCCACACAGGAGAAACGCCCCATGGCCCGCAGCAAATCCACGTCAAGCACCAGCGACAGCCAGGCAAATGCCGCCACTGTTGGGAAAATCAAAGCATTGGAGACGACCCTTGCCGGTCTCAATCGACGCTTTGGTGACGGCATTATTATGAAGTTGGGCGAGGCAACCCGGCTGGATATTGAGTCGATTCCCACGGGAAGCCTGAGCCTGGACCTGGCCCTGGGCATTGGCGGTATTCCCAAAGGCCGCATTTTAGAAATCTACGGCCCGGAAAGTTCGGGCAAGACGACTGTCTGCCTGCACGTCATCGCCGAAGCCCAGCGCAAAGGTGGCGTCTGCGGCTTTGTGGATGTGGAGCACGCGCTCGACCCGGCCTACGCCCGCAAGATCGGCGTGGATGTGGACAATCTCTACGTCAGCCAGCCGGACACTGGCGAGCAGGCGCTGGAGATCACCGAAGCCCTTGTCCGCTCCGGCGCGATGGATGTGGTGGTGGTAGACAGTGTGGCAGCGCTGGTGCCTCGCGCCGAGATCGAAGGTGAGATGGGCGACAGCCACGTGGGCTTGCAGGCCCGGCTGATGAGCCAGGCCCTGCGAAAACTGGTCGGCGCGGTGAAGACCAGTGGGACGAGTATGATTTTCACGAACCAACTGCGCCAGAAGATCGGTGTGATGTTTGGCAACCCGGAGACTACTTCCGGCGGTATGGCCCTGAAGTTCTACGCCAGCGTCCGTCTGGACATTCGGCGCATCCAGGCCATCAAACAGGGCACAGATGTGGTGGGCAACCGCACACGGGTGACTGTGCGCAAGAACAAAGTGGCCCCGCCCTTCAAAGTGGCCGAGTTTGACATTATGTACAACGAAGGCATCAGTACAAATGGTGATCTGCTCGACCTGGGCGTGGAATATGATATAGTGGACAAACGGGGTGCGTTCTATAGCTTTAACGACACACGCCTGGGCCAAGGCCGGGAGAATTCCAAAATCTTCCTCGCCGAGAACCCGGCCATTGCGGCTGAGATCGATGGCCTTATCCGTGCCGGTGTCGGGCTGCCAGTGAATCTTTCGCGCAAAGGCGGCGTGGCGATGGACGACGAGGATAGTTCCGACGTCAGCGATGACGATGACATCGTGGAATTGGATGAGGCAGCTTAGTCCGGCGTCTGGTAGCAATAGCTGCATAACGGGAAACAGGAAGCGTGAGCAGATGTGCGTTTCAAAGAAATAGCCGATTGAAGTAATCGCCGACACAGGTTGTTGTCACCTGTGACACCGTAATAGTAATAGTAAGCCGCCAGGGGTATACTCTTGGCGGCTTTCTATCTTTCCGGGCAGCCTGCTGGTATACTGTTAATGGCACGCCTTGGTCAACACATGCATAGAAAGCCGAAGAGAGCATAGCTTGTGGCAGGATTGGATGTTTTCACGGATGCTTAGCTGCCGCTATGCAGGTATTATTTAGCGTGCAATACTTGTTGATTGGACCACTAACAGATGCCGAACCCCAACGAAACAACGCAAGCTGACGATCCCCCAAAAGAAACGCCCCCCGGCCTCAGCAACTTTGTTCTGGACCGTACACCAGAATTATTGGATGATCTATCCCAGCTAACTCAGTTCCTCAACCAGGGAAAGACGGATCAGTATTGGCAGCGCTGTGCACAGATTCTGCTCTCCTATCAAGATGTGGATGCAGTGAGCATCTGGCTCTTCTCCAGCCACGAATCAGTCCCAGAGGTCTCTGTTCGGGTCGGCGATTTTCGTGACAGCCGTCTTCAGCGTATAGAGCGCTGGGAAGATGCCCTGCAAAATGCGCCTATGTCTACGTGGCGGTCTGGACATGACCAAAAACTCCAGGAGTTCGAGTCTTTGGAAGCGGGCAGGATTGAATTGGGGATTGGCCGCCGCCATGAGGACATGCCCATTTTGCACATACGTCTGCAAATTGACGGTCTGCTCCACGGCGGTGTCAGCCTGGCCCTCTCCAACACATGGGCAGAGTTGAATCACGACTATCAAGACCTGACCCGATTTGTTCAGTTTGTCACCGACAACGGGCTACGCCATCACCAACTCAGCATCACCCGCCACCGCTTGGATCAGATGAGTCTGATCGCCCAGGTGAGCCAGTCGCTCAACGGTACGCTGGACCTGGAAACTGTCTTGCAAGACATCACTGAGTTGACGGCCTATGTGCTGCAAGCCCAGGCGGCCACCCTTTTCCTGGCCGATGAACGCCAAGGGCAATTGATCTTCTATCTGCCCACAGGGGAAGCGGGTTCAGTCCTGCGCGAGATGCGGATTCCGATTACCCAGGGGGTAGCGGGCTGGGTTGCCACCCAACGCCAACACCTGATCGTCAACGATGCCGTCAAAGACCCGCGCTTTTCTGGACAGGTGGACGCAAAAACCGGCTTTAAGACAGAGAGCATTCTCTGTGTTCCCCTTCTCTCCCAAGGCCGACTGGTTGGGGTGTTGGAGGTGCTGAACAAAGAATCGAAGAGCGGCTTCACCCAGGAAGATCAGGCGTGGCTGGAGACAATGGCAAACCAGGCCGCGGTGGCCTTGGAGAACGCGCGGCTCTATCAAAATCTGCGCAATGAGCAGGAGCGGATGATTCAGGCGGAAGAAGAGATACGCCGTCAGCTAAACCGGGACCTGCACGACGGACCCGCCCAGTTGCTCAATTTGATCATTATGAATGTGGGCGTTGCCCGGCAGCTATTGGATCGCAGCCGTTATGAGACAGTGCGCTCCGAGCTGGACCTGCTGGAAAATCTGGGCCGCCACGCCAACCGGGAAGTGCGCACCCTGCTCTTTGAGCTGCGTCCGTTGATTCTGGAAAGCCAGGGATTGGTCCCGGCCTTGCGCTCCTACGTGGGCCAATTGACCGAATCTATCAACAGCCAGGCACAGATGACGGGACACCCCCCCAAGCCGGGAAAGATTGACCTGGAGGCGAAAGATCTGCCCTTTTCCTTGACACCCCAGGCGGAGAAGAACATCTTTTCAGTCGTTCAGGAAGCAATCAACAATATCCGCAAATATGCCAACGCAGACAATGTGTGGATTCGGGTTTTCATGGATGGTAGCCATCTGATCTTTTCCGTGGAGGACGACGGCGTTGGCTTTGACCTGCAAGCGGTGCAACAGGACAATGAGACCCGGGGCAGCTTTGGCCTTTTGAACATTTACGAACGGACGGAGATAATGGCAGGTGTGATGAACATCGAATCACCCAGCCCAAACACAGGCCGGGGTACGCTCATTCTGGGGCGGGTGCCGTTGGATTCTGTCCAGCGCAAAATCTAATAATCCACGACCTTCCTACTTTGACAGAGCCGGAGTGATGCGATAGCGTTACTCCGGTTTCTTTTTTCGGAAGAGAAGTTCGGAGAAGTTCGCTTTTTCTAAAAAGTCGAACTTCTGCACAAGGAGTTCAAGTGAGTCAATTTTCGTTTACAGTCGAATCTACCGATGGGCGTGCGCGTCTGAGCCAGTTTGAGACGCCCCACGGGCCGATTGCCATGCCCGCCTTTGCGCCGGTGGGAACCCTGGCCAACGTCAAAACCCTGGAACCCCGGGACCTGCACGAGGCCGGCGCGTCACTGGTGCTTTCCAACACCTATCACCTCTACCTGCGCCCCGGCCACGAACTGGTGGAGCGCATGGGTGGGCTTCACACTTTTATGGGGTGGGACGGCCCAATGCTCACCGATTCGGGCGGCTATCAGGTCTTCAGCCTGGCCCACCGCCGGGCACTGGACGACGATGGCGTCACCTTTCGCAGCCACATCGACGGCAGCACCCACCGCTTCACCCCAGAACGGGTAATGGAGATCGAGCAGGCCCTGGGCGCAGACATTGCGATGGTGCTGGACGAATGCGCCGAACCCCTGGACCGGGCCTACAACGAGCAGGCCCTGATCCGCACCCACCGCTGGGCCGAACGCTGCCGTACAGCCCACAATCGAGCAGATCAGGCGCTCTTTGGCATTGTGCAGGGGGGGATTTTCCCGGACCTGCGCCTGCAAAGTGCGGAATTCCTGACCCGGTTGGATTTCCCTGGCTATGCGGTGGGCGGTCTGGCTGTGGGCGAAAGCAAAGAGCAGATGTACGCTACTCTGGACGAGACCTGTCCGGCCCTGCCCGCGGACAAACCCCGCTATCTGATGGGCGTGGGTGCGCCGGAAGACATTGTCGAGGCGGTCTACCGGGGCATCGACTTCTTCGATTGCGTGTTGCCCACCCGCATCGCCCGCAACGGCGCACTGATGACCCGGAATGGGCGGCTGAATATCCGCAACGCCCAGTTTGCCGAGGACACCCTGCCAGTGGAAGAGGGCTGTAGCTGCTATACCTGCCGCACATTCAGCCGGGCCTATCTGCGCCATCTCTTCAAAGCTAAGGAGATTACCGGCCTGCGTCTGGCGACGATCCATAACGTCCATTTTATGTTGCGGCTGATGGACGAGATCCGCGGGGCAATTCGCGCTGGCACCTTCTCCGATTTCCGGGCAGACTTTCACGAGCGCCATTCGATGACAGACCAGACTGTGCGCCACGCCCAGCGCGCAAAACGTACAAACAGCGTGCGGAGCAATGCCGGTTCGCTATGAGATCGATAATTGCCCGCAGTTGTCTTTTTGTATTCGTCCTGCTGTTGGCTGGCTGTGCCCAGGCTTCTGTGGTCGCCCCTCCGCCCATCACAATTACCCTTGCCGGTTCGACTGAAATGCGCCCGGTTCTCAACGCATTGACCGCCGCCTACAGCGAACGGCACCCCAATATCCTCTTCGCCATCCGGGGTGGGGGCAGCATTCTGGGCGAGACCTGGCTGGAGAACCGGCGGATCGATCTGGCCGCCAGCACCCGTTTGCCCGACGAGGACGACACCCCCGCCACAACCATGCGCATCCCCATCGGGTTGGACGGGGTGTCGGTTATCGTACACCCATCCAACCCCGTGGCCGACCTGACACTGGCGCAACTGCGTGACATCTACAGCGGAAAGAGACTCGATTGGCAGGATGTGGGCGGTGAATCCGGGGACATTCTGCTGGTAAGCCGGGAGGACGGCAGCGCCACGCGGATGCTTTTTGAGAGCCGGGTGCTGGACGAAGAACGGGTCTCACTGACCGCGGTGGTCATGCCCACCAGCGAGGCTGTGGTGGACTATGTGGCGGATCACCCCAGCGCCATCGGCTATGTAAGCCGGGCCTACGTTCTGGCCGAAGAACTATTGCCAGCCGATGGGGGACAGGAGAGTTTGGCAGGGGTCCATCTGGTGGCGGTCGAGGGTCGCCTGCCGACAGGCGAGGAGATCAGGAGCCAGCGTTACCACCTCACCCGCCCCATCTTTTTGCTGCGCAGACAGGCAGATACAGCCCGGCTACAACCCTTTATCGACTTCGTACTAAGCCCGGTAGGTCAGGAGATTGTGGCCCGCTACCACAGCCCCATTCGATGATACGCCCCGACACCAGTGCGGGAATAACCGCAACGCAGAATGCGAAAAACTTGCTTTTCCCCACTGGGTATGGTAGTATTCAATCGTTCTGTAGTAGTGGAATGACGTTTGGTTTGGCTGATTGGTTGGATCGTTTGGCTTGATGATTTGATCGAGCGTTGGCGGCCCCGTAATATGCAGGAACCGGAAGTGGGCTAACCCCCACTTTTCTTGTTCTTATGGGTCATGTGCTGGTCTATCGTGTGGCGTACAATTGAATAGAAGACAACTGAATAGTTGGAATGAGGAGTAAATAGGAAACGATGTCAAAAGCATTAATTGCCGGGATCAATCAGGTTGCTTCAGACAAAGGGCTGGATCACGAAGTGATCTTTGGGGCCATTGAAGCAGCGCTGGTCTCTGCCTACAAACGCAACTTTGGCTCTGTGGCAGATGTCACCGCGGAGGTTGACCGCTTTTCGGGCGAGATGAAAGTCTTTGCCGGGAAAGAGGTAGTGGAAGATGTGATAAGCCCCAACACAGAAGTCTTGTTGGCAGAAGCACAGAAGGTCCATCCCACGGCCAAACTGGGCGATGTAGTGCCCGTACCCAGCGCACCCGCCAACTTTGGCCGCATTGCCGCACAGACCGCCAAACAGGTGATCCTGCAACGCATCCGCGAGGCCGAGCGGGACACAGTCTACGAGAACTTTATCCACCGGGTCGGCGAAATTCTCAACGCCCAGGTGCGCAGCATCGATCTCTCGTCTGGCACAGTGACTGTGCTGTTGGGCGACAAGCACGAAAGCCTGCTGCCCCGAGAAGAGCAGATCCCCAACGAACGGCTACGCCGGGGAGATTATGTCCGGCTCTATGTGGTGGATGTCCACAAAAGCAACCGGGGACCGGTGATCAAACTGAGCCGCACCCATCGCAATCTGCTCCGTCGCTTGATGGAACAGGAAATTCCCGAAGTCCGGGATGGCACAGTGGAGATCAAAGCCATTGCCCGCGAGCCAGGCAACCGGAGCAAAGTGGCGGTGATGGCGACTGTCGCCGGTGTCGATCCGGTGGGCAGTTGTGTGGGTATGCGCGGGATGCGTATCCAGAATATCGTCACAGATTTGGCGGGCGAAAAGATCGATGTGGTGGAATGGAGCAGCGAACTTCGCGCATACATTGCCAACGCGCTCAGTCCAGCCAAAGTCCAAAGTGTTATTCTGGACGAAGAAAGCAACATCAAAACCGCGATGGTCATTGTGCCGGATCGCCAGTTGAGTCTGGCGATTGGTAAAGAAGGCCAAAACGCGCGCCTGGCCGCCAAGCTGACCGGCTGGCGCATCGACATCAAGAGTGAATCCGAAGCCCAGGCCGAAGGTCTGGACCTGGTGGCAGCCGAGCAGGCCCAGATGGCCGCCAGCGGTCAGGACCTGATGGCCTTGGCCGAGCGGATTTTGCGCACCGGACCCAAGACCGACTTTGGCAGCGATGACCGACTGATCGAGGCCGCCAAGGCGATTCGAGACCAGGACGCCGGGGTGGACCAGGAAGAAGAGGAGCGGGTTGTTCCTTCTTGGCCTGCCACAGAAGAACTGCCCGATATGGACGAAACCCTGCGCACCGATCGGGATACAAGTCAGGCAGCGCTCGACGCCTTCCAGCGTGCGGCGGAGTCCATTGCGGCTACCGAAATGCCTGTCCTTCCTTTTGGAGAACCCCTCGACGAGGAACCCGAAGGTGTGCCCGCATCGGACATGGAGATGCCCGAACTCCCCACCGATATCCTGGAGGATATGGAAGTGAATGTACTGCCAGAGGAAGAGCCAGTTGCCCCCGAAGCGGCGGCCGAAGAATCCTTGCCGGAAGTCATCACTATTGATATGCTGCGCAAGCGGATGGCAGAACAGCGGGATCGCAAGACGCCCAGCTTCGACGATATCGAAGTCCCGGCAGACCTGCTGGGGGATATGGAAGACGAGCTGGAAGACGAGGACGAACGACCCAGCGGCAAACGGGGCAAGGGCAAAAAGGCCCCGGCGAAAGCAGCGGCCAAGAGCCAGAAACGTCCCAAGCGGCGTGCGCCTGCCTTCGATGACGATGAATCCGATTACAGCTTTGGATAGAGTTTCTGCGTGATGGCAAAGACGAACAAACAGCCGCGAAAACGATCTATACCCCAGCGCATGTGCATTGCCTGTCGTGAGCAGGAAGGCAAGCGGGCGCTGGTGCGGGTTGTGCGCGGTGCCAGTGGGGTGCAGGTTGACCCCACTGGCAAATTGTCTGGCCGGGGCGCATATCTCCACCCGCTGCGGGGATGTTGGGAGAAAGCGCTGGAAACCCGGGGTCTGCAACGGGCTTTGCGTACCGCGCTCACAGCCGAGGAGATGGACCGGCTGCGCGAATTTGCCCAAACCCTGCCTGTCACCGAAGCAGATGACCCTGTGGCAGACGCTGTAACATCTGCGGTAGAGAAGAGTCCATCCACAGACGAATAAGAAGAAGCCGATTTTTCGTACTTCCTCTGTTTGTCGGGTATACTGGTATACATCGTGTTTCAAATGTTTTGACAGATCAGTGCAAAATGATGATAAATCACAATAATTGCCAACTGACCGATGTTCACGCGTAAGCTTGACACTCGGTCTTCGTGGGACAGTGCAAAGGCTGTCGCCGGAGATGACGGAATGGGGAGTATAACGATGGTACTATAAATATAGCCACCGTTGTCTAACTGGTTGCTTTGGTTTCTCTTTACAAAGCGGCTGCAACCTTCCTCTTCCTGTCCTCTCTTAAATCCTGTGGCATAGGGAATTCTACCCAAAGTAGATTCCGCCCCTATCGCATACACGGACTTGCGACTCCCCTCTTTACTCGTCCCACGCAATGAACCTGATTACTGGTTTCATCCGCCCATTCTCCGGCTTGCCGAGGGGCTGGTTGTTCCTGTCTGCCAGGGATTGATGGCAAATCTGTGCGCGTGGGGTAGCTGCCCGATGGCAGCCGAGTTTGACGAATTTGCATTCTACGAAATAGGCATTCTACAAGAATAGAGGGGCGTGTGTATGGCGACAATGACAAAACCTGCGGCTACTGCTGTGCGAGGAACAACGAAGAACGGGGGCAGCCAGCCACCAAAGACGGTCACAGTCGGGGCGCATATTACTGTGCGCGATCTGGCAGATAAGATGGAGCGCAGCCCCATCGATCTGATCAAAGTGCTGATGCAATTTGGCATTATGGCCCCCATCGATCAGACATTAGATCACGACACCGCCGCCATCATCGGCGAAGAATTGGGTGTCACCGTTACCTGGCCCGAGGTGGAGAAGGAAGAGTTAGAAGCAGAGGCAGAGGCCGCGGCAGAAGCAGAGGCCGCGGCGGAAACCAGGCCCAAAGAACGTATCTTTGTTCAACAGATTCTGGCCGATGAAAGCACAGGCGACCTGATAGAACGTCCACCGGTGGTGGCGGTTCTCGGCCACGTGGACCACGGCAAGACAACCCTCTTGGACCGCATCCGGAAGACGAAAGTGGTGGACAGCGAAGCGGGCGGCATCACCCAGCACACCGGTGCCTATCAGGTAGAAGTAAACGGACGCAAGATCACTTTCCTGGACACACCGGGCCACGAAGCCTTTACCGCCATGCGAGCGCGTGGTGCCCAGGTCACCGATATTGTGGTGCTGGTTGTGGCCGCAGACGACGGCATTATGCCCCAGACACGGGAAGCCGCCAACCACGCCAAAGCCGCCGGTGTGCAGATCGTCGTTGCACTCAACAAAGTGGATCGACCCAATGCCAACATCGACCGGGTGATGGAAGAACTCTCGAACGAGGGTTTGCAGGCCGAGGCATGGGGTGGTGACACGATTGTTGTCCCCGTCAGCGCCCTGCGTGGCACGGGTGTGGAGGAACTGCTGGAAAACATTCTGGTAGTGGCCGAGTTGGAGCATTACACCGCCAACCCAAAGGGCCACTGTGTGGGTACGGTAATCGAAGCCCAACTGGACAAATATCGCGGGGTGACCACGACCCTCCTCGTGCAAAATGGCACACTGAAGCAGGGCGACTCGATTGTGGCTGGCAATACCTGGGGCCGCATCAAAGCGATGTTCGACTACGAAGGCAAACCGATCAAAAAGGCCGAGCCAAGCACACCGGTTGTGGTGCTGGGGCTACAGGAAGTCCCCGCGGCTGGCGAGGTCTTTGAACGCACCAAAAATGACAAAACAGCCCGCGCGGTTGCAGCCGAACGTCAGGAAGTGCTGGATCGGGCGCATCAGGAAACTGACATCCGTCCCCAGGTCTCACTGGAAGACCTCTTTGCCCGCATTGAAGAGGGCGAGACTGAGACACTGAACCTGATTGTGCGTGCCGACGTGCAGGGCACGTTGGGGCCAATTATGCAGAGCCTGGAGGAACTGGGCAACGAGGAGATCGCAGTCAAGATTCTCCAGGCGGCCATCGGCGACATCAACGAGTCGGATGTGATGTTGGCCGAAGCCAGCGAGGCCATTATCATCGGCTTCGGTGTGGGCGTGGACAAAGCAGCCCAGACCCGGGCCGAGCAGTCGAAAGTAGAAATCCGCCATTACGACATCATTTACAAGATGATCGAAGATGTGGAACTGGCCCTGACCGGTATGTTGGAGCCGATCTTCGAGCAGGTGGTGGTTGGTCACGCCGAAGTGCGCCAGCTTTTCCGGGTGCGCCGGGGCGGTCTGATTGCCGGTTGTATGGTGTTGGACGGTGTGGTCAAACGCAACGCTGGTGCACGTCTGCTGCGCGACGGCGAAGAGATCGCCACCAGCACAATCTCCACTCTCAAACGTTTCGCAGAGGATGTGAGCGAAGTCCGCTCCGGCTTTGAGTGCGGCCTCCATCTGGGCGGTATCAACACCGACCTGGCCGAGGGCGACATCATCGAAATCCTTGAGAAACGTCAAGTACGATAGAAACGAACTATGGCTACCATTCGTCAGGAGCGTGTCTCCCAACTGCTCTTTCAAGAGCTATCCATTATTATCAGCAATGACCTGGAGGACCCCCGGCTCTCTCTGCTGACCGTGACAAATCTGGATGTCAGCCGGGACCTGCGCACGGTCAAAGTCTATGTGACCCACTCGGACGAGAGCGTCTCCCGACGGTCTGTGCTGGTTGGGTTGAAGAATGCCAGCGCCTATATGCGCCGACAGATTGCCGAGCGCTGTGGACTGCGGGTAGTCCCGGAACTGCTTTTCTACTACGACGACTCGCCGGAACGGGCAGCACGGGTAGACGAGCTTCTGCGCCAGATTGCGGCCGAACGGGAAGCCAAACCGGCACTCCCCGACCCAGAACAGGCTGAGGGTTCCGGGACATGACAGAGATCAGAACAGCAGGCGCTCTCTTTCTCCCCCCAGAGATCGAGAGCGCCATTCGTTCCGCCATCAACCCGGCGGAGAGAATCCTCTGCGTCAGCCACGTCTCCCCAGACGGCGACGCCATCGGCAGCCTGCTGGGAATGGGGTGGATACTCCGCCATCTGGGCAAGAAACCCACCCTGGCCCTGGCCGACAAGCCCTCGGCAGATTTCAACTTTATCCCCGGCTTTGACCAGATCGTAGCTCCGTCGGCTGTGGCAGACAGCTACGATCTCATCATCTGTCTGGATGCGTCCAGCCAGGACCGGATGGGCAACGTCTATCGGCCTGAAGTCCACGGCCAAACCCCGCTGCTCGTCATCGACCACCACATCACCAACACCAACTTCGGAACCCTCAATTGGGTAGAGCCGGGCTGCGCGGCTGTCTGCCAGATGCTCGTCTATCTGGCGGATGCTATGGGCGCGCCCCTGAATGGCAGTCTGGCCGTGGCTCTGCTCACCGGGCTGATCACCGACACGCTGGGGCTGCGCACCTCGAACACAGACGCCCACGTATTGCAGGCCGCCATGCGTCTGACCGACGGCGGTGCCATCCTCCACGAGATTGTGGCACGCACTATCCTCAGCCGTTCCTTTGCGGGGATGCGTCTGTGGGGTCTGATCCTGAGCGAAGCCAAGTTGCAGGATCGGGTGATCTGGGCCACCATATCCCGGGACCAGCGCAAAGCGGCTGGCGCACAGGACGGGGAAGGGGAAGGGCTGGCCGGTTTTCTAGTCTCGGCCAAAGAAGCCGACATCGGCGCCACCTTCACCGAGCGGGTAAACAAAGCGGGAGAGGCGGTTGTAGAATGCAGTTTCCGGGCCAAGCCGGGCTTCGATGTAAGCCAGGTGGCGCTCTCTTTTGGGGGCGGCGGCCATCCCCCCGCGGCGGGTTGTACACTGACCGGGCCACTGGCAGAAGTCGCGGCCCAGGTTTCGGCCGCGTTGCAAGAGGCACGGCGTAGCCAGCTTGCGGCGCGCAAAGAACCTACTATGAATAGTGTCGTCCATGGCTGAAAGTGCAATGGATGGACTGCTGGTAATCGACAAACCCGGCCTGGCCGAGGACGACACCGGCCCAGGGAGCGATTTGCCCACCAGCCACGATGTGGTGCAGCGGGTGCGCCGCTGGAGCCGTCAACGGCGTATCGGCCACACAGGAACCCTGGACCCGATGGCGTCGGGTGTGCTGGTGCTCTGCCTGGGCCAGACCACACGGCTGGTGGAGTATTATCAGGGCCACGACAAAGTATACACAGCCCGTGTCACCCTAGGCACGAACACCGACACCTACGATGCATTGGGCCAGGTGACTGAGACCCAACCTGTCGAAGCGCTGGCTGCAGATGCGGTGGAAGCTGTATTGGCTGGCTTTCGGGGGGAAATTTTGCAACGCCCGCCGGTCTACTCGGCCCTGAAGCAGGGGGGCGAAAGTCTGCACCGCAAGGCCCGGCGGGGAGAAGAGGTGACGGTAGAGGCCCGTCCGGCCACGGTACACCGGCTGGAACTGCTCTCCATCGCCGAGCCGAACCAACTCTGGCTGCGGGTGGCGTGCAGCGCTGGTTTCTACGTGCGCAGTCTGGCCTTCGACATCGGCGCAGCACTGGGCACAGGCGGCCATTTGAGCTACCTGCGCCGGGAGGTGGCCGGTTCTTTTTCTGTGGACCAGGCCCATACACTGGCTGCGGTGGAAGATGCGGCCCAGATGGGTACGCTGGATTCCCTGCTGCTGGCACCGGGCATTGGGCTGGATTTGCCCGATGTGCGGCTCGACCCGGAGAGTGCCCGCCGTTTGGGTATGGGCCAGCGGGTCTGGCTACCCGACTTTGTCTTTGACACGGCAACCGGTGTTGTCCAGGCTTTGGACGACAGGGGTCAACTGCTGGGCATTGTGCGTGTGCTGGAGGCATCGACCGAAAGCGGCGGCGGTCTGCTATGCAAGGCCGAAAAGTGGCTGGCGTCTCAGCCAAATTGAGATTCAACCCGTAGGGGCGCTGCTTGCTGCGCCCGTGTCTGGGCGCAGCAAGTAGCGCCCCTACGGATTTTTGTAGAGGGTAGTAGAACCCAATGCGGATATTTCGTGACATTCGGGACGCCAATCTGCCCGGACCGACCTTTCTCACCATTGGCAACTTCGATGGACTTCACCGCGGCCACCAGATGCTGCTGGACCGTCTGCGCCAAAACGCGACGGCCCAGGCAGGAATGTCGGCCCTGCTCACCTTTGACCCCCACCCGCTGAGGGTCCTGCGCCCTGGCTCCCCCCTGGAACTGCTCACCACACCCGAAGAACGGCTGGCCCTGGCCGGAGAACTGGGCATTGATGTGGGGGTGATCCAGCCCTTCACCCCGGAGCTGGCCCAACTGGACCCACGCGCCTTTCTGGAACTGCTGGTCCGCCATCTGGGACTGGCCGGGCTGACGGTTGGCCCGGACTTTGCTCTGGGACGCAACCGCGCGGGCAATCTGGACGTGCTGGCGGCCCTGGGCCAGGAGATGGGCTTTGCATTGGATGTGATCCAGCCCGTGCAGGTGGTGGGGGAAGAGGTGCGCAGCTATGCCATTCGCCAGGCGCTGGTCAACGGCGAAGTGGAACGGGCCGCGGGGATGCTGGGGCGGAACTATTCTATCAGCGGGGTGGTTGTAGAGGGGGATCGCCGGGGACGCACGATTGGCATACCCACCGCCAATTTGCGGGTGGACGAAGAACGATTGCTCCCTGCCGACGGTGTCTATGCGAATTGGGTTTGGCCGGACGATCCGGCCACCGCGCCCCGCCTGGCCGGGGTGACGAATATCGGAATGCGCCCGACCGTGGGCGGCAGAGAGCGTCGGGTCGAATGCCACATCTTCGATTTCCCCCAGGCCGGGGAGAGCGGCGATCTCTATGGCAAAACGGTGACGCTGGCCTTTGTCCAGCGGCTACGTCCCGAACAACGCTTTGAGAATCTCGACGGCCTGATCGCCCAAATCCACCGGGATATGGCAGCGGCTCGGGCTATATTGCAGCGTATCTGATGGAAACCAAAACAATGAACGACAATCTGCGTCCTATGCGAAGTTTTGTGCGCTGGACATTTCTTCTCTTCAGCCTGAGCATTCTTCTGGCTGGGTGTGTGCAACAGCCTCTGCTGGAGGTAACGATAGCAACGCCCGCGGCCAGCCAAGCCAGCCAGCCAACCCCTGCCGCCGACATTTCCATACCGCTGCCCCCGCGCAAGGGACCAGACAGCCAGGGCGGCGCAGGCACATTTCACCCGCTGACGGACCTTTCGGATGCGGTGGCCTGCCTGAGCGACGGTCAGCCCGTCTACGGAGTGATGCAGGCCAACGCCAACGTGCGCACCCAACCGGCCATCGAAGGGTGTCGCGTCGGGCGCGCACCAGCGGGGACAGTTGTACGCGTGGAAGGTCTCTACAGCCAGAGCGAAAGCACCCCCTTTCTCTCCCTCAACCGGCTGGAAACGGCCAGCGGATTCCCCTCTGTCGGCTACACCGAAGACATCCAGCCGATCTTTGCCGCCACCTGCGCGATCTGCCACGGGGATCTGCTTCAAAACGCAGAGCTAAAGGTGACAGAATACGATTCGCTGATGGCAGGCAGCACTCGGGGCGCGGTGGTTGTGCCGGGCAAACCGGAGGAATCCTTCCTCTGGTATCAGGTGTCCACCGGGGCGATGCCTCTGGTCGGCGAGTTATCGAACAGCGACAAACGGCTGATCTACGAGTGGATTCGTAGCGGTGCGCTGGAAGAACGCCCCCAAGCCCCCACAGAAGAGAGCCTCTGGCTGCGCATCAACAGAGCGGACTACAATCCCGCGGCCAACGATTGCGGCGAGCCGGATGATTCATCCCAAACCTTCATCAACAGCACCCTTGTCCGTTTTGCCAGTTGTGTGGCCGCGCCCGCAGCGGAGACACTGGCCGACTATCTGCCCCGTTCCCAGCAGGACGACCGGGGCGATATCGACAAAGTGCTGGCCGTTGCGGCCTCCCGTCCCATTGGGTTGACCGCACTGGACGCGGTGGAGAATCTTGTGGCGAAGCCGGTTCCCCAAGTCGACCAGATAGCCAGCACACCCGCGGCCCCAGCGTCTGGCCCAGCCCCCAATCCGACACCCAGCCCACCGAAACCGAGTGTGCCCGTCGCGCCGGGCCGGGTAGGCATCGGCGCTGCGCCATTGGGCCTGCCCGCTCCATCGGACAACGATCCCTGGATGATTCCCCAGGGCGGCTTCTGCGTGGAGCAGCGTTTGCAGCCCAAATTGGAAAACAACCGGGGCATCACCAGTCTGGCCTTTGCGCCGGACGGCAGGCTCTTTATGGGGCTGGACTCGCCCACCACCGGTACACAGGACCCCAATATTCTCTTTGACGCCTTCCATCCCAGCCGTTCGATTGGGGTCTATCGCAACGGCGAGGACAACTTCGGCGAAATTCTGACTGAATCGGGCCGCATTACCGGGATGGTCTGGCAGAATGGCGTGCTCTATCTCAACCGGGCGGGCGAGGTGGGACGCATTGTGGATGGGGGCCAATACGAGCGGTTGGCCGCGGGTTTCTCCGTGGATGGGCGGCTCTTCCACGCCAACAACGGCATTGCGATTGTCAATGGCTGGCTCTACGTCTCGGCGGGCGGTGTGCGGGACGGCTATTCGGACGGGCTGATTGCGGTGGGCGACGGGGATGTGCCCGCCGAATCCCTGGCGACGAGCATCGCCGGGGGCAACCCCTTCGGCTCGCGCATTGTGCGGGCGCAGATCGACCGGCTGGTCTCGGAACGCAGTATCAGCGTCTTTCAGACCGCGGCCAGAGGCGTGCGCAACCCCTACGGGTTGACAGTAGACCCGTCCGGTCGGCTCTGGTTTACAGACAACGGGGCCACAAATGTGCCGGGCGACAGAACCGCCGGCGATGAGGTGAACTTCCTCGATCTCAACACTCTGAGTGGGGCAGCCGCGGCCGGTGACGAGTCCGCCACCCCCTATTACGGCTTTCCTCTGGCCCTGGCCAATATCCAGAAGGATTGGTGGACAGCGCCGGTCCTCGCCCTGCCCAATACCTCGGCTCCCACCGCCATCACCTGGGCCTACGGCACAATCTTCTTTGCCCAGTATGGCCGGGACCCCGGACTCTACCGGATCGCCAATGCGGGCGGGCAACTGGTGGCCGAGCGGGTGCTGCTGGGCTGGCCCATCCAGGCCGTGACCACAGCCCCGGACGGTGCGCTGTGGATTGGCACAGGCAGCGGCGGTCTCTATCGCCTGACGCCGGGTTGCGGGTAAGCTATGCGTTTTCTCTTTGCGTCTGCCCAATTGGTCGGCCATTTGGACTGGGGTGGCTTTCTGGCTACTGCGGCCGAACTGGCGCGGCGGGGCCACGAAGTCCACTGGGCCAGCGGCGCGGAGGTCCAGGCCTATGTGACCGCCAACGGCCTCACCGGCCACGTGCTGACAGAGACCGGCTGGCGCTGGCCGCTCCCCCCCCCGCTGGTTGCAAGTGAGATGGCTTCGCCCGAGGAATTCGCCAACCAGCGGATGATCCGTTCTCTGGACCAGTGGTTTGATGTGGAGCGGGTGGCCGCGGCCACAGAAGCGCTCAACCGCATCGGCCAGACTGTGCGGCCAAACCTGATGGTGAGCGAGATGTTTATGGCCGGGGCGGGGCTGAGCGCGGAGGTGCTGGGCGTGCCCTTCGCGGTGGCGGGATGGCCCGCGCTCCACGGGGTTCTGCCGGAGAATGCCCAGTTTGTGGCAGAGATTGCCCAGGCCCGGCTGGCCGAGTTGACCCAGCGCTTTGGCATCAGCGGTATCAATTGGGCACAGGAAGGCGCGTCGGCGCTGCTTTCGCCCCACCTGCATCTGACCTACTGGTCACCCCGCTGGTTTGCCGGTCTGCCCCTGCTCCCCCAAAACCGGCTGGTGGGTGGGATTGCACCGCCTGCTCAGCCCTGGGAAACCCCCTGGCTGAATCAGCTACCGATGGATCAGCCCTGGGCATTTATTACGCTGGGCACGGCCTTCACCGACGACCCCAATTTCTTCGTCGCCGCGGCCCACGCCGCAGCCCAGGTGGGCTGTCTGCCCATTCTGGCTGTGGGCAACGACGTCAACAGCGCGTGGAGCCAGGCCCTGCGCGCCCGTCTGCCCAAGCCGTCGGTGGTGGTAGGCCGGGTCAACTTCTCCGAGGTGCTGCCCTACGCCGCGGCGGCCATCCATCACGGCGGCGCGGGCACAACCCACGCGCTGGTCACCCACGCAGTCCCGCAGATCGTCGTCCCCCACGCGGCGGATCAGGCCCGCCAAGCCGAGGGGGTGGCCCGTAGCGGCGTGGGCTACCGGTTTGCGCCCAAAGATGTGACCGTCGCCCTCCTCATCCAGGCCCTGCGCAACGCCCTCCCCGACAATTCTCCCATCCGCACCAATGCCCGTGCCCTGCAAGCCGAATTCGCCAGCCTGGGCGGGGTTCCTGTGGCAGCCGATTTATTGGAGGAGTTGGCGGGACGTTCTGCCAACGACTGAGTCCGGTCTGACCCGGTCTTAACACGACGCTGGAAAAGAAATCGGACGCTGATCCAAAGACAAAACCCGCATAAATCCGCGTGTATCTGCGTCCAGCTTTTTCTACCCCCCCTCTTGACCACTACAAATTTCCCCGTTTTTCTCCATTTGACAGCATTCCCAATCGTCGAGTAGAATCTCTTTGCAAACGTTTGCATTGCACTCTGTCAAAGAATCGTGAGGACGCTCTCGATGCCTATTTCCATCAAAACAATCGCAGCAAAAGCCAATGTTAGCCCCTCAACAGTGAGCCGGGCGCTGCACAACGACCCGCGTATCAGCGAAGATACGCGCCAGGCTGTGCAAACGTTGGCGCATGAGATGGGCTATATGCCCTCGCAGGTGGCGCGCAGCCTCGTGCTGCAACGGACCCACACACTGGGCGTTGTCGTCACAACTATCGCCGACCCATACGTCAGTCAGGTGATGGCGGGCGTGGAACAGGCCATCGCTGCCGATGGGTATACGCTCCTGTTGGCTACCTCCAATGGCTCTGCCGAGCGGGAGTTGCAGGCAGTGGAGAGTCTCTGCCAGCGTCGGGTCGATGCCCTGCTGGTGGTCAGCAGCCGGGCGGGCGATCTGTACAGTTCCCAGTTGCATCAGATCGGACGACCGCTGGTGATGATCAACAACATCCAAAAAGTGGGCAGCCAGGGCTATTCGGTCTGCACAGACACGGCCCAGGGCGCGCAGCTGGCAACCGAGCATCTGCTGGCCCTGGGCCACCGGCGCATCGCCTTTATCGGCGGTCCACCGGGACACAGCGGCAGCGAACGCAGGCGGGGCTATCTGGACGGGTTGCGGGCCGCGGGGGTGGAGCCAGACTTGCGCTGGCTGCTGCCCGGCGTGGGCGCGGCGGCCGACGGTCAGCGCGCCCTGCCCTGGCTGTTGGACCTGGACGTGACCGGTGTCATCTGTTACAACGATTTGACGGCACTGGGGATGCTGGCCGCGGCCAGAGAAGCAGGGGTGGAAATCCCCGGCGCGCTGAGTGTGGTGGGGATGGACAATCTGCCCTACGGAGCGCTCTCCACCCCCCGCTTGACGACCGTCGATCAGGGGATGGCTGAGCTGGGGCGTCGGGCCGCGCAGATGGCAATCGCTGCCATCGCCGATGGAGCGGTGGCCGATGTGGTGCTGGAAAGCAGACTGGTCGTGCGTGAATCTACGGCTGGGGTGGAGTAGAAGGTACTGAATACACTTTTTCATCGAAAGGTAGAATAATGGGTAAAGTTCGTGTGGCAATCGTCGGCGTGGGCAACTGCGCCAGCAGTCTGGTGCAGGGCGTGGAATATTACAAAGACGCGGATCCCACAGCAGACATTCCTGGCCTGATGCATGTGGATTTGGCCGGTTATCACATCGGCGATGTGGAATTTGTGGCCGCTTTTGATGTGGACAACGCAAAGGTGGGCAAAGACCTGGCCGAGGCCATCTACGGCGGGAAGAATAATACAATCCAGTTTGCATCTGTGCCGGAGACCGGTGTGACTGTCCAGCGGGGGCCGACACTGGACGGGCTGGGCAAATATCTGCGCGAAGTCGTCACTGAATCCGACGCGCCCGCGGTGGATGTGGCCCAGGTGCTGCGGGAGAGCGGGGCCGAGGTCGTGGTCAGCTATCTACCTGTGGGCAGCGAGGACGCCACCCACTATTACGTGGAGCAGGCGATTGCCGCGGGCTGTGGCTTTGTCAACTGTATGCCCGTCTTCATTGCCCGGGAAGCCGAATGGCGTGCCCGCTTTGAAGAAGCCGGTCTGCCCATTGTGGGGGACGACATCAAAAGCCAGGTGGGGGCAACTATCACCCACCGGGTGCTTACCCGCCTCTTCGAAGACCGGGGCGTGCGCATCGACCGCACCTATCAGCTCAATTTTGGCGGCAACACCGATTTCCTGAATATGCTGGAACGGGAGCGGCTGGAGAGCAAAAAGATCAGCAAAACCCAGGCCGTGACCAGCCAGTTGGACGAAAGGATGGCCGACCGCAATATCCACGTGGGGCCGAGCGATTACGTGCCCTGGCTGGACGACCGCAAGTGGGCGCACATCCGCATTGAGGGGACTACCTTTGGCGATGTGCCCCTGAATCTGGAACTGAAGCTGGAAGTGTGGGACAGCCCCAACAGCGCTGGGGTCGTCATCGACGCCATCCGCTGCGTCAAAGTGGGGCTGGATCGGGGGCTGGCCGGTGCGCTCTACGGGCCGAGTAGCTACTTTATGAAAAGCCCGCCGGAGCAGTACACCGATGACGTCGCCCGCAGAAAAGTGGCCGATTTCATCGACGGTGTGGAGAATCAGACCCAGGCCGAGCGGGAAGAGAGCGTGGACGAAGAGATGGCTCTGGCCTAATCGGTAGATTGGACACGAGAGAAACAAAAAGCGTGAGATCGAAGGATGATCTCACGCTTTTTGTTTTATTCTGCCAGAGCGAAAGTGCCTATCTAAAAATGGCTGTGAGCCACTTTACTTCTGGGGTGCGTCGGCGGGGCCGGTGTACTGCCAGAAGGCGGAAGTCATCCCCAGGGAGCGGAAAATCTCTTCCACCTGCGCGGCCGTACGCCCCTGATACGCTTCAGAAAGTCGGTTGTCATACCAGCGCTGGGAAAGGGTCCAAACCTGGGCGGCAGGCAACACCTCGCCGGGAGCCACACCCCGCTCCGCGCACCAGGGCGCAATCAACTCTTCCGACCGGAAGAGCAGAATCGTGCCTCAGGTGAAGATCATATCCTCGTACCAGCGGGCGAAGGGGACCACAAAGTGGACTACCGCCGAAGTGGGGTCCAGTTGTCCGTTCTGGACGTGGAAGGTAATGGGTTCGCCACTGTAAGCGCAGGCCGCGTTGATCCGTGCGTCGGCGTGGAGCGCGGCGGGAATGCCCAACGCATCCCAGCCGCAGTTGGCCCAATAGCGCTTGCCATTGGCTTCCACCACAAAGTCGGTGGGGATGGCAGAGAATGGGTTGGCTATGCGAATGTCCAGAGTCCCCGGTTCCAGAAAGAAGGCGTGGTGCTGGTCCAACTCCCGGTAGACCTGTGCCACTTCATCGGGGCCAAGCTGAAAGTGGCGGGCCACCGACTGGGGATCGGGTGGCTGGGCGGTCTCGGCAAAGCTGCGGTAGATGAAAGCCCGCACCTGCCAGATCAGGTCAGGTGGTGTGTGGGAAGAAGATAAAGGCACGGCAATTCCTTTGTTTGGGAAGAGACAAACATCAACGGTTAAACTTGCAGTATTTACTATACATTTCTGTCTTCGAATAGCCAATTGGGCGCGAGTTGTGCTGGCGGGAAGTTACGCTGTCTGTGTAACACAGATGCCCCTAGCGCTTGTCATATTCAGGCGAGTCGTGCTTGGCCACAACAGCCTGTTGCAATATCTGTAGGAATTCGTCCAGCGGTACACGATGAATGCGCGCGGCCCATTCCACAGTAAGCGCCCTGGCGGCCAGCATTCTCAGCGAGTACCGTCCCACGCGCTTGATACCAAAGACTTCCATCACTTCGGCAATGTCGCCGTAGTGTTCGAGAATGTCGGAAATACGGGTCTCTTTCGTAATTTGCATGATGATGGCTCCGGAAATTATGCAGATTGTGTCGATGGATAGGTAGCCTCAATAGCTGTCAGCCCAGCGTGCGCGATACGCCATAAGCTGCGCATGATAGGGAGCATAGAAAGTGCCCACAGAGCGAAGGCAATGCCGTGGAGCAGCGGTTGATAGGTCGCGACAAATAATCCCAGCCAGAAGAGTACGCCACCTATATGCAAGGTAGCCAGGCTGAACCAATTGCCACCCAGCTTGGCGGGCTGGTCGGGCAAAAAGACGCGGGCGAACAGGTACGGAATTATGGCGTAGCTGAACTGCAACATCCAGCCATAAATCAGAATGGGTCCCCCGTTGCTTTCGATTTCGGCCACAGGGAAGCCTGGCGCGTTGAGAACGATCAATGGGGCCACGATCGCCGGAATGAGAAACCAGACGTAGGCCGTAACCAGATGCCACATACCCGGTATCCAGGCTGACCGGTCGCCGAGGAGCGGCTTGAGTACATTGACCAACAGCCACACTGTGCCCGCGCTGTGCAGAATCAGGCCAACCGTGGAAATCAGGTTGGATTGCACCCACGGGCCAATAACCAGACCCAGCGCTCCTACAGTCATCAACCAGAAGATCGGTGTACTCGAACGCGGCCAAGCCAAGGGACGTTTGGCGAAGCTGGGGTACAGATCGATCTGTAGTCCAGCGAAGATCAGCGCGGCGAACCCCCATAGGTTGGTGTGAACGTGAACTTCTTTTGTGTTCAACAGGCCCAATTCCTTGCCCCAGCCGAGCCACATCCCCGTGCCGAGGAAGATGCCCAGTAACAGATAACTTAATGCCGCGATATAGAATTTCCTTCCCGTTCCAGCGCCAACAACAGGCTGTTTCGATGGGAAACCCATCAACTGGACCCATAGAAGCAAGGTTGCGATGAAAACCAGCGTCCCGCCGGCAATCATGAAAGCACCGTTGACGAGTGGGACGCCAATGATAAGTGTGAGTAGGCCGACGTTGAGTGTGAGCCAGATATCCCAACGTATCCTGGGTGTGGTGTAGCCAGCCCGCGCCGCCACCAGCGCGGGCAGAAACCCGAAGACGGCCTCGCTGACAATGCCAAGCGTGATGAAGTGTATACGCAGCCAGCGTAGGCCATTGAACCAGGGGAGAAGGTTCAGGCTGGCCGCCGAAGCATCCACGGCGGCCAGCACAGCCAAAAATCCGAACAACAGAGCCATCACGAAATAGGGATTCAACGGTAGCCGCCTTACTGTGAATCGAGTCGCATCTGCACGACGGCCACACCCAGCAGGATTGTCGCGGCCAGAATGGAGATGCCGCCGACAAGCACGAGATAGAAGGGCAGACCTAAATACACTTCACCCAGAATACCGAGGGGCATCAGTAGACCAGCCAGGGCCAGCCCGGAGACCCATTTGGCCTGCCCTTCTTTCACCGGAAGTTTCACCAGCAGAAAGCCAAATACGATATTAAGCAGCGAGAAGAGGTTGCCATGTACGTGGCCCAGCCGGGCTTCGAAGTGTGGGCTGACATTGGAGGCGGCGACCCAGGCATCTTTGTCTGGCGCAAAGTCACGGGCATAGATCAGATAGAAGCCGTAAATCATAAAGGCAGCCATCAACCATAGCCCGACACCGATGTTCCATTTGCCGATAGTCTGATTCTGCATGATAGATTTCCTTTTTGCTGAGACTACCTCAAAAAATGAGTAATCCAAAGCCCCCGGCACTTCACGAACTTCGCTGTCTGGATTCTAATGTACAGACTTGCATGGGCAGTAAGTGTCGGGAACTTTGGCCGTATACTTTATTGTTTGGACAAGCCTACACTGCTGGGTTTTCTCGCGATTGGAAGAACATCAGGGCCAGAATGATCAACCACACTACCAACCGGACACTCATAGCGACGATACTATCTGGAGCCACTGTTTGGCTGTATATAGTCTGTAAGACCAACATTACAGCCGCGTGGATGCTGAAAGTTCCGATGGCAGCAGCCATGGCCCATTTGTTGTTTTTCCAGATGAGGATCGCTGTGAGAAATACCGACACGACGCCCGCTGTAAAGTTGTAAACTGGCAGCCAATCGATTACGTAGTAGTCTGGTAGTTTGCCCAGCAGGACCTGTCCACCGGCAAAGATGGCCATTGACCCGATAATGAGGGCCAGAATGGCGGCGATTCTGCCCAATATTCGGTTCGTTTTTCTCTTCCCGTATGTGCCTCCAGGCACTGGCTCTACAAATTGCATTTCCATCTCCTTTTGGTTAGTCCCTCATCGTTAGGGAGGAAAGAAAATCGCTCAAGTGCTGGCCTAAGCCTACCACTTGAGCGATTCACTGTCGCCGACATTTATCGGATTGGGCGAAAATAGGTTTTGTTGCCAACGCCATCCGGCCACAGACGTGGATTTCGTATTAGCAGCCAGCGCCGAACGCCCCGTACAGGGAGAAACCAACCCACCCGCCCTCGAAAACAAACGCCCGGTGCGATATCGCACCGGGCGTCCTCTCTTGCCCGCAATTCGTTACCTGCGAACGAACATTGGTGTTGGTAAGTTTATCTATGCCATGACGAAACGTAAGGAAAACATCGATTTTTGGTACACAATAAACCAACCAATATGTGCCCAATTTGTATACCAGTGAACCTATGACGCTCACTAAGCCAATAGAGATTATCGGTATCTATCCATCCCCAAAATTGTCTATTCCATTGATATCCGATTTCAATGCCTGTTTTTCCAAGAAGATTATTAACCCATAGAGGATCTCCGTAGTTATCAATAGGGTTATTCTTCAAGCCAGTTAGATGTCGATCAACATCCTCTCCCAAACTATGGGATATCATAATATTCAACTTGACTTGTAGCTGCAACAACCTTTGATAAATGAAAGTCGGATACTCAGGCTGGATGTAATTGTCACTATATATATGAGCTAGGATGTCGTGAAGACCAGACTCTCTTGCGGCTGCTACACGATGATTTCCATCAATTAATACATACCAAATATCATCATTACAAAAATATCGAACAACCAAAATAGGGGGTGGTTTTTTATCTTCTCTCAATAGCTGCCTAGCTTCCTCCATCCGGTCTCTGTTCCACGGATTTGCGAGAACCTGTTTGATGGGAACGTACGCATGCACGTCACATTCTACGCAGTTATCTTCAGCTACTAATCGCGGCAATATATCAGCAATTTCGTGATGCAAAGAAAAGATGTCAGAGTTTCCATATAGCCACCTGTAGAACCATGTGCATACTATGTTACTGGCTTTCATTTGCATTAGTCTAAATTTTGTCATAATCGATTTTCTGGAACCGATCGGTTTGTTGCTTCAAATCCGCCCAATTGAAGTCATACTTTTCTTCTTCACTCCAATCATTTGGGAATTTAATGTGGAAAAACCCGCCAATGGCTGGCTCTGTGGAATAGTATCGGTCAGTGTTTACCGAAAGCAATGTGTCCCTTGGAGAGAAATCCTCTGTCCCAAACTGGGATGAGAGCAGAATCAAGAGTCCCGCAATGGAGTTCAGTAGATTGGAAAAATTGGCTTCTTGAAAATCGTTTTTTCTATCGTGCTTACTCTTGTTATAAGCCTGATACCAGAATAGTTCTGGAATATTAGCCCACGGCTTGAATGGTTCAAAAAATGATTGCACCCCATCCCAAATAGGGATATGAACCTTATAAGAAGACAAATGATGGGAAATATTTGTCTTTCTAAAATTGTGCATACTCCACTTGTTTTCAGGTATTTTCTTCCCATATTTATCACGTGGATTATAGATATTTTCTCTTAATATCGCTCTAAAGTTCGCCTCGATCTCAATACAAGTCCGCATAAAAAGTTCATGAATTCTGTATGAATAGGTACATAAGTTGCGATCCGAAGGCTCAACAAACTCAAAAAGCCTCTGTAAATCATTCTGAATCAATAGAAATGCACGGACATAATGTTCTGGGGAATCCGAATAGTCCCGATCAACAATGTATGCCCATTGACTGTAACCAGAGTTTTGACCAGTTACGAACCCTCTATAATTTCGGTGGAATGGTTTTGAGTGACTCATATCACCCCTCCTTCTGGTATACCTCGTCAAATTTCAGTAATCTACCACACGTTTTTAGCTTAAAATGCGCAGTATACAGCCCCACTCCCCAACAGTCAACGGCGCACAATCTTGTTTTCAACGATTCAAACCCACTACATTGCCATACGAATTTTTGGAATCTTCCGATACTTACTGAAACTATTCCGGCCTCCCCAAACAAAACGCCCGACGCAATCTGCGCCGGGCGTCCCAACCCACAACTCGCTCTACTCCACCACCACCCGCTCGGTCCCGCTGCGCCCGAAGACCTCCGGCGAGTACATCTCCTCGGCTTTGGTCGGCGGCACGATAAATGTGCCCGGTGTGGTCGCACGGGCCACATACGTGTAGGTGTAGACCCCTTCCCACAGCAGCGACGTGAAGGCTTCAGCCCGCTCGTCCCGCAGGTTCTGGTGTTCGTACCAGGGACCCCACCACCACCAGCCGCCGTAGGGATTGGCCTGGCTGTCCGGGTCTTTAGGGATGTCGCCGGTCACGGCCAGGGCTGGGTTGAGGGCTTCAAAGCCTGCCGGTATCGGGTCGATCAGGGCCACGTGATAGCGTCGGGACTGGGCCACCATTGTCAGGCGAACCCGCACCCGCGCCCCTGCCTTCACATGCCAGACGCCGTCGGAATCTAGCGTCACATCGCCCGGATTGTCAACGGCCTCATACGTGCGTTCGACCACAAAACCGTGATCTGCCGGTTCCAGCACCAGACTGGTGGGCGCATAGCGCAGCCCCAGCCGGTAGTAGAGCCGTCCCTGACCGTCCTTCTGGACAATCAGCGGCACATTGCCGTCCGCGTCGGCCTGCTCCCGGCTATCCTGTACAATCGACATCGGCACGTCCAGATTGGCTGTCTCGGTCGTGCGACCCACAAATTCGTGGCTGCCAGCGAACTGGTCGCCCAGCCAGACCCGGGCGATAAAGTCCGGCGTCTGGGCTTCGTAGGTGTTGAAATATTTGTCCATTGCCAGCAGGACGAAGATATTCTCCTGGGTGTTGCCCCAGCGACCCCGCTTGGCCTGGCTAAGCAGACCGCGCACCAGTTTGGGAATCAGATCGCTCTCTGGCGAGTCGCTGATCATCGCCTCCAGAATCACAGCGTCGGCCCGGCGATTGCTGTAGAGCAGCAGATAGTCCCCGTCGGAATAGCCGTCGGCGAAGTTGGCCGCGCCCGCTGTCTCCGTCACCTGATTGTTCAGGTAGCGGCGCATCTCGTCCAGTGTCTGGGCCGAAGCGCTGTCACCGGTCAGGACGGAGAGCAGCCAGCCGATGCTTTCCATGGACAGATTTTCCAGCTTGCGGTCGGCAATCAGCTTATTGGCGCTGGCCGTATCCACATCCCCCATCAGCTTGCGCACGTAGAGGGAGTAGGCGATCAGGCTGCTGCGGCTGCGCTCCCCGTACCAACTGGGGATGTAGCTTTCGATGTTGCGCAGATAGTCCTGGGAGCGGCTGAGCATACCCGCAGGAACCGCATAATCTTTCTGTTGTGCACGAGCCAGCGCGTGGGCCACGTGGATGCTGTAGTAGGGCCAGACTTCGCCGCCCCGCCGCCAGATGGGGAAGCCGCCGCTGGAATCCTGCATAGCCTGGAGATTCTGGATATCTCTCGCCACCGCCGCGTTGATTTCATCAGGTGTGGGCAGACCCTCGGCCTCAAACGCGGTCAGCACATCCCGCAGCGCGGCCACGGACAGAATGCGAGAGGCCATCTGCTCGGAACATTCATAGGGATATTTCACCAGATAGAGGAAGGCGTCGGTCAAGGCCTGCACAGCTGTGGACGACATCGATACTTCCAGCCCGCCGTAGGTGGGAATCACATCGTCCGGGGGCAGGAGCGGCTGAGAAATCGCGCCCTCGTCCACTTCCCCATAGACCGCAAAGGCTTCGGTTGTGGCCGGTGTCCAGACGGGCAGAGAGACCTCCGCTGCATCCGCATAGGTTCCGCTCACCGCGCCGAACTGGAAGCGGGCTGTACCCGCACTGGCGGTCGTCGTCGGGAAACGCACTTCCACCCGATTGTTGGCCGGGACAGTCAGGGAATAGCCCGTGGCCTGGCCCTGAGTAATCACCTGTGTGGCCTCGCCGGTCAGGTTTGCATTGGTCGCCTTCACCGCCACCTGCACAGTCAGGTCGTCGTCGGTCTGGTTCTGCAGAACGACAGGCAACTCGAAGCGGTCCCCGAAGTTGAGGAAACGGGGAGCCGACGGGCGCACCATCAGCGGCAGGCGGGCGGTGACGCTTGCCTCACCAGAGCCGAAGTATTTGCCGTCGCCCACCGCCACAACCATCACCCGGTAGCGGGTCAGGTTGTCGGGCAGGGTCACTTCTATTCTGGCTTTGCCCTCGGCGTCTGTATGGACGGCTGGTGCAAAGAGGGCCAGGGGATCGAAATTGGAGCGTACCTGAATCGGCGTACCTGCCTCTTTTTCCACAGCACTCTCTTCAGCCGAGTCCATTGCCATCTCGGCCATAGCCGGGGCCTCGGCAGACGGCATCGGCGCGGAACTGCGCATCACATCCATACTGCCGCCCAGTGCCATGCCCGGCGCGGCTGCCTGTTGCAGCATCTCCGGGTTGACGAGAAGCAGGTTGGCCCGGTTGTGGATGTCGTAGACATTGCTGCCCTGGCCTGTGTAGAAGACTGCAATCGGGTCCAACAGTTGGTAGCCGGTGAGGGCCAGGATCGATTCGTCCACCACCACCACCGCCAGTTCGGCGTCGGCCACAGGTTCATCGTTGGCGTCGGTCACTGTCAGGTCGAGGGTCGTGCTGCCACCCGGCTCAAGACGGCTGGCCTGGGGAACGGCTTCCACCGAAAGTCGGCGGCTGATGGGCGGCACAGAAAGGGTCAGACTGCCCGCCGCGTAGGCCGGGCGGCTGGGCAGATCGGTCAACGGGTTGCCCTTGTCGTCCAAGCGATCCGCCGCGCCCACCAGGTCCACCTGCACCTGAATCGAGGGGATATAGCTATCCTCAATCGGCACGCGCACTGTGTATGTTGGCCCGTCCATCGAGAAACGCTCGGTGGAGACCAGCCCGCCCCGGCGCAGGGTTACGACACCCTCGGCGGGGAAGAAGGGAGCCTGGACCAGCAGTTCGGCCACATCGCCGGGCTGGAACTCCTCGCCGCTGGGGATCAGTTGCACTTCTTCCTGCTGGACTGTGCGGGCCACGGGACCGCGGCCACCGCTGATCCAACGGGTGATCTGGGACTGGTTGCTGCGACCTTCGCTGTCGGTGATGCTGGCGGTGATCTGCAACTGGCCGCCCTGGGTTGTCTCAAAGGTGCAGGTGGCAAACTCGGCATCCGCATCGTTGGGATCAGCCGCGGCAGTGGTGCGCACAGTGCATTCCTGCACGTCGATCTCCACCTGCTGCCAGTCGCCGTTTTTGTATTCCCAATCGAGCAGGGCCGCCCGCACGCTCACTTCGTGTTCCACATCCACGCCGCCATCCAAATCAGTGACGACGATTTCCACAGGCAGGGGATCGCCCTTCTCGACAAAGTAGCGGTCCGAGCGCAGCCCCACATAGCGGTCTGCCGGGTGGACGAGCAGAGATGTACTGCTGCTCCAGCCCTGGCGGTTGACATCGAAGACCGTCACACTGGCGTCCAGCACCATCGGGCCGGGCGGGTCGCTGGGCGCAAAGTCCAGGCGCAGGTTGTGTTCGCCCGCCGCGTCTGTGCGGGAGGTGAAGTTGGCGCTGCCCAGGTCCGAGCCGCCGCCGTAGTAGCGCCACCAGGGAACCCACGTGCCGAAGCTGAAGTCGCTCCAGTTACGTGGCTGATAGGAGCCGGAGGAGGCGTGGACCGTCCAGTCCGTGTCCGCGCCGGGCAGAGGACCGCCCGCGTAGTAGGCAGCGGCGACGGTCGCCGTGGCCGAGCCACCCACAAAGAAGGGGCCTTCGCTGGCAGTGGCTGTCACTTCAAATTCCGGGCGACGAAACTCCTGAATCTGGAAGCTGTGATAGGTCGTTCCGCTGTAGCCGAAGTATTGAAGTTCGCCACCCGTCGCGGTCAACTGAACCTGGGCATAGCCCAGATTCACATTCTCCGGCAGTTCGAATTGGAAGTCGAAGCCACCCAGCGCGGTCAGGGGCGCATTGCCCTTGCCAATTTCGTTGCCCACCGGGTCTGTCACCAGCCAGTCGACCGACGTGGCCGCGCTCTCGCTGAGAAGCTCCACATCGCCTGTGGGGCCAGGGGTGATGGCCCGAATCCAGCCTTTGATGCTGACCGTCTCTTCGGGCCGGTACATCTGGCGGTCGTCAAAGACGTAATAGCGGGCTTCATACGTCTGGGGGTTGGCTCGCCAGCCGTCCCCTTTGGAGTAGTAGTAGGAATTCTGGGGAATGAAAGCCGTGTCATCCCCCAGTTGTGCCACGAGCAGAGCCGCCCCCGACTGATCCGGTGCGGGCAGAGAGATCTTTGCCACACCGCTTGCATCGGTCACGCCGCTCTTGCCATCGGGCCACAGGGAAACCTCCACATCGGCCAGGGGTGCGCCGTCGGCCAGATTGTTGGCCCAGGCCGTCACATCACCCGAATCGAAGAAGGCGTCCAGGCCGATCTGTGTGACCTGCACCCAATTGTAGCTGGTAAAGTTGCGCATCTGCTGGGCCAGGTCCCGGTTGAAGATAGCGGCCAAAGGCCCCGGGTCCGGCGCAATTTTGACGATCAGATTGCCGGTTTCGCCTTCCAGTGCCTCGGAAAGATCGATGGCAGTCTCTGTGAGCGCGTCGTCTTCGCCCTGAATGTTTATCGTGCGCTTGGCCACCAGGCGACCCGGCGGGGGTACGTCATCCGCCCGGTTGTAGTTCTGGTAGAAAGTGAGGAAATCGACAAAATCAGCCGTTTCCACCGCGTAGATTTCCACATTGACCCGGGGAATATTGACCGAAAAGGCGCTGAGTGTCGGCTTGCCCGACGGGTCCATCACCACAAAGCGGTCGCCGGGCACAGTGAGATAGGCGCTGGCCGGACCGACCTGGAAGTTGACGGTAGCGTCCTCTCCCAACTTCTGGCCGAAAACGTCGGTAATCTCCGCGCTCAGTGTAACCGCATACTGCGTGCGGCCTTGGCTGTTGCCGGTAATCTGGATGTTATTGCCGAAGACTTCCACCTGCATCCCGCTCAGTTCCGGTTCGACCGAAACCAGGGACGGGTCAAAACGGCTGGCGTCCAGGGGATTGGAAAAAGTCACACTCCAGGGGGTGAAAGGCGGACATTCGCTGCCGCCCCAGGCACATTCGCTGCGTACTACGCGCAATGGTCCGTAGGTCTGAAAGCTGAAGCTCTGGGCCTTTTCTGTGACCCGTGGCCCCTCGGCAGAGGGTGTGCCGGGCAGGAAGTTGACCGTCACCGTCGTGTCTTTGGGGAAGTCGTCCTGGGCGCGGAAGACGAGCCAGCGGCCTGTCTGTGCCCGGCTGGTGATGCCTGCCATGCGACTGTCCGCGGCGATCTCTTCTTCTGTCGCTAGTCGGATCGGGTACTCTTCGCCGCCCGCTTTCACCTCCACCGATTCCAGCACAGCGTCCGGCTCGATGGCCTGGTCAAAGCTGGCGAAGATCAGCGGGTTCAGAAGTTGGGGGCCGCCGCTGGGGTAGATTTGGCCCAGCACAGGCGGCGGGGTGCGGAAGCTGAATGTGACAGCCTCGGCCAGAGTGGTGCCGTTGGCCGATTCCACACCCGCGGGAATCTCGACTGTATATTCAGTCGCCATGGGGAAGCGGTCGATGCCTTCCACATCGGCCTCGAAAAAGAGGGTCTTTGTGCCCACCCAACGCCAATGGCCCGGCACATCCGGCGTCATCTGCACCGGCACGTCCTGCTGGGCCAGTTCATCGTGGCTGGTCAGGGCCACCATCGGCTGGTTGAAGGTGACACTCAGCCGGGGAACCAGGGGCACGTCGCCTTCGGGCGAAAAACGCACCACCTCCACCGGGCCGCTATCCACTGCGACAACGGGCGCTGTTTCTTCAGGCGGGAAGGGAACGTCCACCTCCACGCCGGGACGGGGTGGAGGCAGAACATCACTGGGCAGGGCATATTCCTGCACATCGCCCTCAGCCGTCTGCACAGCAGGCAGGCGCACAAGCAGCGCGTCCAACTCTTCGGCGGTCAGAGGGGTGGTTTCGGCAGTGGGCAACTGTACCCCGCCGGGGTCATAGCCCGCCACACCTTCGCTCAGTTGAAAGGGGAGTGTATCGTCGGGAATCGGCACGTCATCCTCCGTCGAATAGCCAGCTTGGACTACAGAAATCCCGGATGGACCTTCGCCGGAACAGCTCGCAATCAGCGCAAACAACAAAATCAATGGGAGTATCCAACGTAGCTTTTGCATAGCTTCCTTCTCCATTCAGTAGTCAGTTACCGGTGATCCGTTATCAGTCGTGTGCCCGTGCGTGCTGGTTACTGGTCACTGATAACTGTTCAAAATCCCAGCCAGCGGTTGAAAATCTCCCACGAACCAGCCCCCACCATCGCCACCAGCACGTGTTTGATAATCTTGCCGCTGATGACCACACCGAGAAAATGGCTGACCCGCATCTTCAACGCGCCGGCGATCACACCGGCGATGTCGAAAACGGGCAGGGGCAGAATCGCCAGGAAAAAAAGGGCGGGATAGGTGTAGCGGGTGGTGAACCAGTGCAGGCGGCCATTGAAGCCTCTGTTGTGCAGGATTAGCTCCCGACCGCTGGCCCCGGCAATGTAGCCGCTCAATTCGCCCAACCCGCTGCCCACACCGGCGATAATGCCCAGTGCCAACGGGTCCAGCGCGCTGCCCATTGCAAAGACGACGGCCAATCCCGGCGCGGGGATTATTACTGTCGCGCTGGAAAGCAGGCTGACAAAAAAGACGCTGAGATAGCCCCAGTGGCCAAAGCTGCGCACCCATTCCGGGTTTACAGCCAGCCAGCAGGAGCCGACAGTAATCGCCAGCAGTGCGCCAATGCGCAGGGCGTTCATGCGCCAGTCGGATGGTGAAGTGGCTTTCTGGACGGAATTTGCTGCTTCTTCCCGCTGTGCCCGGCCAGGGCCATTCTCCCCTTCCAAAGGGAGATTTTTGGGCACAGGATAGGAAACGGGCAACTGATCCATAGCAATGCACACCTGTCGTGGGTACAGGACGAAGAATGGGACGGAAATGTTCCGGGGTGGGGAAGTGGAATGGGAAGGGGTGTTCGAGTAAACAGTAGAGAGCAATCAGCTATCAATTGTCTTGTGCCGACACTGATAGCTGATTACTCTCCACTTCGGTCACTACGGCAACACAGCAACCTGCACTTCCACAATCGTATCCCCAGTTTCAAGGCTGTTCAACACATCCAGCCCTTCGACTAACTGGCCGAAGAAGCTGAGTTGGGCGTTGGCTTCGATGGGCGGCGGGGTGAGGGCAATGAGCAACTGGCTGGAATTGCTACCCAACTCGCCCGTCAACGGGTCCTGGGCGGGGAGGAAAGCCAGCGCGCCTGTACCCCATTCCCGGGTGCTGCCCACTTCGCCAGCGAAGAGATAGCCGGCGTCGCTGCTGGGCACATTCTCCGGCGCACCGATAATCGCCACCTGTTCCGGCGTCACTTCGTTGACCGGTGTGCCGTCGTAGAAGCCCAGGCTGGCAAGCACCACAAAGTTGTTGACGGCAGCGGGTGCTGCCGCGCTGTCCAGGGTCACAGTCATTGTGCCTTTGGATGTCACAATCATCGCCGTATAGGTAATGGCGGTGTCGATGACCATTTCCGGCGCGGTGTTGAAGTAGCTGCTGCGCTCGGCCATGGGCAGGGCCGCCAGCGGTTTGTCATTGCTCGTCAGATCGCTGGGCGCGATGCTGCTGGGCGCAAAGGGCGTGGGCGTGGGCGGCGGCGGCATAGGCGTGGGCAGTTCACTCACATCGCTCTCTTCAATTTCGACAGTCAACAGTGTATCACCAGGCGTAGCTGGATTTTGGTTGGGGTCACGCCGGGTAAGCTGGCCCAACACTTCCTGACCGCTGACCACTTCGCCAAAAATGGTGTGCAGGTTGTTCAGCCAGTCGGTGATGCCAAAGGTGATGAAAAATTGGCTGCCATTTGTGCCAGCGCCTGCGTTCGCCATGGCCAGCAGATAGGGGCGGTCGAAGCCCAGCCCAGGTACAAATTCATCCTGAAACTGGTAACCGGGGCCGCCTCCGCCTGTCCCAGCGGGGTCACCAGCCTGGGCCATAAAGTCGTCCAAGACCCGGTGGAAGGTAGTGTTGTCATAGAAACCTTCACGAGCCAGGAAGACAAAATTATTGACGGTCACGGGTGCCCGGTCGGCAAACAACTGGACGCGGATGTCGCCTTTTTCGGTCTTGAGAGTAGCGTAGTAGACCTTCGACGGGTCGATGCTCATCTCCGGGGGCGCAGAGTACATCCCATTGCGGGCTTCTGGCTCCAATTGACCGGCAGCGCCAGAACCGGCAGGCTGCACAGGCACAGCCCCGGCTGATTCTGGCTCAGGCGTGTTCGTAGCGGCTGGTGCTTCTTCCGCAGCGGCCGGGGCCGCGGTGTCCGCTGCATCGTCTGTGGTTGACGTGTTGGTGGTTGCCGGGGCACAGGCCGAAAGCAGCAGAGCCAGCAGCAGAGCCGCAACAATCCAGCGGGCAGTGGCCCGATTTGGTTGACTTACAGACAAGAGTTGCAAAATATTTTCTCCTCAAAACAGAAAGATTAATGGAACGCGGACGATTACAGGCTCAAAGGTTTGCCCATAGATTTCGTCCGTAAAAACCGGTGGGTTTGGTACTGTCCATACTCGTTGCTCTATATACCACCCCGGCGAAATTCCAGCCACCAGATGCCGCTGATCCCAACCAGCGAAAGCCCCAGGGCTATCACAACCGCCTCGGAAAGAGTGGCCTGGGTCAGAAAAATCGCGCCCAGCCCGATGGCCCCGGCGATGAGATAGCAGATCAACACAGCTTCTCGCCGACTGCCGGTGAGCCGGGCCAGCCGGTGGCTGACGTGATCCTTGCCCGCCGCGGTCAATGGGTTGAGTCCCTTGCGCAGACGGCTGATAAAGACGAGAGTCGTGTCGAAGATGGGCAACCCCAGCACCAGCACAGGAATCATCCACGTAACTGTAACGCTGTTGGACGGGAAGCGCAGTTTAATAGCCACCGCGGCCAACAGAAAGCCGATGAAAAGGCTGCCCGTATCTCCCATAAAAATATGGGCGGGATTCCAGTTATAGACGAGAAAACCGGCACACGCACCGGCCAGGGATGCAGCCAGAATTCCCACCAGATATTGGTCGCTCATCGCCGCCAGCAGGGTGAAGAAGATCGCGGCAATCATCGCAATTCCGCCGGATAGACCGTCCATATTGTCCAGCAGGTTGAAGGCGTTGGTAATGCCGACAACCCAGAGCAGCGTAATGGCGATGTCCAGCCAGTGGCCGAAAAGCCGTATCTGCACCCCCCCAAAGACGAGAACCCCCGCGGCCAACAGTTGAATCGCCAGCTTTGTGTAGCTGCCCAATCCCCGCCGGTCGTCCAGCGCGCCCACCAGACTGCACAGGGTGGCCCCGATAAAGATGGAGACGACTTCGGAGACATAAAAGAGATCGCCGAAAAAGAGCAGGGCCAGGATGAAGGCGCCATAGATAGCCGCGCCCCCCAGCAAAGGGACGGGGCTGGCGTGAATTTTGCGCTCGGCTGGCTGGTCGATGACACCCAAACGCAACGCGGCCCAGCGCGCAACGGGCGTGCCCCCAATAGCAAATATCAACGCGCTGGCGGCCATAAGAATAAAGGGTGTCAAAGACGGTCGCTCCGAAAGGTGTCAGGTGATACGTGCAGATCATTCACAATTTATCATTCGCTATTCACCATTCGCTATTTTCTTCCCCGACTCATCACCCCAGCGTCGCGATGAACTGCTCAATTCCTGGCTTTTCCGTATCCGGGGCCAGTTCCAGCGCGCTCTGGGCAAATGTCTTGGCCGTTGCCAGATCACCGGTTTGGGCATAGACCTGGGCAATCTGCAAGGGGTAAAGATAATTGGTCGGTTCCAGGGTTGTCAGGTGTTGCAGGGTGCTGATAGCCTCGTCGGTCCGCTGCTCTTGGAGATAGATCGAGGCAAGCGTGCTCAGAATACCCGTATCCTCCGGAGCCAGAGCAGCCATCCGCTCGTACTGAATCGTCACCTGTTCAGTCTGCCCCTGCTGGCTATAGAGTTCCACCAGCAGCCGCAGCAGAGGCACGGCAATGGACGTATCGCTGCCCGCCAACTCGACGGCCTTCTCTGCCCACAGAATCGAGTCGTCTGGCTGCCCCATATCCCGATAGATAATCGCCAGATTGCGGATCGCATTCAGATCGTTGGGATTCTGTTCCACAATGCTGAGATTGGTTTCCAACGCGCCTTCCATATCCCCGGTCCGGGCGAGGACCACCCCCAGGAAACTGCGCAGTTGGGTGCTGTTGGGAAGCTGTTCCAGCCCCTGCTTCAACAGGTCCGCCAGTTTATCCGCCTGGCCTGTGCGGTCATAGAACTCGGACAGAAGCAGATAAGTATTCTCGAAACGGTCATCAATCGAAAGGCTGTGCAGATAAGTCGCTTCGGCCTCGTCATTCCGGCCCATCAGCGTGAGGGTTGCGCCCATTTCGTTCCAGAGGTGGGCCGCATTGGGACTGAGTATCACAGCCGTTTCGTAATAGGCCAAACTCTTTTCCAGGGACGCTTCCCGCTCTACCGGATCGCTTTCCAGGTCTGCCCAACTGCGGTGAAGCCGGGCCAGATTGGCCGTGTGATCCGTGTTGAGCGGGTTGACCCGCTGGGCTTCCAGCAGAATCGTCTCCGCGGCCCGCAGCAGATCGACCTGGCTCATCTGAGAAACATCCTGCGCGGTCAAGCCCAGGACCATCTGCACATTCATCTCAGCGGGCATAGTCAGCGCGCTCTCAGCCGGTGCCCGCTTGGCCTGCTCCAACAGGCTGCGCCCAAGAAAGAGCATATAGTGATCCTCGGACGGACGCACGGCCAGCGAACGGCGGTAAAGTTCAACACTGCCCACCCAATCGCCGGTGCTGTCGAACTGCTGGCCCTGTTTATAGAAGACATCCGCCCGCACCAGGGCCACATTGACATTGCCAATGATCAGAAAGGTGACGACAGTCAGCACAGCGCCGCCCATCACCGAGGCAAGGCCCCGGGAAGCGACTCGGCGTCTGGATTCGGTCAAGGCAGACCAGGCAAAGACAGTCCCAGCGGCGATGATCCAGAAAACGACCAGCCAGGTATAGAGACTAAAGTGCCCGGCGATGTGGCCCAGTTGCTCGGTAAGCTGGCTGCCCGCCGCGCCGGGAGCCAGTCGGCTGGCCTGGATCAGCCCGTAGATCAGCCAGCCGCCCCAAAGAACGCCGGAGTAGAGCAGGAAACCCCGCAGCCACCAGCCCGCGCTGCGCCCTTCGCTGCTGCGCAATGCCGCCGACGACAGACCGATGACTGTCGCGATCAGCCAGGTGAAGAGAATCAAAAAGAGGATGCCAGGGCTGCTCACCGATTGGCCTGCATCCATCCGGGTGGTCAGGCTGCGGGTGAGGATTTCAAAAGGGTTGTTCGATCCCTGGAAGTTGGTGGTGTAGAGATAGACCAGCGTCAACATTACCAACAGGTCCGGCATCACAGTGTTGGGGAGCGCCGAGAAAAAGCCTTCGTCCCGCCGCTGTGCAGATGCAGAGCGATTGTTGCGCTGACGCCGGGTGGTACGTCCGCTGCGGTCTGCTCCCGATGGCTGCCCGACTTCGGCAAAGGTCTCCGGCGTGAGCCAGCGCATACCTACCACAAGCAGCATACCGCTCAGCACCCAGAAATAGGTGCGGGTGGCCGCGATGGCAATGCCGAAATGGATCTCCACATAGTGGGCCACAATCGCTGCCAGGATGGCTACAATCAGCAGTTGGCGGCGGCGGTCACCGGCCTCCATCTTGGCTTCCGGGTGCAGAAAGACGGCCATTGTCACATAGAGAATCAGCCCGACGACAAAGCCAATCGGCAGGGCCACGCCAAAGAAGCGCCAACTGCCGTCATCGATGATAAAGATGGCGCTCAGGAGAATACCGCACCCCAGCCACGAACCCAGAAAAAGGTAGAGGTCCCGCCGGGAGGTAATCAATCCCAGCCAACGCAGTGCCCAATAAAAGATGGAGACAAAGACGCCCACATAGGCCAGAAAACCAAAGGCACCGGTGATAGCCAGGCTGTCCCAGGTTTCGTTGTGAGAGCGGTCCGGGCTGGCATTGCGCGCCTCCACCTGGGCCAAGGCAGGGGGATAGAAATTGTTATAGGCCACCCACATCGCTTCTGGCCCATAGCCTACCAACGGGCGGATCAGATTCACAGCGTCTGGTTTGCCATCGGGAAAGGTGATCGGTTCGTGGGGGGAGACCATTTCGGCCACCCCTTCCCAGATGAGCACACGCACCAGACCTGTGCCCTGCTCGCTGTTGAGAATCGAGGCCAATCGCTCGACATAGGGCACGCTCTTCAAACCGGGGAAGACATTTGTCGTATTAATCAAGACGAGGAAGGCGACCCCAGTCACCAGCAAACCGATCCAACCCGCCGTCAACACCCGGTATCCACGGGGTCGCAGGCCGGTAATCAGAAGCAGGACAAAAATATACAGCCCGGCAGCCAGCCCAAGCCAGGGTCCGCGGCTTTGGGTCCAGAAAATTGCCAGCAATTGGACGATAAAAATGAAGAGATAGGAGCCACCGGCCAGCGCGCTGGGAATGTCGTGTACCGGCGGCGCGCTTTCATCCCGATATCCCTCTGGATTGAGCAGAAAGGCGAAGCTGCTGAAGATGCGCTCCAGCGTCAGGAACGCAGCGATAATCAGGTGCGCACCCAGAAAAATCGGATTGCCCGCATTGCCAGAGACACGGGTGATCACATCCCCACCCCAGGGCAGGGGATCGATGCCGTAGTGCTGGATCACGCCGTAGATGGCGATGGGCAGGCTGGTCAGGATAACCGTATGTTGCAGACGGCGTAGCTGTTGCGGCTGGCGCAGATGGGCCGCGGTGAGGATGGCGATAATCACATAACTGAAGAAACTGTATGTGCCCTGCAAGCGCTGATAGGAACCCCACCAGCTAACCGAAGGGGCCACGCTCAGCACAGTGCTGATGGCATAGGCGAGCACCAGCAGCAGGAGGGGAAAGAGCAGTGGGATACGGACAAAACGCGCCAATCCGCTCCGTTGCGACGCGGGATTCTCTCCATCAGCGGGTGCGGATTCCCCATTGGCAGAATAAGCAGGCAGCCAAAAGGGGCCGCCGTCGGCCAGCCGCACCAGATAGGCCAAGAACATCACCAGCGCCACCGAGCGCACGAGGCTGATTTTGTCCGGCTCGAAGACACGGCTGGAAAAGACATTGAAGAAGAGGGGCGCCACAATCAGCGCGGCCAGCCATCCCGCTTCGATGATGTGTTCGCACCACGCCTGGATTTTCGACTGCTGCATAGATTCGCGTCCAAAAGAAGTGAAAAAACCGTATATAGAGGAGGTCCAGCAGCCATTATAGCACAGAGCAATGATTCGGGTAATGAGAAGCCCTCTCGACTGCCAAATTGGACGGCGGGTCGTTTCCCAGGGTGGATTGGCTATGGCACAGCCAAACGATTCGCCTCCGCCAGCGTCATCTCCTGCCCGGCGGCGATGGCTGCGGCGAAGAGCGCTTCTCCTAACGCCTCACGCACAGCCGCCCGCGCGGCGTCGATCCGCGGGCGCACGGGTTGTGCCGCTGCGTACCCGATGCGGTTGCCCATCGCTTCGGCCAGACCAAAGAGGGTGGCGGCGCGCTGGTATTGCTGTTGCGCCGTGGCCAACCGGGCCGCCACCCACAGAGAGTCTACCGTTTCCGTGCGCACCCAGCGGGGGTTGGCGTGATGGGCTAGGGCTTGTTCCAGCCAGCGGGCAGAGTCGTAGAGTTCCCCCCGCCAGAGGGCCGTCTCAGCCAGATAGGTGAAGTTCCAGGCCAGGTACATTGGGCTGCTGATTTTGCGGCTGAGGCCCAGACTTTCGTGCAGCAGCCGCTCGGCCTCTGTCGCGTCGCCGCTGTAGAGAGTGACGACGGCCAACCGGGGCAGCCAATCGCACAGCCCCAGCACATTGCCCACGCTCCGGGCAATGGCGACCGCCTCGGTCAGGAGCAGGCGGGCCTGGGCCAGATCGCCCCGCAACAGAGCCAGTCGGCCTAGGCTGCCCAGGGGCGAGACAATATAATCCCGATTCTGCCGGCGGCGAAAGAGAGCCAGACTCTCGGCAGAAAGCCGCTCAGCCTCGGCGTACTGGCCCGTGTCGATCAGGCGGAGGGCGTAACGGAAGAGGGCAAAGGCCAGTTGGTAGACGCTGTCGCTGTAGGCGCTGAAGGTGTTGTCCACGGGCAGTGAGTTGTCTACCTCCCGCAACAGCCCGATACAGCGCTCCCATTGGGTAACGGCCTGGGCAAAATCTGCCGAGGCCACCGCCATACAGCGCCAGGCGACCGCCTGCAAACATCTGTTGGTGGACCCCGCCTGAAGTTGGCCCAGTTCCTCCATAGAACCATCAATCGAGCCAAAATCGTCCTGCCCCCGCCAGAAATGATAAAGCGCCAGCAGAATCGCCAGGCGCAGGTCGTGGGGCAATGTGTGACGGTGGGGCAACAGTTGCTCCAGCCAGAAGGTCGCTTCCTGGAAATTCAGGTGGACACTCCAGAAGTGGCTGAGCGCGACCCCCAGCCAGGCCCCGTCCACAAAATTCTCCGTCCCCAGCACCCATTCCCAGGCGGCGCGCAGATTGCCCATTTCGGCGTCGAGCCGGGCAACCCAGAGGGCTGCGGACGGACCGCGCAACTGTGCGTCGGCACTGCGGGCAAGCTGCCAATAGACGGCAAAATGGCGCTGGCGCAGGGCGTCGCTTTCGCCGCTGGCCGCCAACTGTTCGGCCGCGTATTGGCGTACCAATTCGTGCATATCAAAACGCCCTTGGGCATCGGCGCGCAGCAAGGATTTGTCCACCAGATCGGCCAGGAGGGGCAGGGTTGCCTCGGCCACGGCAACGGCTTCCTCCGGGGTGCAGCCGCCGCGACAGAGGCTAAGCCGGCGCAGAACCCACTGTTCTTCAGGAGAGAGGAGACGCCAGGATTGATCAAAGATGGCGCGCAGGCTGCGGTGACGTTGGGGCAAGTTGTGCAGGCCGGTGGTCAAAAAGTCCAGGTCCGCGGCGATCTGACGGGCAATCGCGGCGCAGGGCATCACCCGCACCCAACTGGCTGCCAGTTCCAGGGCCAGGGGCATTCCCTCCACCTGACGGCAGATGGCGGCGATGGCCTCCTCCTGGCCTCGGCGGACGAAATCGGGCCGGACCCGCTGTGCGCAACGCAGGAAGAGTTGGCCCGCCTCGTCCCCCCAACCAGCCCGACTGGAGAGACCACCGACAGGCAGAAGCCATTCTTCCTGCAGGGCCAGCCGCTGGCGAGAAGTGATCAGCACTTTCAGCCCGGGTGCGGCGTGGAGCAGACGGGCAATCGTCGCCCCACCCTCCACAATCTGTTCAAAGTTGTCCAAGATCAGCAGCAGTTGCCTGGGCTGCAAATAGGCAGCAATCTGAGCTAACAGATCGCCGCTGCTCTGTTGCAAGCCCAGACTCTGGGCAAGGGCGATTGTGATCAGTTCGCTCTCGTCGATGGGCGCGAAGCCGACAAAGAAGACGCCGTCTGGGAAGAGGGGATCGGGGACTGAAGGCTGGAGATCGGGGATTGGAGCGGATGGAGTTTCGAGAAGACCCCTGGCGGCTTCGATGGCGAGGCGGGTTTTGCCAATCCCGCCCACGCCAAGCAGAGTCAGGAGGCGGCAATCGGGTTGGGTCAGCATCTGCCGAATCTGGGCCAGTTCTGCCTCGCGACCGATGAAGGGTGTGGGCGCAGAGGGGAGGTTGTGAAGGGGTGACAAGGCGACAGGCTGATGGGGTGAGAGTGTCACCTTTTCAGCCGACTCTCCTGTCACCCCTTTCCGAATCTGCTCTGCCAGGGCCGTCGTCGTCTCCTCCGGCGGCGCGTCCAATTCTGTGCGGAGCAGGTGGCGCAGGGTTTCGTATTGGGCCAGGGCTGCGCTGCGTTGACCGGCCTGGGCCAGCAGGCGCATGAGTTGGCGATGGGTGGCTTCGTGGAGGGGGTCGAGTTGGAGCAGCCGTTGGGCCGCGTCCAGTGCAGCCGGCTGTTGACCGTCGGCCATGCGCTGGTCGATCAGCCCCTGCCAGGCTGCCAGAGCCAGACCGCGCAGGCGCTCCCGTTCCAGCAGCGCCCACTGCTCAAAGGCCGGGCTGTCGTCCAGATAGAAGCCGTCCAGAAAGTCGCCCCGATAGAGGGCAGTTGCCAGGGCGAGCTGACCCGCGGCCAGATGGCTTTCAAAAGCCAGCGCGTCCACATCGATGGCTGCCTTCGGGTTGAGTCCCACGCTCTGGCGGGTAACGAAGAGGAAGGGTTCGAGTTGGCGGCGCAGGCGGTGGAGGGCCAGGCGCAGATTGGCCCGGGCCTGCTCCTGGCTGCGTTCGGGCCAGAGCAGTTCGGCCAGCAGCTCCCGGCTGACGGCGCGGTTCTGGCAGGCCAGATAGAGGAGGAGCGCTTCGGTGGTGCGGGTTTCAAAGTGCAGGGGGTGGGTCAGGGGGGAAGCACTCCCATTTGTGGCGGGCGCAGGGCGCAAGGCAAAGCTCACCCCACCAAAGGTGCAGATCGAGAGGGTGTAGGGCGCTACCGTTTCAGCTTCCGAACGCGGTGGAACGGACACGAAATGGCTTTTCCCCACGGCGCTGGGCCGTTGGAACGATTTTGGAACGATTCGTGCATATAATAGCGCACAAGCCGCTGTGGCACAAACCATCGTAAAGAGCCAGCTTGCGTTTCCAAAGGGGAGATTCTGCCCCAGAGACGCTGAGAAGGGCTGTTGTGCGTGGTGCGCGAGCCAGTTTCACTACCAGTTCACCCACTGCGCTCAACGACGCACCACTCGTCAGGAGAAAATCTTATGACCCACCAACTCCCCACCATCGCCCGCACTTACCAGAACCACAGCCTGGACAGCACGCGCTGGAATTGTTACCAGCCCCGCCCTAGCGATGTCGTTATCTCAACTTCGCTCAAATCGGGCACAACCTGGATGCTGGAGATCGTAGCGCAGTTGATCTTTCGGGGTCAGATTGCACCTGAACCTGCTGGACTTCAACCGCGTAATGCATCCATCTGGTTTGAACCGCGCTGGGTTCCGCTCGATGAACGGATCGGCAAGCTGGAGGCCCAGCAGCACCGCCGTTTTATCAAATCCCACCTGGCCGTGGATGGCATGCCATTCTTCCCCCAGGTGCAATACATTGTAGTTGCGCGGGATGCACGGGATGTCTTTATGTCGCTCTGGAATCATCACAGCAATTACACACCCGGATTTCTCGATAGGCTCAACAGCATTCCAGAGCGGATAGGCGACCCTATGCCAGCCTGTCCACAGGATATCCACGAATTCTGGCACGATTGGATAACGCGTGGCTGGTTTCCGTGGGAGAGTGAAGGCTATCCCTATTGGGGTAATCTGCACCACACGCAAAGCTGGTGGGCGTATCGTCATTTGCCCAACATTCTCTTTGTTCATTACAACGATCTTCTCGGCGACCTGGGCAGCGAAATTGAACGGGTGGCCGACTTTCTGAAGATTCCACTGGACGAAGATGCACTGCCGGAACTCGTGCGGGCCGTAACTTTTGATGCCATGCGCGAACGCGCGCTCAAAGACGAAGACGGCAAGCCTTCTGCTTTTACAGACGGGGCGCGCACTTTCTTCTTCAAAGGCACGAATGGCCGCTGGAAAGAGGTGCTTACGGCGGAGGAGTTGGAAATGTATGAGCAGAAGGCGGCGCAGGTGTTGTCGCCGGAGTGTCGGGCCTGGCTGGAGCAGGGGCGGGCGGCATTGGGACGTGGGAAGTTCGACTTCTTCCGAGAAGTCGAACTTCTATGAACCAAAGGCGATAGGGCGCGTAGTTGTGGAATTTTTGTGGAAAAACCCCTTGTGCCTAGTGTGAGTCCTGCTACCCTTTGGGCTATGCCCCTGGCTTCTCTCAAATCTCATATCGGTGGTGATCCGCCATTGCGTATTCGGAGCCGCAAAAATGAATCCGACTGCCAGTGAAACATCCGATTATAGCCAGCCACCCATTCGTTGGCTGGGAGAGGCCGACTGCTGTGACCCAGCGCAGGTTGGCGGCAAAGCAGGCAATCTCGGCCTGTTGGCCAGGAAGTATCCTGTACCCGCCGGTTTCTGCCTCGCGGCAGACGCGCTGGCCCGGCACAGACAGGCGGACTATCAGGCGAGCATTTTGCTGGCCTATGCCACCCTCGAAGGGCTTGTAGGAGAGCCGGAGCCCAGCGTGGCTGTGCGTTCGTCGGGCGTGGACGAAGACGGCAGCACAGCCTCCTTCGCCGGTCAGTATGAGACTTTTCTCAATGTGCGGGGCGGGGGCGGGGTGCTGGCTGCTGTGGAGAGATGTCTGCAATCGGCCTTTGCCCCGCGCGTCCTGGACTATCGGCTACAGAACGATCTGAACAGCACCGAAATTCGACTGGCTGTGTTGGTGCAGCAATTGGTTCCTGCCGATGTGAGCGCAGTGATCTTCAGTGCCAATCCGATCAACGGCAGGCGGGACGAAATTGTCATCACCGCCAGTTGGGGGCTGGGCGAAAGTGTGGTCGGCGGCACAGTAACCCCGGACACTTATACTATACGGCATCACTCTGCCGCACACATCACCGCACAGATCAGCGACAAAGAACGGATGACCGTGCCCGCGCCTGCGGGGACCACTGAAGTACCCGTGCCACGCCTGCTGCGCAGACAACGCACACTGACTGATTCCCAACTCCTGGAGATGGCCCAGATGGCAATTGCCCTGGAAGACGAAATGGGATACGCCGTCGATCTGGAATGCGCCTGGCATCGGGGAAAGCTCTTTCTACTGCAATGTCGTCCCATCACTACTGCCCTAAACAAAGGACACGGATAAAGACGGATAGGACGGATTCACACGGATTCTATCTTTGAAAATCTGTGTTCCCTCCCATCCGTGTATACAAATCTTTATCTTCCGTGGCGCACGGAAGACTATTCGAAAGAGGAGACAAACGCTCATGGAATCTGTACAGCTAATACCCGGTCAACCCATCCCCATCCCGCCTGACTTTCCCATCGAGTGGCCCAGGCCAACGGACCTGGACATCTTCTGGATGCGGGATGTCATGCACTTCCCCTACCAGATCCTCCCCCTGGCCGCATCCTTTGTGGAAAACATCCTTGAACCCAGCCAGAATCACGGCGCGGTCAAAGTCGAGATGCCTGTACGCTTCCATTGCAGGATTTTCAACACCCATTATTACTCCGCCACAACGCCGGTGTTGGGGCCGGATGGCAGACCACCGCAGCCGCCAGCCGACGCAGACCCGATGGATCACCCTACCGTTCATGCGGTGATGAACATTTCCGACTTTTGGGAGAATCAGTTGCTGCCCGAAATCAAACAGATTCTCGCCCACTGCGAATCCATCGATCTGGCGTCCGCCACCTCTGCACAACTGGTGAGCTACTTTGACGATTTCATGGCCCAGGCCATCCGCTCCTGGCAGATCCATTTTGAGGTTGCCTTCACGATGCTGCTGGCTATGAGTCTCTTCGATGATTTCTATCAGGAGGTGTTCGGCGCAGATGCCCTGGGCGCATACCGGCTGTTGCAGGGACTCGATAATAAATCCCTGGAAGCCAATCGGAAGTTGTATGCCCTGAGTCGCACAGCTATGGAAACGCCGGAAGTTCGGACGATTCTGGAAACCCATCCGGCGGAGCAGGTGATGGCCGCGTTGCAGGCGTCAAAAGAGAGCCGCCCTTTCTTGCAGGAACTGAATCGCTGGCTCCAGGAATACGGCCAGCGGGGGGAGATGTACGATACGTTGACCAGCATCAGTTGGATCGAAGAGCCGACGCCGGCTATCCGCAACCTGCAGGACTACATCCAGCGGGATGAGGATATCGACGCCCATCGGCAGGCTATGCAGGCAGAGCGTGAACGACTGATTGAGGAAGCCCGCGCCACCCTGGCAAGCTATCCCGAAGCCGTGCGGATGCAGTTTGAAGGGCTGTTATGCAGTGCTCAGGCAGCCACTGTGATTCAGGAAGACCATCACTACTGGCTGGATCACCGGGCCACCTATCAACTGCGCCGGGCCTTTCTGGAAGCGGGTCGCCGACTGGCAGCGGCTGGTACACTGGCTGCACCCATGGATGTAGTCTATCTGGATTTTGAAGAAGTGCGCAACGCCCTGCTGGCTCTGTTGCAGACTCCGCAGCAATTGCACGAACGGGTCGCAGAGCGCAAGGCGACTCTCGCCCACTTCGCCGCCATTCAGCCACCGATGATGCTGGGCACACTGCCCCCCGGCGCGCCGCCCGACGATCCGGGCACCCGTGCAGGGATGCGTTTCTTTGGTGTGCCGCCCCAGCCCAGCGACGATCCCAACACAATCAACGGCGCGGCAGGTTCGCCGGGAAAAGTACGCGGCAAGGCAAAGGTGATCCGCACCCTGAACGAAGCGGGCAAACTGGCCGCAGGGGACATTCTGGTGACGGAGACGACTGCGCCGCCCTGGACGCCCCTCTTTGCCACCGCGGCCGCGGTCGTCACCGACGCGGGCGGCATCCTCAGCCATTGCGCGGTCGTCGCCCGGGAATACGCTATCCCCGCGGTGGTGGGTACGTACACGGCGACTCATCTGATTCACGACAATATGCAGATTGAGGTGGACGGTGACAACGGGGTCGTCCGCATCATCGCTTGATGCTCTATGATACGTCAAGCCACATTGAAATTGATCGTTCTGCCGAATGTAGGGGCGTGATTGAATCACGCCCCTGCACAGATCGCCCAATCCGATTACCATTGTGCCAAAAGAAACACCGGAAATTCCACTCGTGTATTACCCAATGCACTTTACCCCAACTGGTGAGGAGCAACCCGATGATGCGTCAACTAATTCCTCAGGTTGACCCGTTCAATCTACAGTTGCAGGCGTCGCTGCAGCAGGCAACCAAGCAGGTTCCTTCCATGCGTTTTGCCAAAGGCGCCAACGTCTACAACCCCGGTGACCAGGACGCCACAGTCTACTTTATCGAAAGCGGACAGATCAAGCTTGTGATGCTCACGCCGGATGGGCGCGAATGCCTGCTGGCTATCCTCACGGCTGGTGATATTTTTGGTGAACTCTGTCTGGCTGGTCTGGGTGAACGGCAGGAGACGGCCATGGCCATGACCGCCGTGGTCGTGCGCGCGTTGCCCTGCACCCAATTTCTGGCCCTGTTGAGCCGTGACGGGCTGCTGCCGGGCTTTATCCACTACCTGGCTGTGCGCATCGCCGACCAACAAGAGACCATCGCCAACCTATTGACAGTGGACAGCGAACAGCGCCTGGGCAAGACGCTGCTGTATCTGGCGCGTAAACTGGGCAAACAAGACCCGCGCAGTATCCGCATTGAACAGCGCATCACCCACGAAGAGTTGGCAGCCATGGTCGGCACGACGCGGCCACGGATCAGCACCTTTATGCGTCAGTTCTGCGAACTGGGGTTGATCGAGTTTAGTGCAGAGCGGTTTTTGATTATCAAGGAGGTGAGGATGAGCGCGTATTTGGGGCAAAGGGGATGAGCCGGTGCCATGAACTTGTCGCTTTGACTGCGCGATTTTGAAAAGTGTTCAAAATTGGACGGAAATTGACTGCAAAATGGTGTAGAGTCAGATCCGTGTGATTCGCTTTTTAGTGGATGGGCAAAGCCGATTGCAACAGGGCATTGTAGTTGACATGAATGAGCAGCCAGTAGGCCACTTTCGGCAATTGGAGACCCTCCCGGGGCTGGTAGCCCACTGGTTGAGTATGCAAGCAGGCGCGCCGGAATAACCTGGCTGGCGAGTAGCATAGAGCAGCATCGGCGCTTTGCCCTTGGGCACCGAGCAGGAATACGTAAGTATAGAAGGCATTTTAGCGCAGCAGTGAATTCACACCTACATAAGGAGAGTTATCATGGCTCAATCGATTCGGGTGTTGTACCGTGGCCAACAGGGCACGAGCCGCAAGAATTTCAACTGGAGTCCCATTAAGTTGGATTCCGCTGTAATCGCCACTGCCGCAGAATTCACCTTTAGAACCGGATTTTTCGGTGGTCCCAAAACACTTGGCCGTCCGCTTCTTGGCGCCGCGAATATCTACGTGACAAATATTGGACCTCATGGCCCCGAACCTGACGTTGGCGGCGTGGAATTTCTTCTGCATGTCGATTGGGACAGTCCTTTGGACGTCATTGTGACGATCACGGTCCTCGAAGACATTGAAGAATTTTTCCAGCATCCCTAAGTGCGACCGGATCAATACCTTACTATTCGAATCCTTGTTGATGTTCCGGGCATACTTTGTGATCAACAGAATCTTCTCATTTCGAGCAATCTAGTATAGGGGACAGCGAATGCCAAATCGCCCCCTGTCTTGTCCGGGTTTGGAGAAACCATGCGTACTTTCAAGCAGGTCCAGTTTGATGTTGCACTGCGCGCAAAGGCTCAGTCCGAGCAAGGCAACTTTCAAGTCACGTCACCAGGCGCGATGACGCTTTTTAGTCACGAAACCGATGTACCTAGCATCTTCTCAGGACTTGAGCGCGAGCAAAACGCCATAAACGAGGCGATTGACCACGCTTTCCAGGTCAAGGACTACAGCGCGATCTATGACACGTTGGACTTCCTGAAGTTCTCGCGGATGAACGCCGAGGCCATCGTTGGCGTCGCGGCCACAGCGGCCGGCTTCTTCTCAGTTGTCGGCTCCGTCCTCGCTGTGGTGCAGACGGTGTCCGAACTGCTGAAGTTCTTTGGCACCACAAGTTCCGGTGGATTCGACCTCGAGGCCAAGGTCAACGCTATTGGCGAGGAGGTCCATTCGATCTATCTCCACCTGCTAGGCCGGGCAGAACAGGAGCAGCTCAACCTAGCGGCTGAGATTCGCAGCAGCATCGGCCGCGTCAAAGATACCGTAAATTCTGTACGAGTGTCGGGCTTGTCGCCACAGCCAGTCGCAGATCTGAGTCTTGCCATCGACCGCCTCGATGAAACTATAGACAACTTGCTGTCGATACCCCACGGCAATATCCCATTCTCGCCCAACTCGTACAAGAATCCCTGGTATAACTACTCGGGCACGCCGTACCTAGCGTTCGCGGATGGCAAACCGACGCCAAAGCTGACGTCGCTGGCTTCTTTCGTCTGGGATCCGGGCCACTATATAGACTCGCTGGCAGCAGCGCTCCGGCTTCGCGTCACAGCAGGCGCGACACTCGAGCCTTTGTTCCGCAGTACGGGGCACCGTCGACCGAGGCTGGAGTCGATTGTGCCGAAGTTGCGAATCTTCATTGACCACTGGCGCGACTCGTTCTGGGTCGCACAGCCCAGCGACTGTATGCTCGCAGACGGCACGCTCCCGCTTGAAGGCTTCCTAATCGGCGCGGTTTGCCCGGTAACGGGCATCTCTTCACTTCGGCTGTTCACTAACTTTCCCATGAAAGTTATCTCGACATCGGAGCGCGCATGGCCGTGGGCAAGCGGCTATTCCAGGCAGGCCAAAGCCATCGATCCTCAGAGGGTTCTACTTGACGCACTCGTCCAGCACCAGATTGCAGTCAACCAAGTACAGAGGGTCTGCGGTCTAAGCGAGTTCGCTCAGCTTTACCAGAGGCTGCGGGACATGGCAGGACCTCCGCGTCCAACGGAATCTGTGCACTTTGAGGCGGTCAATAGGCTCCTCCCGTTGCCGATCCCCATCGCGCAATTCGAGCCGATGCCGCAGCAGACGATGGTCGACCTCGGAGAACTTAAGCGTTGGGCTGTCGATCCGAACAAGACCTATTCGGCGACGCGCTTCTTTACGACGGGCGGCAAGATTGTCACGATGCGCCTGGGCCGGCGCGCAAGGGTCTCCCAGGTACGCACTGGCTACCGCATCAGCATCTCGGGTGAGATGTTCGACATCACGACTTGGGAGTCTGCGCCGCCGCCCGAGTTGGCTAACCAGATTGACTGGTTTCCCACGGAATCGTTTGAGAAGGTGCTGACTCTGCAGACGAACGTTTACGACTGCGTCCAGACCCGGACATTGACCATCGCGGAGGAAGAGTCCTACGACGAGAGCGGCGACAGTGGCAACGCGCAGCGCCTACTCGTCAACGAGCGCCAAGCCACTGTAAACGTGAAGGTGCGGCTGGACTTCACGGCACTGGCCGGCGGGGACAACAACGCTCACCTCGGTGAGGTCAGGCTGACTTTCATGCCAGACGATGTACTGGACCAACCCCACGCCTACTTGCTCGATATTGACGTGCTGGAGACGCACGTGAAGTCGGCAGATCCTCCCGCCCAGGAGGAAGTGACCGTCGAGGGTATGTCGCTGCACATCGTCCCCAGTTGGCTGAAGGTACCATCTGAGTTTTTCGACGACTACCAGGATGCCTTGGAACGCATGTTCCAGGCCCAGTTGCGCACGAAGCTTGTCAAGTATCTGCCACTCAACGAGGTTCCAAGGTTTGTCGACCCACAACCGAAGTACCTCACTGTGCAGGAGGCGGCCACCGTGGCGCTCACGACTAGGATGTTCGAGTTAGCAGAAAGAGATGCCAGTTTCTCGGCTGAAGTTGAGAAGTTCTTGATTCCGCAATAGAGTCACCAAAGTGATGTCAGCTTGAAGGCAAACGTTTTCCAAATCAAGGTAGTCCTTTTGCCTGCCAAGTGACCAAACCGGCTAGAAAGCACAAACCTGATCTCGACTTGATGTCACATTGGATTCTGGATTCGAGAAACGATTGGGTTCAAATAAAGATATCCTATGCGGTCGTGACATCTTGATCCAGGTACGACTAGAGAGAGAAACATGAAAAAGACAGAAACCAAGCCATTTGGTCTTTAATGACGGCGTTCACACTCCTCTCGTTGTCGTTTGGGATGAACGGATAAAACCAACTGGCTATGCAGCCGAAGTTATGGCGAACGAGAGCGAAGCACGTTGCATTCTTTGATTTGATCCTTCCACCAGAACCCACTACCCTGATTGTCTCGTACATCCTTGTCGATCTGTCGTCCACCGTCGATTCGCCAACCAACTTCACCATCACCGTGAGCGCCTGGGCTGACGGTCAACACGGCGCAGGTACGTCTCATCTCGACGCCGTTGGCATGATAGCCTGTTCTGGGCGGTAGGTATACTGCGCACGGGCACATTTTGTGATTTTACTGGCATACTCCATTTGGGGTATTAGTCTGGAATCAGTAACTTTTCTCCAGAGAATAAAATCCCAATTTGTTCCCGTGCGCAGTATAGATAGGTCAAATCCAATGCATACTGTTGGGGTAGACTTTACATGGACAACAAACCCGTCACTCAACAAAAAAAGCATTGGCCCCGGATCGTTTTCGCCCGCCCTCTGCGGCGCTACCAGTTCGGTAGCCACCACGCCCTGCTGTTGGATGAGATTCAAGCAGATGGGTTGGTACAGTACCTATACGTTTTGGAGGTATATGATCCGACACGCCGGCGTTGCTTTGCGGTCGCTTCAGAAAAGAACAGTTTCCCCAAGCCTGGAGCACCACCATCCTACTTTCTCGGCGTGTTTCACGGGGATGTACACGAAAATCTCGGTCTATCGGAGGAGTGGGGGGATCTGGAGACGTTTACTGAGCGTGCATTGAAGATTGTTTGCGAAAAGTTAGATGTAGAAAAAGCAGTTCGTTTGGAGTAGAGGTACCTGCTCAGGTTCCCCTGGAAACGCGGATGTCAGAAAGCGTGGATTGCTCGTTTGTTTTGTAGCGCTCCACGCTTTCTGCTATCCGCGTCTTTATGGTTTGCGCTCATTTGGTGGAAATTTTGTGGAAAAAGACCTTGCGTTAGGCCGGGAAAACTTTTAGATTTTTGACCTGATCCCGCTGTAAAGGGGAAGAACCTGGCACTAATCAATTTTCTGAGGAGAATCCAATGACAACCAGCCAGCGAACGGCAAGCTGGTGGTGGTCGAACTGGTCATCCCGCCGGGGTATGGGTCTTCCTTTGGCAAGTGGCTGGACCTGCATATGCTGGCCATCCCCGGTGGCCGGGAACGGACGGAGGCGGAGTACGCAGCGCTCTTCCAGAAGGCAGGTTTTCGCTTGACGCGGGTGATTCCCACGCCCGCGGGGCCGAGTGTGGTGGAGGCTGTGCCGGTTTGAGGCTGGGCGGAGAAATTTCTGTTGTAATCACATAGGAGGTAGGTATGAATCAGCCGTTTACAAATCAGCAAAAAGCTATCGAGGAACCTCACCTGCTCGCTGCGCTACGGGCACTCTTTGAGAGTGACGACGTGATTGTAGGTGAATGGACACAACGGTCGCCGGGCACACCCGGAACAACCGCGGCTGCTGTGAGCCGTTGGGAGGGAACCGCCACAGTTGAAGGCGAGCTCCGGGCCTGGTCGCTGATCCGCAAAGCCCTTACATCGCCGGCTCGTCGCCAGGCAGACCCGGCAGACCCTACCGAGACGCCTTCCGGCATCAATTACTGGAAACGCGAGTTCTTCGCCTATCAATCAGAATTATTGAAGGGGTTGCCGCCCGGTATCATCTGGCCACGCTGTCTGCACGCGCAGGAATCGGAAGATGAATGCGTCCTGTGGATGGAGATGTTGCAGGACGAGATCGAAATCTGGCCGCCGGAGCGCTATGGCGTTGCCGCCCGCCATTTGGGTCTTTTCAACGGTCTGTCTCAAATCACCCAGAAGAGCACTGATCATCCCTGGCTGTCGGTTGAGATTAATCGGCAGCGGGAGCGAAACAATGGGGATATATTCGCCAAATTCGATGAGTTGCGCCAGCATCCGATTGTGCGTCGGGGCTGGCCGGACGATGTGGCGGACGGCATTATCCGAATTTGGCGGGAGCGAGAACAATTCTACCGGGCACTGCGGGCAGTGCCGCAAGTACTCCAACACGGCGATGCGGGAAGGCGCAATCTAATGGCTCTAACGAGCAAAAATGGGGAGGCGCAAACCGGTCTTATCGATTGGGGATATATGGGAATCGGCGCAGTCGGCGAAGATGTCGCGGCCACAGTGGTATCGCCGGTGATCTGGTTTCAGGGGATCACACCGGAACAACTGCCGATGCTGGAAGCCATCGTTCTGGAAGGCTATAGTGACGGACTCCGTGGGGCGGGCTGGCAGGGCGATCCACAGCTTGCCCGCCTGGGTTATTTGTGTACCGTCGCCCTGCGCTATGGCCCGAATATCGTCTTTCCAGAGATTTTGGCCATGGATGCGAAAGTTGCTGAAGGGATGCAGCAACGCTTCGGATGGTCGATCGAGGCAATGACCGACCGGCTTGTACCCATTCGACGCTTTGTCATTCAGCGCGCCGAACAGGCGCGCCAACTGATGGAGAAACTCAAATGACCACACAACTACCCCAAGTGACCCGAACCTATCAGTTCCACTCGATGGACAGCACCCGCTGGAACCACTACCAGCCCCGACCCAATGACATTGTGATTTCGACTTCGCTCAAATCGGGTACAACCTGGATGCAGGAGATCGTGCGCCAGTTGGTTTTTCTGGGACAAGACGTTCCAGAGCGCGATGAAATGGCGGTGGGCCAGGTTTCGGCCTGGCCGGATGCGCCTTGGTTCCCAGTCGAAATGATGCTGGAAAAGATCGAAGCGCAACAGCATCGCCGCTTTTTCAAAACCCACCTGCCCCTGGACGGCCTGCCCTTCTTCCCCCAGGTCAAGTATATCGTCGTCGGTCGCGACGCCCGGGATGTGGCGATGTCCATGTGGAACCACTACGCGGGGATGACAGATGGGGCCTTTACATTCCACAACGGCATACCGGGGCGGATCGGCGAGCCGCTGCCCCGTCCGCCGCAAGACATCCACGCCTTTTGGCGGGATTGGATCAGCCGGGGCTGTTTTGAGTGGGTGAGTGAGGGCTATCCTTTTCAGCCCAATCTCTATCACTCCCAAAGCTGGTGGGACTACCGCCATCTGCCCAATATCCACTTTGTCCACTACAACGATCTCAAGGCTGACCTCGCCGGGGAGCTTCACAGCATTGCTGATTTTCTGTCGATTTCTCTGGCTGACAGTGCGTTGCTCCCACTTATGCAGAGCGTAACACTTGACGCCATGCGCGAGCGGGAGGAGCGTCTGAACCAAAGCTGGAGTTCGACCTTTACCGACGGGGCAAAAACATTCTTCTTCAAAGGCACAAACGGTCGCTGGCGGGATGTGCTCTCGGCGGAGGAGGTGCAGATGTACGAGGAGAAGGCGGCCCAGGTGTTGACGCCCGACTGCCGGGCCTGGCTGGAGCAAGGGCGGGTGGCGCTCGTTGCCCCTCGCTAACGGAAAGGGAGAAACAAAATGTCATCTGATGCAAACAGGCCGGGTCTGATCCAGGAATACTGGCAGGCGATCCGTTCCTTCAGCCCCAGTCTGCGACGATTTTTGTTTTCGATGTCGCTCACTCTTTTCACTGCCTTTGGCTTGCAGCCCGTACTGCAGAATCTCTACCTGCTGCGCCTGGGATTTGATGTCCAGTTCATCGGTCTGTTGGCAGGGGTCGGACAGATCGTCTGGGCAGCAGCGGCGCTTCCCTCTGGGATGCTGGGCAACCGCATGGGGCTGCGCAACAGCCAGTTGCTGGGCTGCGCGCTCTTTGGCCTGGGAATGGCCCTCCTCCTTACGGTGGGGAGTCTGCCTGCGTCTCAATGGCGGGCCTGGCTGATCTTCAGCCAGGTGATCTTCTGGTGCGGCGTGGCCCTGCTGACCGTCAATGGCGCGCCCTACATTATGGCCGTGACCGATGAACGGGAGCGACGCCATGCCTTTTCCGTCTACGCTGCCACCACACCAACCGTTGCCTTTGTGGGCAGTCTGGTCGGGGGCGGGCTACCGGAACTGTTGGTCAACCGCTTCGGATTCAGCCTGGACCAGCCCGATCCCTACCGGCTGGCGCTCTGGCCTGGGGTGATTCTGGCCTGCGGCTCCATCGCCATTCTCTACGCCGCCGATCCCGCCTATGTGCCCCGACAGGAGAGCAGAGAGCGCAACGACGCCCAGACGCCTCTGATCCGGCTGGCTTTCATCGGGCTTCTGGCCCTGCTCAGTTCCTTGAGTGGCGGCGCTCTGCGCACTTTCTTTAATGTCTACCTGGACAGCGGGCTGGGCATGACGCCATCGACAATCGGTTCGGTGCTGGGGCTGGCCCAACTGCTGCCGATTGGCGCAGCCCTGGTTGTGCCGCTTCTCGCCAACCGCCTGGGGATAGGCTACGCCGTGCTGGCAAGCCTGCTGGCGACTGCTCTTTTTCTGGCGGGGCTGGCTGCCACAACGCTGGTTGGGGTGGTGATCCTGATGTACATCTTTGTTGTTGCGACCCAAACCATCGCCAACACCACCCGGGGCATCTTCGGCCAGGAGATTTTTAGCGCGCGCTGGCGCACCAGCAGCCAGAGCATATCGGTTGTCGGCGGCGCGTTGGGCTGGGCCTTCGCGGGTATCGGCGGCGGCGCGCTGATCCAGGCCAGCGGCTTTGCCGCGCTCTATGCCGTCTGCGCGCTGGCCGCCCTGCTCGCGGCAGGATTGCTCTACGGCTATCTGCGGGTGATGGGCACACGGCCTTTGGCGACCGTCGAAGTGACACCCCTGGTCGCCGAGGAGACGCCCATTCTGTAAGCGGAGCGGGCTGAGCGCGCCCTGCAACTGGCACGACAGCTGAACAGTTCTACCAATCAAACACATCTGTCAACTCAACCCAAAACCAGGAGGTTCCGCATGGAATGTCAGGTACGTGACATCACAATTCATTACGAGGAGATGGGGAGTGGGCGGCCACTCCTTCTGCTGCACGGCTGGGCCTGTGACAATCGCCATATGATCCACGCCTTTGAGCCGCTCTTTGCCGAGCGCAGGGGATGGCGGCGCATCTATCCCGATTTGCCGGGGATGGGCAAAACCCGCGCCGCCGATTGGATTACCCAGCAAGATCAGATGCTCGAACTAATGATTGAGTTTATGGATACTGTCGCTCCGGGCGAACGCTTGGCGGTGGCTGGGACCTCCTACGGCGGTATTCTGGCCCGCGGATTCGTCCACTTTCGTAGTGAACAACTTGATGGACTCCTATTGAATGTACCCGCCGTCGAGCAGGATGCCACCAAACTACACCTTCCTCACTTCTTCACAGTGCGTGAAGATGCAGACTTTCTGGCCGCGCTGACCGCAGAGGAACAATACATGCGGGAGCTATTCGCAGCGCAAAGTGTGGAGGCACTCGCCCAGTTCCGCCAGGTTCTCAGCGCAGCCTTTGCCATTGCGGACCCGGCCTTTGCACAGCGTCTACAACGGAAATTTTCCTTTGATGTGAATGCGCTTCCGAAACCCTTTCCTGCGCCGACTCTCTTTTTGGTCGGACGTCAGGACAACAAATGTGGCTACCGGGAAGCGTATCAACTGTTGGACAACTATCCACGGGCCAGTTTTGTCCTGCTGGATCGGTCTGGACACGTCCTGGAGATTGAACAAAAAGTGCTTTTCCGGGCTGTAGTGAACGAGTGGTTGAATCGAGTAGAAGAATATGGAGGATAGGATGACAGACCAAAAACTACGTATCGGTGTCATCGGCATTGGCTGGTATGCGGGCGACACACTGGTTCCCAAACTGCGCGAAACGGGTCGGGCGGAGATCGTCGCCATTGCCCGGCGCAACCCGGAGCGGCTGGCCCAGGCCCAGGCAGAGTTGCAGATTCCCGTCGCCTATACCGACTGGCGGGAGATGCTGGAGAAAACTGAATTGGACGCGGTGGTGGTTAGCACGCCGCCCAACACCCACGCCGAGCCAACCCTGGCCGCGCTGGAACGGAGGCTGCACGTCTTTGTGGAGAAGCCCATTGCCCTGGCTCCTGCCGACGCGCGGCGTATGGAAGAGGCCGCGGCCAAAGCAGAGCGGACGCTGATGGTGGGCTACAATGCGCGGGGGATGGGAAGTTGGCGCACGGTTAAGCGTCTGTTGAGTGATAGGGCAATTGGGACGCTGCGCCAGGTCAACATCAGCGCCTGTATGGACCTGCGCTTCATCTGGCGAGCCATGGCCCTGCCCGAAGAGACCCAGAATGTCTTCGCCTCCACGGCCTATTTCAGCGATGTCTTTGGGCGGGACAACTGGCGCACCCAACCCGATGTGGTCGGCGGCGGTATGTTTGGCGACGTGGGTTCCCACATCCAGGACATCGCGCTCTGGCTGGCGGACGGAACCCCCACCCAAGTTGTCCAGATGGGCCACAGCACAGGCAGCCCGTCGGTCCTCAGCGCTGTGGCCCATCTGGACAACGGCGTGCTGCTTTCGCTGGCCTTCAACGACGCTGTCTCTGGAGGCGAAACGCTGCGGCCCTTCTATAGCCGGGGGCGGATGACCTTCTACGGCGATCGGGGGCAGATCACCACCGACTGGACAAAAATTATGTCCACCGAGGCAGAGACGATTTGGCTGGAACAGGAGGGCGTGCGCACTCAAGTGGAGCCTACTTTCGAGAGCGTCCATCCGGCGACGGCCTTTGTCCCCATTGTGCTGGATGGCGCGCCCAACATCTGCCCGGCCCACGAAGCGGCGCGGGCCGTCACACTCACCGCAGCCGTCTACCGTTCGGCAGCCGAGGGACGCATCGTGTCGGCAGGGGCAGAATAGCTATCAACCCGGACGAGTTGATGCTGCACTGGACGGTCTCCGGCGACATCGAAGGGCTGCGTCTGTTGGCCGAGTATGTGCTGCCCCACTTTGTGGGATGAGCGGCCGATATCGCGTATAGGCCAACGCTTCCACGTCTGCCGGTGCGTCAACTGTACACGCACTACGCACCGGCAGAGGTGGAAGGGTTGATGTAATCGCGTATTTGTTGAGAAGTGTATTGGTCAAGATGAGGGTGGAATAACCAGGACGCAGATAAACGCAGATTTTTGCCTCTGAAACAGCGTCTATCCGCGTAAATCAGCGTCCCTTTCCTTTTCCAGCATCTTCCTGACTAAGTAAAACCAAGAAAGTTTTTGAAAATAGATTTCTAAGTGGTCAGGTTTGAATTGGCAAAATTTTAGCAAATTGAAGTCTAAAAACTTTTTTTGAACTACTAATACAGTATTTGTTGAGAAGCAACCAAAAGGAGTGTGTGAGATGACAGATCGAATTCGGATTGGTGTGATCGGGACAAGCGGGTATGCGAGGCTTTTGCTTCCTACACTTGCCGGGTGTGCAGACGCGGAAATTACAGCGATTTGTGGACGGACGCGCTCGCGTGCAGATGAACTGGCCAGCGAATATCAGAGCGCCCAGGTCTTTACAGATTACAATGAGATGATCAAAAAGGGACGATTGGACGGTGTCGTCATTGCCAGCCCTGATGATCTCCATTATCCGATGACGATGGCGGCGCTGAAGGCTGGGCTGCATGTGCTCTGCGAGAAACCCATGGCTTCCACAGTAGAGCAGGCTCGGCATATGCTCGTAACAGCCGAAGATAAGGGTGTGAAACACATGATCGAGTTCACTTGGCGTTGGATGCCCCATTATCAGTATCTGCACAAGCTGATTGCAGACGGCTACGTAGGCCAGGGGTATCACTATCACTACCGTTTTCTTGGCAACCATGGCCGCACCCAAGAGTATTCATGGCACTTTGATGAGCGGCGATGTAATGGCATATTGGGCAATCTCGGTTCGCACGCGGTCGATCTGGCGCTGTGGCTGAACGGTGACATCACCAACGTGAGCGCCCACATGGCCTCATTCTCAAAACGCACCGATCCAGAAGGCGTATCCGTCTCTTCTGCCAGTGAATCAGCGTTGCTGGCTGTCGAGTTTGTAGACGGTGCCCAAGGCATGATTCACGCCAGCACAGTTGCGCATACCGCCGCACGAGTGCGCGAGCAGCATGTCACGCTGCATGGCGCGGATGGCTCGCTGGAGAGCAAATGGCATCTCTTTGGCGGGGCCGAAGCAGGTGTTGTGCTCCAAGGCTGCCGCCACGATGAGAAGGATTTTCAGAAATTGGAGATTCCTGCCGATTATCTTCGGGGCGCTAAATCTGATGCAAGTATGGTTGCAGCCGTGATGAACGATCATCTGGTCGGCCCGCGGCTCTTTGTTGATGCGATTCAGCACGATTATATGCCGGAACCCAGTTTTGCCCAAGGGGTCAAAGTGCAGCAGGTGCTCGATGCTGCGATGGAGTCCCACCAGACTGGGCGGCGTGTCTATATTGACAGATTAGACAAGTCAACACAGGAGAATTGAGCAATGACAGAACGAATTCGGATTGGTGTGATCGGGACAAGCTGGTATTCAGGCTTTTTGACTTCCACCCTGGCTACCTGTGAGGACGCGGAGATTGCCGCCATCTGTGGGCGCACCCGCAGCCGTGCCGAGGAGTTGGCGGCCAAGTACCCAACCGCCCAGGTCTACACCGACTACAACGAAATGATCAAAAACGGGCGGCTGGATGGTGTCATCGTCGCCAGCCCGGATGACCTGCACTACCCGATGGTGATGGCCGCGCTGAAAGCGGGTCTGCACGTCCTGGCCGAAAAACCCCTGGGACTGACCGTAGCCGAAGCCCAGGAGATGTACGAGATGGCGGTGCGAGCGGGCGTCAAACATCTGATTGAATTCACCGTGCGCTGGATGCCCCACAGCCGCTATCTGCACCAGCTTGTGCAGGAAGGCTTTATTGGTCGGCCCACCCACTATCATTTTCATCACTTTGGCGACCGCGCCTTCAACAACGCCTACGACTGGCATTGGGATGCAGCCCGTTCGCTGGGTGTGCTGGGTGATTTGGGTTCGCACACGATTGCGCTGGCCCTATGGCTGGGCGGAGAGATCCGCAGCGTCAGCGCGCATCTCGCCACCTTTTCCCAGCGTCTGAATCCTGAAGGCCAACCGCTTGTCGGCGCCAACGAATCTGCACAGATCATCCTTGACTTTGCCGACGGCGCTCACGGCACGATCCAACTCAACCAGCGTGTGCATATGGGGGAACGGGCGCGGGACTATCACGCCGAAGTGAACGGCGAAGCAGGAAGAGTAGAAGTCGATTGGTGGTGGGGGACGCCCAACAGATGGGGCAAAGTTGAGATACGGGGTGTGCGCGCCGGGGAGACAGCGTTCCAACCCCTCCCCATCCCCGATGAGATTTTACAGGGCGTTGATCCCAGCGACATTTTCGGCGTCTTCCAAAAACATCTGGTCGGTCCCCGGCTCTTTGTGGACGCCATCCTGCGCGACTACCAGCCAGAACCGGGCTTTGACGTGGGCCTGAAAGTGCAGAAGGTACTCAACGCCGCGCTGGAGTCACACGAGACCGGGCGGCGGGTGACTATCGACGGATGAGCCGGAAGGCAGGGTAGGACTAGCGCTGGTTGAGTAGGCGGGTGCTGTTTCCCGCCGTATCGAAACCAAGCGGGTCTGCGAATCTATTCGTCCCACCCGTTCGCTTGGTTTCGATACGGCTCGAAGACGCAGAATCCGAAGGATTCTGACGGCTACTCAACCAGCGCTCACTGGACTTAATCTTTAAAACCATGAGGACTCAGCGATGTCACAAGAATCTAAACCGAACAAAGCAGGACAGGAAGTGTATGGGCCGCGTGACACACTCTTTCAGCGGCGAATGGTACGACGCAGCGCCGAGAAACAGGCGGGGTTTCTGTTGTCCCATCTGCAACCGGGGATGACGCTGCTCGATTGTGGCTGTGGCCCCGGCTCCATCACGATTGGCTTGGCGAAAATCATTGCGCCGGGAGCCGTCACTGGCATTGACGTCGATCCGGGCGAGATCGAACGGGCCAGGCAACTGGCCGCCGCACAGGGCGCGGGCAACGTGCAGTTTCAGACCGGCAATGTCTACGCACTGCCCTTTGCCGATGGTACTTTTGATGCGGCCTTCTCCAACGCGCTCCTCGATCATCTCAGCGACCCCATCGCCGCCCTGCGCGAGATGCGGCGTGTTCTCAAAGCCGACGGTGTGCTGGGCGTACGCACGGCAGATCGGGATGGCTATCTCATGGCTCCCGCCCACCCGCTGCTGGACAAGTTTGGCGAGTGGGGAGAAAAGCGCAAAAATGCCCAGGGCGTGCATGTGCGCATCGGCAAGAACCTGCGCGCTATGTTGCGCGCAGCAGGCTTTGCGCGCACAGAAGGCTCAGCCTCCTACGACTGTTACGGCAGCGCCGATGAGGTGCGGGGCCTGGCAGAATCATTGGTGGATCGGCTGCACGCAGAGTTACGCAGAAGCCGCTCTGCCGCAGACGCAGAATCAAATCAGGCCGAGTTGGAGGCGATGATCGCTGCCCATCGGGCCTGGGGCGAATCCCCCGATGCCTTCTTCGCCATGAGTTTTTGTGAGGGGATCGGCTGGTGCAGCGAGTGATGAAAGGCAAAGAAGCAGAAATGAATCAGATCAAACGCGCAGTTTTCGTCCTTGTGCATGGAGCCTGGCACGGTGGCTGGTGCTGGAAGAAGCTCACGCCGCTGCTGCGGGCCGCCGGCCACAATGTGTACACGCCGACCCTGACCGGATTAGGAGAACGGGCGCATCTGCTCAATCCACAGATTGGGTTGGGAACGCATATAGAAGATATTTGCGCTCTGTTGGAATATGAAGACCTGCGCAATGTGATTCTGCTGGGCCATAGTTACGGCGGTATGGTCATCACAGGCGTCGCAGAAGTGGCCGCACAGCGTCTATCGCACCTCATTTTTCTGGATGCCTTTGTCCCGCTGGACGGTCAATCGGTGCTGGATACCCGGTCTGATGGCGGTGCTCCTGTGCGAAAGATCGCTCAGGAATTGGGAGATGGCTGGAAGGTGCCTATTGCTAAAGCTACCTTTGGCGTGACGGATGAGGCTGATGTGGCGTGGATGTCTGCCAGAATTACACCCCAGCCACTGCGCACCTTTGAGGAGCCAGTTCGGCTGACCAATCCAGCGACTCTTGCACTGCCACGCAGCTATATTCTGTGCCGCCAGAATGAACCCACCCTGTTTGATGCCCATGCGCAACGGGTGAAAAACGAAGGGTGGGGCTACTTTGAGCTACTGACTGGTCACGATGCAATGATTACAGCGCCGACAGAATTGGCCAGCATTCTACTGGAAGTTGCTTCGGATTAAGCGAGGTATGTGCGCTTTTTACATCGCGGCGTGATCTGCGCCTTCCAGAGCGTTAACTGCTTCCTCCAGTGTCATCTTCTGACCCGCGGCGAACGCGTCGGCAAAATTCGCCGGGCCGAGGACTGCCTGCACCTCTGCCAGCGCGACATCTACTTGGGCACGGACGGGTGCAACCAGCGCGTAGTGGGTCCTTTGGCGGGTCTCCTCGGCCAGCCCCAGGAACAGCGCTGCCTGTTCAAATTTCCCCCGCGCCCCGGCCAGCCGCGCGGCGACGAAAAGAAGATTTACCTGAGCGCTACCCAGTCGGCGTAGGTCGATCCGATAGCTCAAACTCTGGGCCAGCCAACTCTCTGCCGCATCTATTTCCCCCTCCCATAAAGCTGTCTCGGCCAGAAAAATAGCGATTCGCGGCAGGAGGTGCATTCGTTTCAATTCGATACAACAATGCCAACTATCGGTAAGCAACCGATGCGCTGTGACTACCTCGCCACGATAAAGAGTAACCAGTGCCAGGAGCGGTTGCCAGTGAGACGCCATCCACCGGGTATTATTTGTAGTTGCACACACCAATGCCTCGTCGAGCCACTTCTGTGCTTCTCCAAGATTGCCTTTTAGCAACGCCAGCAAGCCTAAAGTGCCCATTCCACCCGCCTGTTCGTAGCGATTCCCCCGCACCTGAAAGATTGCCAAACTCTCTTGGGCTAGAGAAGCTACCTGGGAAATCTCGCCAGATTCGGTCAACATCAAGGCGTACCGCCACAGGGCAAAACCCAGCAGAAAGTCCCGGTCACCCAACAGACCGAACTCAACTCCGAGTTCTGGTACGCCATCCGCAGCCCGGGCCAGGGCTATGGCACGCTCTCTGGCTATAGCCGTTTGGGAAGGTTCGGAGGATTTGTCGGCGATCAATTCCCAGGCAGCAGACTGCAAGAGCGGGTGCGATGAAGTGGCAAGCAATGCCCTCCCCTCAGCGTCAAAGCGTTCCACCAGACGAGACCCTTCGGCGGTGTAATCGCCGTAGGCGTTCAGGATAATCCAAATCGCCAGGCGCAGGTCTGGGGCCAGCGTATGGAAGTGGGGCATCAGCAACAGAAGCCACTGGCTTGCCTCAAATTGCTGATTGCACTGCTCCCAGAACCAAGTGGCGGCCACAACCAGCCACGCGCCATCACTATGCAATGCGCCGTGGAAGGTCCATTGCATAGCGGCGCGCAAATTGCCCTGCTCTGGGTGCAGACGCGCAAACCAGACGGGCGCGTCTGGCCCCCGAAGATGGCTATCGGCTGTTCGGAATCGGGATAGATATATCTCGTAGTGCCGCTGCCGCGCTGCTTCCTCTTCGCCCTGGGTCCGCAATTGCTCCAAGGCAAATTCCCGGATCGTCTCCAACAGGAAAAAGCGTTGCTCTCCACCCGGTGCGGTCTCCACACGCACGAGACTCTTGCCGATGAGAGAGCGCAGGGTAGAGATTGGGGCCTGGAGATTGGAGACTGGGGATTGGGCGTCGTCAGTCGTTGTTCCCCAGTCCCCAGCCCCCAATCTCCGATCTCCAATTCCTTCCACCGCCGCCAGATCGAAGCCACCGACAAAGACCCCCAGCCGCCGAAAGAGCCGCTGCTCCTTCCCGTCCAGCAGTTCATAGCTGCGCTGGATGGCGGCACGCAGGGTCCGCTGTTCGGGTGGCAGATCGAGCGCGCCGTCTATCAACACATCTAACTCTAATTGCTAAGCTATTTTGAGCAAGTGACCCTTCAAATTAGACTCCTTGTGTTTGATCAGCAATCACACAAAGGGAGAGAAAAATGAAGGGTCTGACCGATTATATTACACGAGCAATCTGGGCTGACATTTTGACGGTTTCATTCGTGTATACGGATGATGGCTACAAGACAATCAGTCCAGAGTTGTTGCCGCAACGGAAATTTGCTCCGCAAGGGAGACTTGAGTTCAGCGATAGCGAAGTGATCACCATAGCACTCTTTGCCGAAATGGTTTTCGATGGAGATGAAGACAAAACATTGCACTTCATCCGGCAGTATCATCTGGATATGTTCCCCAAGTTGCTTGACAATTCCCGGTTCAATCGTCGCCGCCGGGCATTGACCGAAGTGATGGAAGCCATCCGGGAATATTTACGTGATCGTTGGCATGTAGCTCACCCTCTCGACCAAGAGGAAGCCCATTTACGTTTGGTGGATAGTGCACCCATTTCGATCTGCACCTATACAAGGGCAAGTCGCTGCCAATCGATTCCTTTTGAATGGCGTGATGAATGGTTTGGTGTTTGCACCAGCAAAAAAAGTAAGTTTTTTGGCCCACGCTGTCATGTAATGACTACCCTGGACCAGATGATCGACACTTGGCTACTTGCCCCAGGCTCTTATGAAGACCGCAAGCCGATGGTTTCGCTCTTGGAGAAGCGCCAGGGGCTTAGCGTCATTGGTGACAAGGGATACGTTTCTGCAGACTTGGCTGACCGCTTGTGGGACGAAGGTCAGCACCTGCTTTTGGCCCTCAAACGGGACAACCAAAAAGAGCGCTGCCCAAAAGGCATTCAGAGCATTTTGGGCTATCTTCGTCACCGCATTGAGACCACTTTCAGCGTTTTGACGACTGTCTTCAATTTCGAACATCCGCATGCCCGTTCGTTCTCAGGTTTGCTAAATCGAACGACTACCAAGATTCTGGCTCACACTCTCAGTTTCTTTTTGGCTGCAACACTTACTCCAGAGCTTAGCAATTAGAGTATCTAGTGAATGTTCCTGCAATTGGGCCAGAAGTTGGGCGGATGTAAAAAGCTCAATCTGGGCAGCGCACAGTTCCAGGGCAAGAGGCAGACAGTCAAGCCGGGTGCAGATAGTATTCAGTGTAGAGTGATTGTGCTCCGTGAGGCGGAAGTCCCCATCCACGGCCTGGGCGCGCTGGACAAAGAGCTTGACCGCGGGCGCAAGTTCCAGGGGTGGCACGGGAAACCGCTGCTCAGCGCGCAGATGCAGTCGCTCCCGGCTGGTCGCCAGGACCGTCACCCCCGGACATTCGGCCAGGAGCGTGGCAATCAGCGCCGGGGCGCTGTCGATCTGTTCCAGATTGTCCAGAATCAAAAGTGTCGTCTTGCGGCGCAGGAGTTCAACCAACCGATCCGGGGGCGATTTGCTGCCGGCATCGTCGGGGGCAAGCTGGGAGAGGATGGCCCCTGCCATCAAGTGGCTGTCGTTGACCGCAGCCAGGGGGAGAAAGTATGCGCCGTCGGTGTAGAGATGCTGCACCTGCCAGGCCACCGCCAGGGCCAGGGTCGTCTTGCCCACCCCCGGCGGCCCCACCAGCGTCAACAGCCGACCGCCGTGGCCCAGCAGCCGGTTGCTTAATTGGAGTACCGCTTCGTCACGCCCAATCACTTCCACAGGCAGGGCTGGGATGCGATGGCTGCCTTCGCTCCGGGCCAGCCTTCCGGTCGGTTTGTGTGGGGAACTGTACCTGTGCTGGGCGGGCAAGATTTCGCCCCGGGCCGCCGCGGCGGCCTCCAGTAGACGGGAGGCCAGGGCGGGGTCGTCCTGCAAACCCAGCGCGGGGAGAAAGCGCTGGATGACCGTCTCCACATCGGGCTGGCGCTTGCCCTGTTCCAACCCGGAGATGAGAGAATCGCTGTAGCCCAGGGCCGCGGCCAGATCGCGCTGGGTCATCCCCGCGCGTTTGCGCAGTTGCCTGAGCAGCGTACCAAATGCCAGCGTAGAAGCAACGGACATCCGGGAGCATCTCCCTCGTCACACAAACTATTGATTTGCGCACGAAATCTCGCCGAATTGTAGCCGAACTCTTATAAACTGACAACTGCCCCAAAACTATCTTCTCTCCATTCGTTTTCTCTCAAATGTCAGGCTACTTGCTATCCAGCACTTCCCGATAGACCGCTTCGGTCCGCGCCAACATCTGTGCTAGACCAAACTCATTGACCGCCCGACGCAGAGCCGCCTGGCCGAATCCATGCCGCTCGTCGTCGTTGCGGGCCAACCGGTCGATGGCCCCGGCCAGCGCGCTGGGGTCTTCCGGCGGCACGACCAGCCCGGTGATTTCGTGCTGATTCACCCAGGAAGTCCCCGTGCCCAGTTCGGTGGAAATCAGGGGCAGGCCGCTCGCCATCGCTTCCAGGAGGACAATGCCCAGGGCTTCGCTGCGATGGACCGACGGCAGACAGAAGATGTCCGCGGCCCGGTAGTAGGCGGGCAGGTCGGCGTCGTCCACTTCCCCAGCGAAGAGTACCCGCTCCTCCAGCCCCAGCGCTGCCACCTGCGCCCGAATCTCGGCTTCCAGCGGGCCGACGCCGACGATCAGACAGCGGGCGTTCTCTACCTGGGCCATTGCCTGAACCAGTACGTGCAGCCCTTTGTAGTAGCGCATCCGCCCCACAAAAAGCACCAGCGGGCCGGGTCCGTAGCGGGCACGAATGGCAGCGATCTTCACCGACCCGTCATCGGCTCCCTCCCCCACAGTGGGGGAGGGCTGGGGTGGGGGTTCTTTAGCAAAGCGGGTCAGGTCAATCCCAAAGGGAACGACGGCGATTTTCCCCGGCGTGCGTTCGTGGATGGGGCGCAGAAAGGCTGAACTCTGGATGTAGGGCGGGCTGGCGACGAGAATTTTGTCCGCCTGCTTCAGCGCGGCGCGCAGAAAAGGCGCATAGAAACGCAGCAGCCCCGCCTGCTTCACAATATCGCTGTGCCAGGTGATGACCGTGCGCTGGCCCGCTCTGACCAGCAGTTGGGCCAACTCTCCCGGCGGGTAGGGCGCGTGGAGATGGACAATATCCGCGTCCATTCCCATCCGGCGCAACTGGCCCACCATTCCCAGACCAATCGGCGCGGAGGAGATGTTGAAGTGGCGGCTGACCTTCACCACCCGCACACCGCTGATCGTCTCGGCCACATCGCCCCGACCGGTGTTTGTCACCAGCACAGAGACGTCGTGTCCACGCGCGGCCATCCCCTCGGCCAGCCATTTGATATGATTTTCGATGCCCCCCAGGATGGGGAAATAGTCTTTGTAGAGGTGGAGGATTTTCATATTGGGTATTGGGTATTGGGTATTCCGCAGTGCAAATTGCCGGCTATTCAGCGTCAATCGTGACTACGAAATACCCAATACCTGCTATCTACTATCCTGCATTGGAAAGATGGAGCAATGCCTGAAAACCCAGCGCGGGCGGCAGCGGATTGGTTTCGTGGCGGCGACCAGTGTTGTAGAGGACGATCAGTTCCCGGCGGGCGCGGGTGATGCCCACGTAAAGCAGGCGCAGACGCTCGGCCGCGATGTCGATGCGGGCCTGGCGGGTGGCCGCGCCGGGAATGTAATCGTCCAGTGTGCCCATATGCAACTGCTCGGTCTGGGCGATGACCTCTGCGGTCAGGTTCAGGTTGTCCCGCACAAACCAGCGCTCGCCCCGGTAATCCTCGTCGTCGGTCCCGCTGGGATAGCTGTAGTTGTTGACCGAAGCCAGATAGACCCGGTCCCATTCCAGTCCTTTGGCCCCGTGCATTGTGGCGACGGTGACTTTGCCCGGCGTCGGTTCGTAGCCCAGGCTGTCGTCGCTCATTCCCACAATGCGCCGCCGGTTCTGGGCGATGTCTTCCAATTCTTTCGCCAGATCGGGCAGGCGCAGATGGGGCTGTTCCCGCACCCGCCGGGCCAGCAGAATGGCGACGCTGTGAGCAAAGGCCAGGTCGCTGGGTTCGGTGAAGATGTCATTGCCCAGGGTCAACACCAGTTCGTCGATGGGCAGGACAGTGGCTGCGGTCCAGCGGCGCAGATCGGCCCGGAAGGTCTCCGCCACCTCGGGGAAACCCGGGTGGTCGTGGACCCAGCCGATGTCGTCCAGCCAGTCGTCGCCCGCGGCGGGGAAGAAGACCCGTTCCGGCTGGGTTGCTTTGCCCAGGGCACGGCCAAAGGTGCGCACGGCTTCGGGCAGCTCGTCCTCGCTGGCAATCGACGCCACCGGCTTCTCCCCGCTGGCTGGCAGTCCTCGCCGGGGCCACCAGCTTTCCAGCCAGAGTTTGGGCAGATGGGCCGGGGTGTGGGGTTCGCTGATGTAGAGAAGAATCTTGGCCAGGGCGTTGGCTGCCACCCGCACGCTGTTGTTGGTGCGCAGGAGCGAATCGTCGAAGGGGATATTCTCCCGTTCCAGAGTCTGAATCATCTGAAAACCCCGCCAGTTGTCCGGGGCCAGCACAGCGATTGTCTGCTCTGGATTCTTGCCCAGCCACGTGCGGGCACTTTTGACGATCACATCGATTTCTTCATCGGGTGTCAACGGGCGGTCGTAGATGTAGACCGCAGGATTGCCCGGCGGCGGGTTGGGCTGGGGATCGTCCGGGCCGGTGGGCTGGATGGCGGGCGCGGAGAGAGCGTCCTCTTTGGGCAGCACCGGATGGGACGTGCGACTCCAACTTGCCAGGGCATTGGCCAGGTCGATAATCGGCTGGGCGCTGCGTCCGGAGTTGGGCAGGGGACGGGCAGTCACATCAGCCCGGGCCACAAAATTGCGCAGAAAGCGGGGATCCGCGCTGGTGAAAGTCGTGTTGATGGCCTGGTTGGGGTCGCCCACCCGCACCCAATTGCCGTGGACAGCGGTGAGCAGGCCGAGCATCTGCTCCTGCAAAAGGCTGCTGTCCTGGGCTTCGTCTTCCAGCACATAGGGCCAGCGGGTCTGCATCCGGGCCAGAAAGCCGGGGTCGGCTTCCAGAGCTTGCAGGGCCAGCACAATCAAATCGTCGAAGTCGATAGCCCCGCGCAGGTTCAGACTGCGCTGGTAGTCGGCGAAGATTTGCAGGCCAAAGTCGAGGAGGGGCCAAGTCCCGCTCTGGCGGCTGCGGGCATTGCGCAGCCGGGCCGCGTCGGTGCGCTGGTTTTTGGCGATGCGAATGACCGCATTGGCGATTTCCAGCGCGTCGTCCAACAGATAGCGCTCAATGCGCCGGGGATTGTCCAGAAATTCCGGTTTGATGAAAGGAGCCAGCGCGTCCGGGTGGGCCGCCAGATAATTGATGACCGCTTCCCGTTTGATCTCCAGCCCGGTGCGTTCGTCCACAATGCCGAAATCTTCCGAGAGGCCGACCAGACCGGGCCGTTCCCGCACAATGTCGTGGGCCAGGCCGTGCAGCGTGCGCACCCGATAGCCCACACCCGGCAGCAATCCCTGACCGGTGACAAACTGGTTGATACGCAGACGAAAGTTTTCCACAGCGCTGTTGGTGAAGGTGACGACCAGCACCTCCCGATTGTCCATCGACCCTTCGGCAGCCAGCTTCTCCACCAACTGTGCGGCCAGCAGACTGAGGGTAAACGTCTTCCCACTCCCCGGCACCGCGCTGATGCCCAGGCGACCGCCCGTATATTCGAGTATACGTTCTTGGGCTGGGCGGGGGGTGAAATCGGTGGGCACTGGCGTTATTGGATATTGGGTATTGGGTATTGGGTATTGGGGAAGGATGACGCGGCTACGAAATATCCAATATCGAATACCTATTATCCAATTTCTCCTTTCTACTCTGGGGTCAAAATCTGCACACCGCTGGCCGTCGATTCTGCCACCCAGCCTTCCACCGGGCCGGCAGGCGTGTCGAGACGAATATACCACCAGGTCAATTGATCCGCAGCCTGGGGGCCATCCAAAATTGTGACGGTTGCGCCCTGCTCCATCTGGCCGACAATATCGCCGTCGCCTTTGCCCAGATAGCCGGCCGTGCTGCGGATGTTGACCCGACTGGCCGCGACGTTGCGAGCCTGTGCGCCCGATTGCAGGCGACCCGGCTGGGCATCGACAGCCGCGGCAGGGGCTGCCATATCCGCGGGCAGGGGTGTGGGCGCGGGGGGCGGCGTCCACACTGGGCCGTTGGATTGGAGATCGGCCAGGCTGATGTCGCCAAAACCGGCGAGCAGAGCTACGCCGCCGCAACTGGCCCCGGCCAACAACACAAAACTGATGGCAAAGGCCAGCCAGAAGAGTGTGCGGGGTGCTTTCGGTTCAGAGACGGCAGGTGGCTGTTGCATGTGGTTGTTGCAGATTGCTGTTGCAGATGAAAAGCGTCAGGCGGGAAACGTCTGGTTACACATCCGCGTTCCCTTTTGCCTTTTGCGATTCTTTTTCTGCCCAATCAAAAACGCCCGGCCTGCGCAGATCAACTGCATCGGCCAGGCGTCTGGATCGGATGGGGCAAACGCGTGGTGGCTAGCTCAGCGCGCCGAGCATACGCAGAACACCGACGGCATGGCCTTCGCTGTCGATGCTGGAATGGGCAAGCAGAACGCTGCCTGTGCGACCATCTTCCAGCTTCACAGTCATCTTTTGGTCGCGGTGCATCTCCACCATCATCTTTGTGGCGTTCAGCGCCTTTGTTTTGAAGAAAAGACGGACCTGGCTGTTGTCCGCGTGGTTTGTGCTGCCGTATTCCACAATGCGCACATCGTCCAGGACGGAGACCGCCTGTTCCACGCGGCTGACGTATAGCATAGCTTTCATTGAGACGTAACCCCATTCGCTGCGTTGTCGAAGTTTGATTCAACCGGAAGGGTGATTTTGGAAACCGACCCGAACCCTGCACTATTCTACCAGACTGCGCCAACACCCGGCAAAATAGAAACGGACAAGCAGTGCAAATGAAGACAGCTGCGACGCAGAGCGTGGCCGTCTTCAATTGCACTGCTTGTCTGGCGTGCTGGGAGGTGCGCGAACTGATACACGCACCTCCCAGGCTGTGGACTAATTCTCGCCGTCCTGCACTACCGAATCACAGCAGGCAGATAGAGATTGATCTGGACTGCGGAGGCCTTCTGCACGATGATTGTGCCTGTCACCGACGGATTCAGCGCGTCGGTATAGGTGTACGTGCCTTCGCTGGTCAGTGTGCGCTTATAGCCTGCGCCATTGCCCAACAGACCGCTGTCCCAGGCGTCGCTGCTCTTCAGCTCAGCTGCTTGCGTGCCGTAGCTGGGGGCCGGTGAGGTGGTGCGGGAGGAGTGGAGTGCCACATCCATATTGACAAACTCCACCACCGCGCCCGGTTCTACAGTCAACACCGCGGGGTCAAAGCCCTCGGCGGTGATGAGCACAGTGTGGGTGGCCTCCCCTGCCACATTCGGCGTCAAGGGCACGTCGAAGTGGACTGGCGCATCCACCACCACCAGGTCCTGGCTGCGATAGGGCTGATAGCCACTCTTGCTCACCTGAAGCTGGTAGGTTCCCGCGGGGGTGAAGAAGCTGAAATAGCCATCGCTGCCGGTTGTTTGCGGATTGATCTGGTCGTAGTCCGCCGCTGGCCACAGGCTGAAGACACTCTCCCCCCCGGCCCCGCTCACCTGCTCGGCCATGCAAGCCACAGCAGACGAGCCAACCGCCAGACCGGTGGTCACGTCGAAGACAGTGCCTTCCGGGTCGATAGTCACTTCGCCGTCCGAGCATACTTTGATCAGATAGCAGATGACACAGATGCGGATGCGTCCGGTGATGGGACCGGTGCTGGGGGTGGTGAATGTGGCCGTGTAGGTCCCGTCGCCGTCCGGGTCGGTCAGGGTCAGGGTTGCCACAGTGCCCAGTTCCAGGGTTACAACTGCATTGGGGTCATCGCAGCAGATGGTCAGGGAGGCTGTGTAGACAGTGCCCCGGCGCAGGAAGACGCTCCAACCGTCTTCGTCCGTGCGTCCGTCCGCGTCGTGGGGGCGGCTCACGTGGCCGTCCTCGGATGTGAAGCGCAGACTCAACGGATTCCAGAAGAGGCTGCTGTCCACAATCACATGCGCGGTTGTGGTCGGGCTGGTGGCCCCGCCCAGGCTGGCCGTGGCGTTGATGTCGTACTCGCCGTCGGGCAAGCCGACAACTGCGTGGGTCCAGTGGCCGCTGCTGTCCGACCCCACAGTGGCCGAATCGACGGTTGTGCCGGTATTGCTGTCCACAATCGTCAGGTCAACCGTTGCGCCGGGCTGCACCCGACCGGTGATGGTGAATGTGCCGGTGCAGGTTGTCCCTGGCGTGGGATAGGTGATGAGCGGCGGCAGCAGAGGCACAGTCAGGGTCACGACAGACGTATTGTTGGTTGTGTCCGTGTCCGAGTCGGCTGTGATCGTTACAGAGTTTGTGATGATTGTGCCGGGCGGTGTGTCGATAGGCAGGATACTGCGCAGACTGATGCGACCCTCGGCACCCGGTCCCAGATTGCCCACCGGATAGGTCAGGCTGTTGCCGCTGATGGTTGGTGGAACTACCGGCACTGAACGTTCGCTCTCCAATGTCTGGGGGCCGGATAGCTCATCGGCCACGACAACATTGGTTGCCAGGGCATAGCCCGCGTTGCCATAACGCACGCTCCACTCGGCCAGCCAGAAGACCTCGCCCGTCTCCGGGTTGCGCTCTGGCGAGAGACGGCCCTCTTTGCGCACAGTCGGGTCTGCACCTTCGCCGGGCTGATCGCTGTACGAGCGCACCAGATAGTCCTCAGTTTCGCCCAGGCGGAAAGCCGTGTCGTAGCCCCGGCCATCGCCGATGTGACAGGTGCCCGCGCCGCAGTCCAGCGTTTTGTTAGAGACGCTCTCGGCAAGGGTGATGCGCATCCAGGCCGGACGTTCCTTCTCGTCTTCCACAGGCCAGGATACGGGCCAGTTGGTGGTCAGATAGATTTTGTGGATGCCAGGGCCGAGGGCCGCCACATCCACGGGATGATCGATGACGATGTGCTCCCAGCCGACTACTTTCGTCTGATCGTCGCCAGGGCACTCGTAGTGATCTGCCCAGTCGCCGTCCCGGTTGCTGTCCAGCCAGACATTGACATAGCCCAGTGGTTTTTCATTGGGATTCAGCGCAGTCAGGGCGGCCAGTGCGCCCGCGTCGATGCTGACAAGCACAGGGAAGCGGGCCACTTTGCAATCTTCCAGAACCAATTCTTTGTGGACAAGACCGTCATCCCGCCCGTCCATATCCGGTCGTTTCAGCTTGGGCAGAATGTTGTTAGTCGGGTCCATATCCGCGCCCAGGTCGGCTTCCCGTTCCTCGGTCACACCCCGGCCCAGATGGAAGGGCCGGGTGACCAGATGCTTGGGTCCCCGCTCCGGCGCGGCCACATCAAAAACAGTGGGGAAGCGTGCGCCAGGCACACCGGCGTAGGCATCCATTGCTATGCCGTCGTGGTTGCTGCTGTCGGGTGCATCGCCCAAATCAGCGCAGATCAGACGGATGCCGGCCCGGTTGCTTTGCCCGCGCAGCAGTTCTTCGTTGCCGAAATAGAAAACCCAATGGGCGATATTGACCACCGGCTGATCGCAGCCCAGCCGTTCGGTCGGCTTGACCAGAATCCGTGCGTGGGCCGGGCCAGAGTCTGGCCCAATGCGCAGACGCCAGAGGACAAGCGTACCGCCGTCGCGTAGGGTCGCTTCGCCCCGGTCCACCTGGACCTGGCTGGCAACCATCCCCACAGGAATGCGATCGGAGATGACGACTTCGCCAGCGATTGTGGTACTGCTATCCAACACCAGTTCATAGGCCACTTCGTGCCCGGCCAGAATCGATGTTTCGTCGTCTGGCTCAGAGGGAATATCAATCGCAGTGGCTTCCTGCGGCAAGCGCACAACGCGCTTGTGCAACTGAATCCCCGGTGGCTTGGGCTGCTCGCACTGGGTTCTCACGTCTGCCGTCGACTCGCCGAGAAGAAAGCCAGCCCGGTTGAAGAGACGGGCCACATTGTGGATGATCTGTCGGTCTGCCGGTGGGCAACGACGCACACCGACGACAAACTCGATCCGCAGTTTGGTGTCCGGGGCCAAATGACCGGCCCAACTGATCTCGCCGCTGGGGGCGATGCTGCTGTCGAAGGTGGCCGCCAGCGGGGTAGCGTTGCCAGCCAGGAGTGTCACGAAAGGTCCACGCAGCAGTTGCACTTCGGCGGGCAGCCGGTCGCTCATCACAGCAGTGGCCTGGGCCGTCCCACCCACGTGGGCGATTTCAACGGTGTAGGTGATGCGGTCGCCCACAGAGACCAGATTGTCCGGGTCCGAGTGGCTCTTGTGGATCACCAGATCACCCGGTTCGCCGGGCTGGGTGTTGGGCCGGTGCAGATAGTCTTCGGTCTCGCCAAAGCGGTAGTGCTTGGGGAAATCGGGGCCGCGGCCGTCGTGCTCGAAGGGCGCAAGTTCGGTCACCGGCTCTTCGCTCAGAGTAAAGCGCACCCAGGCCGGAGCGTCCGGTTGGTTGTTCAGCACCTTCATTGTCGTCACGGGCAGGTCGATGAAACCGGCGATGGTGGAGGTATCGACGACGAAATTCTCGACAATCCACTCGTGGGCATAGTCTGGGTTGGCGGGGTCTGTGTTCTCCGCTTCGCAACTTTTGCGCTGCCGCCAATCGCCGCTGCGGTCGCCGTCGTAGTAGACGTTCAGATACATCTTGCCGCCGGGGGTGGCCGGGTTGCGGGAGACGCGCACAATCAGCGTCGTCTCTTCGCAATCGACGAAACGGGTATCTTTGCCGTTGCGCCAGCCGTCGTCGAATTCGTCCCGATTGGACGAGTTCGAGTCTGTGCCGTTGTTGAGAATGTTGGTAATCGGGTCGGCATCGGGCAACTGGTCCGCGTCCTTCTCCGAGCTGACCCGATCTCCCAGCCAGGAGGCGTAGGGATTGGCGTGCATTGGCCCGCTGGGCGCGCCCGCGGGCGTTCCGTCCCAGACACTGGGGAAACGGCCATTGGTGGGCACAGCCGGATAAGCCACATTGGGGATGCCGTAGTGGTTGCTGCTGTCCGGTGCATCGCCAAAATCAGGCTTCGCCTCCTCCTGCTGGCCGGGCAGACGCAGATAGTCCTCGGTCTCGCCAATTTTGAAGCCGTTCTCCGGCCCGCGCCCGTCGGTCAGGCCGTGGATGGGCGGTTCGTCCGGGATGGGCTGATTGGGGTTCGGCAGATCTACAGGGGGGATATGCACGGCTGGTTCGTCGCTCAGCGAGAAACGCATCCAGGCGGGTGCATCTGGCTTCTCGTTGTAGACCAGAATCGTCTTGACATCGATGTCTACAAAGTCGCTGATGAAGCTGGTCATATCGATAGAATAGTCCTGAACGATCCACTCGTTGGAGTGGCCGTCAGATTGGCAAGGGCCAATGTCAGCCCAATCGCCGTCCCGGTTGCCGTCGATCCAAACGTTGAGATAGAGTGAGTCGGGGGTGGCCGCGGCGCTCTTGCGTACACGCACCTGCAGGGTGGCTTCTTGGCAGTCGGGCAGGGGCACATCTCGGTTCAGCCAGCCGTCGTCGGCCCGGTCATTGTCCGCGTTGTCGCCTCCTTTGGCCAGGATGTTGTTGATGGGGTTGCCACCCGCGTCCATCTCCTGATCCGGGCCAGTGTCAGCCTCGTTTTCCAGGCTCACTTTGTCGCCCAGCCAGACGACCCGAGGGTCGAGGTGGATGGGTCCCTTGCCCTCACCCGCAGGCGTGTCGGCAAAGACTGTGGGGAAGCGCCCCGGCACGCCAGGGTACGCTGTATTGTCCATACTGTGATGATTCGTACTGTCGGGCGCGTCGCCGAGATCGGCGTGGGGCGGTTGGGGTTCGTTCTGCTGGGCGTAGACACCGGTGTTCGAGAAAGCCAGTGCCAGAATCAGGACTACCAGCCCCAAAATCATGGCTGGTCTTCCGTAGCGGAGTGCGGTTGTCGAGCGGGTTTTTCTGGCAGGTTGATTGTCCATTCGGTTCCTCCAGTGATTCAATGGTCATATTCAAAGCGGCGGGGGGATGGGCAGCTTCTCAGCGCATGGCTTTCTCCTTTGGGGGTAGAATCAAAGTTCGACGGGGACGGTCCACAGATATGAATATGAACAGTATTTCATCCATTCACAAGGCGTCTCCATAGCCAGAGACACGATTTATTGTGTGCAAGATCACAGTGCGGTCAAGGGTCTGACAATAATGACACAGATTGCCCCGGACAAACACAGACAGTTCGGCGGATAGTATTGCGGACAACCTTTGCGCCTAATCCCCTTTCTCGTCGGGCGAAATTGGATTCCCGGCAAAGCAAAACCCGCCGCGTATGAATACGCGGCGGGTCAAATGGGTAGAATCAATTGTTTCGTAGAAGTTCGACTTTTCGGAAAAAGTCGGACTTCTGAGCGCGGCTAAAACCCCTGCAATTTACTCAAGTCGGCCACCGCCGACGACAGCGCAGCGATGCGCTGGACCAGCGCCTGCCGTGCCTCACGCACAGCCGGGTCTTCGGCGTTGATCAGCACCGCATCGAAGAAGCCGTTGATGGGTGCGGTCAGGCTGTCCAGAGCCGAATCGAGCGCGCTGGCCGGTTCCTCTGCGCCATTGATGGACGCCTGGGCCTGCTCCCACGCGGAATGCAGTAACCGTTCGGCGTCGGTCTCGTAGGCCGCCGGGTCCAGCGCCCGTTCCCCGTCCAGGCTGCGCACAATGCGGGCGCAGCGGGCATAGGCGGTGAAGGTTTCGCTCCACCCGGCTCCGGCCACCAGCTTCGAGACGGCAGCACAGGCCCGCTCAGCCGCGGCGGGGTTGTCCCCCCGCACAGCCAGCACAGCCTCCACTACATCAAAGGCGTAGCCCATTTCCAGCAGCACGCCCTGCAAACGCCGGGTGACAAAGTCGCCAGCGTCGGCCAAACTTTGGGCAGAGGCTTCGACTGTCAGATGGCTGGCGGCCCGATCCAGCGCGGCGTTGACCGAAAAATCGATCTGGCCGCTGATCAGATTGTTGACGATACCCAGCGCGGCCCGGCGCAGACCGAAGGGATCCGCGCTGCCGCTGGGCGAGACACCCACGGCAAAGAGACCGGCCAGACTGTCCAATTTGTCGGCCAGACTCAGGGCCAGACCAGGCAGCGTAGCCGGTGTGCTGTCCCCAGCAAAACGGGGCAGGTAGTGTTCCCGAATGGCCTGGGCCACCTCTGCCGATTCACCGCTGCGCTGGGCATAGATTTCACCGATAATCCCCTGCAAGCTGGTCATCTCCACCACCATCGATGTGACCAGATCGGATTTGCTCAGCGCGGCGGCCCGGCCAACCGTCGCCAGTTCGTCCCCGCTGCCGTCCAGCATTGCGCCGATCTCTGGGGCCAGCTTCTCCAGCCGGTGTACTTTGTCCAGCATCGACCCCAGTTTGGCGTGGAAAGTCAGCGTGCCCAGCCGGGGGGTGAAGCTCTCCAATGAACGGGCCGTGTCGTTGCGGAAGAAGAAGGCCGCATCCGCATAGCGGGCACGGATCACCCCTTCGTTTCCCGCCCGCACCACTTCGGGATGGGCCAGGCCACTGCTGTTAGCGACGGTAATGAAATGAGGGAGGAGCTGGGATTTGCCCGCTGTCGTCTTCTCTGCTGTCATCTTCTCTATCGGGAAGTAGCGCTGGTGCTTCTTCATCACACCAATCAGCACCGACGTGGGCAGGTCCAGATATTTGGCTTCAAAGCTGCCCAGCACCGGCGTGGGCGACTCGACCAGATCGGTCACTTCGTCCAGCAGGTCCGGGTCGTTGGGGATGCTGCCGCCAGCCTGGGCTGCGGTCTCTGCCACCAGCGCTGCGATACGCTGACGCCGTTCTTCCCTATCCAGCACAACGCCCTGGGCCGCCACCGCCTCGAAATAGGCGTCGGCGTTGGCAACTTCAAAAGTCGTGAAGTCGCCCGCGGACAGGTCCGCAGCCGCGTCGGCGAAGCGGGGGCCACGGCTGATGCGTCCGCTGTCCACCCCGGCCCAAACCACCGGCACAACCGTTTCCCCGTAGAGCGCGACAATCCAGCGTAGGGGACGGGGCCAGGCCGCGTTGGAAGCGTTCCAGCGCATTGTCTTGCCCCAGCGCATCCCGTCCAGCAGGTCGGTGAGCAGTTGGGGCAGGACATCCGCGGTGGCTTTGCCCGCCACGTGCTGCACAGCCCAGACGTAATTGTCTCGCACTTCCAGATCAGTCACCTCCACGCCCTGGCCTCGGGCAAAGCCAGTGGCGGCTTTTGTCGGTTCACCAAAGCTGTCGAAGGCTCGATCCGCGGGGGGACCCTTCTTCTCGACTGTCTCGTCCCGCTGGCGGGGGGCCAGCCCGGTGACGTGGGCGACCAGCCGTCGGGTTGTTCCCGTAACGGTGAGTTTTTCGTAGTCCAGATTCGCGGCATCCAGCAGCTCGCCCAACTTCACCTGAATCTGGGCGATGCCGTCGGTCACGTCCTTGGGCGGCAGTTCTTCCGAGCCGAGTTCGAGCAAAAGGGACTGGGGACTGGAGACTGGGGACTGGGAAGTGACGGCGGCCCGATCCCCGATCCCTGATCCCTGATTCCCGTTTCCCAGCCAGGGATACTCTTCCTGCTGGCGGTTTTCCACGTAAAGTTCGGAGATGCGTTTGGCCTGGCTGCGCATATCCGCAAAGAATTTAGCCCGCTCGGTGACGCCAATCGCACCGCGAGCGTCCAGAATGTTGAAGGTCTGGCTCTGGCGCAGCACATTGTCGTGGGCCGGCGCGACCAGACCGCGCTCAATGCAGGCTTCGGCTTCGGCTTTGTAGATGTCGTAGAGCATCTTCTGGCGCTCCACATCGGCCAGCTCGAAGTTGTAAACGCAGTGTTCGATCTCCTGCTGTTTATAGATTTCGCCGTAGGTGTGGTGGCCGTCGAAGTCGATGCTCCAAACTTCGCTCTTCTGTTGCAGATACATCACAATCCGCTCCAGGCCGTAGGTGATCTCCACGCTCACCGGGTCCAGGGGCAGGCTGCCCGCCTGCTGGAAATAGGTGAATTGGGTAATCTCCTGGCCGTCCAACCAAACCTCCCAGCCGAGACCCCACGCGCCCAGCGCGGGGGATTCCCAGTTGTCTTCCACAAAGCGGATGTCGTGGCGGGTGCGGTCCAGGCCGATGGCTTCCAGGCTGCCCAGATAGAGTTCCTGGGGGTTGCCGGGGTCCGGTTTCAGAATCACCTGATATTGGGTGTGCATCTGCATCCGGTTAGGGTTCTCGGCGTAGCGCCCGTCGTCGGCCCGAAAAGAGGGTTCCACATAGGCCACGCTCCACGGCTCCGGGCCGAGGACGCGCAGAACAGTGGCCGGGTTCATTGTGCCCGCGCCCACTTTCTCGCTGTGGGGCTGCCAGATGGTGCAGCCGCGAGCCGCCCAGTATTCGTGCAGGCGGCGGATTACTTCTTGCATCGAGGGAATTTCGTTCATAGGTTCACTTCGAGTCGTTAAATTGATTGAAAAAGAGTTTAGTGCTCACAGGACACGCAGGGGCACAGGGGTGAATATCAGCACAAAAATTGCGATGACCGCATACCCAATCCAGCGGCGACGAGGGTCCAGTTCGGTCACGTCGTCCAGGGCGGGGGGATGGAAAGGGCCACCCAGAAAGTTGATCAGCACCAGCCAGACAAACCAGCCCGAATAGCCCACATTCTCCAGGCCGGGGATACGGGCCTGGACCTCTGCCAGCCCGGCAATGCCCAGCACCAGCAACCCGCCCAACGCAGCCCAGTTGAAGATACGCGCACGCTTGCCAAAAAGGGCAAAGACCGTATGGCCGCCGTCCAACTGGCCCAGGGGCAACAGATTGAGCGCAGTCACCAGCAGGCCGATCCAGGCGGCAAAGGTGACGTCGTTCATCATCACATCCATCCCTGTAAGTGGATTGGGCAGGGCCTGGCCGAAGGTCCACAATTTGGCGTAGTAGTAGAGGATGCTGTTGCCCTCCAGCATTGCGCCAGCGCTGAACTGGGGAACCATCACTTCACTGGTGCTCAATCCGTAGAAAAGCAGGGGCACAGCCAGCACCAGCCCGGCCAGGGGACCGGCCACGCCGATGTCGAACAGTTTGCGCCGATCCGGCACTGGCTCTTTCAGACGGATGAACGCGCCCAATGTGCCAAAGCCCAGGGGCATAGGCAGAAAGTAGGGCAGAGTCACCGCTACTTTGTGATAGCGGGCCGCGAAATAGTGGCCGAATTCGTGGGCAGTCAGGATGCCAAGAAGTGTAGCCGCAAAGGGCAGTCCCATCACCAGCAGATCCGGTGTCGACAATATCTGCCACATCAGTTCCAGAAAGCCGGCGTTGGGGTCCAGCGGCACATCCACGCCGTAGAGGACGCCCACAAAAAGCGTACTCAGGACCGTCACCACAAAGAGCGCCAGATTGATCCACGGATTGGATTGGGTGCGCGGGACCACACCGGCCAGCACCTGCAACACGACGCTTTTGCCTGTGCCCGCTATAGCTGCACTCTCGTCCTGGCGCAGAAAAGGGGTGAAGCCCTTCCTATTAAATTCGGTCAGCCAGCGGGAAAAAACATCCGCGCTGGGACGCAGCAATCGGCCCCGTACCTCCAGGCTCTCCGGGAAGTTTTCCTGATCCGGTGCGTCTGGCGTGCGGATCGATTCCACCGCCATATCCTGGCCCACAATGCCCAGGGCTGTTTTGGCCACATCGCCGTAGGACGCGGCAAAAGCACTGTTTAGTTGCAACTGTAGCGGAGGTGAATTTCGTTCTGATTCCATTGTATTCTGCCGCGAAAAGACGCTGTTTGTCATAGATATCGGTCTGCATTCTACAGCAGACCGATGGATTGGTATAAATCTGTGACCCCTGCGGGGCAGGAATACGCCTCTTGGCTGCATAGCGCCTGCACAAGAGATTCTCCACGCCGGGCAATGTTTTCATCGATCAAATCGGCCAATGCCTGGGATGGGCTGGCCCACAGCCCCGGCCCCACACCTGTTTTCCCTGTCAAACCAGCCCTGGCCTGGCGTCGCTGCGCCCAGGTGCTGGCTGGCTCGTCCACAATCAGCCGGACCAGAGCCGCAGCCTTCTCCAACTGGGTTTGTCCAAAAAGTTGAGCAAAGGCCAGCAGCACCGGAATCTGGTGGCGCGGGGTGTCTATGGCGCTGGCCTTTGCGCCCACCCAATGCAACAGACTTTCGGCTTTCTCAGCCTGGCCCGCGCGGCTGTACAGCACGGCCAATGGCAGCACCAGCCCGAAAAAAGGCAGGCCGGGAGGCATATCCGCCAGCAGCGCCAGGCCAGCCAATAGCAACGACTCGGCTTCCGCTGGCCGTCCGGATCGGGCAAGAGAGTGGGCCAGCCCCCTATGCACAGCCGCCTGCAAATGGGCCTGCCCACTGCTGCGGGCGATTGTCAGCCCGCGGGTATACGCATCCTGGGCCGCGGCCACTTCTCCCTGCTCCAACTTCCATTCGCCCATTGCCAGGGCCACAAAGAAAAGCCCCCGTCGGTCCTGCTCTGTCTGAAAAAGCCGCTGGGCCATCTCATAGCAGGCCCAGGCTTCGTCCAGATGCCCCTGGTGAAAGAGCGCTTCTCCCAGGCGAAAGCTGGCCCTGGCCTGGGTATCCGACAGGCCATTCTCGACACAGAAGTCCACGGCCTGGCGCAGATATGCCTCGCTTTGGGCAAAGCCCCCCCGATCCGACTCGATACGCCCCAAAAAGAGCAGGCCAACACCCACAGCCTGGGCATAGCCAATGCGCCGGGCAATTTCCACCGCGCGGCCGCAGACGGTCAGCGCTTCGCTGTACTCGCCCAGGCGATCCAGCATATTGGCATAGGCCCCCAGCAGACTACAGACCGTCTTTTGCAACGGCAGGGGGCCACTCTCGGCGCCTGTGTCCAGCCGGGCCAGTGCATAGGCATACAGCCCCTTGCCCTCCACATAGCGGGCCACCCCATCGCAAAAGAAGCCCAGGGGTTGCAGGGCCTGGGCCACCAACAACACCTGGCGGCTGTCGCAGACCCGCCGCCACATAGCCTGGATGTTGCCCATTTCCCCGTTGACCGCGGCCATTGTGGGCGGATGGCCCTGCTGAATCATCTCGTCCCGGCTGTGCAGAAATTGTGCAAAGTAGAGGCTGTGGGTTTCTTCGGCCTGGCGCTGGCGCTGGGGGTCGGCTTCCAGACGTTCTCTGGCAAATTGGCGCACCAAATCGTGCATAGCGTAGCGGGCCTGCTGGGGATCAAAACGCAGCAACGAATGGCTGACCAGCGAATGGAGCGCGGCGCTGGGGACAATGCCGAGGCCATCAACCAGTGCCTCCGCTGCCTCCTGGCTGAAGCCATCCACAAAGACTGTCAGCAGACTGAGAAGACGCTGCTCGGTCTCTTCCAGCAGATGCCAGGAATAGTCGAAGACCGCGCGCAGGCTGCGCTGGCGCGGGGGCACATCGCGCAGGGAGGAAGCCAGGCTGTCCCAGTTGGCGGCCAGGTTGTGGGCAACCGTCGCACAATCGTAGCGGTCGGTCAGCCCCGCGGCCAGTTCCAGGCCCAGGGGTGTGCCATCCAACAGCGCGCCAATGCGCCGAATGGCCGCGCTGTCCTCAGCAGTGGGCACAAAATCGGGCTGCATCTGCTGCGCCCGCGCCACAAAGAGACGCTCCACCGCGCCGGTGTCGGCCAACCCTTCCAACGGCAGAAGCTGCTCCCGGCGCAAGTTCAGCCGTTTGCGGCTGGTGAGGAGGATACGCACTTCGGGCGCGCTCTCCAGAATCGCCACAATGAGATCGGCAAAATCGTCATTGACCAGATGCTCGCTGTTGTCCAACACCAGCAAGGCATTCCAGCCGGCGATGTGGCGCAGAAGCTGTTGGCGCGGTGTGGCCTGGCCGGTGATAGGAAGACCGAGCACACGGGCCAGGGCCAGGGCAACTTCCTCGGCTGTGCTGGTGGCAAGCAGGGCCACCCACCAGACGCCGTCGAGAAATGCGTGGCGCTGGCTGTGGGCCGTGGCCAGGGCCAGATGGGTCTTTCCTATGCCGCCGGGGCCAAGAAGGGTAATCAGCCGGGGGGCGTGGCTGCTGTCCGCGGCCAGCCAATCGGAGAGGCGCTGGGCCTCTTCCTCTCGCCCCAGCAGCGCAAAGGGCAGGGGTGGCAGGGGTGTGCGCGGTCGCTGCCGTGCCCGCTGGATGCGCTCGCGCAGACGCTGGCTATGAGGCTGGGGCGCAATGCCCAATTCTGTGTTCAATGCAGCGGCCAGTCGCTCGTATTGTATCAATGCCTGGGCATACTCTCCCTGGCGGGCCAGCACTTCCATCAACTGACGCTGGCTCTCCTCAGCCCACGGCTCCAGGCGCACCAGATGGCGCAGATAGGTCAGCCGGGTGGCTTTGTCCAGATCCGCGCTGGCTGTGCGTAGCGCATCTACCAATTGGCGGCGCAAATGTTCGCCCTGGCGCGTTTGCCACTGTTCAAATTCCGGGGCGTCGGCTACGGAAAAGCCGGTCAGAAAATCGCCCCGATAGAGCTGAGCCGCCTCTTCCAGTGCGTCTGGGGCCGGGTCGGCCAGAGCGGCGACCAATGCGGCCACATCCACCTGGCAGACATCGCCGGTCAGCAACCGCACGGTCTGGCGGGTCACATCCAGATGGGGGGCGAGCATCTGTTGCAGATTGTAGAGAGCCTGGCGCAGATTCTTCAACGCCTGGGCTTCGGGCATATCACCCCAGAAGAGAGAAGCCAGGGATTGGCGGGTGTGAAGTTCGCCCGTAGCGGCCAGATAGTAGAGAAGCCCGCGGGTCTTGTCGGAGATAAAACCCGTAACGGTTTCACCCTCTAATAGCACCTCTGGCGTCCCTAGCAGATATATGTGCAGTTCATTCTTATTCATAGCCAATTTCCTACCTGCGTTTTTGCATAGACGTTTTATTGACGTTTGTTGCGTAGGCTGTTCACCGTTGGAGAAAAGAGAGTACACCCTACTTTTTTAGCGCAGTTCACTTTCAGAACAATTCAGAGGAGATCAACCAATGTTCGTCAAAAAGATGTACGCCACCAAATCCACCAATCGCATCCTGTCCGTTTTGCTCTTGACTGCCATTTTCATGCTTTCTGCCTTTACACCAGCCCTGGCGGCTCCGTCAACAGGCACAATCGTCGATGTGGAAAAGGTCAATCGAAATGACGAGTGGCAGGGCCGGGTACGGCGTTGGTCTCCCACCGTCTCCCAGTGTCCCTACTGCGATCCGACAGAAACGGACAAAATCGTGCCCTATTCAATGGCATCTAACGTACTGGTCAGCAGCTACACGCCCAGCCCAGACAAAATTTCGGATGACTCAATTGCATCCAATGTACTGGTCAGCAGCTACACGCCCAGCCCGGACAAGCTTTCGGATGATTCGATTGCATCCAATGTACTGGTCAGCAGCTACACGCCCAGCCCGGACAAGCTTTCGGATGATTCGATTGCATCCAATGTACTGGTCAGCAGCTACACGCCCAGCCCGGACAAGCTTTCGGATGATTCAATTGCATCCAATGTGCTGGTCAGCAGCTACACGCCCAGCCCGGACAAGCTTTCGGATGATTCGATTGCATCCAATGTGCTGGTCAGCAGCTACACGCCCAGCCCGGACAAACTTCTGCCTGACTCCATTATGGATGCAAAGGCCGAACCGAAACCCACAAAATGATGCCTGAATTTTGCCAGCCGGTCCCAACGAACAGATGGGATCGGCTGGCATAGGATTCTGATTTTTGTATTTTTCCCACTGCTGATTATAACATCGCCTTCTCCCTCTTGGGAATCGATGCCAAAATCGACAGGTCTGGGAGATTTATCCCCCATTCTCAGAGGTACACCACATGCATTCCAAACGATTTTTCTTCGTCGCTATTTTCAGTCTGCTGCTGGTAGGCGGCCTCCTGGGAAGCCAGGCGGGCAGTTTGCCCGCGGCGGCTGCACCCGCCCAAATTCTGTTGGTCAGCAGCACAGCCAGCCACGAAGTGCTGATCTTCGACGGCAGCAGCGGTCAGCCTTTGGGCAAATTAAACGCACCGTCAGCCAGCGGCCCCATCGCTCCTGCCGGTATCGCCGTGGGAGCGGACGGCAACTATTATATTGCCAGCAGCGGGTTGCACCAGATTTTGCGCTATGAGGCCGCCACCTGGCAATTCAAAGATGTCTTTGTGGATGGAAACAGTGCTGACGGCGGCGGGCTGAACACACCGCAGGGCATCGCATTTGACGACGCGGGGCGTCTCTACGTAGCCAGCTACGGCTCGGATCAGATTCTGCGCTACAAAGCGGACGGCACATTTGAGGGTGTCTTTGTCGATGGCAGAGCCAATGGGGGCAGCGGTCTGAAAGGGCCGCGCAGCCTGGCAATCGGTGGCGACGGCACGCTCTTTGTGGTGGACAGCGAACACAAAGATGTGCTCCACTTCGACGCCACGACCGGTGTGGGTTTGGGCAATTTCACCAGCGGCAATTTGCTGGGCGATCCCGCGGACCTGACCTTTGGGCCAGAGGGCCATCTCTACGTCACCAGCCCTGACAATCTGTCGGTTTTTGTCTTTGACGGCACAACCGGGGCACTTGTGGAGACCGTTGGGGGCAGCGGTTTGGATGCGCCCCGGGGATTGGCCTTTCACAAAGAGACCCTTTTTGTCGCCAATCAGGGCAACAGCAGCGTCGTCTCCTACGACGCGCCGAACTACGACTGGCCGGTCTTTGTGGCGAGTGGCAGCGGTGGCCTGACTGGCCCCACCTGGCTGCGCTTTGTGGAGAACAAATGGATGCCCACCCCTACCCCTACGGCAACACCGACGGTCACGTCGCCTATCAAACCGACCCCCACACCTGTGCCCGGCACTGCCTGCGCGGCGGTGGACCCAGCGGTTGGGCCGCTGGTGTGGACAGTCAACACGACTGTCGATGATTCTACGACGGCATTGACCCTGCGCTGTGCCCTGACCTTTGCCCGCACGGGCGACACTGTCCGCTTTGATCCGGCGCACTTCCCGCCCCTGGCCCCGGTCACCATCCGACTGGCGTCGCCCCTGCCTGGGGTAGTCCGGGGCGGGCTGGTTATCGACGGGCAGGGCGCTGGCGTGGTGGTAGATGGCAGCGCCCTGGCTGGGGGCAACCCAACCCTGGCCCTGCGCTCCCACAACAATCGGCTGGTGGGGCTGCGCCTACTCAATGGGCCGGACGCGGGGCTGCTGGTGGAAGGCGACAACAATATCGTTGGCATTCTCTCCACTGGTCGGGATGGAGCGGGTCTTCTGGCTGGTCCACCGGCCACACCCGCCAATCTGTTCAGCGGCCACACCGGGCCGGGTGTGCTGATTCGGGGCGCTCAGAATCAACTCTACGGCAATTTCATCGGCACGGATTTCGCCGGAGCCGGGGCCTTGCCCAACGCTTCCTACGGCGTATGGGTGGCCGAAGGCCAGGGCAATACTATCGCCGACAATCTGATCAGCGGCAACCAGGCCGCGGGGGTCTATCTGAGCGGCGAGAATACCGGGGAGAACCGTCTCCTCGGCAACCGCATCGGGCTGAGTCTGGATGGGTTGCAGGCCCTGGGCAATCAGATCGGTGTGGAGATACGCGAGAATGCTCACCACAACGTCGTCGGCAGTACGCGCACTGGCGAAGCCAATACCATCGCTGGCAACCGCTCCCACGGGGTACTGATCTTTGGCAGCGAGACCGCCTACAATCAGATCGTCCACAATTTCATCGGCACAACCCCGGAAGAGCTGCGCTACAGCGGAGGCAATGGGGGCGACGGCGTGCTGGTGGACGCGGGCGCGCACGACAACGCAGTGGGTCTGAATAGCGCGGGCTATCTGGGCAATGTAATTGTCCACAGCCAGGGCGCGGGGGTACGGCTGCGCAACGCATCCAAAACGCTGGTGGGGGCCAACCGCATCGGCCAGATGCCATCGGGCCAGGACGCGGGCAACGCCGGCGATGGCCTTCACATCAACGGCGCGTCCAGCGAAAATGTCGTCTACGGCAATTTTATCGCCTATAACCTGGCCAGTGGTGTGCGGGTAGAAGGGGGCGCTTTCAATAATGTGATCGGCCGCGACGGCTTTAGCGGGAGCGATTTCAATGTGATTGTACGCAACACCAGCCACGGCATCCACATCAGCGGCGCGGGCAGCAACGGCAACGGTATTATCAACAACCGCATCGGCACGGACAACAACGGAGCCGACAATCTGGGCAACGGACTGGTGGGCATCTATCTGCAAAGCGGTCCCCAGCAGAGTCTGATCTGGAAGAACCGGGTGGTCAATGCCACCGGCGGCGGCATTGTGCTGGACGATGCGGACAATCACCAGTTGGCGGACAACTGGGTGGGGATCACCAAAAATGTAGAAGACGAGGAGGTAGTGCTGGGCAATACCGGCCACGGCATCTACCTGCTCAACGGCGCGTCCCACAACGAATTGAGTCTCAATATCATCACGGCCAGCACTGCCAACGGCGTGCGGGTGGAAGATGCGGTGGGTGGCCGGACGATTGCCAACAGTCTGTCCGCCAACAGTATCTACGCCAACGGTCTGACGGGCATTGGGCTGAACGGCGGCAATCGGGGTCTGGCCGCGCCGGCGGTGAACGATATACGCCCGGCACAGGGTGCGCTGTGGACTGTGGCAGGGCAGACCTGCGCTGGGTGTCGGGTGGAGTTCTTTCAGGACACAGAGGACGAGGGCCAGATGTACCTGGCCTTTGCCAGCGCCGACGCGCAGGGGAAATTCAGTTGGACCCTTGCGCCGCCGGACCCCGGCTATGGCCTGACACTGACTGCTACGGACCCGGAAGGCAACACATCCCAGTTCAGCGATGCCTATGACCGCACCTTCGCCGCGCTGGTGGCCAATTTTGTCGAAGTCACCCAGGCGGTGCAGAGCCTGGACACCGAGCGCTTCCCGGAAGTACCGCTGGTGGCAGGCAAGCGCACTTTCCTGCGTTTTCACGTTCACGCCAACGGCGAGCCTGTGCCCGGTGTCACCGCCCGGCTCAACGCCTACCGGGGAGACGAATGGCTGGAACCCCGCAATGTGCGCCCCAACCCTTCCACCGACAACCGCTGGGTTTCCCTTACGCCGGATCGCAGCCAGCCCGACCAGGCGTTCACCTTCTGGATACCCGGCGCGTGGACAGAAGGGACTGTCACCTTCCGTCTGGAAGTGAACCCGGAAGAGGCCATCCGCGAACTCAACTACAACGACAATCGGCTGGAGAAGACAATCGAGTTCTTTCCGGTGCCAGCAGTCTGTGTGGGCATTGTGCGGGTTCGCACCAGACCGCGCACGGCCTCCATCAACGATCCGGGCTTCTGGCAGATTATCCGCCGGGCCGAGAGTCTCTATCCCACACCCCACTTCGATGTCTACAATACCCGGCACGTCATTGAGGAATGGGGGACTGGTCCCTACGAATTGCCCAGTGACCGGGCCAATGTCCTCAAATCTCTGTGGATGTACAATTTGCGCACGGACGATCCGGACAATTGCGAGAGCGATATGAATTATTACGGTATTGTCCACCCGGATCACCGGCCTGGCGCGCGGACACTTGGCAGCGGCTATCGACCGGGCGACGAAGCCTGGGGCTTTATGTTCACCGATGGACAGAACGCGGCCCGGCCCTGGGATGGCCCTCGGGCCGGCTACACAATGGCCCACGAGATCGGTCATAACGACAACCGCCGCCATGTGGATTGCGGCGATCCGGACAATCCAGACAACAACTACCCATATCAGGACGCAAGCGGCAATGACTGTGTAATCGGCCCGGACGATCCACTGGCCTATTATGGCTACGATCCCCTGACCGGCACAGTGATTGAGCCGATGGCCGTGGGTGATCTGATGTCCTACCGGGGCACAAAATGGATTTCCGACTATACTTACCGGGCCATTATGCTGACTCGCACCTTTTTTGGCGCACCCCAGCAGCGGGTGACCGAAACCAGAAATGAGGCTCGCAGCGCGTCCCAAACCCAGGCCATCCTCGCCGCCGACGAACTGCTGGTCGTCACCGGACTCATCTCGCCCACCACCGGCTATGTGGCACTGGACCCGGTCTATCGGGTAGTTTCGGATACGCTCAACAGCCGCAAAGTGGCCGACACGGCCCGTTTGCAATCCCAGCAGAGTCGCAGCGAAGTTGCCTACTCCCTGCGCCTGCTGGACGCGGCTGGTAAAGTTCTGCTGGATCAGCCCTTTGCCCTGGCCGACGTTTCGGAGGAAGAGGGCAGCCCCCTCCCATTGCACGTCCTGGCTCCGGCAGTGGATGGCGTGGCCCAGGTGGTGGTGGTGCAGCACATCGACGGGAGCGAAATGGAATTGGCCCGACGCACGGCCAGCGCCAATCTGCCCAGCCTGCAATTGCTGTCGCCTGGCGGCGGTGAAAGCATCAGCGACCAACTCACAATCCAGTGGGAGGCCGGGGACGTGGACGGAGACCCTCTGCGTTTCCAGGTGCAGTACAGCCCGGATGGAGGCCAGCGCTGGCTTCTGCTGGCTCAGGACTATCTCAGCCAGACGCTGACAGTCGATGGCTCCCAACTGTTGGGCAGCGACGGTCAGGCTCTGGTGCGGGTGACAGCCAGCGATGGGATGCACAGCGTCGAAGCCCAGACAGCCAAGCCATTCAGCGTAAACTTTCAGCCCCCGGCTGTCCACATCGACAGTGACGGTCAGCCCATCTCCACACCCGTCGGCTACCCGGTCCAGCTTGTGGGCCGGGTGACCAGCGGAGCCGATGGCGTGTCACCCGCTGGCTTTACGTGGCGTTCTGACCTGGACGGGGCACTGGGCACAGGCAGTGAGTTGTATACGAGCCAACTCTCCAGAGGGCGACATACGATTACCCTGACAGTGACTGATAGCCGAGGGCAGAGCGGCCAGGCTTCGCTCTCAGTGGCCGTGGGGATGGATTCTGTCTATCTGCCGCTGGTCTCTGCGGCACGCTGAGGATTCCAAAGAATCTGGAAAATACAATTGGATCCGGCACAAAGGGCGCTATCCGCGGGTAGCGCCCTTTGTGCCGGTATCTTTTTTTGATAGTGACGCGGGTTTGTTTCTCTGCTCTGCGCACCGTATAATTTTCTGTGGACCCGTCCAAAATCAGCGCAGATTTCGCAAAACGAAATTTGTATCGTTAGCCACAACGGAACTTTTTATGCACCCCTTCCTCCAAAAACTGTCCGAACGCCCCCTGCTTGGCGACGGCGCAATGGGCACAATGCTCTTCTCGATGGGCGCCAGCGACGAGCAGTGTCTGGAATATCTCTCCATCAGCCGCCCCGGTTGGATCACCGAAATCCACCAGGCCTTTGCCGCCGCGGGCGCAGATGTGATCAAAACCCACACCTTCGGGGCCAACCGGGTGCGGCTGGCCGATGTGGGCCTGCAAGACCGGGTGCGGGACCTGAACTTCCGCTCGGTCAAGCTGGTGCGGGATGTGCGTGAGGTTGTGGGCCGGGGCATTTTCATCGCCGGGGATGTGGGGCCGCTGGGCAAACGGCTGGCTCCCTATGGCCCGGTCACAGTCGAAGAAGCCAAAGCCGCCTTTCAGGAGCAGATCGCAGTCCTGTGGGAGGCTGGCGCAGACCTGATCCTCTTCGAGACTTTTAGCGAAATCGCCGAACTGGAGATTGCGGTTGCCGCGGCCAAGGCGGTCTGCGATCTGCCGATTGTGGCATCCATGACCTACAACCAGGACGGGCGCACCGGCTCTGGGATGACCCCTGGCGAAGCTGTGCAGCGGCTGAAAGCAGCCGGCGCGGATGTGGCCGGGATCAACTGTTCGGTCGGCCCCGCGCCTTCGCTGGAGGTGTTGCGGGAGATGCACCGGGCCGACGCCACGGCTGCCTTCAGCATTATGCCCAACGCGGGTTTTCCGGCCCGGATCGATGGCCGCTTCTCCTATCCGGCTGGCCCGGCCTACTTTGCCCGCCACGTGGCCCCCTTTCTGGACAACGGCGCGCGGCTGATCGGCGGCTGCTGTGGCACAACGCCTATGCACATCCGGGAGATGCGCACCGCATTGGATGCGTATCTTAATAAAAAAGGCGTTGCCACCGTTCCCGCTGTGGTGGCCGACGAGCTGCCCGCTATGCATATCGCCCTGGACATGGCCCTGGACGATGACACGGACGACCCCTACCGGGACGAAACCGATCTGTTGCACAAAATACGGGCCGGGAAATTTGTGATCAGTGTGGAGGTGGACCCGCCCCGGGGCTTCAACGCCCAGAAGCAGATCGAAGGGGCACGCCACGCCAAATCGATGGGCGCGGACGCCATCAATGTGGCCGACAGCCCGATGGCCCGTGTCCGTATGAGCGCGCTCTCCCTCTGCGTGCAGATTCAGCAGCAGGTGGGCATCGAATCGATTGTCCATTTCACCACCCGTGACCGCTCACTGATGGGCTTGCAGGCCGATCTGATCGGCGCGCAGGCGTTGGGCGTGCGCAATATCCTGGCCCTGACCGGTGACCCGCCCTCTCTGGGCGAGAGCCGCACCAGCACGCCGGTCTACGACGTGGACTCGATTGGGCTGGTGCGCATCATCAACCGCTTCAACGAAGGCTTCGACCAGGGCGACAACAAGATGGGCCAGCCGGGCAACTTTACGATTGCCGTGGCCTGTGACCCCACCCGGGACGATTTGGCGGAAGAGGCCGACCGTTTCCACCAGAAGGTAAGCGGCGGCGCACACTTTACAATGACCCAGCCCATCTACGACCCGGAAGTCTGGCTGCGTTTTCTGCGGGTCTACGAAGAACGCCACGGGGAATTTCCTGTGCCGGTACTGATCGGCATTCTGCCCCTGCAAAGCCACCGCCACGCCAGCTTTCTGCACAACGAAGTGCCGGGCATCACTCTGACCGAGGACGCGCTGGAACGGATGCGCAAGGCCGGTGCGGATGGCCGCCAGGAAGGGGTGGCAATGGCCCAGGAGCTTCTGCTGCAACTGGTGGACGCGCCCCACGTCCAGGGCGTCTATCTGATGCCCAGCTTTGGCCGCTACGAAGTGGCCTGCCAGGTCCTGGAGGCGTTGACACCGGCCCAGCGGGGAATGATTCCTGCATGACCAGCGACCCAATCCTCTCAGCGCTGTTGGATAAATTTTCCGCGGCAGAGTGCTGCTGGTTCGCCAGCACCCGTCCCGACGGCCGCGCCCACCTGGCCCCCATCTGGCACGTCTGGTATGAAGGCGCTGCCTACGTCGTCACCAAAGAGGGTGCGGTGCGGGCGCGAAATATCCGCCACAATCGGGCGGTCAGCCTCTCCCTCCCCGATCCGCTGAATGTCTTTGTGCTGGAAGGCACGGCCCGCTTTGCGCCAGAGATGGAAGATGCGTTGGCCCCGCTCTTCCAAGCCAAATATGACTGGGACATCCGCACGGACCCCGACTACAACACAATTATCGCCGTTGACCCGACGAAGGCGATGGCCTGGGGCAGCCACGGCGAGGGGCGCTGGCATTTTGACGAATGATTGCGGAATGACCTGGACGCAGATTATGCAGAAACCACAGATTTCGCAGATTGAATCCGTGCTAATCCGTTTCATCAGTGTTTATCACAGTTCATCAGCGGCAATTTTTGGCGTGGTTCAGATTCTATGGTTGCGTTCTTTACACTTTCGAGAGGAGTAAGCACGCCCTCGTGCGGCTTGTGCCCACAAAACCCGCACGAGGGCGTGCTCGACTCCTCGACAATTGTAAAGGTCAGTTTCTCGTCAAATGAACCACGCCCAGTTTTTTTAGTTCGAGGAGACTTTTGATGCGACTGCAAAATAAAGTAGCGATTGTGACCGGTGGCGGCGCGGGGATGGGGCTGGCTGTCTCTTTGGCCTATGCGCGGGAAGGCGCGGCGGTGGTGGTGGCGGAGATCAACCGGGCCAACGGGGAGGCGGCTGTGCAGGCCATCCAAGAGGCGGGCGGCCAGGCTGTCTTCGCCCCAACTGATGTGGCCGACAGCAAACAGGTGGCGGCGCTGGTGAAGACGGCGGTGGACGCATTCGGCGGGGTGGATATTCTCTACGCCAATGCGGCTGTGCAACTGGTGGGACAGGATGCCCGTGCCCACGAACTGAGCGAGGAAGCCTGGGATCGCACCCATAGCATCAACATCCGGGGCGTCTGGCTCTGCGCCAAATATGTCATTCCCGCGCTGCTGGAGCGAGGCGGCGGTTCGATTATCAATGTGGCATCCCCCACGGGGTTGCTGGGCTGCGCGCCGGGATTCACCGCCTATAGTTCGGCCAAAGGCGCAGTCTACGGGCTGACACGGGTGATGGCCGCTGACTACGCCCGTGACAAAATCCGGGTCAATGCGCTCATCCCTGGCGCAACCGAGACCCCTCTTACCCGTGAGCTATTTGCCGACGACGAAACACGCGATGGACTGATAGCTGCCACACCCCTGGGCCGTCTGGGGCAGGCCGAGGATGTTGTGGGGCTGGCCGTTTTCCTGGCCTCGGACGAGTCGGCCTATTGTACGGGCGGCTTTTTCCCTGTGGACGGAGGATTAACGGCGATTTAGGGAAAGAAACCACAAAGGCCCAAAGACGCGAAGAAATGCATTTCTTCGCGTCTTTGGGCCTTTGTGGTAGATGGATTTTCTGTCTACAGACTGGCAAGCCCCAGGACAATCTCCCGGCTGGCTGCCAGCGCGGCGAAGGGGTCGGGCAGCCGGGGGCTGAGTTCGAGGCTGACGCCGCCGTCGTAGCCGATGTCGTCCAGCGCGGCGAAGATAGCGCGCAGGGAGACTTCGGTCATCACCCCGTCCAGCAGGGACCAGTGCAGGTCGCCCACCCCGTCGTTGTCGTCCAGATGGACGTAGCTCAGCCGTTCCCCGGCCTGGCGGATGATAGCCGCCGGGTCTTCCCCCCGCATCTGAATGTGGCCGCTGTCAAAGAGCAGGTGAAGATTGGGGTGGCCAACAGCCCGCACAAAATCCAGGGTGACCGCGGCTGTGTCTAGCGCCTTGCCGGGGAAGTGTTCGATGCCCAGCGTCAACCCGTGCTTTTGGGCAATCTCCGCGGTGGCGGCCACCGAATCCCCATAGTGCTTCAACGCCTCTTTGCTCCCATCCATTCCCGGAATTACATAGGCAGCCGTCGCGCCCAGAGACGCTGCGTGGGCCAGAGATTGTTCCATATGGGCCAGGGCCGCGGCCCGCGCATTGGCGTCGGGGCTGTCCAGGGCCGCGCCATCGGGCAGCCCAAAGGACGCGCCCACACAGGAGACGGAGAGGCCCAGCTTCTGCGCCAGCCCCCGGCTTTCAGCGGTCGCCAGCATTGCGGGCTGGATGTCGATCCAGTCAAAGCCCAGTTCGGACATCTTCTGTAGATTTTCGTCTTCCGGGCCGGTCAATGCCCAGATGCAGCAGGAGAAGTGCATGGCGTTCTATCCTTTGGATTGGGGTGGGCGCACAGGCGCAATGGGTTGCAGAATCTTGCGTCGTTCGGGTGTCAGGCGGTCGAGGAGTTCCTGGGAATAGTGATAGCCGTAGCGGGTGCTGCCCCAGCTTGCGCCGTAGCGGAAGATTGTCACCCGCCGTTCGCCGGGATTGGTGCGGCTGCCACCCCCGTGCATCACCCCGTCCACAAAGAGCAGAGCGTCCCCCTTTTTCAGGAAGAGTTCGACCGCGCCCTCCAAATTGTCCATCCGGTCCAGGGCGGCGTAGTCCCCCGCGTTGGGATGGGGGAAGTTGGATTTGTGGCTGCCGGGGACAATCATTGTGGAGCCATCGCCCGGCCCCACATCGGTCAAGGCCAGGATGACATTGCACTGGCCGCAGCGAAAGACGCCGTGATTGTAGTGATAGGCCCCGCGCAGCGCGCCTTTGAAGCCGCCGGAGTGGACCGGGTGATGGCCGCCGGCCTCGCGCACGGAGAGCATACACTCGTCGATGAAGAGCCCCTGCACGTAGGATTGCTCTTCGCCGCAGTAGTGGCGCACGTAGTCGATCCAGCCGGGGTGGTCGATGAGCTTCTCGAAGGGGCCGCCCAGTTCCACACAGTTGTGGATTTCCAGGCCGGTGGACGCGGTGTAATCCCGGCGCTGGGCATTGCCGAGCCACTCACCGTAGTCTAGGGGTGGCAGCGCGTCGATGGCTCCGTTGAGTTCGTCGAGCAGTTCCGGCTCGACCGCGTTTTCCAGCACCAGATAGCCGCGCAGGTCAAAGAGAAAGTCGTCCAGCGGTGTAGGCGTGCGATTTTCCACGAATGGGTCTCCTGTAGGATGTGAACTCACAATAATTTGGCAGAGGCTCGGCAGTTCGCAAATCTCAGAACAACGCAAGCTGGCCTGCGGATGCGGAATCGTCGTTCTGGGCCAGCACCATCTCCGGCGACCACTCCGGCAGGGGATAGCGGGCGTGGATGCGTTCGCGCAGGCGGCGCATAGAAGCCGGGGAATGGCCTTCCAGTGTGTTGTGGGTGTAACAATAGACGGGAATGCCTTTTCCCAGCAGGCCAGCGATGCGAATCGCCCACAGGTCCAAAATCTCCTCCTGGGGGCGCTGGATTTCCCGGTCGTTGGGAGGGGGTTCGCTGTCGTTCCCAATCAGCCGCAGAAAGAGATAGGCTGCGTCGGACTCATCCCAGGCGGCAAAAAAGTCATCGGTCCCCGTCCGTTCCACCGCGGCCAATGTCATCCCCCGTTCGGCCAGAAAGCGGGCAAAGGCAGGCGTCATCAGGTCCGCGGAACGCACCTCCACAGTGAGAGCCAGTCCGTCCAGTTCCCCGGCCAGCCAGTCCAGATAGCCCGCCAGAATGCGCCCGTCCTGTGCCCGGGTGAAGCTGGGCGGGAACTGGAGCAGACCAGGCGCGACCGCATCCCCCAGTGAACGCAGCACATCCAGAAAAGCGAGAGTTGGCTGTTTGCAATCCACCAGCCGCCGCTCGTGGGTGATCAGTTTGGGTGCTTTCAGGCTGAAGGTGAAGCCGGGTGGCACGCTCTCCACCCACTGCACGAGCGTCGAGGGCGCGGGCAGACCGTAGAAACTGGTGTTGACTTCCACGCTGTTGGCCTGGGTGGCATACCAGGCCAGTCTATCCCGATCAGCCAGGCCATCGGGATAGAAGACACCCCGCCAGTCAGGGAATGTCCAGGAAGCTGTACCGAGAAAGAAGGGTGTTGTCATAGCAGATGAGCAGATAGACAGAGCGAATCGATGCGCGGAATAGAGAACGGGCAACCAAATTTTTGGATAAGAGAATAGAGACGGCAGAGCAAAACAGACAAAATAGCCATGCACAACCACCAAAAACAGTACGAAAACCACACCGCCACCACGAAAACCCGCCCTTTATTGTGCAACTTGCCCATAAAGCCCGGAACAATTTTGTGCAGGATAGGCGTCGGCAACTATCTACGATTAGAGTATTCTATATCCGGCTGGCAGGGTCGCTTGTGAAACATTGTACATAAGAGCCGGATGGATGCCAAGCCAAACGATATTGTAGAAGTAAATCTTTATTCGGCACACTTTTGAGAAGAGGAGATGCGAAATGGATGTATTGAAACGCTACCTTTCGGTGGCACGAGGTTCCTGGTTGCGGGCTACACCCCTTGCCATTTTGCTGGCGTTGGTCTTTGCCAAAGCCAGCTTTGCCCAGGAAAGCGAGCCGGTAACGGCTGAGTTGGCCTATTATGCGATCGACAACATTTTCCTGTTGATTGCAGCGATCTTGGTTCTGTTTATGCAGGCAGGTTTTGCCCTGGTAGAAGCGGGCTTCAATTCCCGCAAGAACACAGTCAATATTCTGTTCAAGAACACGATGGACCTCTGTTTTGGGGCGATTATCTTCTGGATTGTCGGCTACAACATTATGTATGGGGAATCGGTCCTGGGTGGTTTCCTGGCTTGGGGCGGTTTCGGCGTTAGCGCCACAATGGACCCGGCTACGGCTGGCCCTGGTGTGCTCCATCCCCAGGTTGACTGGCTCTTCCAGGCAGCCTTTGCGGCCACAGCCGCTACAATCGTCTCCGGTGCGGTGGCCGGGCGCATGAAAGTCAGTGCCTATCTGGTCTACAGCGTGCTGCTGACTGGTCTTGTCTATCCCATCGCCGGTTTCTGGACCTGGGGTGGTGGCTGGCTGAGCGAACTGGGCTTCCACGATTTCGCTGGCTCGCTGATTGTCCACTCGGTCGGTGGTTTCGCTGGCCTGGCCGGTGCGATTGTGCTGGGGCCACGGATTGGCCGTTTCAATGGCAAGCGCAACCCACTACCCGCCCACAGCATTACAATTGCGACCCTGGGTGTCTTCATTCTCCTCATCGGCTGGTACGGTTTCAATCCAGGCAGTCAATTGTCCTTCACCGGTACAGCCAATGTGGAAGCCACAATGCTGATCGCGGTCAACACGACCCTGGCAGCCTGTGCAGGTGGTGTCTTCTCCATTCTCCTGGCCTGGTACATCGAAAAGAAGCCGGACCTGGGCTACGGTCTGAACGGTATTCTGGCTGGTCTGGTGGGTATCACAGCTAACGCGAACATAGTCAGCAACGCCAGTTCCCTGGCAATCGGCGGCATCGCCGGCCTGCTGGTCGTGGGTGGTATGCTCCTGCTGGAGAAACTGAAGATCGACGACCCGGTGGGTGCGTGGCCTGTGCATGGACTGTGCGGTATCTGGGGTGGTGTGGCCGCTGGCATCTTTGGCACAGCCAACCTGGGCGTGCAGATTCTCGGCTCGCTGGTCTATCCCATCTGGTCCTTTGTCCTGCTCTTTGGCCTCTTCTCCTTGATGAAAGCGATGGGCAGCCTGCGGGTGACTGCCGAAGAAGAGAAGACCGGTCTGGATGTGGTCGAGCACGGAATGGTAGCCTACGCTGGCGACTGATGAACTGCTGATTAGGGATTGGAAACTGGGGTCTGGGACTCCTGACAATACTTCCTCCATATGGAACAAAAAGCTGGCTGGACATCTGATGTCCAGCCAGCTTTTTGTTCCGAGCCGAATCTCCAATCCCCAGTGCCCAGCCCCTTTTTCATCGGTTGCCCCCTTCCTCAATTGACGCTATACTGTCCTCTGTCGTGCCCAATCCACCCCCAGACAAAGGAACCCACCCATGCCAAATGTTCCCCATTCCACCATGCGCAGCTACGGCTATGCACTCTTTGAAGCCGCGGGTCTACCCGCGGACCAGTCCCGCATCGTCACCGACCATCTGGTCGACGCCAACCTGACCGGCCACGACTCCCACGGCATCATCCGTATCCCCGGCTACATCCGCAGCCTTGTGGCAGGAAATATCGTGCCTGTGGGCGATCTCAAAGTCGTACGCGAGACCCCCGCTTCGGCGGTCATCGACGGCGAAGGCGGCCAGGGCATTGTGATTTGCACCAAAGCCATGGAAATGGCTATCGAGCGGGCCAAGAAAACCACCTTTGGCGCAGTGGCCGTCCATCAGTGCAGCCACATCGGACGCCTGGGCGCGTATCCGCCGATGGCCGCGGAGCAGGACTGCATCGGCATTCTGCTCCTCAACGGAGGCAGCCGCTTCACAGTGCCTTTTGGCGGAACATCCCGCCGCCTGCCACCCAACCCGATTTCTATGGCCGTGCCGTCGGAAAATGGCCCGACGATGATGCTGGACATCACCACCAGCATGGCCGCTGGGGGCAAAGTGGAGGTCGCCGCGGCCCGGGGCCAGCTACTTCCCCCCGGCTGGCTGATCGACAACGACGGCAACGAAGTACGGGACCCAACCCATTTCCGGGAAGGCGAAACTGCGATGCTGCCTCTCGGCGGCGCGTCAGGGCACAAGGGCTACGGGCTGGGAATGATGGTGGACGCCATCGCCGGCGGACTCTCCTGGGCCGGGTGCAGCAGCGACAGTCCCACCCGGGGCGGCAGCGGATTTTTGGCAATGGCCATCAACATCAGCAGCTTTATCGATATTGACGAGTATAAAAAAGAGGTGCAAATTCTCATCGATTGGGCCAAATCATCCAACAAAGCGCCTGGTGTCAAAAAAATCTACTATCCCGGCGAGATCGAAGAGGACTACCGGACCACCCGCACTGCCGACGGAATCCCCATCGAAGAGACCACCTGGGGACGCATCGCCGAAGCCGCGGCCGAAGTAAACGTGGCAGTGCCTGCGGTATAGAAGTATTGGGTATTGGTTATTTCGCGGGTGGCGTTGAAACCCAATGGCCATCCGCCACCCACCACCCGCCATCTGCCACTTTCAACTTGTAATCTTCGACCTGCCATAAACCAAAAGGACCACCCAATGAACGCTACCTATACGAAACTCTTCCGCTCTCCCTATGGCGTGCCCAACGCCATGCAGACCACTGACGAGGGGCTGTGGATTGTCGATCAGATCAGCGACCGGGCCGCGCTCGTCCGCATCGAAGAACCCTCGGACTACTACGGCGTGCCCTGGGTGCATCGGGAGATTCCCACCGAATCTTCCAACACCAGCGGAATGACCTGGGGGGATGGCTCGCTCTGGCTGGCGGCCAACGGCGACGCTGGCATCTGGCGCACAGCGCGCCCCACAGATGCCGGCGCGCATACGGGCGAAATATTGCGGGTGGACCCGGCCACAGGCGCAACCCTGGCCCGCTATCCCGTCCCCGGCGGCGGTGGAACCCACGGAACGGAATACGACCAGTTCGAGCCGGGCTACATTTGGGTGGAGGCGCTGAAGGATGGAAAGCTGTTGCGGATGCGCATCAGCGATTGGTCGATCCAGCATACGATTGAACTGCCCTATCCCCGTGCCCACGGGCTGGTGCAGAAAGAGGATGGAATGTGGGTGGTCTTCACCGGCCACCGGCTGATCCTCAAACTGGCGATGGATGGCCGGGAGTTGGAACGCATCGAAGTGCCCGCGGACCAGCCCGAACCCCACTGCATGACGGCCTATGGGGATGCGATGATTTACTGCGACGCAGCGTCTGGCTGGGTAGTAAAGATGGAAATCGAATAGAGAAGAAGAGGACAGCCCGTCATCCCGGAATCCCATCAACTTTTGCTTTCCAGGAGTTGATGGGCTTCCGGGGTGGCGGGCTGTTTAGGTTCTCTCGCCAGGCAGCCAGAGGGTGAAGGTGCTGCCTTTGCCATACTCTGTCTCGACTGCGATATGCCCGCCGTGCAGTTCGGCAATCTCCTGACAGATGGCAAGGCCGAGACCAGTGCCAGACACACCGGATTGTCGGGCGGACTGTCCCCGATAGAAGCGCAGAAAAAGGTTGGGCAGATCCTCCGGGTCTATGCCGGGGCCGCTGTCTGCAACGCTGATGGTCTGCCATTCACTGCTATCGACCCAGCGGTGGTTGACTTCGATCCGTATCTGTCCGTGGGCCGTGTACTTGAAGGCGTTGTCGAGAAGATTTGTGATGACCCGCCCAACCAGGCTGGCGTCTACCGAAATGGGTGGCAACTCCGGCTCTGCATGAAAAGAGAATTGCAGAGAGGTATCTTCGAACAGTGGCCCCCGATCTTCGATCAGTCCCTCCACCAGCTCGCTGAGCAGCACAGTCCGGGCATGCATTTCGGTCCTGTCCAAATCCAGACGCGAGAGGTCCAGCACATCCTCAATCATCTGGCGCAGACGCTGGGCTTCCCGCTGCATAATGGCAATTGCCTGCGCCCGCTTCTCCGGCTTGCCGTTGGTGAGCAATCCCAAATAGAGGATAATATTGGTCAGGGGTGTGCGCAGTTCGTGGTTGATATCGCTGACAAACTGGGATTTGAGACGATCTGCTTCTTGCGCCTGGGCCAGTGCCTCCTCCAATTCCATTGTGCGCTCGTTGACCAATTCTTGCAGGTGGCTGGCGTAGCGCAGGCTCTCCTCCCGCAATTGGGCGTTGAGAATCGCCTGGGTCACCACATCGGCAATACCGCGTAACAGGGCCAGATCGTCTGGTCCAAACTGGCGCTGGGGATCAGTGATGTGGAGATTGAGTGAGCCAATCAGTTGCGCATCCCGCACCAGCATCACATTGACACCGATCTGCAATCCCTGCTCCACATACATTGCATAGTTGGGCGAGTCTACCAGCGTGTCAATCGGGTTGATGCGGATCAACTCCACATCGCGCATATCCCCCCGCAGATGAGGTGGAATGGCAACAGACTGTGTCAATCTTTCATAACCCAACGGCAAGCCCACATCTGCGCCGTGAACGAATATCCCCTTTTCTTGATCCACCAGGCTCAGGCTTACGCCCGGCACATCGAGCGCCACAGAAACTTCCGTGCAAACGGTCTGCATCAGGCCCACCAAATCCGCCTGGCGATTGAGCCGAGAGACAATGCGCAACAGCGTCTGTACCCGCCCAGCCTCTACCCGCAAGCGCTGCTCCGATTGCCTGAATGGGGAAAGATCAGTATACATCGTCAGAAAACCTACGACCTGCCCCTCCTTGTCAAGCTCCGGGGCGGCCCTCATCAGCGTTTCGATACGCTCGCCGTCGCGGCTGCGCAGAATCCGCACCGCCACCTTATCCGTTCCCCGGACAATCTTCGGGTATTCGAGCAATGCCGCCTGGCGTGAATCCGGGTCCAGAAAGTCCATTGCATTGCGACCCACTACCTCTTCCCGCGTATAGCCCAGCCTCTGCAGATAAAAATTGTTGACATCCCGAATAATCGGATCGCCGTCCTGATCTTCCAGCGCCAAATACATCACCGGCGCTCTATCAAAAAGATGGCGATAGCGCCGCTCTGCCACCCGCAATGCGGCTTCCGAACGGCGCAAATTGGTAATGTCCCGATTGACGCCCACAGCACCGAGCAACTCCCCAGCGTCATTGCGCAGAAGTGTGACTGCCGACAGAATAGGAACCGTAGAGCCATCTTTGCGCCGCTGCTCCACCTCCCCCTCCCAATACCCTTTGGCAGAAAACTCTGACAAAACATCCTGTAATGTGCCGCTCAGATAGCGTGTGTGCAGCAAATTCTCCGATGGCTTGCCAATCACCTCCTCTGCCTTCCAGCCGTAGATACGCTCTGCCCCGCGGTTCCAAGAAGTAATCACAAAGTCTTCGTCGGTCGAAATGACGGCATCGGAAACCTGATCCAGCAACAGAGCCTGACGTCGCAGCATCGCCTCCAGCCGGTCACGTTCTGGGCTATCCATCTGATCGGTTATGTCTGCATAGACCTTTTTTCCATCATCGGGTATGATAGGCAAAATCTGCGAGAACTTTCCGTGTTCAGGAGTCATAACCAGACCTTTTCGTAAGAATTCAGACATCAAATCCATATCTTCAGGATCTTATTGTACCACTTTTGGGCTATCAAAGCTTACGCACTTTCAACTGGGAAGCCAGACGCCTTTCCGGCTGCGGTCAGATGGGTGGTTTCCCAAACATATAAATCCCAACTGAAATACTTGCTCTACATCCACCACCCCCAACCCACTCCTGGGAGGAATCTATGCCACGCATCCTCATTGCCGAATGCAAACAGGAAGTATCATCCTTCAATCCACTGCCCAGTTCCCTGGCTGATTTTGAAATCCTTTGGGGACCGGACTTTCTCGACTACCACAGAGGCTTGAACTCGGAAGTGGCCGGTGCATTGGGCATCTTCGAGAGCCGGGCCGATCTGCAACTGGTTCCGGCCTACAGCGCCCGGGCCATCACCTCCGGCGGCACATTGGCCGCTGACGAGTTCACCCAACTGGCCGCGGAATTTCTGGCCCTTATACAGGCTGCAGGAGAAGTGGATGCGGTCTACTTTTCCCTGCACGGCGCAATGTCTGCCGAAAACGAGAGCGACCCGGAAGGCTACCTGCTGGCCGAGACCCGCAAGATCGTCGGCGAGCGCATTCCCATCGTCATCTCCCTGGACCTACACGGCATCCTCACCGACCGGATGCTGACCCATTCCAACGCAGTAGTGGTCTACCACACCTATCCCCACATCGACTTTGCCAGCACCGGAGAACGGGCCGCCCGGCTGCTCCTGCGCATTTTGGACGGCGAAGTCCACCCGGTGACCGCCGTTGTGCCCATCCCCGCGCTGGTGCGGGGCAGCGAACTAATCACCGCTACCGGTCTCTTCGGGCAGACGGTTGGACAGGCCAAAGCGTTGGAGGAAGGCCCCAGCGGACTCTCTGGGGGAATGTTCATCGGCAATCCATTCACCGACGTGCCAGAACTGCGCTCCAACAGTCTGGTTGTGCTGAACGGGGAAGCCGACCGTGCCGAGCGGGAGGCGATCAAACTGGCCGAAGATTTCTGGGCCGTGCGCGCCCAGCTTCACCAGCCGCTCATCAGCCTGGACGAAGCCGTCGAACGGACGATTGCCAACCCCAGCGGCACGACAATCCTCACCGACGCGGCCGATGCCACCAGCTCCGGCGCTTCCGGTGACAGCAACGCCATTCTGGCCGCATTGATGCAGCGGGGCTATACAGGCCGCCTGCTGACGCCGATTGTGGATCCCAACGCAGTGCTGGACGCAATGAAGGCCGGTGTGGGTGCTACCATCCATACAACCATCGGCGGCGGGCTGGACCGGGCGCGCTTCCACCCCCTGGCAGTGACAGCCCAGGTGCGGATGCTCTCGGATGGAGATTTTGTCAGCGAGAGCAATGGCGCTATCTGGCGGGGCGGCCCAACGGCTGTGCTGCAAGTGGGACGGCATGTGGTCATCACCACCAGCCGCGCGGTCAGCCTCTACGATCGCTCTCTCTTCCTCGGCCACGGCCAGGACCCCACCCGCTTCGACGCGGTGGTGGTCAAATCGCCCCACTGCCAGCCCCACTTCTTCAACACCTGGGCAGCCCAAACCCTGCACGTGGACGCGCCCGGCTCCACCAGTGCCAACCTGCCCTACCTGGGCCACACCGTCTGCGCCCGTCCCATCTTCCCGCTGGATGGGGATGTGGCCTTTGTGCCCCAGGCCAAAATTTACCAGCGGTGAAAGAGATAGAACGCGGATGACGCGGATCGGGCTGAGGAACGCGGATAAAGAAAAAAATCCGCGCAAATCCGCTGTTTCCGCGTCATCCGCGTTCTATCTTTGAAATTCCTCTCTCCCTCCTCCATTCGGTTTCATCGCTCGGTCAGTGGTATAATTTCCCGATACAATCGGACCAGTTTACTGCCTGCGACCACAGCTATGGAACTCTACACCAACCATCACGGCCAACCGACGCCCCCCACACCGCCGATCAGCGACGCCCCTGCCCCGGTCTACGATCTGACCAGGGACCCGCTCTTTTACGGGACGCTCGTCTTCTTTGTGCTGCTCACCACAGCCGTGCCCGGTTTGATGGGCCAGCCCAATTTCATGCCTGTGATCCAGGCCCTAGCGCTGACGGTCTTCACGGCCATCGCCCTGCGCCGGGGAGGGATCGGCCCGGCCCTGCGGGTGGCGACAGTCTGGCTGGTGGTGCAGGGGCTATTTCTCTGGCTGCTCACCTGGCTGCTGCCTGGGCAGATCGAGAACGCCATCCACGACGGCTTTTTCATCCGTGCCGAACTGATGGAATGGGTCTATGGCAGTAGCCTCTGGCCCGGCTCACTGCTGGCCGCGCCCTTGGCCCGCCTGGGCGAAATCGCCGGAATCGTTCTGGGCAGCCTGGCGACGGTCGGGCTGATAGGTAGCTGGTTTTTGGTCAAAGGCGTAAATCTGTTCGCCTACGGGGTAGGCAGCCTGTGGCGGGGAATCGGTTCGCCGCTGGGTATTCTGCTGGGGCTGGCTCCCTGGCGACTGGCCCAACTGGCCGGATACACCGGACTCTTCGTCCTGCTCATCCAGCCACTCCTGCTCAACAACTGGAACCCGGCCCACTACCTGTCCACCCAACGGCGGCTGATCCTCGTCTCCCTGGCCCTGGTCGCTGGGGGGCTGATCGCCGAGCTTTTCCTGCCCGGTCTGTGGCGGGCAATTTTTGCAGTGAAATAACAAATAGACTAGCGCCGGTTGAGTAGGCGGGGGCTGTTTTCCGCCGTATCGAAACCCAGCGGGTGGGAAGAGTCGTCTCGTCGACCCGTTCGCTGGGTTTCGATACGCCTCGAAGACTCAGCTACTCAACCGGCGCTCACTAATCTGGCGCGTATACCCAATCCCTAATACCTTCTTTTATGCTGCGCATCAAACGTATCGTCATCCAGGGCTTCAAGACCTTCGCCCGCAAAACCGAATTTGTCTTTGACCCCGGCGTGACAGCCGTCGTCGGCCCCAACGGCAGCGGCAAGAGCAACGTGGCCGACGCGGTGCGCTGGTGTCTGGGCGAGCAGAGCTTCGGCCTGTTACGCTCCAAAAAGACCGCGGATGTCATCTTCTCCGGCAGCGACAAACGGGCGCGCATGGGCATGGCCCACGTCAGCCTGACCCTGGACAACAGCGACAACGAACTGGCGATTGACTTTGCCGAAGTCGAGATCAGCCGCCGGGCCTACCGGGACGGCGAGAACGAATACCTGCTCAACGGCCAGCAGGTGCGGCTGATGGACATCACCCAACTCCTTGCGCCCAGCGGCCTGGGCAAACGGGCCTACGCAGTCATCGGCCAGGGGCTGATCGACCAGGTGCTCAGCCTGAAACCGGAGGAACGGCGGGGACTCTTTGAGGAAGCAGCGGGCATCACCGGCCACCAGTCCAAGCGCACCACCGCCCTGCGTCGCCTGGACGCCACCCAGGAAAATCTGAGCCGGGTCCAGGACATTCTGGCCGAACTTTCCCCCCGGCTGGGCTATCTGAAACGCCAGGCCGAGCGGGCCAGAGAACGGGCACAGGTGGACGCGGACTTGCAAGGGCTGCTCCATCAGTGGTATGGCTTCCGCTGGCACACCAGCCTGGAAGAGATGGCCGAGGCCCGCCGCCAGAGCGAAGCCGCGGGCCGCGTCACCAGCGCCCGACGCAAGCGGCTGGAAGAGATTACCGTGCAGATCGAGGCTCTGCGTCGTTCTCAAATTTCCCTGCGCGAAGGATTGAAACGCCAGCAGAACGCCCACGACGAACATCGCCGTCAGGCCGACGCCTTGCAGCGGGAACTGGCCGTCTCTAACGAGCGACGCAGCCAGCTTCTGGCCCGGCGGGACGAACTGGCCCGGGAGTTGGTCGAATTGCAAAAAGAGGCGGCCCAGACCGCCCAGCGGATGGAGCAACTGCGCGGCGAAGTCGAAGCGGCCCAACTAGCCCACACCAGCCGCCAGAGCGAAGTGGACCGGCTGCAAGGCCACGTGCGTCTGCGCCAGCAGGAACGTTCGGGCCTGGTGGATCGGCTGGATTCCCTGCGTGCCGAGCAGCGCAAGCTGGGCGAACGTCTGGCCGACCGTCGCAGCCGTCTGGACCAGATCGACGAGGCCCGCGTCCGCCTGCAGGAAGACGCCGCCGCCCAGCAAACAGCCCAAACCGACGCTGACAAGGATATTGAGGATGCAACCGCGCTTCTGGCCCAAGCCGAGAGCGACGCGGCAGAGACAGCCCAAAACGCAACGGTTGCCCAGGCGGCCGTCGCCGAAAACGAAAGCCACATTGCCGACCTACGCAGCCAACTGGCCCAGGCCGAACAGGCCCACAGGGAAGCCGAGCGGGCCGTGGATAGGCTGCAAACCCGCTTCGACCTGCTGGAACGGCTGCGCAACGAGGGCGCTGGCTATGCGAACGGCGTGCGGGCTGTCCTGCAAGCCGCGGGCCGCAGCCAGCTATCCGGCGTTGTCGGCACAGTCGCATCCCAGCTTTCCGTGCCCGCCCATCTGGACAAAGCCATCGAAACCGCGCTGGGCGGCGCATTTCAAAATGTGATCACCGAAGGCTGGAACGACACCCAGGCCGCCATCGAATTTCTCAAGGGTTCGGGCCAGGGCCGGGCTACCTTTCTGCCCCTGGACCGGCTGAATGTGCTGCCCGCCATCGACCCACCCAACGAGCCGGGCATTCTGGGCAACGCGGCCGCGCTGGTCGGCTATGCGCCCAAAGTAGCCCAGGCCGCGGAGCAACTGCTCAACCGGGTCTGGGTGGCCGAGGATTTGCCTGCGGCCCGCCGCGCCCTGGACCGTCAGCGAGGATCGACGCCGACGGTCGTCACACTGGGCGGCGAGATTGTGCGGCCCGGTGGCGCGGTCACAGGCGGCAGCGACGGTCGCCGCCAGGACGATTCGGTGCTGGCCCGGGAGCGGGAATATCGGGAACTGCCGGAGCAGATCGCCGCGGCCCGCCAGATTGCCCAGACCAGCCAGCGCGGGGGCGAGGAGGTGCGCCAACATCTGGCCGACGCCCAGAACAATCTGGCCGAGAGCCGCACACAGGCCGACGCAGTCCGCCAGCAGGCCAGCCAGAGCCAACAGGCCGCAGAGCGCGCCCGGCTGCAATTGACCCAATCCCAGGAGCGGGCAGCCTGGCAGCAGAAACGCAGCAGTCAACTGGCCGCGGAGGCCGAGCGGCTCGACCAGCAGGAAGCCACCCTGCGCCAGGAGATGGCCGATTTCACAGAGCGGGAAGGCCAGTTGGCCGGTGAATTGCGGGCAGCGGACGAGGCCGCCAGCGCGGCCAATGTGGACGATCTGTTGCGCCAACTGGCCGATCTGCGGGCCGCCGCGGCCGAGAGTCAGGGCCATCTGCGCAACCAGCAGTCGGCCCTGGACGCAGCCCGACGCAGCGGCGACGCAATGAAAAGCCAGGCCGATTCCCGCAGCCAGCGTCTGGAGACATTGAACGCGGAGATCGAGAATTTAGAAACGGAGACAGCTTCCCGCGCTGCGACAGAAGCCCAATTCTCGGAGCAGATGGCCGCATTGCAGGCTGAGATTGGCCCGGCCCAGAGCGAACTGGCTCAATTGCAGACCCGCCAGATTCAGTCCGAGAGCGAAGAGCGACGGATGCAGCAACTTCTGCGCCAGGACGAAACCCAATACAACGGGGCCCAATTGAAGCTGCAACGGGCCGACGACCGGCTGGATATTTTGCGCCAGGAGATTCGCCAGGATTTTGGCCTGGCCGAGATGGAGCAGAGTGAGGATGTGGCCTACCAGCCGCCCCTGCCCTTCGACACAATTGTGGCCCAGTTGCCGGTGGTCACAGAGCTACCGCCGGGACTGGACGACGAAGTGCAGGAGACCCGTGCCCGGCTGCGCCGTCTGAGCAATGTGAACCCAGACGCCCCCAAAGAGTACGAGGAGGCAGCGGGCCGTCACGATTTTCTGCTCCATCAGTCCGAGGATTTGGAAAAGGCGGCCTTTGATCTGCGCCAGATCATCCGGGAGTTGGACAAGCGGATGGAGGCAGAGCTACGCCGCACTTTTGACGCGGTCTCCACGGAATTTGTCCACTTCTTCCAACTGCTCTTCCGGGGCGGCACCGCGCAGATTTCCCTGACCAGCCCGGAGGACATCATCAACACCGGCGTGGAGATTGTGGCCCGTCCGCCGGGCAAGCGCCCCCAGAGCCTGGACCTTCTCTCCGGCGGCGAGCGTTCTTTGACCGCCTGTGCGCTGATCTTTGCGATTCTGCGGGTCAGCCCCACCCCCTTCTGCATTCTGGACGAGGTGGACGCTGCCCTGGACGAGGCCAATGTGGACCGTTTCCGGGAGGTGGTGGAGGAGTTGGGCGTCAACACCCAATTCATTCTCATCACCCACAACCGGCGCACGCTGGAAGCCAGCAACACCATTTACGGCATCACAATGGGCGACGACGGGGTGAGCCGGGTCATCAGCCTGCGCCTGGAGGGGGACGAGATGGTGGAGATGGAGAAGGGCCGCCCTGTGCAGGAGATCGAAGAAGAGACAGAAGCGGTGACGATGTAAAGATTTAGGCTGGCCCAAATCCGCAACGCCGCAGAATTATTGAGTATCATTCACCCGAACGTATACTATTTATTGCAGGATATGTAGTCTCCTGCTCCATTCAAATGCCGGTTCGCTGTGCAACAGCCAACAGCCTGCACTATCCGAAAGGAATCCTAATGTCAATCAAACGCATTCTCACTCTTTTGCTCGTCGCACTGCTTGCGGTGAGCCTGGCCGCCTGTGGCGAGGATGACCCCACGCCTACCGCCACACCGGAAGCGGCAGCGGTGGCAGCCACAGATACGCCTGCTCCGCCTACGGAGACACCGGTCTCCGCGACAAACACACCCGCGCCTGCTGCTGCTGCCGCTACCAACACCCCTGCGCCAGAGGCCAGTGTGGCCAGCAGCTTCGCCGCACCCAACGATATATTGAAGTCCTATCGGACCAAAGGCCAGTTTCTGATCACCACCACCTTCCCGGATGGAACGTCGGCGGCGCAGGATATGCAGTTGGAGGGTGCCTACGTTCGGGCCGACAATGTCTATGGCTCGGATGAATTGTTCCAGATGACGATCAACGAAGATAGTTCGGTCGAGACTGTCGCCATCTACAAAATTGGCGAGTGGGTTTCTGCCAACTCCCAGGGCGAATGGATTACTGTGGGCCGGGACAATGCGGGGCTGTTCACGTCTATGTCGGACATCTTTACCAGCTTTGTGGACCAGTTTTCCCTGGAAAACGAGGGAGCCACCGATTTGGGTGAAGAGGTGGTCGATGGGGTCACGACGAACCACTACCGCATGGACGACATCACTGCCTTTGAGCGCATGGCCCAAATGGCGCCCGACTCGGCAGAGGTGATCGAAACTGTGCAGATGGATGTCTGGGTGGCAAAAGAGGGTGGATTCATTCTCAAGTACGCCATTGAGGCCACGGTGAGCAATGTCACCGACACAGACAGCAGTGGGGCAGAAGTGTTGACGACCCAGAGCGTGAACTGGTCCTACGAACTCTATGACACAAATAGCGACATCGCCATTGAACTTCCTGCCGACGCGCCGGAGCCGGGCGCAATCAGCATTCCGGGCTTTGCCGAAGGTGAGTTCCCCGTGCCAGAGGGCGGCAAAATGGCCCCCAATATGATCGGGATGCCGGAGATTACCAGCGAGCTGAGCCAGGAAGAATTGGTGACTTTCTACACCGATTCCTTTGCGGCCCTGGGCTGGAGCTTTAGCGGCGATTTTGGCTTCTACGAAGTCACGAAGGGGGACGCTAGCTTCTCTATGTTTATCGACACAGACGACAGCGGCAAAGGCCGGGCGCAGGTCTTTGTGGAGTAGCAGAAGCGAGGATAGTTAATCAGTAAAAAGTGAGCCGTAATCAGTCGCAGATGCGTTGCGACTGATTACGGCTCACTTTTTACTATTCCCCATCAATTCCCGTTCAGTGGCCCAGCACTTCCACACTCTTCTCCCGGTCGTGGTGGGTGAGCCGAGCCTGGCCGAAGAGGGCCAACAGACTGCGGGCCTGATCCCGTCGGCTCTGTAGCTCGGCTTTGTTCACCTTCCACTCCCCTTTGATCTGGGAGATGACCAGCAGAGAATCGCCCCAGATGTCCAACCGGGCCGTGCGCGTATCCGCGCCGCTCTCCTTCAGCCGCTTGACAATCGCCTCCAGCGCAGCGATCAGCGTGTCGTACTCCGCCTCGTTGTTGGTCACCCGATCCCCAAAACGAAGCTGCACAATCTGGCGGGGAAAGCCCGGCCACTCCAGCGCGTAGCTGCCGTAGCCCAAGCCTGGATTGCCTTTGCTGCCTCCGTCAAAGATCACCCGGATGGGCTGTTCCGGGGCCTGACCGGGCAGAGGGGGCATGACCGACGGCGCATCACTCGTGGACTCATCGCCCGGCGAGCCCATCACCACCCGACCGCTCACCGCGGATTTGTAGGGGGCGACCGGCGTATCATCCCGCTGCACAGGCGCGGGGCCGGATGGGGCTGGCGATGGGTAGAGCAATTGGCGCAGACCCGCAGGCGTCAGTGCCGGCGCGATTTCCAGGGGATGCAGATCAGTCAGTGCCTCTTCGTTTTCCAACAGACCGTTGATGCGAAGCTGGCGCGCCAGCCGACGCCTCTCGGCAGGCGAGAGAGCGCGAATTTCTTCGATGAGTGCATCGATCCGGCGTGAGTGTGTCATTATGCCTGGGCTGCCTGACGCTCCTTGCGTCGCCGTGCACGGGCCTTTTCCCACAAAAAGAGCAGATTGGCCTGGTGAAAATTCTGCACCAGTCCGCCCAGGGGAATGCGGCTGCGCCCAAACCCTTCCACGTCGTGTTGGAGCAGGTCGTGTTTGGTGGCCCCGTTGTCCATCAGATTCTCCACCAATTCCTCGATGTGGTTGAGGTAGGTGATGCTCTCGTCGATGCTGCTTGTGACTTCGCCGCGCAGAAGAATGTCCCCGTGGCCCTGGACAATCGATTCCAGGTTGTAGTCATGCAGCATCCGCAGGGAGTGGCGGAACTGATCGATGTTAGAGAAGGGTGTGGCGATCAGAGGCACAGGCATAATCAGATCGCTGGCGAAGAGGACCTTCTCCTCCCGCACGTGGACCACACAGACCTCCGGGCTGGGGCCGGGCGCGTGCAGCACGTGGATCGTCTTGCCCCCCAGCCGAATCAGCGCGCTTTCGCTAAAGACGAACTTGGGCAGGCGGATTTCTACTTTGAAGAGTTCGGGCGTATGTTCCCGGGCGTCTTCCAAAGATTTGCGTCCGTAGCGCTGCAACATTTCCCGGGTCTTTTCGTGGGCGATCAACTCGGCATCGGGCAGCAGACACGAACCATAGACGTGATCTGCGTGGCTGATGGTGTTGATCACATATTTAATACCCGCGGGACAGACCCGTTTGGCGAATTCAATAATCTGGTTGGTCTCGGATGGAAAGGGGAGGGTATCGATCAGAATGCCCCCTTCGGGTGTCACCACCAGCCCGGCATTGACCTCTGCGTAGAGACCGCTCGTAAATACCCATGTATCGTCGGCAACCCGTGTGCGAATGATAGCCACGGTCAGACTTCCTTTCTTCTCAGCAAAAAGGCTGAAGGATGCGTGCTTCTCAATTAGACCGGTTACTATAGCACAAAAGAGCAGCAGCCGTCAAGCAAAAAAATGAAATCTTCAGGACGAGTTTTACTGCGCTTGGACAGCCTGTTTGATCAAAAACGCCGTCCGGGAGAAGAATCTCTCGGACGGCGTTTTGGGACCCCCGCGATGCCGTGTATCCAGTGGGTGCGAACCTGCTGTAGCAGGTGGGTGCCAGCTGAACGCTTCCGTCTTGCCCTGGCCTAAGCTAGGCTATCACATCCACGTCGCCTCGCAATGCTCCCGTTGGTCTAATGTTGGCTCGCCCCGTATGCTGGTTGATCACGCACATCGCAGGGTTCTGTCTAATACTATAGCACACCTGTCATAGGGTGCAAAATGGGCTAAATGTGGCAAAGTTTAGGTGATAAAATTGCAAGCCGAAGGTTGCCACTGCTACTTCTTCTTATCCCGCACGGAAATGTGTAGCTCGACCAACTGCTTCTCGCTCACCGGGCTGGGGGCTTCCAGCAACAGGTCCGTGCCTGTAGCCGTCTTGGGGAAGGCCATTACCTCCCGGATGCTGGCGGCGTCGGCGTAGAGAGCCACCACCCGCTCGATGCCCAGGGCAATGCCGCCGTGGGGCGGTGCGCCATAGGTGAAGGCCTCGAGCAGATGGCCGAACATCTCGTCCACTTCGGCCTCGTTCATGCCCAGCCGCTGGAAGAGGCGCATCTGGTGGTCGCTGCGGTGGATACGGATGCTGCCGCCGCCGATCTCCCAACCGTTGAGAATTACGTCGTAGGCTTTGGCCTTGACTTTGCCCGGTTCGCTCTCCAGCCGGGGCCAGTCCGCGTCCTGGGCAGTGGTGAAGGGGTGATGACAGGCCACCCAGCGGTCTTCGTCTTCGCTGTATTCCAGCAAAGGAAAGTCCACCACCCAACAGAAAGCCAGCAGGTTCTGATCGATCAGTCCGGCCCGCCGGCCAATCTCCAGACGCAGGTTAGCCAGACTGGGGTTGGTCACATCCGGCTGGTCCGCCACCAGCAGAATCAGGTCGCCCGCGCCCGCACCACTGGCCGAGACAATCCCGTCGATCTCCTCCTGGCTGAGGAATTTGGTGATCTGGCTGCGCAGGGCGTCGCCGGTGTAGTGGCCGTCGCTGTCCGGTTCGCCGGTAACGCCGATCCAGGCCAGTCCCTTTGCACCGTAGGGTTTGATGAATTCAGTCAGTTCGTCGATCTCCCGTCGGCTCATCCCCGCGCCGCCGGGATAGACAACGCCCTTGACCAGCCCGCCAGCCGCCACCGCATTTTTGAAGACGCCAAAGCCGCTCTCGGCCACCAGGCTGCTCACATTGCAGAGGGTCTGGCCAAAGCGGATGTCCGGGCGGTCGATGCCGTATTTGTCCATAGCGTCGTCCCAGGAGATGACTGGGAAGGGGGTCTGCAAAATGCGCTTGCTGCTCACCTGCTGGGAAAGCTCAATCAGCATCGGCTCGATGAGGGCCATAATATCGCCCTGATCGACAAAGCTCATTTCCAGGTCCAGTTGGGTGAATTCCGGCTGGCGGTCGGCGCGCAGGTCTTCGTCCCGGAAGCAGCGGGCGATCTGGAAATAGCGCTCCATCCCGGCCACCATCAGCAATTGCTTCATCTGCTGGGGACTCTGGGGCAGGGCATAGAATTTGCCCGCGTGCATCCGGCTGGGCACGACAAAATCCCGTGCCCCTTCCGGCGTGCTCTTGAGCAGAATCGGCGTCTCGATTTCCAGGAAGTCCCGGTCCGACAGGTAGTTGCGGATAAAGCGCACAATATTGTGGCGCAGTGCCATATTGCGGGCCAGCTTGGGACGGCGCAGGTCCAGATAGCGGTATTTGAGGCGCACGGCCTCGTCCACGTCGTCGCCCTGGTCGCCGCTGATCACAAAGGGGGGCGTGCGGGCTTCGCTGAGAATTACCACTTTGTCGGCAATGACTTCGATCTCGCCGGTCGGCAGGTCGGGATTCTCAAAACCAGGCGGGCGTTTCTGCACAGTGCCGTGGAACTGCACGACGAATTCGCTGCGCAGGGTGGCGGCTACGGCGTGGGCATCGGGCTGATTATCGGAATTGATGGTGACTTGGGTGACACCAAAGCGATCCCGCACGTCCAGGAAGATCAGACCGCCGTGATCCCGCCGCCGGTTGATCCAACCCGCCAGCGTGACTTGCTTACCCGCATCTTCAGCCCGCAATACCCCACATGAATGACTCTTCAGCATTTTCGACTCCGTACTCCGTTTGTTCCCGCCGGTTGGATTGATTGTGCCAGAAGTCCGACTTTATCAAAAGTCGGACTTCTGCATCCCTTCAATTATAGATGGGGAGTAGGGCAGACGCAATTTGTGCGCGGTGCGTAGTGCGTGAACTTGCACCGCTACTGTCGGGCGAACCGTGCCCTGTCTTTGGTGCGAACACCTGTCATTTCGACTGCACCGCAATCAACCACTCCCAGTTCACGCACTACACACCACCCGCCACGGACTAAAACGCCACATAGCCCCCATCCACGGGAATGCACTGGCCGGTCACGTAGTCCGAGAGATCGGTGACGAGAAACTCGACAACTTTGGCGCAGTCTTCGGGCCAGCCCAGACGGCCCAGGGGAATGTCGGCTTCCAGACGGGCGCGGGTTTCGTCGCTGTTGCGTCCGCTGGCCAGGGCACGGGAAGAGAGAATCCAGCCCGGCGCGATGCAGTTGACATTGACGCCGTGGGGACCCAACTCCGCGGCCAGAACCCGAGTGTAGTGGATAATTCCCGCTTTGGCGACTTTGTAGGCGACGCCGTTGCCGCTGCGTCCGCTCCACAGCCCGGCCTGGGAACCCACATTGACAATTTTTCCCGAACCTGCGGCAATCATCGGGCGGCTGGCGGCCTGGCAGCAGAAAACAGTGCTGGTCAGATTGATGTCCATAATATATCGATAGTGGTCCTCCGGCGCGGTGGCCGCCGAAGTTTGGGCCGGGGGATGCAACATCCCGCCCGCATTGTTGACCAGAATATCCAGACGGCCAAAGGTGGCGAGGGTCTGCTCCACCATTGCGTCCACCTCCGCTTTGACTGTCACATCAGCCTGAACGCCCAATGCCCGACAGTCCAGCGCCTCCACCTCTTCCATCACTGTGGGGGCGCTCAATTGCTCGTTGTATTCTGCCGCCGCGGAGAGGTCGATGTCGTTGATCACAATATCTGCACCCAGCCGGGCCAGGTGCAGGACGTAGGCCCGACCCAGCCCTCGCGCTCCGCCCGTCACCAGCGCCACTTTGCCTCGCAATTTCATTGTTGTTTCCTTTCCAAAAGAGATTTGAACCACAAAGTCCACAAAGGAACGCAAGAATCATAGCCGCTTGAAGAATTCTCCACAAGCGGCTATGATTTAACCGTGCAAATCCTTTCCATCTGTGTCAATCCGTGTCCCATTCCATCCCCCAGGAGAAACTCAAATGATCGACACCCGCGTAATTTATCTGGAACCCAACAAACTGACAAGCGAAACCGTCACTCTGCCGCCGCTCAAACCAACCCAAGTGCTGGTCAAGACCCATCAGGCGTCGGTCTGTGGCTCCGAGCGCTACTTCTATCGCAACATTACCGTCCGTCCCCAGGACGAGGCCAAAGGCGGGCCAGAGGTACAATTGGGCGCACACAGCAAGACCGACCGCGCCCACGCCTATCCGATGGGACCCCTGGGCCACGAGGGGGGCGGCACAATTGTAGAGATCGGCAGCGGCGTGGAGGAATATCTGGGCGGCGGCACTGTGCGGGTCGGCGACCGGGTGGGCAGCCTCATCTACCCCACCTACTCGGACTATTGGGTGGTGGACCTGGCCCACATCCAGCCCATCCCCGATGGGGTCTCCTTTGAGGTGGGCTGTCTCTACGAACCGTTAGGCTGTGCGGCCTGGGCAGCCATCCATACGGGCGTGAAATTGGGGGATGTGGTGGCGGTCAACGGCGTGGGTTTTGCGGGCAACATTCTGCTGCAAGGCGCGCTCAAATCCGGCGCGTCCCAAGTCATCGCCATCGACGTTTCGCCGGAAAAGCTGGAGATCGCCAAGCAGTTGGGCGCACATCACACCATCAACGCCCGGATGGTCGACCCGGTGGCGGCGGTGGACGAGCTGACCAAAGGCGTGGGGGTGGATGTGGCCATCGAGGCCGTGGGCGGCACAGGTATCGGACTGGTCCAGGCGTTGGGAATGGTGGGCCACAACGGCATTCTGGCTCTCTACGGCGACAACTACGCGCCGGTCAAGGAGTTTAGCTTCCATCGCTTTCACGAGGACGGGCTGGAAGTGCGCAACCTGAACGCGGTCCACTACACCAAACTGCGCTCGGTCGAAAATATGCGCGAGGCATTCCGGGCCGTGGAACGGGGCGTCTTCAATCTGGACATCATTCTGGCAAACTCCACCCGCCACCGGCTGGCCGATCTACCTGCGGTCTTCCAGGCCGAGACCGCCTCGGAGGACGAGCAGTCCTCCCTGAAGACGATTATCGTTCCGTAAGGACCACATGCGATTCGATTGAAAAAATTCGTCGCCAAATTTGACATCCCCCGACGCCGATGCTACAATGGCTTTCGTTGCTCAATTGCAATGCAGTTCTGGGGGCGTGGTGTAGCGGTTAGCATGTCGGCCTGTCAAGCCGGAGGTCGCGGGTTCAAATCCCGTCGCTCCCGCACTGGACTATTTCCCAGTCGGAATAGTAAGGAAACCCTGCCGAGAGGCGGGGTTTCCTTGTTTCTGAGGACCTGTCACTGTCAGATCCGCCATGAAAACCTCCCCCAATCTCCTCAAAATCACCCTGGCCGATTTCATCGTGCGTGCCGGCTACCAGATGGGCAAGACGCCCCTGCTGCCTATTCTGGCCGCATCGCTGGGCGCGACGGATGTGCTGCTGGGAATGATCGTCTCTGTCTCTACCCTGACCGGAATGATAACGAAGCCGATCTTTGGTGTTCTTTCGGACAGGCAGGGACGCAAGATTTGGATTCTTCTGGGCACGCTCCTCTTTGCGGGCGTGCCTTTTCTGTACAAATTCATCGACACCCCCGGCCAACTGGTGATCCTGCGTCTGATCCACGGCACGGCCACGGCCATCTACGGCCCGGTCACAGTGGCCTATGTGGCCGAACGGAGCGGCAAGCGCAAGGCCGAGCGGCTGGGCTGGTTTGGGATGGCCCGCAGCGGCGGCTACGTCGTCGGCCCCCTGGCCGCGGGGATGCTTCTGCTCTGGAACGACCCGGCGGATGTCTTCGCCGTCATCGGCGGGCTGAGTCTGCTGGCTTTCATCCCCGTCCTGCTGCTGGATGAGACGGCGGACGGCGGACCGCAGACCGCAACTCGCAACTCGCAACTTGCAACTCGCGCCCCCTTCCGTATTCCCCATTCTGCATTCCGCACCCCCTCCGTCTGGCTCTCCGGCGGGATGGAGGCCACGGTCTACATCGCCACCTACGCCATCAAAGCTTTTTTGCCCGTCTATGCGCTGACCGCCGGCTATAATACCGCGCAGATCGGTCTCTTCTTCACTGTACAGGAAGGAGTACATCTGCTACTGAAACCAGCCGCGGGCCGGGCCGGGGATCGCATCGGCTACTACTGGGCCATTGCATTGGGGATGGGTGGGCTGGCCGGTCTGCTGCCATTGCTGACCGTCGCCTCTCAGGGGTGGATGCTGTTGGGGCTGGCTGCACTTTTCGGCGGCTGTCAGGCGCTGATCTTCCCGGCCACTGTCGCGCTGGTGGCAGACCAGATCGAGCCGGAGCATCTGGGCGCGGGGCTGGGTTTTGTGGGGACACTGGACAACGCAGGCAAAGTGGCCGGGCCAGTTCTCGGCGGGCTACTCATCGCCGGGCTGGGCTATGTGGGGATGCTCTGGCTGCTCGGCGCGCTGCTGCTGGCGGGCGCGCTGGTCGTGGCGACAGTGCTGCCCCGCATCCGGGTAAATCCGTCGCCGGTGGCCGCTTCTCGTACCGCAGAGTAGCCGCCCCCATTCGGCCATCCGAACAGTTCTTCTTGCGCCAAGTGCGCCACGGGGGATGAAAATTTTGTAAACACGGATAGAAAGGAACACGGATTTCCAGACTGTTCAGTGTTCTTTTTTATCCGTGTTTACAAGGCTATTTTTCAGGGCAGCCTCGATTCTTGACCCCACCCCCATCCGATAGTAGACTTCTCCCCAATCACCGAGTCACCCAATCACCCAATCCGAGGCCCCGTGAACTTTTCTCAATTCAGCAGCGCCGTCCAGTCCAGCGTCGGGCGCGTTATCATCGGCAAGCGGGATGTAGTGGAAATGCTCCTCGTCGCGCTGCTCTGCGACGGCCACGTCCTGCTGGAAGATGTCCCCGGCATCGGCAAGACGACCCTGGCCAAAGCCCTGGCCCGCAGCATCGACTGCTCCTTTGACCGCATTCAGTTCACGCCAGACCTGCTGCCCAGCGACGTGACCGGCATCAGCTTCTACAACCAGAAGAGCCAGGAATTCGAGTTCCGTCCCGGCCCCATCTTTGCCCAGGTGGTGCTGGCGGACGAGATCAACCGGGCTACGCCCCGCACCCAATCAGCCCTGCTGGAAGCCATGCAAGAGCGCCAGACGACGGTGGACCGGGAGACCCACGCCTTGGCCCGCCCCTTTCTGGTCATCGCCACCCAGAATCCGATTGAGTTGGAAGGCACTTTCCCCCTCCCCGAAGCCCAACTGGACCGCTTTGTCATGCAGCTCAAACTGGGCTACCCGGACGAGGCCGAAGAGACGGAGATGCTCCTGCGCTATGAACAGGACGAACCCCTGGACGAACTCCAACCCGTCGTGCATATCGACGATCTGCTGGCCCTGCAAAAGCAGGTGCGGGCCATCCACGTCAGCGAAGAACTGCGGGCCTATCTGCTGCGGGTGGTGCGCTCCACACGGGAGCACCCGTCAGTGGAACTGGGTGTCTCGCCCCGGGGAACCCTGGCCCTCTATCGGGCCTGCCAAGCCTTTGCTGCCCTGCGCGGGCGAGAGTATATCATTCCCAGCGATGTCCAGCATCTGGCCCCGGCCCTGCTCACCCACCGCATCCACATCAGCCCCCAGACCCGGCTGCGCGGGCGCACGCCCCAGCAAATAGTGGCCGAAGTGGTGGGAAGTGTGCCGGTTCCGGTGGCGGAGTGAGAGGTGCTGCGTGCTGGATAAGGAGGCAAAGCCACAAAGTTGTACACAGCCTGGGCTAGTGAGCGCTGATTGAGTAGCCGAGTCTTCGAGGCGTATCGAAATCAAGCGAGCGGGTATTCACGAAAACTTAATTTACAAAGTGTTCACCAGCACCCAGACAAATTCCTGTGACCCGCGGATACTCTCTAATGCCCGGCCTGCCCCTCCACACCGAACCCAACGAAGACAAAACCGAAGGCCAGCGTGGCCTGCCTTTTCTGCGCGGCTTTCGTCGCAAGCGCCGCTACATCGACCTGACCAAAGATACCCAATTCAGCGATGCCTGGGTGCTGCTGGCGGTGCTGTTGCTGGGATTCGGGCTGATTGTCTCCAATCGCTTCTTCACCACCGCGGGCATTCTGCTGCTGACCCTGGCCGGGATCGGCTGGCTGTGGAGTCTGCTGAGTCTCTACGGCCTCCACTACCGGCGCCACTTTGCCGAAGTGCGCGCCTTTCAGGGCGAGGAAATACGGCTGACCCTAGAGGTGCAAAACCAGAAATTTCTGCCCCTGACCTGGATGACTGTCCAGGACATCTTCCCCGTCGAACTGCCCATCCGGGAGACAATCGTCAGTCTGAATGCAGCCACAAACCAGGGCGAGTTCCGCACCTTCTGGATGCCCAACGCCTTTCAACGCCTGAGCCGCCATTTTACAATCGACTGCACGGCCCGGGGCTTTCACAAATACGGCCCGGCCCAGGTGGAGACCGGGGACGGTTTTGGTTTCTTCAACCGGGCTGCGCGCTTTTTGGACGAACAATTTCTGATCGTCTATCCCCGCATCTATTCTGTGGCCGAAATGCAACTGCCCGCCAAGAATCCCTTTGGCAGCCTGCGCGCCCACGGACATCTACACGAAGACCCCATGCGTACCGTCGGCGTGCGCGCCTGGGACAGCGGCGACAGTCCCCGGCGCATCCACTGGAAGGCCACTGCCCGCCACCAGGAACTCCTCAGCCGGGTCTACGAGCCGAGCAAAGAGCAGCAGATTCAACTTTTTCTGAATGTGGCGACGCTGGAACGCCATTGGTTTGGGACGATCCCAGAGCTACAGGAGCGGGCAATCAGTGTGGCGGCCAGTCTGGCGGCTGTGGCAGCGGAGCAGCGGCTGCCAGTGGGGCTGATCGCCAACGGCACACTGCCCGGCAGCGATCAGCCCCTGCGTCTGCTGCCGGGACGCAACCCGGAACAGTTGACCCGGATTCTGGAACTGCTGGCTGCGGTCACCCCTTTTGCCAGCGACCCCATCGAGCATCTGCTGCTGAAGGAGGCGCCCCGTCTGGGCTGGGGTGCGACAGTCGTCGTCGTCAGCGCCATCGCCCACGAGGCCCTGCTGGTCACATTGCTTGAACTGGCCGAGGCGGGTCGTCCGGTGGTGCTGGTGACGCTGGCCGAAAAGCCGCCCACCCAATTTCTGAAAGGCGTGACCGTCTATCACCTGCCCCATCTCATCGACGATCTGATTCTGCCTCAACTGATGGACGGGCAGGCGTATAGCGTAGAGGAAGTGGAAAAAGAGATAGAAAACGCCCGTTTCCAGCGCCCGCGTCAATAAGAAGTTCGACTTTTTAGAAAAGTCGAACTTCTGAAATCAGCCAAGCGCGTCCGGCTCTCCGCGGCCCAGACCAGCACCAGCCCAAAGGTGACCAGCGTATTGGTCAGCCCGAAAAAGAGGAATTCCTCGACGGGCAGGATGCCGCCCAGGAGCAGACCGGTGGACTGGGCCGGGTCGATGGTCCACGTGCCAGCGCCGATGGCGATGGCGTCCGCGCCGGCCAGATAGAGGGTCATTGGAACGAGCGCGAGCAGAACCAGCCGCCAGTTGCGCCGTAGAATGTCGCCACCAAAACCCCATTGGAGCGCAATCGGCGGCAGGGCCCAGACCAGTTCCAGGGCCAGATAGGTTCCCGGCTGCCAGCCACTCCACAGAATCCCCACAGACGCCAGCCAGACCAGCCCCAGAAACGCCAGCCCCCCCATACGAATCTTCCCGTCAGCCGCGGTCGGCCCAGTCGCCACAGGCAGACGCCGGGCCAGGGCCGTCAGCCACAGCCCGGCCAGAATCGGCTGGACGATAAAGAATGTGTACTCTTCAATCGGAACCCAGCCGAAGACGATCCCCGTGACCAGCGCCGGGTCGTACCACCAGACCCGGGTTGCCACCAGATAGTTGTCCCAGGGCGTCGTGTATACCAGCGCGATCAGCGCGTGGAGCAGAATACCACCAGCGACCGGCCAGTTTGCCAATGCTGCGGGCCGCTTGCGCCCGGATCGCCCGTCCCACCAGGCCACGCCGAGAAGTAATAGAATCGGTATCCCCACAAACAGCGCCAAAAAAGCGAAGTACGTCATTGTTCTCTCTCACTCCAGAATAACCACAAAGGCACAAAGACACGAAGAAGAATTAACTGCTTTTCTTTGTGTCTTCGTGCCTTTGTGGTTCATTTTTTGTAGTTCGCCGCACCCGCATCTTCACGCCGGGGCGAGGTTCCAGCGTCGTGCCCATATGGGAATGGACCGCGCCCGGCAGCAACTGCAGGTCGTAATCGTGCAGAATTCTGCCCAACACTGCCTTCGCTTCCACCTGGGCAAAGGTGGCGCCGATGCAGTTGCGGGGGCCACCCCCAAAGGGAATATAGGCGAAAGCGGGCGGCGTACTCGCTCCCTGGGAGCGGTCGAAACGGGCCGGACAGAAGGACTCCGGATCGTCCCAGAGGTCCGGGTCCCGATGGGTGAGGTAGATGGGAAACATCACCCGGTTGTCCTGGGGGATCGGATAGCCCCGCACTTCCGTCTCCTGGGCGGCCCGCCGATTGCCCACAGGCAGAGGTGGATAGAGGCGCAGGGTCTCTTTGAGCACCGTATCCAGAAAGGTCAATTCCTTCAACTGCTCCGGGGTGGGCGCTTCATCGCTCAACACCGCGCGGGCTTCGGTTTGGGCCGCGGCCAGCGCTTCGGGATGGCTGCCGAGCATATAGAGCGCCCAGGCCAGCAGGGCCGTGCTGGTGTCGTGACCGGCCACAATCATCGTCAGAAGCTGGTCCCGGATCAGGTCGTCATCCAGCCCTTCCCCGTTTTCCTGATGGCCCACAAGCACCGATAGCAGGTCGTCGCCCAGTTTTCCGGTCTGCGCATAGGCTGCCCGCCGCTCCCGGATAATTCTGTACAGATATTCGTCCAATACGGCCAGGTCCTTCTTATAGCCAGGACGGGGAATATCCGGCCAGAGCAGCCAGGGGCCAGGCGCGATATATTCGACGGAACGGATCACAGGCCGCCACAGCCGTTCCATCTCCGGGCGGAAGTCCACGGCGAAGACGGTTTCGGTCAGGATCAGCAGGGCCACTTTGCGCATCTCGACCAGCATATCCACCGTCTCGCCGTCGGCCCAGCCATCGGAAATGCTGGCCGTGCACGCCCAGAAAGCGTCGATGTGGCCGTTGACCGCGCTCCGTTGCAGGGTCGGCTCCATCACCGCCCGCATACAGGCGTGATCTTCGCCGTCTTCCACCAGCAGGCCGTGGCGCAACAGTTTGACCACCGGATCGCTCTCCGTGCGCCACCGGAAATCCTCCCGGCCATTGACCAGAATGTGGCGGTTGCTCTCCGGCCCCACAAAGACCACCGGTTTGAAACCGGGCAGAGTAATCTGAAAGGCATCGCCCAGATATTTGTGCATGGCGGCCAGCCCGGCCAGAATCGAGCGCTCCCGGACCATTGCGCGCAGAGCTGCCAGCCCAGGCAGACCGGATAGGGTGGGGAAGGAAGGCATAAGCGAGTGTCCAATCGAAAGGGAAGGGAAGAGAGCAGGTATTGGGTATTGGATATTTCGTGGGGATGTAGCGGGACATCCCCACGAAATATCCAATACCCAATATCTGCTTTAGCTCTGGCTTATCAAATCGTCCGCGATCTTCGATGACGAAAGCACCCCGGGCAGCCCCGCGCCGGGATGGGTCCCCGCGCCCACAAAGTAGAGATTGTCGATATCCTCGGACCGGTTGTGGGGGCGGAACCAGGCCGATTGGGTCAGAATCGGCTCCACAGAAAAGGCCGAGCCTTTGTAGCTGTTGAGCGTATTCTGGAAGTGCAGGGGGTCGATGGTGTGCTCGGCCACCAGATTTTCCTGCAAATCGGGCAGATAGTTCTCTTCCAGAAAGTTCATTATCGCGTCCCGATAGGGCTTGGCCTGCTTCGTCCAATCGATGCCCGCATCCATATGGGGCACAGGGGAAAGGACGTAAAACCCCTCGTGGCCTTCCGGGGCCGTGCTCGGATCGGTCAGGGTGGGCATATGCAAATAGAGGGAGAAGTCTTTGGACAGCTTTTTCTTGTGAAAGATGTCGTCCAGCAGCCCCTCGTAGCGGTCGCCCAGAATGATATTGTGATGGGCCAGTTTGCTGTCGGTGTAGCGCCTCTTTGTGCCAAAATAGATGACAAAGAGAGACATACTGTAACGGGTCAGCTTCTGGTAGCGCAAATCCGAATTGCGCAGGCCCCGGGCCGCGGAGGGGATCAGATTGAGATATGTCCAGGCCACATCCGCATTGGAGATGACGTGATCCGCCTTCACCTCCTGGCCGTCGGCCAAGCGGATGCCCGTCGTGCGCCGCTTGTTGACGAGAATTTCGGCCACGGAACTGTTCAGGTAAATTTTGCCACCCAATTCCTCAAAAAGCTTGACCAGCGCGTCGATGATAGCCCCGGTGCCGCCGATGGCATAGTGGACGCCCCACTCCCGTTCCAGATAGTGAATCATCGCATAGATGGAGGTGGTGTCGAAGGGATTGCCCCCCACCAGCAGGGGATGGAAAGAGAAGACCCGGCGCAGAAAGTCGTCCTGGATAAAACTGGACGCGTAGTCGTAGACCGTCTTCTGGGATTGCAGCCGCATCAGGTCCGGGACCACACGCAGCATATCGCCGATGCCCAGAAAGGGCTGATCGGCCAGTTCCACAAAGCCCTTCTCAAAGATAGCCTTTGTCGTGCCGATGAAGCGCTTGTAGCCCTCCACATCGCCGGGACTGACCTGGGCGATCTGGTCGTGGATGAATTCCGGGTTGCCGTTGTAGTCGAAGGGACGCCCTTCGCTGTTGAAGATGCGGTAGAAGGGGTCCAGGGGGACGAACTTCACGTAGTCTTCTCGCTTGCGCCCGGCCAGGGCAAAGAGATCGTCGAACATAAAGGGCGCGGTGATGACCGTTGGCCCACCGTCGAATTTGAAGCCGTTCTGCTCGTAGACATAGCCACGGCCACCGGGCTTGTCCCGTTTCTCATAGATTTCCACATCGTAGCCTTTGGCGGCCAGACGCACAGCCGCGCCCAGCCCGCCAAAACCGCTGCCGATGACGATCACTTTCTCAGCCATTTCATTTCTCCAATCGGGAAGACGGGGCCGCGGATAGTCGTCTACCGTCCGCGGTCGCTCCCCACCCATTTGTGAGCGTCGTCCACCAGATACCGGGCAGACGGCGCACTTTTTCCATGCCGCTGGTGTGGGCGCGGCGGGCAAATACATCGAAATCGTTCTCCTCGATCTTGGCCAGAATGTCCCGGTAGAGAACCGCAGACGCGGCAATCGCAATCTGACCGTCTCGCCCCAGCATCCCAATCCCCGGCATAGCCTCTTCGTAGAGTCGCCGCGCCCGGTCGATCTGAAAGCGCATAAAGGCCCGCCAGCGGGGCGTCACCTTGCCCGCGGCGATCTCTTCTTCAGTGATGCCGTAGGCGGCCAGTTCGTCCTGGGGCAGATAGAGCCGTCCGTTGGCCCAGTCCTCGCCCACATCTCGCAGAATATTCGTCAATTGCAGAGCCACCCCCAGTTTGATGGCATAGGGAATGGCCTGGGGACCGGCGTAGCCCACAATGTGCATCGTCATCAGCCCGACGGTGGAAGCGACCAGATAGCAGTAGTGGGCCAGATCGTCGAAGCTCTCGTAGCGGCTATGGGTCAGGTCCTGGCCCACCCCTTCGATCAACTGCTCGGCATAGGCTTTGGGAATGCCATAGCGGGCGCGGGCGTCGGTCCAGGCCAGGGTTGCCAGATCCGTGGATGTCGGATTCACAGAGGCCTGGCTGCCATCCAAACTGCGCCGCCGCCAGTTTTGCAGATCAGCCAGGCGGCTTTCCTTGCTCACATCCCTGGCCGGCTCGTCCACAATGTCGTCGGTGATGCGGCAGAAGGCGTAGAGCGCCCGGGCCGCAGCCCGCATCTCTCTGGGCAGCAGCCGGGAACTCATATAAAAGGTGCGGCTGTTGCTACGGGTAATGTGGGCACACTGTAGATAGGCCGCATCCAGAGTTTCCCTGTCTACGTCGTGACCGAAGATCAGCGCAGGGGTCGCGGTCACATTGGCTCGATGGAAGAGCTTTTCTTCCCAGGAGATGGAGGCGGTCGCCATTTTGGTGGTCCTTTCGCTGGACAGAATGCAAGATCGGGATTGCCTGTACAGATTTTATATCACGAAAATTATATTTTGTCAATATATTGAAATCATTTTGAACAACCACATCGATCCATTGGCCCAAGCCAACCTTTACGGCTTTGCAAATGGCGCTTACATCCCCCATAATCGGAATATCATCTGCTATCGGTTAGCACACCACACATTTTGGGAGAGAGCAATGACAACTATTCGCACCGACCACCTGGTCTATGCCGTGCCCGATCTGGCCGCGGCAGTGGAACGCATTGCCGCCGATTGGGGTGTGCGCCCTGCCATCGGCGGCCAGCACCCCAATGGAACCCACAACGCGCTCCTGGCCCTGGGCCCACACACCTATCTGGAAATCATCGCGCCGGACCCGGCCCAGCCCGATCCGCCATTGGGCCGCAACTTCGGCATTGACGAGCGCCCCGGCGAGACCCGGCTGGTGACCTGGGCCGCGACGGTCAGCGATCTGGACGCCACCCACGCAGCGGCGCGGGCGAAGGGCTACGACGCCGGCGCGGTGATGGACGGCAGCCGTCTGCGCCCAGATGGGATGAAGATCGAATGGCGCTCGACCCGGCTGGTGGGCTGGCCCCCAGCGGGCGATGGGCTGGTTCCCTTTCTGATCGAATGGGGCGATGGCACGCCTCACCCGTCCAGCGATTCGCCCCAGGGGTGTTCGCTGGTTGGGTTGCGCGCCGAACACCCGGAGCCGGAACCCATCCGCCGAATGTTGGCCGCGCTGGGGCTGGATGTACCGGTGACAGTAGGCTCCGCGCCTGCTCTCTACGCGGTGATCGATACGCCAAAGGGGCGGATGACGCTGGCGTAGGAGATTGGCCAAAAGCGCGTTGAACAGAGGGACATCGTAGCAAAAATGGGACGCTGATTCACGCTGATAGACGCTGATTTTTGTCTCTATATCGGCGACAAGATAAAGGCCCGACCAGAAAATTCTGGTCGGGCCTTTTCTCTTTTTCAGCTATTTTCAATGGACTGCGACAAATGCTTCCTACCGGGCCATAGCAGTCGAGCAGGTCACCGCCTACCGTCAGAGCAGGCGCGGGCAGGGGTGAGTTCATTAGAAGCCAGAGTGGTTAGATCGAGAATAGATATAGGACAGATCAGCGATAGATCTGCGGTGCGAAAATCTCGCTGACTGCCAGTGCAATGTACGGCGGGCCTATGTACTTGGCATTATCCATTCCACAGGAGAAGCGAAGATGAAAACGCTCAAATGCAGTGATGTTGGCTTTGACTGCGCCGCGGTTGTGACCTCAGAGACCGTTGAAGAAGTATTGGCCCAGGCCGCGGCCCACGCCCAGGAGGTCCACGGGGTGGCGGTGACTGTGGAGATGGCGGGGGAGATTGGGGGGTAGAACAGCCCCTTACATAGAGTGAAAGAGTGTCAAGGTCTGCGCAAATCGGGACGTACCAGGAGCACAAACCGTCCTTCGGTTTCTTCACATCGCAATATTTTACAATCACATGCTTTGCAACGTTCCTGCAACCCTCAGCGGATTAGACTCTGGCATTAAGTCCGACGACAAAAGCACGGGAACACTACAGTGGCAGAATAAGCCCGACCCTATCTTACCAACCTACATGTTGGGCACTGCGTCATTGGTCAGTCTACCAGCCATGAGGTAACCCGATGTCAGAAAATCAGCTAACGCACGTGGTTGTCATAGGTATTTGGGGCCGCGCTGGTGGCGATGGCGTCCCTGGCCTGATCAAGGAATTGACTCCACGACTTACTGCGCTGGGGGTGACTGTCGATACACATCCTTGGCGTTGAAACCTGGAGATATTGTGTCTATGAACCCATTTTCGTCAAATTCTTACCACCGTACCACGCTATAATGTAGTCCTATCTGAGGAGATTTGCCGCTATGTTTTCACACTCAAAAATTCTCGCTGTTATTCTGATTTGTTGTTCTATTGTACTCTCTGCCTGTGATTTAGGAGGGGTGGATGCCAATGTTCATATTGACCCCATCGACATCGGACCTGAAGTAAAGGGCAGTCTTGTAGATTTCAATAACAGATTTGTTGAAGTCAATGCAATCTTGAAAAGTTTGCAGAAAGAAGGAGCAAGGATCGGTTTGACTCCTGACAACCTGGAGACAATCGAACAACTGGAAACGACGGTGTTGGAGGTTAATAAAACGCTCGCCAATGGTATAAAGGTGGAGCAGAGCACACTCGACCGGATAGATAACCTGACACGCATACTGGAATATGGTACCGGACTCAACGCTGAAACCCGGGCATCGGTGGACAAAGCTTTTGAAACCATTGATCATCAGCCAGAGAAATGGGAAGAGACGATCACGACAGTGATCGCAACTCTGGAGGCATCGGGCACGACCATGAGCGGCGCAATTGCTGAAGATGCGAAAGGTGTACTCGAATCAGCACGGACGGAGATCGAGGCGACAACACACGGCGTAGGCACCGAGTTCCGCTGCAACGTGGATTTTCTCTCCATCAAGGGAGCCAACACCTTCAAGGGGTTCATTGGCAAGACATTGCTCGGAAAGTTTAGAGAGGCGATTACTGGCAAGCTAGCGGAATCGCGTGCATTACCCTGGATATGCGCTATCACTCCTGAAGCAATTGAGCTTACTGTGGCGGCGAACGGACAAAAAGAAGCCAAAGAGTTGCTTGTCAAGATATATGGCTTCAATTTTGCTGATGATTTCAAACCGGGAATTATGGTGAAGGGACAGGGCGATGCTTTGAGGCCAGGATTTGACAAGCTGGAGGTTCAACACACTACGCATTACCTTCTGCAACTCAATCTTCAGGGTGTGGACTTCAGTTCAGTGTTGGCGCGCGATGCTTTTGTGCTGACATTCCTGGACGCTGGTAAGAACGAGATCCCGATTCTGCTGCCGACACCGACACCGACACCGACGGCTACACATACACATACACCAACGGCAACGGATACTCCCACACCAACCCACACACCCACGCCCACACCCAGTCCAACACCAACTTTCACACTAACACCGACTGTGACGCCTACGCCTACGCCTACGCCAACACCGACACCCACCCCTCTGCCGCCGTTGACGTTTGAAGTGTTTTGTGCAGCCGGCAAAAACGACCTATCGCCGACAGCAGAATACGAGGTCGTCAGCGACGAGTGGAAAATCGTGAGCGGAGGAGCGCGTGTCCACTGGCAGTTTGCCGGCGCCTTGCTTACAGCTTCGTATCCTGAGAGCACCCAGAAGTGGGTTGCAGCAGCAAAAAGTCATTGGGTACCAGAGAATGCATTCGTGGAAGCTTGTGTCGTTGCACTCTGGGATCCTGATGACATATGGGAAGTAAGAATCTTCCCGAGCGAACCAAGTGCTTCTGATTCATGGCCATCGCAGAAAATGGAAGTGGACCCAGGTTATATCATGACTGGTGGAGGTGCTCGCGTAGACTGGAGTGGAGATGGCAATCTGTTGACTGCTTCCTACCCGTTAAACGCCAGCACATGGATGGCCACGAGTAAGGATCATGGTGGAAACGGATCGCCTGCAACGATTATCGCATACGCTATCGGCGTTAGGGCACGAAGTGGCAACCCTTATGGGCGTTTTCCCGATACCAAGCTGTTCCCGCCGAAAGAAACAGATGTCCTCCCGCATCCCTCCGGTAGTGCTAGAGCTGACGCAGGATATCAACTGATAGGCGGTGGAGCTAGGGTTAACTGGACAGGTAAAGGTAATCTGTTATTTGCATCCTATCCAAGCGGAGATCCCCCTACAGAATGGAATGCAGCAAGTAAGGACCACTCTGCCGGTAAGGACCCCAATCCGTCATCTCCGGCATCGATATCGATTTGGGTAATTGGTATCAAGCAGTAAGTTGCGAAAACCAGCCTGTAGGTGTCACTACAGTATTCGTCGCCGGAACAGTTCCAGGCCATCGCTGGCCAGTCCTGCGCGGTGCTGGAAGAGATGGGTCCCCACATCCAGTGGCTACACAGCTATGTGGTGGCGGACAAGACCTACTGTGTCTACATCGCGCCCGACGCCGAGGCTGTCCGCCAGCACGCGGCCAAGAGCGGATTCCCCGCCAACCGGATTTCGGAGGTGCGGCGAATTATCGACCCGACGACACAGGAGGAGTGAGAACGGTAGACATGCCGGGTTTCCGCCGACCTGGCAGGTCTACCGTTTTTACATCCAGAGGCGAAGCAAAATGAAGACGCTCAAATGCAGTGATGTCGGCTTTGACTGCGCAGCGGCGGTGACCGCGGAGACAGTCGAAGAAGTGCTGGCCCAGGCCGCGGTCCACGCCCAGGAAGTCCACGGGGTGGCGGTGACGGCGGAGATGGCAGAGGAGATTGCAGCGAAGATTTCGGGGTAGAACGTTTGCGATTCCACAAAATAAAAGGCCCGACGAGATGTGTCTCGTCGGGCCTTTTCTGTTTTCTCCCCTTTTACACATTCTGGATTAACGGTGGAACAGATGCCCTTTCCTCCAACATCTCTTTGTGACCCGGCAATGCCCAGAAGCCATCCAAATGCGCTGGCTCGATCTGGGCCGCCCGGTATTGGAGATGGGCCTGGGCCAGCCCTTTCACATCCTCGGCCAGGGGATCAAGCCCGGCGCGGAGGATGGCGTGGACGGTTTGGATGGCCAGGAATGTATCCGTCGTGCGGTCCAGGGGATGGCTGAGCAGATGGCGGGCGATGGGCACGGCCTGGGCGTGGGCCGCGGTCCCGTCCCCCCGCAGGCAGACGGCTTCGGCCAGACCGGCCAGGGGTTCCTGCGCCCGGTTCGCCATTTCCAGCCGCAGAAGGATTTCGACGGAGCGCTGAAAGTCGGGGATGGCCGCGTCCACCCGGCCCAGCCGTAGCCGCGCCCAGCCCCGCAGTGTGCAGGCGTGGGCGATCTGCCGCTCTTCGCTGAAGGATTCACTCCCGGCAATTGCTTCTGTTGCCCGCGCCTCTGCCTCTTTCCACCGGCTTTCAAAAAACCCATTCCACCCCAGGGCAGTCATCGCTTTTACTGCCCACAACTGCTGCTTTTGCTTCTGCAAAATGCCGAGGGCTTCCTGTTGAATGGCTTTGGCCTCGGCCAGCCGCCCCTGCTGTAGCAGCCAGAAGCCCTGATAGTTAAGCAGCAGGGGCCGGTTTGGCTCGTCCTGCAGTTGACGGAGGATCACCGGGGCCTGGATCAGATGTTCCTTGGCCTGGCGGTAGTCTCCGTGGCAGGTATGCAGCATCACCAGATTGCGTTGTAACATCAACGCGGCTGCGTGATGGCCGATGCGTTCGGCAATCACCAGCCCCTGCCTGAACTCTTCCAGCGCCTCGCTGTAATTCCCTACCCCCTGGGCAATAGTCAAATAGCCGGATTTGTTCAGAATATTGGCCTCGCCTACCACCTCGCCTGCCTCCCGATAGAGGCGTAGACATTCATCCAGCATCCCACGGATGTGGGTCGGGCTGCCGCCGCTGAACATTTGCAGAGCGGCCTGCCTTTCCAAAGAGGCCGCGGCCAGACTGGGCAGTCCAGCGGATCGGGCCACGGCTTCTCCCTCTTCCAACACGGCACGGGCTTTGGCAAAGCTGCCTTGTCCCCATAATTCGTGGCCGGCCCGCATCATCGCTTCCGCCTTCAATAGAGAATCGCTGCCCTTTAGGGCCAGGGTCACGGCCTCCTCGGCAAAGAGAAGCGCCAGATGGCTCTCTCCCAGCAGGGACTCCCGGTAGTGTTCTTCCAATTTTAGCCCCGCCCGACGCTGGATAGCCGCTGGGCTGCCGTCGTCCAGCCGTTCCACCAGTTGGGCCAACTCGGCCAGATCTGCCACCCACTCTTCCGTGCGCCGGGCCAGCCGATAGACCCGCTCCCGCTCGGCCAGGAGGGGATAGACCGCGGCGTCGCCCCCGCTATCGGCCAGGCCGATAGCGGCAGTGAGGTATTCGGATGCCTCGGCGTGGGCGTAACGTTCCAGGGCTACAGCCGCTGCCTGGCGGTAGTGGCTGATGGCAGTCAGATTTTCCCCCGCGCTGGCGAAGTGATGGCCCAATTGCCCCCGCACGGGTCCCAATTGCCCCGCGTGGACTTGCAACAGCGCTTCCCCGGCCCGGCGATGGAGCAGTCGTCGCCGGGCCGCGCTGATCACCCCATAGGCCACATCCCGGATGCGGTCGTGGCTGAAGTCGTAGCCGTCGCCGCCCACGCCCACTTCCCGGATCACCTGCCGCCGCCAGAGTTCGTCCAGCCCATCCACCAGCGCAACCTCATCCAGCGTCGTCGCTGCCGCCAGCACCGGATAGGTGAAGGATCGCCCCAGCACCGCGGCCTGGGCCGCAATTTCCCGGGCAGAGGCGGATAGACGCGCAAGTCGTCCTTCAATCACTGCCTGAATTTTGGGGGGGAGGGGTGAGATTGGCGACTCGAGATTGGCGATTGGCGATTGGCGCGTCGTCACGCCCGATCGCCAATCGCCCAATCTCACAATCTCCTCCACAAAAAGCGGGTTGCCACCGGAGTCCGCGTGGAGTGCGGCCACTGCTTCTTCACCCAAAGCCACCCCACCGGTCTGGACGGCCAGTTCGGCTGTCTCTGCCGCAGTCAGTGGCGCGAGGGCGAGTTGGGTCAATTGTCCCTGGGCCTCTGCCTCCCGGATGACCGTTTGCAGGGCCGGGTTGTCCAGCATCTCGACTGTGCGGGCTGTGCCCACCAGCAGCAGTCGGGCCGGGGCAGGATGGCGCAGGAGAAAGGCCAGAAATTCCAGACTCTCCCGGTCGGCCCAATGCAAATCGTCCAGCACCAGCAGATGGGGGCGGCCATCCCCGGTCAGGGCCTGGGCCAGGGCTTCGAAGAGACGCCGTTTCTGCCACTCCTCGGCCAGAGGCGGGGGCGGGGGCAGTTCCGGGCGGCTGCTGTGGATGTCGGGGAGCAGACGGGCGATTTCCACCAGCCAGTGGTCGGCCAGCCTTTCCCAGCCGGGACGCAGGCTTTCGTTGCGCAGCAGATCGACCAGCGGCCCATAGCTGATATTGCCTGCGCTGGCGTAGGCCCGGGCCTGGGCCGCGGGGATAGCCTGGCGTTCGGCCCAGGCCAGCATCTCCTCGGCCAGACGACTCTTGCCCATCCCCGCCTCGCCGCTGATGAGTACCCAGCGGGCGTGGCCAGGTGTGGCCTGCCGCCACGCGGTCTGAAGGGCCTTCCATTCGTCCAGCCGCCCGACCAGACGAGCGGCAGCCGGGTCGTGTTCAGTGGCGAAGTGTTCGGGGACGAAGTGATCGGGGGCGAAGTGAGATGTGCTCGCTCCGTCTTGCTGGAGCAATTGGCTGTAGAGTTGCTGGGTCTCCGGGCCGGGTTCCACGCCCAGCTCCCGGTGCAGGAGGGTGGCACAGGTGTGATAGCTCTGCAAAGCACCGGCCCGGTCACCGGTCAGGGCGAGCAGACGCATGAGCCGCCGGTAGCTGGTTTCGTGGAGCGGATCGTGACGCAGCAGACGGCGGGCATAGGCGATGGCAGCCGGGCAGTCCCGTTCGCTCTCGGCCAGTTGGGTCAGTTCGGCCAGGGCCTGGCCGTAGACGACGCGCAGCCGCTCCCGTTCGGGCAGAATCCACTCGTCGTAGCAGTCGGGGAGCAGATCGCCGCTGTAGTGGGCCACTGCCCCATCCAGTGCCGCCCGCCGGGGGTGACCACTGGCCGGGGCTTCGCTCAGCCCATCTTCAAAGCGGCGCAGGTCCACCCAGGCGGGAATCTGTGGGTTCCAGGCTACGGCAGTCGGTGTGATGTCGAAAAGTTCATCGGTTGGGGGCAGGGCGCGGCGCAGCAGCAACAGCAGGCGGCGCAGATTGGTGCGGGCCTGGCTGTCTGTGCTTTCGGGCCAGAGGGCAAAGGCGATCTGTTGCCGGGAGGCACTCTGGTTGGGTTGAAGAAGAACGTAGGCAAGTAAAGCCTGCTGGCGGCCTGACAGGTCGGCCACAGAGACTCCATCAGCGCTCATCTGAAACCCGCCCAGCAGGCGAATCTCGATGGGTGGCATGGCAGTTGCTCCGGGAAAAAGGCGTGATGCGTTGCGTTGCGCGGCTTTGGGCGCGGAACGGGTATCTATCCCAATGTTCAATTACGCGGAATTTGGGTAGCCCCATTGTAACGGAAAGCAGCAGTAGTTTCAACCAAAAAAGGGCAAATTGGGCTGCTGGATCAGAGATTGGATAGGAATGGATCAGCCAGAGAAGTTCGACTTCTGGCTTTGAAACGGCTGTGAAACGGTCATGCAACGGTGTCTCTGACAGGCTGTATGCACCCGTGCCGCAATTGACCTGTATGGAAGGAGCCGTCTGTGGCAGACGATGCCCGCTCGCCACCCTCCCACTTTTTCACCCTGCGTCTCTGGCCGGAGGAAGGCGAGGACGACGAACCGGTCTGGCGGGGCCGCGTGCAGGACACCGCCAGCGGGGATGTTCGCTACTTTCAGGGATGGGAGGCCCTGCAAGAGGTACTGTTGTTCTTGATGGAAGAAGAGAGTTGAACCAATTCACAAAGGAGAGAAACCCGATGTATCGACGAATATCGATTGCTATGGCAAGTGTGCTGCTCGTCATTTTGTTGGCGGCTGGCGCAGTGGTGGGAAAGGGCACAGCCCAGACCGCTTCCCCCACGCCGACGCCTGCGCCGGAAGAGGAGAGCGCGAGCGAACAGACTGATGCAATGGCTGAAGAGGCTGAAAATGTCGAGGAGGAAGAGCTGGAACTGGTGACAGCCAAAGCCTCCGCCGATCTGGTGCGACCGGGCCGGGTGCTGATGTCGGCCAGAGGCAACCACTGGATTTACGACTCTGTGCCGCCACTGAATGGCCCGAATGAGGAGGTCAACCCCCTGGACGGACTGTTGGCCGCGCTGGGCGCGTGCGGGATGTACATCTACGAAGCCGTGGGTCGCGAGCAGCATATCCCGGTGAACCACCTGTCGTCCACTGTCACCGGTGAACTGGACGGGCGCGGTGTGGCTGGTGCGGCTGTCAGCCCCCGGCTGCGGGCTTTCCACGTGACGATGAATGTAGAGGGACCCGATGCGGAGCAGGCGGCGATGATGGCCGAAGCTTTCAGCCAGCGCTGCCCCATCTATACAACCCTGGCCCCCTCTGCCCCTATCCACGTAACGAATGTGGTGATGGGCATGGCCCAAGAGCCGATCAGCACCGAGGCCGATCCCATTGTGGATCACGACGCCCTGGACGAACTGGAGTTGGAGTTGGGCAAACCGTCGGCCAGCGGTGTGATGTTCGGCTTTGGCCGCAGTGTGATGAGCGCACGGGGCAACCACTGGATTTTCGACTCTGTGCCGCCTATCCACGGTCCGAATGAGGAAGTCAATCCGCTGGACGCCTTTGTCGGTGCCCTGCCCGCCTGCGGCATTATGGTTTACGAAGCCGCAGCCAAAGAGAACGACATCACCCTGAACAGTGTGCGCGCCGATGTGGAAGCGGACTTGGATCCCCGGGGCGTGGCTGGTGTCGATGTGAATCCCCGGGTACGGGCCTTCCGGGTGACGATGCACGTAGACGGCCCCACTGCCGAGGAAGCGGAGATGCTGGCCGGCGAGTTCAGCCGCCGCTGCCCCATCTACACTACTTTCGAGCGTTCCGCGCCGATTGAGATTACGAATCGACTGGCGGGCGAAGGTACGGCTGTGCTGGATGTCACCTTCACCTATGACTTTGACAGCGCAGATGAGTACATCGCCGAAGTGTCGCCAATGGGCGAGATGTTTGCGGCAGTGCCCGGGCTGGTCTGGAAGACCTGGACGCTGAATCCCGAAACCAAACGTGCCGGTGCCGTATACCTCTTCGAAAATTCTGATATCCGGCAGGCGTATATGGACGGCGAACTGTTTGGCGCTGTGCAAAGCCATCCTGCCCTGAGCGACTACCGGATTCGGACCTACGATGTGATGCGTAGCGAGTCGCTGGTCACCCACGCGCAGTTGCGGGGCGATGGCGAGGGTATGGCTGATGCCAGTGCAGAGTCCGGAATGATACTCGATGTCGAGTTCACCTATAACTTTGACACGGCGGATGAATACATCGCCGAAGTGTCACCCCTGGCCGAGCAGTTTGCGGCTGTTCCCGGTCTGGTCTGGAAGGTGTGGACGCTGAATCCTGAAATGAAGACGGCTGGCGCGGCCTACTACTTTGCCGACGCCGATGCCCTGCAAACGTATATGGACGGTGAGTTGTTTGGCGCAGTCAAGAGCCATCCGGCGTTGAGTGATCACGAAATCTCAACGTTTCAGGTGATGGCTGCCGAAAGCCACGTCACCCGGGCACCGGTCAACGGGCAATAGTCTGATACCACTGAACGCATACCTGCCAGGTGTTAGAAACCTGGCAGGTATGCACCTTTTGCATTCACAGGAGAAGCAACGATGAAGACGCTCAAATGCAGTGATGTGGGCTTTGATTGCGCCGCGGTTGTGACCGCGGAAACCGTTGAAGAAGTGCTGGCCCAGGCCGCGGCCCACGCTCAGAAGGTCCACGGGGTGCCGGTGACCCCGGAGATGGCTGAGGAGATTGCTGAAAAGATTCAGGAGAAATAGGAGAAGAACTGTACTGATCAACGGGATGGTGGAATAGCTATTTCTTAACGCAAATGGGCAAAGAGGCAAAGGCAGAGAGAGAAAAGCAATCTCTTTGCATCTCTGCTCCTTTGCGCCATTGCGTTGTAAATTCCACCATCTTCTTGACGACTACAGAATAGGCTAAAAACCGAGTTTTTAAGGCCGACTCACTTCTGGGATTCCCAGCCACTTTCGCCAAAAACTCGGTTTTTTCGCTGGACTCATCCGTTTACTCTTTACACACAAAAGGAGAATTGATATGCCAAAGTTTGTGATTGAACGAGAAATTCCGAAGATCGGCGCTTCGTCACCGGAGCAGTTCCAGGGCATTGCAGGCCAGTCGTGCAGTGTGTTGGAAGAGATGGGTCCCCATATCCAATGGCTGCACAGCTATGTGGTGGCGGACAAAACCTACTGTGTCTACATCGCGCCCGACGCCGAGGCTATCCGCCAGCACGCGGCCAAGAGCGGATTCCCCGCCAACCGGATTTCGGAGGTGCGGCGAATTATCGACCCGACGACCCGGGATGGGTGAAAAAGACCCATTATTTTGTCGTCTCTACATCCATCTTTCTAAGGAGGAGAAGATGAACCAGCGCAGTCTCAAACATCTATCATACAAAATTTTCGTTCTCTGGATACCCCTGCTGTTGGCGCTTTTGCTCGTCAGCAGCCAGGGGGTGAGCCGGGCCGAAGTGACCACCAATGTGGGCGGTCCCATCTTCGCCAGCACCACCTGGACAGCGGCCAACAGTCCCTATCTGGCCACCAACAGCGTGCAGGTGATGGAAGGGGCCACCCTGACCATCGAACCCGGGGTGACGGTGAAATTTGATCTGGGCAAGGCGCTCTCTGTCAGCGGCGAATTGATCGCCATTGGCAGCGCGGCTCAGCCCATCGTCTTTACATCGAACTCAGTCTCGCCCCAATCCGGCGACTGGGGCTATATCAAGTTCGAAAGCACAAGCGTAAACGCAGAATACGACACCGACGGTAACTATCTCAGTGGCTCCATCATCCAGCACGCGGTGGTGGAATACACGGGCAGCGACAGCAGCAACGGCGCCGCCATCTATATTGACGGGGCGTCCCCCTTCATCAACGCCAGCACAGTGCGCTACGGCGATGAGGACGGCATCGAGCTGTACGATAGCAGCAGCCACCTCATAAACAACACCATCACGAATCACTCTTATGGGATTTACGCCCGCCGGTCGCCCGTCCTGATGACCGGGAATACGCTTGCCAACAATGGGTCCGGCATTAATATAAACGGCACCAGTGATACATCGGCTGTGGTCGAGGAGAATGTCATCCGCAACAATTTTGGCGAGGGTGTCTATTGTTCGAACACCTTGCTTCAGCGCAATGCTATCTATCGCAACGGTGGCACGGGCGTATGGCCTCAAAGCAACTGTGCTGTCATCCGCAACCTGGTCGCCCACAACCAGGGAACCGGCATTAATGATAATTATCGCAACTCGATTCGATACAACAAGGTTGCGCATAACAGAGATCTGAGAGGAAGAGCTGGCGGCATTGGTGGATCTACTGTTGCCTATAACAGCATTGTCTTCAACTATTCGGAGAGCGGAGTCGGAGCCGCTGATATCAACAGTTATTGCAGTAGCTCCGGTGGCACATTTAGCTACAACACCGTCCTCGGCCAGAATATCGGTTCTGGCAACACCGGTGGCGTCAATTTTCTATCTGGGACCATCGACTGTCCCTTCCACCACAACAATCTCTATGGCAACCCGGGCTACGAGTTCTATAACAACAACCGTCAATCTGATGGCACGCTGGACGCCCAATCCAACTGGTGGGGGACGACCGATACCGCCACCATCAACAACGAAATCTACGATTTCTTCGACGACGGCTCCCTGGCTGTTACCAACTACGGCAACTTTCTCCAGGCCCCGGATACGGATGCACCGCCTGCCCCGCCCACGGGTCTGCAAGCCACAGTCAGCGGCAACACTTTCAACCTGAGTTGGAACGCCAATGCCGGAGCTGACATCGCCGGCTACCGGGTCTACTACGACTTTGACGGCGGCTATCCCTATGCGGGTACGGGCGCAACCGAGGGCGCGTCGGGCATTGATGTGGGCAACGTCACCAGCTATGCGCTGAACGGACTGCCTGCCAACCGCAACATCTACTTCACCGTGCTGGCCTATGACAGCAGCGGCGACGAGTGGGCGGGCGAAAGCTGGTATGCATTGGAAGAGATTCAGGCCATCGGCGGCGTGCAGGCCACGGCCACACCCACACCCACCGGTCCCACACCCACGGGTCAACCGACGGCGACACCCACGGCGACCAGCACAACTCAGTCGCCCACCAATACACCGACGGCAACGGCCACTACCCAAGCGCCTACAGAGACGCCCACGGCCACAGCGACCACCCAGTCGGAACCGAATGTGGTGATCTTCGAGAATATGAGCCGGGATGGGATCCGCTTTGCCTATGCGATCACCAACACGACCAATCTTGTGGCCCAGGTATTCCACACTTTTAGCCACAACGGCGTTCCCGACTACCAGATGCCTGGCCAAATTCCGCCGGCTGGCAGCCAGACCGTGGTTCTGCAGAATGTGACCGGCCTGCCCAATGGCTGGACCGGTCAGGTGGTGGTGCAGTCGGATCAGACCATCACCGGGACGGTTCTGACCCGGCCGCCCACCCCCACGGCTACGGCGACGCCTACGGCCACGCCTACAGGCCAGGCCAGCGGAACCCGCCAACTCTTCTGGATCAACAACACCACGGGCACGATCCAGACCGCCCTGGACACTAGCAGCTACTCGAATCTGATCACCTTCGAAGCCAATCAGAATGGGGGCGACCTGGCCCTGGATTTGGACGGAGGCAAGATTTACTGGAGCGAAGGCACCAAAATCAAGCGGGCCAACCTGGACGGCACGGCCATCGAAACTCTGGCCACGGCCAGCCAGGGACTCTTCACCAGCCTGGCTCTGGACCCCTTCTACGATAAGCTCTACTACCTGAACCGCTACGGCATCGACGACGATGTGCACCGCATGAATCTGGACGGGAGCGGCGACGAGACGCTCTTCACTGTCCATCCGGAGACCAGTTACATGGCCTCCGACATCCAGGTAGACGGTTCCGGCGGCTACCTCTACTGGACCAACACCAACGGCACCTCTTCTATCGAGCGGGCCAATGTAGATGGCAGCGGCCGTCAGGTGCTGATCTCCTCAGCCGGCATCAATCCGATGAGTCTGCGTCTGGATCCGATCACGGCCAAGCTCTACTGGACAGCCAACGACAGCGACGATTCCATCCAGCGATCCAATCTGGACGGCAGCGGTCAGGAAGTGCTGGTCTCCGGCATACAGATTGCCCGGGGCTTCGACATCGACCTGACCTATTTCAAGCTGGTCTGGGCCAACGGCAGCGACGGCGGCTCCATCCAGCGGGCCGATCTGAACGGTTCGAATATGGAGACTCTCTTCGACAGTATGGGACTGAGCAGCTTCAGTCATCTGCCTTCCCTGGCCGTGGGCAGCGCAAACCCCAACACAAACACGCCCACGCCGACAGCTACCGGTATAGCACCGACAGCCACGGCCACCGCTACCGCTACCGGCATACCGCCGACAGCCACGCCTACGGCAACTGCAACCAGCCTACCGCCGACCGCCACAGCGACCGCAACCGCAACCGCAACGGCAACCAGCTTACCGCCGACCGCCACAGCGACCGCCACAACCCAGGCGCCGACCAACACACCCACGGCAACGGCCACAGCTATCGAGGAATACCTGCAAGTATTCTCTATCGACCCGAACGAGGGGGATGGCAGTGGCGCGACCAATGTAGTGATTCTGGGCCAGGGCTTCCAGGGCACGCCAGTTGTGAAGCTGGGCAGCCATGACCTGGGCAGCGTCAGCCGGGTGAGCAGCCAGCAGTTGACGGCTGTGGTCCCACCGGGTCTGCCTCTGGGAACCCACGATCTGCTGATCACAAACCCGGACGGCAGAACAGTCATTCTGGCCCAGGCCTTTACGGTTGTGAGCAGCGGCCCGGCCATCGCCGAAGTGCGCCCCTCCCAGGGCGTGGCGACTATCGCCAATACCATCAACGTCTACGGCTTCAACTTCGATGCGGCCGCGGTGGTCAAACTGGGCAACCAGGCGCTAACGACTACATTCATCGGCAGTGGCTATCTCCAGGCCGAGATTCCTGCCGGTGTTGCGCCCGGTTCCTACGACGTGAGCGTGCAGAATCCCGGCAATGTCTCCGCAATGAAGCCCGACGCCTATACCGCCATCGAAGGCGGCAACGACGATATGTACAGCTACAGCAGCCAGCTCTGGACTGACCCGGTGGCGCCCCGGGCCGGGCAATCCACCGATGTGGGACTGGTGGTCAACCGGCAGGGCGGCAAGCAGGTTCTGTCCAATGTGCCGGTAAACTTCTATGTGGGCGATTCCATCCAAACGGGTGAGTCTCTGGGCACAGGCACAATTCTGCTGCTCTCGCCCCGCAGTTCAATCAGCACATCCGAGGTCAAGTGGACACCGGCTGAGGCGGGTTCCTACACCCTGTGGGCTTCAATAGACCCGGACAACACCTTCGCCGAAAGTCTGGAAACCAACAATATCGTCAGCCGCACCCTCACCGTTCTGGGCCAGTCGGCAGACGAAATCGCACCCCACGTGGACACTTTCGTAGTCAACGGCGGGGCCAGCCAGACAGTCAGCCAGACTGTGCAGTTCGACACCAGCGCCTCGGACCCGGACCCCAGCAGCGGCCTGAAATCCCTGCTCTTCCAGGAGTACGAGTACAGCCAGAGTTCCAGCCAGTGGGTTCCGGTCAAGAATTCGGGCTGGCTCGACTACGAGACGGCGCGGGCCAACCACAACTGGAGCCTGCTGCCCAATGCCGGAGTCAAGTATCTGCAAGCCTGGGCCTCGGATCGGGCAGGCAATGTCTCCATCTTCCCCTTCCGGGCCTTTGTCAACTACGGCCCTCCCACGGATCGGGTGGGCACGGATCAGGTGCGTGTCTATCGCTTTGAGTTGAAGGCTGGCGATGTGCTGACCGCCCAGATTGACCCGGTGAGCGGCGACCCGGACCTCTACGTCTGGCCGCCAGACGCGGAGACCCGCCCGCCCAAAGTCAGCAACCTCTCTGGCGATGCCATCGAAGATGTAAGCTGGGAAGCGCCGGTGGCTGGTGTCTATCAGGTGGAGGTCTACGGCTACAGCGCGTCGGAATACCGGCTGACGGTCGATATCGTACCCGTTGGTCAGGCCCGATCCGCTGTCCCGACTGGTGCCCCCACCGGTGGGGAAGACCCGAACAAGACTCAACGCAGCCAGCCGTTGATTGGTGCGGGCAATACCCCCAGCAATCAACAGGCCCTGCCCACTGCGCCCACCGCGCCAGATGCACCAGCGGCGGCACAGCAGAAGCTCTTCCTGCCTACAGTAATTCGGTAGTCGTTGCCCATATATGAACAACCATCCGGGAAGCACTGCGCTTCCCGGATGGCAATTTCACAGGAGAAACCCCTATGCCCTCTACACGAATTGTCCGTTGGCTCTCTGTCATCGGCTTGCTGGTCGGATTGTCGTGGGCCAGCCTGGCCTTTGCCCAATCCCCTGCGCCGTCCATCACCAGTGTGGACCCGGACAGCGGTCTCAACACAGCCGCCACCAATATCATCATCCGGGGCAGCGGCTTCTTTGGCACGCCCACCGTCGCCCTGGGCACGAATGTCCTGGCCGACGTCTCCCTGCTGGACAGCACCCAAATTCTGGCCGTTGTGCCTCCCGGCCTATCGCCACAGGTATATGACCTGTTCGTCACCAATCCCGACAGTCAGGTTGCGATTCTGCCCGCCGGATTCGCTGTGCGCACGCCAACGCCCCAGGTGCTCAGTTTGCGCCCAGACCGGGGCCGTTCGGACATCCCCAACGACATCAATCTCTACGGCTTCAACTTTGCCACTGGCGTCTCCATCCGCCTGGCCGACAGCCCCAACCCAATAGTGACCGACCTGACCACCACCCGCATCAACGCCACCCAACTGCGCGCGGTGATCCCCGCGGGTCTGACGCCCGGCGTCTACGACGTGACTGTGCGCAACATCGACGACAGCAGCCACACCCTGCCCGATGCCTACACCGTCTTTGAGGTGACAAACGACGATCTCTACGGCTACGGCTACGAACTGTGGACCGACCCCACAACTGTGCGCCAGGGCGACACCGCGCGGGTGGCCCTGACCGTCCACCGCCAGGGCGGCAAACAGGTCCTGCAAAATGTGAAAGTCCGTTTCAGTGTGGGCGAGGCGTGGCCCAACGGAACCGAACTGGGCGACGGCACGATTCTGCTGCTTTCGCCCCGCTCCTCGGACAACACCAGCACTGTGGACTGGGCACCGACTGCGCCCGGCTCCTACATTCTCTACGGCGTCATCGACCCGGACAACGAAATAACCGAGGCCCTGGAGACGAATAACGTCGTCAGCCGGACGGTCACTGTCCTGGGGCCAGCCGCGGATGCGATTGCGCCCCACGTGGACGAGTTCAACTTCGGCGGCAGCGAAAACACCACCGAGCCGTTGATTCGTCTCAGCACAGCCGCGTCGGACCCTGCGCCCGGCACGGGGGTGGCGTCCCTGCTCTTCCAGGAATACGAATACAGCCAGGGCGCGGGCCAGTGGGTTCCGGCCCAGAATTCGGGCTGGCTGGCCTACGAAGCCAATCGCACCAACTATCCCTGGACCCTCCTGCCCTCTGCCGGTGTGAAGTATCTGCAAGCCTGGGCCTCGGACGGCGAAGGCAATGTAAGCATTTTGCCCTTCAAAGGCTTTGTCAGCTACATCCCGCCCAGCGATTCGGTGGGCGCGGACCAGGGCCGGGTCTACCGTTTCTCGGTCCAGGCAGGCCAGCAGATCAGCGCGCAGGTAACGCCCATCAGCGGCGACCCGGACCTCTACGTCTGGCCGCCGGACGCGGATACCCGCCCGCCCAAAGTCAGCAATCTGAGTGGGAATGCGGTGGAGTCGGTGGTCTGGGAAGCGCCGGTCAGCGGTGTCTATCAGGTGGAAGTCTACGGCTACAGCGCGGCCCAATATCAGTTGGCCGTGGAAGTGACAGCAGCCAACCGGCGCAGCCTGGGCGCGGGTGATGGGTGGACGGCAGGCATGGACGAGACGAAGCCAGAACGCAACACACCCGTCCTGGCGGTGAACAGTATCCCTGGCGCACAACTGGCCCTGCCCACCGCGCCCCTGAACCCCTCCACACCCACAGAACTGACGGAAAAGCTCTATCTGCCTATGACCGTTCGGTGAGTATGCTATAGCCCAAGTCAGGAGTTCGACTTCTTCCGAGAAGTCGAACTCCTGAGACACCCAATCCAAAGGAGGCCCGACGATGAAAAACCGCTTATGCAGCGATGTCGGGCTTGACTGCGTCGCGGTTGTGACTGCGGAAACCGTCGAGGAGGTCCTGGCCCAAGTCGCGGCCCACGCCCAGGAGGTCCACGGGGTGAGGGTGACGGCGGAGATGGCAGAGGAGATTACCGAGAAGATTTCGGGGTAGAGCGTTTTCTATTCGACAAGAGAAAAGGCCCGGCGAGTGTATCTCGCCGGGCCTTTTCCCTTTCAGAGTCTTCAACCGCCGGTTGACGAACCGCTTTCCCCAATCTATACTTATGCCTATGACAACGCTACGCGCACAATTTCTTGGCGGCTTCCTCTTGCAGTCGAATCAGACACCCCTGACCGGGCTGGATCAGCCGCGCTACCAGAGGCTGCTCGCCTTTCTTCTCCTCCACCGCCACACGCCGCTCAGCCGTCAGCGCATCGCCTTTCTCTTCTGGCCCGACTCCTCCGACGCCCAGGCCCGTACCAATCTGCGCAACCTTTTCTACCGGCTGCGCCAGGTCTGGCCAGAGATGGACCGTTGGGTGGAGACCAGCGGCTCGGAGTTGCATTGGCTGGCTGAAGACGCCTTCGAATTGGATGTGGAGCAATTTGAGCAGGCATTGGCCGCAGCCGGCGAGACAGACGATCGAGCCAGGCGAGAGGCACTGCTGCGCCAGGCCATCGATCTCTACGCCGGCGATTTGCTCCCCGACATCTACGACGACTGGGCGTTGCGGGCCCGGGAACGACTGCGCAATCTGTATACCCAGGCTCTGGAACAATTGGCCCAGTTGTTGGAGGAAGATCGACGCTACCCGGCTGCGATTGAATGCTGCCAACAACTACTGCGCCACGAACCCCTGCAAGAGAGCGTCTATCGCGATCTGATGCGCCTGTACGCAGCCAGCGAAGACCGGGCCGCGGCCCTGCGCATCTATCACACCTGCGCCACCACACTGGAACGGGAATTGGGCGTCGAGCCTTCCCCCCAGACCCGGCAAGCCTACGAACGGTTGTTGAACTTCGAAGCTGGTCGCCGCCAGGAAGCGCCCGTAACCCATACCCTACCGCTGATAGGACGGCAGCGGGAATCCCGGCAGATTTATGCGATCTGGCAGGAAGCCGTCCGGGGACAGAACCGTCTCGTTCTGGTCAGCGGGGAAGCCGGTATCGGCAAGACCCGACTGGCCGAGGATTTGGTGGAGCGGGTACGTCGCCAAGGCCACGCCACAGCTACGGCCCGTGCCTATGCAGCGGAAGGCGGTCTGGCCTATGCGCCTGTGGCCGAATGGCTGCGCAGCCCGGCCCTGCACAGCGCATTGGAGCAGGTGGATGACATCTGGCTGGTGGAATCCGCACGCCTGTTGCCGGAAATTCTCCAGCGCAGGCCCGACCTGCCCCAGCCTGGACCGTTACAGGAAGATTGGCAGCGACAGCGCTTTTTCGAAGGGCTGGCCCGACTTTTCGCGGCTGCGCCCCAACCCCTGTTGCTACTGCTGGACGATATGCAATGGGCCGATCCGGCGACACTGGAATGGCTGCACTTTCTGCTACGCTCGTCCCTTCCCGTGCGCCTGCTCGTCGTGGGAACCGTTCGCCGGGAGACGCTGGATGGGGATCACCCCTTGGCTCAGTTGACCAGCCATTTACAGATGGCTGGCCGTCTGCGCGAAATTGCGTTGGGGCCTCTCAACGCTGGGGAGACCGCGCGCCTAGCCGACTCTGCCGCAGGGACAGCCCTCCCCGCCGCGGCCCAGGCCCGGCTCTTTCAGGCCAGCGAAGGCCATCCCCTCTATCTGGTGGAAACCGTGCGGGCAAAAGAAGGATATTGGGTATCGGCTATTGACGCTGACGACACGACACCAGCACCCAGCACCCAATACCCAATACCCTATGTACCGCCCAAAATTCAGGCGGTGATCGGCGCACGGCTGGCCCAACTTTCTCCATCCGCCCGCCAACTGGCTGGGCTGGCCGCGGTGGTGGGGCGGGCCTTCACCTTCGCCATTCTGGCTGGGGCCAGTGAGAAGAGTGACGACGAACTGGTGCAGGCTCTGGACGAACTCTGGCAGCGCGGGATTGTGGTCGAGCAGGGGGCGGACGCTTACGATTTCAGCCACGGCTACATCCGGGACGCCGCCTATGGCGAACTCAGCCGGGCACGTCGGCGTCTGCTCCATCGCAGGGTGGCGGCAGCCCTGGAAAGTCTCTACGCGGATGAACTGGACGCGCTGGGTGGTCGTATCGGCTCCCATTACGAAGCCGCGGGCGAACCGGCGCGGGCCGTTCACCACTACTGCCGAGCCGGTGAACACGCACTATCTGCCTATCTGCCTGCCCAAGCCGTGGGGCTGTTTGCCCAGGCCGTGGCGCTGGCCCAGACAGATGAGCCAAAGGCCACTGCGTTGCACGGACTGGGCCGGGCGCGCTTTGGCGTGGAAGCCTACCCAGCCGCGGTAGAGGCTTTTCAGCAGGCCCTGGCCCTGCTACCTGATACCGATCCCCTCCGCGTCCGCCTGCTCTATGCTGTGGCGGATGTCTATTATTCCGCTCTCTACGATTTGGCAGCGGCGGAACCGTACATTCGCCAGGCATTGGCCGCGTCGGAAGCGGTAGAAGATTGGGAGACCGTCTCCCAGAGCCTCTCTCTGCTGGGCCAATATCACAGCAGCCGCTGGGGCAATTTGGACGAAGAATCCCGACTGATTGGGCAGGCCCTGGCGATTGCCCGGCGCACGAACAATCGCTGGCGGGAAGGGCGTGCCCTGGCCGATCTGGCCTTTTTGCAGGGGCAGCAGAGCGACTTTGAGGCCGCGGCTGTGTCCGCTGGCCAAGCATTGGACCTGTTGCAGGCGACTGATGAACACCGGGCCGGGGTGGCTTTTGCCTGGAATATGCGGGGTCGGGCCTTGGGCGGGCTGGGCGAATACAGCGCTGCCTTTGCTGCTTTTGACCGCAGCGAGGCCATCGCCACTGCCATCGAACATCGCTCGCTGTTGGCCCAAATCCCCAATATGCGGGGCTGGCTGCACCAGCAGTTGGGCGACTACGCGGGCGCGCTGGCATTCGATCAGGCCGGGGTGGCCCTGGCCCAGGAATGGGGAAAGATCACGGCGGAGGTCAGCGCCCGCCTCAATCTTTGCCTCGATTGGCTGTGTTTGGGCGAACCGTCCCGGTCGCTGGACGAACTGGCCCGGCTGGAGTCCAGACTGGGCGAGAAGCAGTACGGCTATCACGCCTGGCGCTGGCGTCTGCGTCTGCTCCACACCAGAGGCTTATGCTATCTGGCGCTGGACCGGGCGAGCGATGCCCTGGCTCTGGCCGCAGAGGGCCTTTCCCTGGCCCAGTCGGCAGGCGCGCAAAAGTATGTGGCGCTGAGTCACGAGTTGGCGGGCGCGGCCCTGGCCGCCTTGGGCCGGGCTGAAGAGAGCATCCCCCGCCTGCAAGCCGCGGTTGCATTGGCCGATCGCATTGAATATCAGCCCTTGCGCTGGCAGGGTCGCTGGCGACTGGCCCAGGAAATGGAACGAACCGGCAGGGCGGAGCAGGCAGCGGCTCTACTGGCCGAGGCGCAGTCGATTGTGCAGGCCATTGCCGCCGGTTTGGAAGACGAAAAGCTGCGCGCCATTTTCCTGGCCGCACAGCCCGTGCAGGCGATACTACCAGACGATCGCAAAGGGAGTGTGCAATGGAGAAATCAGTGACAGAGGCTTTGCGCCGCGAAGTTGCCATCGGCGGACAGGCCTATGTGCGCAATTTGAGCGCGGCGGAAACGGCAGTCTTGCAGGGACAGTTCAATGTGGCGAAGATTCTGCGCGCCGCTGGGCATACTCAATGGGTGTTGGCGATGAATGCTGCCCGGCTGCTTCAGCCCCGCATCGACGGCCCCCAACTTTTTCACGCCATTTTGGATGAACTGGACCTGACCGACGGCGGCGTTGCAACCGGCGAAGCTGGAGATGCTGACACGGTGGCAGACGCTATTCTGGAACGGAACCAGCGGGTGAGCGAGCAGTTGCGGGATATCTTACAGCGGGGTCTGGCCAGTCTCAGCAGCAATCCTGATGTGCTGGAAAAGGACGTAAAAATTTTTCTCTATGGCTGCTACAATTGCGGCTATTTGATTGAAGGGGAACAACCGGCACAATGTCCTCTGTGCGCGGCCCCGTCGGCAGAGCTAGCCAAGTTTGGCCCCTATTACAATGACACGCCGCAACATTTGGGCCGCCTGCTGCCTCTGGAAATGTTGGTTTCTTTGGCCGCAGCGCCGGACAATCTGGCCGCCGCGGTCCAGGGAATCAGCGACGGGGCACTGACACGCAAACCTACGCCGGAGGAGTGGGCTATCTGGGAGTTAATGGCCCATCTGATCGAAACCGACCGGCTCTTTCTGGATCTGACGCCGAGCCTTCTGGCCGACGCAGAGGTCAAGCCACTTGTGTTTCGGGAGGTGGCCTGGAAGACCCACGAGGGCAAAGGTTACGAAAGCTGGTCTGCGGCCCAGTTGGTGGCTGGATTCCGCCAGACACGGACGGAAGTTCTGGATCTGCTGCGCGACCTGACGCCGGACCTCTGGTCGCGCTGGGGCAGCAGACCGGGGCGCATTACGTCCGTCCTGGACCTGGGCCGCTGGGTAGCGAATCACGACATCGGCCACATCGCGCAGATCCGCCGTCAGTGCCAGGCCGGGTAGGCTCAGGGCTTTTCAAAAGTCGAGAAGTATTCGGTTGTCAGCCGTTCGCTGGTTTCGATACGCTGTCATCCACCCAAGATCAGCGCCGGTTGAGCAGCGCAGCGTGTCGAAACCAAGCGAGTTGGCCGCGTCAAAGCCGCTACTCAACCGACGCTCACTCTCTCTCGGACTCGTTTGTTCCGGGCCTCGTGACTGCTGCAAAGCCCTGGGGTAGGCGCACAGCGGTAGAACAATCGATTGTGAGTCCTTCAAGAAGTTCGACTTTTGGCAAAAGTCGAACTTCTTTTTTTGTGCGAAACGGTTATGAAACGCTATGTGTGGGAGGCTATTGCTACCGGTTTCAAAGCCAAATGAAAGGACAGGTCGATGTCTCAACAAACCCGTTCCCCGCCCAGCCACTTCTTTACCCTGCGTCTCTGGGAAGAGGAGAGTATCGGCGAAGAATCCGTGTGGCGAGGGCGCATCCAATACATCGCCGACGGCGAAGTCCGCTACTTCCAGGGCTGGGAGGCGCTGGTGGAGATGTTACGGAAGTTTATGTTACAGGAGGATGGGGAAGGTGAAGAGTGAGCCGTTATCAGTACCCTATCGCCATCCAATTTTCACAAAGGAGAGTTATCCGATGTACCGACGAATATCGATTTTACTTGCCAGTGTATTGATTCTGTCTCTGCTCGTGGCCGGCGCGGCCCTGGGCCGAGAAACAGCAGGCCCGGACGCTGCACCAGCTATTCAGTCCGATGAGGAAGATGTGACCCTGGCTACGGCCAAAGCCAATGTGGAGATGGTGCAGGACGGACGGGCGATTGTGTCGGCCCGAGGCAACCGCATCCTCGTCGATTCCGTGCCCCCGCTGGGCGGTCCTAACGAGGAGATCAATCCGATGGATATGCTTCTAGGCTCACTGGGTACCTGCGGCGCTTTTCTCTACGAAGCTGCTGCTGTGGAGATGGATATCCCGCTGAACAGCCTGAGCGTGAATGTGGAAGCCGACTTCGCACCGGCGGGTATGAGCGACGGGGCGGTCAACCCCCGTGTGCGCGCTTTCCGGGCCGCTGTCACAGCAGACGGCCCTTCGATGGAAGAGATGGACGCGCTGGCCGATCAGTGGCGGCTGCGTTGCCCTATCTACACCACGCTGGAACTGGCAGCGCCGATTGAGATTACCAATCGGCTGGCGGGCGAGGGCACGGCTGTGCTGGATGTTACCTTCACCTATGACTTTGACAGCGCGGACGAGTACATCGCCGAAGTGTCGCCAATGGGCGAGATGTTTGCGGCAGTGCCTGGGCTGGTCTGGAAGACCTGGACACTGAATCCCGAAACCAAACGTGCCGGTGCCGTATACCTCTTCGAAAATTCTGATATCCGGCAGGCCTATATGGACGGCGAACTGTTTGGCGCTGTGCAAAGCCATCCCGCTCTGAGCGATTATCGCATTCGCACCTACGATGTCATGCGTAGCGAGTCGCTGGTTACCCACGCGCAGTTGCGGGGCGATGGCGAGGGTATGGCTGATGCCAGTGCGGAGTCTGGAATGATACTCGATGTCGAGTTCACCTATGACTTTGACACGGCGGATGAATATATCGCTGAAGTGTCGCCAATGGCTGAGATGTTTGCGGCTGTGCCGGGGCTGGTCTGGAAGGTGTGGACGCTGAATCCTGAAGCGAAGACAGCCGGTGCGGCCTACTACTTTGCCGACGCCGATGCCCTGCAAACGTATATGGACGGCGAGTTGTTTGGTGCAGTCAAGAGCCATCCTGCGTTGAGTAATTACGAGATCGCAACGTATCAGGTGATGGCTGCCGAAAGCCACGTCACCCGGGCACCGGTGAACGGGCAGTAATCTGACACAACTGAACGCATACCTGCCAGATTCCAGAAACCTGGCAGGTATGCACCTTTTTCATTCAAAGGAGAAGCAACAATGAAGACGCTCAAATGTAGTGATGTGGGCTTCGACTGCCAGGCGGTTGTGACCGCGGAGACTGTCGAAGAAGTGCTGGCCCAGGCCGCGGCCCACGCCAAAGAGGTCCACGGGGTGGCGGTGACGCCGGAGATGGCCGAGGAGATTGCCCAGAAGATTCAGGAGAAATAGGAGAAGAACTGTACTGGTCAACGGGATGGTGGAATAGCTGTTTCTTAACGCAAAGGGGCAAAGAGGCAAAGGCACAGAGAGAAAAGCAATTTCTGCGTCTCTGCTCCTTTGCGCCATTGCGTTGAAAATTCCACCATCTTCTTGACGACTACAAAATAGGAGAAGAACTATGCCAAAGTTTGTGATTGAACGAGAAATTCCGAAGATCGGTGCGTCGTCGCCGGCGCAGTACCAGGCCATCGCTGGCCAGTCGTGCAGTGTGTTGGAAGAGATGGGTCCCCACATCCAGTGGCTGCACAGCTATGTGGTGGCGGACAAGACCTACTGCGTCTATATCGCGCCCGACGCCGAAGCCATCCGCCGGCACGCGGCCCAGAGCGGCTTCCCGGCCAACCGCATCTCCGAGGTGCGGGCGATCATCGACCCGACGACGCGGGAGGGGTAGACGGCAAACCAGACGGATCCGTCCAATTTCGGCTGAGATGAGGAATGAGCATCCTGTCCAGAAAAATGGAACGCGGATGACACGGATGAAACGGATTGACACGGATTCGTGCAAATCTATCCCATCCGTGTCCCTTTGTTCAAAGAAGAGCCCCTGTAGTTGCTCTCAAAGAAGGAGATTTGTTATGCCAAAGAGACAGCAGAGAACCGCCACATGGAGTCGGTTCGCAAATGTCGACCAAGAGGCTGAGCCGGCGGCCTTTGTGCGGCACATGAACACGCTCGCTGGCTTGGACTTGGTAAAGGCCTACAAGCAGGAGACCTTCGGCCTGCTGGAAGCGAAGGCAGGCGCCAAGCTCTTGGACGTCGGCTGCGGGCCAGGCACAGACGCCAGAGAGTTGGCTGCCCTTGTCGGACCTGATGGTCGCGTCGTTGGCGTCGATAAGAGCGAAACGATGATTGCCGAGGCCCGGCAACTGATCCAGAACCAAAACCTGCCGCTCCAATATCAGATCGGCGATGCATACGGATTGGAGTTTGCGGACAACGCATTTGACGGCTGCCGCGCCGACCGGGTCCTGCACCATCTGGACAGGCCGCAAACAGCATTGGCTGAGATCATTCGTGTGGTCCGCCCCGGTGGGTGGATTGTTCTTGTAGATCCCGATTTCGATGGCTTCCTGATCGATTCGCCTGACAAAGCGGCGACACGCAAGGTGATGCAGAAACGATCAGACCTGTACCCGAATGGCCGCTGTGGTCGTCAGCTATTCGGTCTGCTCAAGAAAGCTGGCCTGACGGATGTGACCGTTGCTCCGACACCGATCGTTTTCGAGGACTTTGACTTCGTGGACCAGCACGTGCTGGGCCTGCGTGACGCGGCCGAAGCGCTCAGACATTCTGGGGAACTGTCATCCCAACAGGTCGAGGATTGGTTAGGGCAATTGGCGCAAGCGAGCAGAGAGGGTCTGTTCTTCTGTATGACCCTTCTGTTCATTGCCAGAGGCCGTAAGCCCATCAAAGCAGAGTAACCTATGCGACTTGGCTCACAACCGGCTGCGGATTCACCCCAATCAGCACGGCGGAATTTTCAGACACGCAGACGAGATTGTCCAGGGGTCGCTCTACCGGCTACGCGAGCAACAGTTGACCGCCTGAAAATGCTTGCCGAGCAATCGAACTGAACGTCAAGCACACGAGACAAATGTAGATGACTACCCCAAAATCCACCAATGCTCTGCCCGAGCAAGGGTCCATGTCACGGTCCGCCCGCTTGCCACGTTTGCGCTGGCCTGCTTCCTCGTGTTCCTCCTTACCGTCGTCGTTTCCCAGGTGCTGCGCCCGGACCTGAGCCCGGCCCGGGATTTTCTCAGCGCCTACGCGCTTTCTGATTATGGACATGTGATCACAACCGGCTTTGTCGCCATCGGCGCCGGGATCCTGCTGCTCGACGTCGGTCTATGGCGCTACGGAAGTACAACTCGACCCGGCCGAGCGGGCTGTACTTGCGGGGCTGGTAGGTCATCAGAAGCTATTGTTGACCTGATCGGGGCACTGGCGATAGGTAAGTGCAATATGCTCAGCAGCAACCATCTTAATATGAAGAAACGGCTATAAAAAGTACAGCAGAGGAGCCTGCCTTGAATGTCCACGCGCTACCCCAAGTGACACGGATTTATCAGAATCACATCCTGGACAGCACCCACTGGGACCACTACGTTCCTCGGGACGACGATATTGTCATTGCCACATCGATCAAGTCGGGAACAACCTGGATGCAACACATCATCCTGCGCCTGATCTTCCTGGCGCAAGATGTGCCGCCTGTGCTGAAGGTTTCTCCATGGCTGGACACCCGTTTTCGTCCTTTAGAGAGGGCATTGGCTATGTTGGAAGCCCAAGAGCACCGGCGATGTATCAAAACGCATCTACCGCTGGATGGTTTACCCTTTTTCCCTCAAGTCAAATACATCGTCGTGGGACGATCACCCCGTGATGTGTTTATGTCGCTGTGGAATCACTATTCCAATCATTCCGATGAATTCATCTCCTATGTCAACCAGCTCCCTGGACGGGTGGGAGAACCATTTCCAGCGGCTCCGTCGGATATTCATACGTTTTGGCAAACCTGGATCAATCGAGGCTGGTTTGAGTGGGAGGAGGAAGGATATCCATATTGGGGGAATATGCACCATACGCAAACGTGGTGGAATTTTCGTCATCTCAACAATATTCTCTTTGTCCATTTCAATGATCTCCTGGCCAACCTGGAAGAGGAGATGAGAACCATTACCTCATTTCTGGAGATGGAAGTATCTGCTGAATCCATTGTCAATGTTGCCCAAGCGGTTCGTTTTTCCGCATTGAAGAAGAAAGCCATCGCGGATGAAAAGGAGCCGAGCATGGTATTTAAGGGTGGCGCCAAGACCTTCTTCTATAAAGGGACGAATGGCAGGTGGAAAGGTGTTCTTTCAGAAAATGAGTTAGCGATGTGTGAAGCAACAAAGTCTCGGGTTCTGACTCCGGAATGTGCGCGCTGGTTAGAACTAGGGCGCGTAGCCTTACCGTGATTGTGATATACAAACTCGTACTGCAAAGAAACTAATGAGGTAAGAAGGAGTAACCCATGACACATCGTATCTCTCTTCTCTGTACAGTGCTCCTGGCCGGGCTGCTGAGTCTGGCCCTGCTGTGGACGCTGGCTCCTACACCCACCGCCCACGCCCAGACCTTCACCGTGACCAAGACCGCCGACACCAACGACGGTAACTGCGACGAGGACTGCTCCCTGCGCGAGGCCATCATTGCCGCCAATCAGGACACAGGGCTAGATACAATTGTATTGGGGCCTGGCATCTATCGCCTGACCATTGGCGGCAACGACGAAGATAACAGCGCTACCGGGGACCTGGACATCCGCGGCGACACGATCCTCCAGGGCAGCGGCGCTGGCCAGACAATTATCGATGCCAGCGGCTTTCCCAGTAACAATCCAGACCGGGTATTGCATATTCGTCACACGTATGAGGGGGAATTTGACCCGTCCAATCCCGGTGAGTTTCTGTCTGCCTTCACGCCGACGGTGACCATCGAGAATGTCTCGATTACCGGCGGCGACGCCCGTAACTACTCGAACTTCGCCAGCGATTGTTGTGGCGGCGGCATCCGCAGCGAGGGCACACTGACAGTGAGGGATAGTCAGATTATCAGCAACTATGCCAACTATGCTGGCGGGATCTATCAGGCAGAACTTGTCATTGACCAGTTCGCTGCCACCGCGCCCCTGCTGATCGAGAACAGTCTGATTGCCGATAACGTTGCCCTGCGCTACGGCGGTGGAATCGCTACCGGCAACACCGCTCAGGTCACGATTGTGGATAGCGTGATTGAGGACAATGTTGTGCTCGGTGATGTCGCCTCTCAAGGAGGTGGGCTGTCGGGTATGGGCTACATCACACTCACCAACACGATTGTCCGCAATAACCAGCTTGACAGAGACGAGAGCGATAGTTGTGGTCTTAGCGGTGCAGGCATCTATGTCGACTATGGACGTCTTGTCCTGCAAGATAGCCAGGTGATCAGCAATAGTACTGGCTTGAAGAGCAGCAGCAAATATTGCCCCAGTGCTCCCTCTGGCGGCGGCATCTATCACGCTGGAGGCGGGGGTGTAGAGTACTCAGGATTGTATTTGACCAACACGCAGGTGATGAGTAACGTGGCAAGTTATACTGGCGGCATTCATTCAGGCGCAGGCGGACGCATCGAAAACAGCATTATTGCCTATAACAGGGCCGACAGTTTCAACCCGGATACCAACGGGAATGGTATGACCGGAGGCATTGAAGCGCTGGATTTGGTGATCATTAACAGCGAGATCAGCCACAATCGCGCAGCGACCTGGGGTGGTGGCATCCGCGCCGATGGGAATACGCGAATTGAGAACAGTCTGGTCGCCCACAATCAGGCTGGCTTCGCGGGTGGGGGCATCCGCGGCGGATTCGCATTGATCAGCAGCACAGTGCGCGACAACACCGCGGCCTATGGAGGCGGTATCGTGGCTTGGGGCAAGGCCATCGAGATTTCCCAAAGTCTTATCGCCAATAATACAGCCACTGTACGCGGTGGAGGGTTGATGCCAGAACACATAGGCCCGGGCATTCCCATTGTCGAAATCACGAATAGCACCTTCAGTGGGAACCAGGCACCGGAGGGTGGTGCCATCGATACCGCGTTGGTGACCGATTTTGACGCTGCTGTACGAAGTGTTCAGTGGAGCGGAGAGATCAACCTGCACAACACAACCGTAGCATTCAACCGTTCTAGCCAGGGCAGTGCTGGACTGTTGGCGCAAGGCGAATTTGATCCAATTTCTCTCGGTTTAGACAACACCATCGTATCGAACAACGACGGCGACAACTGTACCGACGTTCCCAGTGATGCCTCCAAAGGCCACAACCTCTCCGACGACGGCACCTGTGTATTCACATCGATAGGTGATATCACAAAAGTCGATGCCAATCTCGGCCCCCTGCAGGACAACGGCGGCCCGACCCTGACCCATGCCCTCCTGGACGGCAGTCCGGCCATTGATGCGGGCAACGACACTGCCTGCCCAGCCACAGATCAGCGGGGCATCACCCGTCCTCGGGGGGCGCACTGCGACATCGGGGCCTACGAGTATGTAATCGACAAGCCCATCCTGCGCCTGTCTGCCACCGAATTGACATTCATCGGGGTTGCCGGCAGCACCTCCCCCACAGATCAGAGCATTCAGGTGTTGAATGACGGCACCGATTCGTTCACCTGGAACGCGTCCGAATCGATTCCCTGGCTCGCGCTGGATGCGAGCAGCGGTGCGCCATCCGCGCAGGTTGTGTTCTCTGTTGACAGCAACGGGATGGGCGAAGGCACATACAGCGGCGATGTGACCTTCAACGCCGACGGCGCGCTGCAAAGTCCCCAGACAGTGAAGGTGACCCTGCGCATCATCAACGCCGCCCATCTGCTCCAGAACGGCAACTTCGAGGTCGGACGTACAGGCTGGGACGAGTCCTCAACCCAGGGCCGTGCCCTCATCCGCCAGGGCGGGGATGTGCCCCACACCAGCCCCCGTTCCGGTAGCTGGGCCGCAGTTCTCGGTCAGATCGACGACGAGACCAGCGAGCTTTCCCAACAGGTGACGTTGCCTACTGGCGGCGACCTGCGCCTGCACTACTATTCTTATCTACACTCGACGGAGACCAACTGCACGGTTGAAATCACCGAAGTTTGGATCGGCCAGACGAAGATCGGTGAGCATCCCTTTTGCCAGTCGCAGAACAGTAGTGGGTGGACCCACCACACGCTTGACCTGAACGCCTACCGGGGCCAGGAAGTGAACCTGCGCTTCAAACTGCGCAACGACGCCATCTCCGACCCTAGCACCTTTCTGCTGGACGATGTAAGCCTGGAACTGGCTGTGGCGACGCCTACGGTCACCAGCAACTTTGCCGACGGCGCGCCGGGCAGCTTCTTCACCATCCGGGCCGAGAACTTCCCGCCCAATGCCCAGGCAACGATCCTGCTCAACGGGCATCAGGTGGGAACGGGACAGACCGACAGCAAAGGTGTGCTACAGGTAGAGTTGGACACAGCCGGTGCTGACGTAGGTATTTATGTCGTGACCGTGCAGGTCAACCCGACGGCGACGTTTGTACTCCACCTGGACGCCAATTCGCCAGTGAGAAGCAAGCAGGACAACGGTGCGCTATTGACAGTACCCAGCGGCATCGCGCTCACGCCCCGGGTTTACTTGCCAGGAGTGGTGCGCTGAGAAAATCGATGTGCTCGGTCCAAGCCCAGGAGGTCCAAGGGGTGGCGGTGACAACGGAGGAAGTTGCCAAGAAGGGAGAAGGATAGGGTGGGTGCTATTCTTCACGAAACGGCCCGCCGGGGGTGTCCCGGCGGGCCGTTTCGTTGTGTTTATCGGTTGGCATCAATCGTCTCACCTCACAATCTTCTCCGGCTGCACAACGATCAGCACCGCCCGGCTCCCGCGCACGCTGGCGTAGTAGGCATCGGCGGCCTCGGCGCTGCTGTGATATTTGTGGATGATGCGGCGGCGCATCTCCTCCTGGCGGGGCTGGCCCGGCTCGATCAGTTCGGCCCGACCGCGCACGGTCACATAGCTGGCATCGCCCCGTCCGCCGTCAATGCAGAGGGCGATGGCCGGGTCCCGGCGTAGATTGCGCACCTTCACCGTGTCGGCCTGGGCGCTGACGTAGAGCAGTCCATCCTCGTAGAGATACCAGACCGGCGTCAGTTGGGGAATACCGTTGGCCCCATTCGTCGCCAGCACGGCATTGCGATCCGCGGCCAGAAATTCTTCGATTTCAGCAGAGGTCATTGGGGGGTTCTCCTAACCTGGCGTAGCCAGAACCATTGAAGAAATTGTATACACGGATGAAAAGGAACACGGATAGCTTTGCCGCCTATCCGTGTTCCTTTTCATCCGTGTATACAAAAATTTCGCGCCAGCTTCAACTTCGGACCTTACATCAGGCGGCCACAAATTCCATGCCGTCCAAAATCTCCGTGAGTTCCAGCGACTGCAAGCGCTCCGCGGTGGGCACGCCGGCCTCGGTCCAGCCCATCAGCCCGTACCAGTGGTTGCGGGCGTTGAGGAACATCTCCTGGGTGATCTCCACCCCGGCCAGCGGCCCCTCTTTGAAGGCTTTCATCACCCGGCGGGGCATCCGGTCATCCTCCTCGGTGAAACCTTCGCGCAGGTTGAAGAGACGGCAGAGGGTCTGCGCCCGCTCGCCCACATCCAGCAGGTCCTGGGGCGTATAGTCGTGGCCGGTCAGCCCGCCCAACACCTCAGCCACGTGGCTGGGGTAGTAGGGCAGGAAGTGGCAGATGATGGCGCTGTCCAGCATATGCTTGCGGTTGACTTCGTGGTAGAAAAGGTCCATCTTCTGGTGGCTCAGATCGTTGAAGGCCATCGGCGGGAAGCGCTTGATTTCGGCCACCCGCTCCAGACCCTCGCCGGGCTGGGCGAAGCCGGTGTCGTGCATATTCATCATATGGTCCGCGCCCACGGGAGCTACCGCATAGCCCACGCCCAGGGCGTGCTTGGCCCGGGGTTCGTGCATAGGCAACTCCTGGCCCTTCACTTCCACCAGAGAGTCGGCCGCGTCCCCGCCGATCCAGGCCGCCAGCCGCTTGGACCCCTGGCCCATCTGGGCACCGAAGCCCTCGCCGTGGGCGATCATCTCCACCGCTTCCATCATATCCGCGGCGCTGCCAAAACGGGGCAGAAAGCCGCCGGTCTGTTCTGCGGTCAGCAGTCCTCGGCCCACACACTCCATCACAAAAGCGATGGTCATGCCCAGGCTGATGGAGTCCAAGCCGTAGCGGGCGGTCTGCTCATTGGCTTTGGCAATGGCGATGAAATCGTCCACTCCGCACGCGCTGCCCAGGGCGGCGATGGACTCGTACTCCGGTCCGCCATACTCTTTGGAAAGCTTGAGTTTGTGCAGAAAGTCCGAGCGCATATAGGGGCTGTCTGGATAGGTCTGGTCCTCGTGCTCCACCACCTGCTTGCAACTGATGGGGCAGGCCTGGCAGGTGTCTCGCCCGATGAGGATTGTCTCCTGCATCAACTGGCCGCTAATGCTCTGGTGCTGGGGAAAGAAGGGGTCCTGGAAATTGTGGGTGGGCAGGGCGCTGGCCGCGGCCAGGTTATTTACACCGCCCGGCGTGCCAATCGCCACGAAACTAGCCGCTTTGGTCTTGTAGTTGTCGCCCAGCCATTTGGAGACGCCGGTGACCCGTTTGCGGGTGGCGACCGGCGGGTTCTGATTGCCCCGCACAGCCACGGCGCGCAGATTCTTGCTGCCCATCACCGCGCCCAGCCCGCCCCGGCCCGCGGCCCGGTTGATGTCGTTGATGACATTGGCGTAGAGCACCAGATTCTCCCCGGCAATGCCGCACTGGGAGACCCGAATGCGCTTGTCGTCCAGTTCGCCCTGGATGGCCCACTCTACATCCGCGGTGTCCTTTCCCCAGAGATGCGCGGCGTCCCGAATCTCGACTTCGCCATCTTTGATCCAGAGGTAGACGGGTTTGTCAGATTTACCGTGGACGATCAGCGCGTCGTGGCCCGTGCGCTTGAATTCGTGGCCCCACCAGCCGCCCGCTTCCGAGCTGGCAATGGCCCCGGTCAGGGGACTCTTGGCCGCGACGCCGTGGCGACCCGCGCCGGGCAGGTTGGAGCCTTGCAGGATGCCCGGCGCAAAGATGAGCAGATTCTCCGGCCCCAGCGGGTCCGCGCCCACGGGCAGATCGCGCAGGAGCAGCCAGGCCGCCATCGCCCGCCCGCCCAGCAGTTTGAGATAGATTTCGTCGGACGGCTCTTCGATCCATTGCCGTCCATCGGTCAGGTCCACATGCAATAGTTTGCCCCATACGCCACCAACTGCCATGAGAAATTCCTCCGTTGTGGTTGAAAAAATTGAGATTATGAGATTGCGCGATTATGCGGTTCGTATTCGCGCCCGATTGGGTACAAGGAAGTATGAAAAAAGGGAGGCAGTAGACGCAGATTGCACAGATTTTTGCAGAAGAAATCCGTGTTCCATCCCATCCGTGTATACAATCCTATCTTCAATTCAGGCCCCGCCGCACATGGCGGGGATGAGTTCCAGGGTGTCGCCGTCGTTCAGTTCCGTGTGCCAGTGGACCATCTGCCCGTTGACCAGCATAATCAGGGAGCCGACTTCGGGCAGGGCCAGCCGCTCGATGGCCTGGCCCACAGTAGCGGCGTCGGGGATGGACCCGCCCGGCGGGAGGTGCTGTTTGAGAGGGCCTGCGACTTTGATTGTGATGGACATAGCGCTACCTCAAGAGAAGAACGACCCAAACTGTACTACCGCTACGGGTATTGTAGGCGAGACGGTCCGATTGGTCCAGCCACGGAGAAGTTGGATTGCCGCCGCCCTCACCGCCCCCTACCAGTGAAGGGAAGGTCGGCTGTTGGAGGGACACCCCCGCCTCTCCCGGCGATGGCAGCGGTTCGTCTGTGCTGACCTACGCGCTGGGAGAGGCGGGGGTCAGTGACGATTGGTGCAATTCGTCATCCACACAGAACCCCCACCCAGCCTCCCCCGTTCCGGGGGAGGAGCGGGTCTCTCGTTGAGTTTCTGATTACGCAGCCGATGCCATCAACGCCTCAATCGGCTCCCTCCCCTTAGCGCAGCGGCAAGGGGAGGGCTGGGGTGGGGTCCTGCCGCCATCGACAGACTCCCCTCTCCCAGCCCGACCAACAACCCCCACCCGCCAACGCCACGGCTGGGAGAGGGGGACGCCGAAGGCGTTGGGGTGAGGGGAAATTGGTGCATTTCGTCATCGACACCCAATCATCCATCAGTCCCCCAATCGCCATCGACAGACTTCCCTCTCCCAGTCCCATCAACAGCCCCCACCCACCAACGCCACGACTGGGAGAGGGGGACGCCGAAGGCGTTGGGGTGAGGGGAAATTGGTGCATTTCGTCATCGACACCCAATCATCCATCAGTCCCCCAATCGCCATCGACAGACTCCCCTCTCCCAGTCCCATCAACAGCCCCCACCCACCAACGCCACGACTGGGAGAGGGGGACGCCAAAGGCGTTGGGGTGAGGGGAAATTGGTGCATTTCGTCATCGACACCCAATCATCCATCAGTCCCCCAATCGCCATCGACAGACTCCCCTCTCCCAGTCCAACCAACAGCCCCCACCCGCCATCGCCGCGGCTGGGAGAGGGGGCGGGGGTGAGGGCCGCACCGCGGCGGCCCTCACGGGCCGAAGCGAACAGCCACGGAGAATCTCACGGGGAATTTTGTGTTTATGACAACAGGGGACAGTTGACAGCGGACAGAAGACAACTGCCTAACGAGAGAGGCCCGTGGCGAGGCGAAACCCGCGGTAGTAGTGCCTGAACCAAGGGTCGTACCAGCGGGAGGCGCAGCGCGCCTCCTTACGGTTGCCATAAAATGCGCCGCCCCGCAACACACGACTTTCATTTCCCTTATGTTCTGATTCCTCCCGCCCGTCATCAAAACGGTACGGATATCCTCGATACAAACTGTTCGTCCACTCCCACACATTACCCGCCATATCGAAACAGCCGTAGGGACTGACGCCAGCCGGGTAGCTACCGACGGGCGTTGTATCGTCCACATTATTGTCGAAATTGCAGCGCCGTTCATCCGGCGGCTGGTTGCCCCAGGGATAAATACGCCCGTCACTGCCCCGGGCTGCCTTCTCCCATTCGGCTTCGCTGGGCAGGCGATAGTCTCGCCCTGTCGTTTCGCTCAGCCAGCGACAGTAAGCCGTGGCATCCAGCCAAGTAACGTATACAACCGGATGGTCCAGTTTTGTCCGGTTTTCTTCCCAGCGGTGTGGCACGCTATGACCGGTAGCGGTCAGAAAAGCCGCGTACTCCTCGTTCGTCACCGGATATTTGCCAATACGATAGCCGGGCAGATAGAGCCGGTGCTGGGGCAGTTCGTGGTCCCAGGCGTCTTTGTCAATGCGTTTGTCGCTGCCCATCCAGAAATGGCCTGCGGGCACAGTCACCGTTTCGGGCACGGGAATTCGTCCCACGCGGCGGGTCTCTTGTCCTGAGCCTGTCGAAGAGCGGCGGGGCGGCGTGGGCGTCTCCGGTTTGGGGATGGGCGTTTCGATGGGCGAGGGCGATTCTGCGGTGGGCGAAGGCAGTGGCGAGGAGAGAGGCGACTGCTCAATGACTCCGGCGGCTTCGGCCTGGGCAAAGATACTCTGCCACTGTGCTTTGGCCCACGGAACCAATTCCTCGGCTACGAATGTCTCGTAGAGCGCATCAAACAGGCGCACGCCCAGCAGCGCCGAAATCAACGCCCAGACTTTCTCGCGCAAAACTCTGCGACGGCGGCGCAGTATAGACGCTTCGTCGTCAGAATCGCCCGCTTCCTCTTCTGCATCTTCCATCGCAGACGGCTCGTCCGCCAATTCCGAATGGCGTGCGGCCAGTAGTTCCGCCACCCGGCGCAACAGTTCCCGGTCTTCCCCGGCCAGGGGCTGGGGCTGGGCAGCAGCCTCCAACAGTTGCTGCACCTGCCCGTCCAGTTCCGAAAGTTCGGCGTCGATAGCGTCCAGCCGTTCAGCCAGCGCGCCTTCGTCCAGTTCGGTGTGGGTGGCCGTTTCCATTGTCGGCTGTTCCGGCTGCTTCACACCGGCATCTGCCAAAGCGTCGTCAACTTCCCGCGCTGCGCGCCGGGCCTCCCGGGCCAGCAGACCCGCCTCGCGCCCCAAATTGGAGAGAATTTCCCCAAAGAATCGGCGTCGCCCCGGATTGGGTGGTTTCTGTTCGCTCATCCGCGTGCCCTTTCCACACTGCTGGTTCCCCACGCTCCCGCTTGGGAACTCCCAACGGACGCTCCGCGTCCCCAGCCCTTGTAACGCAAGCTGACAGCTTGCGCCGCCACCCCGACGCAGAGCGATGGGAACGAGAAGCTGACGCTATTGTAACACAAACGGAAGGAGGAAGGGACGAGAAACTCATCCTGTCCTCTTGTCATCCCTTCCTCCCTTCTCCCCTACTGATACGCCAGCGCGCCATCCTCCCGGAACGTAAATCCCCGGTGCCAGGACTTGAACGGATACGCGCCCAGGGCCTCCACATTCAGGTCGATGCCCAGCCCCGGCTTCTCCGGAATTTCCAGATAGCCGTCCACCAGCTTCATCGGCTCGTCCACAATATCCCGCCGCGCCCCCTCGTCGTCCGCGTGATATTCCAGAATCAGAAAATTGTGGGTGCTCGCCGCAAAATGGACATTCACCGCGGTGGCCACCGGGCCGCAGGGGTTGTGGGGCGCAACACTCACGTAATGGGCATCGGCCATCGCTGCGATCTTCTTCATCTCCCACAGACCGCCCATCAGACAGATGTCGGGCTGGATGATATTGACGGCCTGGCGGGCCAGCAGTTCCCGGAACTCGTGGCGGGTGTAGAGCATCTCGCCGGTCGCCAGGGGCACATCCACCTGCTGGCTCAACTTTTGCATCGCGTCGTAGTTCTCCGGGCGCAGGGGTTCCTCCACAAAGAAGGGGCGATAGGGAGCCACCACCCGGCAGAGTTCCTGGGCCTGGGAGACCTCAAAGAGCCGGGCGTGGGGGTCCAGGCCGATGTCGATGTCCTCGCCCACGGCCTCCCGCACCGCTTCCACCCGCCGTTCCGTCTCGCGCATAGCTTTGTTCCAGGGCATCGCCTGCCAGCCGCTCGGCAGGGGTCCCATTTTGATGGCTGTGTAGCCGTACTTTTCGATGAGGGCGACGGCATTCTCGGCCAACTCCTCCGGCGTATTGCCCCGCGGGGCCTGGTAGACCCGGATTTTGTTGCGGCATTTGCCCCCCACCAGCCGGTAGACGGGCAACCCCGCGGCCTTGCCCGCAATATCCCAGAGCGCGTGCTCGATGCCGCTGATGGCCGCGTTGAGCACCATCCCGCCGGGGAAGCGGGAACCCGCGTACATCAACTGCCACAGCCCTTCGATGTCCCGGGGGTCGTGGCCGATCAGCCACCCCTCGAAGTCCCGAATGCACTCGACCGTCGCCTTATCCGGCCCGCACGAGTAGGCCTCGCCGATGCCGTGGATGCCCTCGTCGGTCTGTATCCGCACATACGGGATATTGCGGTGACCCATATTGACCAGATGTGTTTCGATGGATGTGATTTTCATTGGGGGAAGGTTCCTTTGGTGATTGGGTGATTGGTTTATTGGGTAATTGGTTGAGGGGTCAGCCGTCGCCGGTTGAGTAGCCGCCACGACGACATTGAACACGCGTTCTCTTGGCGGTGGCGTATCGAAACCCAGACGGCGGGTACACGTAAAGTTGGCATTGAGGCGCCGACCCGCTCGGTTTCGATACGGCTGGAAAAAGCACCAGCCTACTCAACCAGCGCTGATCTGGGCTGATCTCCAGTTAGCTTCCGAAGAACCAGTCGTTTTACTGTAAGGTGCGTTCACGCAGTGCCACAGGTGTGACACCCTTTGATCGCTTTTGCATTGGGTCTGTTTTCTTTAACCCACTTATCAAGTTCAAAGCGATCCAATGAGCAGATTTTGATCGCTTTGTTGCCCGTGAAACATCCTGGAGGTTGGGTTGGCCCATAATTTGTGATGTGATTGCACCCCGATCTATGTAGAGATACGACCTGAACAGACCGAGGATTACGGTTAGCGCTGAGTACATATCCCCTACTATTTCGACTCATCCATCGTTGATAGGAATTGTCATCATTGTCGAAGATTTCGATAGTCATAGCTTCCTCCAAATGTGTTTGATGTATCCGACAAACTTCACTTCACTCTTTCATCTTCGCCATCTGCTGATTTCCTTGCGTATCGCCTTCCACCGCGCCGTCGCCCTTCTCGCCGCCAGGGCGCTGAACTGGCCTGTCCCGTAGCGGCTTTCGCTGACCGCCTGGGAGAGGCCCAGCACATTGCCGGTGATACGCCGCTGCCGTTCGCCTTCGTCGATGGGGTGTTCGTCCAGATGCTCGGCCAGTTCTCGGCCATACTCCAGTTCGGTCTCGGTCTGCTGGGGACCCCGGCCCAGACGACGCCCCCAGCCCACCAGCGCTACCCAGGGGTCGTCCGGGTCGCGACGGTCCAGCCAGGCCAGCAGCCCCCAGAGCAGCCCGATCACAGGCAGCAGCCAGAAGAGCATCTGCCAGTTCCAGCCGTCGGTGGGCACTTCGTCGATCACCTCCGGCTGCACAGGCGCGGGCACAAAGGGCCGGGATTCAATCGTCGGCAGGCCCGTGCGCTCCAAGGCCGGTCGCCCCGCGGTCGGCTCGAAGGGAATCCAGCCCAGATCGGGGAAATAGACCTCCGGCCAGGAGTGGGCCTCGGCTTCGGTGACGATCCACTCCCCGGCCTCCCAATCCCAGAAGGCGGTGATGTAGCCCGTGGCGAAGCGGGTGGGCAGCCCATTCAGCCGGGCCAGGGTGGCGAAAGCTGTGGCGTAGTAGTCGCAGTAGCCGCGGGCCAGGTCAAAGAGGAAGAAGTCGGCCACATCCACCCCTTCCGGTGGACCGGGCACGTCCAGATCGTAGGGGAAGCCGCGCAGATAGCTCTCAATCGTCGCCGCGATTTCGTAGGGGGAGGTGCGCCCCGCAGCCAGTTCCCTGGCCAACTGGCGGGTGCGCTCCGTCACCGTATCGGGCAGGGCCAGATGCACGGCCAACTCAGGCGGCAGGGGACGGCTCTCCGACCAACCGGGGGTGTTCTGCAATGTCTGCTCGCTGACAGCAGGCACGGAGGAGACCACATCGTAGCGGCTCACCGGCGCGGACTGCACCCACAGGGCCACCAGATCATCCGGGGAGCGAGCCTGGACGCTGTAGTCGGTCAGCACAGCCTTGGCCTCCCCCGCGGCGTAGAGCAGGGCCGTCGGGGAACTGGTAGTGATGCGCTGGACCAGTTCCTTGCGCCCCTGCCATTCTTCGCTGCGCCAATCGCTGTTGGCATCCTCCGGCTGGCGCGCCAGGCCAGCGGGATTCTCCCAGCCGCTGCCGTCGTAGAGGGAGAAAGTGGCTTTGCGCAGATAGACCCGGGGTGGGACCGCATCCGGCCCACCGCTGCCACCCTCGCTGGTGCTGACTTTCATCACTACAATCTGGGAAAGTTCAGCGCCCCCGTCCAGCAGAAAACGGTTGGGCAGACCGCTGCCGATGCGCCCGAAGCGCAGACCGGAACGCCGCTCCAGTTCCGGGAACATCTGCTCGCTCAAATCCTCCATCGGCTGATAGACCGGCTGCATCACTTCGTAGACCCGCCAGGCCAGGCTGTTGACCGACACCGGCGGAACGAGCAGGCCGATCAGCAGAATCAGCACAATCAGCCCGGCCGCGGTCAGTGTCCTGTCCAGCGCCAGACCGGGACTGTAGTCGATTTTACGGGCCTGCCAGCTTGCCTCCAGTGTGCGCTGGTCCAGCCAGAAGTGCAGGGCCAGGGCCAGGGCCAACGCCAGCGCCAGAGGAAGACGCTGGCCGGAGCCGTAGAATTGGATTGTGCCCAGCAGCCAGAGGACGGGCAGACTGCCGACCAGCCCGTTGCGGGTGCGCAGGAGCAGCCAGGCCGTGGCCGAGACCGCCAGCCAGATCACTGCACCGGCCAGCCAGAGAAAGACCAGATCGTCCTGGTGCGCTCCGCCGGAGAGAATGCCCTGCTGCCATTCGCCAAAACGCCAGACCAGACTGAGCCAGTCGGCCCCGATCCCTTCGGCCACAGGCTGCCAGTCGCCGCTGGCAAAGGCGGTCCGCAACGCGCCAAAACCGGGCAGCCAATCTACAATCACCTGCGTCAGCGTTGCCAGGCCAAGCAGCAGCCACAGCACCAGCGATACCCCACCTGCGATCAGCCCCGCCACCCTTCCCCGCCGCCGGGCCAGCGCTCCCACACCTGTCACCAGCAGCCAGGATATGAGCAGCGCCAGGGGGCCGACCCATTCCAGCACAACCCCGCTGGAGTCCATATTGATCCAGCGGGCGCTGCGCACACCTATTGCGGGCAGAATCGACAAAATCAACCCGGCCACAAAGACGCCCCAGCCCAGGGCTGGACGAAAGTGCCGGTCGATCCAATGCAGGAAACGGACAAACCAGGGGGGCGTCTCCTGCCCATACAATGCGCCTGCGGCCATCAGCCTACCTCCTCTTCCACTTCCCGGGAGATAACGCCGCCTGTAGGGGTGGTGAGCAGCACCGTGCGCCGCCGTCGATAGGTGAGGGAAGCCGCCAGGGGTGTGCCAGCCTGAAGAAACTGGGCTGGGATTTCGTGCCGGGTCAACAGTTCCCGCAGAACCTCTTCCGAGGAATCCTCTCCCTCTCTCTCATCCGCGGGGGCGGGCGTGACCAGCAGTGCGCTGCCCGCCACGCCCGCCCGGCGCAGATGGAGCAGTTCGGCCATCCACAGGGCAGACGTCTCAGCCAGGTCTGGGGTGATGACGACGACTGTCTGGCCCCGACCCAGCAGGTCCCGGTTGTGGCGCAGAAGCGCGTCCAATGGCGTGTCGCCAATTTGGGCCGGGGCCAGCGCGGCCAGAATCTGCCAGAGATGGCCTTTGCCAGGCAGGGGTGGGACGGTGACGGAGAGAGCGCCGTCCGGTCCTGTGCCCGCGGCCAGCAAACCCACAGCCCGCCGGTCCCCGCCGGAGAGCAGTTCAGCGGTCAGGCTGGCGGCCAGCACAATCGCATATTCCAGTGTGCTGGAGGGCCCGATGCCCCGGTGGGCCGCGCCGTTCAGGTCCAGCACAATCCAGAGATCGCCGCTGGGTTCGGCCTCCCGTTCGCTCACCATCAGGTCGCCCCGGTGGGCTGTGCTGGGCCAGTGGATATGGCGCAGGCTGTCGCCGGGCCGGTAGCCCCGCACCACCGGCGAACGGTCATCCCCGGCCAACGGACGGCGGCGGCGATCCCGCCCGACCAGCGCGCCCCGAGGCAATTCCATTGGCGGCAGTTGGGCCACCCGGGGGTAGACGAGCAGAGCTTCGCTGCTCTCTCCCTGCACCTCAACCCGAAAGAGACCGAAGGGATCGCCAGCGGAGAGGCGGTGTGGGCCTAGGCGAAAGACCCCCCGCTGCTCACAGGTGGCCTCGGCCCGCCAGGTGTATTTCTGGTTGGCTCCACAGCTTACCACCTGGCTGGGATTGTAGCCGGGCAGATAGGAGTCATCGTCAAATTCCAGCCAGAGCAGAGGCAGCACCCCCTCGTTGTGCAGCACAAACTCCTCCTGCAAGGAATCACCGGCCACCAGCATTGTGCCCCGGCGTCGCCGCTCCAGACGGATGGTCCCGGCCTGGCGACGCACCCAAAAATAGGCCGCGGCATAGACGCCCAGCAGTGTAATCACCAGCAGCACCCAAATCGGGCTGGGGTTGAGCAGATGGATTAGAATCAGCCAGGGGGTGAGGTAGAGAGGCCAGAGCAGACGGGGCTGAATCTGCTGATCTGATGGCAGTTCCCGGTTGAGAAAGCGGGTGATGGCACTCCGCACAGGTGCACGCGAGGATGCGCTGTGGGTGGGGGCAGGCAGGCGCTGACGGGTCATGGATTGGAAGTTCCTGGGTTTTTGTGCCACAATAGCGCGGTTCAAACGCACGGATATTCTACCACAGGCGGCAATTATTTGTAGGTTGGGTTCTCGCCGCCGGAAATCGCCGAATGCCCGGTCGCGTGTGCGGCGAGAACCCAACACCAGCCCGTCACCGTTGGGTGAATGCCTGTGTTGCTGACGGGATATTCGAGACCTGGCGGACGGCATTCACCCAACCTACAAGCTTGCCCGCCCATCAAACCGACGCGGAGCGTCGAAAAAGCGTCCCCACGCGGAGCGATGGGAACGAGAAGACTTATGAACACATCCCCCTCCATCAGCCTCACCGCCCACATCGCCGGACCCGTGCGCTGGGTTGCGGGCGCGCCCTGTCTGCCGCTGATATTGCCAGAGGGCAGCGCGTCGCTGGAAGGGCCGGTGGCGGGGCGCTATTTCCTGGCCCGCTGCGCCGAGGAGGTGGACGGAGAGCGCACGGATTGGAGCCTCTACCTGCGCCGCCCGCTCTACGCAGTGCAACAGCGGGCGCCGGTGCAATTGCCCGGAGACGAGTGGCTGCTCCATCTGCCCCCGGATGAAGACCCGGGCCACGGCTGGCTGCGGCGTCGATCGGAAGGTGCGTCGATCGATCTGCTCGGTCCTTTTGGCAACGGCTTTTCCCTGCCCGAGAGCGGACGCAATCTGCTCATTCTGGCCGATCTGACCGACAACCCCGGCTGGCTGGCCCTGCTCCTGGCCCTGCTGGAGCCAATGCTGGACCGGGGCGGGCGGGTGACACTGCTTCTGCGCCTCGACGGGTCGCTGGACGAAGCCGCGCTCTCCCATCTGCCCATCGCTGTGGAAATCCACACTGCGCCGGACGAAAGCGCGTGGGAGCAGGCATTGGCCACGGCCATTCCCTGGGCGGACCAGATTTGCGCGGGGGTGGGCCGCGGACGCTATACTGCCCTGGCCCAGGCGATTCAGGCCAAACGCTTCCGGCTGGAAGAAGGCTTCTGCCAGGTGCTCGTCCAGGCCGATATTCTGTGCGCGGTGGGCGCGTGCCTGGCCTGTGTGATCCCCACGGCCAACGGCGGCATCACCCGGGCCTGCACTCACGGGCCGGTCTTTGATCTGACGCGGCTGGCCCAATAACGCGAACTGTTAGTTCGCACAGGCGCAAGCTAACAGCTTGCGTTACAAATGCAATGTCTCAACGAAACGCCTGGAATCAGGCATCAGACGCATTCAACTCGCTACACGAAGACGACCGCCCGGCTATCGCCGCAGCGACCCGTGAAGTAAACGCGCGGCTCGGTTCGGTGGCTGGCCTGGATGTGCTGGAAATCGGCTGCGGGGATGCGCGCAATTGCGTGGAGATGGCCCGCCGGGGCGCACGGGTGACAGGCGTGGACGTGAGCGATGCGCAGATTGCCCTGGCCCAGCAGCGGGTGGAAGCTGCGAATCTTTCCATTCGTCTCCTGCGGGCAGACGCTGCCGACCTCTCCCCCGTGCCCGACGCTTCCGTCGACGCGATTGTGGCGATTTACGCCTTCCAATATCTGGCGGAGATGACCGCTTGTCTGGCCGAATGTGCCCGACTGCTGCGCCCCAGCGGACGGTTGATCTTCGCGCATGACCACCCCATCCGCGCCTGTTTCTGGGACGAGGAGATGCAGGAGGAGTCGGTCCTACCCGCGCGCAGCTATTTTGACGATTCGCCCCTACACTGGACATTTGTGGGCACAGACGCGGCGATGACTTCCCACCACCGCCCGCTGGAGTGGTGGTTCTCTGCGCTACACGAAGCAGGATTTACAGTGACACAACTCCGGGAACTGCCCCTGCCCGATGGATGGGCCGACGACCCGGATATGGACGAATATACCCGGGATATTGCAGCGTTTCTGCCCCAGGTGATGGTCATCGAAGCAACCAAAAATGATGGGATAATGAAATGATGGAACCGGCCTACGCAACTCGCAATTCGCAACTCGCAATACGCAATTCGCAATTTTCCCTGCCCCAGCGGGTGCGCATTCTCGACATTCAGACCGACAACTACCGCACCAAAACCTTCGTATTGGACGCCAGCCTGGACGCATACCCCGGCCAATTTGTGATGGCCTGGCTGCCCCGCTTCGACGAGAAGCCCTTCTCGCTGGTCAACGCCGACCCGGTGACGCTGATGATTACGGCGGTCGGCCCCTTCAGCCGCTTGATGCATGCGAAGCAGCCGGGGGATTTTGTCTGGCTGCGGGGTCCATTTGGGATGGGCTACGGGGTGGAAGGCGCGGGCAAGCGGCTGGCACTGGTAGGCGGCGGCTACGGCGTGGCGCCCCTGCACTGGCTGGCACGCACTCAACTGGGTGTGGCTGCATCAGTGACGGCGGTCATCGGCGCACGCACGGGGGAGGATATTCTCTACGCCGAGCGCTTTGCAGGCTTGAGCAGTGTGGCAGCGGTTGTTACCACCGAAGACGGCAGCCGGGGCATCCACGGACGGGTGACCGACGCGCTTGCACCCCTGCTGGAACGGGGCGAAATCGACGCCATCTGCGCCTGCGGTCCCCACGGGATGCTGGCCGCGCTGGAAAAGCTGGGCCAGGCACACGGCGTGGAAACCCAACTTTCCTGGGAGGCCTATATGCGCTGCGGCATCGGCATCTGCGGCGCGTGTGAATTCGAGGGGAAAGTGTTGTGTATGGACGGACCGGTGTTGGGCACTACCTGGCAAGCCTAGGCTGACAACCCCAACTTCGTCCGCTTTTTCTGATATTGACAAAACCACAGAGAAGGGACTTTAGCTGTGAAGAATGGGTCGCAAAAATATATCTGGCTGGCCGGGCTACTCCTGTTGCTGGTGTTGGCTGGTTCCTCAGGGCCGTCAGGTGTGTTGGCCGCGGAAGTGCCAGATTCCTCCTGGCAGGTACAGGTGCTGGAAGTGCGCGGCGCTGTCGGCTCCAGCGCGGACATCGCACTCGACGCAGCCGGGCATCCGCATGTGGCCTATTCCTACGACGGGGCGGCGAAAAGCGAACTGAAATACGCCTATTTCGACGGCTTTCGCTGGCATTCAGAAGTAGTCGACGAAGCCGTCAGCACAGGTGAATATGTGTCAATCGGCCTCACCGCCGATGGGCAACCCCGCATCAGCTACTTCCATCGCGCCCAGACTGCGCTCAAATATGCCACGCGCACTGCCAACGGCTGGCAGACCGAAGTCGTCGATGGCAATCTGGATCGGGGTCGCTTCTCTTCTCTGGTCCTCGATCCCATCAGCGGCATCCCCAATATCATCTACTACGAAGCGCAGGGGGAGCGCCTGCTGCACGTCCAGCGCAGCGGAAACCAGTGGGTATATAAAATAGTGGACGAAAGTGCCAGCGTCGGGGAAGATGCGGCACTGGCCTGGGGAACGGGCGGCATCCTCGGCGCCAGCTATTATGACCGCACGAACGGAAATCTGAAATACGCCCAATGGGACCCTTCCAACCGGACTTGGGCTGCGCAGACTGTGGACAGCGAGGGGGATGTGGGCCACACCACATCGATTGTGTTCGACAGCGAAGGCGCGGCCCACATCAGCTATTACGGCACAATCGGTGCCGACAATGTACTCAGGCACGCCCAGGGCAGCGGCACAACCTGGACAACGCGCACGGTGGACAGCGGTATACAAATGGGCACATCCATCGCCATAGGCCGTCAGGGGCTACCGGTGATTGCCTATCGGCGGAATGGCATTCGTCTGGCCAGGCTGGTGGATGGAAATTGGAATCTGGAACTCGTTGACGGTGAGACGCGCCTGGGGCGTACGATTAGCCTGGCCTGGGATGCGAGCAGCGAGCGGGAGCATCTGGTCTATGCGGAAGAAGGTTTTCGGGACCTGGTCTACGCTACCTGGGGGCCGACCTGGCAAGAACGGGTTTTGGGCGAGGGCGATCGAGCATCGCTGGTTGTGCGCAACGGCCAGCCGAAGATTGCCTGGCGCAAGAGCGATGGGCCAAGCAGCCTGGTTCTTTCCACGGCAAGTAGCGGAAGCGCCTGGAGCGAAGGATTCATCCGCGCCGCGCCAGGGGATAGCGAAAATGGCTTCGTCGTAGACGAAAACGGTGGGCATCACATTGCATTCTATCAGTCCACCACCCGTCGTCTGTTCTATGCCACCCAAGTGAACGGGCTTTGGGAATTCGACGAAGTTGCCACCCTGCCCGAAGGCACTCTGTTTCAACCAAACCTGCGTCTGGTCTTCACCCAAGGCGACCCGGCGATCGTCTATACCGCCTATGATGGGAGCGTGTCCATGCGGTTGGTGCGCCGCGTCAACGGCGTGTGGCAGACCAACGTCCACAGCAGCGCTGCCCCATTAGGCACCGAACCGACCTTTGACGCGCTGGTGCTTGGGAACGGCACAGTTGTGATCAGCTATTTTGACGCCGAAAATGGAGACCTGCGGCTGGCCTCCTGGAACGGAAGCGGCTGGTTCGACAGTCTGGTGGACCCAGGGGAAAACGGAGAGGTCGTTGGCGAGTTCAACGCATTGGCCCAGGGGTTGGACGCCACGGGCGAGCCGGTGACAAGCCAAGTGCTGGCAATTGCCTATTATGACCGGACCAACCAGGCCATTCGCTATAGCCACAACGCAAACGGCCAGTGGGTAACCACAACGCTTGTCCCAGACGCAGGTGTGCTCAACAGTCTGGACCTGGCCGTGGCGGGCGAGACCCACAGTCTGCCCTATGTGGCCTACGGGGCACAGGATGGAAGTGTGCGCCTGGCCTATTCGGACGACGATTTGCAGACTATCAGCAAAGAAGTAGTGGCGCAGGAAAGTGGGACGACTCCCTCGCAGGTAAAACTGGCCTATGACAACCAGCCGCGGCTGGTCTATCGCAATGGAGCAGGCGCTATCGTTTACGCATTCCCCACGGCCCGCACGGCTGTCCCCGCGGCTATCCATAACGACAGCGGTCTGGCGGTGGGACAACTGGCAGGCGCAGGTCTGGATTTGCCGGTTTGTCTCTATTTCTTTGTGCAGCCAAAATCATCGAAATTCGCGCCAGACAGCACTCTCTCGCGGATTGCGCAGTTCACGCTTGCCGCGCCATTGACTGATGGAGCGGTTATGCAGGAGATGACCCGGCGTTTCCAGCAGAGTGCGGAGGGCCAGCGCTATATCGATCTCTTCACCCGCTACGCCCAGGAAATGGCCACGATTGCCCGCAAAGACCCCGGCCTGGTCTGGGATGGGTATCGCACCCTGCACAACTTTATGCCGGGATTGGAAGCCTGGGCTGCGGGTCGCGGGGATGAGATTCCTGTCACGCAGGAGATGGTGGACCAGGCGTTGGCGCTGTGGCAGCGCATTGCCAGCGCGTCGTCGCCCGCGCTGGCTACAGTCATCAATGCTGAGCTGGCCGAGACCCATCAGTTGCAGGATTTTGTAGACCGAAGTTTCGAAGATTGGGCCACGGATATCGGCGTGATCTCTGCGGCAAACCAATTGTATCTCCCCGTTGTGCATAAATAAAGCAGCCTGTTTTTGATGATGCGGCTGGCCTGCGGGGTCTGCGGGGTTTACGGGTTCAAAGGCAAGGGGGTCAGGTGGGCCGCAGCGGGTAATCCAAAGCCAGCCGCTGCATTGCGCACGCCATCCAACACAGCCGCGGCGACGACCTGGGCTGCGATTGCGCCGAGCAGGCTGAGTTCGTAGGGGATGTCCAGACTGCCCGTGCCCAGGGCAAAGAGACAGTCGCCGTCGTACATTGTGTGGGCCGGGCGGGTGGTGCGGGTGATGCCCGCTTGCCCCATCTGGGCCAGTTTGGTAGCCTGAGCTTTGGTCAGGGGCAGATTAGTAGCGACGACGCCGATGGATGTGTTTTCCCGCACAGGCGGACGCCGAAAGAGAAATGAATCGAAGCGGCTGGTCAGGCTGGCGAGGGCATCGGCCAATTGGCCGCTTTCCGGGTCCCGCGCACCGGCGATGATCTGGGCGCTGGTCGGGTCCACAATATCGCCGATGGCGTTGACAGCCACCAGCGCGGCCACAATCGCGCCGCCGGGCAGTGTGACCGACGCCTGTCCCAGCCCGCCCCGGCTGGCATTGGCGAAGCCGAGGAGTTTGCCCACTGTACAGCCGGTCCCCGCGCCGATGTTGCCCCGGCTGGCGTCGCTGGCGCTGGCCGTCTGACAGGCGGCGTAGGCGTCGGCTTCGGTGGGGTAGACCGCCGAACCGTTGAATCCCAAATCGTACAAAATCGCAGAGGAGACAATCGGCACCCGAGCCGCAGCCGTGGGCCAGCCGTAGCCGTTCTCGGCCAGCCAGCGCACCGCGCCGTGGGCCGCGCCCAGCCCGTAGGCCGAGCCACCGCTGAGAACCACCCCGTGTACCCGGTCCACGCCGGTGGTGGGGTCGAGCAGATCCGTCTCCCGTGTCCCCGGCGACGAACCCCGCACATCCACCCCAGCGCACGCGCCTTCCGGCGTGAGTACAACCGTACAGCCCGTGCCGTTGGCAGCGTCGGTCCAGTGGCCCACGAGCAGGCCGGGGATGTCGGTTAGTGCATTCGTCATTTACGCCTCGCCCATTTTCGCCACAACTTGCCGCTTCAAATAGCCCATCAGCGCGTGGAGACCGCGCAGGCGCTGGTGGCTGATGGCCTCTTGCAGGCCGAGGAGGAAGTGTACATCCTCCGGGGTTTGCAGCACTTCGTCGGGGGAAGCGCCGTCCAACCCTTCGGCCACAATCGCCGCGTAGCCGCGCACGGTGGGAGACTCTCTGGGTACGTCGATGTAGAAATGGACTGCGTCGTCCTCAATCTCCGTGAAGACGAAGACGGGGGTCTGGCACTCGTGGACCTGATCCATCTCGTCCCGGTGGGATTGGAGCCGTTCGGGCAGGTCGGGCATGCCCATGGCAAAGTCGAGCAGATATTCCAGCCGCTCAGCTGGCTCCACATCCCGGAAATCGTCCACAATTTCGCGCAGAGCCGGGGGCAGGTTGTCAAGTTTTTCTTCGGTGGTCAAATCAGGGGACATCACACAATTTCCTTCGCTGGTCTGTTTTCCTCAAACACAAAAAGTGACTGCCGCCAACTACAGCGACAGCCACCTCTTTTGCAATCTATAAACGGCAGGCCGCTTTACTTGTCGCGCTTGAGTCCGGGCACGCCGTTCTTGAATTCAAAAACGCTGAAACCGGCCGGGACCTCATCCAAAGAACCCTCTTCCTTGACCGCACTGGCAAAGAAGTAGAGGGTCTGTTGTTTTCCATTGCGCAGGGTGGTGTCTTTGGAATGCAGGAAGTACGTGCGCCCCTTGGAATTTGTGTACGAGAATGCCATCTTTCTGTTCCTTTCTCTTTCGCTATAAGCTTAAGTCACACTTAGTACAAACGCTTGCACGGCACGGCCGTGAAAGTTGTGTGGCAACCGGTGTCCTGAAGTGGGGATGCAATGAACAATGTATCAGATCCTAACCAGTCGTCCAAACGCAACGCAGCCCTATTGTAGACCACCTTTCCAAAAATAAAAACTCTGAAAAACCTTCGTTCACCATACGATCCGGCTTATCGGGTCTGCCAGGCCGCCAAAACCAGCCCCGGATCGTCGGCAATTACCCCATCCGCGCCGAATTCGACCAGCAGACGGATGGTCCAGGGATGCTCCAACGCGCCGAACCAGACATAGACTTTGCGCCCTTCGTCGTGGGCCTGGCGCAGCATCCACGGATAGAGCAGCACCATTTCGGCCATGGGGCAGACGGCGGTGGCGTCGCCGGGCTGGGAACCGGTGAGTCTGAAGTGGCCCAGGCCGTAGAGCGCGCAGAGGGGCAGATCGGGCGCGCTCTCGTGGAGGCGTGTCAGGGATGCGCTGTCGAAAGACTGGATGACGGCCCGGTCCGCATAGTTGGCCGCGTTCAATTCCGCCACCATTTGCATTTCCAGGCCGGGGTAGAGTTCGGGGGATTTGGCTTCGGGCATGACCGGAATATTGGCCCCACTCGCCAGGGCCAGGACATCGGCAAAGGTGGGTATCTGTTCGCCGTTGCCCGCGTCCAGGGCCTGTAGCTGGGCCAGAGTGAGGTCGGCCACCCGCCCGCTACCGTTGGTTGTGCGGTCAACGGTTGTGTCGTGGATGACGACCAGATGGCCGTCGTCGCTCATCTGCACGTCCATTTCCAGCCAGTCCGCACCGGCGTCGATGGCGCTGCGGAAGGCGGCCAGGGTACTTTCCGGCTGGTGGGCCGAATCGCCCCGATGGGCAATGGCGACCGGACGGACGGGGATGGGGCCGCGCAGGAGAAGATAGCTGCCGTAGTAGAGCAGGAGGAGAATGAAGGCCAGCGCGACAAATTGGGTGAGGCATCCCAGTCCCCGGGTAAACCAGTTCCCTGTGCGTTGTCGTGGTTCTCTGCCAGAGTACATTGGATTTCTCTACCTGAAAGTCAGGTTTCAATGGGTGCAATTCAGACTTGGGGCGAACAGGAATCGTCTGTGCCGCCCGGTGCTAAAGACACCGGGCTACTCGAAAGTAGCCCAGCTACCGAGCTACGCCCCCTGAACGGGGCTTTCGGAGGAACAGACAAACCGTTTCTAAGCCGGATTTATCCGGCGTCGCCCTGTAGCTGTGGGCTTCAGCCCATTGGCCTTTAGCCCGGTGCGGTCGTCGCAAACCTACCCCTGCCCCCCACTTGAATTGCACCCGTTTCAATCGGCCCCGTCGTTGGCAATCCAGCCTGTTGTATCGCCTATATAATAGCACATTGTACACTGAGAGTCGGTTGTTTCTCAATCTAGAAAATCAGAGAGAGGGCAGACCGGGCGCGAGTCCTTTTTCCGGTTCTGTCAAGTGCCTGGTTCTGTACAATTTGCACAAATCGGCCTCGGCAAAGTCTGGCTACCTACGCCCTTCGCCCCTGGCCCGGATGGATGTAGGCTGGTAGTGGGAAGCGGAAATCGGTCTGCTTCCACGCTGTCCAAAAGGCGCAGCGGGCAGTTGGCTGGTGAGCATACATCCCCCGGCGCATCAGCCGGTCGCCCACTGCCCTGGCAAATTGTAGGAGGTACAATATGTACTGGGAAACATTTATGATGGCCCGGTCGGAGTATAACGAACGAGTCAGCAACTCATTGGAGCGGGGCCGTCGTCGCCGACAACGGGCGCAAAACAGAGCGACTATCAGCCCGGCAAATCGGATTCTGTCCCAGATGGGACAAGCATTGGTGGCGTCTGGGCTGTGGTTACAACAGCGCGCACACACCCCGCTTTCCGTAGCCCCGCCTGCTGTTTCAAGACAGAATGGATAATCGCGAGAAAGAACTGAGTCTTGCCTGTCCTCTGGCCTACACGTGGGGCGCACAACCAAAGACCGTTCAGGATTGCGACCATCGCTGCACCTGCTGGTCACTGATTCACAATATCAGCTTTCGGCCCCAACCGCGGGAAGACGCAGATGACAGATCGGGAACCACCGAAGGTTCCCCAACAACCAAATAGCCAATAGAATAAAAGAGCGAGTGGGGATGCAGAAGCGTCTCCACTCGCTTTTTGCTTCTGCGGAACTATTCCCCCGTGTGGCCGGGTGAAAGGCCGAGAACGGCCAGGGCCAGAGGTGCGATGTCCACAATGCGGGGCCGAACGGGCAGGGCCAGATGTTCCGGCGCACCCGCCACAAAGAGGGAGGTGAACGAGTCCAGCCCGTGCAGGGAGCCGTGGGAGCCTCCCCCCGCGTGTACCTTCGCTTCGGGCACGGCAAATTCGTGCCCCGGTCGGGCCGTGGCCCAGAGTTGACCGCTATCCGGGCTGTCCACCACACCGGCCAGCCGCTCGAAGGCGTTGGGATAGTCGGGAAAGCTGAGTTGCCCGTCGCGCACTTCCCCGCCCACAACGGCCAGTTCCCCCTCCCAACTCCACAGGTTGTCGTACTCATCCCGGCCCGTCTGCCCACCGCCCTCGCCGGGCCAGAAGGACAATCTGCCCCGATCCCCAGCGATGGCGTGGATGCGCAGGGATGCCCCATTCTCCTTCTCTGCCCAGAAAAGCTGATCGATGCGCGTGTCAGTCAAAAGCTGGTCGATGACCCGCTGTAGGGTCTCGCCGTCGGGTGTCCTCAGATAAATTTGGGCTGCGCGCAGGTTGGGGCAGAGCATTAGTTCGTCGTCTTCGTCCCAGGGCTGGCCCGCGGCGGTGCGCTGAAAGTCGGCGAGAATCTGGTCCAAATCGATGGAAGCCAGGGCCTCGTCGTCCACCACATCACTCTGGGAGTGGTCCCCGGTGATGATCAGACAGACATCGGCGAGAAATGGGTCGAGTCCGCCGTAGGCTTCCAACATCTCGCCCAGATACCTATCAATCTCGATCAGATCGTCCAGGGCCTCGGCTGGCCCGACGCTGTGGCAGAGGGCGTCGTTGTGGGGAAAGTAGGCCAGCGTGAAGTCGGGGAAGAACCGCTTCCCGGCCAGTTGCACCAGCAGATCCGCAGTGGTCTCGTCGGCAAAGCCAAACCAGTTGGCCGCGCCACCCCGCACCGCTTCGTCGTCCACATCCAGGGGAGTCTGCTGCACAAAGTCGCCCAGATAGAGGGTGGATGGGCCGTGGATGGTTAGTTCGCTCGGCAGGTCGGGCAACATTTCGAGGAGAAAGGGCACGTCGAATTCATAGGCCACATCCCCCCGGAAGACAAGAAAATTCAGGCTGGCAGCCCGCTTCCCGCCACGTTCGACGGTCTGAAAAAGGGTGGGCGCACGCAAATAAGTCTGGTTGAGGCGGATGAGAAAACCTTTGACAAACTCGCCGATCCCTTTGCTCAGAATAATCTCCGGGTCCGCGGCGAAGAAGGCGATCTCGTCTTCCCCGGCCCGATACCAGTGGCTGCCGAGGATGCCGTGACTCTCAGGATAACGGCCCGTGACAATTGAGGTGAGCGCGGCGTGGGTGATGGAGGGGAAGATGCTGGTGTTGTGGGGAGAGAAATAGCCCGCCTGGCGCAGGGCCGCAAAATGGGGAAGTTGACCCGCGTCCATAGCCGGTTCCAGCACCCGGGATGTCAGGGCATCGATGATGACGAGCAGGACTTTCTTTGTGGCGGGCATAGACGTTCCTTCTGTGGATGGCGGTGGCGGCTTCGGTTGCACGGCCTGCGCCCGTCTATTGTACCCGTCTTTGGGGAAAGGGCCATACGGGGCGCGCTCGTTACGCAATTTCTCTCTATCCCTCCCCCCCATCTGTCCAGTATCACACCTGCCCACCCTTCTGACGCCCCGCGTCACATAAGCTGCCATACTGGTACAGGTGGCAGTAGAAAGTTGCAGGGAGCAGGTGTTGCCTATCCTCTCATCTTCTCTGCCCCACCATTCCATCACCCACCATCCCACACGGAAAGGTCGTGTATGGCTACCAATCCCCGTCAGTCAGCAGTCGATCCCCCCTCGGATGACAAACGCTGGCGCATTGTCCAGGCGGCCATGCGCCGCAACGGTTTTCGCCGAGACGCCCTTATCGAAACCCTTCACGCGGTCCAGGAATCCTTTGGCTATCTGGACGAAGAGTCCCTGCGCTATGTGGCCCGCTCACTCCGTGCGCCCATGAGCCACGTCTATGGCGTCTCCACCTTCTATCACTTTTTCAGCCTGAAACCCGCGGGCGAACACACCTGCGTCGTCTGCACCGGCACGGCCTGCTACATCAAAGGCGCGCCGGGGCTTCTGGATGCGGTGGGCAAGGAGTTCCACATCGGCGACGGCGAGACGACAGAGGACGGCAAAGTCTCTCTGCTCACGGCCCGCTGTCTCGGCTCCTGTGGGTTGGCCCCCGCCGCGGTCTTCGACGGCCAGGTAGCAGGCAAAGTCAACCGGGAGGCGGTCGTCGAACGGCTGCACGCCTGGCAGAATGGCCCGGCCGCGGTCAAGGCTTCCCCAGAAAGTTCCCCAGAAAGCGAAGGGAGCGCTGTCTATGCGTGAAAAACTGGCCGAAATCAAAGCCATTGAAGAGGACGCCAAAGCGCAATACACCCACACCGTCAACGTCTGTACGGCGGCGGGCTGTCTCTCCTCCGGCGCGGCCCAGGTGAAGGAAGCCCTGGGCAAAGAAGTCGAACGCAGCGGCCTGGAGCGCTGGTGTCAGGTGAAAGGCGTCGGCTGCTTGGGGCTGTGTACTGCCGGGCCGCTGGTGGAAGTTGAATCCCAGTCCGCAATGTACGGTCACGTCACTGTAGAGGACACGCCAGCGATTGTGGGCGGTCTCAACACCAAACCGGTCGAGCGGCTGCGGGTTCCCACGGGCACGCCCTTCTTCCTGCGTCAGAACCGGATTGTCCTGGAAAACAGCGGGCGCATCGACCCGGAACGCATCGAAGAGTATATCGCGGCTGGTGGCTACAGCGGACTGGTTACGGCGTTGACCGAAATGACACCGGCCCAGGTCATCGACGAAGTGACGGCCAGCGGTCTGCGCGGGCGGGGCGGCGGCGGCTATCCCACCGGCCTCAAATGGACGACGGTTGCCAAAGCGCCCGGCCCGGACAAATATGTCATCTGCAATGCGGACGAGGGCGACCCCGGCGCATTTATGGATCGCAGTGTGCTGGAGAGCGATCCCCATCGGGTCATCGAAGGGATGATTCTGGCGGGCTATGCAGTGGGAGCCAGCCAGGGCTACGTCTACGTGCGGGCCGAATATCCCCTGGCGATTGAGCATCTGAAGAAGGCCATCAGCCAGGCCCGGCGTATGGGTCTGCTGGGGCGCAGCGTGGCCGAAACAACATTCGGCTTCAACATCGACATCCGCCTGGGCGCGGGGGCCTTTGTCTGCGGCGAAGAGACAGCCCTCATCGCCTCTATCGAAGGCAAACGGGGACAGCCCCGGCCTCGCCCACCCTATCCTGCCGAGTATGGGCTGTGGGGCAAACCCACACTGATCAACAATGTGGAGAGCTTCGCCAACATCCCGCCGATTATCCGCAATGGGGGCGAGTGGTATGCATCTCTGGGCACGGAAAAGAGCAAAGGCACAAAAGTCTTTGCCCTGGCTGGGGCCATCACAAACACCGGCATCATCGAAGTGCCGATGGGGACCAGTCTGCAGGAGATCGTCTACGAGATCGGTGGGGGCGTGCCCGGCGGTGGGCGCTGCAAAGCGGTGCAGACCGGCGGTCCTTCCGGCGGCTGCATCCCCGACGCCTATCTGGACAATCCGGTGGACTACGATTCCCTGCGCAGCCTCGGCTCGATTATGGGCTCCGGCGGGATGATTGTGATGGACGACTCCTCCTGTATGGTGGATGTGGCCAAGTATTTTATGGAATTCTGTATGACCGAATCCTGCGGAAAATGTGTGCCCTGCCGGGTGGGGACGGTACAGATGTACCGGCTGCTGGACAAAATCAGCACAGGCCGGGCCACGCTAGAAGATCTGGCCCTGTTGGAAAATCTGTGCGATATGGTGCAGAATACTAGCCTGTGCGGCCTGGGCCAGACCGCACCCAATCCGGTGGTCAGCACCCTGCGCTACTTCCGGGACGAATATATCGCCCACATCGAGGAGAAGCGCTGTCCGGCTGGCGTCTGCAAAATTCACAGTTCGGTAGCCCAGACTGACAGTCCCAGTTATGCAGTAGCGGAGGTGGCCCAATGAACCGCGGACAAGTTCGCATTGTCACACTGAAGATCGACGGCAAGGATGTGGGCGCACGGGAAAACGAGACAATTCTGGAAGTGGCTCGGGAGAACGGCTTCGACATTCCCACCCTCTGCCATATGGAGGGCCTCTCGGACATCGGCGCCTGCCGCCTCTGCCTGGTGGAAGTGAAGGGATCGAACAAACTGCTCACCGCCTGCGTGACGACGGTGCAGGAGGGGATGGAAGTCACCACCCACTCGCCCCGGCTGGACAGCTACCGGCGGATGACGGTGGAGATGCTCTTCTCCGAGCGCAACCACGTCTGCGCGGTCTGCGTATCCAATGGCCACTGCGATTTGCAGAACTTGGCCGTGGACGTGGGCCTGACCCACATTACCGTGCCCTATCTATACCCGAAGGTGAGCATCGACGCCTCCCACGAGCGCTTTGTGCTGGACCACAACCGCTGCGTTCTCTGCACCCGCTGCGTGCGGGTCTGCGACGAAATTGAGGGCGCGCACACCTGGGATTTGATGGGCCGGGGCGTCAAGACACGGGTCATCACCGACCTGGCCGAGGCCTGGGGCGATTCGGAAAGCTGCACCAGTTGCGGCAAGTGTGTCCAGGTCTGCCCCACCGGCGCGCTCTTTGAAAAGGGCAAGTCCGTGGCCGAGATGACCAAACGCCGGACATTCCTGCCCTACCTGACATCTATGCGCAACGGGGATGAATAGCGGAAAGACCGCAGACCACCGACAGCCGACCGAGGACAGGGGAAGTATCTGGAGCGGTCAGCCGTCTGCCGTCTGCGGTCCACAAATCCTTTGGGATTGGAGCAACGAATGAGTGAGTCAACGAACGGCAAAGTATCCCTGGCAACGGTCTGGCTGGATGGCTGTTCTGGTTGCCATATGTCTTTTTTGGATATGGACGAGCGGCTGCTGGAAATCGCTGAACACGTGAATCTGGTCTACAGTCCGCTGGTGGATGTGAAAGAGTTCCCGGAAATGGTGGACGTGACCCTCATCGAGGGCGCGGTGAGCAGCACTGACGATCTGGCGAAAATCCAGAAAGTGCGTGCCCATACCCGGCTGCTGGTCTCTTTGGGCGACTGCGCGGTGACGGCCAACGTACCGGCTATGCGCAATCCCTTCGGCACAGAAGCGGTCTACCACCGGGCCTATTTCGAGAACGCGCAGCTCAATCAGCAGATTCCCAACGAAATCATCCCGGCGCTCCTGCCCGAATCCCGCCCGGTCCACGAAATCGTCCATGTGGATGTCTTTGTGCCGGGCTGCCCGCCCCACCGGGACGCCATCCACTACGTACTGACTGAACTGGTGGCAGGGCGCACGCCGCAGGTGGAGAAGTACACGCGGTTTGGGAAGTAACTGCATTGCGTACTGCGTATTGCGTACTGCGTAAGTAGTGGGGCTGGCTCCGCTTTGCACACGGTTAGGGAAGTGTTGCAAAGAAGAATCGTTTGCCATCACCCGGCGTCGATGGAGAGACGCCTCAAACATCACATACCTACGCAATACGAAATACGCAGTACGCAGTACGCAATACACATCTCTCGGAGACAAAACTTATGTCGCGAACGATATTAATTGACCCCGTCACCCGCATCGAAGGCCACGCCAAAATCACGATTCACCTGGACGATAACGGCGGGGTGGAAGACGCCTTTTTCCACGTTACCCAATTCCGTGGCTTCGAGAAATTGTGCGAAGGACGCCCCTTTTACGAAATGCCTTCGCTGATGGCCCGCATCTGCGGCATCTGCCCGGTCAGCCATCTGATGGCCTCGGCCAAAGCCTGCGACGCGCTGCTGGCAGTGCAGATTCCCGAACCCGCGGCCAACCTGCGCCGGATTATGAATCTGGCCCAAGTGGTCCAATCCCACGCGCTCAGCTTCTTCCACCTGGCCTCGCCGGACCTGCTCCTGGGCATGGACAGCGACCCGACCCAGCGTCACATCTTCGGCGTGGCCCAGAACCATCCGAATCTGGCCAGGGACGGCATCCGTCTGCGCCAATTCGGCCAGCAGATCATCGAATGGCTGGGCGGCAAACGCATCCACCCGGCCTGGGTGGTCCCCGGCGGCGTCAGCGAACCCCTCAGCGCCGAGCGCCGGGACCAGATTCTGGCGACGATTCCCGAAGCCCGCCAGATCGCCATCCGCACACTGGACTGGTTCAAGACGGTTATGGACGATTACCGGGAAGAGATTCGCACCTTCGCCAACTTCCCCTCCCTCTTTATGGGGCTGGTCAACAGCGAGGACAACAGCCTGGCCCTTTACGACGGCCACATCCGCATTGTCGATGCCACGGGCCATATCGTCGCCGACCGGCTGGACCCAACCGACTATCCGGCCTATGTGGAAGAGGCGGTGGAGCCGTGGACGTACCTGAAATTCCCCTACTACAAACCCCAGGGCTATCCCGGCGGCTTCTACCGGGTGGGTCCTCTGGCCCGGCTGAATATCATTGAAAAGTGTGGCACACCCCTGGCCGATCAGGAGTGGGCCGAGTTTCGCAGTCTGGAACGGGGCGCGGTGCTCAGTTCTTTCCACTACCACTACGCCCGGCTGATCGAAATTCTCTACGGCGTCGAGCGGATGGAAGAACTGCTCAACACGCCGGATATTCTGAGCACCCACGTGCGGGCCTATGCCCAGCCCAACCGCAGCGAAGGGGTCGGCGTCTCCGAAGCGCCCCGGGGCACACTGATGCACCACTACCGCATCGACGAGAACGGGCTGATCCAGACTGCCAATCTGATTATCGCCACCGGCCACAACAATATGGCAATGAACCGGGGCGTCAAGCAGGTGGCCCGTCACTTCATCCACGGCGAAAAGATCGAAGAGGGGATGCTCAATCGGGTGGAGGCGGTCATCCGCACCTTCGACCCCTGCCTGAGCTGCTCCACCCACGCGATGGGGAAGATGCCGATGGATGTGCAACTGATTGGGCCGGATGGGCGGGTTCTTGACTCAGTGAAACGGGATGCGTAAAGCGAGTTGCGAATTGCGAGTTGCAAATTTATGTGATGCCGAAGGCGACGCTGGAGTAATGACAGGTGATGTCGGAAAAATTTTCAATTCTACACGTTCCTAACCAGATGAGACACGAAACCGGCGACACTACTTGCGCAATTCGCAATTCGCAACTGGCATTTCTCGTCCTCGCCTACGGCAACCCCCTGCGCCGGGACGACGGGGTGGGCTGGGTGATTGGGGATCGGCTGGCAGAGATACTGGCGGAAGATGTGGCGGATGTGCGGGTACTGCATCAGTTGACGCCGGAGCTGGCCGAACCTATCAGCCGGGCCGAGTGGGTGGTTTTTGTGGATGCAGCGGAGACCTGCCAGGTTTCAGAAAACCTGGCAGGTCTAGCGACTACAACCGCTGATCTACCCGGCGCAATCTCTTGGAGCGAAATCCAGCCCGGCAGATTCACAGCCCAGCCCTTCACCCACCAGGTGGACCCGGCCTCTCTGCTGGCCGCGGCCCAGGAACTTTTCGGCCACGCGCCCCCGGCCCACCTGCTCACCGTCACCGGCACAGATTTCGGCTACGGCGAAGGGCTGTCACCAGCAGTGGAGAATGCCGTAGTGGAAGCGGTCGGGCAGATTGCGCAAATTGTCGAAAGCAGCTATTAGGTATTGGGTATTTCGTAGTGGCGGATGTTCTGCTCAATGCGACCAGTGGCACTGCCAAATATCCAATACCCAATACCCACCATCCGGAGTTCCCATGCACGAAGTCAGTATTGTTCAAGCACTCATTGAGAATATCGACAGCCAACTGGCCAGCCAGAATGTACGCGGGGTTTCGTCTGTGCGGGTGCGCCGGGGCAGCACCTTCAGCGCCGACGCCCTGGAACAGTCCTTTGCCAGCCTCGCGCCGGGGACCCGACTGGAGGGTGCGGCCCTGCTGGTGGATACCTTCGACACCCGCTTCACCTGTGCCAGTTGCGGCCACAGCCAGACCATCACCAGCGACGACCTGACCGGCCACTTCTTTCTCTGCCCCGTCTGCGACACTGTGCAGGAAATCGACGAAGCCCACGATTTGGAACTGATCGAAGTGCTGGCTTAACTCTCGTTCCCACGCTCCCGCGTGGGAACTCCCCCAGACGCTCCGCGTCCCAGACGGCAAGCTCGAAACAGCGCCGGACGCAGAGCGTCCTTATTCTGTGCCCACGCAGAGCGATGGGCACGAGGCAAAGCTGATGATTTCCCTAGCAGCCCATCCCCCAGCATCCCCCCTCGTCCGTCGGGCGGTGACTGTGCGCGGGGCGGTGCAGGGGGTGGGCTACCGCCCTTTCGTCTATCGGCTGGCGACGGAATTGGAGCTGACCGGCTGGGTTCTCAACGGCAGCCAGGGACTTTTTGTAGAGGTGGAAGGCACACCCAATGGGGTCGACAGCTTCTGTCGTCTGCTCCAACTGGAAGCGCCGCCCAGAGCGATGGTGCAGGGGCTGCAAATCGAAGAGTTGTCTCCTGTTGGCTACACGAATTTCTCCATCCGCCACAGCAACGGCGACGGCCCCCGCACGACGATTGTTCTGCCCGATATTGCCACCTGCCCAGACTGCCTAGCTGAAATTTTCGATCCCACCGACCGACGCTACGGCTATCCATTCACCAATTGCACCAACTGCGGCCCCCGCTACTCCATCATCCGCCGCCTGCCCTACGACCGTCCCCACACGGCGATGGCGGATTTCCCCCTCTGCCCCGCCTGCCAGAGTGAATACGACAATCCGCTGGACCGCCGCTTCCACGCCCAGCCCAACGCCTGCCCGGTCTGCGGCCCCCAACTAGCTTTTTGGGACAGTCGGGGAAAGGAGTTGGCGATACGCAGTGACGCGCTGACTGCCGCTGCCAAAGCCATTCGCCAGGGACTGATTGTGGCAGTGAAAGGGTTAGGCGGTGTTCATCTGCTGGTGGACGCCCGCAATACAGACGCGGTGGATCGGCTGCGCCGTCGCAAACAGCGCCCCCGCAAACCCTTCGCGGTGATGTTCCCCAACCGGGCGCAGATCGAAAGCTGCTGCCAATTGTCGGTGGCCGAGGCGGCACTGCTGGAATCCCCGGCTGCGCCAATTGTGCTGCTGCAACGCAAGGCCGCGGCGGTTCGGCACAGCGAAAGTATCAATCCGGCGGTCGCACCTGACAATCCCACACTGGGCGTCTTTCTCCCCTATACCCCCCTCCACCACCTGCTTCTCGCGGAATTGGGATTTCCAGTAGTCGCCACCAGCGGCAACCTTTCCGACGAACCCATCTGCATCGACAACGACGAAGCAGTGGAGCGTCTGAGCCGCATCGCTGACTATTTCCTGGTGCACAACCGGCCCATCGAACGACCTGTGGACGATTCTGTGGTGCGGGTGCTGGCCGGAGAAACGCAGATTCTCCGGCGAAGTCGGGGATATGCGCCGTTGCCGGTTACAATAGAAGTTGGAGCCAACAGCAAACCGAGCAAGACGATCCTGGCCGCAGGTGGCCACATGAAAAATACAGTGGCCCTGGCCGTGGATGGCAATGTCTTCCTCAGTCAGCATTTGGGCGATCTGGAAAATGCCCACGCCTTCGCCGCATTTGAACAGGCGAACGACAGTCTGACGACCCTATACGAAGCCAAACCAGAGCTGATTGCCTGCGACAGTCACCCGGACTATCCGTCCACCCGTTTCGCGGCGCAACTGGCCGAGGAGCAAGGCGTGCCACTGGTGAAAGTCCAACACCACTACGCACATGTGCTGGCCTGTATGGCCGAGAACCAGAAGTTGGACTTCTTGGAGAAGTCAGACTTTTTGGAAAAGTCCGACTTCTCGCCAGTCCTCGGCATTGCCTGGGATGGGACAGGCTATGGCACGGATGGTACAATCTGGGGCGGAGAGTTTCTGCTGGTGGACGGCGACGGATTCCGACGGGTGGCCCATCTGCGCCCTTTCCGCTTGCCCGGTTGCGAGACGGCTGTGCGCGAACCCCGACGCTCGGCCTTCGGTTTGCTATACGAATGTTTTGGCGAAAAGGCGTTGGATTGGGATTGGCTACCCTCTGTGGCGGCCCTGAGCGCAGACGAAAAACGGCTCTTCGGCCAGATGATCGAACGGGGGGTCAATGCACCTGTGACGACCAGCGCGGGGCGGCTTTTCGACGGCGTGGCCAGTCTGCTGGGGCTGCGCCAGCGCTCCTCTTTTGAGGGCGAGGCAGCGATGGCCCTGGAGTTTACCGCGGACGGGCAGGGCGGCAAACCCTATCAGTTCAGTCTGCGCGCAGGCGAGGGGGATGTGCTGGTGGTCGATTGGCAGCCCCTGCTGGAAGAACTGCTCACAGACATTTCCCGGCGCACACCGGTCAGCCTGTGCGCCGCCCGCTTCCACAGCACACTGGCGGAGATCGCCGTGGCGGTGGCTCAGCGGATTTCGACAGGCTCAATCACCGGAGTCGCCGATGTGGCCCTGACCGGCGGCTGTTTCCAGAACCGGCTGCTCAGCGAAACGACGATTGACCGCCTGCGGGCCGCGGGTTTCCATCCCATCTGGCACAAACAGGTCCCGCCCAACGACGGCGGCATCGCGCTGGGGCAGGTGGTAGCAGGGATGCTGAGATGATAGGATGATGGCAGACTGCCCATAATCTCGTCATCCCATCATCCTTCCCGCCCACCCAATCCACCCCAAATCGTGTTTTATTTCCTACAGGAGTATTCTTATGTGTCTCGGCGTTCCCGGTCAGATTTTGACAATTACAGGCGACGACCCGATTACCCGGATGGGTCGAGTCAATTTTAGCGGTATCGTAAAGGAAGTCAGTCTGGCCTACACGCCCGACGCCACTGTGGGCGATTATGTGGTGGTCCATGTGGGCTTTGCCATCAGCCAGGTGGATGAGGAAGAGGCGGGGATTGTCTTTGAGTACTTACGGCAGATGGATGAGCTAGACGAACTGACCGCTGGCGAGACGGCAGACAGCGGACCGCAGACGGCGGGACAGTCGCGGTCTGCGGTCGGTGGTCCGCCGTCCGCCCCGCAGGGGGTGTCCCAATGAAATTCATCGACGAATACCGGGACCCCGCGGCTGCCCAGCAATTCGCCGCGGCCATCCGGCGCATCACCACCCGGCCCTGGACGCTGATGGAAGTCTGCGGCGGCCAGACCCACGCGATTGTGCGCTTTGGCATCGACGAACTCCTGCCCGACGAAATCCGGCTGGTCCACGGCCCCGGCTGCCCGGTCTGTGTGACTTCCCTGGAACTGATCGACAAAGCCCTGGAAATTGCCAGCCGTCCAGAAGTGATCTTCTGCTCCTTTGGGGATATGCTGCGGGTTCCCGGCACAAAGGGCGATCTCTTTTCGGTCAAGTCCCGGGGCGGGGATGTGCGCATCGTCTATTCGCCTCTGGACGCGGTGAAGCTGGCGCGGGAGAACCCAGACAAAGAAGTCGTCTTCTTTGCCGTGGGCTTTGAGACGACCGCACCGGCCAACGCAATGGCCGTCTATCAGGCCGAGCGGGCGGGCATCCGTAACTTTTCAATTCTGGCCTCCCACGTGCTGGTCCCCCCGGCGATGGAAGCCCTGCTTTCTTCGCCCGATTGTCAGGTGCAGGGCTTTCTGGCCGCGGGCCATGTCTGCGCCATTATGGGCTACACCGAATACGAACCCATCGCGGCCAAATACAATGTGCCGATTGTCGTCACCGGCTTTGAACCCCTGGACATTCTGCACGGGGTCTACCTGTGCGTCAAACAGTTGGAGGAAGGGCGGGCTGAAGTCGAAAACCAGTACGCGCGGGCCGTCACGCGTGACGGCAATCGTCCGGCCCAGGAGATTGTGAGTACCGTCTTCCGGGTGGTGCATCGGGGCTGGCGGGGACTGGGTAAGATTCCCAGCAGCGGTCTGGGCTTGACCCCGCCCTACGCGGCCTACGACGCGGAGGCCAAATTCGGCGTGGCCGGCATTACTGCGGCAGAAGACGGCGAGTGCATCAGCGGCCAGATTATGCAGGGGATCAAATATCCCCACGAATGTCCAGCCTTTGGAACCCGCTGCACGCCGGAGAAACCACTGGGCGCACCGATGGTTTCGTCGGAAGGCGCGTGCGCGGCGTATTATCGGTACAGACGGGTGGTTGTGTAGTTGATTGGGCAACTGGTTGATTGGTTCATTAGTTGATTTGTTCGACGCGACGGGCCTTCCCCAATCAACCAATGAACTAATCAACTACTAACCCTACAAGTTGAGGAATTCCCTTCTAATGTCCATACCCACTTCCTTCTCCCTCTCCTGCCCCATCCCCATCAGCGACTACCCGACTGTGCAGTTGGCCCACGGCGGCGGCGGTCGGCTGATGAACCAGTTAGTCGAGCGGATGTTCGGCGCGACCTTTCAAAACCCGGCCCTGGACGCCCGCCACGACGGCGCGCTGTTGGAGATCGGCGGGGCGCGCCTGGCCTTCACCACCGACTCTTTTGTCGTACATCCCCGCTTCTTCCCCGGCGGCGACATCGGCTCCCTGGCCGTCCACGGCACTGTCAACGATCTGGCCATGTGCGGGGCACGCCCCCTCTTCCTGAGCGCTGGCTTTGTGCTGGAAGAGGGGATGGATATGGACGAACTCTGGCGCATCGTCCAGTCGATGCAGGCCGCGGCCGCGGAAGCCGGGGTGCAGATCGTCACCGGCGACACAAAAGTGGTAGACCGGGGCAAGGGCGACGGGCTGTACATCAACACCAGCGGCATCGGCCTTGTGGAGAGCGGGCGCAAGATTGACCCGTCCCAAGTGCAGCCGGGGGATGTGGTGCTGGTCAGCGGGGACATCGGGCGTCACGGCATTGCGATTATGGCCGTGCGCGAGGGGCTGGAATTTGAGACGGCCATCGAAAGCGACTCGGCCTGTGTGGCTGGGCTGGTGAGGGAACTGCTCGACGCGGGGATTGACGTCCACTGCCTGCGGGATATGACCCGGGGCGGGATGGCGAGCAGTCTGGTGGAAATCGCCGGGACATCAGGCCACCGAGTCCACATCGACGAGACGGTCATCCCTGTGCGCCAGGACGTTCGCGGCGCGTGCGAGATTCTGGGGCTGGACCCGCTCTACGTGGCGAATGAGGGGCGCTTTGTGGCCTTTGTCGCCCCGGAGGACGGGGAACGGGCGCTGGAAATTCTACGGGCGCATCCGCTTGGGCAAGGCGCGGCGCAGGTGGGCAAAGTCGGTGCACAGGGCGACGGGCTGGTGACAATGCGCTCGGCCATCGGCGCCACCCGGATTGTGGATTTGCTCAGCGGGGAGCAGTTGCCGCGTATTTGTTAGGGGGTAACAAATACAACCACGGAATACACGAAACACACGGAAAATTTCCGTGTGTTTCGTGTATTCCGTGGTTTGCTATTCGCTGGAAGGTTATCAAATCTTCGTCGCCCGCGTCCCAATAAACATCTCCGTATACTCGTGCAGGGCCATCCCTGGCCAGCCGTCCTCGTAGAAGCCGGTGATGGCCAGCCCGGCCTCGATCTGCCCGGCGATCTGGTCGGTCAGGGTGTGGCCGAACTCCAGCGCTTCCTGCGCGGCCATATACTCACTCCGCTCCTCCGCGGCGATGCTGGTCAGGTCGGAATAGGGCAGTCGGTGGCGTACTTCGAGTACGCCGTCGTCGGCCTTTTTTTGATCAAAGAGATAGAGGATCGGGTTGATGAAGCCAGAGAGGAGGACGCCGCCCGGTTTCAACACTCGCGCTGCTTCCCGCCAGACCGGGCGCACATCGGGCACGAAGAGGTTGGAGCAGGGGTGGACGATCAGATCGAAAGTGGCGTCGGCGAAGCGGGAGAGGTCCCGCATATCCCCTTCGACGGTTTTGAGGGGCAGTTTGTCCCGGCGGGCCACCTCCCGGTCCCGTTCCAACTGGCGGGGTGAGTTGTCGAAGACGACGACTGACGCGCCCGCGGCTTCCCCCGCCGCGGCCAGGACTGGGCCTTGCTGGCCGCCACCGGAAGCCAGGCAGAGGATGCGGGCGTTGTCGAAGGGCGGAAACCACTCAGCGGGGATGGGCTTGACCGGCGTCAACACAATTGACCAGTCGCCCCGGCGGGCCGCGGCGACGGTGGCTGCGTCTACGGGCAGAGTCCACTCGCTGCCCAGTTCCACGGCCACATCCCAGGCCCGGCTGTTGTAACGGCGCACGTCAATGGGGGGTGAAGAGGATGGGGGCATAGGAATTTCCAGAGATAAGGGGTGGGGATCAGTAGTTCGACTTTTTCTGAAAAGTCGAACTGCTCAGGAGCGTCAGTTGATGCGTCCAATCGTGGCGCGGATGTGGCCCAGCGCGGCCATCACTTCCCGCTCTTCCTGGGTGGGCGAGTGATTGCCCTCCCAGCTCAGGCCGGGTGAGCCGGGCAGAAAGGCGTCCGCTTCTGCCCAGAAGAGGTGCAGCCGATCCCGGCGGGTGAAGTAGCGGCGCAGATCGCTCTCCGCGGCCAGCATCTGCCCGGTCTGGATATTGAGCAGCCCTTTGTCTCGCCACAACTCTGGCTCGTTCGGCTCCACCAGCACCATATAATCCAGCACGGCCAGCGCCCGCTGAAAACTGTTGTCGGAGAGATAGGTATTGCGCAGATTATTGAGCAAACGCAGGAGGAGCATCCGGGGCGAGACAGTGTAGTCAACGACCGCGGAATGGAGCTGGACGTGCTGATGAAAGAGGCCGGAGAGGTAGCCAGCGGCTTCGTCTTCCTGCACCGCAGAGCGATGGAAGGGATCGATGAGCCAACTGCCGGTTTCGTCCTGATAGCGCAGCATAAAGTGGGCGGGAAAGCCCATCCCATCCAGCCGGATGCCCAAGCGGCGGGCCACGGCCATATAGAGCAGGCTGAGGGTGATGGGCAGGCCCCGCCGCCGCTCGATGACCAGATGGAGGAAGCTGTTGCCCGGATCGTAATAGTGGCCCAGATTGCCCTGAAAGCCCATCTGCTCGCCCAGCACGTGCAGCAGGGCGTGGACCAGATCGCCGCCCCGCAGCCCCGGCAACAGACGCTCTTCAGCCTCGTCGGCCAGATCATCCAACGCGGCCAGATAGTGGGCCACGTCCACATTTTCATCGACCAGGCCGCCGATGTGCAGGGCCAGCCGTTCGGGCTGGGCGGTCTGGGAATCCAATTCCCGCTCGAAATCACGCAGATGATCGGTCATTGGGCGGCTCCCGTCTGCTCTTTGCCGCTGGCCTGGGCCAACCGGGCTTTGGCCAGCCCCGACTGGCGGTCGATCTCCTGGCGCAGGATGCGGCGGGCCACAGGGATCGTTGTGGCGTAGGTGGCATCCACGCCCATATAACTCAGGCTCTTGCTCAGGAGTGTCTGGCGGCGGCTGATGGGTGTGTCGCTGGCGTAGTGCAGCACGCCGATGTCGTAGGGTGCGTTGATAAAGATGTTGACAATCTCATTGAGAGGGTGACGCTTGGGATAGATGTCCTCGTAGATGGCGCTCAGATAGGGGCCAGCTTCCATCTCGATGTCGGTGTAGCTTTCCTCGTAGAAGACGTGCATAAAGTTGCGATTTTGCAGAAAAGTGCCCCGCACTGTCACCGATTTCTGGTTGTCAAAGACGGTTCCGTAGCGCAGATAGGGAGCCACATCCACGGCTGTGAAGCAGTTGCGGAAGAGAAAGGTGTTCTGGGAATGTTCGTCGTAGACGACGTTGGGGATCATCACATCGCCGACACGCCCGTTGAGGGTGGCAGCTTTGCCGATAATATAGACGCCCATCAGATCGCTGACGGCGGTGCTGACCTGGCTGAAGACGTGATAGGCGGCCATCCCCAAAGGATAGTCGATGTTGAGAATCAGGGCATCGCTGGCCTTGAGCAGGGCGATCTCCTCGGCGGAAAAGCTGCCCAGGCGTGGGTCCAGCCATTCGGTGCGCAGTTTGGATACCTCCAAGACCTGGGCTTCCACATCCAGACAGTGGGGGTCCCGCATCCGTTGCAGACCGACACCCGCTTCGTGCTCGGCAAAACGGGCCTGGGCCTGTCGCCCCAATTGGCCGTGGCTCAGATAGAAACGGGAGGCGTAGTAGAGCAGATTGCCCACCTGCTCCGGTGCCTCGTCCAGCAAACGGCGGTATTCCTCGTGCAGCGCCTCCGGTTGCTCCCGCTCAATCAGATCGATGATCTGCTGGCCCTCTTGCCGGACAAAGCCAGAAAAGAGATTGGTCAGGCTGTGGGTGTTGCTGCTGACAAAATAGACGGGACGCTCGCCCAGTTCAAAGGCGTCGTGGGCATCCAGGCGCTGCCACCAGAGCTGCACAGAGCGCCGGTAATCGCTCAGCCCGCTGCCCAGCACATTGACACGGGTGTCCATCCGCTGGGTGGCGGCTTTGCGCAGATTCTCCACCAGTTCCCAGCCCGGCCACAGATTGTAGAGCATCTCAAAATCAGATTCGCTTAGATCCAATGCTGTGCGAATGCGCGCCTTGCGCTCGACGGTCAAAAATTCGTCAATCGCCAGCAATGCTTTGTCGCTGGGGGGCGCATCGGCAGGGGATGCGCTTGCCAACTGGCCCAGATCGGCCAGCAGCGTGTGGTTGTGGTTGAGCTTCTGGTGCAGTTTGTTCCATTCGATCTGATAGGCCACCATTGTGGGAACCATATCGTCGATATCGCTGACGCTGGCAATGAAGGCGGCCAGGATATGCCGCTGCTCGTCGAAGTATAGTTTGCGCCGTCGGGCACGGGCCGCCACCGAGCGCCAGCGCTCCACATCCGGGTAGCCCTTGCGCCGGAAGACCTCCTCCATCTGCCCCATCACCACCAGCGAGACATCGGGGAAGCAGGCGGGCAGCCGCAATGCTGCGTAGGTGAGCGCGGCCACGTCGATTTCCAGGCTCTCGGCCCGGTGGTGCAGGCTGGAATTGATGCCCGCGTGGCTCTCTTCCAGGCTGCGCAGACGGATGGGGCCGCTGCTGCGCAGAAGGGAATAAATTGTGCGGATGTAAAGTTCGATCTCTTCGTTGCCCGCGGCGGGTGTAGTGCGATCCATAGGGTGGGGGTGTCCTGTCTGTCAAAAACTGAGTTTCTGTTGAGAAACTCAGTTTTCCTCCAACGCGCTCGATTTGTCTATCGATAAAGTACCACCAGCAAGGGTTTCTGGCAAGTGGGCGGGCGTTACGGGATATGTCTCTTCACTTTGGATAAAGAGAAGAGAAGCCCGTTTCGCTCCTGCTAACCCGCGCACACCACCGCGCAGGCGAATTCGTGGCCTGCCTGGCTGATGCCCATCGCCGTCTTTACCTCCGCCGGTGCGGATGCGTAGAGGGAGCGGATGGCCGCCCGGTTTACCTCAGATGTGGCCATCCGTTGGGTCCAGTTCTCGAATTCCAGTTCAATGCGAAAATGGAAGCCGATCTCCGCCGAAAAGCCTGCGCTGGCGAAGAATTCCAGCCACTCCGGTTCGGTGTAATCCCGTACGTGGGAAGGGTCCCGCAGCAGTTCGATGGCATTCAGATAGGTGTCACAGGTGGGATCGTCGAAGCCCACCACATCACTGAGGATGACCCGTCCGCCCGGTTTCAACACCCGGCGAAACTCAGCAATTGCCTGGGCCGGATGGGGCCAGTGATGCGCGCTGTAGCGGCTGACCACCAGATCGAACTCACTGTCGCCAAAGGGTAGATTCTCCACATCCCCCACGCGGGTGGTGAGATTGGTCAGCCCCCGCTCCGCGGCCAGCAGTGCCACCTGGCGCAGCATCGATTCGGTGAAGTCCACGGCGACTACCTCCGCGGTGCGGGGCGCAAAGGCCGCAGCTGTGTGGCCCGCACCGCAGCCAGCGTCCAGCACCCGCTCGTCCCCGCGCAGGTCGGCCAGAGCCACCATCTGTTGCAAGTCCTCGCCCAGCGCGTGGACCGCACTGGTGCGGTAGTTGGCCGCCACCCGGTCGAATTGTTGTTGGACGGACGTTTTCAGGTCGGACATTTGTAGATTCCCGGTTGCTGATATGGAATTGAGATTTTCAGTGTTAGCGACGCTAGACCAGCGCTGGTTGAGTAGGCGGGTGCTGTTTCCCACCGTATCGAAACCAAGCGGGTGGCCGCGATTACTTTGGCATAACCCGTTCGCTGGGTTTCGATACGCCTCGAAGACTCGGCTACTCAACCGGCGCTCACTGGAGGTAACTGTCTGCGGTCAATCGACCCGATAGCGTTCCAGCAGCGTCGAAATCGCGCGCACGCCGAACTCCAACCCCTCCACCGGGACCCGCTCGTTGGCCCCGTGGACCGTCGCGCCCAAATCAACGCCCTTTGGCATCTTCACTGGCAGAAAGCCGTAGTTTTGAATCCCCAGCCGGGTGAACATTCGCCCGTCGGTGAAGCCGCCCACCATCGACGGGATGACCGCGGCCTCCGGGTCCATCTCCTCCACAATCCCGGCCAGCAGGGGAAAGAGGGACATATCCACAACCGCCGAGCCGGGGTCGTGGCGGATGATCTCAAAGAGCAGGTCGTCGCCCAGGAGTTCGTGAAGTTCGGCCATAAAGTCGTCGGCGCTGAAACCGGGCAGGACCCGACCGTCCAGTTCCAGTTCGATGTGGCTGGGGATGACATTTGTCTTGAAACCGCCGTTGACGACTGTGGCATTGACCGTATTGTGCAGGAGCGCGTCCAGGGCACGGGCCAGGGGTGTGCCGCTGGCGTAGAGCGAATCCAGCGTGGCGTCTACGGTAGACGGCTCGCGCAGACCCGCTACCGCGCTCTTCATTTCCGGCGTGGCGATCCCAGCCAGCCCATCCAGCATAAACTCCATCGCTTCGGTCAGATGCACGGGCAGACGGCGGCTGTTGAGAGTCGTCAACGCCGCGCCCAGCTTGGCCATCGCGCCGTCGCGCAGGGGAGAGGAGCCGTGTCCCCCCGGTCCGGTGAAGCGGGTGCGCAACCAACAGACCTGCTTCTCCGCCACCATCAGCGGGTAGAAACGCTTGTCGCCCAAATACTGCGCGCCGCCGCCCCCTTCGCCGATGGCATAGGCCGCGCCCGCGAACTGCTCCGGGTGCTGCTCGGTGACAAAGCGCGCGCCGTAGTCGCTGCCTGCCTCCTCGTCGGCCAGAATCGTGAGGATAATATCGCCCGCGGGCTGCTTGCCCTCGGCCAACGCGCGCAGAACCGCGCAGGTCATCATCACCACACCGCCCTTCATATCCAACGAACCCCGGCCCCACAGATAGCCGTCGATGATCTCCCCGCCGAAGGGGTCGTGATCCCACTGCTGGTTGGCCGTTGTCACCACATCCACGTGGCCCTGGAGAACGAGGCCGGGCGCTTCTCCTGTCCCTTTCAGCCGGGCGATGAGATTGGGCCGGTTGGGGTCCTTGGCCAGAATTGTCGTTTGCAGCCCAGCTTCCTGCAGCAGACTGTCCATATATTGAATGCAGAGGATTTCATTGCCCGGCGGGTTGGTGGTGTCCATACGCACGAGGGTTTGCAGCATCTCCAACGGGCGCTCGTAGATGGGAGTGGTCACAGATTGGCTCCTTTTGAGGAATAGAACGCGGATGACGCGGATTGGGCGGATGAAAGCGGATTTTCTTTACGTCTCTGCGCCATTGCGAGAGAATATCTTCAGACTCTGGCAATCATACGATTGAAGCGCGGGAAGATCAAATGGAGCAGACGCGTAGACCGGCCAGGTTTTGGAAAACCTGGCCGGTCGAGAAGTTCGACTTTTTCCGAAAAGTCGAACTTCTGAAATCCGTATACTTCATTTTCCCGGCAACCACCCCGGCCCGAAGTCGGATTCCAGTTCGTTGTTGGTGAGCAGCAGCAGCCCGCTCCCATCCGGGTTGACCCGGAAAAGCTCTGCGTGGCCGCTGCCCGGACGGTAGCCGCTGAAGGCGATGACGCTGCCATCGGGAGACCAGGCCGGGCTGGATGGGCGCAGACTGGCATCCACCAATTGGTGGATGTCGCTGCCATCCGACTTCATCACAAAGAGACTCTGCACGCTGTCCCGGGTGCTGGCAAAGACGATCTGCGTGCCATCCGGCGACCAGCGGGGGGTGGCGTCGCCGTTGGGATTGACCGACAACCGGCGCACGTCACTCCCGTCCGACAACATCGAATAGACCTCCGGGTTTGGTCCCACCCGGTTCGAGACGAAGAGAATCCGGTCGCTGGTCCAGGACCAGTCCGGGCTGAAATCGTCCGCGCTGTTGTCGGTCAGCCGGGCGATAGAGCCGCCGTTGACAGGAATTGTGTAGAGTTCCCAATCCCCGTCGTTCTGGGAGGCGAAGACCAGCCGGGTTCCATCCGGCGACCAGGCGGGCGAGGCCACTTCGCCGAAGTTCTGCACCAACGGCTGCTGGTTCTGCCCGTTGCGCCCCATCAACCAAATTTCGGGCGTCTTGTCACTCTCCCGGCGCAGATAGGCAATCCAGCGGCCATCGGGAGAACCGACCGGCTCACTTTCGACAATCCCGGTTGTCTTTGTCAAGCGGGTATTGAGGCTGGCGTCGGGCAGCATCGCATAGAGTTCGGTCTGTGTCCCCGCGCTGGCGTAGACGATCTGCGCAGGCCAACTGTCCTGGAGGATCGTCACGGCGTCGCCATCGCCACTGGTCACAAAGAGCCGATCCGCCTCCGCGTGCAGGGCGATGCCCTCCTCTGCGCCAGCGGGCACGCCGAAGGAAGTGACCAGACCCCAATCTCGCGTGCGCAACACCCGCACCTGATCGCCAAAGGTGACAAAGAGATGGCCGCTGTCCGGATTGACCGCCAGGACATAGGGTTCCAGCACCACCGGAATCGCACCGATGACCTCGCCGCTGGCGGTGTCGAGAATTGTGATAGTGTGGGCCTTGCCCCGGTTTGCGATGTAGAGATAGCGGCTCACCGGGTCGAAGGCCAGACCGTAGGGGGCGACGATATTCGCATAGGTTCGAGATACGTGACCGTTGCGCAGCAGGGCGACTTCGTCCGAGCCGTGACTACTGACGTAGACATCGCCGTTGGTCGGGTCCACAGCAAAGAGGGACGGCTCTCGCCCTGCGTTGTTCAGGGTGCGGATGACGGCCAGGGTCGTCGGGTCGAAGACAGTAATCAAGTCGCTGCCGTAGTTGGCGATGTAGCCGTATTCGGCACCGGTTGAGCCTGTCGAAACCGCCACCCCGTTCGGTTGCAGGCTGGCGGCAACCGTCGAGATGACCTGACTGTTACCCACAGCCGGGGCCACATCAATCACCGATGCGTTGGCCGTCTGCCGGTTGGCAACCACCACCCGCCCGCTGTTGTTGAGCAGGGCCACACCGTTGGGGCCTGTCGCGCTGTTCGCCAGAGTGATTGTCCCAGTCACCTGCCAGTCCGGGCCGTCCAGCACCGCCAGGGAACGGCCTGTGTGCTCGTCCCCGTGGAGCGTGACGTAGAGCCGATCTCCCGCACCGTTCACCGCAACCCCGTGGGGATGGCTGCCCGCGGCCAGGGAGATTTCAGTCAGTAGGTAGGGCAGCGGCCAGCTTTGGGTCTCAGGCGTCGGCGCTGTTGTGGGCGTTGACGTGACTGTCGGTGTTGGTGTGACTGTGGCTGATGCGGCAGCGGTCGCTGTAGCGGTAGGTGTAGCAGTCGCTGTTGCGGTCGGTGTGGCGCTGGGGGTTGAAGTCGCGATGGGCGTAGGAGTCTTGTCGATGACCATCCGATAGACATCTGTACCGGTTGTCACGTAGAGCGTAGTCGGCGCGGCGTCGAGCAGGTCCAGGCCATGCACTTGGCTCTGATCGTAGGGAAAACCGGTCAATTTTGTCCAGGCGCTGTGGCCTGGCGTCAGGCTATAAAGCCCCCGGACTGTGCCCAGAAATAGACGATAGGGCGCAACCGGCTCCTGCACCAGCGCGAGCAGACCGGCGCTGCGTTGGGCTGGCTGGGGTTCCAGCACATCGGAGAGACCGTCCGAGAAGAATTGCCAGGTTGCGCCGTCGTCTGTTGTGAAATAGAAGCCAAAGGCCGCGGGCGCATAGATTTTCCCCGCGCTGGCCCGGTCTGTTTTCAAATCTCCCAGCCAGCCCATCTCCAATTCCAGCGGGTTGCTGCGCGCCCAGTTTGTGCCGCCGTCGTGGCTGACAATCAGCGCGCCGCCGCCGCCTTCGCTGATGCCACCCACCCAGACGGTCTGCCAGTCGTTGCCCACCGGGGCAATATAGCGCGCCTCGTAGAGGTTAAAGAGCGCGTCCGGCTGGTGGGTAAAAGTGACACCGCCGTCCGTGCTGAGATAGGGGCCATCGCAGCCCGCGGCGTAGAGCCGGTTCGGGTCGGTGGGATGGGCGGCCAGAGGACGCAGCCCGGTTCCGCCCGCCAACTGCTGCCAGGACGCGCCCCCATCCAGCGAGCGCAGAAAGGGGGAAGGATCGCCGCCCACCGCGCAGAGAATACCGCTGCCAGCATAGAGCCGGTCCGGATCCGCGCTCAGAATCGTATGTTCTGGCCGTGCTGTGCCGGATAGCCGCCAGCTTGTCCCCGCGTCGTCCGAGCGGTAGAGGGCTGTCTCGATGGCGGCATAGAGGGTAGCGAGAGTTGGCTGGCTGAAGATGCGCTCGGCCCAGCCCCCGGGCAGCAGGAGCGCGCCTGCCGGTGGACAGAAGTTCAGAGCGGCATCGTCCACAAAGGTGCGGCTGATGCCACCTGTGCCGTTGTTGTAGGTGCCGAACTGGAAGCGCACGCTGTGACCGGCGTAGCGGCTTACATCCAGGGCCACCACTTTTTCCCGCCAGTTCGGGTCGTCGGCTCGCTCGGTGAAGAGATAGTCGATTGTGCCGTCTTCCAGAATGGCAACTGCATAGAAATAGTCTGTGGCTGCGGTTGCGCCGGGCTGATCGTCCAAATGCTGGGGCAACTGGCGGACATCCGGCGGGACGGCCCGGCCCAACGCGGCGTCGCCCCAGACATTCGAGCGCCAGAAGCGTAGCTCTGCCGAGGCCAGACCCGCCGGGAAGTTGATCGTCTGCTGGATGGGCGAATAGCTGGCGAGGTTCGAGCCATCGGCTGGAATGCCTGTGCGCACACTGCGGCTGCCGCTATGCACTGGTGACGTCACATAGGTGGCCAGCATCGGGTTGTCGCGAATTTCCCAGGCTGTGTTGTCCTCGAAACCGCCGTTGGCAAAGCCCGCGTAGCAGGTGGCTGCGGGTGGAGTTGTGGCAGTCGGTGTGGCGGTCGCGGTCGCTGTAGCGGTTGCTGTGGCGGAAAGGGTAGCGGTTGCCGTGGAAGTCGGCGTTTGGTCTTCGCTTTTCTGAATAAAAGGCAGCCAGGCAGTATCGGTCCCCGGGGTAGATTGGGGCAAATCGTCGGCAGAAACGAGAGCCGATCCCCCACGGGCAAGAACAGCCAAAGGGTTGCCAGCCAGCACAAAGAACAGTCCCACTGCGGCTACAGTCGCCAAGGTAGTTCCAAAAATCCAGCGTCGCATGCTTGCCTCCTCTGGCCCGTGCCTGCCTAAAATTTGCTGCACATTCAGGAGTTCGGCTTTTCGAAAAAGTCGAACTCCAGTTTCTGTACCCATTTGATTGTAGTATAGACGCACGCTCTGGTCGAAATGTTGTGGACAGGTTTCTGCCCCAACTTTGCCATTCCCTATCGTTTCACCGATAATAGAAGCAAATCTGGTGCGTTCTCTATCTGAGGAGACTCCGATGAAACCCAAAGCCCCCCTGCTTCTCCTTCCCCCGCTGCTGATTCTTCTGCTTACATTTTCGGCCTGTGGCCCTGGCGATGAAGTCGATCCTCTCACCCTGACGCCGGTTGCGATCACATATATGACCTTCAATCAGGCCACGGAAGCCCAGACCGAAGAGCTGGTCATCGGGCGCTTTGAGGAGAAGTACCCGGCGATTCAGGTCACACGCACGCCCTACAATCAGGACCCCCAGAGCTATCTGCTGGGCAGCGCCACCCCGCCGGATGTGATGTTCCTGTGGACCGGCTATCTGCTCGACACCGCCATGCGCGAGAATCTGCTGGGCAATCTGGCCGATGTCTGGGAAGAAAACGGCTTCACCGATGCCATTTCCGAGCCGATCCAGGCCATGAGCTACTATCAGGGCGCGCCCTATTTTGTCCCCGCCGGTCACGGCTGGACGGCTGTCTATTACAATCGGGAAGTCTTCCAGCGCTATGGACTGACCCCGCCCACCACCTGGCAGGAATTCCTCACAATTTGTGAGATTCTCTGGTCCAGCGGGGAGACGCCTCTTTCCATTGCGGGCAACAACGCTTTTGTGGGAACCCTCTGGTTCGACTATCTGGACATGCGGCTGAACGGGCCAGAGTTCCACCGGCGGCTGCTCAACGGCGAAGAAGCGTATACCGACCCGAAAGTGGCAGACGTTTTCGAGACGATGCGCGATCTGGTGGAGCGGGGCTTCTTTGTGGAAAGTCCCGCCACAATGAGCGATCTGAGCAGTGTGTTGTCGATCATCCGGGGGGATTCTGATGATCCGGTGGAGCGGCGCAAGGCGGTGATGACCCTGGGGTCCAACTTTGCCGTGAGTGATGTGCCCCAGGTCTTTCTGGACGAATTGGACTTCTTCCCTTTCCCTGTGATAGACCCGGAACTGCCTGTGGGCGAGGTGGGTATCACCTTTGGCTTTGTAGTGCCCGCCAACGCGCCCAACCCGCTACAGGCCAATGCCTTTGCGGGATTTATGGGGTCGGCGGAGAGCGCACAGGCCCTGACCCAGCAGACCACCACCCAACTGACCTGGGTTCCGGTCCACAAAGAGTACGACCGTTCCCTCTACAGCCAGCGCATCGCCCAGGCCGAGACGCTGATGTCGAATGCGGATGCCTTTGGCCCGCCGATGGTTCTCTCCCTGCCCAATTCTATGGGCAGCGCGCTGAATCAGGTGCTCAATCGGCTGTTGAGCCAGCGGGGCGAGGTGGCAGATTGGCAGATTCTGCTGGAGGATGCCCGCCAAGCCGCGATTCGGAATGGGGAGTATCCTCAGCCGTAGGGGGTGGAACGCCGAAGACGCGATTACAATGAGTCGCGAATACGAAAGAGACCCGGAACCGAGCGGTTCCGGGTCTCTTTCGTATAAACCGCAGCGCAATCACACAGCAGATTACCGACTGGTAGCGGGCAGGTAAAGCCGCCATTCGGCTTTCGGCGCAGTCACCGGTTTGGTTGGTGTCTCCCCACCGGTTCCTGACACATCCACCACCTGCCACTGGAAGCCATCCACATTGTATTGGGGTGGCAATTGCACACCCAACTCGTACGTGCCGGCAGGGATACTGGCAAAGTGATAGCCTCCGTTTGCGTCTGTGCGGGTCTCCCACTCCTGGGCCGCGCTGCGCATTTGCGGGTCGCGCAATTTGACGGTGGAATCAGCGACGCCCGGTTCGTCGGGTTCCTGCGTTCCATTGCCATTGCGGTCTTCGTAGACTATGCCGCTGACCGCGCCGCCGGAGGTCTGCTGGGTCGGGGTGGACGTTGGAGTGGCCGTCGGCGTGTGGGTCGGTGTCGGTGTGACCGACGCTGTATGGGTCGGCGTCGGCGTGACCGTCGGCGTGTTCGTCGGTGTCGGTGTGACGGTTGGCGTATTCGTCGGCGTCGGCGTGACCGTTGACGTGTGGGTCGACGTCGGTGTGACCGTCGGCGTGTGGGTCGGTGTCGGTGTGACCGACGCTGTGTGGGTCGGCGTCGGAGTGACCGTCGGCGTGTTCGTCGGTGTCGGTGTGACGGTTGGCGTATTCGTCGGCGTCGGTGTGACGGTTGGTGTATTCGTCGGCGTCGGTGTGACGGTTGGCGTATTCGTCGGCGTTGGTGTGACCGTCGGCGTGGGGGTTGGCGTCGGCGTGACCGTCGGCGTGTGGGTGGGCGTCGGTGTGACCGTCGGTGTAACTGTCGGCGTGTTCGTCGGTGTCGGGATTGTGATTCCAGGCTCTACCATCAGATATTCACTGAAGTCCACATAGCCCAAAGAAGGTTCATCAAACTGATGAAAAATTCCTTCTTCAATCAGGTATGAGTCGGTACTCCCCCAATAATTCATCCGTGCTTCGATATTCTGACTTCCACTGTGACGGAAGTTATATCCCGAATTACCGTAAAAACTACTTTGAGAAACAGTAGGGTTTGCATCGTATGGGGCGAAAAGATTGATCCCATCTCCGCCATTGTGAACAATCCGGCTGCCTGTAATTTGAGGCGATGCATAGTAAGTAGCGAAAATTCCATCTTGTCCGTTTCTGGAAATCGAGCAACCAGTTATCACTGGGCCGGATGCGTTGAGCCACATACCGTCCATCCCATTATCTGTAATGGTACAGAAGCGCAATAGAGGGTTCGAGCGGTTTGAAGCGTGCAGACCTGTGTCCAAGCTATTGTGAATCACGAAAGATTCGAGATGTGGGGAAGACGAATGAAGAATGATCCCGCGTGTTGCATAGCCAATATCGGCATGGGTTATTCGTCCCTGCGTACCAGTTACGAAAAATTTGATCGTCCCCCAATCCCCAGGATGGGGCGTCAGATTTTCAGGTAAGAACGTGACCGGCGATGTCTCCGCACCATCGACAATGAAGGTGGCAGTTTGCCGCACAAAGATACCGTACGGTCCTGTGAACCGCACATCTGTCCCAGCACGAATCAAGAGGTATGCTCCGGCGTCAAGCCAAATATGTTGCGTGACTGTTTGGCTTTCCGACCAGATTTCTAAACCGGTAATATGACGTTCGGCTTGGATCGATGGGCTGGCGATAGCCACCAACCCGGATTCAGCAGTGTCATTGAAATCGTAGATTAGGTTGCTGAGAGCAAGCGGTTCGCTGGTACCCCAGTCATTATTCGTGGCATCTACATCAGAGTTTGTCTGATTATTGAGAGCATATCGGCCATTATTTGTAATGAGATTGTTGTGAAAAACCGGGATGATTTGCCATGACTCTTTAAGCCATATTCCGTCACCGCCATTATTGGTAATCACATTTCCCAACACGAGTGGCGAGGCGTAATAAGTTACCTGAATACCACTTCCCCAGTTGTTGGAAATCTGATTGTTTTCTATCTGTGCTGCTCCTGAGCCACCAAGTATTATACCTGCTTCTCGATTATCTCGGAGATGGCTATGATGAACTCGTAAACGGCCACTGACTGCTGTAATCCCTACCGTCGCATAGGACACATCGGAAAAACCTATCTGACTGTCAGCCATTGTGGATTCAATCCATATCCGTCCCCAATCACCAGGAATAGGTGTTGCGGCAAAAGATGTGAACTGAATCGGCTGCTGGGCGGTTCCTACGGCTACCAAAACACCAATTACACGTATTTCGGCCAGACTTGGATAATCCCCACTCGCCTGATCATCAATACCAGGCAGGAATCGAATGGTACTACCTGGCAATATCGTCAGGGTGACGCCGCTTGCTACCACCACATCCCCAGTCACAAGAACTTCACCAGACCAGGTTTCGTCCGCAGTTATGACACCAGATTTAGTTGTTACAGTCCTGTAGGAAAATTCAGAAGCATTACCCGTATCTGCAGCGTAGGCGGCTGAAAAAATAGATGGCTGTTGAAGACCGGTTGAGATGATTGTGAGAAGGAAAAAAACGAGGGTTGAACGCAAACAAAACCGACACAGAATCGAGAGAACCTGCGCCATAGAGGGCTGTCAGCTTTCTAGAGTGCTTCCACTCCTTGGGAATAATTCCTCAAAGGATGAGGGGTCCAGCTTGATGCCTGTTAAACATCTGCATGATTCTAATTGTATCGTTAAGACTCCGTACAGAAAAATATCTTTTCCGGCACAACTCAAAAACCGTAAGAACCGATAGGAGATTTTCATTGAGTACATCCCCATTTTTGCTTCTCAACATCTGGCTTTGCAGCTCTATCCGAGTTCGATGTTCTATTGGGCAAGGTAGTGCCACCCACAGAATGCAAAGTGGACGCTACGGAAAGATCGGAACGAAACAGATGCTGACTTGAATTCAGACCCGGTGGAGTGTTGGAGGGGTGCGGTGTGGGGGCCTGGGAGGATACCTTGTAAGTGTAGTGTAGCACCAGCGGGCGCAAGAATCCAAACGAAATGAATGCACGTATGTGGCTTTTTGGGTCCACACAACAAGAGCCGCCCGGTAACGAAACCGGACGGCTCTTTTCACTTCTGCTTCTTACGCAACGGTCTACTCGGAAGCCGACAGACTGTTTTGATGAACGATGGGCAGGTAGATCAACAGCCGGGCGGCCACAGTTTTCTCGGCTGTCCCGGCGCAGAGGGGTGTTGTCTTGACCCCCTGACCGTTGTCGTCGATAGCCAGCTTCGCTGTATAGCTGCCATTCGGCGCACCGTTGGGCCAGGTGTAGCTGAGCGATTGGGCTGCGCCCACGGGCATCTCCTGGGCCAGACTGAAGGTTTGCAGGACGCTTGCCCCGTTGTAGAGGGTAAGCGGCAAACCTGCGGGAATCGTCACAGTGCCGCTGGCATTCTTCAGGTCGATGCGAATGTCGTCGCCTGCGGTGCTGATCTGTGCAGCCAGCCCGTTTTCACGACAGGCGGCCTGGGCGATGAGCTGGTCACAGCCTTCGCCGCCGCTGTTGTCGTTGACACAGAGATTGACGGTGAACTTGCCCACTTTGTTGTAGGTGTGGCTGACCTGGGCCGTGCCGCTACGGGCGGTCAGAGGCAGGTTTTCTACTGTGCCATCCCCCCAATCGACCCGGGTTGTGGGCGAATCGCTGGGCGATGTATCCACAAACTCGTAGTCGAGGACGAAGGCGCCGTCGAACTGCTGGAACTGGTCGGGGCCTACATCCACCACCGGGGCCACATTCTGGATAGTGACCGTCCCGTTGGCAATCGCCTGGCCGCCATCGCCATCCTGCACTCGCACTGCGATGGGCCGGGTGGCCGGGCCGTTGATGGCACGGGCATCGAAGAGAACGATGGCCTCGCTGCCGTCGTCAAACTGGCCGTCGTTGTCCAGGTCCCACGCCACAGTGAGAGGATCGTTTACTCCGGGATCATCCGCCGCGACGGTCAGAATACCCCACTCGCCTTCGTTGACAGTCAGCGTACCACTGAGTACGGCGGTGGGATTGGCATTGGCGACGGTCAGACTCTGATCGCTGCTCTGGGCAAAGTCTGCTTCCACCGCGTCGGTCTCCACGTCAATCTGCACAGGCCCACCGGCGCTGTCCTGCAGGAAGAGGGCCGAGACAGTCAGGGTCACACTCTTCTGGGGAGCGATGACCAGTTCGTCGGCGCTGCTCTCCACATCCCCCACCCGGAACTCCACAACGTCCAGAATATCCGGGATGATCAGTGCCACATCCACATCTGTGGCCTGGGATGGCCCAGTGTTGGTCACCACAACAGTGTACTTGACCGTATCGCCCTCGGTGGCGTTGGTACGCTCCGGTGTGATGCTCACCAGCAACTCGGCGAAAGCGCCCACATTGGAGAATACGAAGTCGTAGTTATTGTCGAAGAAGGGATCGTCCGACGCACTGCTGGCGAAGATGAGCGTCTCCAGCCCTTCCTGCTGGTCGGGTTCGATGGCGACGGTGATGGTGGCTACAGCGCTCTCGCTGGGAGCCAGTTCGCCAGCCTCGCAGACGACGAGTTCGGCGTCCTGCACACAGCCAGGCCCTGTGGATTCCAGGCTGACCCCTGTGGGCAGGTAGAACTCCACCGTTACGTCGTCGGCGTAGGATGGCCCGTCGTTGCTGACTGTGGCCGTGTAGGTCATGGATTCCCCGGCCAGCGCCGGGCTTGCCTGGGCTTGCAGGGTCAGGTCGGCCAGCCGCGCCACCGTGAGTGTGAGTTCGGCCAGATTGTCCAGGGTGGACGTCTCTGTATTGGTCGTTTCGTCGGCCAGCACATCGCTCTGGTGGGTGATCAGTTCGCCGTCGGGGGCGTCCGCGTCCACCTGCCAGGTGATGACAGTTTCCTCGCCGTGGCTGCCGGCAGAGATGTCACTCAGGTCACAGGTCAGGTCCATCTGGTCGCCAAAGTCGTCCTCGGCACAGCCAACGCCGTCCACCAGGCTCAGATAGTCGCCCCCGAAGGTCGTCTCCGCCACGGATACATCCACCGCGGCGACCGCACTGATGTTGCGGGGGGCCAGGGCGTAGCTGTAGCTCTCACCAGCGATGACGACGTTATCCTCCGGGGTGGCGCTGTAGCTCATTTGCAGGTCGGTGGCGGTCTCGTCGTCCGTCACTGTTAGATAGAGTGGCAGCATCTTGGCAACGCTCCCGCTGGTGGCGTGGAGCAGTAGTTCGTAGACTCCCGGTGGCGTGTCGGCCAGGGCTGTCACCCGTGCCGTGATTGTAGCCGGGACAGTGGCGGTGTTGCTCGATAGCTCAGCGATGAAGCGGTCGCCCAGAGAGGCGGGATCGAAGCCGAATGTCACAGCATCCGGCCAGGCCGCGCCTTCCAGCGTCACATCGAACGCTACCTCTTCCTCATTCAGAGCAGCCCAACTATCCCAGTCCGTGTATATCTCGAAACCGGCGACGGTCAGAGGCAGGGAAAGGGTCCGTTCGTGTTCGTAGTCCGTGCCGTAGATCGTCACTTCGTAGGTTCCGAAGGCCAGATAGCCCGTGTCGGTCAGGGTCAGAGTGGCCTTGCCGCCCGGTGCAAAGCTGAGATTGTCGAAATCCCAGTCGAGGCCAGGGGGCAATGTTTCCAGGTCAACGTCGATCTCGTCCATTTCGCCGAACTGGTAGGCGGCGCTGATCTCCACGCTGGCGCTGCCGCCGTCGAAGATTGTAAGGCCGTTGCTGCTGGCTTGCAGGCTGAAGGCAGGCTCCTGCACGGTCACAGGAATCTGCACCTGTTTCACATCGCCGTTGGCGGCTGCTTCCACTGTGACAGTATAGACGCCGCCGGGCAGGGTGTCCGCCGGGGTGATGATCAGCCCGGCCTGGGCGCCCGCCACCGTCGGTGTCAGGATGTCGGTGGTCAGGGCCATATCCATGCCGTCGGGCATGTCCACCAGGTCCAGGAAGACCGAATCCGGGTAGGGGTTGACCGCCGAAGCGATCTGCAAGGCCAGGCTGACCCCGTTGCCGCCGTTGACCGTCACGCCAGCGGGGTTTGCCGCCAGGGTGAAGGGTGCGCTGAGGGGCTGGGCGCGCAGGCTTTCGGAATCGGAGAAGCGGCCTGTGCCTGTGTCATAGGCGGCCACAGTTACCGAATAGGCTTGCCGGGCCGACAGACCGGTGAGGGTCTGGGAGAAGGTCTGGCCTGCATCCAGGGCGAAGGTGTCTTCGTCCGCGTTGGCACCGTTGGCCGTCAACTGCACCTCATACCCGTCTATATCCGGGTTGGGGTGTTCGTCCCAGGCGATGGTCAGGCTGCCCAGCTTCGGGTCCACCGTCAGATTAGCCTGCCAGCTCTCTTCCCAGTCGTGCCAGACAGTGGCCGTGCCGGGGAAGTAGCGGCGGGTAGGCGGGTTCAGACTGTCGTCCACCTCCAGCCAGAGACTGTAGGTTCCACTGCGCAGGGACGAGAGATCGAGGGTCTCGGTCGGCGTCTGCTTGCCGGGCAGATAGGTGAAGGATGTGACATATTGACCGCCGAATTGGGTCACTGTGCCCAGGTCGGTCGTGACCACCTGGGTGGCCTGGATACCGCTGGCGTCGGTGACCGTCTGGGTCCCGGTGTAGCTGGCGGTGGTGGTGATGGTGTCGGTGGTGGCGTAGATCGAGACGGTGCTGGTGATCTGCGCGGTCTGGGTCCAGGTCAGATCGACCTGATTGTCCAGGGTGTCCTGGCCTCCGATGGCGAGCTTCTCCACCGGCGGGCCGTAGACCGTACCGTCCACATTGATGATGAAGTCGTAGGTCGGCTCCCGGTTCAGCATCACCTGCCATTTGCCCATCCCCACGTTGGTGACGTTCATAATCGTCTGGATGGTGGGCACAAGTTCACCGACCGGAATCTGCTCACGGGTTGTCGGATCGGTGATGTTTTCGGCTGCCAGAACTTCCTCGCGGAAGGTCACATTGTCGGGCGGATTGACGCCGGTGATGTACAGGCCATCCGGACGCACCAGAGTGACAACCACATCGGCGTCCTCGGACGAACGCAGGACGGTGACGCCCAGATCGCCGGGCTTTGTGATGGTCACCACGTCGATGAATATCTGATCATCCACGAAGTGGTAGCTCTCGAACAGGTCCAGTTCCTCGGCACTTAGAGAGGCACGGGCCAGAGCACCCGCGGCCACCTTCTCGTGGATCAGGCGTGCCCGGCGCAGGGTGGGCGCATCGACCAGTCTGTATTGGTCCACATTGCCTACACTGAACTTGCCGTCTGAGTCTACGTAGATACCGTAATTCTTGCCGAGGACGCTGACACCGGCCTTGAAGCCCCAAGCTGTGCTGCCGCTCTTCTGGAATTCACCAAACTCCATAGTGGCGCTGATGAACCAGTCCGACGGGGGGATGACCGCGCAGAGTTGGGTATCCCGCAGACCGAATATCGGGAATCCCCAGGACCAGCGCTCGATGTAGGGAACCCGGATGGTCCAACAACTGTTCGCCAGCGCGCCCCGGCGCACACCCACCTCGCCGTAGATACGGCCAGTCATGTGGAAGTCGCCATTCTTGGTCCAGGCGTTGAGCTTGATTTCACCCTTGGCAATCACCGCGTTGATATTCAACTCGGCCTTGAAGAGGAAGGGCACATCGCCGTCGGTGAAGCGCATGAGGGCCTTGGCCCGGGCCGCCTCGAACATCGAGAAGAGCTTCATGGAAGCGCCAATGCCGATTTCAAACTTCTTGGGGTCCTTGACCGATTCGATGGTCATGTCGCCATCGGCGGTCAGGGCATTGAAGCCACCAACCCGCAATTTGCTCTCCATTGTGACTTTGATTTCGATTTTGGTCACATTCTCCGAGAGGGTGACTGTGCCGCTGACAGAGGTCAGGTCGAAGCCGCTGGGTCCCAGAGGAATCGTGCATTGGAGTGAGACGCTCACTTTGCGCAGTTGGAAGCCGTCCACCTGATCTTCTGTCAGGGGTTCGATGCGCATGACCATTTCCTGGCTGCTGCCGGTAGAGATTTCTACCGCTACACCCAGGCCGCTACAACCAGCGCCGCCCACATTGGGCATCTTCAGGCTGCCGCCCGCGCCGATGATATAGCCGTCGCCTTCCTTCTTGAGCGTGCCTTCCAGGGTGAGCGACATTCCGCCCACCTTTACCTCCGGCAGCTTGAAGGAGCCGCCCCCCATAGAGAAGCCATCTTCCGAAACTTTGATCTGATAGACCGTGGCCGAAAGACCGCCCCAAGCCTTGGGGATGGAAAGGGTGGCTTCGCTGGCCTGCAAGCCGCCATCTTCGATGGTGGCCGATTTGATGGCCAGTTCCATACCGGCGATGACCAGTTTGAAGCTATCGACCGAGCCACGCACCGCACCGGAGGTGTCCATGCGCAATGAACCGCTTGCTTCCGCGGTCTGGGAGGCCAGTTTGATGGTGACTGTGCCCTCAATGGCGAAGCCGTAGGTGCGATCCTGGGCCAGCACGAGCGTGAGGTTGCCCTTCACCGCCAGACTGTTGGTGGCATCTTTCTTGCCGATGGTGAATTCCACCGGAATGGCTACACTGGCATCCCCAAAGGAGAGGCCATTCTCGTCGATTTTGACCTGATTGATAGTTGCCTTGATGTTGTTCAGGGCTGCCGGCAGGGTCAGGGTCGCCGATTTTGTGCTGAGTCCGCTGGAGTCAAACTCAATCTCACTCAACTCCAATTTGGACTTGGCGATGGTCAGGCTCAATTCTGCGATCTTGCCCGAGAACTTGCCCTTCTTGTCCATCTTGGCGGAGAACTTCGTCTCCTGCTCATTGCCTTCGATATGAATTTTAAGGACGCCCTTCAACGCCAACTCCAGGGAGGCGTCGCCGGTCGGATCGTTTACCACTACCGTGAATTCGAGCTTGCTAAAGGTGGCTGTCTTGCCAATCTTTCTGTCTGGCAGATAGTTGGTGATCCCAGCGCCGCCAATGGAAATTCCGTCCTTGCCAATGGCGACTTTCTTTACAATAACCGAGAGCTTTTTGTCCGGCTTCTTCTCGTCGGCTCGGGGGTTGGCGTCGGGTTCCAGACGCATGAGCCGGGCCTTGGCCGCCTTCTCCTTGCTCTTCTCCACCTGGCTCTGGATGGTCAGAGTCGCTTCTTCGACCTTCAGGCCGTCGTTGCTCAGCACAACATTTTTCATTAGCAGGTCCTGGCCTGCCACGCTGAGGGTAATCTCTTTGACGGTGGCCTCTAACTCGCCCGAATCGTCGATCTTGAATTCGATGGGGATATTGCGCTGATTGTTGGGCAGCCACAATTGAAGGGTCCCCTCCAGTTGCAGGCTGTATTTGCCGTCAAAATAGCCGACTGTTGCCGAATTCTTGACAATCGCTATCGTCGGCGTCACTGTGCCGGTTTCGGTCACAGATGTGCTGGCGGCCAGTACCGTCGTCGCCAGTGCCGCGGTGGTTGTCGTCACCGGTTTGCCCACGGGGTAAATATCCGGGAAGGGGATTTTGACCCCCGCGCCGCCGAAACTGATACTATCGGCTTTGATGACGATATCGGAAATGACAGCACTGAGACCGCCAAAAGTATCAGGCAGGGTCAATTCCGCCTCTTTGACTTTGATCGCCTCATCGGACATTGTGGCCTTGGCGATCTCAATATCCAGGCCAGCGAGAACCATCGAAAATTTACCGAGGTTTCCTTCCACTTTGCCGCCGGGTTTGATGAGGGCGACCAGAGATTTCTCACTGATTGTAACGACCTGAGTCGTGGTGACGCCAGGGGTGGAGGTAATGGCTACGGTCCGGGTAACCGGCAGGCCAGGCAGATTGAATTCGATGGTGGCCGAGACGGAAGCGGTTCCGCTGATCACCGCGACTTGGGTAATCGACGGCTTGCCAATCACACTGAAGCCGCCCAACTCTTTGATGGCGGATTTGCTCTCCTCGCCGGGCACAATCAACGGGTTATCTTCGGAAGCATCCACGCTGAAGGGGCCAACCAGGAGTTTGAAATTCTTGAGTACCTGATAGAGGGTTCCGTCCCCGTCCAGCTTCTCTTGACCGGCCAGCCAGCTAACTGCATCGTCCGGGCCGAGTTTGAGATGGAAGGCGATGCTGTCGTCCGCCTGCTTGGCACCAATTTCCACTGCGCCCGAGGCTTCCACCTGATTCGTCACAGTGACGAAGCTGTTGGCGGCAATGACTACGTTGCCAACAGTCATCTGCTGGCGGCTAGTCGATGTGACTGTGACCGCTGCACTGGCCGTGGCTGCCTGGCCGCCGGGATCGACTGTGCCGCTATCCTTTGCGGTGACAGTCGCGGTGACCACACCGTTGCCTTTCATCTGCACGGCCAGATTGAGATTGCGGCTTTCGTTGACCGCCAGCGCGCCCAAGCCACAGGCTACACTATCGCTGCTGCCAGTACAACCGGACACAGTACCTGTGTAGATTCCGTTGGCGGGCAGAGTCTGGGTCAACTGCACCGCGCTGGCCGGGTTGGGGCCGTGGTTGGTGACTGTAACGGTGTAGGTGATGACCGAGCCAAAAGTGGCTGTGGTGGGCGCGGTGATGGTCGCGGCCAGATCGGCCTGAAGCACCTCTGCCATTACGACAAACACAGATTCCACTTTGGCCGACTCGTTGCTCTGATCAGCCAGAGAAGCGGTCTGGGTGGATAGCGCCGGGTCAGGAATCAAAGGCAGGGATGCCTCGGCAGCCCACAGATCGACCCGCTCCTGTTTGCCGGTGTAGGCGATGACTTTGTGACGCTTTTCAACCGGTTTTTCGATGGTTTTCTCAGTGGTTTTTTCGGCACTCTTTGTAGTAGCCTTCTCGACCTCTCGCACAATTGCATCGACAGGTGGACCAGCCCACGCGATCTGACTGAATGCTGGTGCTGCCGCCTGCGCCTGCAAATCCTCAGGGAAAGGCAAGCTGGATGGCAACGGTTCATTCGCCACCATCTCTTCAAAATATTGGGCAAAGAGTTCGGGATCACCGCCGGGGCGGGCGGTCATCTGCCAGTCGCTGCCACCCAATCCGCTTGGGTCCAACTGGGACGAATTCCAGCGATAGGTGTCGCCGTCGATGCTCGATCCATTGGTCCCCAGGGGTGGCGGAGGTGTATCCTCGCTCTGGGCGACGGCGTTGTTGAGATAGTAGGCGATCTGCTCCTCCATAGCCTGATCCCCCGCTACCTCGGGGATATTGCCGTTGAAGGCATCCTGGACCGCGGCCAGAGCCGCCTGCTGAAAGAGGTCCGGCTGAGCCAGGGCAACGCGTTCCAGATAGGCGTTCACCTCCTCATTTTGGCCGCGCAGGAGGCTGATTTCGGTGGGAGACGATACCCGACCCGCAGCAGCCAGAGCGTCTAGGGGGATGGCGATCTGCTGAAATAGCAGTCCGGCGATGATGAGAATGCGAACGAAAGAAGCGAGCAGACGCTTGGGGCGGTCCATCGGTACCTCCACAGGAATGGGTGACAATCGGTGCTGTTCGGCGGTGAAATCGTAGGATTGGTATCATCCACTATTATCATTTACACAGAGATGTTTTGGTGCGGGAAAAAAGAGCGTCTTTCCGGGAATAGTTCCCGGCGACGGTGAAGGCAAGGCTGTTAGCCGGAAGCAGAGAATGCGCTTTGCAGCAGGGCAAAAGTCGTGGCATCCAGAAAGATGCCACCGCGGGCAACTGTAAAAATGGCGCTGATCAAAAGTTCATCGCCAACCATCTCTTTGCGCAGATAGCCCGCCGCGCCCGCGGCAAAGGCACGCCGGACACTCTCCACATCCTCTGCACCTGTCAGAACGAGGATGGCGGGCGCGTTGGCACTGGCCCCAATCTGCTCGATTGTTGCCAGACCGGACAGACCGGGCAGATTTAGGTCCATCAGCACCACATCCGGTCGCAGGCTATCCACCAGCCCAATGGCCTGCTCGCCGGACGCGACCGCGCCGACGATTTCGATCCGCGTTTCCATCTCCAATAGAAGCGCGATGGTGCGCCGAAAGAAGTCGTGATCTTCCACTATCAGAAGTCGAATGGTTGCCATTCCCAAAGCATACGCGATGAATGGCAGATCTGTATCGGGAAAAAGGAGAAGGATTGTGGGAACTGTTCCCAGAGGGGTTGTGAAGGAATCATTGACCGCAGAGATCAGAGGGTGTCGCTGATGTCCACCAAGCCGTTGCGCAGAGCAAAGTTGGAAGCCTGCACCCGGTTGCTGACGCGCAGCAGCAGGTATATCTGGCTCAAACGATTGGAGATCGTCTTGGAGGCGACCTGGAGTTCCAGGCCGATCTGCTCATTTTCATAGCCCAGGGCCACCAAACGGAGCAGCTCCGCTTGGTCGGGTGATAGTTGAGAGAGGCGCAGCCGTTCCTCGACCAGCCGGGGCTGGCTGGTCGGCAGCACCGCGCGCAGCAGGGCAAAAGTTTTGGGGTCCAGAAAGATGCCGCCGTTGGCAACTGTGAAGATGGCGCTGACCAGCATCTCGTCGGTGATCATATCCTTGCGCAGATAGCCCACCGCACCGGCGGCAAAGGCGCGCAGAATGCTGTCGGCATCGTCCACGCCCGTCAGCACCAGAACGGCTGGAGCGGTCTCATCCGGCGTAATGCGCTCCATCGCGGCCAGACCGGAGAGGTAGGGCATATTCAGGTCCATCAATACCACATCGGGCCGCGCGCTGCGCACCAGGCCGATGGCCTGATCCCCAGAGGTAGCCGTGCCGACGATTTCGATGCGATTTTCCATTTCCAGCGGGAAGAGCAGAGAACGGCGGAAGAAGTCGTGATCATCCACAATGAGTATTTTTGTTATAGCCACAGTAAATCTCTCTGAATGGCACGAATGCACTGAATGAGACGCCTACCCGCAAGCTGGGATGTATCCGGTTGGGAGGCGTGTGGGACATGCATTGCCCCAGGCCATTTTACCATGATATACTGGACCACACACCTAATTCCCTTCCGTTATACCGAAGCCACCCTCGTGAGAAACCCAGTGTTCAATCCCTTCTGGCTGAGCGGATCAGAGTCGAACATCTATATTCGTCCCTATACAGTCTCCCAAGTGGCACTACTTCTGCTGATTGTACTAATCCTCTTTTTTCTCTACCAGTCCTTTCGACAGCGCCCAGACAGAGAAAGGGTTGACACACTCTGGATTATGCAAGCTGTCGCCTGGGGCGGCGTGGCTATCTTTGTCACGCTGATCTCCGGTAGTGTAGACAGCCCACTGGTTGCTTCGCTCTACTACATACGCAACCTGTCGGCGCTGCTTCTCTATCACGCCTTCGCCCGCTTTCTGTACGCCCTACCACCGGTGCAGGGCTTCGGCTTCCGCCGGGAAGAATGGTATTTCTCCCGAATTATGCTCCTCTTGGCCGGGCTGGAGCTTCTCTATTCAGCCGCTCGCATTGGGATTTTCTGGCAAACGGGGGATACACATCAGCGGCCTTTGGTGTTGGAAATGCCGCTGATGCTGGTCGGCCTCTGGGCTTTGCTGCTGCTCCTGCGCAAACTGTGGAGCGCTGAAAAGAGCGGGACTGCCGGACCGGGAGAGACTTTGCGCCGAATTCTGAGCGTGCCTTTGACCAATGTGGGCACGCTCTACCGCTGGTTTCTGCTGATCATAGCCAGTCTTATCGGTCTGAATCTGCTCTATGTGACTTTCCAACATTCCCATGTGCCGGTATGGGCCACACTGGTCAGCGATCTGCTGGTCATGAGCAGTACAGTAACGCTTGCTTTTATCTACCTGCGCTATCATCACGTGCCGGTCCCGCTCATCGTCCGGGTGATCGGGGCCGGGCTGGTGATCTTTCTGGGATTGGTCAGCAGCCTGGGCTGGCTGCTCACAATGACCGCTCTCAATTTCCAGGGGCCGGGGATTCCCATCGCCGATGTGATTGGTTCCCAAATGCGTCCCCTCTTTCTGTCACCCCCACATTTTCCCGAGCTGGCATCCTCCATCAGCCATCTGTTATGGACAGTAATCTGGTTTCAGACCGCGGGCAGCCTGGCTTTTATTCTCAGTTTCTCCTATTACTATCGAGGTACACTGGCTGTCGCACTGCAAAAAATCACCGCCGGTTTTGGGCAGGTAGAAACTGGCAATCTGGCCTATCGGATACCCTCCCTGCCCTGGAACGATGAATTTGGACAGATTGCCAACTCTTTCAACCAGATGGCCCAGGCGCTGGAAAAGACCAGCCAGGATGTATACGGCTACCAGAACCATCTGAAAGAGCTTGTGGATCAGCGTACAACAGAACTGGGCCAGGAGATCGAAGCGCGCAAGAATCTGGAACTGCACCAATCGATCCAGGCAGAGCGGGCACGCATCGCCCGAGACAGCCACGACGGTCTGCTCCAGACTTTGCTGGGGGTACGCATTCGTCTGAATCGGGGCAAGCGTCTCAGCCAGATGGCGCCATCGCGTATTCAGTCTGAAATGCTCGATCTGGCGGGTGAGGTTGGTCTGGCTGCTCAAGAACTGCGTAATCTGATCAACGATCTCAACGCAGATATTCTGACCGAAGGTCTGCCTACCGCCCTGGACCGGATCATCAAGCGCCAGCAGCGTAGCTTCGGCATCCCCATCCGGGCGCAGATCGGCTATCAACCTGGGCTGCTGACTCCAGCCCAGGAGCTCAATGTGCTGCGAATTGTGCAGGAGGCCATCAGCAATAGCTGCCGCCACAGCAACGCCAGCGAAATCGGGGTAGCTATGCAGTGTGAATCCCAGGCAGGATGTGGGGCAAAAATCGAACTGGAAATCGCTGACAACGGCGACGGTTTCCAGACGACTGCGGTGGAGGGAGCAGGCTGGGGTCTGAAAAATATGCAGAGTCGCAGCCAACAATTGGGCGCATATTTCCACATTCACAGCCGTCCGGGGGAAGGAACGTTTGTGCGGTTGACGATGGAAAGCAGGCAAAAAAGAACAGACGATTGAACATCTGATGTAGTATACTGGGCACATCAGCAGCGTGCTGAAAGTTTCAATGGCCCGTTCCAGGCGCTACCGTTATGTTGATTCGTCCCTACACCCTGTCGCAGGCAGCAATGCTGCTACTGGCAGGGTTTCTGTTGGTCTACTTGCAGGTCGCGGTCAGGCGCACGCCTGGGATGAAGAATCTCCACACCCGGTGGATGATTCAGGCCATTGGCTGGCTTTGGACCACCCTTCTCCTATCCCTATTCATCGGTGTTTCGGAAGATCGAAGCGTCGATTTTCTCGCCTATGCCCGTATTGGCCTTGGAATGCTGGCCTGGCACGCAGTCGCCAGGGCCATCTATGCCCTGCCCCCCTTCGAGCCATTCGCCCGCCGCCAGGAAGCCCGCTTCACCTCCTGGACGATTGCGGGATTTCTGGGCCTGGAAGTCTGCTACTTCTGCCTGCGTCTGTGGCATTTTTCCCAGACTGGCCTGGCTCAACCCCTGGTCTGGCCTATGGCATTGCCCTCCCTCATTGTGAGCACGTGGGTGCTGTGGTTGGTCATGCGCAAACTGTGGATGGCTGAAACCGCGCCCGATCTTTCCCTTGGGCAACATCTGCACCGGGCACTGCTTGCGCCCCGCGGTGAGGTGAGCCGCTTCTATCGGGGCCTTTTGCTGGCAGTGTTCGGTATGTTAGTCATTATCTCTTCATTTTCATGGCAATTGTCATCGTTACCCTGCCCATTTGGATGCTGATCGCGGCGGATATCCTGGTGACAACCGCCATTCTGGTTGCCCTATTTGCCTATCTCAGCTCGCCTCAGGCTCCCACCGGGCTGGAGATTCGGGTGATGGGGGCAGGATTGACGATATTCCTGGGTCTGATTTCCGTCCTGGGTTGGATCGTCACCCTGACTTTCTTACGATACCAGGCACCGGAGATCGATCCAATCCAGATTTTTGGCACCCAAATGCAGGTGCAATTCGTGACAGCAGCGCTCTACCGCCCCCAGGCCAGGATGCTCAGCAACCTTCTGTCGCCCCTGCTCTGGTTTGCTGTGGGTGGTACTCTTTTCTATGTACTGCTCTACACCACCTATTACCGCCGCACCCTGCAAAGCTCGTTGGCCCAGATCATCAACAGCTTTGGACAGGTGCAGCAGGGCAACCTGGCCTATCGCATTCCCGGCAGCACCTGGCAAGACGAATTCAGCCAGATCGGTGTCTCCTTCAATCAGATGGCCCACTCCCTCGAAGAGTCCAGCCAGGAAGTATACGCATACCAGACCCATCTGCAAGAGCTTGTGGAGCAGCGCACCCAAGAACTGGGACGGGAGATCGAATCGCGCAAGAACCTGGAATTGCACCAGGCCATCCAGGAAGAGCGGGCGCGCATCGCCCGGGAAAGCCACGATGGCCTGCTCCAGACTTTACTGGGCGTGCGTATCCGTCTGAATCGGGGCAAATATCTCAGCCAACAGACATCCCCCCACATCGAGGCCGAGATGAGCGAACTGGCAGGGGAAGTCACCCTGGCCGCCCAGGAGCTGCGCAATCTGATCAACGATCTCAATGCAGACATTCTGGACAACGGCCTGCTCGTCGCCCTGCGCCGGGTCATCGAGCGCCAGCAGCGCATCTCCGCAATTCTGATTCAGTCACAATTGGCCTACGAAGCGGGTCTGCTGACACCAGCACAGGAGACGAATATGCTGCGCATTGTCCAGGAAGCGCTCACCAATAGCTGCCGCCACAGCAACGCCAGCAAAATCCGCGTTACCCTACAGTGTGAACCCCAGGCAGGACGCATGAGAAGAATTGTGGTAGAAGTCAGCGACAACGGCCAGGGCTTCGATGCAAACGCTGTCATAGGCGCGGGCTGGGGTCTGAAAAATATGCAGAGCCGCGGCGAGCAATTGGGCGCACATTTCCACATCCACAGCCGTCCGGGGGAAGGAACCACCATCCGGCTGACGATGGAGGGCAATTGCGGGTGAAGGCTGCATACAGTGTCAAATTGTCTTTGTGAATAGCTCCAATCTCCTATATCCCCCCCGTTTCATCTCGTCCGAATCCCCGATCCGCTCGATTAGAAGGCAACCTATACTGGATAGAAACCGGCACGACCGCGCCAGAGTGAGCGCTGCGCGGAATCAGCAGTTCGACATTTTTGGAAGAAGTCGAACTGCTCAATGAAAGAAATTCAAGGAGAAGTGGTTGTGAATTCTATCCTGCACCTGTCCCCCCGGAAGCGTTTCCTGATTTCAGCAACAATCTTCTGCCTGCTGCTACTGCTGCGCAGCGGAGGAAGTAGCCACGCGGCTGGCCTCTCTCAGGCAGAGACGCCGGAAGTCAACGACGCCCTGGCCGTGCCCACCCTCAGCCTGCCAGTCGATGGGGCCGTCACCACCGGCGTCAGCGATCCCCCCTATGGAATGCCCTCTCTGGAGTGGGAAGCTGTGGAGGAAGCGACCCGCTATCAGGTAGAACTGAGCACCTCCGCGGGCTTTGCCAATCCGCTGGTAAGCACCCCGACCTACGCCACCTCCCACACAATCGACGATGCCAAGCCCGATGGCGTCTACTACTGGCGGGTGCGGGCACTCATCGACAACCAATGGGGTCCCTATTCAGAAGTTCGCTCCTTCCGCAAAGATTGGAGCGACAACGGCACACTGCTGCCCCAGCCACTCTCGCCGGAAGCCGATGCCACCCGCAGTGCCTTTGCCAGCGACGATTTCGCCTGGATGCCTGTGCCTGGCGCGGCCACCTACCGCTTTGAAATCGCCACAGATCCGACGATTGGCAATGTTGTCTACAGCGCCACAACTCTGGCTCCCCGTCACACACCGACTGAGCGCCTCAGCGCCAACCAATACTATTGGCGGGTCACCCCGGCGGACACCAACGGAAACTTCGGCCAGCCTGGCCCCGTGCAAGGCTTCATCTTTAGCTGGTCCACACCACCCACCCTGCTCGAACCCGCGGCCAATGTGGAGACGCCCTTTGTCCCCACCTTCTCGTGGACAGCCCTGGAAGCCGCGGCCACCTATCGGCTGGAGATCAGCACCCAACAGGATTTTGGCTCGGCCAGCGCTTTCGTCACCCCCAACACAGAATTCACACCGGAGGATGCCTTTAGCAACGATCAGGACTACTACTGGCGGGTGAAGGCCATCGACTACCAGAACAACAATACGGCCTGGAGTGAAGTACGCCGTTATCGGGTGCGCTGGAACTTTCAGGCCAAACTGCTCACACCCAGCAACAACCAGATTCTGCTCGCCTATCCCTATTTCAGTTGGTCCCCCATCCCCGGCGCAGAGCGCTACCAGATTCAGATCGACAAAAGCACTTCCTTCGATTCGCCGATCGGGGATGAGGAAATCTACAATGTGACATCCTACACCCAGCCCGAATGGAAGACTGTGCTGCTCGATCAGGACTACTTTTGGCGAGTGCGGGGACGGGATGGACAGGGCAACTATAGCCCGTGGAGCACTGTCTTTTCCTTCCGAGTCTCCAACCGCACATCGCCCAATCCGATCTACCCGCCCTACTACTACACCCCAGACAGCGCCACCCTGCCCGTCTATCGGGACGAATCGATTGCCTGGCCCCTCTTCCTCTGGGATACGGCCCACATCGCCGAGCTGGCCAGCGGTTTCACCCAATCCCCCGCCTGGTACGAACTGGCCGTGACCGACGATTCTTCCTTCCAGCAGATAAATTTCCAGATCGAGACGGCGGGTCTGGCTGCTGCGCCGACCGCAGACAATCCTTTTCAGAACCTGGCAGAGGGCAGACTCTACTTCTGGCGGGTGCGGGCCTTTGACACCGGGGGTGGACAAATGGGCGCAGACATCACCTGGCGCACCCGCTACAGCAGTGGGGCCAATCAACTGGCGTGGAGCGATACAACAATCCCCATCTTTCCAGCTGATGGTGCAGAGGCGGTGGCGGTTCCCCCGGTGTTGGGCTGGCAGCCGGTCAATGGCGCGGCGTCCTATCTGGTGGACATCAGTCGAAGCGAGGACTTCGCCACCACCGTAGACACGGCCCAGGCCCAGTTCGTCAACTACGTGCCCTGGCAGGGACGCAGAGAAGTTATGCCCTTTGGCGTCTATTATTGGCGGGTGCGGGCGCAGGACAGCCAAGGCGCGGCCCTGGGGGATTGGAGCGAAACCCGCCGCTTCCACCTCTCGCTGGATTTGGTGACGGGCAATGCCTACGATCTGGTCCCACCCCCACCCAGCACTTCCATTCTCAGCACGACAGCCTTCTACGATCCGGCCCTGACCGCCATTGCCAGCGACCCGGATGATGGACTGGGCGACTACGAAATTGGCGATCTTCACGTCCTGCAGGACAGAGCAATGTTTGTCTATGCCGACGGGATTCCCACAAATCCGCCAGACTTCTCCCAGGCCAACTACAATTGGGTGATCGCCTTTGGCGCGGCAGCCCAGGTAGCGGACAGCGTGACCTATGGCATCTATTTCGACATCGACCACCAGCCGGATTCGGGAGCACCCACCGATCCGCTGGGCAGGGCGATTCCGACAGACAGCCTCTTCCGCCCGGAGTTCGTGCTCTACATCACCCGCACGGGCAATAGCGTCACACCCCAAGCCACCCAATTCTTCGCCTGGGAAGGAGACGGCTGGGGGCCGGCCCAATCCCTGGCCGGGCTGGGAGGCAACGGCTGGTACGCGCCCGATCCTTCCGCTGTGCAGGTGCTCATTCCCTATACCGCCATCGGCGTCAGCGCGGATGATTTTGTAGGCAGTGTGGCCCTGGCGGTCTTCAGCACAGACGGCCAGGCGGCCACGGGTATGCTAGACAGTGTGCCTGCCCAGGGCAGCAGCTTGGACAACCCGGCCTTTGTCTCCGATATGCTCATGCCGCTCTACCCCTTCGACACCCCCCTTTCGAATCCAATCGTTTACAACGATATGCCCGCTTTCCATTGGCGTATGCCCTATTTCGATTCGGTGGATGGCTATCAGGTGGAAATAGCCCGGGACTCGAAATTCACGGACAGGGTGGAGAGTTGGGAGACATACGAATCCCAGAGAGGTTCCTTCTTTTCTCTGCTGCCGTCGGCTTTCCGCTCTCAGAATGCATTTGAAGACAACGAAAGTTACTATCTGCGGGTGCGCATCCGCCACGAACGTTACCGGGAATCCTACAAGCCCGACTTCTTCGATTGCGGCCCCTGGTCTCCGGCTGTGCGCATCAAACTGGAGAGCCGCCTGCCCGGCAATCCCCAGATCGCGGCCAGCCCTATCAGCCAGAAGACGCCCCGCTTCGTCTGGGATCGGGTGGATGGGGCATCGGCCTACCAGCTACAGGTGGACGACGACGCCAACTTCAGCAGCCCTCTGGTCAACGAAACCCTGGCCGGGACCGCCTATACACCGCCAAACGGCCTGAAGGACGGTCAGTATTACTGGCGTGTCGCCATCCGCCGTTCCAGCAAAATCCAGGGGCGCTGGACTGCGCCTCTCACCTTCACCAAAAGTTCACTGGCTCCCACACCCCTCGCTCCCATCAACGACGCAGTGGTCAACCAGCAGCCGACCTTCCAATGGAGCCGGGTCTTGACGCCGACCGAGACGCCCATCCTGGCCGCGCCCCGCTATCGGCTGCAAGTCTCCAAGGACCCCAATTTCAGCGATCCCGAAGAATTTACAACGGCATCCACCGCCTACACCCTCGTCTATCGGGAGAGCCTGGCCGATGGCAACTGGTATTGGCGGGTCGCTGTCTATGACACCAACAAACAGGTATGGGCATACAGCCCCATCCAGCAGTTCTACAAAGAATATCTGCCGCCCACGCCCCTGCAACCTGCCCAGGGCAGCCGGGCGACAGCCATCCCCAGTTTTCGTTGGCAGGCCCTGGACGGCGCGGCCTCCTACAAAATCGAAATTGCGGACAATGAGTTATTCAACAAAGCGATCTCCGCCACGACTGATCACACGGCCTATGCCCCAACGGGCAAGCTGGGCAACAGCGAGTATTACTGGCGGGTGCAAATGATAGACAAAGACCGCAATGTCGGTCCGTTCTTCCTGGGCCGGGTGACAATCGGCGGTGGGACGATCTACCTGCCGAGCGTGCAGCGGTAAAAAGAGAAGGGATGACAGGAGGACACGAATGCATTCGTGTCCTCCTGTCATCCCTTCCTCCTGTCCCTCCTATTGCTCTAATGCGGTTCAATTGCCCTCTTCTCCCTTCCTCGCTATAATAAACCCCAGAGAATCCACCCGGCTTCCCTGCGCCTTCTGCAAAACACAAACTTCACCACCCCAGCCCAGGAGCACGAACAATGAAAACGATCCCGATTTCCGTCCTTACGGATTTTGTAGGCCGCATCTTTCAGGCCGCGGGCGTCTCCGCCGACGTGGCCGAGACCGTCGCCGCTTCCCTCGTCGCCTCCAATCTGGCCGGTCACGACTCCCACGGCGTCGTCCGCACAATGCAATATCTGGGCGCGGTGGAACGGGGCGAAACGATTGGCGACGCCACCCCTGCCGTCACCCACGAGACAGCGGTGATGGCGACAGTTGACGCCCGCCGCGCCTTTGGACAGGTGGCCGGCTCCTTTGCCATGCAAATGGCCATCGACAAAGCCCGGACTGCTGGCATTGCTGCCGTCGCCCTGCACAACAGCTCCCATGTGGGGCGGCTGGGCGAATGGGTGGAGATGGCCGCCGCGGAAGGAATGATCGGCCTGGCCTTCTGCAACGGCGGACGTTCCGGCGGGATTGTAGCCCCCTTCGGCGGCGCGGCCCGGCGCATCGGCACAAACCCGATGGCCGCGGCTGTGCCGCTGGGCGACCGCCCGCCCTTTGTGCTGGACTTTGCCACCAGCGCGGTGGCCGAGGGCAAAGTCCGGGTGGCCCGCAACAGCGGCAAAGAGATTCCCACGGGCTGGGTGCTGGACAAAGAGGGCAACCCCACCACCAATCCGGCGGACCTCTACGAGGGGGGAATGCTCGTCCCCGCCGCGGGCCACAAAGGCTATTCCCTGGCCCTACTCGTGGACCTGCTGGGCGGGATGCTGACCGGCGGCGGCTCTGCCCCTGTGGCGGGAAGCACAATGCAGAGCAACGGCGTCCTCTTTATTGTGCTGGCGGTCTCTGCCTTCCGCACGCCAGAAGAGTTTGCCGAGGAAGCCCAGGTAATGGTCGATCGCATCAAAGCCACGCCGACCGCGCCCGGTTTCAACGCCATCCTCCTCCCCGGCGAGCCAGAGCAGCAGACTGCGGCCCAGCGCCGAGCCAACGGCGTCCCCCTGGACGACGGAACCTGGGCGCAGATGGTGGCCGAGGCCGAGCGGCTGGGGGTGGCAGTTCCCGCCTAACCGCAAGGCAAAAGGCAAAAGAGGAAGGCAAAAGTCGTGGGGAATCTTTGGTGTATCCCTGCAACAGTTTTCCACTTACCTTCCGCGACACAATCGAATTTCTAATCGCCCATCTCAGGACAAATTCAATGACTTCTACTACTTCTTCTCCTTTGCGCCACGCGGTCATCGGTGTGGGCGCGGGCATCTTCAATCTGCATCGGGCTGGACTGACACTGGATGACGTGCAGGTCGTCGGCGTCTCGGATGTGGTTCCCAATCCGGGCCAGGAGCGGGCCGACGAACTGGACGTCCCCTTCTATTTGGATCACCGCAAAATGCTGGCCGAAACAAAGCCGGATGTGACGGTCATCATCACCCCCCATCCCTTCCACGCGGCCCTGGCCATCGACGCGCTCAACGCGGGCAGCCACGTGCTGGTGGAGAAGCCGATTGCCGTCCAGGTGGCCGAGGCCGATGCGATGATCGCCGCGGCGGAGGCTAACAACCGGCTGCTGGCGGTCAACTTTCAGCACCGCTTCCGGACCGATGTGCAGGCCATCAAAGAGCTAATCAGCAGCGGCGGGCTGGGCAAAATCCAGCGGGTGACGGGCGTGCAGCCCTGGCTGCGCACCGCGGCCTATTTCCGCCAGGCCGGTTGGCGAGGCACGTGGAAAGGCGAGGGCGGCGGTGTGCTGATGAACCAGGCCCCCCACGACCTGGACCTGCTCTGCTATCTTGTCGGGTTGCCCAGCCGTCTCTTTGCCCTTGCCAGCACCCGTTTCCACGCCATTGAAACGGAAGATACAGTCACGGCCCTGATGGAATGGCCCGACGGCGGGCAAGGCTCGCTCTATTTCAGCACGACGGAATACGGCCCCCGCACTCTGGAAATCTCTGGAACCGGAGGGACTGTCAAGCTGGGAGAAGGAGCGCCAGTGCTGGAACGCTTCACCCCGGACCTGCTGACCCACATGGCCGAAAACCCCGGTCCCTTTGCCCGCCCCCAGAGCGAGAGCGGCGAACTGCCCCTGCCGGAAGCGGTAGAGCAGGGCCACCTGGCTGTCTACAAAGACCTGCACCGGGCCATACGCGAAGGGGGCACGCCGTTGGCAAGCGGTCGCGCCAGCCGCCAATCACTGGAACTCGCCAATGCCATCATCTACAGCGGGCAGACGGGCCAGCCGGTGGATTTGCCGCTGGATCGAGAGGCATACGGGGCGATGTTGGCGGGGCTGATTGCCAGTAATCAGTAGAACTGTTCAACGCAAAGATGCAAAGTGGCAAAGACGCCAAGTGATATTGGCCAGGCAACTCTTCTTTGCATCTCTGCATCTTTGCGTTTTGATTTCCTCCACTTGAAATGAAAGGTATCCTATGCAATTCGGCGTCTGTACTGGCATAGAAAACGCGGAAATCGCCCGGTCGGCGGGCTTTGAATTTGTCGAGCCGACTGTGCGTTCGCTCCACAGCGGCAAAGATTTCTCGGTGATCCAGGCCAGCCACGCAGCGGCCGGACTGCCCACCCCCACTTTCAACGTCTTTGTGCCTGGCGAACTGAAGATCACCGGGCCGACGGTAGACCTGGCGAAGTTGCAGGCGTATGTGGCGGAATCTCTGCGCCGAGTGAAGTCGGTGGGCGGGGAATTGGTCGTCTTTGGCAGCGGCGGCGCACGCAACATCCCCGACGGTTTCAGCCAGGACGCGGCCTGGCAGCAACTCATTGACTTTCTGCACATGACAGCAGACGAGTGCGACCAGACCGGCGTCTCCATCGCCATCGAACCCCTCAACCGCAAGGAGAGCAACGTCATTAACAGTGTGGCCGAGGGGGTGGCGCTGGCGAAGGCGGTGGATCGCCCATCGATTCGTGTCCTGGCCGATCTCTACCACATGGAAGAAGACGCGGAGCCGACGGATACGGTCGTGGCAAATGCGGCCTGGCTCACCCACGTCCACGTGGCCGACAGCGGAAGGCTGGCCCCTGGCACAGGCAGCTATCCCTACGCCGCCTTCTTCGGCTATCTGAAAAGCACCGGCTACAACGGGCGAATCGCCGTCGAATGCAAGTGGCAGGATTTTGAGGAAGAGGCGGGCGCAGCCGTGGCCTATCTCCACAAAATGTGGGACGAGGCCGCGGGATGATGAGATGCTGGCGTAGCCAGAATCAGAGAAGCATTTGTATACACGGATGAAAGGGAACACGGATGGGATACAAAACTATCCGTGTTCCCTTTCATCCGTGTATACAAAAGTATTACCCCAAGAATTTCACCGGTCAGGACCTGAGGAGAAATTGAGATGTCCACACTTTCCCACATCCTTTTCGCCCAGTGGCAGGGCATCCGCGCTCTGACCTATGACTATCTGGCCCAGTTGTCAACCGATCAGTTGGCGCTGCGCCTGCCCTTCGAGACTTCCCAAACCTTGGGCTATCAGTTCTGGTGTATGACCGGCGCGCACGAAAGCTATCTGGCCAAGTTGGAGACGGGCGCGTGGCAGGGCTTTGCGTGCAGTCTGGACGGCGCAGGTGAGCTGACGCCCGGCCTAATCGAAGATCGGATGCGGGCGGGAGACGAACGTATGGCGGGACTGCTGGCCGGGATGGACCTGGACCGACCCCTCGCCAACGGCCAGCCCGCCTACGAAGTAGTGATGCAGATGATCAAACACGAAATGCACCACCACGGCCAGCTGATCAACTTTCTCTACTGCCAACGCCTGCCCATCCCCGCCTCCTGGCAGAATGAATGGGCACTCTCCTATGATTGACGAAAGAATAGAACGCGGACGACGCGGATCGGGCGGATAAAATCTGCGCAATCTGCGTCCTCTGTGAAATCTGCGTTCCCACTTTTCAAGGAATTCTCTATGCCATCGAACCAAACCACCGGCTTTGCCATCCTCGGCGCGGGAATGATCGCCGACTATTACAGACAGGCCATCAAAGCCAACGCCGAAAAGGGTGCGCGGCTGGTCGCCATCGGCCACTACAACCCAACCCGCTACGATGAAATTGCCGGGCGCTTTGGCGTCCCCTGCGCCAGCGTCGCAGAGGTACTGGCCGACCCGGCGGTCGATGCGGTCTGCATTGCCACTCCCAGCGGCGAACACCCGGCTCAGGCCATCGCCGCGGCCAACGCGGGCAAGCACGTGCTGGTGGAAAAGCCAATGGCCGTCACCCTGGCCGATGCAGACGCGATTATCGCCGCCTGCCAGGAAAATGGCGTGCGGCTGGGCGTCACCCTGCAACGCCGGGTGGAACCCCTCTTCCGCCGGGTTCACGACGCCATCCACGGCGGCGATCTGGGCGAGATTACTCTGGCCGCGTTGACGATGCCCTACGTGCGGGGCGAAGCCTATTACGCCCAGGCCGACTGGCGGGGCACCTGGGCGCTGGACGGCGGCGGCGTGCTGATGAACCAGGGCATCCACATCATCGACCTGCTGGTCTGGTTTCTGGGCGACCCGGTGGAAGTCCATTCCTTTGCCTCTACCGGGCGACGCACAGTTGAAGTGGAGAACACCGCCGCGGCTGTCCTCCGCTTTGACAGCGGCGCGATGGCGAGCCTGACCGGGACAATCACCGCCGCGCCGGGCTTCCCCCACCGGCTGGAAATCTACGGGACAAATGGGGGTATTCAGATCGAAGGCGAGTCTGTCCTGCGCTGGACGCTGAACGACCCCTCGTTGGCGACCGTCGAACCCTGGCCCCTGGCCACTGAGCAGGTGGATGCGGGGATGGCGGGTGACCCCCGGGGCATTGCCGCCAGCGGACACATCGCCATTCTCGGCGACTTTATCGATGCCATCCACAGCGGCAAGGACCCGGCCATCGACGGGCGGGAAGGGCGGCGCAGTCTGGCCGCAGTGCTGGCTGTCTATGACAACGCAGGTCTACAAAGAGGACGCTGATGCCGCGGAAACAACTGATCTGCGCAGATTTTATCAGCGTCAATCAGTTGTTTCTGCGCATATCTGCGTCCTCTCCACCTTACTGATTTGCAAAGGAAAACACCGAATGAATATTCTCGTCACCGGCGGCGCGGGGCGGGTGGGCCGCTACGTCGTCCAGGAGTTGCTGGCCCACGGCCACGAAGTCACGAGCGTAGATATTGCACCCCAGCCAGCCGCGCCCTGCCCTACCCTGCAACTTGACCTGACCCAGGCGGGCGAAGTCTACAACGGGCTGGCCCGTTCGAAAACTGAGGCAGTGGTCCATCTGGGCGCGTGGCCCAACGCGGGGATGACCGCGGACACCCGCACCTACGCCGACAATGTGAGCGGCACATACAATGTATTTCAAGCCTGCGCGGATTTGGGCATCCGCCGGGTGATCTCCGCTTCCACCAATCAGATTTACGGCTTCGCCGGTGCGCCGCCGCTCTACGCGCCGGTGGACGAAAGTCACCCCCTGCGCCCGGTCAACTGCTATGCCCTCTCCAAAATCGCAGGCGAGCAGGCAGCCGTCTACTTCACCACCAACTACGGGATGACGATTCTCTCCTTCCGGCTGATGGGCGTGCGCACGCCGGACCAAATTCCAGCAGAAATCGAGCAGATGGCGGCCAATCCTGCCTCCGGTGCGTGGCTGCTGTGGACCCGCACGGACGCACGGGACGCGGCCCTGGCCTGCCGTCTGGCCCTGGAAGCGGCCAACCCGCCCAGTGGCCCCTACAATATCACTGGCGCAGAGGTGGTGATCAATCGTACCACCCGCTCGCTGATCGAAGAATACTTTGGCGAGCACACAGAAATCCGCGGCGGTCTGCCCGGCCAGACCTCGCCCCTCTCCTGTGCCACCGCCGAGGCAGCCTTTGGCTACCGCCCCCAGTACGTTTGGGGCGAAGGCAACTATCATTTGGAATGACCGGATTGTAGAATAGGCCTATGCTCATCCCAGACGCCATCTATCGCTTCAACCGCTCCCGCAACATCCGCTACTATCGGGCCGCACGCACCCGCTCCGGCATCGATTTTCTCTACCCCATCAGCCTGGACGGCTCGAGGGTGGCGGACGAGACGAAGGACGGGCGGTCGTATGTGATTCTCTACCTGCTCACCCGTTGGGGCAAGCTGGGCGCGGGCGGCTATTGGCTCAATCCCAAACGGGCTTTCGACAAAATCTACGTGACCGACGCCACTTTGGACGATCTGGTGCTGGTGGCTGAGCAGGTGGACGACCTTCCCGACGCCCATCTCGTGCTGGACGATATTCTCAACCGGGCAGAGGTGGAGGTGGATATGGAAGTCTGGGGCGCTGCCCTCACCTCCGATCCGTCTGCTGAATAAAGACAATTTGTGATTCCGAATATTTCACTGGAGAACGCCTTTCAATGAGCCGACTACTCAAACGGACCGGATTGACCCTTCTCATCACATTAGTGCTGGCCGTTGTGCTGCTCTTCGGTTCGATTTGGGTGGATGGCTTTTTTGCTCCCGGACGGTTGGACAGGCTGACAAATCTTTCTGTGACCGCAGACGACGGCACGGAAATCCGGGCCTATCTGGCCAAACCAGATGGCCCAGGCCCCTTCCCCGCGGTGGTGATGATCCACGAATTCTACGGTCTGCGCCCGGATTTGATCAGCAAAGCCGAGGCGCTGGCCCAGGAAGGCTATGTGGTGATTGCGCCCAATGTCTTCCGCAACGGCACGACTGGCTGGATTCCCCGGGCTATTTATAACGTCATTACAGCGGACACGGCCCAGATCGACGGGGATGTGGAGGCGGTCTATCGGTGGCTGGCGGCCCAGCCCGATGTGGAGGCAGACCGGATTGGGGTGATGGGCTTCTGTTTTGGCGGAGGGACTGCATTGCGCTACAGTTTGAGCAATCCCCGGCTGGCCGCCACAGCCATATTCTACGGCCAGATCATCAGTGACCCGGCCCAATTGGCCACACTCTCCGGGCAGGTGCTGGGCATCTTCGGCGGCGCGGATCAGTCGATCCCCCTGGAAGAGGTGGACGCCCTGGGCCGGGGACTGGAAGAGGCGGGCATCCCCCACGAGATCACAGTCTATGAAGGACAGCCCCACGCCTTTATCCACAGCGCGGAAGAGATCGCCCAGGGCGGCCCCCAGCAGGAGGCCTGGCAGCAACTGCTGACATTTCTGCAACGGACGCTGAAAGAGGGTCCCGGTGTCGGCGCGCAGCAGACCGGTCCCAGCGCCGAGCGCATACCCGGCGTCATCCCCTGGCGCTATCTTTTCTGGCTGGCGCTGGGCCACGCCGGATACCTATAGCAGCCCATCCCCCCATCTTCCATCCCCCAACCACAGGAAATTTATCTATGCGTTTTGGTGCGCCGATTTTTCAACCGTATACCGAACCTGCCGCGTGGGTGGCCGCGGTGAAGGCCAAAGGATATACCGCCGCCTATTGCCCGGTGAAGACTGATGCCGACCCCGCGCTGATCGCAGCCTATGGCCAGGCCGCGCAGGAGGCCGACATTGTGATTGCCGAAGTGGGCGCGTGGAGCAATCCACTCAGCCCGGACCCGACGGAGCGGGCCGCGGCGCTGGAAAAGTGCAAGGCGTCCCTCCGCCTGGCGGATCGCATTGGCGCCCGCTGTTGCGTCAACATTGCCGGTTCCAGGGGAGCCAAGTGGGACGGCCCCCATCCCGCGGACCTGAGCGAAGCGACCTTTGCCCTGATTGTGGCGACGGCACAGGAGATTATCGACGCTGTGCAACCCCAGCAGACGGTCTATTCCCTGGAAGCAATGCCCTGGATGTACCCGGATTCCGTGGAAAGCTACCAGCGGCTGATCGACGCCATCGACCGCCCCAGCTTTGGCGTCCACTTTGACCCGGTCAATCTAGTCAACAGCCCCCAGCGCTATTTCCAAAATGCCGCCCTCATCCAGGAATTTGTGGCGAAACTTGGCCCGGCCATCCGCAGCGTCCATCTCAAAGACACCCGCCTGGACCAGCGGCTGACCGTCCATCTGGACGAAGTGCGCCCCGGCCTGGGCAATCTGGATATTCCCGTGCTGCTGGGTGAACTCAACCAACTGGCCCCGGACCTGCCGGTGATGTTGGAACATCTGCCCAATGAAACCGAATACGACCTGGCCGCGGCCCACGTACGCGGCGTCGCCCAATCCGAAGGAATCCCCCTATGAGTGAGACGATCTACGCGATCACCTTTACCGCCCGTGAGCAGGCCGAACTGCTGCCCGCCCCGGAGCAGACGCTGGAACCGGAACCCAACGAAATCGCCGGTCGCACACTGGTGACATTGGCCAGCCCCGGCACAGAATTGAATGGGGCCTATCTGGGCCAGAACTTTCCCCGCTACCCCGGCTATGCGGCCATCTTTGCTGTGGAACGGGTGGGCGCGGAAGTGGAAGGGGTGGAGCTGGGCGAACTGCGCTTCTGTATGGGCAAGCATCGCTCCTACCAGTGCTTCCCGGTGGCGGAGACAGTGGCGGTCCCGGCTGGGCTGGCCCCGGAGCGGGCCGTCTTCACCCGGCTGATGGGCGTCACAATGGCAACGCTGAGTACCACAGCGGTCCGTCCGCCTGGGCTGGTGATGGTCACGGGACTGGGGCCGGTGGGCAATCTGGGCGCGCAGATATTCCAATCCTGCGGCTATGAAGTATTTGTGGTCGATCCCGACCCAACCCGCCAGGAGTTGGCCCAGCACGTGGGATTGAATCGGGTCTACGCCAGCGTGCCCGTGGATGACCCGGCCATTGCCAAACAGGTGGCGCTCCAACTCGAATGTTCCGGCCACGAGCAGGCCGCAGTGGACGGCTGTCAGGTACTGCAACCCTACGGCGAATTGAGTCAGATCGGCGCGCCCTGGGCACAGCGCAACGAAGCCACGGCTCACGAACTGCTGCGGCTGATCTTCTTCAAATATCTCACCGTGCGCAGCGGCTGGGAATGGCAACTGCCTAACCACCCCACCCCCTTCCGCCGGGGCAGCATTTTTGAGAACTACGCGGCGGGTCTCCAATGGCTCCACGAGGGACGGGTCAAAGTCGATGGGCTGTACGATCTGATGAATCCCCAGCAGGCCCAGCAAGCCTATCAGGACATCCGCCACCGCCGTCTGACCAGCCTGGCGCCGATGTTTGATTGGCGGGGAATGTAGTCAGATGATTGGCTGTAGGGGCGGTTTGTAACCGCACTTTTTCGGTAGTCGTGCGGTTACAAACCGCCCCTACAGATTCAACGCGAAAAACGAATCCACCAGAAAAGGATAACCCCCATGAAAATCAAAGAGATTCGCGCCATCGAAATCGATGTTACCCCCCATCCAAAGACAGCCCCCCGCAGCCCCAGCCGGGCCGGGACGCTTCAGATGGCCCGGCCCATCAGCCGCTACCCGGAGGTGGATGGCAACGCGGAGTGGAAACGGGCCGCCTGTGTGGTCACAGCCGAAGATGGGACCTGGGGTTTCGGGCTGACCGTCCACGGCGGGCCGGTGGTGCGGGTGATCAACGAACATTTCGCCCCTGCGCTGGTGGGCCAGAACTGTATGGCGATTGAAAAATTGTGGGATATGATGGCCCGGATGACCGCACCCTACGGCGGCAGCGGACTGGCCAGCTACGCCATCAGCGCCATCGACACTGCCCTGTGGGATTTGAAGGGCAAACTCCTGCAACGCCCAGTCTACGAACTGCTGGGCGGCCCCCAAAAGGAAAAGATTTTCTGCTATGCCACGGGCTTTGACACCGAATGGTATCGGGAGCTGGGCTTCGGCGCGGTGAAGGTCTTCACCCCCTGGGGACCGGAATTCGGGCTGGAAGGCATTCAGCGCAACGAGGAATTTGTGGCCCGCACCCGGGAAGCGGTGGGCGACGGGACCGAACTGATGCTGGACTGTTGGATGTCCCCGGACGAGGAGTATGCGGTGCGGCTGATCGAGGCCGTGCGTCCCTACCGGCTGAAATGGGTGGAGGAGTATGCCCCCGCCGACAATCTGGAAGCCTACGAATCCATCCGCCGCCGGGTCCCCTGGCAGACGTTGGCCTCTGGGGAGCACTGGTATCTGCCGGACCGTTTCTTCACCGCGGCCAGCCGCCGTCTGGTCGATCTGCTGCAACCGGATGTGCTCTGGTGTGGGGGCATCACCGCCGCGGTGAAGATCTGTCACATCGCCGAAGCTGCGGGCATCCCCGTCATCACCCACGCGGGGATGAACTACCCCTACGGCCAGCACCTGGCCTACGCCATGCCCGCCATCATCTGGGGCGAACGCTCGGAAGGGGTCTCGGCCCCGGGCGTGCCCCTGGCCGAGATGACCCGACTGCCCGGCACGCCCGCCATCGAGGACGGCTATCTCGTCCCCAGCGACGCGCCGGGCTTCGGGCTGGAGATCACCCACGAGTGGATCGAAGCCGCAGCCGCGTAGTTGCCCGCATAGCCCCACACGCTACGCCTGTCTTGTGTGTGGGGCTATGCGGGAACGGCCAGCGAAGAGCGTTGATGAATTGTGGGTTTGTCTCGCTCCGGTATGGAAATGAGCACCTTCCCGGCCGCGTGCCCTTCGCCCACATAGCGGAGGGCATTGGCAGCCTCACCCAACGGGTAGTGGCGATCAATCGTCGGGGTGAGTTGACCGGCTTCCAGCAGTTCGCCAAGAAAAGTCAGGTCTTTTGTGTTGGGCTTGGCCAGCATATTTTCCATCCGCCGCTGGTCGGCCTTGCCCAAACGCAGCCCCTGAAAGTAGAGGGCCGGGAGAAAACCAGTGGTGACGAAACGCCCCACAGGCGTCAGAGCCTGCCGATAGTCGGCAATCGACCGGTTGGCTACCGTATCAAAGATCAGATCGTAGGGCTGGCCGGTCTGGGTGAAATCCTGCCGGGTGTAGTCGATGACCCGGTCTGCGCCCAGCTTGCGAACCATCTCCACTTTGCGGGTGCTGCACACCGCCGTAACTTCCGCACCAAAGATTTTGGCAATCTGCACCGCCAGGCTGCCCACCCCGCCAGATGCGCCGTTGATCAACACCCGCTCGCCGGACTGGATATGGCCGTAGTCGCGTAGCCCTTGCAGGGCCGTCACCCCGGCCATGGGCACAGACGCGGCGGTCTCGAAGGGGACGCTGGCCGGTTTCAGCGATAGATCATCGGCTGGTGCCGCCACATATTCGGCAAAGCCACCCCGCCCCACCCCAGAGAGATCGCCAAAAACAGTGTCGCCGGGCTGAAAGCGGGTCACTTCTCTGCCCACGGCTTCCACCCGCCCGGCGATGTCAGACCCCAGAATTGGGTTGCGGGGTTTGAACAGTCCCAGAGTCAGGCGCAAGAAGACGGGCTGTCCACGCAGAAGGTGCAGGTCGGCCTGGTTGACGGAGACCGCCTGGACTTTGACGAGCACTTCCTTGGCTTTGGGCGTTGGCTTCTCTACTTCCTGCAACTGAAGAACATCTGGCGAGCCGTATTGGGTATAGACGAGCGCTTGCATGGGTAATTTCATCCTTTGTGTGTAAGACAGGAGTTCGACCTATCGGAAAGCCGAACTCCTGATTGTGCGACATCAACACCCGCAATCATCGGGCCGCAACAGGTGATTGTCCATTTGAAAACGCCTGGCTTCGCGGCTCCGGTGCATTGCATGGTTATATGGTGCTGCGGGTTGAGGCCCAAACATGCGCTCTATGCCCGCGCACTATTCGCTGTGGTCGGTCCAATCGACTGTAAAACTGGAATGTGGTCAGCCCACTAACAACTCATCGATGCGACCGTACCCCATTTCCATTGCAGATCCCATTCCAGTTGCCAGGGCCTCATCACGTGCCTCTATTGACGCATACTCAATCAACGTAGTGACCGTCGTTCCCAGATCCGTCTCCTGAAAAGTGATGGTGACGACCGTTTCCTGGCTTGTGTCGTCGGCTGAATCGCCTATCAGATGCCTTTCGTCTTGAACGATCTTGCTATGCGTTTCGATTTCGCGAAAGTCGCCGACAATTGTAATCTCAAAACCGTTTGCTTCATTGCGAAATACGTTTTTGTACGTGCCGCCGACTCGAAAGTCCATCTCGGAGATAGGCATCGACCAGCCCGGCGGTCCGATCATCCAGTGACGAACCAAGTCCGCGTCGGTGAAAGGTTTCCAAACCGAGCTAACTGGCGCGTCGAAGCTTCTCACGACCTCAACTTGGGTGTCAGACGGGGAATTTACGATGGCTGGTTTCATTTTCTTCTTCTCCTTTGTTTTGGCGAATTTTGGCGGATACACGAGTTTTGAAAGCTTACATCTAGCTGGATTCCTTTGCGGTCAAACAGCGGTAAAAGGCTGTTTTAGCCACATAACAAACTAAACACTGGCCCCTTCGACCTGTACCCGGCGCAGTGGACTGGTATGGGTCTGGGCCTCTCCGCCCACACCCTTCACAATCAGCCAGAGAGCCAGGGACAACTCGCCGACAATGGCTGGCAAGAAGACGACCAGGGCAAAGATGTCGGCATAGTTGGCATAGGTGGGCAGAAAGAAGCTGGCAAAGCTGTCAGTGAGATAGCCAGCGCCGGCAAAGATCAGCAGAGCGCCCAGGATACGGGGCAGATAGCCCGACCGGAAGACCAGATAACCGAAGACCAGGCAATTCAGCCCAAAGAAGATCAGCCCCAGCGAATAGCCGATGGCGTGGGCCTGAAGATGGAAGAATGCCTGGGCATAGAGCGTTTCTGTGCCCAAAACGTTCAGATAGTCGGCGCCGCTGAGCAGTTGCAGCACCGCGAAGAGGTTGAGCAGATTGACGCCCAGAATGGCCGCCTGGATCAGACGGAAGAAGGCGGCTAGCAGGGATAGGCCACTGTTTACCGGTTTCACAAGCACATACAAGAGCAGGGCCACGGCAATATCGGAGATGATCATCACCAGATCACCGGCGATGCCCCACTGAAAAAACGACCGGGCGGCCAGAATGTTTTGTGCTGTGGCCGCTGCATCTCCCGCCACAGTCAGGCTGTCACGGACCGCAAATTGGGCGAAGATACCCGCGGCGATGATGGCGAGATAGAAAAGACCAGCGATTCGGGCTGTTTTGTTGTTGGCATTCATAACGCTACTCCTGAGATTGAACGGTTGGATTGATATAGACAAAGACCAGATATCACTGCCGGGCTGTTTTCAGTGGTTGGTTCATCTCCTTTCTCTGGACGCTGTGCCAGATTATTAGCTGATGTCGGGTCCGTCGGCCTCGTCCGGGGGAAGCCGCCGGACGAAGATAAGCGGTAGGCCCAGATCACGCACGGTGCGCAACAGTCCGTACAGCGCGGCCTGGTCGGTCACAGGGCCAGTCAATAGGGTGTCGCCGTTTTCCTGGGGAGCAATGGTCATGCCGTCAAAACGTTCGGCCCATTCACTTCCCAACTGCCCCTGCACTCTGATTTGGTAGACCGACAGGCGTGGGGTTTGGCTGCCGGTTTTGGATGTGTTGGACATTCCCTTCTGCCTCTTGCTACTGATTTGCTGTGCCCATAGCATACCGCCGCTGGGGTATGGTTGGGCAGATACCAAAGTATTGTTTGGGGGTATTGTTTTAGTCGGACGGGTGGTATTGGGCAGGTGTGGCGGGGTGGCGGGACGGTTGTACCATTGGCAAATAAAACAACACCCCCACCTGAACAGGTGGGGGTGTTGTTGCGTAGAATGAATCCTGGCCAGTCCCCGGCACTTCCCGAACTTCGCCGCCTGATTCTCGGCGTACAGGCTCAGTTGGATAGAAAGTGCCGGGGACTTCAATCGTTGCAATGGCCTGAGCAGGCCATTCGGAGGCAAGTACCCAGGCGCAGACGGCTCGGTTCAATAGCCCTGGGCCGTGTAATCCACAGAAGGGAAAGCGACCGCAGCCGGAGCCAAGACAGCGGCGGCCTGGGCATCCCCCTTCAGTTCCGCCAGCAGAAACGCGGTGGCAAAGTGGTTGACCAGATCGTGGGCATACAGCCTGTCCCAGCCCGGATCAGCACAGAACTCATTGGAGATCAGGCGCAGATAGAAGGGAATCTTCTCGCACGGGCCGGTGAAAATCATATGCTCCGCGCCTTCCAGGCCCACCCGCACTTTCGCCGGGCTGGAAACGTACTCGTATGTCGGCTGGGTCCCCCACAGATAGGGCGTGTCCTGATCGTGGGTTCCACCCACCGCCAGCACGGGTACATCGATCTCTGCCAGCCCCTCCTGTCCGAAGAAGTAGGCATCCCCTGCCAGCGACACAATCGCATCCACCCGGGGATCGGCCCAGGCCGGCCACAGCCCATCGGGAACCGCATCCAGACCGGCACCGGCTGCCATCTCAGGCAGGTGGGGTAACAGTTTGTCACAGAGCCAGGCAGTGGGATGCTCCGTGGCATTCACCCATTTGCAATGGGCAGTGAAACTTTCTGTGTCCATGCGTGCGCCCGCCGCGGCCAGGGCAGTATACCCGCCATAGGAATGACCGACCACAGCCACCTGCTCAGCGTCGATCAGCCCGTCAAACGCCCCTTCCGTAGCGGTCTGGGCATCCACATAGGCCAGCACAGCCAGAATGTCCTGGGGACGGGTGGGCACAGATTGCCAAAGCCCGCTCAGCTCCGCGTCCATCGATTCCGGGTGTTCCGGGGCGATCACCACAAAGCCATAGCTGGCAATGTGCTCGGCCAGCCAGCCATAGGTGGTGGCCCCGATAGAAAAGCCCGGCGAGAGAATCACCGCTGGATACGGTCCGGCTGACCGATTGGCCTGGACATCTGGCCACGCCTGACCGGTGTAGTTGGCCACACTGACAGTCCCCAGCGGTTTGGTAACTTTGATTTGATAGGGATAGGTGACAGTCTCCTGGGATGGCTCCCCGGCCAGCGCCGGATACCAGACGGCGATTGCCAGGGAGTCTGCATCACCGGTCGTCACTTCCTGCATCCCCACCGCATAGGGACCGGGCACGCTGTACGGGGCATCAGTTGACGACAGAATGGGGGCATTCTCCGCCTGGCCCCGTTGCGCCCGGCCACCCGCGAAGATAATTACAAGGGCAGCCAGAAGAATTGGCACCGATATGGCCTGTTTTCGATTTGACATTTTTGTCTCCCGTTTCCTTCACTGTTGGAATTGCTGGTTGCATCAGGTCGATACGAGTGCAGCATAGCGTGAAAGCGGGAGGGGCGTACAGATACCAAAGTATGGGCCAAGGTATGGGCCAAAATGTGGGGAGGGTATTGTTTTGCCTGCAATGGACGAACGGAGGGAGGAGTAGCGGTGCGACAACAGATGCTAAAGCAGGCCCAATTCTCTGGCCCTGGCCACGGCTTCGGTGCGCCGCTGGACCTGTAGCTTGCCAAATATATTGCGATTGTGCCCCTTCACTGTACTCAAGGCCAGGTAGAGCCGGTTGCAGATTTCCTGGTTGGAGAGTCCCTGGGCGATGAGTTGCAGCACCTCAATCTCCCGGTCGCTCAGTGGCTCAATCAGTGGCTGTGGCGCGGACGGGGGAATCACTTTCACCTGTTCCGGGGAAGTGGCGGTGGTGGCTCCCGATGCGGCCAGCAGTCGGCCCGTATAGTCGGGCAGCACCCCGCGGGACGCGACTTCACTCAGCAGAGCAGCCATCGGTGCGCCCTCATCCACAAAGATGCGCACATAGCCTTCGGGCTGGGCCAGGGAAAGGGCGCGTTGGAGAAAGGGAAGGGCAGCGGGGGTATCCCCCTGGGCGGAGCGGGCCAGAGCCAGCAGGGCCAAAATTTCGATGACACTGGCTGTGCGTGCGCCAAACTCCGCGGCGTGCAGCAGGCGCTCCAACAGATCCAACGCGGGCTGGATGGAAGTGCCGGTAGGCTCCCGACGGTGTTGGGCCAGCAGGAGGCGGGCCAGGGTGATGTGCTCATACTCCCGCAGAAAGGAGAGCGGATCGTCCGCCGAGAGGCCCGCGTCGTCTGCCCATTGCTGGGCATCGGCGAGACGTCCCTGGGCCAGCCACAGCCGGGCTTTGCGCGCGGGAATGGGGCGCACATCGGGCACTGGCCCCCGCACGTAGTGGCGCTCGGCCTCGTCCAGCAGATCGAGCGCGGCGTCCAGATCGCCCTGGGCCGCGGTGAGCCGGGCCTGGGCCACACACCAGCGAAAACGCCAGCGCGGGTAGTTGGCCTCTTCTCCCAAGGCTTTGCTGCGCTGCAAGTGCTCCGCCGCCTGCGCCAGTTCGTTGGCCTCACAGTAGAATTCGCCCAGCCCGGTGTAGATGTCGGCTGTGCCCCACAACACAGGCTGGGTTCCGCCCTGGGCAATCTGCAAGGCGTGTTCGTAGGCGGCCAGCGCGGCACCACGGCGGCCCTGGGTTGTGCGGATGTCGGCCAGCCCATAGACGCCGGTGATGGCGAAGAGGATATTGCCGATCCGCTCAAAGCTATCCAACGCCTCGGTCAGCGAGCGGTCGGCCTCGTCCAGCTTGCCGGTGGCCCAGAAGGCCAGCCCCAGCAGCGCGGCCGGGCTTCCCCGCAGGAAATAGGCATCCGCCGGCAGCAGGGCCAGCGCGCGTTGGGCCTGCTCGACTGTCCCGGCCAGATCGCCAAAGGCCAGGGCTGCATAAGCGCGGGCCGAGGCCAGGTTGGCGGTCAATGTGCCATATTGGACCTTATCCACCACTACCGCCCCGACAGGCACAGAGGCCGGGCCTGCCTGCCCGTCGCCGGTCTCTGTCAGCCAGCGCTCGGCCGTATCCAGCCAGCCGGTGCTGCCCTCCAATTCGCCCCGATCCAGCAAAGCCCAGCCATACGCCACACAGAGTACGGGTCTGGCACGGACAATCTCTGGGGGCAGGACACTGGCCCAGGCCAGCCATCTGGGCGACTGGCGGCTCCGGTCCATTTGGGGCCAGGCCAGCTCCAAAAATTGCGCGGCCAGTTCGTAATCCGGGGCGGCCAGCGCGTGGTGAACCGCCTCCGCGGGCAGATCGTTCTCCCAGTACCAGTGGCTGGCCCGGCGGTGGAGGACGGGGAACTCCTCCGGCTGCTCCTTGTGCAGATGGGAGCGCAGCACATCGCCGAAGAGGTGGTGATAGCGATACCAGCGGCGGCTATCGTCCAGAGGGACGACGAAGAGATTGGCCCGTTCCAAGCTCTCCAGCATTGCGTCGCCGCGGCTCTGTCCGGTGACGGCATCGCAGAGGGGGCCGGTCAAGCGGCTGAGAATGGCCGTCTGGAGCAGGAAGCTGCGCACGTCGTCCGGCTGCTGGTCCAACACCTCATCGACCAGATAATCGACGATATAACGATTGTCCCCGGCAAAGGCCCGCACAAATTCGGCCTGCTTCTGCCGCCCCTGCATAGAGAGAGCGGCCAATTGCAGACCGGCTGCCCAGCCTTCGGTGCGGCCTTCCAGGGCGGCCACTTGCTGGTTTGAAAGGGCCAGACCCATTGTCTGACTCAAAAAAGCCGTGGCCTCGTCCGGCGTGAAGCGCAAATCCGCGGCGCGCACTTCGGTCAGTTGGCCCCGGGCGCGCAGACGGGAGAGGGGCAGTTGGGGGTCTTCCCGGGTGGTGATGACCAGACGCATCTGGGGTGGCAGGTGCTGAACGAGGAAGGCGAGGGCGCTATCTACCGCAGCGGAATCCACCGCGTGATAGTCGTCCAGGACGAGAATCACCGGCTGGGGAAATCCAGCAATCTGGTTGAGCAGAGAAGTCAGCAGCATTTCGACGGGAGGCGGTTGGGGCGTATCCAGCAGAGCCGACAGCCCAGCGCCGCACGCCTCATCGATAGTCTGCATAGCCCCGATCAGATAGGCCAGAAAACGGGCCGGGTCGCTGTCCTCTTCCTCCAGGGAAAGCCAGGCGGCATCCCGGCCAGTTTGGGCAAGCCACTCGCTGACCAGTGTGGTCTTACCAAAGCCCGCTGGCGCTGAGATCAGAACCAGACGGCCAGATAGCCCGGCGTTCATGCGGTTGATGAGACGGGAGCGAGAGACAATCGTCGGTCGAGGCGGCGGGATATAGAGTTTCGTAGCGAGGATTGGAAAAGTCATGCGGCTGAATTGGCTGGCAGGGAACGGTTACGCCGCATTCTAGCACATCAGCGGCATTTTGTGGTAGCGGCGCGATAGCGGGCGGGTATAGCTCAGAATCGTCGGAAAGGTAGCGGAACGCGTCAGCTCAGCGACGCTGATTGAGTGCCGAGTCTTCGAGGCGTATCGAAATCGAGGAGCGGGTCTACTATTTGCTGGTTCGATGACACGCTGGGTTTCGATACGGCGGCAAACAGCAGCCGCCTACTCAACCGGCGCTGGTCCCCGACAAAAGTGAACTATACCCCACAGCAGCCGTTGTCTCGGAAAGTCGTCAATCGCTGATTCGGTTTTCCTCGATGTACTCCCACACAAACTGATAGCCCATCCCCGGCTCCTGGGAGAGATGGACGAAGCCTTCAGCGTCCATCGGATCGGCGATGGCGGCCAGGTAGGGCGGCGGCGTGTCGTAGTCGATGCCAGGCGCGACCAGACCCCGCTCGTAGTATTCGCAGACATCCGCGCTGGTGGAGCCGAGAATCTGAAGATTGGCGAAGCCGCTCATGTGAATCTCGCAGCGCACGCCAAAGGCTTCGCACAGACCGGCCATCTTTTTGACGCCGGTGATGCCCCCGCGCAGAACGTCGATGCGGGTGCGGTCCGATGCGCCCCGACGAATCCATTCGGCCCGGGTGTAGATGCTGCCCGAGGCAATCTCCGGCCCCAGAATAGGAATGTCCAGTTCGTCGCTCAGTTTTTCGTACAGCCCCACCAGATATTCGTTCATCGGGTGCTCGTACCAGTAGAAGTTGAGTTCTTCCAGCACACGCCCCACTTTGAGCGCATCGTCGTAGGTGCGGTAAGTGCCCCAGGGGTCAAAGCTGAGAACCATCTCGTCGCCCACTGCCTCGCGGATGGCGTAGCAGGCTTCGATGTCCTGCTCGATGTGGGAGGGGCGGCCTGGGTCCGATTCTTTGGTGACCGGGTCGTAGAAGTAGTAGGGGTGGATTTTGTAGTGGGTGTAGCCTTCGTTCTTGCAGGCCAGGGCGTGATCCGCGTACTCCTGGACAGTGCCCATATTGGGGAAGGTGCTGGCGTAGGCGGGGACTTTCTCCCGGCAGCCGCCCAGCAGTTTGTAGAGGGGAATGCCAAAATAGCGCGCCTGCAAATCCCACAGAGCCATATCCACCACACTGAGGATATTTTCGGGCAGGTTCGCCACCCACATCCAATGCCAGAACTTCTCCCGGTCGAAGGGGTCCTGGCCCACAAGCAGATTCTTGAGCCGATTTTCGAGCATAGCCCGGTGGTCCGGTGGCAGACCGTCGGCATCGCCGTGGCCGTGGCCGCCCAGATAGTAGCCCTCGGCCCCTTCGTCGGTGATGATTTTGGTCAGAGTCTGGACGACATGGGTTTCGGGCAGCCACTCGCCGTGGCGGAAGGGTCGCCGGGGAACCCAAAAGGGAATGACCTGCAAATCGACAATTTTCATGTGGACTCCTTAATTTGCGTCAGGATGGATGAATGTTTTGGATTTGTATACACGGATGGGAAGGAACACGGATTTTTGGTTGATCCGTTGATTGACTCTGCTGCAAAAAGCCATTTCAGCCACTGATAAACGCTGATGAACTCTGATAAGAGCAGATTTCTACCCTGAATTTCTCTACGCCCCTGCGACTCTGCGGGAGAATTTGATCTTTTTGCAGTGGAGTCTTTGATTGAAACCCGCCTATTTCTCGCCCGGTTCAGTATACCCTCTCTTCGGTTCGGCGAAAATCTGCCGCATTTCAGTTTGTCACCCACAGCGTAGCCGGGAACGTGCGTTCTATTGGCGCAGAATCCCATATTCCCCTATCATAGACTGGTATGCAGACTCATCAAACAGCCAGCATTGCTAACCTCAAACCAGACAACCCATGAGTCTACTGCAAAAACCGAGTTTTTTGTACAGATCGCCCGGATTTCCAGGAGTGATTCGGTCTCAAAAACCCGGTTTTTAGCCTTTTTGCAGTGGAGTCTTAAACACACAGAATAGAGAGAGGAATCCCCCATGTTGCGTGTTGGAATCATCGGATACGGCGGTCGGGTCTCCCATATGGCCCGGGCCCTGGGCGTCTTCCACATCCCCTACCAGGTGACAGCTGTGGCCGACCCCCGCTGGCGGGATATCCAGGCCGCGGACGACGGCTTCCTGTCAGCGGCCACCTTCTACGAATCTGCCGACGAACTGCTGTCCCAGGCCGGTGAGTTGGACGGGGTGATGATCGGGACGCGCTGCCAGCTACACACGGAGATGGCCTGCAAAGTCGCGGCGACCGGCCTGCCCCTCTTTCTGGAAAAGCCGGTCGCCATCACCTTCGGGCAGCTACGCCTTCTGGACGAGACCTTCCGCAACTATCCCGCGCCGACGGTTGTCTCCTTTCCCCTACGCCTGAGTCCGGTTGTGCAGCGGGTCAAGGAGATTATCGACTCCGGGCAGATTGGCACAGTGGAGAATGTGGTGGCCTGGTGCAATGTGCCCTACGGCACTGTCTACTTTCGCAGTTGGCATCGCAACTTCGACCAGAACGGCGGCCTTTTTCTGCAAAAGGCCACCCACGACCTGGACTACATCAACTATCTGCTCGGCCAGCCGCCGGTCTGGGTCAGTGCACAAAAAGCCCGGCGGGTCTTCGGTGGTGATATGCCCTTCGACCTCCAGTGCAAGGACTGCCACCTGCGCGAAAGCTGCACCGAAAGTCCATTCACCCGTTTTCGCAACGGCTATGAAAGCGCCGAAGTTGACTTCCCCGACCGCAACGGCTACTGCGTCTTCTCGGAGGGTTTTGAGATTGAGGATATGGGCAGTTGCCTGCTCGAATATGCGTCCGGCGCGCAGGTCAGCTACACACAGAACTTCTTCACCCGCTATCTGGCTGCCCAGCGCGGGGCGCGGCTCTACGGCTACCGCGGCACCATCGAATTCGACTGGTATCGCAACCAGGTCAAAGTTTTCAGCCACACGTCGCCCACTGTGGATACCATCGACTTTTCAGGCAATATGCCCCACTTCGGCGGGGACCGGGAACTCTGCTACGACTTTCTGATGGCCATGCGCGACGGCACACCCTCCCGCAGCCCCCTGGACGCGGGCATTCTCAGCGCGCTGACCTGCCTGTGGGCGCGGGAGTCGGCGGATACCCGGCAGAGTTGTCAGGTAGCCATGCCCGCAGCCGATGTGGCCGTGGCCGGATGACGTTTCAGGAAACAGACCGGCATACACACAGATTTCCGGAGACCGTCAATGCCCGTACAGACTTTCCCCCTCATCGAAGTTTCCGGCTCATCCTACGGAATGGGCTACCAGCACGGCAGTCAGGCAGCCTACCTGATTCAGCGTTATCTGCTGCTGATTGAGCAGTTGACAGGCAAAAGCCGGGACCTACTCTGCCGCAACGCAATGACATTCCTGCCTGCCATTCAGCGTCTCAGCCCGGCCTATGTGGAGGAAATCCGCGGGCTGGCCGACGGCGCGGGCATCAGTCTGGAGGAGGCGGTGCTCTGCCAGGCCAGGGCCGAAGCGGGCAAAGTGCCCGACGGCGGCTGCACAGCATTTGTCGTCACCGGCGAAGCCACAGCCAACGGACAGCCCTTGGCCGGTCAGAATCAGGATTTGGAACCCGAATATGCGGATGTCGCGCTCCTGCTGCATCTGAAACCCAACGACGGACGGCCCCGCGCCCTCATCTTCACCTTTGCCGGTCAATTGGGCTATGCGGGGATGAACCAGCACGGCGTGGCCCACTTCGCCAACGCCCTCTACGATTTTCCCTGGCAGCCGGGTCTGCCCCACTATCCGCTGAAACGGGTGCTGCTGGAACAGTCCAATGTGGCCGACTGTCTGGATGTACTGGCCCGTCACCGCACCTGTTCCGCGGCCAATGTGGTGCTGTGCGACGCTCAGGGCGGGATGGCAAGTGTGGAGGTACGGCCCGAAGGCATCGCCCCCTTCCGCGACGACCACCCGGACTGGCTGGTCCACGCCAACCACTACCTGAGCGACGACTTCGCCTGCCACGAGACCAATTCCCTGGCCGATTCCTGCCCCCGGCTGGACCGCATGCGTATTCTGCTGCGAGAGCGCTGGGGCAGCATCACAGTGGATGGGATGAAGGAGATTCTGGCCGACCACCAGGGCCATCCAGCGGCCATCTGTCGCCACGGCGCGGAGGGTATGCACTCCATCTCCGGCTACATCGCCGAACCGAAGGCGGGGGTGCTGCACGTGCGCCGGGGGCACGGCTGTCTGGGCAGTTGGACGGCCTACGAAGTCTGAGTTAGAAACACCCGGAGGAGTCACTGATGTCCTGCACACTCTATCTGCTGGCCGACGACGGCCTGATTCCCAATCATCCCAGCCTGCCCCTGCTCATCTACGAAGACGGGTTGTCCCTGGCTGGGCCAGACCCTGCGTCCATCGCCGAGGAAACTTTCCGACGCAACGGCTGGGGTGGAAGCTGGCGCAACGGCATCTATGCCTTCCACCACTACCACAGCACCGCCCACGAAGTGCTGGCGATTGTCCAGGGCTGGGCACGGGTGCAATTGGGCGGTCCTCAGGGCATCACCCTCACCGCCAGCGCGGGGACGGTGCTCGTCCTGCCCGCGGGGACAGGCCACAAGCGGCTCGACGCCAGTGGAGATTTGCTGGTGGTGGGAGCCTACCCGCCGGGACAGAGTTGGGACCTCTGCCGAGGCACAGCCGCGGAACGCGCCACGTCCCTCGCCAACATTCGCCGGGTCCCCCTGCCAACGACAGACCCACTCTTCGGCGAAACAGGGCCACTGGCAGAACTGTGGCTGAACCGCAGCCATCCACAATCGGAGGAACACAAATGAACTATCGCACACTGGGCATGACAGGACTGAAAGTATCAGAGATCGGGCTGGGGGCCTACCCCATTGCCGGGCTGTGGCAGCGGAGCGACGGCTCCCGCTTCGGCTGGACTGGGACTGACGACGCCGAGTCGATTGCTCTGATCCACCGGGCCGAGGAGCTGGGCGTCAATCTCATCGACACTGCCGAAGGCTACGGCGACGGTCACAGCGAAGTGATGACGGGCAGAACACTGCAGGGGCGGCGGGAGCGCTGGATTGTGGCGACCAAAGTCCAGCCCAACCAGGGAATGGACAAAGAGAAACCCGACGAGGCGGCTGTGCGGCGACGCATCACCGACGCCTGCGAGCAGAGCCTGCGCCGATTGCAGATGGAGGCCATCGACCTCTACCAGCTCCATGCCATACCCTACGACTGGGCCATGCCCGCGGTGATGGAAACCCTGGCCGATCTGCGCCAGGCGGGCAAAATTCGCTGGTATGGCATCTCCACCAACAACCGGGCCGCCATCGACCGGCTGCGCACTTTCGGCCCTATCCACATCCTGCAAATCGGCTACAATCTGCTGGAACGCGGCGCCGACGACCTGCTCCATTGGGCCAAGGCAGAAGACATTGGCACACTGATTCGGGTACCCCTGGCCAAGGGGATGCTGACCGGCAAGTATTCCGGGGCCAATGCCCAATCCCTGGCCGAGAACGATCTGCGCTACGAACGCTTCCAGCGCGCCGAGACGGTGGCGGGTCTGGCCCGGCTGCCCGAACTGGACTTCCTGGCCACAACTGAGCGGTCGCTGGTGCAGGCATCTCTGCGCTTCGTGCTGGACCATCCGGGGGTCTCCTGCGTCATCGCCGGGGCCAAGAACCGGCGACAGATGGAGGAGAACGCAGCCGCGTCCGAAATTCCATCTTTGTCGGCGGAAGAGATTGCCAAAGCCCTGCCCATCGCCGAAACGATTACTACCCCCGGCTGGATTTAATACAGATCGTTCAACGGCGAAGCGAGCCGCGCTGAAGAAACAAAAAGAGGGCCGACTTTGAGATAAGTCGGCCCTCTTTGCTTGAATTCACCTGCAAAAGGCTGGTTTGGTCAGCGCTGGACTGCGGGCAGATAGAGATAGCTGGGAGCCACCTTTCCGCCCTGGACACGAAAAGTGTAGGGATTCTCGTCTCCGTCATTGTTGGCGATGAGAATCTGGGCCGTCAGCAACCCGGCCACGCTGGGCGCGAAACGGAGTTGGAAGGCAGCACTGCTGTTGCTGGCAATTGTCGCCGGTGGCTGGCTGACTACCTGAAAGGCATCGGACCCACTCACAGTGACCGGCTCTGTACCCATCAGAAAGAGGACGTTCGGACTGGTGTTGTGGATGGTGAATGTGCGTGTCACCGGCTCGCCGCCGGGAAGCACTGGGCCGAAGTCCGTGTCATCGGTCGCAGAGGGCGTCGTGTCCCCGCTGATGATGGGCAGACCGTTTCCCATCAGGTCCATCTCCGCCACAGGTGGGCCGGTGGGCAGGCTGTCGCTGGGTCCAAAGGGCGAGTAGCTGGCGACGTTGACAGCTTCGACCCAGGCGTACGCTCCCTCTGTGCCCCGGGGCGGTGTGGCCGGTGTCAGCGCATCCCAGGCCGTGCCGTTCCAGTGATAGGTGTTGATCCCCGCCGAATCCTGCGCTCCCTTTTCGCTGTCCAGATACCAGAAGCGTACAGTGGCCGGTTGGGCGCTGGTCGGGATGATGTCAAAACAGCGACGTATCATCTCATCCCCGCTGTTGCACGCGGTCTGATTGCCCAGAATATTGACCCAAGTTGCTCCCAGCCCGGCCCCGTTGGGTGTGATGTCCACCCCGGCGTACTTTGTGGCGGTTTTGGCCCGGTTTTGGATATGCAGGAAACGGGTGGCGGAGCCGTCCGCAACGATGCGTTCCTGCTTCAGCCCCCCATTGTTGACGACACTGCCCTCGACTGTCATACTGTCGGCCCGCAGCGCGACAGTCGCCCCGGCATCCACACGCAGGTCCCCGGTCACAGCCACATCTTTCAGGAAGGTCGTAGTGCCTGCGGCCGCGGTCAGATTGTGGAATGTGACCCCAGCCTGACCGGTCACCCGCACGTCATCCACAATCCCATAGTTGCTGCCCTGGCTACGGAAGCCGATGTAATAGGTTCCGTCGCTGGGCACGGTAAAGGAGACGGATGCGTTCGCTGGGGTGGTGGAACCGTTCACCGGGCCGTGGATGGCGGGCGTAGCCAGCATAGCCGCGGCTGTGGGCGCGGCAGCCACGTGGGCGGCGAAGCTGTCATCCCCTGTAAACTGGACCTGATATTTGTAGGCCAACTGGTAGCTTACCCCGGCAGAGAGGGAGAGGGCCGGGGTGAAGAGCCAGCCATCCGGCGTGCTGGCCCAGCGCATGGCTACGCCGGGTGTGTTGGCGTTGCCCGTGCCACACCAGAGGAAGCCAGGAGACTCGGCCTGCTGTCGGGTCCAGCCGGGGGGCAGTCCAAAGCTGCACGAGTCGATGGTATTGTCGTTGAAGTCCTCGTCGACATCCGTCCCCCCGGTCAACTTATCGATTGTCTGGGCCGTGCCATCAAAAATCACAGTGGCAGTGCCGGGAATAAAGCCGCTGCCCACATTGCGGTCGTCCCAATTGCCCGCGACTTTCAGACTGTCGGCCTGGAAGGAGCCGCGCTCCAGAATCGTGACATCGCCGTCGATATTGGCGCTGCCAATGATCCTGACCGCGGCCCCACTGCCCACAGTCAGGTTGGGGAGGGTCGTCTGCTCGCCCAGAGTCACAGCCTGGGCCGCATCGCCGACAAAGTGAATTGTGCCGCTCGTGGCTGCGGTGTATGCGCTGCCCTCTTCGCTCCAGTTGCCATAGACATTCAGGCTGCCGCCGGTCAGGTGCAGGCTGGCCCCGTCGGCCACAGTCAGGCTACCAACCTCGGCCACCCCGCTCCCCAGCACAGGCGGGGGCGCACCTGCGGGGATAGTCACATTGTCAATAGCCAGGGGTGCCCGGTGGTTGGACCAGTTCTGGCAGCTATTCCAATCGGTGCTGTTGCTACCCTCCCAAATCATCGAGCCGGGGTCCGTGGCAGCCCCCCTCATCAGGCTGGGGTCCGTGGCAGGATCGATGACGATGACGTTGTAGTGGAAGGCTACGGTTGCGCCGTCCACAGTCGCATCGTCGATTGTCACCCGATAGACGGTATCTGCCCCAGGTTTGGGATGGCTACCCTCTCCATTCGAATTATAGCCAGCAATGGCTGTGGGAATCCAGACCAGGCGGTTGCCCCGGTTCTGAATCTCGGTGGTGATAGGCCTCTTGTTGGGGCAGCTCAGCTCAGTCATCGTCACTGTGGCCGCGGAGAAGTCGGCCCCTGGATATTCCAGAGACCAGCGGGAAAAGGCAATCTGATAGGGGACATAGCCGGGCGGTGGCCAGGCCACGACTTCGTAACCGCTGATTCTGTCCCGGGTCTGGCGGGTTGCACTCTCGGCCCCCAACACATACAGGGCGTTGGCCTCAGAAACCCCGGGCCCCGCGGGCACATCCCCGGTCCCGATCTCCGTGCGCTGGGGCCACAACACCCAGCCCCGATGACCGACCGCGGTGTTAACGTCGCCGGGGTCCCTGATATAGCCGTGGATGGATTCTGCCCCATTCACACTTCGGTAGAGATTGGATCGCCCGGTGTAATCATTGCCTTTGGGATCAGCCGCGTTCATTTCGGAATAGCAGGTCCAGCCCGCAGGCGGGTTATGGCTCAAGGCATTGTTGACGCTCATCAGCAGAGCCGCCTTCTGCGCGCCCAGATTGTCCAGCGCCCCGGCCAGGGCCACATCCTGAATGCCCGCCATGCGTCGATAGAAGTTGATCTGGTCGATGACTGCATTCTTGAACTCGGCGGAGGTATCCCCCTGATCGCAGGCCGCGTGGTTGCCCGTCCACCCGATGGCTGGATTGGTCGTGCTGTAGTTGGCGTTGAAATGGGCCACCACCGCGGCCCGATCCCGCACATCCACCGGATTGTAGGCGCCGACCGCGGCCGGAGATAGCTTGGGCACGTAATCGTCGGCCAGTTCAGGGGCAGGCCCGATCCACGGCGACACCGGGTCGCCTGGGTCTGCGTGGGCTGGCACAATCGACAGGGCCAGAATCAGCAGAAGCAGTGGGATAGCCAGCCGCATCCTAAGCAACCGGCGTCTTGCCAGTGTCAATCGTGAATTGAGATCGGGCAGGATTGTATGCCTGGTCATAACGTGTCGATTGTTCCTTTCGCCAATGGCCTCAAAAGAGCATCTTTTTGTCCACCACATTGTGCAACGGTTCCCCGGCCAGATAGCGGCGCAGATTGCCGGTGAGGGTGTCCATACGCCGTTGGGCCAGCAGGCCGGACGAACTGATCGCAGCGATGTGGGGGGTCAGAATCACATTCTCCAGCTTCCACAGGGGATGGCCTGCGGGCAACGGCTCAATTTCGTAGACATCCAGCCCCGCGCCAGCGATGCGCCCGGCCTGCAATGCCTCTACCAGTGCATCCAGCTTTACGACCACACCCCGGCTGATATTGATAAGATAGGCGCTGGGCTTCATCAGCCCGATCTCTGCCGCGCCGATCAGCCCGACAGTAGCGGGGGTCTGGGGGACGCAACTGACGACGAAATCTGACTGGGCCAGCAGATCGTTCAGCCGGGTCGCGGGCCAGAGTTCATCCACAAAGTCGGGCTTGTCGCCGGGCCGGGCTTCGGTGGCGATCACCCGCATCCCGTGGGCTTTGCCCCGCTGGGCCAGGTCTGTGCCGATGCCGCCCAGCCCGATAATCCCAAGCGTGCAGTCGGCCAGGTGGCGCACAGGCGTGCCCTTTTCCCACACCCCCGCCAACTGCCGCCGCAGGTAGAGATGAAAGCCACGCGCGAACATCAGAACATACGTCATCGCGTGGTCGGCGATCATATCGTTGTAAATTTTTGCCATATTGCTTACAACAACTGGACTGTCGGCCAACTCAGCATACATATAATTTTCCAGTCCGGCGATAGGCGTTTGCAACCATTTAAGTTTGGTCGCCTGGGCCAGCAGGGCAGGGGTCAGATTGCCGTACATTGCCTCGGCCTCGCCAATCGCGGCCTGGGCTTCGGCCTCCGACTGGGCGTTGACGATCTCCACGCCCTCGGAAACAGCCTGGACCTGGGCCACTTCTTCGGGGGAGAGGGCGGGGTAGATGAGAATGTTCATTGTTATTTCTCCTGTGGGATGATGGGATGGCGCGATGATAGGGGACGACAGTGCATCATCGCATTATCCCACTATCTTTTTTCGTTGGGGTGCATATTTTTCGGAGATCATCAACTCGGCAATCTCCACCCGCGCTCCGCCCAGTTCGTCGGAGACGTTGGCAGCGATGACCGCGGCCAGACTGTTCATTGCATCTGTAAAGGAGGAGCGCACCAGTTCCTGGCGATTTTCCTGCACGGCCCGCACAAAGGCCGCGGCGATTTCGTAGGTAGTGTTGTTTGTATTTGGGCCGTGCAAGGGATGGCGCACGGCTTCGGCTTCGGGCCTTTGGGCCGGGGGATAGTCGCCGTCGTAGTGATAGGCGGTCAGCGCCTCCCGTTCCAGCGCGACCCGCCCCTCATTCCACAACACCTGATGATCCCCGTGGCTGGCAAAGACCCGGCGCAGTCGGGAGAGAGTCATCACACCCACCGCGCCGTTGGCAAAGCCGAAGTTGGCGCTGTAGGCGTAGGGGTTGTCCGCGCCGTCAAAAATCTCGGCGGGCGGACGCTGGATGTACTGGGCCTGCACCCATTCCACATCGCCGAACCAGTAGCGCCAGAGGTCAAGGGGGTGGATACCCGCCTCCACAACCGTGCCGCCGGACCAGGCCCGGTTAGCCGTCCACACCCGGTTGCCCGGCCCGCCGACGGTCTCGGTGAAGGTGTGCTTCACGCTGTGGGCTTCGATGGGCGCGTGGAGGGTGTAGCAGGCCATCACCACCTGCTTGTCAGCGACAAAGTCGTGGAGCGCTTCGTGCTGGCTGTCATAGCGCTGCTGAAAGCCAACGGTAGAGATGATGCCAGCGTCCCGGATGGCATTCTCCATCTCCAGCGCTTCGTCCAGAAAGAGGCTCATCGGTTTTTCGACGAAGAGATGGATGCCAGCCTGGGCCGCGGCCACCACTTCGCCCTTGTGGACATTGGGCGGAATGGCGATGTAGAGCGCGTCCAGCAGGTCGGCGTTGATGAGCGATTGTGTATTCGTCGTGCGTTCGATGGATTCGGCGGGCAGGCCGGGCACATACTGATTCAGCTTCTCCGGCGTCAGATTGGCAGGGAAAGCGTCGCCCAGCGCGACGATCTCCACTGCGCCTTCCTGCTGCAATTGCCAGAGCGCGGCCAAGTGTTGCAGGCCGCGCTGGCCAAGACCGATCACACCGATACGAAGGGGGGAAGACATTGAGAAACTCCTGTTGGGGGTGTTGGTTTGAAATGAGGTTGCGGACTTTGTTGACGCAACGTGCTGCGTGAAACGTGAAAAAGGTGTACTGGACAACGGGATGGTGGAATGGTTATTTCTTAACGCAAAGATGCAAAGAGGCAAAGGCACAGGGAGAAAAGCGATTTCTTTGCGTCTCTGCTCCTTTGCGTCTTTGCGTTGAAACTTCCACCATCTTCTTGACTACTACAGAAACGTGAAAAAGGTCGTGTGATCTCACGTAGCACGCAGCACGCTTCCTATACAAAAAATCACTATCGCATCTAAAACGTCACTTCTCGCCGGCTCTCCACCTTCCCCTCGTCCAGGTCCATCCCGATGCCGGGGGTACTGGGCGGGGTGACGTAGCCGTTGACGGGTTTCAGCGGATTGGCCAGGAAGAACTGGTGGATTTCGTTCCATTTGACCAGATATTCCAACAGAGGACAGGTGGTCTCTGGCCAGGCCGCGATGAGATGAGCGGTGGCGGGGGTGGAGTGGCCGTGGGGGATCACCACCACATCGTAGGCCGAGCCGATGGCGCAGATTTTCATCGTCTCCGAGATGCCGCCGCACCAGTAGATGTCGGGCTGGTAGACGTCCATCGCGCGCAGGGCCATCAGATGCTTCAGTCCCCAGCGGGTATACTCGTGCTCCGCGCCGCTGATGGGAATGTTGACGTTGCGGGTGATCTCCGCGTACTGGTCGATTTTGTCGGGCAGGACAGGCTCTTCGATCCAGCGGGGCGCGTACTCTTCCAGACGGCGGGCCATCTGAATCGTATAGGGCACATCCCAGCTCATCCAGGCGTCCAGCATAATATCCACATCCGGGCCGACGCTCTCGCGCAGGGTACGCACCAGCCGCATATTGCGCTCGATGCCCGCCTTGCCGTCGGTGGGGCCATCCCGGAAGAACCATTTGGTGGCGGTGTAGCCCTGCTCCACAAACATCTGCGCCCGCTCCTGCACCAGTTCCGGGTCCAGAGAATAGCCCAGCGCGCTGGCGTAGGCGGGAATCTTCTCCCGCACAGGGCCGCCCAGCAGTTGATAGACCGGCGCATTGAACCAGCGCCCCTTCAGGTCCCAGAGCGCGCAATCGACGACGCTGAGGGCCATCATCGCCGTGCCCTTGCGCCCGTGGACCATCGAACGGTAGACCCGATCCCAGATGCGCTCAATCGCCAGGGGGTCGTGGCCCATGAGCAGCGGAGCGATCTGCTTGACGATAATGTACGCCTGCTCCTCGGGGAAGGGGCCGCCGATGCCGTACACGCCGTCGTCGGTCTCGATCTGCACGAAGTTGGCGGTGATGCGGAAGGCGTCCGAGCCGACTTTCTCCGTCCAGTTGGCGCCTTCGGCTTTGTGTTCCGGGTAGATGTCCACCGGGCGAATGAGCCGTTCTTCCCAGAATTCGCCTTTGTGTTCCAGGACGCCTTTGAGTTCAAAGACACGGACAGCGGTGATTTTCATTGGGGTCTCCTTTTGTGGCGCGTGACACGTAGTGCGTAGTGCGTGAACGGGTAGTGGGAATGGTTCGCACACCGTGCATTGGGTGAAGTGATGGTTGGCTGTTCTCATTATACCCGGAGACGCGGAGGATACAAGCGGGGATATTCGCAGGATGGGAACTAATGCAGGAAATGGAGCAGCGCCGGCTGGCGAACCCGGAACAACACTCCCAACGAGTCCCCCCTCCTCTCCCAGCGCAGACCACCACACAGACGAACCCGCGTCACTGCTGGGAGAGGAGGGGGACAGGGGGTGGTGAGGGCCGCTCAACCGGCGACGGCTGGTCCTACTTCATTACGAGCTCCCGCTGCGGCTCGCCCAGAAACTCTGCGCCCTCCTCCGTGACCAGCACATTCTCTTCGATCCCCATATAGCCGTAGCCCTCCACAAAGAGACCCGGTTCCACTGCGTAGACCTGGCCGGCTTCCAGGGCCATCTTCGGCGTGTCGCCGTAGCGCTCCCAGAGGGGAGCCAGGACGCCGCCGCCGTCGTGGGCGCTGCGCCCCACCTGATGGCCGGTGGCGTAGCGGAACTCCGGGTAGCCAGCGTCGGTGATGACTGCCCGTGCCACCGCGTCCACTTCGTGGCCCAGCACGCCGGGGCGCATAAAATCGACAGCGGCCTGAATCGCTCGCGTGACCGTCTCGAAGGCCCGCTGCACAGGCGCGGGCGGATGGCGTTCCCCCTCGGCCAGAAAGTACATCACCCGCTGGATGTCCGAGCAGTAGTCGTCCTGGCGCAGGCCGAAGTCGAAGTGGAGAAGCTGGCCCGTGGCTACCTGCACATCCCCAGGGCCGAGATGGCCGATGGGCGTGTCCGGCCCCGCGTTGACCGCGGGGCAGCTATCCCGCTCCCAGGAAGTCTCCAGGCCCAGGGCGTCCATCTGCTCGTGCATATACGCGCCGATAGCTCGCTCGCTCATCCCCGCGTCGGCGAATTCGTAGGTACGGTTGTACAACTCGAAGGTCGTGCGGATGGCCTGGCGGATGCGCTCCACCTCCACCGCGGTCTTGCGCCCCCGCAGCCGGGTGACAATCGGCTCGGCGGAGATGACCCGCTCAGCGAAGGGCGTATCCCGGAAATAGTCCATCAGTTGCAGGTAGAGGCCGTGGCCCAGGCCGTCGGCGTGGGCGTCGTTGGCCGAATAGTTGAGGGCGATCTGCTGGGGGTCCAGACGGCGCAACACATCCAGCAGATGTCCGCTGACGCCCTGATCGTAGCCGATCACTTCGCCATACGCGCCACAGTTGCGGGCGTTGTCGCTGTCGAAACGACCCAGAATGGCGACGCGCTCGCCTGTGCGAAAGAGCAAAAACGCGCTCTGCCAGGTGACGTGATGGCCGTAGATGAGAGGCAGCACCGGGTCGATCCCGGCCGCTGATTCCCGGGCGAAGGTGAGCCAGCAGTCGATATTCAGTTCGTTGAGGATGGCGATGGATTGGGTGACTTTTTCTTGTACGAGTGTGTTTGGCATAGGGAGTAGTTGATTGGGTGATTGGTTGATTGGGTGATTTACGACGACGGACGGCGGACGGAAGACGAACGTTGGGCCTATTCGTTCGTCTTCCGTCCATCGTCCGTCGTCCGTCAAAGGACCGCCAGCGCGAGCGCGATCCAGCCGCCGATCAGCGCCAGGCCGCCCAGGGGTGTAACTGGCCCCAGCCAGCGGGGACCGCCCAGAGAGAGCCAGTAGAGGCTGCCGGAGAAGAGGGCGATCCCGGCCAGGAAGAGCCAACCGGCCAGGGCCGCGGTCCCCGCGGGTGGGAAGAGGAACTGCACCAGCCCCGCGGCCAGGAGGGCGAAAGCGTGGTAGAAATGATAGCGCACGCCGGTCTCGAAGGTGACGAGCTTCTCTGGGGAAAGGCGGGCCTTCAGCGCGTGGGCGCCAAACGCGCCCAGTGCGACGGCCAGTCCACCCAGCAGCGCGCCGAGGAACAGAAAAGGTTGGGTCATTCAGATGCTCCTTGTGTATTACGTTAACGTTAAGTAACCAGCGCCGGTTGAGTAGGCGGGTGCTTTTCCCCGCCGTATCGAAACCTAGCGGGTAGTATCAAAAATATTCGTCAACTCGTTCACTTGATTTCGATACGCCTCGAAGACGCAGAATCCGCAGGATTCTGAAGCTACTCAATCAGCGCTCACTAGCCAACCAAATAGTCATCCCGCTATTTCCGCAGAAACAAAGAAAGACTAATCCCCCAGCGGCAGGGGACCCTTAATCTCCGATGCGACCTTTGCCAGTCGCCGTTCTCCCATCCGGGGATGGGTCACATCCACCGGGCCGTAGATGTCCAGCCGGGGCGGGATGAGGGAGCGGTCCATTTCCGCGTCGATAATCATCGGCAACAGGCGGAAGGTATTGGCCTTCACCTGCTCGTTTTGGGTGAGGGCGATGTCGAATTTGGCCCGGGTGTCGGCAAAATAACCGTTCGACATGGCCAGCACCACCCGCTTGGATTGCAGCAGCGCACGCTCGGCTTCCAGCAGCAGCGTGACGCCCCGGCGCTCTACTTCGCCGACGACAGCGATCCGTTCGGGGGGAATGCCGGCATCCTCCAATTGGGGCACAAATTTTTCCCACACCCACGTAGAATCCGGCTCTCTGTCCGTATAGCTGATGTAGACGTCGTAGGTGAATTCATCTTCGCTGGCAGCCGGGGCCGGTGGGACCTGCTTCGTCTGCCCGCCTTTGTAGAAGGCGACGGCGAAATTGTCCTCTAAATTGGCTTTGAAGCGGGGGTGCTGGTTGGGATGCTGGGCCGTCACTCTCGGCTGCACATATTCGTAGAGCCGAAAGACCCGCACAAACTCGTCCTCGCCTGCCACCGCCCCGGCCAGACCGGCCAGCAGATGTTTGGTGAAGAGGCTGTGCTGATCGCCGGAGAGAATGTAGGATTTCTCGTCGGGCCGGGCCGAAGCCAGAATCGCCCGGCCTTTGCCCGCGCCCAGCCGGTCGATCATCTCCTGGGAAAAGCCTTTGGCCAGCCCGATATCCGGGGCCAGGTCTTTTGCCTCGCCGATGCCCCCCGCGTGGCAACAGTCCAGCAGCACCAGCACTTTGGCCGCGGGGATAGCCTCCAGGGCTGCGCTGAATTCGCTGCCAGAGATGGCCGAGCCAGCCAGCACCGACGGGTCCGCCGGATCCACCCGCACATCCACCGGCGCGATGTACTCCCCCCGGTGTTCGCCCGCCTCAATTCGCCCGCCGTGGCTGGAAAGATAGATAGTGACAGTCGAGTGGCTATCCGTCTTTTCGGCCAGGGCCGCCAGTGCCTCGCGCAAAGTCGCGGCGGTTGCCTTCCCGTCCTGCAGAAGCGTCACATTCTGCCGTGGATAGGCGCAGGTCTCCGGGTCGATGAGGGTTTTGTAGATGCCCATCGAATCCCCCAGCACACTGGGCGGGAGCTTACCCACATTCTGATAGTTGGCGATGCCCACGACCAGGGCGTGGGCATTTTCGAGAAGAGGCATAGAATTACTCCGTTCGACGATAGAGGGAGAGCAGGCGGCTCAGAGGGTGTAAGTTAGCCGCATTGTAGCACGGAGAGAGAGCCAGAACAAAGGGAAAGATTTCAGCGCTGTGAGCGACAGCGTGGGGAGATTATCCCCGGTGTAATTCAAGTTCGGGGCAGAGGTGGGGTTGCGACGACCGCACTGGGCTAAAGACCATGGGTCAAAGACCCCAGCTACCGAGCCACGCCGGATAAATCCGGCTGGTTATCGGGTCATCTGTTCCTACAAAAGCCCCCATTCAGGGGGCGTGGCTCAGTAGCCCGGTGTCTTTAGCGCCGGGCAGCACAGACGATTCCACTTCGCCCCACATCTGAATTGCAACCGAATATCCTCTGGGATTTGCCGCCGACGAACCTCCCGTGTACGATTGGGCAACCGTCCCCACCCATCGCCAGGACTATCCTATGCCGCCGCTTCCGCTCCAACGCATACCCGTACAGACCGGAGCCAACTGTGGACTTTTCGCAATCCTGGCCGCGGCCCGTCTGCTGGGCTGCGGAGAGAATGCCGAAGCCGCAATTATCGCCGAATTGGACCGGCTGGAGAAGGCCGATCCCCGCACATTCATCGGCGAAGTGCTTTCCGTCAATCTGATGCTCGATTTGATCCGGGGCATCACAAAAAACGGCGCGCCGATCTTTGCCGCCCGTGCCGTCGCCTTCTCCAGCCCCGCAGAACTGCTGGCGATCATCCGCGACACATCCCGGAACGGGGCCGGCTTGCTGGTCCCCTTTGCCCGCCCAGAAAGCTACGACGCCTATTACCGGTTGCTGGGGGCACAGGCCAGAGGCGAGGCGACGGACGCGCAAGTGGCAGCGGCGGGCCGGGTCAAAGCGAGCGAAGCCAATTTTCACGCAGCGGACGCGCATTGGGCACTGGTCAACCGGCTGGACGCGTCGGGCCAGATCGTCCTGGCCGATTCCTTCGAGGATGTGTGGGGGGGCGGACACGGCTACGAGGCCGAATTTTCGGTGGAGAAGCTGGCCGCGGCTAATCTGGCCCTGGACGGTTGCTTTGACTGGCACAATTTTCTTGACGCGCAGGGCCGGGCCTGGGGAATACAGGACATCCGGGGTCGAGCCTATCCACCCAGCGTGCCCCGGCTCAAAAACCCGGCCCGGCTGGACAGAATTCTATCCAACGACGGGCGGGAAGCGCTGGATTTGGCAGGACGGGTCGTAGCAATGGAGAGGCGGAGATGATGGGAATCAGACTCGTACACGAAGCGGATGTCAAAGCCGTGGCGCTGGACGGCTTCTTCCGGCGGATTTTGGGGACATCCACACCGGCGCGCTGACTACAGCACCTCTACCGTGCGTTTCGCCACCTGCGCCCAATCCCATTCCGCGCCCCAACCCGGTGCGTCGGGCGGGCGGATGAAGCCGTTCTCCGGCAGGGGCGGGTTGAGCAGGCCAATCTCCTGGCCGAGTTTGTCCCGGGTGCCGCCGGGGAAGTATTCGTAGTAGCTGCTGTTACGCAGACTGACGCAGAGATGGGCGTGGACCAGCCCGAAGAGTCCCCCCGGACCGTTGAGTTCAATCGTCGTGCCGTGCATCTCGGCCAGGTGGGTCAGTTTGAGAATGTTCGTTGTGCCGTGGCGGGCATTGGCCCGCAGCAGGTCTGTCGCGCCGGAGAGCAGCCAACGGGCACTCAGGTCCACATCGTTCATCAGTGTCTCGCAGGCCAGAATAGGAATATCCAGGACCGCGGCCAGTTGCTGCAACTCCCCCTGCCGGGTGTCGGGGATGGGTTCTTCCAGCCAGCGGAAGTCCAGTTCTTCCAGCGCCCGCCCCACCCGCAGCGCGTCGGCGTAGTTGTAGTGGGCCATGGCCGCGTCGTGGAAGAGGGCGATCTCCGGCCCCACAGCATCCCGCATGGCCTGTTGCCAGATGATATTCTCCTTCGCATCCCTGCGGAAGTGATCCTTTACGCCAGGGAAGCCTAACGCCACCGCGTGCAGGGTGTCCTCTATCATCAAGTCCAGATCGTCGCCCCGGTTGTTGTAGTAGGCAGGCGCACTATCCCGCGCCCGGCCCAGCAGCGCGTATACAGGCAACCCCGCAACTTTGCCCGCAATGTCCCACAGGCAGTTGTCAAAGCTGCCCCACCAGCCGGGCCGGGAGAACATTCCCCGGGTGGCCGCGGCCACCTTCTCGGCCAATCGCTCCCGGTCGAAGGGATTCTCGCCAATGCAGAGCAGACGCAGCTGTTCCAACTCGACCCGGCGCAATTGGGTGTAGCGGGCGTCGCCGACAGTGCAGACACCTTCGATGCCTTCGTCGGTACGCACCCGCAGCAGGTGGATGTGGTCGTCAGCCGCGCCCTGGCTGCGGGGAATCCAGTAACGGTCTACACCGACGCCCTGCTCTTCCAGAGAAAATAGAGAAGTGTTGCCGGGGAGTTCGAGGACGGTTAGGGAGATTTCGGAGATTTTCATCGAAATAAATGTTTCACTTTCTGCTTGACAGAGTATACGGCACTGCCGTATACTCTGTGTATGATATTCATTGAAACGTCTAGCTTCACCCGACACATATACGACTATATGAGTGAAGAGGAATATCTGGGCTTGCAAGGCTACCTGCTACAACGCCCAAGTGCTGGCTCAATCGTGCCAGGCAGCGGTGGTGTCCGCAAACTTCGCTGGTCGATGGCAGGCCGGGGCAAACGTGGCGGCTCACGGATCATCTACTATTGGAAGCAGGCAGATGATGAGATTTGGCTTTTGACTTTGTATGCAAAGAACGAGACAGAGAATATTCCGGCCCACATCTTAAGAAGGATAGCAGAGGAAATCAAAAATGGCTGAACGTAACATCGGACAGGAAATTCTGGACGGCATTCGGGAAATCAAGCAATATAAGGCGGGGGAGATTGAACTGCGCGCGCGTAAATTGCACCAGTCGGCTCCCGCTCAAGAAGTTCGCGCCAAACTGGAACTTTCCCAATCTGCTTTTGCCGGGTTGATGGGTGTGAGCCTGCGCACGGTGCAGGATTGGGAGCAGGGACGACGAACACCCAGCGGCGCAGCCAGGACGCTGCTCCGTATTGCCGAGCAACGCCCTGAAGTCTTTCTCGAACTGGCATAGTCAAACAGGCTATCCCCGACCCAACAACCTCATCACCCGATCTGGCCGGTTGCTGCTGATCCCTGTCGGCCCCAAATCGATCATCCGCTGGATGTCGGCTTCTTCGTCGGGGTTCCAAGCGCGCAGGTTCAGCCCCAGGCGGCGGGCACGCACGACAAACTCTTCGGTCATCTTTGCGTAATGGATTCCCACTGTACTCGCGCCCAGGGCCAGGGCCTCTTCCAGCGCGTCCGCGGGGGGATCGCCGAAGGTGGCCCCGGTCTGCAAGCGGGGATCGATCTGTTTGATGCGGGCCAGGCGGCCAAAGTGGAAGGAGGTGAAGATGACCTGCTCCTGCATCCGGTTCGCCATCACCGCCTGGGCCACCGGGTCCGGCGTGAAGGGGCCTTTGAGTTCGCAGAGCAGAATCGCCCGCGCCCGCACCACATCCAGCACCTCTTGCAGCAGGGGAATCTGGCGTCCCTGGCCCGCGTCCAAGGCGCGCAACTGGGCCAGGGTCATCTCGCCCACCCGTCCGCTGCCGTTGGTGGTGCGGTCCACGGTGTCGTCGTGGATGATGACCAGATGGCCGTCCAGGGTCAGATGCACATCGGTCTCCACATATTCACAGCCCAGACCGATGGCGTACTCGAAACCTTCGACAGTATTTTCCGGTTGCACGCCTGCTGCGCCCCGGTGTCCGACAACGTATGGGGCCATATATGGCATAAGATTCTCCTCAAAAAAGGACACGGATGTCCACGGATAGAATGGATTTACACAGATTCACTTCAAGTATTCTGCTGAAACCAGTCCAGCAGCAATTCGTTCACCCGTTCCGGCGCGTCGTGCTGGACGAAGTGGGCGGCTTCGTCGATGAAGACCAGCTCGCCCCCATCACACAAGCCCAGACTGCTCTCGGCCATCTCCCATTCTAACACCACATCCCGCTTACCCCAGATGATGCGCAGGGGCACTGTGACCCGGTTGCTGGCGGCCCGGGCTGGCGGCTTCTGGAACAAAGCCCGATACCAGTTGATCATCCCCGTCCATGCGCCGGGCTGTGCCCAGGCCGCCAGATAGCCCTGCACATCTTCCTCGCTGAACGCGCCGGGCGGCGATCCCGCCTGGATGCCCCTGGCGAAGCGTTCACCCCCATTTTGCGAGAGTTGGCGTTCGGGTAGCCAGGGCAGTTGGAAGAAGAAGATATACCAGCTTTTGCGCAGTTGGGAGAAGTGGGTGCGGAAGCGGCGGCGCAGGACAGACGGATGAGGCACGTTGAGAATCGCCAGCTTCTCCAGCCGATGGGCGTGTTTGATTCCCAGCCACCAGGCCACCGCCGCGCCCCAGTCGTGGCCGACGACGAGCGCTTTCTCCACACCCGCGGCGTCGATCAGCCCCACCACATCCAGGACCAACTGGTCCAGATTATAGGCGGCAATGTCCGCTGGTTTGTCGCTGAGATTGTAGCCCCGCTGGTCGGGAACCCAAACCCGATAGCCCGCTGCGGCCAGGGCAGGAATCTGCTGCCGCCAACCGGCCCAATACTCCGGGAAGCCGTGTAAAAGGATAACCAGCGGGCCGTCTGCGGGACCGGCCTGGGCCACGTGCAGATTGACGCCGTTGGTGGGGATGGTTGTATGGGTGATAGCATTGGGCACTGGGTTTTAGTCCTCTGATAAGGGGCCAAGGAAACGGCGCTGTCAAGAACAATCAGCAAAAAATCGCGGGCCTTTCGACGCAGAAAGTTTCAACTTTTCGGAAAAAGCCGAACTTCTGGAATGCCAAAAACTTCGTTTACAGAGTATTGAGATAGGCAAACTTCCCAGCGAAGGTGGAAAGCACCAATTCCCGAATCTCGTCGGGGAGATGCTCTTTCTGCCAGCGATGCTCCTGAGCGACGACGGTATCAGCCTGTGCTGGGACAGCCGCAGACCGGATAGCCTTCAGGGCATAGACAGCCCCGCCCGGCGCGTGGTCGGCCATATGGGCCGTGGCTACCGCGTGACCAGCGGCACGGGCGACAAAGCGTGCTGCGCCCTCATCCGCTTCCCGGGCCGCTGTGTGAGAGGCCACACTGGCGGCCCGGGCTTCCCCCACTGTGATTTCTCCCCTGCTCCAGGCCCGTGCCATCTCGATAGCCTGCCGGGGTCGATTATCATTTGGATTTTGTTCGGCAAAGAGTGGAAGTACGCGCTCCGCGCAGTCCGCAGCCCACGCGGCCAGCAGCCGGTGGCGTTCCAAACTCAACGGGCCGCCCCGATGGACAGCGATGTAGCGCTCGTCTCGCATTCTTCCTCATCCCCTCCCACACGCCTGAATCAGCGCGTCCGCCGTCAATTCGGGAACCTGCTGCTCGAATTCTTCCGTCAATTCTGCATAACGGGCTTCGGCGTTGGGCGCTTCCTGAAAGTGGGCTTCGTAATGGGTCTGCGCCCATTCGTAGAGGGGGGTTGCCGTTTCCCCCCGTTCGCGCACAGCGGCCAATGTGCTGCGTCCTCGGTGGATGAGATAGCCCTCCCGCGTAAAGGGAAACGAAACGCTGGGCACGCCCTTCTCCACACACGACTGCTCAAAGTCACCGACGGGATCGCCGCCGTCTGGGATTGGACCGATCTCAGCCCGCCAGACTCGGACCGGATCGAGGAGCAGGGAGAAGCCGGCAAACTGATTGCGATTGTTCCACTGATTCCAGAAGGCTTCGCCCACCAGCGCGGCATTTTGTGCAACTGCTGCGGCGACGGCAGCGGTTGCGGCATCAGGACGAGCGACCAGACAGTCCGAGTCGAGCAGCCAGAGCCAGGGCCGGGACCCGGTCTGAGGCTGGGCTTGGATCTGAGTCGGTTGCGCCTGGGCCAGATGGGAGACGGCTTGACTGAGGCCCAGTCCGTGATGGCGTTCTGCAAATTGAGAACCAACTCGCAAAGACCTGCCTCCGCTGCGGCCTGGAGCAACTCGACAGAGCCATCGGACGAGCCGTTGTCCACGACGACGACCGAACGCAGCTCGTCGCCCAAAAAGCGATAGAGCGACCAGAGCAGGCGCGCAATCATCGATCTTGTATTGTAGTTGACGCTGGCAACCACAACGCCAGATGGTGGCGCTGGCGTGATTGGGGCAGGCCACCACACGGGAATATCATTCGGGGAGGGCATTGCTGGTCCATTCGGCAGGAAACGTCGTTGGATGTATGGGTTGATGCTATAGTCAGATGCTACCGTCTTCTCTTTACGACAAGGAAGTAGTAGGCAAAGTAGCCAATCAAACTAAACGCAGCAGAGATCAACACCCACAGGGCCTTCGACCAGCCACGGGCCTCCTTGGAGATCAGAGCCATTACAGGCGGCGCAATCAAAAGCGACAACAGGCCAATCAGAAGCAACCACTGCCAAAAGTCGGGAAGCATCATTTTGCAATCACACGATCCTCTCGAAGTAGCCAGGCATTGCATTCTTATGACTGCCAAAAAGTCATCACAAATCAACCAGATTCAAACAGGCGTACCGCCATAGATGGCTCGTCGACACAGTATACCTGAATTCGACCCCAACCAAAACTTGCTATTTTCTTGACAAATGGCATACAATCCCAATTGTTCGATGATTATTATCGGACGATTGTCAGTAGATCGCATTGTAGCCAGGCCAGACTCTGGACCGGTGACTGGGATCTACCCCTTGTGCGGACTGGACATTTGCTGATCCAGGCGCAGGATGAACAGCGGCGCGCCGAAACGTCTTTTGCCATTTCTTGTTAATTGGGCGGGACGGTGTGCCACCACTGAATTTGCCGCGGCCTTTGGTGCCGCGTGCCTTTTTGATGGTCCTTTGTTTCAGCTTGAACGCCTGGGTCTGCCCGAGGCCAGCCGCTCCCATTGAGTTTTCAGAAATGGAACGGTTTTCGTGAGCAGAAGAAGAAAAACACCCAATACCCCCGCCCCCTCCACATCCAACCCGGACACCTCGAAGTTGCACTGGTTCAAAGCCGATATGCATCTGCATACCCCGGCCTCCCACGACTACGAAGAACCCAAAGTCACCTATTTGGAATGGCTGCGCAAGGCAAACGAGAAAGAACTGGACATTATAGCCATCACCGATCACAACACTGTGGCGGGCGTGGCCGCAGTGCGCAAAGAGATCGAATGGCTGGCCCGTCTAGAGGATCAGAACCGGCTGAACGACGAGGAAAAGAGCCGTCTTGACGAATGGCGCACCCTTGCCAACAAAATCCTCGTCCTGCCTGGCTTTGAATTTACCGCCACCTTTGGTTTTCACATCCTGGGCATCTTTCCCCCAGAGACAAGCGTGCGCCATCTGGAGCACGTGCTGCTCGACCTGAATGTCCCGGCAGAGAAGCTGGACCAGGGCAGCACGGAGACCGGGGCCAGCACCGATGTCCTCAACGCCTATCAGATCATCACCGAAGCCGGTGGCTTGGCGATTGCGGCCCACGCCAACAGCACCCACGGCGTGGCTATGCGCAATTTCCCCTTTGGCGGGCAGACCAAAATTGCCTACACCCAGAACGAGCATCTGGTCGCGCTGGAAGTGACTGACCTGGAGAGCCGCAGCCGCAGCAGCACGCCCCGCTTCTTCAACGGTAGCAAGCCCGAATATGCCCGAAAAATGCACTGTCTTCAGGGCAGTGACGCACACCGGCTGATAGCCGACCCCAAGAATCCCAAGCGGCTGGGCGTGGGCGACCGGGTTACAGAACTGCTGCTGCCTGAAGCCAGCTTTGAGGCAATTGCAGAGCTTCTGCGCAGCACCAATTTTGACCGCACCCGGGCCTATCGCCCCAAAGACAAGCCCATCGATCATCTGGCCGTGGCTCGGGCCGAAGGGCCAAATCAGGTGCAGAGCTTCCACGAGACAGCCACTGTCCGGGGCGGGCGTCAGGCGGCTGTGCTGGCCGATCTGTGCGCCTTTGCCAATACGGATGGCGGTGCGGTCTACGTGGGGGCCAGTGTGCGCAAAGGGCCAGTGAAGGGTCTCTCCAACCTCAAAGGGGTGCAGAAAGAGTTGCAGGCCGCGATTGCCGAACGTTTGCAGCCCCAGCTAGAGGTACGCTTTGAGACGACTCAGAGCAACAACGCCCAGGTGTTGCGTTTGAGCGTGGACGAGGGCGACGAGAAACCCTATTGTCTCGATCAGTCCAAATTCTACGTGCGCAACGACGCCGAGACCAGCCTGGCCGTGCGGGATGAGATTGTGGCCCTGGTGCTGGAAAACGCTGGGATCAGCCGGGGCGGTGCGCCAGAGGTCGCGGCTGTCGCAGAAAAGTCATCGACAACGGCGTCCAGTAGCAGCAGCAACAGCCGCCGTCGCCGCCGAGGTAGCGGCAGTAGCAATTCCAGTGGCTCTGGACGCGGCAACGATAACACAGCCTCGGCCAAAACCTCGGCAACGAGTGATCCCTTCGATCTGCCCCAGGTGGGTGTGGAGATTGTCTCCAGCGAGAACCGCAACGGCGTCAACTACTACGTCGTTAGCGATCTGCGCAACGCCCGCTCGGTGAGCAATGTCACCCGCAAGGGCGCACGCAAGCTGTGGAACTACGCCATCGCCCAGGTGGAGGACCACCCGGTGGACCCCAACAAAGTCCAGTGGAAGGGCAATGTGGGACTGGTCGCTTCTGAAAGCCGGGCAGGGAAGGTGCGCTACGACCTGGCCCGCCGGGATGGCAAGAACATCCGGGTCTTCTACGGCGTCACCGAGGACGGAATGGAAGGGCCGTGGGCGGAGTTTGTGGGGAAATAAGTGAGAATGAACCAGTCAACCAATGAACCAATCAACTTGTTGAATAGTTGATTGGTTCATTGGTTGACTGCTACTCCTACCACAGATAAATCACTCCTACCACCGACACCCCCCACAACAGCACAGAGAGCAAGAAGGGACGGTCCTCGAAGAGCAAATCTTCGGGTGCACCGCCCCTTTTTTCGACGTGGATCAGGTAGAGGTAGCGGAAAGCCGCGTAGAGGATGAAGGGTACAGTCAGCAGCATATGACCGTCCTGGGCCAGGGCGGTCTTGGCTTCAAAAGTATAGAGAGTGTAGGCCAGCAGCCCACTGGTAGTGACAATGCCCAGAATCTGGTCGAGCAGGGGCAGATTGTAGTGGGCCAGGCTCGCCCGGTGGCTGGCCGCGCCCTCTTCCAGCAGCGCGAATTCGTGGCGGCGTTTGCCAAAGCCCAGAAAGAGGGCCAGCAGGCTGACACAGACATAGAGCCAGGGGCTGAAGTTGCTCACATCCACCGTCACCACACCGGCCACCACCCGCAGCACAAAGAAGCCGGCAATCATCATTACATCGATAATCACCAGATTCTTCAGGTGAAAGCTGTACCAGATATTCAGAATCAGGTAGCTGGCGACAATCGCCCCCGCCCACGCATTGATCAGCCCGGTGACGAGGATACTCACAACAGCCAGCAGCAGCGCGCTCCATTTGGCGAAGGCTGGGCTTAGCCGTCCACTGGGCAGGGGACGCAGACGCTTGCGCGGGTGCAGACGATCCTTTTCGATGTCCACCAGATCGTTGAGAATGTAGACGCTGCTGGAGATCAGGCAGAAACCCAACATCACCACCAGCACAGCCCCAGCCATAGGCAGATCGAAGAGCTTGCCGTCGAAGATCAGCCCGGCCAGGACAAACCCATTCTTTGTCCATTGCTTCAGGCGCATGGTTTTGATCAGACCGGCCAAATTGCTGCTAAAAGAGGGGGTGACAGATGTGACAGGTACGGATTTGGCAGAGTGATTCATTGGTTGATTCGTTGGTTGGTTGAGCCGCCCCGTCTTTGCGCGGGAGGCCAGTCAATGATACTGTAGCAACTGTCGGACTGCCAAAGATTGTAGGGCGGATTGGCAATCCGCCCAAACAGAGACCAATACCAGGCGGACTGACAGTCCGCCTTACGGGAACCAACAATGGCCAAGAACAAACAACGGCTCGACCTGCTGCTGGTGGAGCGGGAGCTCGTCGATAGCCGGGAGCAGGCCCGCCGACTGATTATGGCGGGCGAAGTCTTCATCGACGAGCAGGTGGCGGACAAAGCCGGGCGGCTCGTCCCGTTGGAGGCCAACCTGCGGGTGCGCACCCCCCCCCGCTTCGTCAGCCGGGGCGGGCTGAAGCTGGAAGCGGCCCTGGACGCCTTTGCCATCGACCCCACCGGCCTGACTGCTGTGGATGTGGGGGCCAGCACCGGCGGCTTCACCGATTGTCTGTTGCAGCGGGGCGCAGCCAAAGTCTATGCAGTGGATGTGGGCTACGGCCAGTTGGCCTGGAAGCTGCGCTCGGATGAACGGGTGGTCACTATTGAGCGGACGAATATCCGCTATTTGGAAAGCCTGCCCGACGACGTTCTGGCTGATTTGGCCGTCATCGACGCCAGTTTCATCGGGCTGGAACTGGTGTTGCCCCCGACGTTACGCCTGCTCACCCCTGCCGGTCAGGTGGTCGCGCTCATCAAACCCCAGTTCGAGGCTGGCCCGGAGGACGTGGGCAAAGGGGGCGTCGTGCGGGATCGGGCAGTCCACCGCCGGGTGCTGGACGAGATCAGCGAACTGGCCCACGCCCTGGGCGTATGGGTGGCCGGGTTGACCGTCTCCCCCGCGCCGGGACCCGCGGGCAACGTCGAATTCCTCATCTGGCTGGACAAAAACGAGCGCCCGCCCCTGGCCTGGGAACAGGCGGTGGCGGATGTGCTGGCATCGGCGGAGACACTGCGTAGAAAGTGAACAGCAGAATAGAACGCGGATGACGCGGATTGGGCTGATAGACGCGGATAAAAATCCGTGTAAATCTGCAGTTTCCGCGTCATCCGCGTTCTATTCCCCCTTACGGCTTGAGTGCTTCAATCGTATAGTAGCTGGCGAAGAAGGAGAGATCGCCCGTCTCGTCCAGCCGTTCCTGCAGTGCAAACAGCCCGGCCTGGTGGGTCGCCACGGAAAAATCCGGCACTTCCCAGGGCACACACTTCAGATAGTAGACAATCGCCCCCACATCCGTAAAGCGCAGTTTTCCCTGCCACTCCTGCATATCCACAATCTCCAGACCAGCGTCACGCAGACGGGGCACGTACCGCTCCGGCGTGGCGTTGGGCCACTGGGGTTTTGCGCCGAAATAGGCCATCAGGTCGTGGGTCCACATCCCGTGGACCTGCTGGGTGAGAAATCTGCCGCCGGGTGTGAGGATGCGCGCAATCTCTGCCGCATTGAAGGCCGAATGGCGGTTGAGCACCAGTTCAAATTCGCCGTCGGCAAAAGGCAGCGGGTCTTCGTCGGTGATGCGCACATCCCGCACCTCCACGCCCAGAGGTGTCAGCCGTTCGGTCGCCAGGGCCAGATTGGGCGGCCATTCCTCCGTCGCCACCACCCGATCCGGCCAGTGGGCACGCATCTCCAACAGCCGCTCGCCGCCGCCCGTGTCCATATCCAGCACAGAAGCCGCACCGTCCAGCAGCGCGCAGGCCCGCTGGATATAATCCCAGGGCAGGGGGTCTTCCAGCATTCGCCCGGCCAGATAGGAGAAGTCCCAGCCGGCGAAGGGCTGACGCTCTTCCCGTTGCCATTCGGTCAGCAGTTCCGCACGGTTGCGATTCATCGCTCACTCCAGATAGACGCGGATATTCTTGAGCGTGTAGACAGGCACAAAGGGAAAGAGTACGGGAACCGTGCGAATGTACGTCTGGTAGTCGGCTCGCCCGCCGTACCGCTCGTCCTGCTTCTCTTCCAGCCGTTTGGTCGATCCCAGCATAATCAGCACCACACAGACCAGACCCACCAGCCCAATCACCCAGTGCAGCCACGTGTAATAGACGGGTATCCCCACCACCCACGTGCCCACCCAAAAGAGAATTTCGCCCAGATAGTTGGGGCAACGCACGTATCGATAGGTCCCCACATCACAGAATCGCTTGGGCGACAGAGCTTTGAAATCCGACTTCTGCTTATCGGCCAGGGCCTCCAATCCCAATCCAGCGGCCATCACCAGCAGACCGAAAATCTGCACCCCCAGCCCAGCGCCGCCGGGCAGACCGCCGGTCTCGGCCAGTGTGAAGAGGGCGGGCGCAAACATCGCCACATAGAGCAGAGAGACCCCCAGCCAAATCAGAATCTTCCGCCAGCCGGTGATGTGCGCGCTGCGTTCCGCCACCCCCACCAGCTCACTGCGATAGGCGGGCTGCAACTCTCGCTGCACCAGAAAGACCCCCAGACGCACCCCCCACACAAAGAGCAGTCCGCTATGCAAGAACGAAACCCAGGTCAGGTTGTGGCGAAGCAGGACGAGGAAAAGGAGGGCCATCCCGGAAATCGAGAAGGCATAGCCGATGCTGACGAAATAGACGACCCGGCGAAAGCCCAGGGAAGAAACGATCAGCGCCAGGGCCAGCGCTTGTAACAATTGAGGGAGAGGGAGAGAAGTGATAGACACAGAAACCTCGTATGGATGGAAGGAAAAACTACAGGGCAGGCATCGGCCCGCTATCTTGCGTTTCAGCTTCCCCGCGGGTGCGGATGGCGACAATATATCCGTAGATGACGAAGCCGAGAGAGAGCAACTGTTGCACCGAAAGGATCGGCTTGTCCTGCAGGAACATCAGCCCGGCCATACTGCTGTTCATCAGCATAAAAAAGAGCCAGCCGCTTGGGTTGCGCCGTGCCAGCAGATAGCCACCCACCAGAAAGCCGACCATCACGCCCAGCTCCAGAATCTGGGATAGTGTGTTGATGCCGCTCTGCTCGTAGAGACTGTAGCCCACGCCGAGGACGAGGGAGCCGTAGGTGAAAAACCCGGCGATGGCGTTGAAGCGTCGGTTGTAGCCCTGGCTGCCCCTGTAGACCGTATACAGCCCAAAGAGCATCGCGGGGACCCCACCGGCCTCGATCGAAGCGGCAATCCAGTTCCGCTCTGCCATCAGAATCATCACCCAGGGCGGCACGCCCAGAATGTAAAAGGCCCAGCCCGCCATCCGTAAAAGCCGCTTGCGCCCTTCCGGCCTGCCTTCGGCGAGAGAAAAGAGAATTTTGTTGGCCAGATAAAAAGTGCCGCCCCAAAGCTGAAGGATAAGTGTCACGCGGTTCTGCTTTCATTGAGAAAGTTGTAGTGAGCAGGCTGATGGTGAAATTTTCAACGCAAAGATGCAAAGGGCGCTGAGCGGCAGAGATGCAAAGATTTATGGGTTCTCCTCTGCGCCCTTGCGCCCTTGCGTCTTTGCATCTTTGCGTTAAGAAATTGTAGTAGTCAAGAAGATGGTGGAATTTTCAACGCAATGGCGCAAAGGAGCAGAGACGCAAAGCTGTTCTCTGCGCCTCCCCGCCTCTGCGCCTCTGCGTTAAAGTTCAAAATCTTCCTGACCAGCACCCTTTGCAGGAAAAACGCTCATTCCCTGGCAGCCTACGGCGAAGCGTCCAGTTCGGCCAGCCAGCCGCGCACAGTTGCGGCGGTGGGAGACAGTATCTCTTCGTAGATGGCCAAAGCCTGCTGCCAGAGCGCTTTGGCTCTCTCTGGTTCGCCCAGTTGCTTGTAGGCCAGGCCCAGATTGCCCAGGCGGTTGCCCTCGCCCCGGCGGTCGCCGATTTCCCGGCTGATGACCAGCGCCTCCTCGTGGTAGCCGATGGCCTCGCTCACCTGCCCCAGGGAATAGTAGGCAATGCCCAGATTGCCCAGGTGCGCGCCCTCGCCCCGGCGGTAGCCGATTTCCCGGCTGATGACCAGCGCCTCCTCGTAGTACCCGATGGCCTCGCTCACCTGCCCGAGATTCTTGTAAGCGATGCCCAGACTGCCCAGATAGTTGCCCTCGCCCCGGCGGTCGCCGATTTCCCGGCTGATGACCAGCGCCTCCTCGTAGTACCCGATGGCCTCGCTCACCTGCCCCAGGTCTGCGTAGGCCAGGCCCAGATTGCCCAGGCCGTTGCCCTCGCCTCGGTGGTCACCGATTTCCCGGCTGATGACCAGCGCCTCCTCGTAGTACCCGATGGCCTCGCTCACCTGCCCCAGGGCTGCGTAGGCATTGCCCAGATTGCCCAGGCGGTTGCCCTCGCCCCGGCGGTCGCCGATTTCCCGGCTGATGACCAGCGCCTCCTCGTAGTACCCGATGGCCTCCTTCACCTGCCCCAGGGCTGCGTAGGCCAGGCCCAGATTGCCCAGGCCGTTGCCCTCGCCCCGGCGGTCGCCGATTTCCCTATGAATTTCCAGTGTCTGTGTATAGTACCCGATGGCCTCCTTCACCTGCCCCAGGGAATGGTAGGCATTGCCCAGATTGCCCAGGTGCGCGCCCTCATCCCGCCGATCTCCCTGGCCCTGGGCGGCCAGGACGCCCAACCCCAGGACGGTGACCCGCTCTGATGTGTAGCCCCGGATGTCCAGATAATCCTTCACAGCCCATACCAGAGAAGAGAGGGTTTTCCAGGCTTGGGCGTCGTGGCAGCGCTCCATCAAAGCCAGCAGGTGGGGCCGGTGGCCATCCAGCGCCCAGTAGCCGGCGAGCCCCTGGCCGCTCAGGTCACGGGCCAGACGGTCGTAGTGGGCGGCCAGCCGGGCCAGTGCTCCCCGCGGCGGTCGCAGACGGCGACGGGCGTAGGTGTGAACCAGCGCGTGGGCGGTTTGGTAACGACCCTCGCCATCCCGCACCAGCAAACTGTAGCGTACTAGTTGGGCAAAGGCCGTGCGCAGGTCGTCCAATGCCCGTTCCAGGGCGTGGGCGATAATGCCCGCATCCACCGGCGCAAAGGCGAGCAGACCGGCCACGGCCAGCAGGTCGCGTTCGTCGTCGCTCAACCGGGCGACTGTGCGTGCGAGCAGAATCTCCGCGCTGCGCATCCGACGCTGGCCCCTGTCCAGCGCGGCCAGGGGCGAGCGACCCAGCCAGGCCAGATAGTCCGTCGGGGTCTCGGCGCTCTCGTCCAGATAGCTGCCCACCAGACGCAGGGCCATCGGCAGGTGGCCGACCAGTTCGGCAATTTCGGCCACAGTCGGGTCGGCCATAGCCGGGTCGGCTGCCGCTTGGCTCCGGTCAGCCTCCCCGGCCCAGGCCCGGATCAGGGCGACCGCATCCGCCGGGGGCAGGGGCGGCAGGTCCGCGCGGCGGCCCGCGTGGATGCGCCGGTCCCGGCTGGTGATGAGTACCCCGCAGCCGTCGCGCAGGTCGAGCAGCCCGGCCAGGTCGTCCGCGTCTTCCGCCCCGTCCAGAATGAGCAGTGCCCGGCGTCCGGCCAGGGCACGCCGGGCATTTTCCCGGGGGCTGCCTGCCGCTTCCAGGCCAAAGGAACGGGCGATCTGCGCGCAGGCAGCGTCCACCGCGGGCTGGTTGTAGAAGGAGTGGAAGAAGATGCCGTCGGGAAAGCGGGTGGGCGGCTGGTCTCCGGGCTGGTCTCCGGGCTGATCCGCTGGCTGCTCGCCTGGGGTCAGATGCCAGACGGCTTCGGCGGCCAGCGCGCTCTTGCCCATCCCGCCCGGTCCGCTCACAGTGATGACCGCGCCGGGCTGGAGGTCGGCCAGAAGTTGGGCCAGCTCGGCTCTGCGGTCCTGGAAGTGGTCGGCGCGGGCCGGGCGTTGCAGGGGTGGCCGGTAGGGTTGGGGTGGGTGGATGTGGACATTCTTGTCCCTCCCCACAAAATCCCCGCCACCGCTGATATTCACATCGCGCTCGACGTATGCGCCACCGTCGGTTTTGGTTTCTTTGGTCATTGGGTGATTTCCCCTGGCTGGGAATGGGTGGGTGGGTCCTTCCGGGAAGCGGCCATAACCACTACCGGATTCCCTACATTTCGTGGCCGCTTCCCGGAAGGCGGTCACGCGTCAGGCTCTGCTTCCCAAACCAACGAATTGTAGCACGGGTCAGCCCCCACCCCAACCTGCACCAGTGCGCGGGGTAAGGCGGGGGCAAGAATCTATACCGGTTTAGAAGGAAATTCTGCATTCTTGCCCATTTTGCCCACATCCGCTACAATGGAAAGGTTTGACCCGTACATACGGAAAATGAAAACAGGAACGCAGAAGACTCAGAAAAAGGCAGATTTTTATCCGCACCAATCGGCCCAATCCGCGTCGTCCGCGTTCTATTTTCGCGATATGCCATTTCCCGTCCCTTCCACAGCAAAGGCCCCCTAATGCAAAAAAGCGGACTCCAAATCCTTTTCCCCTACCAACGGCCCTACTACCGGGCGCTGGCGATTGGCACGCTCTACGCGTTCATCGGCGCGGGGGCCAGTGCCTTCAGCCCCACCCTGCTGGGCTGGGCAGTCGACGCGCTCAACCGGGGCGCGTTGCCCAGCGAGTTGGCCTGGTATGCGATTGGTCTGATGCTTCTGGCCAGCATCGTCGCACTCTTTCGCTATCTGCTACGGATGCTCACCGGCACGATTGCCGCGGGCATCTCCTATCAGATGAGCCAGGACCTCTTCCAGCGGCTGCTCCTCTTCGACCGGGAGACCCGTCAGCGTTACGGCACGGGCGATCTCCTCTCGCGCAGCACCAGCGACTTCAATTACATCTGGCGTTTCTACAGCGCGGGCTTTCAGATGTTCGTCCACGCCCTCTTTCTCCTGCTGGTCGGCGCGGGGTTGATGGCGCTCACCAGCCCCCGGCTGGCTGTGATGGTGGTGGTGATGCTGGCCTTCAGCATTGCCGTGCAGGTGCGCCTGGGCCGAAGGCTACGTGCTTCTTTTATTCTCGTGCAGCAGGAGATAGCCAAACTGGCCGCCTTTGCCCAGGAGAATCTGAACGCAGCCCGGATGCTCAGTGCCTATGCCCAAGGCGGTGCTGTGGCGCGTACGTTCCGGGCCGCCAACGAGGAATATGTGAACCGGAATCTGCGCTTTGTGCTGGAGAGCGGCGCCATTTCGCCCCTGCCCAGTCTGGTGGTACGCATCGCAGCTACGGTCGTCGTCTTTGTGGGCGGGATGAGTATTATCGGCGGTGAACTGACGATTGGTCAGTACGTCCAATTTATCGTCTACCTGGGGCTGCTCAACAACGGCGCACAGCAGATCACCGGCGCCTACGAACGTCTGCAACAGGGCAGCGCGGCCGCGGTGCGCATCGGCGAAGTGTTGGAACGCTGGCCGAAGGTGACCGACCCGGAGCACGCGCCGAATGTCAAACTGGCCGGTCACATCCGGCTGGAAGGGGTGGGTGTCTGGGCCGCAGATCAGGAGCGCTGGGCACTGCGTAACATCGATCTGGACATCCCGCCGGGCACGACGCTGGGCATCGTCGGGCCGACCGGCTCGGGCAAATCGATGCTGATCAGCCTGCTGGGGCGCATCTACGACCCCACCGAAGGGCGCATTACCATCGACGGCTACGACTTGCGGGAGATCAAACTGGCCAACCTGCGCAATACTGTCGTCTATGTCCCCCAGGAATCCCTGCTTTTCAGTATGCCCCTGCGCAATAACATCGCCCTGGGCATCCCGTATGTGCCCGACCCCCGCATCTTCCAGGCGATGGATCAGGCCCGGCTCTCCAAAGATATGGCCCAGCTTCCCCAGGGGCTGGACAGCATTGTGGGCGAACGGGGCGCGACCCTCTCTGGCGGCCAACGCCAACGCACGGCCATTGCCCGCGCGCTGGTGCGCGACCCGCGGGTGTTGCTGCTGGACGACGCCCTGGCCAGTGTGGATATGAAGACCGCAGCCGAAATTCTGCAAGAACTGCGCGAGGTCGAGGGCAAGCGCAGCCGTATTATTGTCACCCAACGCATCGCCACAGTCGTCGACGCGGATCACATTATTGTGCTGGACCACGGCCAGATTGTCGAGCGGGGCAGCCACGAAGAGTTGCTGCAGCTCAACGGCTTCTACGCGGAGATGTATCACCGGGAAGTAGAACAGGCACAGGAGGATACGGCCAATGGCGCAGCCTAAAACAGCCCCAACAGAACCAAAAAGTGAGGAACGGGCCAAGCTGTCCGAAGTTGCCAGCCAGGATTCGGCCCTCTTTCAACTGCTGGCTTCCTCTCTGGGACCCTATAAGAAATGGCTCTTTGCCGCGCTGGTGCTGATGATCGGCGTCTCTGGGCTGAACGCGGTGCCGCCCTATCTGCTGCAACAGGCCATCGACGGCCCCATTGCACGGGGCGAAATCGACGCGCTCTGGCGCATCACCGCCATCTACGGCGCGACAGCCCTGGGCATCTTTGTGCTCACCTTCGCCTTCACCTATTTTCTGCAACAGGCCGGGCAGCGCGCCCTGGCCGATCTGCGCACACGGGTTTTCGCCCACATCTTCCGTCTGGACCACGCCTTTCTGACCAGCACGTCCACGGGCGAACTGGTGGCCCGGCTGACCAATGACATCGACCAGCTCAACGCAGTTCTCTCCCGCAGTATTGTGATTGTGCTGGTGGAAGGCGTGACGCTGATTGTGATTGTGTCGGTGATGGTGGCGGTGAACTGGCGGCTGGCCCTGCTCTCCCTGGCTGTGCTGCCGATTGTCTTCTTCGTCACCCGCTATTTCCGCGCCCGCATCCGTCTATCCTCCAGCGGTGAACGTTCGGCCCAGGCCCGCATCAGCGCCTTTCTCAACGAACAGGTCCACGGAATGACTGTCGTCCAACTGTTCAACCGGGAGGAGGAGAGCGAGCAGGAGTTCGAGGGCTACAACAAAAGTTATCGGGAGGCGCTGATCGACCTGCGCTGGCACAGTGCGCTCTTTCTGTCGGTGCAGGAAATCCTTTCTGCGGTGGGGCTGGGGCTGATCCTCTACGGGGGTGGTCAGGGCGTGCTGGCCGGCTGGGCGACACTGGGCACGCTTGTGGCTTTTGTCCAGTACACCGAGCGGGCCTTTCAGCCGGTGCTGCGACTCTCCCAGGAATACAATACAGTGCAGATCGCGCTGGGCGCGGCGGAGCGCATCTTTGCCCTGCTCAACACCAAACCGTCTGTGCAGGAGCCGGAAACGCCCAAGAAACTGCCTGAGGTTCGCGGGGCCATTGCGTATGACAATGTCCACTTCTGGTATCTGCCCGACGAGCCAGTATTGCAGGGGGTGACCCTCTCCATTCCGCCTGGGCAGAGTGTGGCCGTTGTCGGCCCCACGGGTGCGGGCAAGTCGAGTCTGGTCAGTCTGCTGGCTCGCCACTACGACCCGACTCTGGGCACGATTCGGCTGGACGGGGAAGACATACGCGACTTTTCCCTGGCGGATCTGCGTCGGGCCGTAGCCGTCGTCCCTCAGGATCCGGTCTGTCTGGCCGGAACCATCGCCTTCAACATCCGTCTCTATCGGGAGGATTTGAGCGATGAGGACGTGCGCCGGGCCGCGGAGTTCAGCAATGCGGCCAAATTTATCGAGGAACTGCCCGGGGGCTACGACTATCAGGTGATGCCCAATGGGGAGAATCTCTCCCAGGGGCAGCGGCAGTTGCTGGCGTTGGCCCGTGCCCTGGCCCTCAACCCGTCGGGTGTGCTGATTCTGGACGAGGCGACCAGCAGTATCGACACCGCCACAGAGTCGCTGATTCAGGAGGCGCTGGAGCGGGTCCTGCGCAGTCGCACCAGTCTGGTCATCGCGCATCGGCTCAGCACCATTCGCAACGCAGACCGGATTCTGGTGATGGAACGGGGGCGGATCATTGAAGATGGCAGCCACGCGGAACTGATGGCGACAGACGGTCACTACGCCCGGCTGCACAGCCATCAGTTGATGGGCGTCGCGGAGATGAGCTAAAACAGTGAGTTCTGTGCGGCCATTTGCAGGCTGCACACGGGTCGAAAATCAATAGAGCAAGCCTGATTCAGGCGAAAGAGCGGGGACGGATTGGAATGGCAGCAGCCTTCCACAATCCGTCCCCGCTCTTTCGCTTGCTCCCCTTTGACATCAAAAAGTGAAGACGCCTTTGCCGATTGTCTGCTTGTCGAAAAGTTGATAGGCTTCCTCGGCCTGTTCCAGGGCAAAGCGATGGGTGAAGAGCCGTTCCAGCCCTATCCCGTTGTCCGCCACAAAACGGGCGCAGTCGGCCTGTCCGGTGATGTTAAATGTCCACGAGCCGATGAGCGTCAACTGCTTGCGCAGCATATCCTGGCTCACGTCCAGGGTGACGGTCTTGCCCTCGCCCACAAAACAGGCCGTGCCCCAGGCCCGACAGGCCCGCACGGCCGCGGCTCTGGCCTCCGGCGCGCCGCTGGCGTCCAGGGCAAACTCCACCCCTTCGCCGTGGGTCAGTTCTTTGAGCACTGGAGCGGTCTCTTGGGTAGCGGAATTGATCGTCTGCTCTGCGCCAAATTCTTGGGCCAGAGCCAGCCGCTCCGGGGCAATGTCCACAGCGAAAACCCGCGCCCCCATCGCGCTGGCAAAAAGGGTGGCCGCCAGCCCCACCGGTCCCTGGCCGAAGACAGCCAGTGTGCTGCCACCGCGCACACCCATCCGACGCAGGGCGTTGTAGGCCGTGCCCGCGCCACAGGAGACCGCCGCACCTTCGACGAAAGAAAGTTCGTCGGGCAGGGGCACAAGCGTCTCCGCGGGCATCCGCATAAACGGTGCGTGCGCGCCGTGGCCGGTGACGCCGTAGACCGTTGCCCCCTCCACACACATCTGAGACCAGCCCTGGCGGCAGTGCGGGCAGACGCCGCAGCCGTCGTAGTGAAAGTTCATCACCCGCTGGCCGATGGTGGCCTGGCGATCGGTGACGCCGCTGCCCTTTGCCACCACCACCCCGCAGGGTTCGTGGCCGGCGATCACTGCGGAACCGTCACCGCCTAGCCCCAGTCCAGCCGCAGCACCGCCCTTGGGCGCACGATAGGTGTGCAGATCGCTGCCACACATCCCCGATGCTTTGATTTCGACGACGACTTCGCCCGGCCCCGGCGTGGGGTCCGGGAACTCCTGCAGGGCCAATTCACGATCTCCGAGAAAGACAATGCCACGCATAGAACCTCCAAAAAATAAGGACACGGATTGACACGGATGGCAGGATTTGCACGGATAGGAATGGAACGCAGAATACGCGGATTTTTCTCTGCGTCTTTGCGGCTCTGCGAGAGACTTTGCCAGCCCCAATGCGGAGCGTCCTCTCCTGTCTTCTCCCAATCCTAGCCCAAACTGCCTGCTTTGTCCACCGTAGCGGGTGCGTCCCAGATTTGGGGGAGGGGCGCTGATTCCGGGAATCCCTGAGACGCACCCACCGTAGCAACAGCCTTTTCTCCCCCGCCCCCCTGTGGTAGAGTATATTTGTACGAAAGAAGTGAACCAACAAAGCCTCTCGCAAAGGCGCTGAAACGCGAAGAACAGAGACTTCCGGTTCACGTACTACGCACAACGCACCACTTTTCCCCCAGGAGGAAAAATGTCCATCGGCCAGCAATTTCCCAGCGAATGGCGCTCCCAATCCCACACCGATCCCGTCAGCGGTGTGACTGTCGAGCAACTCACCAATCACAAAGGCCACAGCCATCACTTCTATTTCACCAACCCCGGCTGGTATGACAACGACAGCCGCCTGCTCTTTTCGTCGGACCGCTACAACTGCACGAATCTCTACAGCCTGGAACTGGCGACCGGCGTCATCACCCAACTGACCGATCTGGAGCAGTTGCCTCTGCCCAGGGAGGTGGAATTTCTGCGCGCCTGTGTCCACGCCGACAACAACGAAGCCTATTTCTGGCACGGCTACGATCTCTGTGCGCTGAACCTGAGCAGTCTGGAACAGCGAGTGCTCTACACAATGCCCGAGGGCTGGGATGTGTCGATGAACAACGCCACCGCCGACGGCAAGTACATCTGCGCCAGCATTTCGGAGGATATGTCGGACCGCTTTCCCGTGGATCTGTTGCGGGGCTATGTGGGCTTTCGGGAGACCTGGGAGGCCAAGCCCCTGAGCCGGGTGATGCGGGTGGCGGTGGATGGCAGCGGCGCAGAGGTGATGTGGGAGGAGAACTATTGGGTGGGCCACGTCAACACCTCACCGACCCAATCCCATCTGCTCACCTTCTGCCACGAGGGGCCGTGGCATCTGGTGGACAACCGCATCTGGGGGCTGGATATGAACAACGGCGCGGTCTGGCAGATTCGTCCCCGGGATGAGGAGGGCGAAACCGTCGGCCACGAGTATTGGCACGCGGATGGTATCCACATCAGCTATCACGGTCAGAAGGCCAACGGCTATAAATTCTTTGGCAAAGTGCGCTACGACAACACAGACCGCCAGGAGTACGCTTTCCCCCACGTCACCGGCCACATCCACTCCAACGATTTTGGCCTGATTGTGGGCGACGGCGGCAAAGTCGTGCGCCTGTGGCGCTGGAACGGCGACGGCTTCGACGGCCCTAAAGTTCTGGCCCGCCACGGCAGCAGTATGCACATCCAGCAGACCCACGCCCATCCCCGCTTCAGCCCGGACGGCAGTTACGTCGTCTACACCAGCGATGTGTCCGGCTATGGGAATGTCTATCGGGTCCCGGTGGCGGATTTTGATGGGTTGCCGGACGCGCAGGACTGACAGTTGCTGCGTGCTGCGTGCTGCGTAGACAGTGACGATACAGACAAAGTGGGGTATACATTCGGAAATGGGAAAGGGGAGATCAATTGTCGATCTCCCCTTTCTTCCCCACCAGCCAACAATTGCACGGGGAATGGATGTCGCTGTCTACGCAGTACGCATCACGCAGCAGTTCACTCCTCCCCCGGCATCCGCAACTTACGCATAGGCCGCTGCCGATAGCTGTGCGCGGCCAGGGCTTCCTCGTCCATATCCACGCCCAGACCGGGCGCAGTGGGCAGGGCCACGTAACTGTCCACCGCCACAATCGGCGTGCGGTTGTAGAGGTTGGACATCTCCTCAAAGTTGACGAAGTATTCCCCGATCAGAAAGTTGGGCATAGCCGCCACCCCGTGGAGCATCGCGGCCAGACCGACCGCGGTGCTGTTGTAGCCGTGGGGCGCGACAGCCACGTGATAGGCTTCGGCCATCGCTGCGATTTCCCGCAATTCCAGAATGCCGCCACAGTTGCAGACATCCGGATTGAGGATGTCCGCGGCCCGCTTCTCGAAGACTGGGCGGAAGTCGTTTTTGGTGTAGAGTTCCTCCCCCGTCACTACCGGCAAACCGATGTTGCGGCGCACTTCGGCCAGGCTGTCCAGGTCCTGGGCCGAGACCGGTTCCTCGTACCAGAAGGGGCGATAGGGTTCCAGCAGCTTGGCCACCCGGATGGCGTGCATGGGAGCCAGCCGTCGATGGACCTCCACCAGAATCTCCACCTCCGGGCCAACTGATTCCCGAACTGCGGCGATGCGTTCCACGGCTGCGGTCTCTTCGCTTTTGTCGATCCAGGCTCGCCAGGGGCCGGGGAAGGGATCGAATTTCAGACCGGTGAAGCCTTTGGCAACCGTCGCGGCGGCGGCTTCGGCGGCCTGTTCCACTGTGCCGCCCCCGCCCCAGCCGTTGGCGTAGACCCGAATTTTCTCCCGGAACGCGCCGCCCAGCAGATTGTAGACCGGTTGGCCCGCTGCTTTGCCCGCAATGTCCCACAGGGCCTGCTCGATGGCGCTGATGGCGCAGAAGAGTTCCAGGCTGCCCCGCTTGCCCGCAAAGTCGTTGTAGGCCATAAAGACGAAGTGTTTGATATTGAGTGGGTTGCGCCCCTCCACATAGCGGGCCAACTCCTGAATCTGCACCTCCAACTGGCGGTCCCGGTCTAGCTGGGTGTAGGCCTCGCCCCAGCCGTGGAGTCCCTCGTCGGTCTCCACTTTGACAAAGAGCCAGTGTTTGGCCGAGCCGGAATCGACCAGATAGGGTTTGAGTGCGGTGATTTTCATGGGTCCTCCTAGGTGGGGATTGGATATTAGCGATTGAGGATTGGATCAGTTCTGCGACGGACAAAATCTGTCGCGGAGTGAACGGTAGCGCAATTGGGCGATGCGCGCAAGTGGAGAATTGGATGTTCTCTGCGAATACCTTTCTGTTCACCTGTGTTTTCTCAACGGCTGTGATACAATACTCTTGAATTTGCGTTTTCGCCTCATTACATCCAAAAACCCTATCAATCCATATCCCCCTTGGGAGGCTCTAACAGTGAAATCCCCCTGGAAAAAAAGCATCGCTCTCTTTGTTGGATCTGTTATGCTGGCAGCCCTGGTGCTATTCTCTGCTCTGCCAGCCGACGCCGCGGCCAGCCGCCCGCAATCCCAGTCACCGGATGTCTATCCGCTCACGCCGCCACCTATTGGCAAAACTGTAACCGGCAGTGTGCGCAGTGGCGGGGTAGACGTGCGCAACGCGCCCGGTGGCCCTTCTCTGGAAAAGCTGACCACTGGCTCACCGGTGAAGGTGCTGGGACGCAGCGCCGATGGCGTCTGGCTACTCGTCACCAGCCTGCAACACATCACCGGCTGGGTGGAACGGGACCGGGTGACACTCTTTGACTACGGCCTGCTCCCGTTGATAGCGACGCCCAGCCCGGCAGCGGTCAGTCCGCCCATAGCCACACCGGCCCCGCGTGGGGCCACGGCCGCGGCAGTTGGATTGCCGGGCAAATTGGCCCTGGCCGGGGCTGACGGTTCGATTCTGCTCTATGAACTGGGCAGCGGCAAGCTACAGCGTTTGACCGATGGCTTCGACCCGGCCATCAGCCCGGACGGCAGCCAGGTGGCGTTTATCCGCTGTGGGAAGGGGCTGTACGTTATCAACAGCGACGGCAGCGGCGAGCGTAAGCTCTTTAGCGGGGAGGAGTTGCGCGCACCCGCATGGAACCCGGCGGGGACGCTCATCGCCTTCAGCCGGGAGATCAGCCCCGGCCAGCGCGGTCTGGGCCGTGTGGCGTTGGACGGCAGCGATTTCCGTGACATTCCCACACAGCCCAACGCCAATTCGCCGAGTTGGACCGAACAGGGCATCGCCTATCAGAGCCGAGACGGCTTGCAGATTACCCAGGACGGGCCACACAAAGACGCCGACGGCGGTTTTATCAATCGCCAGGTGACCCGATGGACCCGTCATCAGGACCCGATCTGGCAGCCCGACGGCGGGCTGATTGCCTTTTTCAACAACAACCAGACCCACCGGGAAATCTACACAATTGGGCCGGACGGTCAGGGAATGACCGCCCTGACCCGGCCCGCCGATGCCCTGGCGCGGGTCTATCCCCACAATGTGGCACCGGTGTGGAGTCCCGACGGCGAGCAGATCGCTTTTCTGAGCAACCGGGACGGGGATTGGGCGGTCTATGTGATGGGCTGGGATGGCAGCAACCAGCGCCGTCTGCCCCTGGAAATGGCATTCAAGTACGACTTTCAGAACGAGCAGACGATTAGTTGGGGCAGGTAGCAAATCACGCTGGAATGGCGCGCCTGATTCCGGGATTGGGTCGCGCCTTCCGTTGACCCGTTTTGGCCGGACTGGTACAATACCCGTGTAAGGGTATCCAGTCCAACTTTTGCGAGATTCTCATTCCGTCAAATGGCTTCTCAGACTACAATCACCCTCTATCACGGCACTGACTGGGAAAGCGCGCTGGACATTCTGAATTTCGGCTTGGATGTGGAGAATCTGCAGCGTCTGCAATCTGACCGGGCAACACAACTTGGCCCGGGCTGGTATGTGACTGAGAGTCCTGACATTGCCTGGTATTTCGCGTCTATCGCGCCCGGATTGACGGATGACGGCTATACCGTCATTGAAATGACATTGGCGCAGACGGATTTGCAAAGTTTGCTTGCACGAGGGCTTGCGGTTCGCCGCCAGATTACCAATGTTGCCTTTGCTGGCGAGCAGTATTGGTTTTCGCCTGACACCTTCGCATTTTTGAATGACCAGGCCATTTTCCGGCCCTATACGCAAAAGATGTAAGGGAAAGCGAACAGATGCAAAAACGAGCAACCTACACAAAGGCAGACCTCACACTGGGCGGTTTGGCGACAATCAGCCGCGAGGACGGTGTCACAGCCCATTCCCACATCGTTGAATTTGCCAGACCGCTCACCGAAGCAGAGCGCCATCTCTTCTGCGACGTGCTTCGGGGCTTCTACCATACGGTGCGCTTCTCTCGCCAGTTTGGCGCAGGTCTGGTCGCCGAACCCCTTGTCGAGTTTACTGGGCCTGACCGGGCGCACTACACCCTGCGCCAGACTTCTATGCAGGGCGCGTGGAAAGACCTCCTCTTTGCCATTCTCACCAACTTCAGCTATGAAATCGCTCCGATAGCACGGCACGACGAAAGCCGGGCCTTTGCGCCGGAAGCAATAAGCGCCGAGCCTGCGTAGGACTCTTCAAAATACTTCACGCTGGAATGGCCCGCCTGATTCCGGGAATGAACCGGCAGATTTCCGAATGCCGGAGATTGTCTGGTCCATTCCCGGAATCGGCACACCCCCGAATCGCCACCCGTTCCAACCCTCTCCCCACTCCCAATTCCTCACCTGAAAAAATTGTCCCAGGAAAACCGGGACAATCTCCCTTCCCTTCCTCCTTGTCTGCCCCTATAGTGGAATCGTGAACAGTTGCCCGCTCTGCGCAGATGTTCACCCATTGCCCCACAAAATGCGCCCGCCAGCGGACGAAGTTATGGCGGCGAATCTGCAACAGGAGGATGGAAGCTATGAAAAGTTTGTGGAAAGTCCTTGCCCTCAGCGTCATCGTATCGATGCTGGTCGTAAGCTGCGCCGTACCCCCCCCACCCGTGGCCCAGGCACCTGCACCGGCGGCTGCCGAGGCAGTCGCGCCGACAGCCGCGCCCGCACCGGAACCCACTGCTGTACCCGAACCCGAACCCACAGCCGTGCCTGAACCCGAACCGACCGCAGCACCGGCCCAGGAAGATATTCCCCGGGGGACACTCCTTTCTGTGAAGACGGACGTTGCGCCTGTTCTGGACGGCATGGGTGATGACGCTGGCTGGGCCAATGCGCCGATCTCCTCCTTTGAAGTTTCTAAAGGCGCCAATATGGGCGAATCTGTGATCAATGTCCAGTCGCTCTACACCGACGACAGCGTCTACTTCCTGCTCTCCTGGGCCGACCCAACCCAGAGCTTTATGCGCAGCCCCTGGCAGAAGCAGGCCGATGGCTCCTGGGCCAAGCTGAATGACCCGGATGACAAAGGCGGCGACAACAACATTTACTACGAAGACAAGATGTCCTTCATCTGGAACATCAACAATAGCATCCCCAAATTCGAGCGGACAGGCTGCAACACTGCCTGCCACCTGGCCAAAAATGACGACACCACTGGCAAGCCCTATGGCAACAAATACACTGATGAGGGCATGGGCGACATCTGGCACTGGAAATCCGTGCGCAATGTGAACCAACTGGATGATCAGTATCTGGACAACACCCCCTGGTCGACAGAATTCCCCAGCGCAGGCCGTCACAGCGACCCCAAAGATGGCGGTGGCTATGTGAACAACGAGAGCGAGGACAAGACAATGCCCATGTGGATGGGACCGGCGGACGCCCCCAAAGATGGCGCTCCCGGCTACATCCTTGAAGATGAAAAGCTGCCTTTTGACGACACTCTCTTTGTAGCTGGCGATATGGTTCCCGGCATCACCACATCTGCTATGACCGGCGATCGGGGCGACCTCTCGGCTGGTTGGGTCTACGCCGATGGGATGTGGCACCTGGAAATCGGGCGAGCGCTGGTTACAGGCTCCGAGTTCGATGTGCAGTTCAATGACCTGCTCTTGCCCTATCACTTCGGTCTGGCCGTCTTTGACAACGCTCAGGTGCGCCACGCATTTGATTCCCGACCCGCCACACTGATTTTCAAATAGCAGCCTGCTGGTCGGTTGCATAACAGAGTAGACAGAGGGGACGCCGCAAACGGGGCGTCCCCTTTGTTTACCCTCCCTCGCTCAAGTATACTTGCGTTGGAGCCTGTAGATATTTCACCGAACGGACACCGGCCGTGTTTTGGAAAGAGATTTTCGATCTCAACCACATTGTTATTCTCTCCATCTACGGGCAGGTCTTCTTTGTCTTGGGCCTGGCGATTTTCCTCCAATCCCGCCGCCACAGTCGGCTGAAACTGGCCCGAGACCTGCGCTGGCTGGCCCTTTTTGGCATTCTGCACGGTCTGCACGAATGGGGTCTGGTTTTTATCCCCATCCAGACCGAATATCTCCCCCCCGTCATCATCGCTGTTCTGCTGATGGCCCAGGTTTTCCTGCTGGCCGCCTCCTTCGCCAGCCTGCTCATCTTTGGCTACGTTCTTGTGGATCGCCCTGCGCCTGGGCTACGCTGGCTGGTGATAGGTCTGCTGGCGGGCTGGTTGACCCTGGCCATCTTTGTCCATCTGGCAGGCTTGGACGGTCGGGCAAGGGTGACACTCTTGACCATCGCCGCCCGCTATTTTCTCGCCCTGCCCGGCGGACTGTTGGCCGCGTGGGGTCTCTACCGTCAGGCACAGGCACGACTCTTTGCCGCCGAGAAAGCCCAATACGGGCGGATGTTGCGCTGGGCCGCCTGGTCACTCTTTGCCTACACTTTGGTCGCCGGAGCCATTGTCCATCCCGCGTCTTTCTTCCCTGCCAATATTCTCAATCGCGCCGTTTTATTGGCCTGGCTGGGCATTCCCGTGGAAATTCTGCGCTCCCTGGCTGGTCTCTCTCTGACCATCAGCATCATCCGCGCCCTGGAACTCTTCGAAGTAGAGGTCGATCAACTGATCGAGACAATGGAGATTGACGCCATCCGCGCCACCGAGCGGGACCGCATCGGCCAGGAAATTCATGACGGCGTGATGCAAAGCGCCTACTCTGTCGGCCTGATTTTGGATTCTATGACCCATCACATCGACGATCCACTGGCCCAGCAGCGTCTGGCCCAGGCCCAGCAGGTGTTGGAACAGGTCGTTCTGGGCCTGCGCCGCTATATGACTTCCCTGCGCATCCGACCACCCAGCGGTTCCCTGCGCGATGAACTGACTGCGCTGACCAATGAAGCCCGCTTTCGCTCTCTTGTGGACATTCGCCTGGAGATTACTGATTACCCGCTGGACCCGTCCCGGGTCGGGCATGTGGTGGGGCTGGTGCAGGAGGCGCTCTCCAATGTAGTACGCCATGCCGGGGCCAGCCAGGTCGTAGTCAGTCTGCTTCACGAGGGAGAAAAGATGATACTGACCATTCAGGACGACGGCCAGGGCTTTGCACCCCAGCAAGTGGTTGCTGGCTATGGCCTGCTCACTATGCGTAATCACGCACGGATGCTGGGCGGTCAACTGGCAATCGAAGCGACGCCGGGCCACGGGACCTCTGTGACACTTATTTGGCACGGGGAAGACCGTATTCAGGATACAAAGCCTGGCATAGAAAGCGAAAAGATCAATGGCTAATCTACGCGTGTTGCTGGTGGACGATCACGAAGTGGTGCGGATGGGGCTGCGTCTGGTATTGGAGGAAACGCCCGGTGTGCGGCTGGTGGGCGAAGCGGGCAACGCGGACGAGGCAATCCTCTGCTGCCAGCAGTTGCAGCCCGATGTGGTGGTGATGGACATCCGCCTGCCCGGTCGTTCAGGCATTCAGGCCTGCCAGGAGATCACAGAACGCTGGCCCACAATCCGGGTGGTGATGCTCTCCTCCTTCATCGACGACGATCTGCTGGCCGAGGCCATTGAAGCCGGGGCCTCGGCCTATGTGACCAAAAATGTGGGCACAGGCGAACTGGTGCGTGCCCTGGAAGCTGTGCGCCAGGGCGGGGCCTCCTTCGATCCGGCCATCACCCAGCGAGTGCTGGAAATGGTGCGCCGCCGCACCCGCCAGGGCAACCCCTTTGCCGAACTGACCAAACGGGAGATCGTAGTGCTGCACCTGCTTTCTCTGGGCAAGAGCAACGCCGAGATTGCCAAGGAACTCTCCATCAGCGACAAAACCGTGCGCAATCACATCAGCACAGTCCTCAGCAAACTGGCCGTGGACAACCGGGTGGAGGCCGCCACCTTTGCCCTGAGCAAGCGGGTGGTGGACTACCTGCCCCAGGACGAACTGTAGTCCATCACGCCTCCTGCTTCACAAATCGCGTCGTCGCCACCCCTACCAGACTGATCCCCGCGGCCAGAGCATACATTCCCCCTAGTCCAAAGCTGCCCAACACCGGCCCCAGCAGCCAGTTGCCCATCCCAATCCCCAGATCGAAAGCCAGATAGAAAGAAGCCGTGGCCCGTCCCCGTTCCCGGTCGGGCATCCGGTCCACGCAGAGGGCGATAAGCGCGGGGTGGGCGACGCCGCTGCCCGCGGCCATCAGCGCCGCGCTGGCGAGGAGGAGGGGCCAGTTCTCTGCAAAGGCAAAGCCTGCCAGCCCGACGGTCGTCACCAGCAGAGAGGGCGCGAGGACTTGGGTGCGGTCGGGCCGGTCCAGCAGATTGGCCGTGAGGATGCGGGTGAGAATAATCGACGCTCCATAGACGGTGTAGGCCAGCCCCACTGGTTCCAGCCCCCGGCGCTCGGCCAGCAGAGGCAGAAAGGAATAGAAGGCCCCAAAGGCGACGCCGAAGAGAGCCGTCGTCAGCATTGCAGCGCGCAGGGGCGCGGGCGGTGTCAGGGTTTCCAGCATCCCCAGCCGTCGCCCGCCAGAGGAATGTTCGCCGGGAATCGCCGTCCACACGAGGATACCGGCCAGGAGCGCCAGCCCACCGCAGAGCCAGAACGCGCCCTGCAATGTAAGTAGCCCCAGACTCGCGCTCACAAGCGCGGGGGTGACGGTAATCGCCACATTGGCCGCCGCGCCAAAAAGGGCGATGGCCGCGCCCCGCCGGGCCACCGGCGCAAGCTGGGCGATCAGCGCGGTGGAGGCGGTGGTGAAGGCCACGTAGCCCGCGGCCTGCAGAATACGCAGACCAAAGAGCGCGGGGGGCCAGGCCGTCTGGGTCACGCCCAACGCGCCTACCAGCAGGGAGACTGTGCCAAAGAGGATCACCGGTTTGCTGCCCAGTCGGTCGCTGAGCGCGCCGGCCAGGGGTCGCCCGATCAGCGAGGCAATCCCGAACGCGCCCAGAATCAGACCAATCTCCCAGTCGGGCAAACCAACTCCGTCCAGATAGAGGGGCAGAGGGACGATCAGCGTGTAGAAGGCGGCGAAGAAGAGGAGGGTGGCGGACCAGACGGTCCAGTAGGCGCGGGAGAAAGTAGGCATTGGCGGATTCCAGAGAAGGATTCTTGACTCCACAGCAAAAAACTATTTGAACCACAAAGGTTTACAGCAGAAATATCAGTGTTCATCGGTGGCTGGCAGACCTTTTTGCAGTGGACTCATTCTTGCGGTACAGATATTCTACCCCCCGGCAAAAGTGGACGCAAGCCTGAAAGGGACGATTGAATGGGCCAATTTGACAGATGAAATTTATCTGTGTGGTGGTATAATATCAGCACCGATCACGGATCGGCCTCCCCTCTTTGTTTTCTGTTCCCAAAGGACAAAAGAATATGCTGCGTCGTCTTCGTCTCTGGCACGTGGTCGTGATTCTGCTCTCTATTTTTGTGGTATCCGTAGGATTGGTATGGGCCGGTCCCACGTCCGGAGTGGTGGGCGACGGCACACCGGAAAGCTGTGACGGGAATGCGCTGGAAGCGGTTCTGGCCACGGGTGGAATGGTCAGCTTCGACTGCGGCCCCAATCCCGTGTCGATTGCCGTCAATACAATGGTCATCGAGAAAGATGCGACGTTGGACGGCGACCTCGTCACCCTCTGGGGCGAGGACCTGCGCCAAATTTTCATCGTCAATCCCGGCGTAAATTTTGTGCTGCGCAATATCACCCTGACCGGTGGTAGCTGGTACGGGGACGGCGGAGCCATCACCAACTACGGCAATTTGACCCTGGAAAGCAGTACAATCAGCAGCAGCCGGGCCGAAGGCGAAGCCAGCCGGGGCGGCGCAATCTTCAACGACGGGGGGAACCTCAGCCTCTACGACAGCTATCTGTTGAGCAACAGCGCCGGTCAATACGGCGGCGGCATTGCCAGCAACGGCGGCACTGTCTATATGACACGCACGACGATCCAGGAAAATTATGCGCCCAGAGGCGGCGGTGGCCTGTGGAATGCCAACGCAGATGTCACTATCGAAGAGAGCCACATCACCGAAAACAGCGCCCAAAGCGACGGCCAGGGCAACTTTGGCGGTGGGCTGTACAACATCGGGCGGATGATTGTGCGCCGCAGCACCATCGACTACAACACGGCCACCGATGGAGGAGGCATCTACACCCAGGGCGCAGATAACAGCCTGTGGGTGGAAGGTTCCACTATCAGCGGAAATTTCGTGCCGGGCGGTGCAGGCGGCCTGCAACTGGGCGACGGCACGACGACGATTATCAATACGACCGTCAGCGGCAACAGCGCGGGCAGTTTCGCCGGTGGCGTGGAATCGGGCGCGCAGAATGGCTCCCAGACTTTCCAGAATGTGACCGTCTACGGCAACAGCGCGCCGACTGGAGCCAACTTCTATCAGGACGAGGGCGAAATAGTCATCTCGCCTTCCATCCGCAACACAATCATCGCCAACCCGCTGGGCGAAGGGGCCAACTGCGCTTTCCTGCGCCAAGGCACTTCTCTGGGCAACAATCTTTCCGACGACGAAAGCTGTTATTTTGACGCAGAAAGCGACCAGCAGGCCACGAATCCCCTGCTCGGCCTTCTGACCGACAACGGCGGCCCGACTCTCACCCACCTTCCCGGAGAAGGCAGCCCGGCCATCGACGCCGGTGACAACGGCTCCTGCCCGGCCGCGGATCAGCGGGGATATGTGCGCCCCGCGCAAAATATCTGCGACATCGGCTCGGTGGATGTGGACGGCGAGTTGAATCCGGCCACTGCCACGCCCACCAGCACAGCCACGAATACATCCACAGCCACCGACACACCGACTGCCACCCACACAGGGACAAACACACCGACGCCGACGAACAGCCCCACGCCCTCGTCAACCCCAACGGCCAGCAGCACACCTTCACCGACGATTACACCCACGGCGACAAAAGTCCCCACGCCCAACACACTGAACTACACGGCCTATGCCATCGAAGTCACCCAGGGCATCCAGGACCTGAGCAATACGGTTCCGCTGATCCGGGGCAAGACCGCCTGGGTGCGGGCCTATGTGCGCCGGACCGGTGGGGCGAGCAGCCCGCTGGTCAGCGCCCAACTCTGGCATATCGTCAACAACCAGCGGGTCGGCTCACCAGTCTATCCGTCCAACCCCGGCGGCAAACTGGCCCCACCCACCAGCCCCAACCGCAACCAACTCGGCGACGCTTTCTACTTCCCCGTGCCGTCCAGTTGGCTGAACGCCTCTACCCTTCAGGTCGAGGTAACTGTCAACCCCGGCAAAGTCAGCGGCGGTTGCGGCATCCTCTGCTTCTTCTTCTGGTGGCGCGAAGCGGACGAGACCAACTACACCGACAATACCGTGCGTTCGCCGCTCCTCACAATGCAGAACGTCCCGGTCATGCGTCTGCATCTCTACAATGTGGTCTACAGCCGCAACAACAAATGGTACAAGGCCACCAGCGCCCAGATGGACGAGATCGAAGGCTGGCTGCGCCGGGCTTATCCCATCTCCGGACTGATTGTCCAGCGCAGCGAGACGACAATGCCCGAATCGAGCATCTACACGTCGGGCACGGACGACAAAGGCAACCCCACCTATTTTCTGGACGCAGGTAAAGTCAATCAGCGGCTCAATTTGGTGCGCAATATCTTCAAAGCCTATGACCCCACCTTCCGGGAGCAGGACCGTTACTACGGCGTCGCCACCAACGCCTCCGGCGACTTTATGCGGGGCCTGGGCGGCGGCTATATCTCTTCGGGTCCCACCGGGCCAAAGGGCGGTAGTTGGACCTGGGAACAGGACAGCGCCAACTACGGCGACTGGTACGCGGGCCACGAGATCGGTCACACCTGGGGACGGGGGCATCCAGTCCCGGCTGGCTATGTGAGCGAGACAAATAAAGGCTGTGGACACTCCCGCAGCGATCCCAACTATCCCTATCCCAACGCGGTCATCGGCGGCTACAACCAATTTTTATGGCTGGGCGGCAATCTTTGGATTACCTTCCCGCCCAACCGCTACTACGGCTTTGACGTAGGCCTGCACAGACCGGTGATTCGGGGACCAGACTGGACCGATGTGATGTCCTACTGCGCCAACGAATGGACATCGGACTATACCTACAACGGCATTCGTGCCCAGATGCAGAGCGAGGGCTTTGTGGTGGCGTCCCAGGTGATGGCCCCCGCAGGCGATTTCCTGCTGATCCAGGGCGAGATTGCCCCGGATGGCAATTCGGCCACACTGGGCGAAATACTGACGCTGCCCGCAGCCAGCCAGCCCCTGCCCGACCCCGGCGCGTACAGCCTGGAAATGCGGGACAGCGGCGGCGCGATCCTGGCCTCCCATTCCTTCACCCCGACGGTCTATGCCGACGAGGGCACCCCCAGCGACGGCATCGGCTTTGTCAATCTAGTCATCCCTGCGGTGGGTGGAACCCAATCCATCGAACTACGCCGGGGCGAGACACTCCTGGCCGTCCGAACGGTCAGCGCACACCCGCCCACAGCCACCCTCCTCAGTCCCAACGGCGGCGAAAGTGTCGGCCCGGCTGGCGTGACCGTCTCCTGGCAGATGATGGATGAGGACAACGACCCACTGAGCGCGGCCATCCTTTTCAGCCCGGACAACGGCACAAGCTGGCAAGCGCTCCAGACCGGCATCACTGGTACGACCAGCGTGGAAGTCCCCTACTCGCTCCTCTCCGGCACGGAGCAGGGACTGATGCGGGTGCTGGTCAGCGACGGGGTTCGTACAGCGATGGACGATTCGGACGCGGTCTTCAGCGTGCAACGCAACGCGCCGGAGGTAGCATTTCTCTCGCCCCTGCCCGACAGCAGTTTTGTGGTCAGCCAGACAGTGGCGTTGGCGGCCTCGGCCTATGACAGAGAGGACGGCCAACTGGCCAACGCTGGCTTCACCTGGACATCGGACTTAGACGGGCCTCTGGGCACAGGCGCAAACCTGAGCCTGGACACCCTTTCCGCGGGACAGCACACAGTCAGCGTCACAGCCACGGACAGCGACGGCACAGGCACAACCGTTACCCGGACCGTCGCCATCGGCCAGGACGTGACGGCCGCGCCCAATCTGCTCGCGGTTGCGCCCCAGACGGTGCAATTGGTGGCATTTGTGGGGACCACTGCGCCAGTGACGGGAACCCTGGCCATCCGGGACGCCAACGCCTCCACCGGTGTCACCCCGCCTCTGAGTTGGACGGCCAGCAACGACGCGGCCTGGCTCAGTCTCTCACTCAGCAGCGGCACAGCCCCCAGCGATATGACGGTCAGCGCGGACCCATCCGGCTTTGCCACGGGCATCTACACAGGGACAGTGACAATAAACGCGGGTACTGCCAGTCGAAGCGCGCTGGTCAGCCTGGAAGTAGTAGCGGCACTACCCAACCAGATTTTCGTGCCGGTGGTCGTGCGGTAAGGGGCCATGCGGCATGGGGCCATGCGGCATGGGGCCATGCGGCACGGGTTTGTCATTAACAGAGTAGGGCGGGCTGCCAGCCCGCCCTACTCTGTTTTAAGCGATTGATAAGCCCAGTACAAAAGCTCAAAAACCGAGTTTTTAAGACCGACTCACTTCTGGGATTCCCAGCCACATTCGCCAAAAACTCGGTTTTTGCACTGGAGTCATTGGTTGAACCCTATCGCTCTGATTCGACAAAACGGTTCACGAAGATAAACACATATTCCAGATCGAGGACGGGCAGATGGGCCACACGGGCGATGGCTCCCATTTGCTTACCTTCCTCGTTGAACAACGGGATCGGCCCGTTCTGGGGTGGCATCAGGAAGATGTCGAAGAGCGGCGGAATCGATTGCAGGCCGAGAGCAGAGCAATTCATGCGGATCGGCTGCTCGTTGTGCAGGATGCCGACATTCGGAATTTCGATCTCCACAAACACATCGAAGAAACTGTCTGCAGGGAAATCAGAGTCCGGTGTCTGTTGAGAGACCTGACCAGTAGATGGCTGGGTGGGACTCTCGCGCAGACGCACAGTGCCAAAGCGGGGACTCTGACCCACCAGGTCCATAGAGATGATTTCCGTGTCGACTGTCTTCTTGTTGGCGGTGGGTGGGGTGTAGGGATCGCCGCGCTGAACGGTAGTTGGGCCGTTGAGCAGAATCTGATCAATCCCCAGCTCCCCCAGATCGACTTCGATCTGGGCGCCAGAATCGAAGATGTCCTTCCCGGCAGGCGGATATTCGGTGAATATATCCGGGGATTGCCCACCCGCGTTGGACTCGGTGAGGTCTACCTCCTGACAAGCGGGTGTCACATTCTGCCAGCCGCCGCCGGTAGGCTCCTGCACGGAATAGAGACCCGGTTCGAGACCAGTTGTACTCTCTGGCCCGGGGCCGGTGAAGTCCACGATGCCCCGTTCATCGGTCTGCTTCGCATACATATAGTTTTCGGACTGGCAACCTGCCCCAGAATAAAGGGTCATAGACCATCCGCCCAGGGGCTGATAGTCGTCGTAATACAATTTAATGACGGTAATGGTCAGATAGGGCGGCTTCGTAGCCGTGGCGGTGGCCGTGGCAGTCGCGGTCCCAGTAGCAGTTGCTGTGGCCGTCCCAGTCGGTGTGGTCGTTGGAGTCGCGGTTGCGGTTGCGGTCGCTGTAGCTGTAGCGGTTGCGGTTGCGGTCGCCGTTCCAGTCGATGTGGTCGTTGGGGTCGCGGTGGCGGTGGGTGTGACGCTCGGTGTAAATGTTCCGGTCGGCGTCGGTGTCACGCTGGGTGTTGGCGTAACAGTGGGTGTGGCAGTCGGTTTGCGGGTGGGCGTCCGGGTGGGCGTCCGGGTAGGCGTCCGGGTAGGTGACCGAGTGGGTGTGGGCGTGTAGGTCGGCGTGGGAGTGCGCGTGGGGGTTGGCGTGCGGGTGAGTTCTCTGGTCGGCGTGGCTGTGCTGCACGGCCCCGGCCCCACCTCCCACCAGCGGAAGTTACTGGTATCCACCCCGTCCCGGCGGCCAAAAGCATCGACCGTCTTGCCGTTCCAGTTTTTATCCTCGTCCCCGTCAATCCAACGGTCGTTGTCGTTGTCCCTGTCCACCTCTTTGCGTAGAAAGTCCCCATCCCAATCCGGGCTGCGCTTGCTGTATTTGCCCAGATTGTCAAAGACGTAACTGCGCACGTCCTGCTTGTCCTGCACGCAGTCCCCGTCCGTATCCGGGTTGTTGAAAAGGGTAGGGAAGCGGTTGATCTCGTCGAAATCCACAATGCCGTCGCTGTCGCCATCGCTGGACAGAGAAGCCTCGTCCACCCGCGGGGAGACACCAGCCGGCGGCACGTGATACTCGGAGACATTCCAGCTATTGTACGAAATCCAGCCGCCGCTGTTGGTCCAGGGGTCCACCCGATAGGCGAACTGCCAACTGATAAACCAGAAGCTGAATTCCCAGTAGCCAGCCAGGACAACGCTATGGGCGTCGTTGTTTTCCACAAAGAGGGCAGGCCGCCCCGCGTCGATCCAGCCTTTGACCTGGGCGAAGGTGGGCTTGCCCCGGGCGCAGGCCCCCGCGGCATTGTTCATCGCCCACCACATCACATTCTTGCCGCCGCCCTGGGTACAGGTCTGATTGGGCCAGAGGCCGATGCCGTGGCCCAGGTCTCCCTCTGGAGCGCCGCCGCCGTAGGCGTAGTAGGAGATGCGGTCCTGGCTCAGTTTGCTGCCGTAATAGTCGGCAATCATCGAAATCGAGGCTCGCGTACAGTACCAGTCCCCGTGGGGGTTGCCCCGGCGGGGCGTAGCATCACCCACAATCAGGTCGCCGTCGGACTCGTGGGCCGAATCCCAGCGGGAGATGCCGGTTTCCGGGTCGCCATCCAGACACATCATCCGCGTATCTTTGTGCTGGAGTTGGGGCTTCACAGCCAGCAGCCGAGAAGCGTCGATGGCCGCAGCTTCCACGGGCATGGGAATGACTGTCACCTGATTCACAACAGACCATTCGCTCTGGCTGCCGTCGTTTTGCAGGCTCTGGGCACGAAAGTAGTAAGTGCGAGAGAGTTCCACAGTAGTGGTCAGTTCCACTGTGCGGACTGTATCGCTGATTGTGCCGTTGAATGTGAGGCTGGCAAAAGTCGGCTCCTCAGCGATCTGAAACTGGTAACCGACCGCGTCCGGCACATTCGACCAGCCAAAGGCCACATCGCCGGCAAAGGTGACGGCACCGTCAAAGGGCGTGCGGAAGTAGGGAGCCGGGGCGCGGTTGGCCGCGCCAGGTGTGGATTCGCCCGGTTTGTAGATCGTCCACGCCTCCGGGCCATTGCTCTCGCTGAGGGGATAGCGGCCCAGAGAGCCATTGACCGTCAATACATCGATACCCGGGCTTTGGGTCGTTGGCCCGGTGAAGGTGTCTGGGGGCCACTGACCGGCTTCCACAGCCAGGGCCGCGCCGTCGTTGGGCAGATCGCCGTAGGCCACAAAGTCCACCAGTGTGGTGGTGGTGTGGGTGGCACTGCTGAAGAGGGAAATCTGATCCACCGGGCCAAAGCTGTTGACCGTATCCAGCGGCGTGTGCAGTGTGATTACGCCGTCGCTCAAGTCATACTCGTTGGCCTCTTCGCCCAGACCGTCAAAATAGAGCAGCACGAATGTCTGGGGCGGCAGGCTGGGCAGGCTGTTGGGAAAGGTGTAGGTTGCACCGCTGCCCGTGGCGATCTGCCAGCCAGCCAGGTTGCCCACAACGGCACCGGCAGATGTGCGGGCATAGCCACCGGCGGCCATTGGCTGGCCTTCGTTGCCAGAGACCAGGGGCAGAAAGAGAGAAGCGCTGTTGTTGAATAGCTCCACCCATTGAGACTCCCCAGATTGGACCAGCGGCATCACTTCGTTGATGACAATCGGGCTGTCCAGGGGGAGGAGGGGTGCGGAGGCCTGGCTGGCTGGTGCGGTAACAGTGGCGGCGTCCGAAGCGGCGGCGTCCGAAGGGGCAGCCAGGGCCAGCGAAATCAGAAGCAAAAGGGCGATGAACGCGGCAAAGAGCCAGCCGGTTGTGGCGGAATGGATGCGGGTGGGCATAGGTTTACTCCTGTAATCCGGGGCGCAGAAGAGGCGCGGCAGCAGAGGGCGGAAAGGATACCTGCTCCTGCACAGAGCAGATACCCGGGAAGGGGAACGCGGAAATGGCCGAAGGATAGAACTTCACAAGCCGGGGGTTGGGAGTCTTCTGATCTTTCCAACTCCGACAGGCACGGTTGGGCGGGGGAATGACCCGATCCTAGCATAGACGCAAGAATCTGTCTATGCGCTAGAACACATCCCAAGAGGTATTGTAAATGGAACTGCCGGGTGCTGATCTGGACTCGACGCGAGGGTCGGTCAGGGGCAGAGACGAATTTCAACAAAGCGCGCCCAGGCCAAAATGGTCTGGGCGCTTCTGATTTCCAGAGAGAAAGCGGAGGGAAAGGTCAGCGCATTCTTGTGGCAATTATTTCGCCCTCACCAAAGCAGATGCTATACTGTGCTCTACTCTCACTGCGTCAGTATCTCACTTGCTCATTGATGCCGCGGGGGAAGGGATGTCAGGCAAAGCCACCCAGTCCTATTCAAGATAAGCGGATGTGAGTCAGGACGGGCATTCTCCCCATTTCGACTTTCTCCCCGTTTTGCAATCTGTCCTCTCTGCACAATCTTTGACCGCGTATGCGCGCCTGCTATGGAAGCACAGGCGGGCGCATTTATAATCACAAGGAGCAACAATGTTAAACAGACCGGGATCCGGCGGCAGCAATGATCCGCCACCTGTATCAGACTATGTGGACGCCCTTTCTGGCTGGGCTTCCAAACGCAGGGGCAGCTTTTTTCTGCTGATTCTGCTGGCTGTCCTGCTGCTGTGGATGGCCACAGGCATCTATTCGGTGCAGCCAGGCGAAGAGGGTGTGGTTCGGACCTTTGGCCGCTTTACCGGCGTGACCACATCCGGCCTCAACTATCACCTGCCCTCCCCAATCCAGCAGGTGACGATTGTGGATGTGTCGAGCGTCCGCCGCGTCGAGATCGGCTTTCGCAGTTCTGCCACCCAGCGCCAGGATGTGCTGGGCGAGGCTCTGATGCTCACCGCCGATGAGAATATCGTCAAAGTCGAACTTCTGGTTCAGTATCGCATTGCCGATTCACGTAATTTCGTCTTCAGCGTGCAAAACCCGGAAGATGTGCTCCTGACCAGCGCCGAAGTCGCGCTGCGCGATACAGTCGGAAAAATGAGCATCGACGCGGTGATCACCGAAGAACGGGCCAAAGTGCAGGATGAGACGCGGGCGATTCTGGCCCAACTGATGGAGAGCTATGGCACGGGTATTCAGATTACCGACGTGCGGCTGCAAGGCGCAGACCCGCCCGAAGAGGTGAGCGACGCCTTTCAGGAAGTTGTGCGCGCCCTGGCTGACAAAGAGCGGCTGATCAACGAATCCGAAGCCTATCAGAACGATATTGTGCCCCGTGCCCGTGGCAACAAGCAGAAGCTGATCGAAGAGGCTGATGCCTTCAAACAGCAGCGAGTGCTGCGTGCCACCGGCGATGCCGAGCGTTTCCTCTCTATTCTGCAAGCCTACCGATTAGCCCCAGACGTGACGCGGGAGCGGATGCACATCGAGGCCCTGGAAGGTATTTTGCAGCAGGTCCAGATCACATTGCTGGATTCCGATGCTATCGGCGGGCAGGTACTCCCCTTCTTACCGCTCAAGGATCTGGACGGTTCTACCCTCCCAGATGCCACCACCCCAGCCCCGGAAGGAGAGTAAGCCATGTCTAGTCGTCTATTGAACAGTATTGTTGTGCTTCTGGCCATCCTACTGATCGTCGGTATGCAAACTATCTTTATCGTAGATGAGACAAAGCAGGCGATCATCCTCCAGTTCGGTGATCCGGTTGCCATCTACCAGGACCCCGGCCTGCACGTGAAGTTGCCCTTTGCCCAGGCCGTAACCTATTTTGACAAACGCGTTCTCTCCAGCGATGCGCTGCCCCAGGAGTATCTGACCGTCGGCAAGAAACGGCTGGTGGTCGATCACGTGACCCGCTGGCGCATTATCGACCCGTTGCTCTTCTTCAAGGCCGTGCGCACAGAAGCCGGCGCGCGGGCACGGCTGGACGACATCGTCTTCTCGGAAATTCGCCGGGAATTGGCGACCTCCAACTTTGAGGATGTGGTCTCCTTCGAGCGGGAAAACATTATGGGGCGGGTGACTACATCCGCCTCGGCCACGGCTGCCGAGTTTGGAATTCAGGTGGTCGATGTGCGCATCAAACGCGCCGACCTGCCCGAAGAGGTCGAGCAGAGCGTCTTCAACCGGATGCGTGCCGAACGTCAGCGAGAGTCGTCCCTCTTCCGGGCGGAAGGCGAAGAACAGGCCAATATCATCCGGGCCAGGGCAGACCGGGACAGCACTGTGATTCTGGCCGAAGGCTACCAGATTTCCCAGGCTCTGCGCGGCGAAGGCGAGGCCGAAGCCATCGCCGTCTATGCCGCGGCTCTCGGCGAGGATTTGGAGTTCTACGCCTTCTCACGCCGTCTGGATTCCTACGCCCAGATTCTCAAATCCGGCGATAGTCTGGTCATTCCGGCCGGGTCGGATTTCTTCCGCTACTTGCAGAGCAGCGGTGTACCGCTCCCCACGCCTGCTAGCGAATAATCGGCAGAAATAGAGTTTGTAAACACGGATAGAAAGGAACACGGAAAGTTAAACAATCTGTGTTCTTTTCTATCCGTGTTTACATAGCGAGTCCACTGCAAAAAGGCCTGCCAGCCACTGATAAACACTGATAAACGCTGATATTTTTCCTGTAAATCTTTGTGTTCTCTGTGTTCTTTGTGGTTCCAATGGCTTTGTGCAGTGGAGTCACATAATTGCATCAACTCCAGCCTTACCCCATCCGATAGCGTTCGAGCAGTTCGTAGTTGGGGGTAAAGCCCAGGCCAGGACGTTTAGGCACGGGCACATTGCCCTCGCTGTCCAAACGCATAGGCTCCTGGAAAATCTGCATCCGCAACGGGTCCACCGTCTCCCGGTAGAATTCCAGAAGCAGGCCGTTGGAGATCGCGCAGACCAGATGGACGTGGACTTCCTGTGCGCCGTGGGGCGCGATCAGTAAATCCTCGGCCGCGCTGAGCGCGGCCACCTGCATAAATTCGGTGATACCCCCCAAAATCTGGGCGTCGGCGTTGAGGATAGCTGCACCTTCGGCCTGAATCAAGTCCCGGAAGCCGTAGCGGGTGTACTCGTTCTCGCCGCTGGCAATCGGGATGGAAGTAGAACGGGCCACCCGTGCGTGGCCCCGGTAGTCGTCGGGAGCGACCGGCTCCTCGAACCAGAAAGGCTCGTACTTCTCCATCTTGCGCGCAATCTCAATCGCCTCGTGCGCGTTGTAGGCGTTGTTGGCGTCCACCAGCAGTTTGATGTCCGGCCCGATTGTCTCCCGCACCACCCGCACCCGCTCCACGTCCTGGTTGATGGGCACGCCGCCGATCTTCATTTTGATGGCTTTGGCCCCCAGGTTCAGATTCTCCTCCATTTCCTGGGCCAGCTCGGCCAGACCCTTGCCCTCCTCGTAATAGCCACCCGCGATATAGGCGGGGATGCTGTCCCGGTAGCCGCCCAGCAGTTGGTGGACCGACTTGCCCACGGCCTTGCCCATCAAATCCCAGAGCGCAATGTCGATACCGCTGATGACCCGTGTGGAGAGTCCCCGGCGGCCCACCAGTTTGGGGAGCCACATACCGGCCCAGATGCGCCGGTAATTGAAGGGGTCTTCGCCCACGAGGATTGGTCGGAAATAGTCCACCAGCACCGTCGTCAGATCGCTGCCCTGGCCGGAGGCTGTGCCGCCCCCCCAGCCGATGCCCGTCACCCCCTCGTCCGTGTGGATGTGGATGAGGTTCAGACTCACATCCACATACGTATACTTGCCGTTGCTGATGGGTTTGGGCCGGGGCCAGGCGTAGCGCTGGACAGTCACATCGGTGATTTTCATTGTGGGGTCTCCTGGAAGGATTGGCTGATTCGTTCTGCGATGCACGTCTGCGGATCGGTGGTTCTGTTCGCCGAAGTCTTATTGTAGCAGAGGACGGAATGGGCAGAAAGGCACTCTTCCCAGCGCCTTCATTTGGCGGGCACATCTGCCCTATTCCTGGCACGTACCACATATCGGCCAGCGACTTGCCCATCCCGTCAAAGCGGGCTATACTTCCAGACGCCAGCCCTTACCTGTGGCATACATAGCAAATCTACCGATTCGTATCTCCTCCACAAACCTCAAAAGCGCACACGGCGTCATCTCCTTTGGTGGAAAGTCGTGCTACACTAATACAGCTTGGCGGAAATATCGAGACTGTTTCTGTCGTAGTGAGTGATGCGTACACTCTTCCTTGCCCACCGCCCCACCGAGGATACCAAATGAGCGTCGATTCCCAGCGGGACCCCCGCCACATCGCCAACGGCTACGAAATCCCCTCCGAAACCTACGCGGACCAGCCCTATATCGTCACTACCGACAACGGGGCCTGGCTCTGCGTGATGACCACCGGCACAGGCCACGAGGGGGATACGGGCCAGCATATCGTCACCACCCGCAGCACGGACCTGGGCCGCACCTGGTCCCCGCCCGTGGATGTGGAGCCAGCCAATGGGCCGGAAGCCTCCTATGCGGTGCTGCTCAAAATTCCCGGTGGTCGCGTCTACTGCTTCTACAACCACAACACAGACAATCTGCGCCAGATTCAGGCCGAAGAGGACGGGGACTGGGCACCCGGCGGCATTGTGACCCGTGTCGATTCCCAGGGCTACTTCGTCTTCAAATACAGCGACGATCACGGGCGTTCCTGGTCCAGTCAGCGCACTGTGCTGCCGTTGCGGGAGATGGCGATGGACCGGGGCAATGTCTACGGCGGGCACATCCGCTTCTTCTGGAATGTGGGCAAGCCTTTTCTCCACGAAGGCGCAGCCTACGTCTCCGTACACAAAGTCGGCGGCTTCGGCCACGGATTCTTCATCCGTTCCGAGGGCGTGCTGGCCCACAGCCCCAATCTGCTCACGGAAAAAGACCCGGCCAAAATCACCTGGGAAACCCTGCCCGACGGCGACATCGGCCTGCGCACACCCCCCGGCGGCGGACCTATCGCCGAAGAGCAGAGCTACAGCGTGCTCAGCGACGGCTCCTTCTACTGCGTCTATCGCAGCATCGACGGCCACCCGGTCTACGCCTATAGCCGTGACCGAGGCCACACCTGGAGCGAACCCCGCTACAAGCGCTACGCGGATGGCCGTCTGATGAAGCACCCCCGGGCCGCCAACTTTGCCTGGCGCTGCGAGAACGGCCACTTTCTACACTGGTTTCACAACCACGGCGGTCGCTGGTATGAGGACCGCAATCCGGTCTGGCTGTGCGGCGGCGTGGAGGTGGACTCGCCGGAGGGGAAGGTCATCCAGTGGTCACAGCCCGAAATCGTCCTCTACGACGACGATCCCTACATCCGCATGAGCTACCCGGATTTGGTGGAGGCGGAGGGCCGCTATTTCCTCAGCGAAACCCAGAAGGATTTGGCCCGGGTACACGAGATTGACCCTGCCCTGCTGGCCGACCTGTGGGGCCAGTTTGACCGAAGTGAACGGGCCACGGGGGGGCTGCTGCTGGACCTGCCGCCCGCAGGCCAGGGGATGCCAGCCCAGATCGACGCCCCTGCCCTGCCCGCCTTTTCCCGCCGCAGTTCGGCCCGCGCCGACCACGGCACGGAAGATATGCGCACGGGCTTCAGCCTGGACCTGTGGCTGTATTTGGAAAGTCTCACCGCCGGTCAGACGATACTGGACAACCGCACGGTCACCGGTCAAGGATTGGCCGTTCATACCGCTGACGCGGGCACGCTGGAGATCGTCCTCAACGACGGGCGCACGGAGAACCGCTGGACCTGCGATCCGGGACTATTGACTACACGCAAAGGCCATCACGTGGCAATCGTTGTGGATGGCGGACCAAAGCTGATCCTCTTTGTGGTGGATGGCGTCCTCTGCGACGGCGGCATAGATCGTCAATTCGGCTGGGGCCGTTTCAGTCCCCACCTGCGCCACGTCAGCGGCGACAAAGTGCTGCGCATTGGCCCCAGTGTCCGCGGCCTAGGCGTCTATGACCGGGCACTGCGTGTCTCCGAAGCTATCGGCAACTTTCGGGCGGGACAGATGCGCGCATAGCAGGACACCTGATTATTCCAGAAATTAAGTGACCAAACCACTCGGTTCGCCACCGATTCCAAGACAAAGTGTGCTGATCAGCAAGATGTTGAAAGGAAAAACAGGACGCTGATAAACGCAGATTGACGCTGATCCAGAGAAATCATCTGCGTTTATCAGCGTGTATCTGCGTCCAGCCTTTTGCAGCATCTCGTTGACCAATACAGATTCCAAGGCAAAGAAGAGAAACCCATGCCCAAGCACGCCCAGATCGCCCGGTCCCGCGCTCCCCAGAAAAATAGCCCCCGGCGCTTCCCCCAAGGACTCGTCGGCGTGCTGGCGCTGATGCTTCTCCTCGCTCTGGCCCCCGCCCGCCCCCTGGCCGCCCAGGAGGTCCCGGAGAGCCGGGGCGCGGTCTACTTTCAGGAGGACGGCCCCGATTTTCTGGTGGTGGGCAACGACTTCTACGAGATCGGTCTGCGCCAAAGCAACGGGGCCATTGCCTATCTGATCAACAAAGCCAGCGGCCAGCGGCTCAGCGACGGCTCCCGCAACGAATGTCTGTGGGGTATCTCCTTCGAAGCGCCCAACACCGACTACCGGGGCGGCTGCCAGTTCCGGGCCGGTGGGAGCGCAGCCTTCACCTACCGCTGGATTCCAGTGCTGGATGGGCTGCTGCTGAACTATTCCCAACCGGATGGAGAACTGGAGGCCCAGGTTCTCCTGCGGGCCGAGCGGGACCGCTCCTTCAGTCTGAAGCTCTTTTTGCGCAACGGTTCCAGCCGGGTGCTGGACTTTGTCCACTTCCCGTCGGACCTGCTCTTTGCCGAAGGGCAGATCGAGAGCGCGCTGCTGCCTGTGCTCCCCGGCGTGCGTCTCAAGCCCAGCTTCTTTGACGAAGACCGCTCCTACACCTCCCAATACCCCGGCCCCCTCTTTGCCGATCTGCTCTCCCTGGAACTGCGGGGCGGCTCTCTCGCCATCTACGCCATCCACGAGGAGCCGTTACAACCTCTGCTGGGCTGGGGGCTGGTCCACGACGACGAGAGCCTCTACGACAACACAATCTTCAAGCACACCTATCTGGCGAAGGTGGCCCCCGGCGCGGGCTGGCATTCGCCCACTGTGCGCTTCTGGGTGGACGCACCGCAGGAGGAAGTGGCCCTGGCCTTTCGGGACGACAACGACATCGAGCGCTTTCCCTCCCTGCGCCAGAAGAGCGGCCCCATCTACGCCCAACTGGTCCGCTCCCCGCTGATAAAGGCAGATACCGCCGAACTCTTCAATCTGCGCCGCCTGCGCTTTGCCGACTACGCAGAGAAGCTCTACCCCAGCCTTCCCAAACCGTCCCTGCTCCATCTGGTCACCTATTGGGATGGGGAGTTCGACCGCAACTATCCCGACTTTCTGCCCCCCAATCCCCGCCTGGGCAGCCAGGAGGAGTTCGCAGCGGCGGTGGTGGCGGCCCAGGACGCGGGGCTGCTGGTGATGCCCTACGTCAACCCCACCTGGTGGGATCGCAACGCGCCTACGGTCCAGGCCCTCCCGGCCCAGGACGGTCCCGAATCGATTGCTGTGCTCAACGCCGACGGCGAGCCGGTGGTGGAGAGTTACCGCGCCCGGCTGGGCTATGTCACCTCGCCCTATGCCCCGGCTGTTCAGGCCAAAGCCGCCCAGATCGCCGAGGATTTCCGAGAGACAATCCCGATGGATTTGCTCTTTGAAGATCAGATCGGCGCGCGCTATCCCTATCCGGCGGTGCTGGACTATCAGCCGTCTGCGCCCGCGCCCAATAGCTACCACCAGGGCTGGCTGGAACACACCCGGCGCATAGCCGATTCCCGGCTGACCACCGAATTCGGCTACGACCGGCTGGCCGAAACGGAGATCGGCTTCTTTGGCAGCCTGCTCATCCACGCCACATCTGGTATGGCCGACCGCTGGTGGGGGTCGGAGAACTGGTCCTACTATCCCCTGGCCCCGGCCCTGCTGCGGGACAAGACACTATTCTACCAGCACAATCTGGAGCCAAAAACTATGACCAGCGCCAGGGATACACTGGTGTGGAATGGGGCGATGGGCTATCAATTGGGGTTAGATACAGTGGGGATGCAGCCCAGTTGGGCGCGGGTGGTGGGCGACTTCCAGACCCACGTCTTCGCCACCTATGCCGACCGCCTGCTCACCGACTTTGTGGATGTGGCGGATGGGGTCACCCGCTCCACCTTTGGCAGCGGCGACGAGCAGGTGGTGGTGACGGCCAACTGGCGCAAGAGCGCGGGCTTCCCTGTGGGGGAACAGATTCTGGCCCCGGTCGGGCTGCTGGTGGAGCGGGCCGATGGCAGCCTGAAGGCGGGCATCTTCACCGCCTATCAGGGCGCGGCCCTGAGCAATGGCATCCACTTTCTGATCGAAGAGCGGGGGGAGGATACGATTGTTGTGCGCCAGCCGATGGGCAACGACACCGGGCTGACCCTGGCCGCGCTGCCCGGCTGGGATGCCAGCAGCCGGGTTGTGGCCGAAGCCTTCAGCGCGGCCGGCGTGCGTCTGGGCCAGATCGACGGCAGCATCTCCGGGGAAAATGTCTCGTTCTTCTACGCGGGAACGATGGACGGGCAGCCGGTGGCCTACTACCGGCTGCGGGGCTAGGGTGGGCGCTGGTGCCTATACGTCCAGAATATAGCGGGCAGCCGGGGTGAGACGCGCTGCGGTCTCGGCCCGCAAATAGGCCCGCTGGTCCGTCTGCTGGGGGTTTTCCCGTGCGGTGAAGGCGCAGTGATAGACCCGCCGCTGCTGATCCGTGTGGTTGGTGGTGCTGCCGTGCCAGACCTGCCCATTGAAAAATGCGACGGAACCCGCCGGGCCGGTAATGGAGACTTCATCGGGGTGGGCGGCCTGGAGATCGGCCATTGCATCCTTGGGGAAGGTGGGCCAGCGATGGCTGCCGGGGACCACACGGGTCGCGCCATTCTCTGCGGTGAGATCGTCCAGCATCCAGAGCGCGTTGGTCTGGTGGCCGCGACCGTCGCCCCGCACCCCGCCGAAATCCGAGTGGAGATTCTGCTGGCCGTGGCCGGGCAGGGGATCGTGGCCGTTGAGGGAGACCAGCTTGAAGGGACGCTGAATCACGTGCCAGGCCGCGGCCAGCACCACCGGATGGGTGTAGATGAGGTCAAAAACACGCCCTTTGTTGACCAGATCGGCCAGGCGACGAATGCCCGGATTCTGGCTCACTTCGCTCCCCGCCCGATCCCCCTCCTCTGCCATCAACCGCTCGAAGGTGGCGCGCATCTCCGCCAGCCAGGCCGGGTCGATGACGTCGTGAAAGACTGTATAGCCCAGTTCGTCCAGTTCATCCCGGTGGCGCTGGGTAATCGTCGTCTCCGTCACCCCACAGTCCGCCAAAACGGTTTCGATAGTTTGCATTGCGATCCTCTTCCTTCCGGCTAAAGTGGTGAAAACTTGTAGGGTCTAGGAAGATGCTGAAAAGAAAATGGGACGCTGATTTACGCTGATAGACGCTGATCCAGAGAAAAATCTGCGTTTTCAGCGTTTATCTGCGTCCAGCTTCTCCTACCCTCTTCCTGACTGCTACACTAAAGTGGTGAGTGCTCCGTCTGCGCCTGCCAGGGCTGGTAGTCCAGGGACTGGTGGCGGAAATAGGTGGTGTAGAGTTCGGCGTAGTGGCCGCCCTCTTCGAGCAGATTGTCGTGGCTGCCCTCTTCGATAATCTGCCCGTCGCGCAGCACAATAATCCGGTCGGCGCTGCGCACGGTGGAGAGGCGGTGGGCGATGACGATACTCGTGCGCCCGTGGAGGACAGTCGCCAGCGCGGCCTGCACCTGCCCTTCGGTGATGGGGTCGATGCTGGCCGTGGCCTCGTCCAACAGCAGAATGGCCGGGTCTTGCAGGAGGACCCGAGCCAACGCGACCAGTTGGCGCTGGCCCAGGGAAAGGCGTGCCCCCCGCTCCCCCACATTTGTGTTGATGCCCTGGGGCAGGTCTTCCAGCCAGGAGCCGTCGCCCAACTGGGCCGCGGCGGTCGCCACTTCCTCGTCGGTGGAGCCGGGACGCCCGTAGCGGATGTTGTCGGCCACTGTGCCGGAGAAGAGAAAGGGGGCCTGGGGAACCAGCCCCAACTGTCGCCGGTAATCGCCCAAGTCCAGCGTGCGGATGTCCCGCTCGTCGATGAGCAGACGCCCGACTTGGAACTCGTAGAAGCGCATGAGCAGCTTGACCAGACTCGACTTGCCCGCGCCGGTGTGGCCCACAATCGCCAACGTCTCCCCCGCGGGAATGGTGAGGGAGAAGTCGTCCAGAACCGCATTGCGTCCAGTGCTGTAGTTGAAGCTCACCCCCTCGAAACGAATCTCCCCCCGCAGTCGGCCCACCGGCTCCTCGGCCCGCTGCACCACCTGTGACTCGTCGTCGATCAGGGCAAAGACCCGTTCGCTGGCTGCCAGCCCCTGCTGGAACTGGCTCCAGAAAGAGGCAATGCTGGTCATGGGGTAGAAGAAAATCGTCAGTCCCTGGACAAAGAGATACCACTCGCCCACAGAAATTGTGCCCCGGATCGCCAACTGGCCACCCACAAAAATAATCACCGCCACGCCAATGCCGGAGACGGTATTGAGCAACGGATAGATGCTGCCAAAGACCGCCACCCGGCGCACCTGCACCCGGTAGGCCAGTTCGTTGATGGCCTGGAAGTCCTGGTAGATGGCCGCTTCCTGGCGGAAATTCTTGGCGACAGCGATGCCGCTGATCGTCTCCTGGATGGTGGCGTTGACGGTGGCCTGGGCGCGCTGGGCCTGCTGCATCGCGTGGCGGGCCAGGCGACGGAAGCCCAGGGCAATGGCGATGACAATCGGTCCCAGCGCAAAAGTGATGAGGGCCAGGGTCACATTCTGGCTCAGCATCACCGCGCTGATGACGACGACCAGCACCATCTGGCTGAGCAGGTCGATGGTGAGAGTTACGACTGTGGCAAAATCCTGGGTGTCAGAGGTGACCCGGCTGACGATGCGCCCGGACGCGTGCTGGTCGAAAAAGGAGAGGTCCCGGCGCATGACCGCGGCGAAGGCGTCCTCGCGCAGAGCCAATACCACTTCGCCCACGGCTCGCGCCGAGAAGCGCTGCTGGACAAAGTTGAAGGCCCAACTGAGGCTGCCCAGGACGGTCACCACCGCAGCCCCGGCCAGGAGCAGTTGTAGTTGGGGGTTGCCGGTCAGGGTGTCGATGACCCGTGAGATCAGAATCGGCGTCAGTGTGGAGACCAGCGACACCAGCGACACCATCCCGGCCACCACCATCACCCGCCGCCACTGGGGCCGGAAATAGACCAGTATGCGCCGCACCAGTTCGCTGTCGTGATATGTGCGGTCGTATTCTTCGGCTTCCAATCCGCCTGTCACACCCATTGTCGATTTCCTTCTTGTGGTTTGAATTTAGCCACTGATGAACACTGATGAACGCTGATAAAAACGGATAAAAGCGCTAAAGAATTGAACGCGGACAAACGGCTACTTTTAACGCAAAGGCGGAAAGGTGCAAAGACACAAAGGAATATCTATTTTCTCTGCGTCTTTGCTCCTTTGCATCTTTGCGTTGAAAAGTCTTACGGAGCGAAGACCTGACGGTAGGCGGCGCTGGTGGCCAGGAGGTCGTCATGGCTGCCCTGGGCGATCAGTCGCCCGTTCTTCATCAGCAGAATGTAGTCGGCGCTGCGGATGAGGGAGAGGCGGTGGGTGATGAGAAAAGTCGTGCGCCCGGCCAGGATACGGCGCATGGCCTGCTGAATCTGATCTTCGGTGTTGCTGTCGATGGCGCTGGTGGAGTCGTCCAGCACCAGAATGCGCGGGTCGCTGAGAAAGGCCCGGGCAATCGCCAGGCGCTGACGCTGGCCGCCGGAGAGCATCACCCCCCGCTCGCCGATGACGGTGTTGTAGCCTTCGGGAAAGCTGGCGATGAAGTCGTGGGCCTGGGCTTCCTGGGCCGCGGCCTCGATCTGGGCCTGGGTCACATCCTCCCGCGCGCCAAAGGCGATATTCTCGGCAATCGAGCGGGAGAAGAGGAAGATGTCCTGCTCAATCGTGGCGATCTGGCCGCGCAGGGACTCCAGACTCCACTCCCGCACGTCCACGCCGTCGATGAGTACCCGACCCGCGCTGGTGTCGAAGGTGCGGTTGAGCAGCTTCGTGAGCGTACTCTTGCCCGCGCCGGTCTGCCCCACAATCGCAATCGTCTGCCCAGCCCCCGCGTGGAAGGAGATGTCGTTGAGGGCCAGAGCCGGGCCGTCGGACGCTGAATCCGTCTTTTCATCCGCAGCGGCTTCGTAGCCAAAACTCACCCCCTCAAAGAGCACATCCCCGTCCATCCGTTTGGCCAGCCCCGCCGCGTTCTGGTCCAGTTCGGTCTCGGTCAGAATCGTCGTCAAAATGCGCCGGGCGCTGGCAAAGCTCTGCTGGATGGCCGAGGAGGTCATCAGCAGAAAGCGCACCGGCGAGCGCAGGGTCCCCAGCAGGGCCATATAGGTGATGATTTGCCCGACCGAAATTGCGCCCTGGCGGTAGAGGATGAGGGCGTGTCCGAAGGCCAACCCAATCGTAATGCCGTAGAGGAGCAGGGGCAGATAGCGGGCGTTGATGTCCCCCTCCTGGACAAAGGCATCCCGGAAGGAGCGGGCTCCGCTGCGAAAGCGCCCCTCCTCGGCCTTCTCCTGGGCAAAGCCTTTGACCACCTCAATGCCGGTGATGGCTTCGGCCAGCCCCGCGTTCATCAGGCCGAAGCGCTCGCGCAGGCGGCCCGCCACTGGGCGCAAAAGCTGGTTGTGCTGGCGCAGGGCAACGGTCAATCCGGCCAGAAAGAGGAGGGGGACCAGCAGCAGTTGGAGGTCAACTGTGGCAATCGTTATCAGCGGGATGACCAGCATAAAGACCGATTCGGTGGTCAGCCCCAGCGCGGGGAAGACGAACTGGTTGGTCTGCTGCACGTCGTTGGTGACCCGGGCCATCAGATCGCCCACCCGCTGGCGTCCGTGGAAGGTCTGGCTCTTGCTGAGCAGGCTCAGGTAGAGTTCGTCCCGTGCGTCCCGTTCCACCCGCTGGGCCAGGACCCGGATGACCAGACTGTTGACGATATCGAAGAGGCCGAAGCCCACGTAGGCGGCCACTACCCAGAGCGCGGCGACGGTCAGGGCAGTGGTTCCCGCGGCGTTCACAACCGTATCGAAGGCCCGGCCCACCAGCACCGCGGCCATCGATTGGGTGGCCCCCATCCCCGCGGTGGTGACGAAGAAGACGATCAGCAGCAGGGCATAGCGCAGGATGTGGGAGGAGAGCCAGCGCAGGGGCGAGCGGGTGTCGTATTGGAATTCGTTGGCGATTGTGAATTCGCGTCGGGTCATGCGTTGCTCCTGTACAGGTTGCTCGTGCCCATCGCTCCGCGTGGGCACATTTTTTTGGACGCTCCGCGTCCGCTGTTGGCGGTCTGTCGGCGCGGCTGGGGACGCAGAGCGTCCGGGCTGCGTTCCCACGCGGAGCGATGGGAACGAGTAAGAACGCCAGTCCAGTGAGCGCTGATTGAGTGCCGAGTCTTCGAGGCGTATCGAAATCAAGCGAACGGGTCTACGGACGATTTCAAGTATAACCCACTTGGTTTCGATACGGCTGGAAACAGCCCCAGCCTACTCAACCGGCGCTGGTCCTGCGGCGAACCACTGACCGCGAATGGGAGGAAAGCGCGAATGGTTGGCGGGATGTCCGTAGACCTTTTGTATGCCAGCAAAGAAAACGCCACATACGAACCATCTATTCGCGTACTCCTCCCATTCGCGGTAACACCCCCACCTAGCCTCCCCCGTTCCGGGGGAGGAGCCGAGTATTCGTCGGTTTTGCGGCTGTACACCCAACGCCATCCGCGCTCTACAGGTTGCTCGTTCCCATCGCTCTGCGTGGGCACATTTTTTGGACGCTCCGCGTCCGCTGTTGGCGGTCTGTCGGCGCGGCTGGGGACGCAGAGCGTCCGGGCTGCGTTCCCACGCGGAGCGATGGGAACGAGTGGCAGCACCCCCACCCAGCCTCCCCCGTTCCGGGGGAGGAGCCGATCATTCGTCGGGTTTGCGACTGTACACCCAACGCCATCCGCGCTCTACAGTTGCTCGTGCCCATCGCTCCGCGTGGGCACATTTTTTTGGACGCTCCGCGTCCGCTATTTGCGGTCTGTCTGTGCGGCTGGGGACGCAGAGCGTCCGGGCTGCGTTCCCACGCGGAGCGATGGACACGAGTGACAGCACCCCCACCCAGCCTCCCCCGTTCCAGGGGAGGAGCCGAGTATTCGTCGGGTTTGCGGCTGTACACCCAACGCCATCCACGCCTCAATCAGCACCCTCCCCATTCTGGGGAGGGCTGGGGTGGGGTGAAAATCCCAAGTCTTGGGGGCGCTGGTCGTTCGCCCGCCAGCACCCCCGCCCAGCCTTCCCCGTTCCGGGGGAGGAGCCGATCATTCGTCGGGTTTGCGGCTGTACACCCAACGCCATCCGCGCCTCAATCAGCTCCCTCCCCTTAGCGCAGCGGCAAGGGGAGGGCTGGGGTGGGGTCAAAAACGCGTATCGAAATCAAGCGAACGGGTGGAGTATGTACTGTCATTATACCCGCTGGGTTTCGATACGGCTGGAAAAAGCCCCAGCCTACTCAACCGGCGCTGGTCATTCGCCGCGCCCAACGCCCTGGACGAGTTCCCCCGCCTCTCCCAGCCGGGGTGTGGGTTCGTTGGGGCTGTTGTCTCGGCTGGGAGAGGCGGGGGGCAGGGGGTGGTGAGGGCCACACCGCAAACTGGCAGCTTGCGTTACTGGGCGGCGCGACGCATGGCCCGCACCTGTGCCAACGCCTGCCGGTCACTTTCCAAATCGGGATGGCGGACGGCTTCATCAATCTGCACGACGATCTCCAACTGTTCTTCAGCTTCAGGCAGACGACCCAAATGCACGAATGCCATCGCTATATTGAAACGGGTCACGCTCTCGCCAAAACGGTCCCCCACCTGGCGTCTCAGGGGCAGCGCCTCCGCGTAATAGCCCAACGCCTTCTCCTTCTCCCCCAAGTCATCGTAGACCAGTCCAATGTTGTTCAGCGTCGTCGCCTCCCCGCTGCGGTCCCCCACCTGGCGTCTCAGCGGCAGCGCTTCCTCGTAATACCCCAACGCCTTCTCCTTCTCCCCCAACGCTGAGTAGACCAGTCCAATGTTATTCAGCGTCGTCGCCTCCCCGCTGCGGTCCCCCACCTGGCGTCTCAGCGGCAGGGCCTCCTCGTAATACCCCAACGCCTTCTCCATTTCGCCCAAACTCCGGTAGACCAGTCCAATGTTGTTCAGCGTCGTCGCCTCCCCGCTGCGGTCCCCCACCTGGCGAAACAGCGGCAGCGCCTCCTCGTAATACCCCAACGCCTTCTCCTTCTCCCCCAAATCATCGTAGACCGCCCCGATATTCGTCAGCGTCGTCGCCTCCCCGCTGCGGTCCCCCACCTGGCGTCTCAGCGGCAGCGCCTCCTCGTAATAGCCCAACGCCTTCTCCTTCTCCCCCAACGCTGAGTAGACCCGGCCAATGTTATTCAGCGTCGTCGCCTCGCCGCTGCGGTCCCCCACCTGGCGAAACAGCGGCAGGGCCTGC
>JAUIHI010000026.1 GCA_030432295.1 Anaerolineae bacterium | reverse complement strand
CGAAACCGCTAAATCACTCGCTTCGCCATCGCCTTGCGCACCCCAAATCGTTACTGCCAAACCCAGGGCACAAGTCCTAACTTTACCACCGCTCCCTTTCCCTGTCAAATTCGCTATGCTCTGTTTTCCTTCGTCTTCTGTAGCGCTTCGATTCGACTACCACCAAATCCGCCACAACCAACTCCAAAAACATGGCCCGCAAATTCCCCACAGGTTCCGGGGGCACAATCACTCACTCTATCACGCCCAGTCCATCAAGTCAAATCCTCAATCCCTCCGAAAATTCCAACTCTCAGTGCCAGCCGCCGACATATGCCCATACAACAACATACGCCCCAGCAAGTAACCGCTCACTTCTCTACACTCACTAATGTGCTCCCGCTAAAATCAAACATCAATTTCGAGCGGACGTGTATGATACTTCACTTCACGCCGGATGGCAAATTGGGAAACGGGCGTTTTTCACACAGCCTTGGCTCACCCCTGTAGGCCCGCTTTGGACCCGGCCCCGGATTGATGCTTTTGTTCTTTTTGGGTATAGTAGTCGGAGAGAAATGTGAAATTCAATCAACCGATTTTTGGCGGTAATACAAGCGATGAGCGAACAACCCAAGACAATTGTAGTGGTAGACGACGAACCCCGAATGGTGCGTTTCATCAAAATGAACCTGGACCTGGAAGGGTATCGGGCGCTAGAAGCAAACGACGGCTTTCAGGCATTGGAGAAAGTTCGGGAATATCAGCCAGCCCTGGTGCTGCTGGATGTGGAGATGCCGGGGATGGATGGCTTCGAGACGCTCAAACGGCTGCGGGAGATCAGCGATACGCCGGTGATTATGCTGACTGTGCGCTCGGACGAAAACGACCGCATCAAAGGACTGGACCTGGGCGCCGACGATTATGTAACTAAACCCTTCAGCCCCCGGGAGCTTTCCAGCCGTATCCGGGCGGTATTGCGCCGCTTTGAGCAGACGAACAACCGGCCCGAAGATCAGATCATCCAGATCGACGAGCGGCTGCAAGTGGATTTGCAGCGCAGGGATGTAATAGTCGATGGCGAACGGCTCAGTTTGCGCCCGACCGAATACCGGCTGCTGCAACAGTTGATCGAGAATGCGGGCTGGGTTGTCCCCCACGAGGTACTGCTCACGAAAGCCTGGGGACACGAATATAGCAACGACAACCATTTGCTGCGCTTATATATTACGTACCTGCGCAAAAAAATTGAGAAGGACCCCAGTTCGCCCCAGTATATCTTTACGGAGCGCGGGCTGGGCTATCGCTTCATCGACTTCCGCAAGTAGCGGCGCGAGTGGCGGCGCTGGTGGCGGCGGACGCAGATTCTTGTGGATTCGACTGTTCTGCCCTGATTTCCATACAACTATAGTGTAAACCGGGAGTGCCCATTTTTGATCGGGCAGTCCCGGTTGTGTTATTATTGACAGTCGGTATTCTACAAAATGCCGACAAACCATTTCACACGCTCCGGGATCGGCGAATCGGGTGCTGTCTGTGTACAGTTCGCTGTGCATATACAGTTCGTAGCCGAGTTGAACAGAGCGGAAGCAAAACCCATCAGGAGGAAACGCAGTGGCTGCACCAGTAAGCATGAAAGAACTTCTCGAAGCCGGCGTCCATTTTGGACACCGCACCCGCCGTTGGAATCCGAAGATGCGCCCCTTTATCTTCACCGAGCGCAGCGGCATCCACATCATCGATCTGCACCAGACGATGACCCGCATCAACCGGTACTACGAGTTGGTCCGGGAAACTGTGGCAAAGGGGGGCACCGTACTTTTCGTTGGCACCAAGCGCCAGGCCCAGGCCACAGTCCAGGAAGAAGCCGAACGCTGTGGGATGCCTTACATCAACACCCGCTGGCTGGGTGGAACCCTGACCAATTGGGTGACCATCAAACAGCGGATCGACTATCTGAACAAGATGGAACGGCGTCTGGCCTCTGGCGAGTTCCGCGCCCTGCCCAAAAAAGAGCAGGTCGATATGGAGAAGGAACTCACCAAGTTGAACCACCGCATCGGTGGTATCAAGACGATGACAAAACTCCCAGACCTGATTTTTGTGGTGGACACCCGCCGGGAAGACCTGGCCGTGTTGGAAGCCAACAAACTGGGCGTGCCCGTCCTGGCCGTTCTGGACACCAACTGTGACCCGGACCCCATCGACTACATCATCCCCGGCAACGACGACGCCATTCGCGCCGTGAAGCTGCTGACAAAGGTGATTGCCGACGCAGCCGAAGAAGGTCAGCGTTTCCGCGAAGTGGACATGGCCGACACAGGCCGGGTCTCGAACCGGGAATTGGCCGAGATGGAACAATATCTTGGACCCAGCACCCTGGCCAAGCTGCAATCCACAGAGGCGGACGAAGAAGATGACGATTCGGATCCCTATGCGGACTACGACGACACAGACGCTGCCAGCGACGAGGACGAGGATGAGGTTGAAGCTGAGGTTGATACCGTTGTCGAGGTAGAGGCTGAAGCAGAGGTTGAGGCAAACGCTGAAGCAGACACGGAAGCGGAAACCGAAGCGGAAACCGAAGCGAACAAAGAAGACGAATAGCCCAGTATGATCAACAGACCTGGGGCAGTAGTAGCTCCGGTCTGACAAATGTGTGAAAGAGCAAATCCTTCGCCCACTGTCCACAGCCCTATGCTGACGGCCATGTGGGCGAAGATTTGAGAACCAATAGCCGTAACCCATACGGACCCATACGGCTACGTAGCAATAGAATCGGAGAATACAAGATGGCTGAGATCACAACACAGATGGTGAAAGAGCTGCGCGAGGCCACCAGCGCCGGGATTCTGGACTGCAAAAAGGCCCTTGCCCAAGCCGAAGGCGATTTCGACAAAGCCGTAGAATATCTGCGGGAGAAAGGCCTTTCCGCTGCAGCCAAGAAGGCAGACCGGGAAGCCAACGAAGGGCTGATCGGCACGTATGTTCACCCTGGCAGCCGCATGGCTGGTATGGTAGAGGTCAATTGCGAGACCGACTTTGTGGCCCGCACAGAGCAGTTCCAGGAATTGGCCCGGGACCTGGCCATGCACGTAGTGGCCGCCCGGCCCGAATATGTCAGCCGGGAAGATGTGCCCGCGGATGTGATCGAGAAGGAAAAAGCGATCTTCCGTGCCCAGTTGGCCGAGACCGATCGCCCGGCCCATATCTGGGACAAGATTATCGAAGGCAAAGTGGACAAGTGGTACGGTGACATCTGTCTGCTGGAGCAGCCATTCATCAAAAACCCTGACCAGACTGTGCAGGCGCTGATGATGCAGAGCATCGGTTCTTTGGGAGAAAATATCAGGATTCGCCGTTTCTCCCGGCTCGAACTCGGCGGTTCATAAAACTGTTCAATGCCCAGCCCCACGGCTGGGCATTGCTTTATAAAAGAGCTTGCAGAAGTTCGACTTTCCGAGTACAGACGAACTCCTCAGCCTATTTTGGGTATTGGATATTGGGTATTTCATCGAGCGTGCTGTCCCGACGAAACATCCAGTATCCAATACCCAATACCCGAAAGTACGAGGGAGAATTCATGAACAACCTGAAGTATCAGCGCATCCTTTTGAAACTGGGCGGCGAAGCCTTGGCCGGCGAAGGCGGATTCGGCATCAATCCGCGCCGGGCGGAAGATGTGGCGCAGAAAGTTGCCGCTGTGATCAATCTGGGCGTGCAGGTCGCGCTGGTGATCGGCGGCGGCAATATGTGGCGCGGCAAAGAAGACGGGCTGGATCACGGGATGGAGCGGGTGACTGCCGACCACATGGGTATGTTGGCCACGGTGATGAATGCGTTGGCCTTGCAGGACGCGCTGGAACGGGCTGGTTTGCCCACCCGTGTGATGACGGGCATCGAAGTGCGGGCCGTGGCCGAGCCATACATCCAGCGCCGGGCCGTCCGCCATCTGGAAAAAGGGCGGATCGTCATTTTTGGCGCGGGCACGGGCAACCCCTATTTCACCACAGACACGGCCGCGTCTCTGCGGGCGATGGAGATCGACGCGGATGCCCTGGTGAAGGCGACGAAAGTGGACGCTGTGTACGATAAGGATCCCAAAACCAACGCAGATGCCCAGCGCTTTGAACATCTCTCCTACATTGACGCACTGAATATGCGGGTGGGGGTGATGGACAGCACAGCCATTGCCATGTGTATGGACAACGACTTGCCGATTTATGTGGTCAACCTCTGGCAGGATGACGTTCTCCCCAAACTGGTGCAGGGCGAAACTGTGGGAACCCACATTTCAGCCTGAGTCCCCACAAAGAGAGAGCGCTTCTCTGAAGACTCGAACAGGCCGACTTTCCCCAGAAGGTCGGCCTGTTCTTATCTATCCAACTTCCTTATCTATCCAACTTCCTGATCAATGCAATCAATCTCCACGCAGAATTCTGATTGGTTTTCCATTGGCGCAGAGTTTTGCTACAATAGGCAGACTGAAATAGACTCACGAACAAGCATTGTCGGCGACTTCACCCCCGCCAGTCGCTAGTCCTCAACAACTTCTGTGCATTTAGTCCAAAAGGAGCGCACATCCGATGATTAATGAGATACTCCACGAAGCCCACGATCGTATGCAAAAGACGATCGATTCCCTGCAGACAGACCTGATGAGCATTCGTACCGGTCGGGCCAGCCCGGCCCTGGTAGATCGACTGAGTGTCGATTACTACGGGGTCGCTACACCGCTGCTACAGGTGGCGGCGATTAGTGTGCCCGAAGCCCAATCGATTATCATTCGCCCCTACAGCCCATCCGACATCACCGCCATCGAGAAGGCCATCGCCACTTCTAACCTGGGGCTGACACCGAACAACGACGGCAAGCAGATTCGGCTGAACATCCCCGCGCTGACCGAAGAGCGACGCCGGGACCTGAGCAAACAGGTCGCGCGCCGGGCCGAAGAGGCCCGGGTGGCCGTGCGCAACATTCGCCGGGACGCGATCAATAACCTGCGGTCATTCGAGAAAGACGGCGACATTTCGGAGGACGACATGCACCGGGGCCAGGCTCAGGTCCAGGAGCAGACCGACGAGCACATCAAACAGGTCGATTCAATTGCCAAGGAAAAAGAATCAGAGATTATGACGCTCTGATTCGTGGCCTGGGCATACACAATGGAATTGGCAAAGAGCGAAGGGTGGGTCCATCTCACCCTTCTGCTTTGACAGAGAATCGCCCCGACAGGCGGCAGATAACCGGAACAAGGGACGACAAAGGAGTACAAAACGTCGTGAGCACAGAGACATCGACCTATCCACCGTTGGCATCGGTCCCCCATCACGTGGGCATTATTATGGACGGCAACGGGCGTTGGGCGAAATCCCGGGGTCTGATCCGCCACGCAGGCCACCAGGCTGGTGTGAACAACATCCAGCCCGTATTGGAAGGCTGTGTGGAATTTGGCATCAAAGTGCTGACAGTTTATGCCTTTTCCACGGAAAACTGGCAGCGCCCCATCGAAGAAGTGGGCGGGTTGATGCGGCTGTTGGGTCTCACCATCCGCCACCGGCTGGGCGAACTCCACGAAAACGGCGTGCAGATTCGCCACAGCGGACGGCTGACCGGAATCAACAAAGAGCTGCAAAAGCAGATTCTCCACGCCATTGAATATACAAAAAACAACGATCGAATTATCCTGAATGTGGCCTTCAACTACGGCGGGCGGGGCGAAATTCTGGATGCAGTGCGCCAGATTGTGGCTGACGGCATCGACCCGGAGTCCCTGACCGAGGAGACTTTTGGCCGCTATCTCTACACCGGCGACCTGCCCGATCCGGATATGATCATCCGCACAGGCGGGGATTGGCGGCTGAGCAATTTTCTGATCTGGCAGGCCGCCTATTCGGAGTATTATACGACACCGACCTATTGGCCGGATTTTGACAAGGACGAGCTATACAAGGCTGTTGCCGAGTACAACCGTCGGGAACGCCGTTTTGGACGGGTGCCCGACGCAGACCCGGCACCCGCATGAGCCACAATTCCCGCCCATCCACTATCTACCCCAAGACAAAACAGACGTGAAACAACGACTCCTGGTTGCTCTGTTGATACTGCCCCCGGTTCTCTTGGGGCTGTGGAGTGGCGCACACTGGTGGGCGCTGGTCATCTATGTGGTCTCTACATTGGGCGGTCTGGAATATTTTGCGCTGATGGCCCAGGGCGGCTATCAGCCCTACCGGGTAATGGGAATGGCCTGGCTGCTGCTGCTGATCACAAGTGCCTGGCAGCCGGCCATTCTCCCCCTGCCGCTGGTGATTACTCTGGGGTTCATCGCCACCTTTACATTGGCGCTCTTCAAGACCGAACGGCCTATCCTCAACTGGGCCATCACCGGCATCGGCGCGCTCTACATCGGCACGATGTTGGGTCAAGCTGTGGCCTTGCGTCTGCTGCCCAACGGACTGGAGTGGGTTTTTCTCTCCCTGGCCGTGACGATGCTCAACGACACCTTCGCCTATTTTGTGGGAATCGCCGTCGGCAAGCACAAAATATGGCCCCGACTCAGCCCGAAAAAGAGCTGGGAAGGGACCATTGGTGGTTGGGTCGCGGCCGGGATCACCGGCTATGTGGTTGTCAGTCTGACAGCCATCCCGCTGTCGCCCTGGATTGGGGCGCTGGTAGGACTGGTGGGTGGTGTGCTGGCCCTCTTTGGCGATCTGACGATCAGTATGCTCAAGCGGCAGGTCGGCGCAAAGGACAGCGGAAAGATTATGCCCGGCCACGGCGGGATGTTGGACCGATTGGACAGCCTGCTTTTTGTCATCCCCTTCATTCATCAGGTGGCGTTGCTGGCCGTCCGTTACGGGGGATAGGACGATCAGATTCCGGGAATCGACCACCTAATTTCGCGGCTTTCCCTCATCACCTGGTCGATTCCCGGAATCGCATTCTCACCGTTCCGAAGCGGCCTGACGAAGCAGGGCCAGATTCTCAGCCACGGGTCGCTCGTCGTTGAAAACTGCGCTCCCCACCACAATTACATTCGCCCCGCTGCGCACCACATCCCCAATGTTCTGAACGCCGACTCCGCCGTCCACTTCCAAATCACAGGTCGGGTTGAATTCGTCGAGCAATTTGCGCACCCGACGCAGTTTGCTCGTGCTGGTCTGGATAAATTGCTGCCCCCCGTAGCCGGGATTCACACTCATCACCAGCACCAGATCGACAAAGGGGCTAATCTCCCGCAAAGATTCGATGGGAGAAGCCGGATTGAGCGCGACACCCGCCCGACAGCCGGCCTCTACAATCTGTTGCACTGTCCGGTTCAGATGGCGGGTGGCTTCCACGTGGACGGTTATGCCCGTGGCCCCGGCTTCGGCAAATGCGCCAATATAGCGCTCCGGCTCCTCTATCATCAGATGCACGTCCAAAGGCAGGCTGGTGGCGGCACGCACCGCCGCCACGATGTCGGGGCCAAAGCTGATATTTGGTGCAAAGCGGCCATCCATCACGTCCAGGTGAATGAGATCAGCGCCGCCAGCTTCTGCCGCGGCTATCTCTGCGGCCAGAGAACCGAAGTTGGCCGTCAAAATCGAAGGGGCAAACTGTATGGGAAGATTCGTGCGAAAGCTCATCGTTGCCCAGGTCCTTTCCGGGGGAAACGGGGTTGGGTAGATATTTACTACAGAGCAGCAGTGGGGGAAGGTCGACTGGCCTGACTATCTTCCCGCTCTTTGGTCGCCCCGACGACTTGAATCAATTCGCTGATGTCGTCCAAAGTAAGAAGTCCCAAAAAGCGCCCCTGCTCCTTCACCGCCACCACCCGGCTCCGATTCTCCATCATCTGATCCCATACATCGGCCAGAGTCATCTCCGGCCCTACTACAGGAATCTGCTCGGCAGGAATCATCACATCCACAATGCGCCCTTCCCGGCCCTGGGTGCGCAGAACGCTCACCAGAAGGGGGCGGGTTAGCACGCCCACAAAGTTGCTGCCCAGATCAAAGACCGGGAAATCGGCCTGATAGGTGGTCATAATCAGGTCCACCGCTTTGTCGATGGATTCGCTGGTATAGACCTGCCGGGCCTCCCGGTTGAGCGCATCTCCCGCTTTTATATCCTTGAGCACATAGCGGCTCTCGACAGCTTCCAACTCGCCGCGGCCGCCAATATAGACGAAGAAAGCGATGAGCAACAGCATTATATTGCCGCCCAGCCCCACGAACGCCAGCAGAACCGCCATCAGACGGCCCACCATCACAGCGATGCGGGTGGCCCGCACGTAGGGCATGGCCATCGCCAACAGAGAGCGCAACACCCGTCCACCATCCATCGGAAAGGCGGGGATTAAGTTGAATAAACCCAACGCGAAATTGGTAAGGGCCAGATAGACCAGCAGACCGTCCAGGCTGGGCGTCATCATCCGGGACTGGGCATAGGCCAGCAACGACGAAGCGCTGCCAGACCCCATCCCCATCCCCACCACCAGCAGAGCGACGGGCAAGAGCAGGAGAGTCAGCACAAAATTGACCGCAGGCCCGGCAATGGCAATCAGAAATTCCTGAAAGGGCTGTCGGGGCATCCGTTCCAGTTGGGCCACACCGCCGATGGGGAGCAGAGTGATCGTAGGCACATTTACCTTAAAATACTTTGCCACCAACGCATGGCCGAACTCGTGCAACAATACGCAGACAAAAAGCAGGAGAATGACGACAATGCCGTAGATCGCACCGGCCAACGGATTCGACTGTCCGGAATAGATAAAAGCGCCATAGGCCAAAATCAGCAGAAAGGACCAATGGACCTGCACATCGATCCCCCACACCCGAAACAAACGCATGGAACTACCCACGACTGTATCCTTTCACAAAACCCATTGAATATTCCAAATTCATTCCACGAATCGAGTAAAAAACCGAGTTTTTGGCGAAACAGACTGGAAATCCCAGGATATCCGGCCTTAAAAACTCGGTTTTTGACCTTTTTGCAGTAGATTCATTCCGCCCGCAGATGATCCGGCTCTATCCCGCCGCACTCGGCGCAGGGACAGGAGGCCCGCAGGCCCGAAAATCCGTAAATGCCGCCGTCGTGCCCGTCGGCCCAGATAATACGCAGGGCGTAGTTTCCCACCAGTTCCGCACCCGTCACCGCCGCGCTAGGCCCTGGCCCGACGGCAAGCCGAAGGGGATCCGCATCCGCGGTGCGTTTGGCTTCGGCGCAGGTGGCACAGGGACAGACAGCCCGCAGCCAGGCCAGCCGAAAGTCGCTGGCGTGGCCGTCAACCCATTGGATGCGCAGAAGACCTGCCTCCCGATCCACGGCCAGCTTCTGGGGGCGGTGGGTAGCGACTTGTGTCATCGACATCTATTCGCTTCCGTCCACAACTTTTACACCCATATCGTTGCTGTTCCCATCTGAGCGGCCCATAAATGCCGACAACATTTCAATGGGCAAGGGGAAGATAATTGTGCTGTTGTGTTCGACGCTGATCTCCGACAAAGTTTGCAGATAGCGTAGCTGCATTGCCCCACTCTGATAGGACATAACATTGGCGGCCTCGGCCAGTTTGACCGACGCTTCCAGCTCGCCTTCGGCGTGGATGATCTTGGCCCGTTTTTCCCGTTCGGCTTCGGCCTGTCGAGCCATAGCCCGCTGCATACTACTGGGCAATTCCAGGTCTTTCACCTCCACCACACTCACCTTCACACCCCACGGCTCGGTCTGATCGTCGATAATCATTTGCAGCTTGCGGTTGATCTGGTCCCGCTCGGCCAGGAGATCGTCCAGTTCGCTCTGTCCCATCACCGAACGCAGGGTGGTCTGGGCGATCTGCTGGGTTGCCATCAGATAGTTGACCACATTCACCACAGCGGCCTCCGGGTCCAGCACGCGGAAATAGCAGACCGCATTGACCTTAATCGTCACATTGTCTTTAGTGATAGCCTCCTGGGAAGGCACGTCCAGCGTCACCACACGGGTGTCCACCACCACCATCCGATCCACAATGGGGATGATGAAGAAAAGACCCGGCCCTTTGGCTCCGACCACCCGGCCCAGACGGAAGATCACACCCCGCTCGTATTCGGCCACAATGCGGATCGATGCCCGCAAAATCCAGAGAATGACAAGGGTAAAACCCACATATCCGGGCAGATTTGCAATCAGATTATCCACAGACCACCTCCATTGTTTGGCACAGCAAAGCGTTCTGAGAAGCTCGACTTTTTGGAAAAAGTAATAGCAAAGTCGAACTTCTTTCTTCTACAGCCATTATAACCGTTGTGCCACGTCCCGGCAACCGTTCGCAAAGAGACCCGGCATGCCCAAGTTTGACGAGCCACAACCCAACCGGTATCATACCAGTCAATCGGCCCAGGGGGTGTAGGCTGGGTTCTTTTCTGATTGGACACACCCAACACAGACAAATCAGGTGACATTCTTATGGCCCGCGGCCCCAGTCCTTCTCCACCGAACTCTTTCCCACGCACCCTTCTGGCCCTTCTGCTGGCCGGGGTACTGATTGCGCTGGCCGGGGCTGCCGCCTTCTTTCTGTTTACCGGCGGCAATCCGCTCTCCCGGCTGGGGGTTGCATCCCAGATCAGCCCGGCCAGGGAACTGCCGCCGGGGGAACCGACCCTCTCCCCCGGCGTCGTCCAGAGCGCGACCCCGTCCCCCACGGCCAGCAAAGCCGCCGCCAGCCCCAGCGCCACCCGACCCAAGGCAACGCCGACACCTTTGGAGTTTTCAATTCCCACAGAAACGCCCAGGGCAGTAGCCCCGGCAACAGCCCCAGCTACAGTCCCGGCCAACCAGACTGCCCCCCGCGCGATTGTCAAGGGCGATGTGGTCAATGTGCGGGGCGGCCCAGGAACCAACTATCCTGTGCTGGGCCAGGTGAAGCTGGGCCAGATTTTCGAAGCGATTGCCCGCACCAGCGCGGGGGACTGGCTGGAGATTTGCTGCCCGGTCACCCAGGGAGAGACCGGCTGGATCAACGCGCCGCTGATGACAATGACCAGCGCCATCGACGCCCTGCCAGTGGGCAGCATCCCGCCCACGCCAGAGAGTGTGGCAGTCGCGCCGGTGGCCGCCGCACCGGTGCTGGCGGCCAGTCAAGCGGGGGGCAACCCGGCCGCGGCCCAGGCTCAACCCAGTGCCGGGCTGCCTGGCCCTGGCGGATTCGGCACACCCGGCGAGACAAATCCATTGACCGGTCTGGGCCTCTCCCTCGACCTGCGGGGACGCCGCCCGCTGATTGTCTGCATCAACAACGACTACGCGGCCCGCCCCCAATACGGCACGAGCCAGGCCGATGTGATGTATGAATATGTGATGGAGGGCTACGGGATCACCCGTTTCAGTGGCGTATTTTATGGGACCAGCAGCACGCAGATTGGTCCCGTGCGCAGCGCCCGGCTGATCAATCTTTCGTTGGGCACGCTCTACGACGCGGGGCTGGTCTGTTCCGGAGCCAGCGACGGCGTGCGCTTTCCCCTCAAAAATAGTGTATCCTTCCCCTATCTGGACATCGATCTGGACGACCCAAGCAACAGTCGCTATACGGTCAGCATCGGCAGCGACTACCGCACCCGTCTGCGCACAAGCACCGAGGGTATGCGTCGCTGGCTGGCCGATTGGGGTGTGGAGAAAGCGCCAGGGCTGCGGGGCTTCACCTTTGGCAACACACCCGCGGGCGGCGCGCCAGCCTCCGAGATTTCGATTCCCTATCCCCAGGCCACAGGCAGCCAGGTGGCCTATCGCTATGACGCGGGAAGTGGGCGCTATCTGCGCTTTTTGGGCGGCGCGCCCCATCTGGACGGCAACAGTGGCTCTCAACTGGCCCTGGATAATGTAATCGTCCAGTATGTGCCCCACGAAACGACCGACATTGTGGAAGACAGCCTGGGCAGCCTGAGCATCCGGCTCAATCTCTTTGGCAGTGGCCGGGCGCTGATCTTCCGCAACGGCCTGGGCTACGAGGGCACGTGGCAGAGCAACAGCGGCGGCGATATGCCCCGCTTCTTTGACGGCGAAGGACGGGAAATTCCGCTGAAGGCCGGGAAGAGTTGGATCAGCGTCGTCCCACTCACCTACGCCATCGCCTATCAGTGACTCTCCTGCAAAAAGCCATTTGAGCCACTGATAAACGCTGATGAACTCTGATAAAAACAGGTTTCTCTCCCGAAGTTCTCTGAGTCTCCGCTGCTCTGCGGGAGAATTTGACCTTTTTCCAGTGGACTTATCAGTAGAACCCAAAGGTGTTCGACTTTTCGGGAAAAGTCGAACACCTTTGCCCCAATACGCCGAAACTGTTAACAAAACGCGAATCATCTGTTCATCTTCATCCGATAGGGTATAACGAGGGCAAAATTGTGCATTCCATTTTGCCCCGCTCTTGTGTGCCCTGGGCAGGCATGTGGTATACTAGCGGTCAGACAGGGCGAACAGAGCAGGACGGAGAAATCTTTTTGTCCTGAAAGATTCGGGTTCGGCCCCCAAGGCGTGAACGCTGTAGCGAATGAGAGACAGACACCTGTGGAAACTCCCCTTAACCGCCAGGAACCGATAGCTGTGGCCCGATCCCGGCAGTTGGGCCGCCGCCGGTGGCTCAGCAGTCGCCAACTCCGCCGGCTACGCGAAGCCGGACTCGCCTACGCTTTCCTGATCCCCTCAATCCTTATCATCGGCCTTTTTGGTCTCTTTCCCCTGGCCTTTGCCGCCTATGAAAGTACCCTGAAAGGGCTGAACAAAGTCGTTGGAACCCCGGACGGCCTGGGCAATTATTTCAAAGCTGTGGACAACCTGGCCTACGTCATCGCTTTCTGGATCGCGGCACTTTGTGCCGTTTTTGCTGTGCGGGGGGTATGGGGGGTATTGCAGGAGCAGCGGGAGTACAATTCCCGGCCTTGGCCCTGGCTGATCCCTGGAGCGTTGGTGGCAGTGAGTGTTGCCATGTTCACCCGGTTCGTCTTTCTGCTCCTGCCCGAACTACTGAACGTACCCAGCAAATTGCGCGGAGCCGCCAACACCCAGGAAAACTTTATGGCCCTGGTGAAGGAGTCCTGGCTGCTGCCCAATGTCCAACAGGCCTTCTGGACCAGTGTGGCAGTGCTGCTGGTCGGGGTGGTGGCGGCCACAGTAGCGAATCGGATGGCAACCCGGCGGCGGGCATTGCCCCGTATCTATTTTGGCGAATTCTTCACAGCCACCCTACTAGCTATCGCCGCGATTGTCCTGGCCTGGTTCACCTGGGAGCAGGTCAATCTGGCCTATGCCACTGCCCTGGAAGCGGGCGAAGGGCTGGACATCTGGTCGCAGATCGTCACCATCAGCGCGGGTTTCCTGCTCCTGTTGGGGGCCTGGTGGCTGTGGGAGAACGCTGACGAACAGGAATCGAACCGGGGGCTGATCTTCCGGCTGATCGGCGCGACAATGCTGATGGTGGGCGGTTGGGTGCTCATCAGCGAACTGCCCCAGGCCGTCGCCGCGGGTGACAAAGATTGGTGGCAGGGCTTGCAGGCGACTGTCTATTACGTAATCGGCACAGTGCCCATGCAGTTGGGGATTTCTTTGGTGCTGGCGGTGATGCTTTTCCAGAAGATTCGGGGTCAGACCTTTTTCCGAATGGTCTATTTTTTGCCCTATATTGCACCCTTTGTGGGCACAGCCGCAGTCTTTCGTATCCTTTTTTCGGGCAAGCCCAACGCTCCAATCAACAGCATACTCGGCCTGCTCGGTTTCGATTCCATGGCCTGGCTGAACGAACCCAACGGTATTTTTCGCATTATCGCCGGTGTAGACCAGTCAGTCACGATGGCGCTGTCCGGGCCAAGTCTGGCCCTGGTTGTGATTATGATTTACGGCATCTGGACCTTTGTGGGCTTTGATACAGTCGTCTTTTTGGCCGGATTGGGCAGTATTCCCAAAGAATTGTACGAAGTGGCCTCGATAGACGGCGCTGGAACCTGGCAGCAGTTCCGCCACGTAACCCTCCCCCTGCTCTCACCCACCCTCTATTTTCTCAGCCTCTATGCGGTCATCGGCACATTCAAAGCCTTCAACCACATATATGTGTTGCGCCAGGGCGCGGCACTGGGCACGGCGGACACTGCCAGTATCGTCATTTTTCAGGCATTCAAACGGGACACCCGCTATGGCTATGCCTCTGCCCTGGCAATTTTGTTGCTGATTATTATTCTGGGGGTCACGGCCATCAACAACCGGATCGCCAGCCGGAGGGTTTTCTATGGCTAATGCAACAGCCACCGCCGGTTCCACAACCGACGCCAATATTCACCCGAACGCCCGTACCTTCGATATTGGGCGGGTTTTCATCTATTCCGTTCTGATTCTGGGCGCAGCCGCGGCCATCCTGCCCTTTCTATACACAGTGAGCGTTTCGCTGATGAATCTGACCGAGGCTACGGGCGGCGCATTTTATCCGGGCCAACTGGCAAGTGAGGGCTTTGGCCTCAACCGCTTGCAGTGGGGCAACTATAGCCAGGCTTGGAACGATGCCCAGTTCTCCCGCTTTTTTATGAACAGCGTGAAGATTACAATCATCACGCTTTCTGGCGAGATCGTCTTCTGTTCCCTGGCCGCCTATGCCTTTGCCCAGATGGAATTTCCCGCCAAGAATTTTCTCTTTGCCCTGTTGCTCTCCACGCTAATGCTGCCCGAAGCGATTATCTGGGTTCCCAATTTTATTACTGTCTCTTGGCTGGGACGCATCAGCCCCATCCCGTGGATGAACAATTGGCCAGCGCTGACGATTCCGTTTATGGCCAGTGCCTTTGGCATCTTTCTGCTGCGCCAGTTTTTCGCCCAAATTCCTCGGGAGTTGTGGGATTCGGCCCAAATCGACGGCGCGGGCCACCTGCGCTATCTGTCTACAGTCGTCGTGCCCCTCTCCAAAGCAGCGGTGATGACACTGGTGCTCTTCGGTTTCGTCGGCTCGTGGAATTCTCTGGCCTGGCCGATTCTGGTCACAACCACGCCGGATTGGCGGCCCATCTCCTATGGCCTGCTGGCCTTTCTCGATGAAGCCGGTTCCCAATTTCATTTGCAGATGGCCGGGGCTGTTATTACAATGCTTCCGATTGTTGTGCTCTACTTCTTCACCCAGCAGCAATTCATCGATGGAATTGCCACGACTGGTTTGAAGGGATGAGGTTGGTTGATTGGTTGATTGGTTTGCTGGTTGATTGGGTAGGACCGTCTCCGCTCAACCAATCAACGAATCAACTATTTGGCAGTACATTATTTCCGTGCATTACAGCTTTGTTTTTACACATTCCCACAAGGAGAAAAACTGTATGAACCTGAAACGTCTTTCGTTTCTTGCCGTGTTGGTGATGGCCGCGCTGGTCTTGGCCGCGTGCCCAGCCCCGGCGACCCCCGCAGAAGAAGCACCCGCGGCTGCTGAAGCCCCGGCTGCCGAACCCACCGCAGCCCCCGAAGCCGAAGCGGCTGCTGAGCCGACCGAAGCCCCCGCGGCCGAGCCTGAAGTCTGTGCACCGGCCACCGATGGCCCGCTGGCCGGTGTGGATCCCCGCGGTCAGAATGTAGTCTGGTGGCACAACCACTCCGGCTCTCGCGAGGAGAAGCTGCTGGTCCTGCTGGAGCAATTCCAGGGCAACGAATGTGGCATCACCATCGAGGCCCAGAACCAGGGCAGCTACAACGACATTCGCGACAAAGTGAATGCCAGCACAGCCTCTGGCGAACTGCCTGCAGCTCTGCTTGTGGGCTACCAGAACGACCAGGCCTTCTACCAGCTCAACGACAGTCTGGTGGACCTGAACACCTACGTGGACGATCCCACCTGGGGTCTGACCGCGGAAGACCGGGCCGACTTCTTCCCCGGCTTCTTCGATCAGAGCGTGCATGTGATGTTCGACAACCAGCGGCTCGGCTTCCCGCCCAACCGCTCCATGGAAGTGCTCTACTACAACCAGACGTGGCTGGAAGAGCTTGGCTTTGACGGCCCGCCCACCACACCGGATGAGTTCAAAGCACAGGCCTGTGCCGCCGCCGCCGCCAATGGCGATGGAACCGGTGGTTTCATCCTGCGCACCGATGCCTCGGCTGTGGCCGCCTGGACCTATGCCTTTGGCGGCGATGTGCTGACCGAAGATGGCACAACCTATGACTACAGCAGTCAGGGCACGATGGATGCAATGAGTTTCCTGAAGGGAATGGTCGACGAAGGCTGCGCCTATCTCTTCTCCGAAGGCTTCCCCAATCCTGAATTCGCCGCTCGCCGGGCCCTCTTCACGATGGGTTCCAGCTCGGGTATTCCTTTCTACGACATCGATGTCAACACTGTTGCCACCGACAACAACACCGAACCGGACGCTTGGGGCGTGACAGCTATCCCCCACACCACCGCCGACCCCGTGCAGAATGTCTACGGTGGCGATGTGATGATTGCCCGCACCACCCCAGAGCAAGAACTGGCCGCCTGGATTTTCGTCAAGTGGTTCACTTCGCCTGAGATTCAGGCCCAGTGGGACATCATCAGTGGCTACTTCCCGACCCGTGCCGGGACCGAAGCCTTCCTGACCGACTACTACACAGAGAATCCCCAGTGGGCACAGGCCGCGGCACTGCTCCCCTTCAGCTACTACGAACCGCAACTGATCTCCTACACAGCAGTGCGTGACGCAGCCGAAGAGGCCATCAATGCCATCGCCCAGGGCGCTGACATTGAGTCCACCCTGGCTGACCTGACTGAATTTGCCAACGAAACCCAGGATGAGTTGATGTCTGAGGTACAGTAGACAGTGACCAGCTATCAGCGGCCAATTTCTTCGATGCCGCTGATGACTGACAACTGATTACTTAATTAAAAGAAGCACAGTAAAAAAGAGGGGGGAGTCGAATCGACTCCCCCCTCTTTTTTACTGTGCTTCTTTTACTTCTCAGCGTCCTTCTTCTCTTCCTCGCTGGTTCGGCGTGGCCGGTCAAACCGCAGCCCTTTGAAACGCTCGAAGTGGCGCAGGGTTCCGTCCTCCTGCTTCTCACCCCAGCGCTCCTTCAGCCATTTCTCCATCTGCTCCGGTTCGGGAAACTGGCTTGTGTGGCTCAGAATTGAGGCAATTTTCGTCTCAATGCCGTCGGTGACATCCACCTCCACGTCCGCATCGTCGTGGCCGCTGACGTACAACTGGCTGATTTTGTGGGGCAAATAGCCCTCGTTCGCCATGTCCGGGTAGAACATCGGGTTGTCCGCCGCGGGGAAGATTGCCTCCATCGCCACCAGACCTGCGTTGCGATGGTCCGGGTGGTTGATGTAGCCGTTGCCGGAGAAGTAGCGGTCCGGGCTGGCACAGATGATCAGTTGGGGGCGAATGCGCCGAATCTCCCGTGTCACCCGTTTGCGGATTTCTGGCGTGGAACGCAGAAAGCCATCCTCCTCGTCCATAAAGATCACATCCTTCACGCCAGAGAGGGCAGCAGCGGCCCGTTGCTCTTCCTTGCGCATCAGAATCAACTGGTTGCGGGTGATCAGCGGATTGTGATTGCCCTTGTCCCCGTTGGTCAAAATCATATACGTCACTTCAATTCCCTGGGCCGCCATCTGAATGGCCGTGCCCGCACAGGAGAAATCCGGGTCGTCCGGGTGGGCCATAATCACCAATACCCGCTCCACATCTGTCCAATCCGGTGGCTGCATCTTCTTTTCTTCGCTCATCGCGCACTTCCTTCCATTTCATTTATAGTTTTGGGGCGAAAGATACAAACCGAGTTTCTTCCGAGAAACCCGGTTTGTCAAATATCGTATGGACTGCTGGAAAAGAAAAACCCCTGCCGGGGCAGGGGTTTTTGTGCTTCTAAAACCGCTTCTTAGCCGCCCATTTCCAGCGCAGCATAGCCGGGGCCTTCGCCCTCGGTGAAGAACATTGCGTTCAGCTCGGTGGTGTAGGCATACTCTTCCGGCAGGTCTTCTTCCGGGAGAATCGCGTCCACCGGGCACTCAGGCACACACGCGCCACAGTCGATGCAGGTTTCGGGATCGATGTAATACCAGGGCCATTCCTCTTCGGGCTGGCCGGGGATAATGCACTCGACCGGGCAAACTTCGACACAAGCACCATCGCGAACACACAGATCGAAAATTACGTGAGTCATTTTGGGAAAGTCTCCTCAGATAGAGCGGTGGTCAATAAATTTCTTGTAGCAGTTGACCACCCAAAGCGGTCAGCTACAAACAGAGCAATAACACAACAATACAATAGGCAGTGGTCCAACGCAAATCCGGGAATGTTCGGAACTGTGCAAGCGAAATCCCGTCAGACAGAAGAGCCAGAGCCGCCAAACAGACAGAATTCGTCCGACCTTCTACATCTGCCATTGTACCCAGCCCCTGCCAGTGTGTCAACCTCTTACAAGCCCAAGTCACGCTTGATCTTGGGAACAACCTTTTGTGCTGCCACCCGTCCGGCTTCCATCAACTCATCTTTGTGGCCCAGATCAAAGAGGCTGTAGTGACCGATGGCGGGCAAAATCACCCGGTCGGCCTCGGACCCTTCGTTGTGGGTGGAGCGCATGAGCATATAGAGCGCAGTGACGGTTAGCTCCATCACATTGCCCGGCTCTTTGCTCCCCACAGTGCCCGATGGCAGCAGGTCCACGGCAATCACATAATCCGCGCCCAGACGCCGGGCCACCGAGACGGGCAGATTGTTCAGTGTGCCCCCATCCACCAACATCCGGCCGCCCATACGGGTCGGGGTAAATATCCCCGGCACACTCGAACTGGCACGCAGGGCCGCTGACAGTTTGCCGGCATTGATGGCGATCAATTCCCCGCTCACAATATCCGCAGCCACAGCAGCGAAGGGAATGACCAGTTCCTCAAATGTGTTGGGGCGATCTTCCAGCAGGTCCTCGATCCATTGGGCTGCCTTGTCGAAGTTGAGCAGCCCCATTTTGGGGATGCCAAAGCTGGCAACTTCCAGCCAGTTGAGCTTCTGTGCCTCCTTGCGCATCTCCGCGGTGGTGAAACCAGCGGCATACAGCCCCCCCGCAATCGCACCAGCGCTCGTCCCCGCAATGTAGTCGATGGGAATATGCGCCTCTTCAAGCACTTCCAGCACGCCGACGTGGGCGAGTCCTCGTGCCGCGCCACCGCCCAGGGCCAGCCCCACCCGCTGCCGGGGTGGCTTGCCCTGCCAGACAATCGGCAACGCTCGCGCCAGTTCTTGTGGTTCTGTTGGGTCCATAGGAGTATCCTTCATTTTTCAGCCACTGGTAACTGCAATACCACTCCTGCAAAAAGCCATTTGAGCCACTAATAAACGATGATGAACTCTGATAAAAGCAGATGTCTCTCCCGATTTTCGCTGCCGCTCCGCGCCGGCGAACAACGAAATCGTCAGCGCTCATCCGTGGCTACATTCAAAACAGGCGTGACCGCCGCACGGGAGACCACATCCCGGGCCAGGAAGATGGCGGAGATGCCTGAACCAAGGGGCAACAGTGCTATCACCAGCAGAATCAGCGGCAGTCCAACGGAATCCGCGGCCCAGCCACCCAGCCCGGTTCCGGCCGCGCCCGCTGCAAACATAAAACCCAGCACCGCACCGCTGGCCAATCCCTGGCGTTTGGGCAGCAGATTCTGGGCCATCACCACCAGAATGCTGTGGGGTGCGCCGATGAGCAGCCCGCCCACCCCGGCCGCGATAGCAAAGGCCCATCCATCGCTGTAGAGCATCCAAACTGTGAAGGGTGTAGCCAGCAACGATACCCAAATCAGCAGAGTTCGGTGGGACATGCGGTCGCCCAGAATCCCGCCGCCCAGGGTTCCGATGGCGAGCGTCAGGCTGAAAATGCCCACCATCAGCCCATACGTCGAGGGCGCATAGCCCTGGTCGGCCAGAAATTTGGGCAGCAGCCCATAATAGCCGGACTGGACAGTGGCACGCAGGCCGACAACCAGCACAAAGGCCACAAAGACCGAGCGGCGAAAAGTTGCCTGGCTACGCTGTTTACCACCACTGGCACTGAGGGGCTGGTGTTTGGTGAAATCAGCGGGCTGTTGCAGCCATAGGGCCATCAGAAAGACCAGCGGCACAGAAGCCCCGGCCAGGATACGCACACCCGCCAGCCCGGAACTTTCCAGCAAAAATCCGGCCAGGGCAGGCCCCAAGGCCAGCCCCGTCTGGCCCAGCAGAAAGAAAATCGCGGTGGAACTGGAGGCCCGCCCCTGGCCCGCTTCGCTGGCGTTCATTGCCCCCTGGGGGTGAAAGGCTGCGCTGCCCAGGGCTGCCAAAGACATCAACAGCAGGAGAACCGGATAGTTCTGGGCATAGGTGGCAGCCCAGTAGAAAGTGGCGGTCCAGGCCAGGCCAGCCGCTCCCAGCCAGCGCCCGCCCACCCGGTCCGCCAGCACACCAAAAAAGGGCTGGGTGAGGGAACCGACCAACTGGTAGATCATCACGCCCACACCGATCTGGCTGTTGCTCAGGTCAAAGGGCACGGCCATCACAGTCAGAATCATCGCCACGGATGAACTGAGAACGTCTATGGCCAGATGGCCCAGAGAGACCGAAGAAAGTCGGCGTAGATTCATGTGGACTCCAGTGGTGGGGGTGAAGCCATAAACCGGTTTATGCAATGTCCGATTCATTGTACCAGAGAGCGCAAGCCCCCATCAAACGCACGAGCCGCCCATCCATTGAGAGGACAGGCGGCTCGTCGGGGGACAGTCCGATAGAAGTTCGACTTCTTCCGAGAAGTCGAACTTCTGAAAGGTTACCACTCGTCTGCGTATTCCGCCTGTTCGCCGACAATTGTAAAGGCTCGCTCGGCCCGGGCGGGCTGGGAGGGGAAGCCCCAATTGCCAGTCTGGGGTGCGGGCAACTGGGCGTATTGCTGGCCCGCTGGTTGCCCGTAGCCGACCTGTCCATAGCCGGGCTGGGCTGGCGGGGCCATAATCACAATCGGCATCTGTCCGTGACCGGCCTGGGGCTGATGCTGGGCAGAAGAACGGGGCATCAGCGATTCCTGCTGGGAGGAACGCCGGTTGGCGACCAGAATCAGCAGCGCGGCGGGCAAACTTGCCAGCACACCAAAGACAATGCCCACTGCCATCCCCATTGCGTCCGAACTAAGCGCGCCACCCGCCTGCCAGCCTGCAAAACCGACAAAAATCAACAGCGCCACACTTATTAGTCGTTTCATATCCCCACCTCAAAACTATCGTCATCAGTATCAGTTTTCCACGCGCCCGTCGCGCAATGGCAGACGAAAGTTTGTATACACGGATCAATCTGCTTTTCAGTGTTCCTTTTTATCCGTGTATACAAACTCATTTCAGGGCAACCGCCCTACATATTCCGCCCCAGCAGCCGATCCATCAGTGAACGATGGGGCTGGGGAGGTGGCAATGCAGGCAACTGCATATCGGGCAGATCGTCCGCCTTGCCCTCGTTCTGCCAGCGACGGGAGGTGCGCCCGCCCGTGCGCAGTTCGCTCGCCACCAGCGAAAGGTCCTGTGGCCCCAGCCAGGCCGCCTGAAAGCGCAGCAGAGAGCCGCGGGCCACCAGAATGAAGTCACCTTTGCCTTCCAGCTTATCCGCGCCAGAATCGCTGATGCCCGAGGCGTAGCGGGCCTCGTCGGAGCCAGCCACCGCGCCCACCAGCCGCACAGGGAAGTTGGCCTTCATCGCCCCGCCGATCAGCGCAGCCGTGGGCTTTTGGGTGCAGGCCACCAGATGGATACCCGCCTCCCGGCCCCGCTGGGCAATCCGGGTCAGACACTCCTCCACCTGCTTGCTGCCGGTCTGGAGCAGGTCGGCCAGCTCGTCCACGGCCACGACCAGAACCGGTGTACTCACGGCTTCGGCGTCCCGGCGTTCCATCTCCCGCACCAGCCAGGAAAGACACGAGAGCGCGGCTTCCGGCGTATTTTGCACACCGTTCAGCACGTGAGGCAGCCCGGCCAGGGGTCCGAAACCCCGGCCTTTGGGGTCGATCAGAATGAGTTGGAGTTGGCCCTGGTGGTTGTGCATTGCCAGGGAGGTGAGGAGGGTGCGGGCCAGCGCGGTCTTGCCGCTGCCGGTGGTCCCGGCGATGAGGACGTGGGCCACATCCGGCGCTGTGAGGCGCAAGAGGAGGGGAAAGCCCTGCTCGTCCATGCCCAGCACAGCCGAAGCCGGCGGCACGACAGTCAGCCGCTTGCAGAGGGGGAGCAGACGCACCGGGTCCGGGTTCTCCCGGGGGATTTCGACATTGATTTCGCCGCCGTCCCGGTAGACCCGGGCCTCCCGGCTGCCCAGGGCCATCGCGATCTCTTCGGCCAGGGCCGAGACTTTGGAGACTTTCGTGCCCAGTTCAGTCGCCAGCTTGAACTGGACAAAGCGGGGTGTAACTGTACCGCCGTTGATCCGGCCCGGAATTTTGTGCTGGCCCAACACCTGTTCGATGCGATCCGCCTGCATATTGAGTGTCTGACGCCGCCCCATCTCAACCTCCCCTTACACAAAAATACCCGATATTTCCCGACGCGTCCCAGCGGGGGCGCGGCATAGACCAGGAATGTGTAAAAGGCTCGGATTGTTCGAAAAGGCGCGTGGCGGACCTGCTCTATGGAGGGTACAAAATCAGCCTTTTTGCTGATAGCACCATCATACAGAACATTTGTTCTGGTGTCAAGCGCGGATTTGTTCTTTTGTTGAGTATCTTCGCTGTAGAAAGCGTTTTTAGCCACTGATGAACGCTGATGGACGCTGACAAAAGCAGACTTCTCTACCTATACAGCGAAAACGCGGGGCAGGCTCTGGGGTTAGAAGTCTACGCGTCTACAGCCAGAGTCTGGTGATTTCGTCCACGGGGAATGTGGGGAAAGGGACGGCTTTTCCGCCGCGGGTGGCGACGCAGCCGCTTTCTGAGGGGGTAATCTGCCCAATCACCTGGCCTGTCCAGCCGATGTCGGCCCAGTGTTGGAGAAGGCGGGGCACATTGGCCGGAGCTGCGGTAGCGAGCAGCGCACCGGACGCAATCGTGCCCAGCGGGTCCAGCCCGAAGGCGGCGCAGAGGCTGGCGGACAGGGGGTTGACAGCAATCGCATCCAAATCGACGACGACACCGGCGCGGGCAGCTTCGGCCATCTCCCAAATGCCTGTGGCCACACCCCCTTCGGTGGGGTCGTGCATAGCCGTCACCAACCCGGTTCGGGCTGCGGCCAGGGCTGGCTGGACAACACTGATGCCCGGTTCGTAGAGATAGCCAGCGGCCTGATCCAGCATTGCCCCATCCCAGCCCAGTGCGAGCAGTTCGGCGCGGCGTTCCCGGGCGATGATACTTGCGCCTTCGATGGGCACTTCGCCGACCAGCAGAAGCTGATCGCCGGGACGGCAACCGCCGCTGGTGATGTGGCTGTCGCGGGCCACTTGCCCCAACAGCGTACCCGCTATGACCGGTTGGTTGACCGCGGCAGTAATTTCTGTGTGCCCTCCAGCGACGACAATACCGAGCGCTGTGCAGGCCGTTCCGATCTGGTCGAAGATGGCCTGGACTGTCGATTCGTCGGTGGCTTGGGCAGGCAGGAGTACAGTGGGGAGATAAAAGAGGGGCGTGGCCCCGGTGACGGCCAGATCGTTGGCGCAGACGTTTGCTGCGTAGTGACCGATGGCGTCGGTGGCAAAGGTGATAGGATCGCTCTTGGCGACCAGCAGGTGGTCGGCAGGGAAGTCGATGACAGCGGCGTCTTCGCCCACACCGGGGCCAAGCAGAAGCCGGGGGTGTGCGGTGGGCAGATGGGCAAGCAGCCGGGCCAGCAGCGTATGGGGCAGTTTGCCCGCGGTCAGGCTATCAGGGAAGGGGGGCGCAGACATACACTTTCCAGTGGACGGGTGTGGCCATCTGGACTATCTGGGACGATCAGATGGCGGGAAGGGCGCTGCTGGCAGTGATGAGCAGCACGATGAATAGGGAGAAAACAAGAAACAGATCGGTGAGTTGATATTCGTGTTGCATCATTGGGAGAACCTCGGGACAAACTGTCTTGGGAATCGGCGTTGGTATCAGTATCGTTCTTTGTACATCGAATCGCTGTGTCGTTCTGCACAGTCCGGTTGATGCCTATGATACGCCACTCCCCTGTGGCAGTTCGGACCGTCCGACTCCCCACAGCCGACAGATTCCAGACCGTTGACATCCGATTGCTGGTGATGGAACAGAAAATGGGCCGCTGATCCAGCGAAACAATCTGCGTTTTCAGCGTTTATCTGCGTCCAGCTTTTTCGCGACCGAACTTCTGACTGTCAGTCCACAATGTGGACCGGCATTCCCAGATAGGAGAGAGCGAAGAGGGTGGCCGCGTCTTCGTCCAACAGCATCGCACAGCCAAAGGTGGCCGGTTGGCCCACCAGTGTATCCCAGAGCTTCTCACCCGTCTCCCACTCCACAGGCAGGCCGTGGATGCCGTTTTCGTATTCCCCCACATCGTAGATGCCCAGCCAGAAGGGCATATCGAGGCGATAGGCGCTGCTCTGGGCAACTTCCATTCGGGTTTTGATGGGAAAGCTGCCCGTGCGGGTGGCCCACTGGCCCTGGCCCGTGCTGCATCGCCAGTCGTGCAGAACTGTGCCATCCTGCATCACCCAACACTCCTGGCGGGTGATGCTGACCACAAATTCGGTCCCGGTCTCCGGAGTGGGCGGACGCAAACGGTTGAGGATGGGCGGCCCGTAGGGGATGCGGACTTCCAGCCCCGAATAGATTGTCTGCTCGTCGGGCAGACCGTTGTAGCGCACGATAGCCTGTGGGGTTGTGTTGTAGGTTTGGGCCAGTTGGGACATCGTTTCGCCAGGCTGCACATTGTGATAGTAGAAGCCGGCCCGGGCCGGTCCAATCGATTCGGCCTGACCCGTGCGAATCTCCCCCGGAATCACCAGTTCCTGGCCGGGCTGGATTGTATTCGGATCGCTGATGCGGTTGACCGCCATCAATTCGGGCAAAGTGATTTCGTGGGCCTGGGCAATCAGTCCGAGACTTTCCCCCGGCTGCACCCGATAGAGCCGATCCGGGTCAGCCACCAGCAGGTCGTCGGTGGTGGCGGGCAAAAGCAGTTCCTGTCCCGCACGGATGGTATCGGCTGCACTGTCCATGCCGTTCAGCGCGAGCAGGGCGGAGAGGTCCACTCCGTAGCGGAGTGCGATCAGACTTAAGTTGTCATCCGGGCGCACTGTCGTTGTCCGGTTAAGGCTGATGACCTGACCGCCGGGCTGGGTCTCGGCTGGCTGGGTGGGATCAGCGGGATCGACGGCCTCTGACGGGGAGGATGGGGGCAAACGAAGCTCCCGCCCCACTCTCACAGAGTCGGCGTCGGTGATGCCGTTGTAGGCCAGCAGATCGGCCAGAGGAATTCCGTAGCCCTGGGCGATCTCGCTGAGAGTCTCGCCAGCAGCCACAGCGTGGGCCACAGGATGGCTTGGCGGCGTCTCCTGGGGCTGGCTCTGGGCCAGCGCGTTGCCGTCGTTCAATGCAGCCAAGAGAAGCAGCAGAAGATAGGCAACTATCAACCGGCGGGCTTGTCCCGCGCATCGCTCAGATTGCTGGAAGCGGGAATATCTATCCCCGTTTCGGTGGATTGTCATTTTCACGCCCGATGTACACAGAGGCCACACGGATTGATTACTCCTACAGACTACTATAACTATTGGGTTTGTCAAAGCGTATCTTCTCGACTGAGAGGGATAGGGGAAAGAGGTTCGACTTTTTCTGAAAAGTCGAACCTCTTCCGCGGAAACAATTGGTTACCTATCCATCCGAAGATTGTGAGTGCTTCGGCGGCTATGTTATGATTTGGCTACCTTCTCACCTCTTTCCTTCGGTGATGCCGCGATGCTACAACCAAAAACATATCCCCGTTTGCTTGGACAGGCGCTGACATTGGAGCCTGCCCCGTTCGTCGAGATGACGGACGACGACAACCCTTGGATCGAAGGGCTATTCTTTGCCTTTGTGATTGGCCTTGCGGTAGCAGTGGCCCGCCTGATTGGCGGCCTGCTTCTGACGGCCAGTCTGCCCCTCCCCGGCTCTGTGCTGGAAGCAATTGTCACAGCCCTCAAACAGTCCCTATTGGGCGTGGCGGTAAATCCGGCCCAGGCCGAAGCCCTGCTCCGCCAGATGTGGCCCTGGATTACAACACTCTTCGACTACGGGACTGGCTGGCTGCGCCTGCTGGTTCTGGTTGCCACTCCGCTGCTCTATATCGGACAATGGCTGCTCTACGGACTTCTCTGCCATCTGGTGGCCCGTCTGTTGGGCGGCAGTGGCTCGGTTGGGCAGTCCCTGGGCGTAATTGCCCTGAGTCTGGCCCCGCGGGTGCTGCTGGTTGCGATGGTCATCCCCTTCGTCTCGGTCAGCGGTCTGCTCATCCACGTGTGGGGGATACTGATCGCCTATCGGGGGCTGGAAGTGGCCCACGATCTGCCGCCAACCAAAGCAGCCGGTGCGGCGTTGGCCCCGCTTGTCCTGGGGGCAATTGTCCTGTTCGCCGTCACTTTCGTCTCGCTCACGTTGGCCTCTTTGACAGGAGGTGGCACATGAGGTGGCACATGAACTGGCGTGTTTGGTTGCCCTCGCCTCAGCAGATCAGCAATGCCGCCCAGTTGCGACGGGCGGCCTATCTACAGAGTACAATGCAGCAGGCAATCGGAATGATTGTGCTGTTGGCATTGGTTGCCGGGCTGCTACCTTTTATACTCAATTGGTTCCTGGCAGCCCAAACCGGCACGGTTTTGCCCATCGCCCAGGCCGTGCAGGCCAGCGCAGAGGCACAGGACGTGACTGGCCGTTTGGGGTTCAACACCCCCTGGTTTTTCAATTCGGCGGCGCTGCACGATCTGTACCAGACAATCGCGGGTATGGGTCAACCCCTGCCCGACTGGCTGGCTGGCGGTTTGAGCGCGCTGGGCGAATGGATCAATTGGCCCCTGCAATGGCTCTCGCTGTGGATTGTCTACGGGGCGGTAGTAATGGTGGCCAACAAAGGGCTGGGGGGCAATGTGACAATGCAGCGCTTCTACGCCGCCACCAGCTATGCAGCGGCGCCCCTGCTGCTGACGGGTCTTTCGCCGATCCCGTGCCTGGGCACGCTGGCCGGGCTGGTTGGCGTCGGCTGGTCACTGGTAGTCTACATACGGGCCAATGCAGAAGTTACGGGTTTACCTTTGCCCCGGGCGGCCGCGGCTGCGCTCCTGCCTTTGCCCATCATCGGACTCGCCATTCTGTTGGCCGGAGGATTGTTGGTCGCTCTCTCCGGACTGATCATCGCACTGTAGACGGAATTTCGGCAGGCACAGGAGCGCGCACAAGCGGTGTCGCTGGTCTCTCTCGGCCACGGGTGGCGCTGGCCTGACTTTGTAATATTGCTCACTTTTTAGCGACCTTTTTTGACAGCACTTTTCTTTTTGTGCTAGGATGGCTACACGCATTAATTTGGCCTCGTGATCACTATCTATTTCTGTGGTTCGACACATTTTCCCGAAACAACACCCCTTTTTGGTACGAACTCATACCCCTTCGAGGAGCCTTTATGTACCCCGAAAGCGAGATTCTTTTCCCGCACCGTGCGATCTCCCCGCTGCGTCGGGAAAGAGGCGAGGTCTGGCACGAATTGGTGAGCCAGGTGGCCTGCCAGCCCGACGGACGCGAAGACACTCTGGCCTTTTCGCTGATGATGATTCGGCTGTGTGATTGCCTACACTGCGATCAGAGCAGCTACAAAGCGTCGTTGGGCTGTGTTTCCTGCGCCCAACGCACAGTGGCCGCGGAGAAGACATCGGACCTGATGCTGCGTCAGACATTCGAGCAGACCCGCCAGGAAATCCGCCAGCAGTTACCTGTGCGCCCTAATTAAAAAAATGGACGCGGATGAACGCAGAAACAACTGATTTGCGCAGATAATATCAGTTGTTTCTGCGTTCATCCGCGTCCGCTGTTATTCATCCCGCCATCTCTGCCAACACATCTTTCGCCAGCAGACCACCTTCCGCCAGCAATGCCTGCACCTGCTCCTGGCTCCGGGCTTCGGCGTAGACCCGCAGGACAGGCTCTGTGCCGCTGGGTCGGATGAGTAGCCAACTATTGTCGGCCAGAATGTATTTCACACCGTCCCGGTCGCTGCTGTGGTGCAGAGGAACCCCTGCCAGACTCTCCGGAAGCCGTGCCATCAACCCGGCCACGAGGGTAGCCTTCTTGAACGGCGTCACTATCTGATCATCCCGCCCGTAGAAGAAATGGCCGATGTGGGGCTGCTCCATCAGTTCGTGGAGCAGGCACGAAAGACTTCTGCCTCGCTTGGCCACAATCTCCGCCAGCAACAGCCCCATCAACACCCCATCGCCTTCGGGAATGTGGCCCTGAATGCTGATACCGCCGCTCTCCTCGCCCCCCAACAACACATTGTCACTGAGCATCAGATCGCTGATGTGGTTGAAGCCTACGGGTGTCTCGTGGAGGGGCAGGCCGTAGTGGTCGGCCAGCCGGTTGAGCATCTGTGTGGTGCTGACAGTCTTGACCACACTGCCCCGCAGCCCCCGCTCGTGGACCAGATGTTCCAGGAGCAGGGCTAGTATGGCGTGGGGATCGATGAAACGGCCATCCGGGTCCACCGCGCCGATGCGGTCGGCGTCGCCGTCGGTCGCCAGACCCAACTGGTGTCGCCCCGTGGACATTTCGTTGATGAGTGGTTGCAGATGGCGCGCAATCGGTTCGGGATGTGCCCCGCCGAAGCCGGGGTTCAGATCGCCCCGCAGTTCGGTCACCTGGCAGCCTGCTTCTCCGAGCAGTTCCCGTAAATAGACCCGGCCCGCGCCGTACATCGCATCCACAGCCACCGATAAACCACCCCGGCGAATGGCATCGAAATCGACCAGTTTTTCCAAATGGGTGCGGTAAGCGGACAGGGGATCGAAGCGGGTGATCAGTCCTTCGGCTACGGCGTCGCTGAAGGGGCGCGTCCGAATGGGTTCCCCGTCGGCGTCGTTCTCCCGAATGCGCCGCTCGATCTCCTGAGAGTCGGCGGGGCTGGCTGAGCCGCCGTAGGCAGCCTTGAGTTTGATGCCGTTGTAGCGGGGCGGGTTGTGGCTGGCCGTGATCATCACCCCGCCCGCTGCCTGCCTGTCCACAATAGCGTAGGAGATCATCGGCGTGGGCGCGTCGCCCTTGGCCAACCAGACATGGATGCCATTGCCGGCCAGCACTTCGGCGACAGTCTGGGCGTAGCGATCGCTAAGAAAGCGGGTATCGAAGCCGACTACCATAGAGATTGGGGATTGAGGATTGGGGATTAGAGATTGGGAAGTGGCGGCTTCGCCCCAGTCCCCAGTTCCCAGTCCCCGGTCCCTGCTGTCCGCAAGGACTTTGTCTGCAATGGCCTGGGCGACTTTGCGCACGTTGGCAAAGGTGAAGTCTTCACTGATGACGGCGCGCCAGCCGTCTGTTCCGAAGTTGATGGGCATGAGAATTTCGCTTTGTGGGATGCGGTGAAAAATAGAGGGCGAATACCTGGTGCTAGATTTTGCCACTGGCTATCTGTTGGAAATGCTGAAACCGAGTCCGCAAGCCTGTGGTATTGTATCTTGCTTGAAGCCACGCTTGATCAGGCCAGATTGTATGTATAATTAATCTCCAAGCATCCTGGACACGATCCACGAGGGACAATTGATATAACAACCGCCATCGGCTACTGGAGAGACTATGACATTCCACCATATCTATTGGCTTAACAAACAGACTCAATAAGGAATATCGGCGAAAAGGCAGGAGTCTCGCCGCTTGAGCGCTCTGTGCCGTAGCGAACAGCCGGTTCCAAAAGTCAATTACAAAGGAGACAGCCGTGTATACACGCCATTCCTGGCAACGCCGGAAGACAATCTCCCAATCCATGCCGCTTTGGGCCAGAAACTCCAGATCAACCAGACTGCGCAGTCCGTTGACTGTCATTTGATGATTGATGGCTATATGCAGTGCAATCTGGATGAATGCGTCCTCCGGTGATAGATGATAGGCAGGTTGATCGACTATCGTGCAGGAAATCAATCGATTATAGACTGCGCTGCGGTCGACGCGTGTAACAATGCGAAGCCATTCACCAGCAAATACACCGTAATGGAGTTCGACCAATCCGAGCAGAGGTGTCTGCCCACGCATTTGTAACTCGCCATCACCTAACGACTGCATGGCGTGGGAGCGATGTTCCTTTTCTTTGTACACATAGCCAATTGATTTCAGCACCGATTGGGCTTGGGGCATGTGTTGGCGGGAAATCCACAGATCGATGTCACCCATCGGGCGGTGGGTATAGATGGGGTAAACGGTGTGGGCCAGCACCGCACCATTGAAAAGGATAGGGGGTATCCCAGCATCATTCAGCTCGGCAAGAATGCGTGCAAGTTCGGCACGCTTTTGTAAAGCGTCCATAGTTGCCAGACGAAGAAGATCGCGCATGCTTTCCTGAAACTCCAATGGAAGCTCAATACCTATCTGTTTGATCCGATAATGAAGCAGGGCGACTAGATGGGTGCGCCGTGCGATTTGAAGTACGCGTTTCCAATCTTCATTGGTAAAGAGACGAACCAGTGATGCAACCTTGTCCGGGTCTGCAAGTAATGGCGCAAAAATCTGTTCGACAGTCATGTGTATTTTCTTGATTGAGACAAAGTGGAGAGTAATCGAGAGGGAAATCAGATCACCACACTGAGCGAAACAGCCGACATTCCACTCAAACGATTTGTTGCTCAACGCTGTTCTATCAAAACAGGATAGCAGTGATTATCTTAACACATACACGTTCAATGACAAAAGCATTTAGCTCTAGGGCAATCGCGAGTAAGGAAGCAAGGGAGCAAATCCGCCGATTGAGCGGTGTCCTGAGCCTGTTGAAGGGTAGGCGATATGGCAGCAACACATACCCATTCAGGTCAAATCGCCGTATCGAAATCCAGGATTTGCGACCGTTCGGCCAGATGCTGATTCTTGGGAACGCTCAGTTTGCTTCTGCTCGTAGGGCTATGCTACGATCGTGCAACAAATATCAATATCCACAGAACAGGCTGTTCATGAATCTCCGGCGTTATTGGGATCTTCCTCTCTTTGTCGAACTAATACTGCTCGCTGTCACAGCACCCGTACTCTATTTTCCAGACCGTTTTTCTGGCGGTGAGTTAGCCGCGACGGTTGGCATATTGGCGATGGGCTGGGTCTGGCGACGGTTCACGATTGGCGTCTGGTTCCGGCGCACACCGGCAGACTCGCCCATCTTCTTCCTCTTTCTGGTGATGTTGCCCATCTCCATCTGGGCTGCGCCAGGACCACTGCGGGACGAGTATTCGATCCCACGGGCGCTGATCCTGGTCTGGAATTTCTTTCTATTCTGGACGATTGTCAGTCACGCATCCCGGCGACGGGAATTGTTCCATCTCTTTGTGGCGGGCTTTGGGGGAATCGGGGTGGGAATCGCAGCAGCGTCGCTCTTTGGAACCCAATGGTCAAATAAATTTCCATTGATCGGGCCACTTTTGGCCCGACTCCCCAAACCCTTGGCTGGCGTATTCAGCGGGACCGATGGGGGCTTCAATGCCAACCAGGTGGCCGGGACCCTGCTCTATATCCTGCCCATCTTCATCGTCCTCGCTGTGTACGGATTGCTACACCATGGACGCCGTTGGCAAACCTGGCTACCAGCCGGACTGGTGGCGGTGAGCACCGGAGGCGTATTACTGCTCACCCAGTCACGGGGTGGATTATTGGGATTGGCGGCAGGGGTGATGGTCGTGCTACTAATCAATTGGCGTTGGGGGCGTTGGCTGTTGTTGGCAGGCAGTCTGGCTGTACTGATTGGGTTGGCAGTGGTGCCAATAGATTCCTTATCGACCAGCTTGGAAAGTGCGGAAAATGTCCAAGAGTTGGCCGGCTCTTTGACATTGGAGGGTCGTATCGAAATTTGGAGTCGTGCCTTCTATGGCATCCAGGATTTCTCTTTCACAGGAATGGGATTAGGCACATTCCGCAAAATTGTCCACCTGCTCTACCCACTTTTCACGATTGCCCCCGACTTAGACTTTGGCCATGCCCATAACTTCTTTTTACAAATGGCGCTGGACTTCGGTATCCCCGGACTGATCGCCCTGCTAGCGTTCTACATGGCAGCCAGCTCAACACTGGCAAAGTTATGGAGGGGACATAACAGAATCTGGGCCGTGGGTCTGCTCGGCGTTCTGGTAGCCCAGACAGTCTACAGCATGGCCGACGCGGTAGCCATGGGATCGAAGGTAAATTTTCTATTTTGGTGGCTATTTTCTTTGATTTTCGCTTTAGGAAAAACAGATAACGAACAGTCTGCAACTGATTATGTTGGTACTCCGTTGAGGACTCTACCAACTTCCTCTGATACAGAGCGCCCGTTACCCACTACACTACGGCCCACAGGCTGAAATTCGGGAACCAACGTTCGGAATCTATCCAGAATAGACGCCTCATCGACCACGGCCGCTGCCTTATAGAGACCTGCCAATTTGCCGTCCAGGTCCTCCGGAATCAGATTTCCCGCATTGGCAGCGAGAAAAATCTTCTCATGCCGGGTTCGTTCATAGCGCTCACCGGGGATAAAGAGTTCCTCGTAGAGCTTTTCACCCGGCCGCATCCCGCTGTAGACGATCTCCACGTCTTCGCCCACCCGCAACCCGGACAACTCGATCAGGTCCCTGGCCAAATCGGCAATGCGTACTGGCTGGCCCATATCCAACACAAAGACCTCGCCACCGCTGCCCATCACCGAAGATTGCAGTACCAATTGCACCGCTTCCGGGATAGTCATAAAAAAGCGGGTCATCTCCGGGTGAGTCACTGTCACCGGTCCGCCAGCCGCAATCTGGCGCTGAAAGGTGAGTACGACGCTGCCTCGGCTGCCCAACACATTGCCAAAACGCACAGCCACAAAGGCATTCCCGCTGACTTTCGCTGCCCGATGCACCAGCAGTTCAGCACTACGTTTGCTGACGCCCATGATACTGGTAGGGTTGACAGCCTTGTCGGTAGAGATCATCACAAAGTGTCCCACGCCCACAGCCAGCGCAGCGGCAACTACATTGTCTGTGCCTTGCACATTGTTGGTAATTGCCTCCACCGGATTCATCTCCATGAGAGGCACATGTTTGTGGGCAGCCGCATGAAAGACAATTTGGGGTCGGTGCTGTTCAAAGACTTGACGGATACGCTCTTCAAACCGAACATCAGCGATGACGGCGGTCAACCTGGGGCCATCCTCAAGAGCAAGGCTGTTTGCGGCCCCAGGTTCTTCGCCAAGCAACTCGTTATGGATGTCAAAAATGCTGTTTTCGCCGTGGCCAAGAAGTATCAACTGAGCTGGGTTGCAGCGCCATATCTGCCGACAGAGTTCGCTGCCAATAGAGCCTCCGCCACCGGTCACCAATACCCGCTTGCCCCGCAACAGGCCAGCCACAGCCTCTACGTCGGTCTGCACCGGCTCCCTACGTAGCAAATCCTCAATGCGTACATCGCGCAAATTGCTGATACTGGCCCGACCATCCAGCAATTCACCCAGCCCTGGAACAATTTGCGCCCGGACACCGGCCTGGTCACAGATGCGTACAATATCCCGGATGGTAGCGCCCGTCGCCGTAGGCATGGCGATGATCACCTGGCTTATCTTATACTCCCGCACCATCTCGACAATATCGTTCCGATTTCCAAGCACGGGTACATCATGGATATGCACATGTTGCTTGACAGGGTCATCATCGATAAAGCCAACCGGCTCTAATCCCAGCGCACCATTCTTACGAAGCTCGCGCACAACCATAGCGCCGGCATCCCCTGCGCCTACGATCAAGACACGCCGTGCCGGCTTACCCTGAAGCGATGGCTGGCGGCGGGTGGCCAGACGCACGCTGAATCGCCCCCCCCCCACTAGAAGCAGGACCAGCAATCCATCAATGAGTACCACCGAGCGAGGAAAGTTCCAGAGAGGAAAGCCCGTAGCCGCCACCGCAGGCAGACGGGAAAGAAGAACCAGGGCGACCAAAATTGCGCTGGACAAGAAGACCGCCCAAGCGATCTGATCCAGCTCTTCGATGCTGGCGTAACGCCAATATCGTCGATAAAGGCCGAACCGGTAGAAGATGACCAGGCGCACAACCAGGGCAAGCGCAGTGTAGGCAATCAGGCCAACTGTAAATTGAGGAAGGCTGTCCCATCCGGCAGGCTGGCTGCTCAGACCGTCCGTACGCACAGCAAAGGCCAGCCAGGGGCTACAGACGAGCAAAAGCAGATCGAGACCCAGAAAATGGCGATTGCGCAACGCGAGGAGGCGATTTATCAAACGATGGGTAGGGGTTGACACAGAGGGCATTCCTTGTTCATGACCGACGGTTGTTACGTTATGCCGATTATATCACAAGGACGGGCAGTTAGCAGAGAATTTGTGCCATAGAGCACAAAAGTATATACAAGATGCCTGTGGACACAAAATCCATACAACCAAGGAAAGGGAGATAGAGATTAGGAGAGTCGACATCCGCTCATTCGGATTACGTTTGCCACTCGATCCAGGTCTGTAATTGACAGATTTGAGCCAGAAGGCAGACAAAGACCATCCCGAAAGAGCATTTCGGCAATCTCATTACCGACATATTCACAGCCAGCAAAGACAGGCTGCAAGTGCATCGGTTTCCAAACAGGGCGGGCTTCGATATTTTCTGCTTCCAATGCTAGGCGAATGTCTTCCCGTGTGGCACCGAACTGTTCGGGATCAACCGTGATGACTGTCAACCAGCGTGTATGCCTCCCCCAGGAAGCTTCTGGCATAAAACCAATCCCGGGAAGATCACCAATGGTTTGTTGATAGAATGCACAGTTGCGCCGCCGGGCCAGCACCCGATCTTCTAACACCTGCAATTGCCCCCGCCCAATACCAGCCAAGACATTGCTCATGCGGTAATTGTAGCCGATTTCGGAGTGTTGGTAGTGGGGCGCGGTATCTCTAGCCTGGGTGGCCAGCTTGCGGGCGTGAGCGATAAAATCGGCATCATCCGAAACGAGCATACCGCCGCTGGAAGTTGTAATGATCTTATTCCCATTGAAAGAATAAATACCTGCTTTGCCCAATGTGCCTGGGGAACGTCCCTTGTAGCTGGCACCGAGGGCTTCAGCGGCATCCTCAATCACGGGTATTTCGTAGCGTTGACAGACATCCAGGATCGGGTCCATGTCCGCACTCTGGCCGTACAGGTGTACAGGCAACACTGCCTTGGGGAGCTTGCCTTCTCGGACTTTGCGTTCGATAGTTTCGATCACAAGCCCAGGGTCAAGATTCCACGAACTGGGTTCGCTGTCAATGAGGACAGGCTTCGCTCCCACATAGACAATTGGATTAACACTGGCGGAAAAGGTGAGGGAGGAAACCAGCACTTCATCCCCAGCCCCTACACCGGCCAATATTAAGGCCAAATGAATCGCTGCGGTCCCCGAACTGAGAGCCGCGGCGTGTTTCGCCCCTACCAACTCGGCAAATTCTTGCTCAAAGGCATTTACGTGGGGGCCAAGGGGGGCAATCCAGTTGGTATCAAAGGCATCTTTGACATATTGTTGCTCCAGGCCGGACATGTGAGGAGAGGAGAGGTAGATGCGAGTAGAGGTCAAGGGTCACTTCTCAGTCATTTTGAGCAATTGGATCAATTCGCGAGATGTCCTGACTTCAAAATCCGGCGCATACTCTTCACTAGGAGGAACTAGATGGCCGTATTCGCTATCGGAACGCTGAAACCATACAGTTGACATACCAATCTGACGAGCACCGCAGAAATCTTTCAGAGGATTATCGCCTACATAGACCGCTGAATCAGGATTCTTAATACCCAGCCGAGTCAAAATAGTCAAAAATGGCTTTATTGACGGCTTCCAATTATCTCGGCCCAGTTCATCCGAAAATACGATGGCGTCGAAATGTTCCGCAAGCCCCAAAGCTGCCCACTTCCTTTGCTGAACTTCCAGATACCCATCGCTCACCAAACCAAGCCTGTGCTGTTCATCCAACAGTGCCAGGAGATCAGGTGTATCAGGAAATGGAGAAATGTTAGGCGTATGCAGTCGATAAATCTTCACCAGTTCGGGCACCACTTTATCCGGTGATATGTTATGCTCAGACAGCCAGCGATTGAACGTATCACGACGCACACCAGCACGAAAAAGAGCTACTAACTCATCGAATCCCTGATTCGTGGGTATGCCCAAATGACTTTCCGCCCAGGTAGCCACGGCATTGAACCCACTCATCACATATTGTTGTTCTGGATAGAGCGTATCATCTAAATCAAAGACGATGGCTTGCCATCTGTTCACGGTCACTCTCAGTCAAAAGAAATGAATCATCATAGCGGGTCAAATACAGACCGGTTTGGTAACTTCCCAACTGAGGAAGATCGAATGATATGCCGGCAGCCTTTGCCAACAGCCATCGGGGAGCATCTACACCGGCAGCAATGCCTAGAGGGATGCCGCCACCCAAGCGAGCGTTGATCTCAGTAAAGTAGGGAACACCGTCCATCATCATACACTGTACGGTGATGGGACCAACTGCCGGCAAAGCTTGGGCAATCTTGACACAAGCCGCGGTGATTGCAGGATTGTAGATTGTCACGCCTTTGGACACTTCGCCCGAGCGCACTTCAATACGCTGACGAGAGACGACTGCCAGCACCGCACCATCTAAATCACAGATTACATCGTTGGTAATCTCGGGACCGGGCAGGTATTCCTGAATAATCGGATCGGGCACGTAGTCAACGAAGAAGGCTAGCTCTTGTTCATTACGCACTTTAAAAGTGTTCTGAGCGGCGCTCCCACGGCGTGGCTTGATAAAAACCGGATATGTCAGATCTCTTTCCAAAAACTGACCAGGCAACCACGATTGTGGTATCGGGAGATTCAAGTCTTGAAAGAAGCAAGTCGTCTGCCACTTATCAGCGGTAATCTCCGTTACTGCTGTTGGTATGACAGCGACACGAGCGCCAGTTGCTTCGATAACCGATCGATTAGCAGCTAGAACAGCAATATCTGGATCAATGAGGGGAAAAACCAGACTGACACGCTCATTCCGACAAATTTCAACCAGCACAGAAACGTAGTCCGATGAAGTCACACGGGGAACAAGATACGGAATATCTGCCTCTTGTAATGCTGGTGCCAATGGATCGATGTCAAGTGCGACAATTCGGCTCGACATGCCTAAAGATTCGTAGGCACGAAGAAAGGACCGCAACAACTCAACTCGACGGCCTACGCTTGTGAACAATACAACTGGTGAGCTATTCTGCTGCGCTGCCAAAGAACTCCTCCATGGTTGCCTGCCCAGATTGGTTGATGCCTTCTCGTTTGTATATCTTCCACACGGTCATGGCGACAATTCGCAAGTCAAGCCAAAGGGAGAGGTTATCGACATACCAGATATCTAAGGCGAATTTCTCCTCCCAGGAGAGTGCATTGCGCCCGTTGACCTGCGCCCAGCCGGTGATGCCAGGACACACTTCGTGGCGACGAGCCTGCTCCGGGGTATAGCGATCCAGGTAGCGCATGAGCAATGGTCGAGGACCAACGAGACTCATGTCTCCCCGCATCACGTTCCATAACGCCGGCAGTTCGTCCAGGCTGGTGCTGCGCAGAAAACGACCCAGAGAGGTCAGCCGCTGACCATCGGGGAGCAGGTTGCCTTCGGCGTCATGTACGTCGGTCATAGTGCGGAACTTGATCAGGGTGAAGGGCTTGCCATGCAACCCAGGGCGTTGCTGAAGAAAGAGTACGGGCGAACCCAGCCACAGGCGCACGATGAGCGCCAGCACAGCCAGAATGGGGGAGAGAAAAAATAGCGCCAGCCCGCTGAGTACAAGATCGATGGAACATTTGCCAACACGATGGTACAGAATCACAAATTCACCCCGTTCAACGTCATAACGAACAGCCTCCGATCATCATGCATAACGGAGAAACAGAAAGCTGTTCTGAAATCCATACCCATTTACGCATCTGATCCTGCCCCGGGAATATCCACCGGCACAGCATGCACAAGCATATTGAGACCGACAAGCCGAAAAGTGTAGAAAACCTTATCAGCGAGGTACCGGCTTCTTGATTGCGTCTTGAGGCCGGTAGGATTGTTTTGAATCGATTGAAGCTGATACCCGCAAGAGTCCAACAAGGTTTTAATAGTCTTCGGCTCGAAGAGGACACAATGATTTGGCGGATGGCCGAGTGCATCACCCAGGAACGGCCTTGGTAGCCTAGCTAGCGTCCTTGCTAGCAAAAGGTTTGGCGTGCTTAGGATTAATAAACCATTTTTGCACAGCATTGACTTGGCATGAGAGATGTATTCACGGGGGTTGGGCAAATGCTCAATCAACTGGTGCATTGTAATGACATCATACATTCCCGACATAGACAGAAAATCTTCATCTAGAATAGTTACCCCCAATTCTTTCTTAGCAAATTCGACGTTCGCATTTCCGATATCAACACCTATTGCATCATATCCAGCATCGCACATTGCACGAACCAAGAATCCTGAACCACATCCAACATCCAGTACCCTTCCCTCCCGCTTTGACGATTTCATCGAGTGAACAAGCCATAGATTATGACGGTTGTGCTTACTTTCAACCGCGATCCGTGACTGTTTATACTCGCTTACATTATGGCGGTTCTTTTGCTCGACTACGTCAATATTCGGCAAAAAAGCGGCACGACACCGCTGACAAGTCCAATAATCAAAATGGTGAACAGATATAAACTTGATTACTCTATCAGAAGCACAGATTGGACATGTATTCTTGTACATTTAGCTCCTCAGTCCCTCTCTCTACAATGTTCAGAAGTGGCATAATTGTGATCAGTTAAACATTCCATCCATAAGCTTGTCAGGATTACAAGGCGATGAGAATCCCTCTTCCGCTGCCATAGGTCACGTATTCACCCGTCGTAACGCTAGGTCAAACAGCCGCCGACCGTAGTAGTAGGGCAGTAGCAGGTCGTTATGAAAACCATAGCACTCGCGCATCCAGGTTCGATCCGGGAACATGCTCCGCAGTAGGCCTCGACAATCGTCATAGAGCAGGGCGGTGAAGAGGATATAGCCCGGTTTGCTGAATTTGCGCTTATGGGAACTGAACAACCCCGTCCGGTTTAGCCATCCGATGATCAGTCGCTCCTTCCAGGCTGGCGGACGCAGAGTCTCTAGTACTGGCGCAGGAATGGGCGTACCGAACAAATCGTGGGGGATGACGAGCGAGAAGTAAACCGCCGTCTTGACTTGCAGTGCGTTGACCCGCTGCACGAAGATGTCCCAATCTAGATCCGGGTAGGCTCGCACGATACGTTCTACGTCTAAATGCAGACGAAAGCCCGGGGCGCGCACGTAAGTATGTCTGGCCGTGTGTAACGCTACTTGCAAGAGATTATCCTCCGATGCCAGCAGGCGCACAACTGTACCGGGGATGGGAACGGAGCGGGCCATGAGTTCTTCGGCTGATGGTTCCTGGTCGGGGCGTATCCAACGCCCAGTAACAGGACGCCAATGCAATTCTAGCTCAAGTTCCAACTGGCTATTTAGAGGTTTCCTGTACTCAGCGACACCAGTGTTCTCAGCACCCTCAAAATTATCGGGGGCTAAAGGCGGCTTTATCGATAGCCGATAGCCTTCTTTTAGCAGTATCTCGTGGACCCGTCGAAAATGGCGCTTCTCCACCAGTACGTCGAGGTCACCCATGGGACAGCAACCAGGGCAGGGGTAGATGCCGCGGGCGATGCCTCCGTTTTTCAACACAACGAGAGGTATTCCTTCTTGGCACAGTCGGTCAGAAATGCGATCGAGTTCGGCCAAATAGTCTGTAATTTGCTGATGCGTTTTCTCATGCGCCTGACTCCAACCGTCAGGCAGGGCCGACCAGCCGACGATATCTGCCTGTCGATGGGCTAAAAGAGTCTCGACTTCGTTCGCTGTAGCTGTTACGAAGATTTGTTTCCCTAGATCACTATCCCACCAACGGGATTGCCCACTGGTTTGATTGCCCAATGCATTAACCAGTAGTCCTTCCATATCCCCCTTCCAGGTCCAGTCAGTCATATCGCCCTTCCTAACTCAATCAACAATCTTGCGGAAATGGCATCCCAAGTATATTGTTCGCGCACCAATGGAATAGCACGATCTCGCATGCAGGCACGAGCCTGTGGATCACTCAAAGTCAACAGTGCCTGGGCAAGCGACTGAACATCAGGCTGCGTGACAAGACCAGCCTGTAACTGACTAATAGTACGATGCAGTCCCACCCGATCAGTCACCACTACAGGTAATCCCATGTAAAGCGCTTCCAACAAGGCAATACTCAATCCCTCGAAGCGAGAAGGTAAAACAAGGATATCAGAATCTTGCAATACTGCTTTCTTCAAATCTCCAGATACTAATCCCGTAAAAGTCACGTTTTTCGAAATGCCATACGCACTCGCCATCTTGCGCAAGGTAGCCACAGCGCCATCCTCATCGGGTCCGGCCAATACAAGATGCACATCATTCCTCACTGCAACTATCTGTGCAAAGGCAGGAAGGAGCAAATCGAGTCCTTTTTGTTGAATATCCAACCGGCCTAAAAACAAAAAAAGTACTTTCTCCTGTAATTCCAAGTGCCGTGAACGAAATGCCCCCGGAGCGGGCAGATGATCAAATGCCTCCCCATCCACACCGCTCGGAATAACCACACCTCGATCTGTGAAAAATGATTGTTCTTTTTCTTCTTCAGCATTAAAGGCAATGAATTCTGCCTGACGCAGATTCTGATTTTCCCATAAAGACAAGTAAAGACGCTTCAGCCACTGGTTTCTATGGGCCACAGCATCACGATGCAGACTTGAATGAGCAAAAACGACATACGGTTTATTACCTTTGCGCGCCAGATAGGCTCCAGCCCAATTCGCAAACTGGTAATGGGCATGAACTATCACAATATCTGCTTTACCAACTTCTATTCGCACTCGGCGATACAACGACGGCGAAAACCCCCAGTATCGCAACAATGGCACCTTCTCATAATAAACATTTACACCATCAACATCTACTGGTTGATCGAGGGGTACCCTTAAATCATTTGTCTCATCCTGTAAGTTAGTGGTACAAATTGTTACGTCATGCCCGGCCTTTACAAGGCTGCACGCCAAGCCGTGCGCGACGCGCAATGGACCACCAAAACGATTTGCCGGGACATAATGAGAGATGATCTGAACAATCTTCATTCGTTGGCATCCCGTGCTAGATTTCTATGCTGATAGGTATCTTCGAGTGAGGCCAAGCTGCATGCTAAAATCCTAATTGCTGCATCACGCTGTGCCTTCATTGCTAGGCCAAGGTTTGGATCCCGGGCAAATGTCAAGACAACCGCCGAAATTGCCCCTCTTATTGCAACACTGACCTTCCGAATAACGACAGCCACTTGTGCACGGCGAAGTCCATAATGATCTCTAAAGAAGAAGTACATCGCTTCGTAGTTCAAGTACATTGTACTAGCTCGCCTCTCCACAGCTTGTGGCCCCTCTGCAGCAACAGAACTTTTCCCCATCAAATGAATAATCTCCGCATCATGAACAAAGACCACCTTCCACCCAGCTTTCCAGAAGCGCCAACACAAATCGTAGTCCCCTGCCACCTTAATCCGACTGTCCAGTAAGCCTACTTGTTGTGCGACATCTTTTCTTAACAACATACAAGCACCCATCAACCAATCCACCGATTGCGTTTCTGCGTAGTTCCAATATGTCATTCCAGACTTACCAAACCATTTTGACCTCGGAAAAAGCTTATTGAAAAACAGCGCATTTGTAAACAGCAGCACCAAAGATGGGAACTGATGGCAGGATCGCTGCAACGAGCCATCGACATTCAACAACTTCGGACCCACAATACCAACGTCTGAATTGCAGTCCAGATAAGCAACTAGTTTCTCGATTGCACCGGGAAATACGATTGTGTCATCGTTGAGAAGCAACACAAATTTTCCTTGGCTAACGACAATTCCCTGGTTATTGCCTGCATTAAAGCCATTATTCTCAGCGTTTTCAATTCGATTCACCCAAGGAAATTTATCCGCACACATCTTCTGGCTACCATCGGTGGAACCATTGAAAATGATAATAACTTCAATAGGTAAGCTCCTATACGTGGTGTTCTCAATTGATTCCAGACAATCCTGGAGCATATCGCTCCCATTCCAGTGGACAATTATAATTGACACCAAGGGATAATTTGTAGAATTCTGGCATGACTGTTCTGACACAGAATGCTTACCGTTATCCATTAAAGCAGCTTTCATTATTCGCCCTCACAGTTTTCACTGAGCAATGTTAGCACACTGAGCGCTCGCTCGTTATCAGTGGATACATTTAGTACTTTGCATGCTTCGCTCACTGCCTTCTCCCTCTCGCCCAATTCCACATACCAACTTGCCAAACGTGAAGCATAGGCAACATAGAGCGCCCGTTGGTGCGGAGCCAAGGATCGCAGCGGCTCCACTGCTTTTTCTAAATAGATGACTGCTTCTTGAAGATTTCCTCGACTGTACAGAAGCACTGCCATTTGATAGTTCAACGTCAAGTTCATGGGGTCTACTGTTAACCCCGCTCTAATCACCCGTTCGGCGCGACCATCTCGCGTTTCAAGAAGAAAGCTTCCTAGATATAAAGAAGATCTACTTGTACCGAAGCGATCAAAAGCAGAAAAGAGCCACTGTTCTGCTTCATCCAATTCACCAAGATGACGATATGTTTGACCAAGAAGTATATAGGCATCCTCCAGGTCTTCATTGCGTTGGATAGCTTCTATTGCGTCAGGTATAGCAGCTTGTAAATTCCCCAGTTCGCTGTTGGCTTGAGATCTTTCGTACCAGTACTCAGCTACACCCGAATTGAGTTGAATCGCAATTGAATACCAACGAATTGCGTCTGACCATTTTTCATAATGGAGAGCTTCCTCACCGTTGCGCACAAAATAAGGTAACGCATCTGCTTTTTTCCATTCGGCAATCGCACCATCATTATCGCCAGAAAGGTATTTCGCCTGCCCGAACAGAAACAGCAAATGTGGTGCTTGAACTCCCGCAAAAAAGTGATCAGCAGCTTCAGGTGCGGCACAAATGATCACGAGTCCGGCTATCAAACTATTATTTAGATTGCTCTTTTGAAACTTTGGAGTCGACTCATTAAAATCGGAACAGATACTTGTGTCACGTTCTAGAAAAGCATCCAACAAACGTGGCTGAACAAAAACAAACATAGAATTTCTATCCAACATCCCGAAGATGGTCATTAAGAGCAAAACGCAAACAAAAAGAAAAAAGTGTAACCGAATCTTTATCATCACTACAACTCTCATTTCGTACAAACAAATATATGGTACAAACGGATTCTGTGATCGCCAATCCAGGATATTGAAGTAGACAGAGAAAGAGAGATACCATATTCTTTTCTGGTCATCGCCAAACTAAGAGAGAAACCGAATGGAAAGCCAGATAAGGCAACAAGGGTAAAACGGAGTCAGACAAGGGATATGATTCGACAGAAATTGCCATAACAATCCAGACACAGCGGAATGATCTGTCTCTCCATAGGACAAGAAGTCTATATGAAGTTGTGGCGAGAGCCGAACACTTTTCGGGCAGTAGCGGACGAGACATTTACCAAAGGTATGCAAGTTAGCTTCACTATTTTCTCATGACTTCTTCTATGGTCAAATCTCGTTCCTGTCAACAGAATCCAATAGTATCAGAGGTAACATAAGAGAAAAATCAAACTTGCCAACTATATTTGAACCATCTGACCTGCCACCAAAATTCACAGCAATCACACGATAGAAATAATTGGAGGTATCACCAAAAACATTCATATCAGAATATTTACGTTCATTGAGTGTAGCAATATTTATACAGTTACACTGAGAATCCATTGGATCAAAATATGACTCACTACTACGCCAAACCTCATAATTTTCGATCGTGATGGGATTGCCCCAGATATCTTGATCAACCTCTGACCAATCGAGTCTCAAATCTTGTCCATCACGTGTAGCAACCAGAAGGGGTGTGGTAGGCACCCCGATCTCATAGGCACCTAAGTCAGGTGCCACACCCGAGTAGGCATCCGGCTGAAGAACGAATACAACTTCTGAATCCCACACAAACAAATCTGTTCCAATGTCAATGGCTGGGCTACCCTCAGCTAACCGGTAATTCTCATCCAACAAGGGATCCGCCAGAATTGTTGTAGAAGAAACAAAGTTTGAGCCTTGGATATCTGTTCCATTTCCCCAAAAAAGATTATGAGATACAGCCGAATCACCATCGACATTCTTCAATGCGATATTTGTTGATCCGGAAACAATATTATTAAGGGTGATCATGTTATCACCACCCGACACACCATGATCATTATCTACAACCGTATTATTAAGAAAGAAGACTCTCTCAGGAATACTTGCACCCTCAAAATTCTCAATCGTATTCCCATCACTCATGGCTCCGAACCCAGCCATTGAATTCCCCTGAATCAGATTGCGCTCAATGCGAAAAATCCGGTCAGAGATATCAGGGTAATCTATTAACTGAATACCATCCTCCCCATTGAAAGTAATACGATTATTCAAAATTGCAATATTAAGAATTGGACCACTATATTGGTGAAGACGAATTTCAATTCCATCGTCACCATTGGTAGTTATAATATTATCCTCAATCACAATAGCTGTGGAACCATCCAGGTCAATTCCATCGTCTCGATTGTTCTCGAATATATTTGATTGACATATACCGCCGCCGCCTTCATAGTCGATCCCATCATTATTGTTGATGACTCGGTTATTTGTGAAGTAGAAATCAGCCCAAGCAGAAACACCATCATCACCATTCTGAATCGTAAAACCGATAATTGCAGTCTCCGCTCCCACTGAACTCATGACACTCACTACAGCCGACCCACCGCCTCCGTCAATGACTGTTTGATCGATATATTCCGAATTGCCGCTGGTATAGTAAAGTGATGCAAGAGTAATGGTTTTCCCCGACAACTCAATGTTCTCATGGTATAAACCAGGGCTTACCAAAACCACATCGCCATCTTCAGCCTGATCAATTGCGCTCTGAATAAGCGACCAATCTTCGGGTACTCGGATAATTCTTGGAATGGTCGATAGTGGTTCTTCAGTGCCTGACACATGAGTCGGAGAGAAAAAGAAAAACATTAAAATAAAAAGAAATAGCCTGAAGATGCTTGCTCGATTTTCAGTCATTACATACTCCCATGCTATACATTTGGGTAGGCTAGAAAACAGTAACCATCTTTCTAACGTCCCAAAGAGTTCTATTTAGCCATGAATACGGATTCATCGGTCTTACTCTGTCGACGAGAATTGTAAAGTCATACCATCTGCGGGTACAAGGACCATGAAAGGGTCATCCTTTTTTCTGGATAGACAGGCCTGAGGATTCATGGCGCTTGCAGAGGCATTTGGTATCATTCTGGAGCAAATTGAACCGTGTCGATTCTCTGAATCACTCGATATGAAGCGCCAATTAGTGCCATTACGATAATATAAAACGGTTGCCACCAATATCCCCAAAACATCCACGCTATAAGCAATTGAAAAACAAGAATTGGCAAAATGTTGACAAATACAAACGTCCAGCTATATTGCTGCAAAGACAACTTGTCTACAACAGACAACTTTCTTGCAATTTGAGAGGGGATACGCACTATTTCCAGAGTTATTAGGCTTACAATCAAAAAGCCAATCACCCCATTTTGAGCTAAACGCAAAATCCATGTGTTGTGTACGCCCAAAACATCAACACGGGATGATATCCCACCCGTCCCAACACCCCATATGGGTGATAAAGACCAAGCCAAAAGCCCTTCTTTGATCTGATAGAACCTGCGTCCTATTGATGAGCCATAACCTTCAGATGACACGCCAAAGTTAAGTACATCCCCCACAATTCGGGTCCAAACCTGCCCAACAAGATTGTAGTTGAAGAATACTTGTGACACATAGAGCAAAATGGCCGCACCCACAATGGTCAGTATTGCGATTCTTGCAAGTTTTCTGCGTCGAAATACTGAAACCCATTTTTTTTGTAACGCCAATAATCCAAAAATACCAAAACTAAGTATGGTGCTTGCCTGACCTATGCGTCCACCGGTTGCCACGAGTATTCCCAAAGCAAGACACAAATACACATATAAGAACAGAGACATACTCCGAGGCTGAGATGGGCCAATCAATAAACCAAAAACAATAGAAATACTTAGTCCTAGCAATATAGCAAAGTTTGCCGGATCACCAATAACTGAAGTGACGCGTTCTACGCCAACTGACCAAGCACCCATGACACCTAGCCATTTCGCATCTTCAGCTAAACGTGTATATTGCCATAATGGCCATTGAAAAGGTCGATGCAAAACGAATGCGTTTAACCACTGCCAATATCCCAACGCAATTGCAATACCCGTAGAAGCAACAAATGCCTTGAGGTATCTATTTATAGTAGCCAAATTCGTTGCTGTGTTCAGAAGGATGAAATACGCCAATAGAAATTCCAACTCCTGAACCACAAACTGTATTCCACTCCTAGTATTTTCGGAAGCAAGAATACCAACAATATCCCATAGAATCAATACGCTAATAAGGACAAACATTCTATCCACAAACAGGCGCCGGCGCTCGATGAACATCCGGAGTATTGCCAGGCCAAGAAAAATCCGATACAGGCTAAGCTGAAATAACCCGATATCCCATCTATATACTATCAAAGTACTAAAAAAGATCGCCATAAATGCTAGCTGGCTCGAACTAAAGAGGGAAAGTACAACACATATCACTACAGCCATAATTACTGCAATGAAGAACTGCTCACCGACTACAGCACTAGCAATTGCAATTAGAGTTACACCAATGAGGATGAAGATAGCAAAGAAATATCTGAATTTCGAGTATCCAGTGTTTGCATGTACCAATTGGCTGGTCCTCTACTCGTTCTCGATAGCAAGTGATTTCACGCCTGCGACCCTCAATATTTTCCGTTTTACTATATGCCTTATTCTTCCAAGCACATTACTCAATTTACGTCGAAATGAGATCGTTTTTTTATCAACAATATCTTCATTATAGAAAACTGATAAGTCAGACGGTGAAGTAAATTCATATCCCCGTGCCTGCAAGAAAGCCCACAAAAAGGAGCGTATTTTATTGTGATCTTCAAAAATGTCAGAAGGGATTTCTATTCCCGATGCATGAGCCAACTTTTGAAGTCTTTCCTCGTAATCGGTAGCTATTTTTCGTTTATGTACAGTAGCATGATAAAAAAGCGAGTAAAAGTAATTTTCGTCATTAGGTACATAAATCCCATGGGGTGAAAGTTCACGACTCTCTAGGATATTACGCTGCCACATGGTGTCATAATAACCGTCACCGACATAACGAAAGTCAAATGGAATTCTCTGACCATTCACGTCAACAGTATAGTGAACGCGACACCCCTTTCTGAACACCTTTTGAGCGTTTGCAATGTGGCAAATATCCTCATAGTTATCAGTAAGAATATCAATGTCACCGTGATCTCCGATGTGATATTCTACTGGCAAGTAGTCAAAATTGCGTAAGACCACATATTTAACTAGCTTGTTCAATACGGAAAAAAGAGATTCAAGATTCGGCCACCCTTGTGTACCAATCAAATCTGTTGACAGCTTTTCAACTGAGCCATCCCATGTATGTGAATGTTCTGATTCAAATTGGTATAAATCCATGCCCAGCAACAAGAGTAAATCATGAATTGTTTCATCCTGTGAATTAGTGGCATGAACTTTGTGCCCACCCCCAGTCCATGTTCTGTAGGAAGTTTTCGCATCAAAGACATTAGTGTTAACGTGAACCAAGCCAGCACTTGTTTTTCGCTCGCCATAATTGACTTTGTGATCGCGAAAAACAATCAGGGTAAAAGGCCCAGTTCCACAATGAGTCTCCTTTTCTGAACCATTGGGCAACTTTTTACCATAAAACCGAGAAAGGTTCCTGGAAAATCGTTCTCTGCTCCAGACAACTTCATACACCTGCAAAACCTCGAAGTGCACCCTTAAATCTGCAATGATTTCTTCTCGATAATGGGCTGCTTTTTCCCATATGATCACTAAGTGCAACTCGCTCTTCACCTACAACCTCCATAACTGACGTGTGTCATCAATCTTGCTTTTGTTGTCCAATTTCGCCAGGAAAAACGTCCAGATAATATGGCACAGATCACAGAAAAACTTTTATCCCAATCTGGCTTCTGACATAGAGTACCGTTAGGATATTTTTGACGGTCAGCGAAAGTAATGTTGCAATGGCAACGCCTAAAATCCCCCACAATGGTATGAAAAGTATATTCAATACAACATTAAGTACCGCACTTGCCACAACATTATTGCGGTGAAATCTTTGATGACCAGTCATAACTAATAGCATGGCAACCGGCCCCGTTGCCAAAGCGATAAATTGTCCAATGGAAAGCGCAATTAGAACATTCTTACCAGCAATAAAGTCAATTCCAAATATACCCAGAACATTCGTTGGAAATACTGTAAACAAGATCAAAGGAAATAATGCAACCAAAGCCATAACGCGCGTTACTGTTTGGGCAAGGGTACTGAGTTCACGTATGTTTCTTTCTGCCCAAAGAGCAGCGAATCTGGGAGCGACAACGCTGTTCACAGCGATAACTAAAATACTGCTTGTAAGGGCAATTCTCTGCGCTACTCCGTAGATCCCGACAAATCTACTGTCCAAGAAAATCCCCACCATAACTGTGTCACTCGTATCAATGACTAGATTCATGAGTGCAACGACAAACAGAGGAAAACTGGTTGAAAGCAATAACCTCTTTTCAAAGAAACTTTCCGCCTTTCCGACTTGCGGAGTTGCCTTTCTCCAAATAGCCTGGCTCACAAGAAGGGTCAATCCACATGACAATACATACGCTAGACTTGCTCCTCCTACTCCATAAAGATAAACCAATGGGAAAATAAAAGCAACGGACACAAGAGGCATTAGTAGCCCTTGGAGAATTATCGCTGCTTGGACACGTCCCACGGCCTTGAGCATTTCACCTTGCAAAGTTAACAAGCTCAACGGAACAATGGTGAACGCAATGATACGTAATGGAATAACCATATTGGGGGTTGAAAAAACCGAGTTAGAGATCCAAGATGAAAGTACTATAACCAAACACGTAACAACCGAGGACGCTACGAAAGAGAAAATTATAGCTAATTTATATACGCCTGCAACGCCCGACCAATTCTGTTTGGAAAACTCTGCCGATACAAAACGCAGGACCACATTATCAAGCCCTAAACGCCCGATAACAGTCGAAATAGTAATCACCGAAAAAGCAAGATAATAGACGCCTGATCCTTCCACCCCCAGAAGTCGTGCCAAAAGCACATTAAAAGAAAACCCAAGTGCAGCACCAAGGATTTTCAGAATATACGCTTGAGCAATGTTAGAAAATACATGTCCTATGTCAGAAGTTAATCGAAAGTTAAGCTTCAAGCTTGTGCATCCAGTAGTGTGAACATATCTAAAACTCCGCTATCAGACAAAAATTCGATGGAATCTTATTAATAGAAGTATCCAGGATTTGTTGGATCGTAGTATCCTGTTTTTTTCGCTCCCTTACCCAAGCGGGTAACCATGGCTCATCAAAACTGCGATCCACAAGGGTGACTTGGTCATATCCGATTTCCAACAGTCTTTCCAAGATTCTCAGTATTGGTTCTTCACCAACAATAAAAATATGAAACTCTATGAAAAGTTTCGGCTTATAAGTTCGAATTGTATTCCACGCCCCATCAAATACAACTATTTCGCCTCCCTCAAGATCCATACGAACTGCTGTAGGACAAAAGTCGGTATGATGCATCAGAAAATCATCAATCCGTACGACATCAATATACTCTACCGCTTTTGGTTTTGTCGCTTTATGATGGATCAAACTACCCAAGTTAGAAATCTCTGACTGATAAAACGCCGTTTGTCCGTTTTTACTTCCAGCTGCCAAAGCGAAGGGTTTGATCTGACCATATTTTTCGATATTAAAACACAAAGTCTCAAAATTAGCTGATACTGGTTCGAGGCACATTATGGTTCCCGATGGACCAATACGGTCATATGCCAGTAATGCGTAATAACCTATGTTAGCTCCAATCTCTAAAACATGTTCTCCAGGTAACAACATGCTAATATATTTTTCGCTAGAGAGCGGTTCATGAACTCCAAATTTCAACAAAGTGTTCGCTAAACCACTCGGACTAAAAGGCACTGACATGGATAAAGTTCCGACATTGACTTGACAAAAGTCTGTCGTTTGCACTAGCAATTGATCGCCAAATTGTTTCTTATACTTAGCTAAATAGTATTTGCGAATTGCTGCCCAAAAAACAAAAATCAAACCGTGGGAAGATATTCGATTCATAATTTTGCGAAACAGCCCCATACCCATATCTCCCAACCGATCCGCTGAAGTTTGTTGGAAAGCTTCTTTGAATTAACCTGACTCCGAATCCTCATGGCATGTCAATTTGTGTTGCGAATTTGCTCTTTTTGCCAACCACATTGATTTTTCACAAATCATCTCTACCAGACACAAGAGCCAGAAAATGTCGACTATTTTCCCTACGCGAACAGTATACGTTTGCACCCTGCCTAGCGGAGGATTTCATTGTATTTAGCAGGCTCCTATCTGTAAATACCGAATCAAGTTGTTGGCACAGAGCATCATGTCTAGTATCATCAACAGGTATCGTTACTCCAGCGGAACATTTTTCAACAATTTGTTCCAAATCGCTAGGGATAGGTGCCAATGCGACGATAGCGCTACCTGCCGCCATCATATAAAGAGCCTTACTCGGAATTGCGAGATTCCAAAGATCAGGTTCCAATGAAACAAGGCCTACATCTGCCGCTGCAAGCTGATAGCGGAGTTGTTTCTCTGGTTGCCAAGGCAATAACGTCACGTTGTTCAGCCTATTTAGAACGATAGTATTCTGTACTAACTCCCATTTTGGACCCGCACCAATGAACATGAAGTGAATATTAGGCTTATTCCGCAACTTAATTGCTGCTTCCAAAATCGTTTCAATGTCGTGGCCCAATCCTAAATTACCCGAATACATTACCGTTAGCTTGCCAATTTGATCGTGTTTCTGGGCAAACCAGTTTTCGTATTTGGGAATAGGTATGATTTGCTCAGTATCAACCCATGGGAAAATCACTTCAACCTTTCCATGTTTGGTTTGTGTCGAATCAAACTGGTGTTCAAGTGCCACCGCCATGTGTTCGCCCAGCGTCATCACCAAGTCCGCCTGTTCGTAAGCTTGTCGATTCAGCCAACGCCAGAGACGAATCAGTAGATGTTTCTCACTAAAACTGCTCATCTGTACCAATACATCTGGGTAAATATCGTGTACCATTACACTATAATGGATTCCCCGTAACCGTCTCATCAGCCAACCCAGCCAACACAATATCGGCGGATTGGAAAAGAGCAACAGTGGTATTTCCTTTGGCCAGCCCCACAACCAGGTGAAAGCCTGTAACCAATAGTAGACCCATGAGAGTGTCCGGCGGAAAAGGTTTCCTCGTTGATAGTGTGCCGCCGGATAGAGCAATACCCTATCATGGGATTTCTGTAAGGTGTCCGGATGGCCAGTAAAAAGAGCCACGCAGCCAAGTACATTCCCTGCATCCTCTGCCAGTTCCCAGGTCATAGGACCGGCCATTTGATTCAAAATTAGCAGTACGGGTTGAGGATTATCATGACTCATACAGGTTCTTCTCCAACCAAGACTCGATCTCCCTACTTAACAGATTTAGTCCACGCCCAATCTCTGTGAGGAGTGGTTGAGTATTCTCTTCCAGATGCAGCAATAATTCTTCCATTAGGAATATAGTCGCTAGTGATTGCCGAACAGAATGAGAATCAGTTGTGAGGCTATGCCATGAATTTGCATCCACAAGATCGTAATAAAAGGTGTCGTCTTCCACAAAACGTTGTAATCTTCTGGCTAGGTTACTCGGAGAACGTGCATTTGTGGCCAAAACCAATAAATCATAGCCTGCTTGACGCCGATCCGAATACTCCCAGTCAATCAACCACACATTATTCTCTTTGACCAGTATGTTAGCCGGCTGAAAGTCACCATGGGTTAGTGCTGTCGTGATACTCCATCCTTGGCTAGGTTCACGACGTTTTGCCAGCTCACACAATTGATCAGCAAAGTGACATAATCGACTCTGCTCATCTGGCTTCAACATGTGATTCTGTGTAACACATGCCTTGACTCGCTCCAACAGGCTAGTCAGGTAGAAATTAAGATCGTCTTCTTGGGCCGTCCGATCAATCAACGTGTACAACATCTTCGCTGCCTGCTTGACGGCCCCTCGAGCTTGAATCTGATCTGCAATACGGTTAATCGGTGTGCCACTGATGTAGCGTTCAGCAAACCAACGTTGGTCTGGAGCCACCTGGATCAATTCGGGCAAGGGTAAACCAAGTTCAGCCGCCTGCTGACGGGTTGCAAGCTCCCGCCGCATGAAATCTGCATGGAAACCCTGCTTGAGGATGCCGTAGGCGAGACCTGCCTGTCGATCCAGCAAGCGGATTTTATGGTTTCCCGCCACGATCAACTTTTGCTGGGCATCCTCGATTGCCGGTGAAACCATCAAACTAGCTTGGGCCAATAGGGGCGCACTCCATTTGGCCAAAGCCGCTGACACGTAATTGTGCTGTAACGGGCGCTTCCACCAGACCGTGCTACGGCTAAATTCCCGACGAATCGGATCGAAAATTTCTGGAGCGGCATTTGTTGAAAAAATGGCATTGAGGTAAATATTAACCAGCCATCGCTGCCCGCTATCACCTCGCATATTCCCCAACCGGGGTTTTCCAGGTCGCCATTTTACTGTGACTGGCTGATTGTAATATTCGCTCCAATATCCAGTCAGCGTTCGCTCCAAAATAGTTCCAAAAGGCTCCCGTCCAAGCAGGAGACTGATCCGCATCAGGCAGACCCCACATTCGATATTTGTCCGTGAACTGCCACCTCAGTCCAAATTCTGGTAGCTAACTCCTCCAAAGGTTGTCGTCCATCAAGCACTTGCCAACCAGCTATAGGCGTCAACCCTTCGTATTGGCTTAACCGTTGCTCTAATATCTGTGGTAAATCGGGAAAAGGTTCGTTCTTCTGTTTTGATCTACGCAGCGACTCTTCCACTGAAATCAGCAACGCCCAGGACACATCCGGCTTGGGTGTCACCCATTTCAGCAACCGCCATAACCACCACCTTTCCACATGCTCTTGAGGAAAATTCAGACGAAAGTCGATCAACGTATCCCACAGATAACGATCACAGATCACTATACGTCCCCGCCAACACCTCCAGCGCACGTACACGCCATACACCCAAATCAAATCAAAGATGGCCAGTATTAGCCAGAGGCGGCGCACTTGCGGATTAGTGAAACTTTGATTGCGCTGTTGGCTATGCCCGGACTCAGGCAACACGCTTCCCCGCCCTATACGACGCACGCCATTCTTCAACGCGTTGAAGAATGGCGTGTAGCCGCCCCGGGTCCACAGCGTAACAGGTTGCTGCCTACCATCTCGCAATCTAACAGTTAATCTTTCGATTTGTGTGGACTTGCCTGCGCCATCCAAGCCACTAAAAGCGATAAGTAGACCTGCCATCGTTTTCTACTCGCTTCGAGATTGAGCTAGGTACCAGGAAAGCGTATGACGTAGTCCATTCTCAAATTGGGTAGGGTTGCTAAATCCGAATAGTCTTTTTGCCAGACTCACATCTAGTTTACGCCGTGGCTGGCCGTTTGGTTTGCTGGTATCCCAATGAACCTCGCCTTCAAACCCAACCTCCCGGGCAATAGCCTCAGTCAGATCCTTAATACTGATCTCAAAGGCGCTACCCAAGTTGACTGGTTCGCTACGGTTCAGCCTCTCAGAGGCCAACAGAATACCCTCAGCAGCGTCCTCTACATAGAGAAACTCCCGAGTGGGTGAGCCATCCCCCCAAGCCATGATGTGGTTATCTCCCCGCTCTTTTGCCTCCACAAACTTACGGATGAGGGCGGGGATCACATGGGAAGACCCGGGATCAAAATTGTCGCGTGGGCCGTAAAGGTTAACGGGAAGGAGGTAAATGGAATTATATCCGTATTGACTGCGATAGACCTGGGACTGCACCAACATCATCTTCTTGGCCAAGCCATAGGGAGCGTTAGTCTCTTCCGGATAGCCATTCCACAGGTCTTCTTCCCTGAAGGGAATGGGGGCAAACTTTGGATAAGCACAAATCGTACCGATGCCTACAAATTTGGATACACCTGCCACATAGGATTCATGTAGCAGTTGGGTGCCCATCATCAGGTTCTCATAGAAATACTCGGCCTGATGGACCAAATTGGCCCCAATCCCGCCTACGCTGGCGGCCAGGTGGATGACCAGATCTGGACGGGCATCATGTAACATTTCCAGCACAGCCTCTCGCTGCACCAGATCGTACTCCCGTTTGCGGGGCACGAAGATGTCGGCAGCGCCCCGCTCCCGCAGTTTCTCCACCACAAACGAGCCAAGAAAACCAGCACCACCGGTCACCGTCACGCGTTTGTCGCGCCAGAATTCTTGGCTATCAGGCCATTCAGGATTCATGCTCGTTCTTGCTCCATACTTGTTGTCTGATCCGCCCAACGATGCCAGCCGTCAAAACGCTGGCGCAGAATCTCTTGCCCCGCGCCAGGCGACTCCCGAGCCAACAACTCCAAATCGGCGTCCACCATAATGCGTACCAATTCCGCAAAATGCACCCGCGGCTGCCAGTCCAGCACCTCTCTGGCCTGACCGGCATCGGCCAGCAAATAGTCGACTTCTGTGGGTCGATAATAGCGGGGATCGATACGCACATAGTCCTGCCAATCCAATCCCACATAGTCGAAAGCCTCGTCCAAGAACTCCCGCACGGAATGGGCCTCGCCTGTGCCGATCACAAAGTCACGTGGCTGCTCCTGTTGCAGCATGAGCCACATGGCCTCCACATAGTCCGGCGCATAACCCCAGTCCCGTTTGGCGTCCAGGTTGCCCAGGTAGAGAATCTTCTGCTTGCCGGCCACGATATTGGCCAGGGCACGCGTGATCTTGCGTGTGACAAAGGTCTCCCCCCGCCGCGGGCTTTCGTGGTTGAAGAGAATGCCGTTGCAGGCGAAGAGACCATAGGCGTCCCGGTAGTTTCGGGTTACCCAATAGGCATAGAGCTTGGCCGCGGCATAGGGGCTTTGGGGTTGAAAAAGCGTTGTTTCGCTCTGGGGTGGTGGCGCTGCCCCAAACATCTCACTGGACGAGGCTTGATAAAAACGGGCCTCACTTTTGGCCCGACGCATAGCTTCCAAAATGCGGGTTGTACTCAGACCAGTCACATCGCCCGTGTAGTCGGGCAGGTCAAAACTGACCCGCACGTGACTCTGCGCGGCCAAATGGTAAATTTCGTCTGGCTCCACTTGACGGATAATATCCGAGAGATTGCCCGAACTGCCGATGTCCCCGTAGTGCAGGTGCAAGTACACCGCGTCGCCGTTGTGTGGGTCCCGGTAGATGTGGTCCAAACGGTGGGTATTGAAGGTGCTGGCCCGGCGGATGATGCCGTGGACTTCGTAGTCTTTGGACAGTAGAAACTCGGCCAGATAGGAGCCATCTTGCCCGGTAATACCGGTAATGAGTGCTTTTTTCATACGGGATATCGTGCCTTGCGAATCGCGGTGGTGTATCTGGGTATCTCACTAATATGGAAATGACCAGCATAGATGGTCATAGCCAGGCGCAAGCCCACATAGCCCAGGCCAGTTGTAGCCACAAGCGCGCTGTGAGCAGCAAGTTTATCAGGTAGGACATGTTTGATGGACAAATTGCATAGCAGCTCTCAATAGAATCGTATTTCCAATGGTTTCCTGGCCGCGGACGGCGTGTAAAGACCGTCTGTGGGCGCCGTTCGCCTGTTATACAAGTCGTATTAGCCATCTTCCACCGGGTTGACGGCCTTTTTCACAGAATAAAGGGTGTACGCGTGGCCAAGTATGTCCTTTATTTACGGCAAAGCCTGTTCTCGCACCCTCTATCGGTGTGTATCACAGAAAAATAGCCGTTGGTCTACATGAGATCGGCCTTCGCTACAAAAAATGACCGTCCTAGGGTAGAACTCAGCTATTCTTGGTGATTCCCACGATATCTGCTATTGCAGATAAACCCACCTCATAATGCTGTTGTAGCCACAGATGACACATCCTGCAAAAGCCATTTGAGCCACGGATAAACGCTGATAAAAGCAGAACTCTCTCCTGAATTTCTTTGCGCCCCTATGACTCTGCGGGAGAATCTGACCTTTTTTTGCCCTGGCCAAAAGGATGCTAAAAAAGAGATGGGACGCTGATTTACGCGGATAGACGCTGATGCAGAGGCAAAAATCCGCGCTCCGCTACGTTTATCCGCGTCCAGTTTTTTCCTCCCTCATCTTGACCAATTGGGTAAACCCGCTTGGTTTCACTTCGACAAACTCAGTACAAGCGACTGGCTCAACCGGCGCTGGTATTGGCCGTCTTGTCTCACCAGATAAAATCTCGCAGAACCAAGACTTTTTGGATTTGCTCTGCATGAGTCCAGTAAAAAACCGAGTTTTTTGCGAAAGTGACCGGAAATCCCAGGAGTGAGTCGGCCTTAAAAACTCGGTTTTTAGCCTTTTTGCAGTGGAGTCTCTGCATAGATTGCCAACACCATTTTTGGCCGTACTCGTCCGCCTGCTTTCGATTCGGAAAGCTAAGGAGATGGCCGTGTCAATCCGTCCTTTCCGTGTGCAGCCGTACTTCTATGTCTTCGTGTTTCCCTATTTGTTCAGGACCATTGTCCTATTGCCAACCAAAAAGAGTCCCTTTATTGTAAGCATAAGCGCGCTTTACTGGAAACTTTCCGCAAGGGAAGTGACGCATCACGTTCGAAAAGAGAAGTCATCCATTCGCAAAATGACTTCGCGATTCAAGAAAGGAAGTATAGCATGACAATCTTACACCCCACGAATGACAGCCACCGCATCAGCCTGCTGCGCACGGCCCTGGAGAGCCATTTGCGCGGGCAAACTGCCGGTCGCACCTATCTGGCCGAAGCCACCGCTGACGCCCTGGATAGCCAGGCCACCCAGTTGGAGGCAACCGTGCAGACTATCGCCCAGGCCCAAGCCGCCCATCAACAGGCCCTGGCCCAGACGGCTGCCGCGGTAGAGGTGCTCCAGGGCCAGGTTCGCCACACCTGGAACACTGTGCGCTGGCAGGTACGTTGGCAAGGGGTCTCCCCCGCAGTTCTGCCCTACTACCATCTGCGTGCCCGCCGCATCCCCCGGCTCCAAAACCGTGCGGCCTGGCTGGAGATGGCCGACCGTCTGGTGCAGGGCGACCAGGCCGCGGTGGAGGCAGGCTATGCGTCGGCCATCGATCCGGTTGCCCTGCCCGCGGCCCGTGACGCCCTGCAGGCAGCCCTGGACGATCTCAACGAGACCAAACAGCAGCTACACAGCGCTCGGCAAACGGGTCGGGCTGTACGTCGTAGCAGTGATCGCCTGATCCGCCATCTGGTCGGCGACCTGCGTCACGCCCTGCGCGACCAGTCAGCCACCGACCAACAACAGATCATGCGCACCTACGGTGTCCACTTCCAGCGTACGTTCACCCAACCGGTCGACGAGCAAGCGCAGCCCGCGTCTGTCAGCCGCTCGGTGGCCCCACGCCACCAGGCAGAGGTTGCCGGCTGGCAGTTGCAGCCCGATCCGGTCCCGGTTGAGGGTTAGCCCGTCAACGCCAAGATGAGTGTCAAGACCTGCCAGGTTTTCTGAAACCTGGCAGGTCTCGTTCATTCAGTTAGAAAGGTGCATCCTACAAACTATCAGTCTCGCATTTCATTGAATCAACTGCAAAAAGCCATTTGAACCACAGAGATCACAAAGAAATACAGGAGAAGCATCCGTGTTTATCAGTGGCTGGGAAACCTTGGTTCTTTGGAAACTCAGTGGGTTAGGAATCAACCGCCCAAATCAGCGCTGATTGAGTAGGTGACGCTTAAGAAAGCGGGTGCTGTTTCCAGCCGTATTGAATTCAAGCGGGTTACCCCCTGAATTCCTGTTGAGCCGCACTGGAGTCATCTCATCAGCGGCCATCAATCCGGATCATAAAAATCTGCGTCCTAGGCATCAGGGAACCGGTGTAGCCGTCGCCTCTTCTTCCGCTGGTTCGGGTGTGGGAGGCACCGGTGTCGGTGGCTCTGGCGTAGGCGGTTCCGGTGTCGGTGGCACGGGCGTGGCCGTGGGCGGAACCGGCGTAGCGGTCGGTGGCACAGGTGTGGCCGTTGGTGGTGCAGGGGTCGGCGTTGGCTCGATCAGACTGGCCTTGCCCGCCACCGGATCGAAACCTGCGGGCCAGATAGTGGTGACGTCATACTTCGCACCAGTTACATTAGCCCCAGCCAGATTAGCTAGAGACAGGTCTGCGCCGCGCAGATCGCTGTTCTGCAGGGATGTGCTGAGTAGACTGGCTCCCTGCAAGGATGCGCCGCTCAAATTGGCACTGACCAGATTGGCCCGTTCCAGATTCGCCCCCACCAGATTCGTCCCAACGAGACTCGTCGAATTGAGCCGGGCCTGACGCAAATTGGCCCCGGTCAGCCGTGCTCCCGCCAGGTCCACACCTTCCAGATCGATGCGAGCCAGCCAAAGCGGGCCGGGCTGGTTGAGCAGCACATACAATTCCAGGGGCAACTGGTTGATGCCCTGTTGGGCTGGAGCCGCCATTGCGGACGGTGAAGAAAAACGGCCATAGGCTACAAACCCCAAAGCCAAAGCCAACCCCACAATTACAACCCCATAGCGCATTCGCCACATAACAAATACTCCCTTGTAACACAAGCTGACAGATTGTCCAGACGCAATTTAACAGATTGCGCTACATTGATGCGCTGCCATCTCATTGACGATGACAAAGTTACAAATCTACGCCCATTTTCTTCATACATGCGTCAATTCTGCAATCCAAGTTCTCTCTTTTCCAACCAGGGGTGGGCGCCCATAAAGTTGGCAAAGAAGACGACAAAGACCGCCAGCATCAGCCCCACAATCCCAGCCAAAGCTGTGGTTGTAATCAGACCCTGCCGCGCCATCGGCTTCATCGGCTCCACAGCGGGCGAGGCAAAACGTAGCTCGCTGTTGGTCACCGTACGGGTCAGATTCAACTCGGCACTCTTGTTACGCAGGGTATTCAGCGTACTCTGGGCCAAGTCCCGACGCCGTGTTAGCTGTCCCTGCTCAGCAACTTGGTTTTCCCGTTGCGCCTGTAAGGACTGGATTTCTTTCTCCAATTTATCGATGGCTTGGTTCAGAGGCTCGCTGGCAGACGAAAAGGCGGGCAAATCTTCCAACCCCTGCAACTGCAACAGTTCCTTGGCCCGCTCCGCTCCAAGCAAGGCCAGGGCATTGTTCTCTGCAATGGATTCCGTCAGTGCCGAGAGGTCGCCGGGGACAAAAAGGTCCGGGTATTCGGTCTGGATAGCTTCGAAGAGCGGTGTGGTTGAAGAGATCACCGTGGAAGCGGAAGCCAACGCGCCTAACCCAAACAATTCCTGATAGCGGGAGAGAATCGCGGTGGAGAGATCGCTCTCGACGGTGTTCGCCTGGGTTGTAGTCAGTTCACCCAGCGCAAAAAGCTCCTGATATTTGGCTAAGATAGCAGCAGAAAGTTCGCCCTGGTCTGGTGCGTCAGCCTGTGACGCCAGTTCGCCCAGGTTGAAAAGCTCAGCGTACTTGGCCAGAATTGCAGTTGACAATTGGTTCTCATCAACGACGGCTTGCGCAGAAGAGAGATTGCCCAGTTGGAAAAGGTCCTGATACCTGATCGTAATGGCATCGGTGAGGTCTTGAGGCAACGTGTCGGTCAGTCCTACAAAATCGCCAGCCTTGAAGAGTTCCTGATACTTGGCCAATGCCTGATTCAGCAGAGCGCTATCCTGCCAAACACTGTCGGAAGCCTGGGCCAATGCGTCCACAGCAAAGAGAGATTCGTATTTCTGCAAAATCGCCGTGGACAGGGACGCGCCACCAACCCCGTCGGCAGCCTGGGCCAGCGGCCCCACCGCGAAGAGGTCTTGATACTGCTTCTGCAGGGCAGCAAAAAGCGGATCGTCCACAGGTCGATCGGTTGCAAGCAGGTCATAGCCTTCATTGTTCAAGACAGAACGGGACTGGGCTGCAATTTGCTGGTCAAGTTCGGCGATACGCGCCTTCAACACCGATATCAAGGCGTCCAGGTCCGCGCTCTGGGTGCTGGCATCGGCACCACTGAGGTCTGCATTGTCGAGCCGCAACTGTAGATCGCCCGGCAGACTGCTGGATGAAGCGAAGACTTCCGCCTTGAGCAGCAGCAGCGCCAGCCCATTGGTTGCGGCCCCAGCCTCCCCAGCCAGAGTCGTCTGCAACCAGAGGCCCTGGGCTTCCTGCAACAGGCGGTCCAACTTGCGCCGACTTTCGTAGGCATAGCCCAATGTGGTCAACTTCTCATCGACCTGCTCGTTGAAGACAGAGACCTTGGCTCGGCTGTCTGCATTGGCATAGGCCTGGAAGACCTGGCTTTTGGTGTCTTGTTCCTGGGCAAAAGCTTTGAGTCGGTTTTCGATCTCTGTGTTGACATATTGGGCAAAGAGCCTGGCACGGCCCTCTTGATCCTTGTTGACAGCCACCAACCGATTGCTGACTAGGTTATCAACATACGTCTCGAAGAGCTTGCGCCGAATCTCCTGATCCTTGGAAAGAGCCAGGAGTTGATTGTCCAGTTGCGCATTTGTATATTGATCGAAGAGACGTTGGCGAACTTCCTGATCTTTGGCCAGAGCCAACAACTGGTTGTCAATCTGGGTGGACGTATATTGATTAAACAGCCTCGTGCGCGCTTCCTGGTCTCTGGCAAAGGCTACCAGAGTATTTGCAATCTGCGCATCGCTGTATTGGGAAAAAATCTGCCTGCGCGCTTCCTGATCTTTGGTCAAGGCCAACAGCTGATTCTGTGTCTGCGTGTCGACATACTGGTCAAAAAGCTTCCGCCGAGCCGCCTGATCGCTGGTAAATGCGTTGAGCCGATTAGCGGATTCAGTCTCAATCAAGGCAGAAAGAAAGGTTTGCTTGCCGTCCTGTTCTTTGTTGAAGGCCAGCAGCCGGTTGCTTGCCTGGGCGTTGATATAGGCCGAGATAATCTGCCTGCGTGCGGCCAGCTCTTCATCAACAATGGTGGTGATGGCAGTCTGGCGCCCCTGCTGCAGGCTTTGGATAATGTCCTGCTTCTCGGCGATCAGACGATTCAGACGGTCGATATCATTCTGAGCGATAAACGCTTCCAGTGCCTGCTGCGCTTGCTCATAGGTGGTCTGGGATTGGGCCATCTCCACCTCGACCGAAGCCACCAACTCTGCAGGTACTTCGCCGTAGAGTTTGTTGATCAGGGCCACATAATTTTCAGCCCAGGCATTGGCAATCGCAGCGGCCAATGGGGCTTCAGGAGCTTCAACTGCAATCAGGATCAAATCGCTGGATATATTAGCGTTACTACCTTCGGGCGTGACCAACTCAGCACTGACCAACTCTAGCAATCGAGCGGGTTGCCTTTCCTCTTCTTCCAGTTGATCGCCTATTTGCGCGATGACTGCCTGGGCTACATTGCCACTTGCCACCAGACCGAGCAGAGCGGAACGCCGGGCATTGTAGTCGATCACCCGTGAATTAGCAGTGGTGTCACCTTGGGCCACCGTCGTCTGGAAACGATCGTCAAAGTTGATGTTGCTCTGGGTGCGGGCAATCGCAACTGTGGCCGATGCCTCATAGACCGGAGGCAAGACAAAACGGCTGAGCAGCACGAGTGTAGCTGCAACAACAGCGGTGAGCAGAGCAATCAGTACAATCTCCCGCCACCAAGCCACCAGCACCAGCACATATTGGCGCAGGTCGATCTCGTCTTCAGGCATCCATGTATCAGGGGAGGGAGTAGCAGGTCGGTTGGGAATTTCAGGATTGCTGACGGTCATAGAGGGTACGCAAAATTGTCTGTGTGCTGCATCAATCTGTCCAGCAGCATTTCTTTTATAGTAGATTCATACTCAGAACTGAGAATCCACTATACCACAGGCAACAGTGGCGGCAAATTTCAGGCATCAACAGAAAGAAGCGCGCCAAGAGGCGCTCCCGCCATAGAACGCAGTGATAGCTTGCACCACTTGCGCCAACATCGCCTCGCTCAGTTCCGGATAGATAGGCAGGGCCAACGTTTCCAGCGCGGCGGCTTCGCTCTCGGGGAACGCACCAACAGCCAGTTCCATTTCGGCAAAACATTCCAACCGGTGCATAGGCACAGGATAGTAAACCTCTGTCCCAATCCCCCGTTCGTTTAGATAAGCAGCCAACGCATCCCGCTGCTCGACCCGAATCACGAACTGATTGTAGATGTGGCGCCCATTACCGGCATCCACCGGTAGAACGATCTGTTCATCGGCCACCAGCCCGCTCTCGATAAAGAGCCGCCGGTAGGTATCCGCATTGTGCTGGCGGGCCGTAGTCCAGCCGTCCAGATAGGGCAGCTTCACCCGCAGCACAGCGGCCTGCAACGCATCCAGACGGAAGTTGCCGCCCACCACGCTGTGATGATATTTGGGCCGTGCGCCGTGTCCCCGCAGCAGTCGCACTTTGTCTGCCAGGGCCGCGTCGTTGCTGGTCACCATCCCCCCATCGCCCACACCGCCCAGATTTTTCGAAGGGAAGAAGCTGAAGCAACCGAGATGGCCAATAGAGCCAGCCCGCTGCCCCTTATACTCTGCGCCAATGGCCTGAGCAGCATCCTCGATCACATACAAGCTGTGACGTTCAGCCACCGCCATCACCGGATCCATATCAGCCATCTGCCCATACAGATGCACGGGGATGATTGCCCGGGTCCGGGGCGTGACCGCAGCTTCCAGCCGCGCTGGGTCCAGGTTGTAGGTAAGCGGGTCGATGTCGACAAAGACCGGCTTTGCTCCCAGCCGCGCAATCGCGCCAGCAGTGGCAAAGAATGTGTAGGGGGTAGTGATCACTTCCTCGCCGGGCTGGAGATCGATTGCCATCAGCGCCACCAACAGGGCATCGCTGCCAGAGGATACGCCAATTCCGTATTGGCAGTGACAATAGGCAGCCACTTCGGCTTCCAGTGCCTCCACCTCCGGGCCGAGGATAAAGTACTGGGATTCCAGCACCCGATCCACCGCGGCCCGCACTTCTGCCCGGATGGTGGCGTATTGAGCTTTCAGGTCAAGCAGAGGTACGGAGTTCATTGAAATTCCTATCAGGAGAAAATGGAGGGACGCAGACTACGCGGAAACGATGGATTTATGCTGAACCAATCCGTGTCACACGCGCCCATATCAGCGCGAATCAAGCCAAATCATAAGAATCTGTGTCCTGCTTTTCTGTAAGTGGCTGCTCCTCCGGCCAATCCAGACAACGGAGCAGACCGGGCGACTCTTCCCGATAGCGCCAGCCGCTCTCCGGGCAAAGCCATTCACCCACCGCGTTTTGTGTCACGAGTCGATGGCCGTGACGGCTCATCCAACCCTTCTGCACAGCGGGTACGCCTAGCATCAGCGCATAGTCGGCCACATCGCCCCGCACAACCGCGCCCGCGCCGATGAAGGCATAGCGCCCAATTGTGGCCCCACAGACAATCGTGGCGTTGGCCCCAATCGTCGCGCCCCGTTTGACCAATGTGGGCTGGTATTGGTGGCGGCGCACAATCTGGGAGCGAGGATTGATCACATTTGTGAAGACGCAACTGGGGCCACAGAAAACGTCATCCTCCAGCACAACCCCGTCGTAGACAGCCACATTATTTTGAATCTTTACGTTGTTGCCGATGACCGCGCTCCCGGCCACCATCACATTCTGACCCAATACACAGCCTTCGCCAATACGGGCATTGGCCAGCACGTGACAAAAGTGCCATATTTTCGTTCCCTGCCCAATCTCGCACGGTTCATCCACATATGCGCTGGGGTGGACGTAGAAGTTTGGCTCCGCCATAGACTACGACTTTCTAACGCAAAGGCGCAAAGATGCAAAGACGCAGAGGAGAACCCACAAATCTTTGCATCTCTGCTCCTTTGCATCTTTGCGTTGAAAATTCCACTATCCCGTTAACAATTACATAATCTGCGGAAGTCTGTTGTTTCGGCGTCATCTGCGTTCTCTCCTATACCAGACTGTCCGACGCGTCCATCGGCAGATGCACCGGCTCACCATTCATCACCAGAGAGCGCTGGGCCGCCTGCAAGACCCGCAGCACGCGGAGACCACTCGGCCCGTCGGTGATGGCCGGATGGCGTTGCGCGATGGCGTCCAGAAACGCTTGACATTCCAGCCGCAACGGTTCGTCGCTGGTGTAGTCCACCCGCTCCCCTTCGCCGCGTACTGGCACAGGCTGCCCCTCCTGCCATTCCACCCGCTGGTCGTAGAGAACCAATTGTTTGGCTACGTCGTCAAAGACAGCCATCTTGCGGCTGCCGATCACCACCAGCCGCTGCTCTTTGAAAGGATGCAGCCAGGAGACATGGATGTGGGCACGCACGCCGTTGTCAAAGAGCAGATTGGTCATCGTGACATCGGCGATGTTGGGCCGGATGTATGTGCCGCCGGTGCAGACCACCTCGAAGGGCAGGGACCCGACCAGCCGCAAAATGACCGCGATGTCGTGGGGGGCAAAACTCCACAGGATATTCTCCTCCCGGCGGAAGATGCCCAGGCTGAGCCGGTTGGAGTAGATGTATTGTATTGTCCCCAGCACGCCCCGCTGCACCAGATCGTAGAGCGCCACCACCCCTGGATGATATTCCAGCACGTGGCCCACCATCAACATCCGCTTGCGCTCGCCTGCCAGCCGCACCAGTTGACTGCCCTGCTCGTAGGCAAGGGCCAGAGGCTTTTCCACAAAAATATCTTTGCCCGCCAGCAGCGCCTGCCGGGCCAGGTCAAAATGGGTTTCGGCTGGAGTCGCAATTACAACACCCGATACGTCCGTGGACAGGAGCGCATCGGCATCGCTATATATTGGAATACCGGGAGCCAGGGACGCGGCCAATTCTCGGCCCTGGGGTGTGGCATCGCAGACCGCGGCCAGCGCGCCCAGCGCGTGGAAGTTGCGCACCAGATTCTTGCCCCAATAGCCACAGCCGATCACTGAAACCTGCGTTGGTGAATGGTTCAATTGCTCTCGCTTTCCTGCTCGTCTGCCAGAAGCGTTACCGCCGCTTCCCATTCCCAATAGTCGCTCTCGACCTCATAGCTGCATGAATCTTGCCCCAGAGTATCACTTTGCAGGCATTGGCAAAGTCGACAAAAGTCATCGCCCATTTTGACTCGAACCCGTCAATCCGTCGAAGCAGATCGACCACACGAGAATTATCTGTCAACTCCAACTCAATCATTCCTTCTCTGCCCCCAACCACTCGCTAAAGAACGTGACGGGTATCCACCACCAGCCGCGCCAGAGAACCGATCTCCACCCAATCATACGCCGAATGATCTGTCGCCACCACCACACAATCGGCAGTTCCAATCGCGGCGTCGAGATCGGCCACGCACTGTTTGCGCATACCATCAGCGGCAAAGCTAGGCACGTGGGGGTCGTGATACTCCACCAGCGCGCCCTTCTCTTCCAGCAGATGAATGATGTCAAGTGCGGGCGACTCGCGCATATCGCTCACATTCTTTTTATAGGCGACACCCAGCACCAGTACCCGGCTTCCCTTCACCGATTTACCCGCTTCATTCAACGCATCCTGCACCTTCTGCACCCAATAGCGGGGCATATCCGTGTTGATTTCGCTGGCCAGCTCGATAAAGCGGGTCTTGTAGCGCAGGGTGCGCATCTTCCACGAGAGGTATTCGGGGTCGATAGGGATACAGTGGCCGCCCAGCCCCGGCCCCGGTGTGAATTTCATAAAGCCGAAGGGTTTGGTGGCTGCGGCGTCGATGACCTCCCAGGCGTCCAGCCCCAGTTTGTCGCACATCAGTTGCAATTCGTTGGCAAGGCCGATATTGACCGAACGGAAGGTGTTCTCGAATAGTTTCGTCAATTCGGCTGCCTCCGGCGACGAGACAGGGATGAGCGTCTCCATCGCGCTGCCGTAATAGGCGCTGGCCGCTTGCAGGCAGGCCGGTGTCACCCCGCCAATGACCTTCGGTGTGTTGCGGGTCGTCCAGTCTGTCCGCCCCGGGTCCACCCGTTCTGGCGAAAAGGCGAGAAAGAAATCGTGACCGGGGATTGGAGATTGAAAATTCCGTTCCCCAGTCCCTACTCCCCAATCTCCTCTCTCCAAAATCGGTAGCACTACTTCCGTCGTCGTGCCGGGATAGGTAGTCGATTCCAGCACCACCACCATTCCGGGATGCAGATAGCGGGCGATCTGCTCGCTGGCCGCCACAATATAGGCGATGTCGGGATCGCCGGTTTTGTTCAGCGGCGTGGGCACGCAGATAGAAACCGCATCGCATTCGGCCAGCACGGAAAAGTCGGTGGTGGCCGAAAGTAGGGATTGGGGATCGGGAATCGGGCTATCCCCATCTCCAATCCCCAGTCTCCTGTCTCTAATCACCTTCCGCAGCCTCACCGACGGCACATCCTCGATATAACTCTCGCCCTGGTTGATGGCCGCGACTTTTGTCTTGTCCAGATCGATTCCGGTGACCCGATAGCCTGCCTCAGCCAGGATGACCGCCAGGGGCAGCCCCACATAGCCCAGGCCAATCACAGCCACGTGGGCCTGGCGGGAGGTGAATTTCGCGATGGCATCAGTTAACATCGGTCGATCTCCATTCAATAAGCGGGGATCGGGGATTGGGGACTGGGACAATCCGATCCCCAGTCCCCAGTCCCCAATCCCCGATCCCCGATCCTCTACTCTCCCACAATCCCCGCCCGGCGCAGTGCGTCCAGAATCTGCTCTACTAGTTCGTCCGCGCTGTGCAGATCGGTCTCCACCACCAGTTCCGGCTGGACAGGTTCCTCGTAGGGGGCGTCAATACCCGTAAAACCTTTGATCTCCCCAGCCAACGCCTTGGCATAGAGACCTTTGGGATCCCTGCGCTTGACCACTTCAATATCACATTTTACATAAATCTCGAAGAAACGTCCCTCCGGCAGCAGAGAGCGGGCAAAATCCCGATCCGCCGCGTAGGGAGAAATGAACGTACAGAGCACCAGATTGGCGTGATCAAAGGCCAGTTTCGCCACTTCTCCCACCCGCCGGATATTCTCTTTGCGATCTTCCGGCGCAAAGCCCAAATCCCCGTTCAAACCGTGGCGCAGATTGTCCCCGTCCAGATAGAAGGTGTGGCACCCCATCCGATAGAGTCGCTGCTCCAACAGCCGGCTGACCGTCGATTTGCCCGAACCAGAGAGGCCGGTCATCCACAGCACTGCGGCTTTGTGGCCGTTGAGCGTCTCGCGCATGGCCCGGCTGATGGTTCCTTGCTCCCAGACCACATTTTCGGAAGCAGGCCGCTCGCCCCGGCTGGTCACATCCACCAGTTCGTCCACCTGTCGGGAGCGATCGCGGATCATCCCAGCAGCCACTGTGCTGTTGGTGTAGGGATCGATCAGAATAAAGTTGCCCGTCGTGCGGTTGAGCTGATAGGGATCGAAAAAGAGCGGCTCGGTGGTGGTCAGTTGCACACGCCCGATCTCGTTCAGTTGGAGCGTATCCGTCTCCTCCCGGTGCATTGTATCCACATCGATCCGGTAGTTCAATTCGGAGACCAGGGCGCGCACGCTGCGGGTGGTGTGTTGCAGCCAATAGCTGGCTTTGGGGTCCAGGGGGGTCTCGCTCATCCAGCAGAGGGTGACATCCAGCCGGTTGGATTTGTGGGGCAGATTGCGGGTACGCACCAGCATATTGCCCCGGCTCACATCGATGTCGTCTTCGAGTGTAATGACAATCGACTCGCCCGCGTTGGCCTCTTCCTGCTCACCGTCGAATGTGACCAGAGAAGCCACCCGGCTGCTCAGGCCCGAGGGCAGGACAACCACTTCTTCGCCCACGGAAACCCGCCCGGATGCCACTTGCCCGGCGTAACCGCGAAAATCCTGGGTGGGACGGATGACGTATTGGACGGGAAAGCGGAAATCGACCGAATTGCGGGTGGCACCGGTGTTCACCGTCTCCAAATGGTGGAGGAGCGTAGAGCCGTCGTACCAGGGCATCTGCTCGCTCTTCTCCACCACATTGTCGCCCAGCAGCGCAGACATCGGAATATAGACCACATCCTGCACGTCCAGCTTGGCCGAGAACTCCCGAAAGTCCTCAACAATGCGGTCATAGACATCCTCCCGGTACTCCACCAGATCCATTTTGTTGATGGCCACCACCAGATGGGGGATTTGCAACAGCGTGGAAAGAAAGGCGTGGCGTTTGGATTGGGTCAACACCCCTTTGCGGGCGTCCACCAGAATAATCGCCAATTCGGCAGTGGATGCGCCTGTCACCATATTGCGGGTGTATTGGATGTGCCCCGGCGTGTCCGCGATAATAAATTTGCGCCGGGGTGTGGCGAAATAGCGATAGGCCACATCGATGGTAATGCCCTGCTCCCGCTCGGCCCGCAGCCCGTCGGTAAGCAGGGCCAGATCCACATAGGGATCGCCCCGTCCCTGGCTGGCCTGCTCCACCGCTTCCATCTGATCTTCAAAGATCGACTTGGCGTCGTAGAGCAGCCGCCCGATGAGGGTGCTCTTGCCATCGTCCACACTCCCCGCGGTGGTGAAGCGGAGGAGGTCGGAAGAGAGTGGGGATTGGGGATTGGGGATTGGGGATTGGAGACTGGGGATTGGAAGATTCATCGTCATTCTGCCATTTCTTGATTGGGGACAATATAGGATTCGTGTTCTTCAGAGATATAGCGGGCACCGAATTCATCGCCGCCCTGCTGTAGCTGGCGAATGGAGCGGCAATATCCGTTGAGGTTTTTCTCAATAGTACCGACCAACTGTCGTGTCCACTCCAATTGGGTGGCATCGCAGTATTCCAGTTGCTCGGCAATCACAAAGCAACTCAATGTCTCATTGAGTGATCCCCTCGCAATGTACATAAAACGCAGTCGGTCCAAAAAGTGATATCGCCCATACCCCTCGGCGATATTCAGACCGATGCTGACCACCGCCCGCCGCAGTTGATCGGCCAAATTGTACCGCTCAAAATCGGGCAAAGAGCCAGCCAGCCGATAAGCCGCCTTCAATAATTTCAGGCTATCCCGATAAAAATCCAATCCCTCAAATCCACGCTCAGACATCCCACCTCTCCATTTTCCCAATGCTTCGGTGTTACCGGCAAACAAACACCCAGTCCCCGATCCCCGATCCCCAGTCCCCAGCCTCCCTAAAAATAGCCCTGCCGCTTGCGATCTTCCATCGCGGCCTCCGAGCGGCGATCATCCGAGCGGGTTCCCCGTTCGGTGACACGGGCCGCGGCGACTTCTTCGATGATGTCGTCGATGGTGGATGCGTGGGATTCCACAGCGCCGGTGCAGGTCATATCGCCGATGGTGCGGAAGCGGACGACCCGGTCGGCGACGTTTTCACCGGGCAGTGGCGGCACCACATCCGACGCGGCCAACAGAATCCCGCCCCGGTCGATGATCTCGCGGGTATGGGAAAAGTAGAGATTGGGTAGGGGAATCTCCTCGTGGGCGATATACTGCCAGACATCCAGTTCGGTCCAGTTGCTGATGGGAAAGATGCGGAAATGCTCGCCGCTGTTTTTGCGCCCGTTGTACAGGTTCCAGAGTTCCGGGCGCTGATTCTTCGGGTCCCACTGGCCAAAGGAGTCCCGATGGGAAAAAAAGCGCTCCTTGGCCCGTGCTTTCTCCTCGTCCCGCCGTGCGCCGCCCATCGCTGCGTCAACCCGCAGTTCTGTCAGCGCATCGAGCAACGTGACGGTCTGCAAACCGTTGCGGCTGGCCGTGGGTCCCGTCTCTTCCACCACCCGCCCCCGATCGATCGAGTCCTGCACATAACGTACCAGCAGCCGCACGCCCAACCGCTGCACCAGATCGTCGCGGAACTGGAGCGTCTCGGGGAAGTTATGGCCGGTGTCAATGTGGAGCAGCGTAAAGGGGATTTTGCCCGGATGGAAAGCTTTTTGGGACAAGTGGGTGAGAACAATCGAATCTTTACCGCCAGAAAAGAGGAGGTGTGGGCGTTCAAATTGGGCCGCCACTTCTCGCAGCACATAGATGGCTTCGGCTTCCAGATGGCGTAAATGGCGGTTGCTGATGCTGTCCATAAGGTATATGACATTCAGTAGTAGATAACGATTTATCAAAAAAAGACGGAGACACCATTTGTCTCCGCGCCGGTGCGAATTTGGCTTGCCCCAGCAATCAGGCGCAAACGACTGTCAAAACTTGATTCTACCGTCTCCACCCCATTCCAACAAATTCCAGCCAGAGACCAGAGTGGTGATATAATCCAGGCAAGTCCGTATCCACAGTCTGTATCTACCGTCCGCTCCACCTGCCATACCCAAAATGACCCGTCGTATCGCTGTGCTGATCTTCACATTTGCCTTTGCCTGGAGTGGACTGGCCGCGCTCTATAGCCAAGTCCCAGCACCCCGAATCGGTTGTCGGATTGAACAACCAAAAATCACCACCGGTGAGCAAGCCACCTTCACAATCTTTGCGGACCAGCTTCCTCCCCTCACCGCCTACAATCTGACAATCACCTTCAACGACCCATTTGCGCTAAACATTCAAGACCAGGACGTGGAACGAGAAGGAACCAATCTCCTTCCCAGCCAGGCATTCGATGCAGAATCGATCACACAAAATCTTGTCGACCAGCCCGGCGGCAAAATCCAGCTTGCCGCGTCCCAGACTACTGCGTCTTCGCTCTCCGGTCATTTTGATATCCTGGCCACAACAACCATCGCAGGTGTATCCGACACAATCGTTGCTTTTCACATATCCCAGGCGACTCTGAACGATCAAAACGGCGCGCTGATGCAGCCGAGCGCCTATGCGCTCCAAGACTGTTTCGTCGAGATTGGCGACTCCGGCTCGCCGACGCCCATACCCACAGCCACCGTCAATACACTGTCACCCCTCATCTCGCCCACGCCCACACCGGTTGGCCACACATCCGTTCCACCAACGCCCATATTCACACCGACAGAGACATCGACCTTCACCCCTGCCCCCACCTCGCCCCTGCCCACGCCAGAGAACACAGCAACGCCAACCTTTACATGGACGCCGGTTCCGACCGACACACCGACCGACACGCCCACAGTCACCGAGACACCTACCGAAACAGCCACGCCCACCGAAATTGTCTTTTCCACACCGGTCAATCAGGCTGCCGAGGCACAACTACTCACCGAAACCCCTCTGCCTGTGGAAACCGAGACACCTGTGCCTGTTGAATTGCCGACCGATACGCCGACAATCACGGACACCCCCACTGAAATACCCACCGACACCCCGGAACCGGAGCCAACGCCAACGCCGACCCCGTTGCCGGAACCGCCAACCGCGACACCAGCGACACTCGCCCCTGTCCGCCTGGCCACGCCTACGGCAATCGCTCAAACAGATCGTCAAATCGATACAACAATCCAGGTGGCCCGCCAAGACGAAGCACCATCGGCAACAAGACGCCCCCAGCCCTACGGGCTGCTGGCTGTGGTCGCGCTGTTCGGTGCCTTTACTCTGGCTCTGGCCTTTTGGCAGCTGAGTCGTCGCGAGGATCGGTAGCGAGCAAACCCACCGAACAAATTGACCCGTAATTGTCCCAGCGATTACAATAAAATTGTGCAGACTGTGTTACATAGAAGTAGCACGCATACTGTGTGACACCAGTTCTGCGCGGGCTGACCAGCGAATCGCACCCTATCCAGGCAGGCATCAACGATTGTCGGGCATTGGATATATAACAGCGGAGGCAAGTACCCTATGTTTTTTGGTCCCATTTCCAAATGGTCCATTGCCCGATGGAAGGGCATCTCCCTTCTCATTGGACTCCTATTCATCCTAACGGCCTGCCAGACCCCCATTCTGCAATCCCCACAAGCAGGGACAGAGGAGACAGCAGTGGACACAGCCGTCTCCACTGCGCCTGCCCTAACCGCAGAAGAACCAGCTGCCGCCGAACCAGCCAGCGACCAGGAAACCCTCGACGGCATTCCTGTTGGCTTCACCGCCGAAGGCTACCCCTACCGGGGCAATGCCGATGCACCGGTCACGGTCTACGAATACAGCGACTACCAGTGCCCCTTCTGCCAGCGCCACGTCCTGCAGACAGAGCCAGCCCTGACCAGTAGCTTTGTCCGTCCCGGCCAGGTCAAATTCGTCTTCCGGGACTTCCCGCTGGACTCCCTCCACCCTAACGCTACGCCCGCTTCTATCGCCGCTAACTGTGTGATGGAACAGGGTGTCGTTCCCTTCTGGCGGATGCACGACCTGCTCTTCCGCACCCAGGACGAATGGGCCAATCTGCCCGACCCCGCGGATGTCTTCGTCCGTCTGGCTGGGGAAGCGGGCGCGGATGCTGCCGCCTACAACGCCTGTCTATCCGACAGCGTCGTTGCCGACCAGGTGAAAGCCAGCCTGAGCGAAGGCGAAGCCCTGGGCTTCACGGGCACGCCCAGTTTTAATTTCGTGGACGAAGCAACCGGCGAAGCCTACCAGTTGGTCGGCGCCCAGCCCTATGACACCTTTAGCAATTGGTTCACAACAATTGCCGACGGTGGCGCGCCTGTAGACCCGGCCGCGGCCCAGGCCCAGGAGCAGGGCCAGATTCCCAACTGGGCAATCCCAGAGAATTGGGCCGACGATCCCGAACAGCCGGGCACCAATCTGGCCGGTGACTTCTGGCGGGGCAACCCGGACGCACCGATTACAGTCGTCGAATTCAGTGACTTCCAGTGCCCCTTCTGCCAGCGCCACACCCTCAACACCCAGCCCATTCTGGATGAGCAGTTTGTGGACACCGGCGATGTGCGCTGGATTTTCAAGAACTTTCCCGTTCAATCCACCCACCCCTTTGCGCCGACCGCGGCCATTTTCGCCCAGTGCGTGGGAGAGCAGGGCCAGTTCTGGGAAGCTCACAACCTCCTTTTCGAGCGGATGAACGACTGGTCCGGTCCCAATTTGGAAACGGTCTTTGGCGAAATCGCAGCCGAATTGGACGTGGACGCCGAGCAGTTGGCCGCCTGTCGGGCTGACCCGGCGACGGAACAGAAGGTCCAAAACGATCTTATCGAAGGCTCCCAGTTTGTCCAGGGCACGCCCACATTCGTCGTCATCTACAACAATCAGGGCCGACTGATCCCCGGCGCACTGCCCGTAGACCAGTTCAGCGATGCACTGAACCAGCTTCTGGCTGAGGCCCAAGGAAGTCAGGAATGACCTTCGCCCATCGACTTGCAGCGCCCCTTGCGCTTCTCCTTCTGCTGATGGCAGGGTGTGGTCCGGCTACGCCGCCACAGCCTGCCGCCAGCGAAAACCCGGCCCCGGTGGCTGCGGAAGAAGCGACAGCGACGCCGCTTCCGGTGGATACGCCCGCGCCGACGGATACACCCGAACCCGTGCCCGCAGCCGCAGAGCCAACTGCGACTGCCCAGCCCGTCGTCGAACCCGCGCCAACCAGTACGCCGGAACCCGAACCAGACTGGACCCAAGTCGCCGCGCTGGTGGATGGGCTGTATATATTGGGTAATCCAGAGGCGCCCATCCGGCTCATCGACTATTCGGACTTTTTCTGAAGTGCCTGTCGCACGCACGTGCTGCGTGTTGAACCGGAAATTATGCAAAACGAAGTCGCCGCTGGCGAAGTGCAGTTGGCCTTCTGGCATGTGCTCGACCACCGCCAATCTGCCCAGGCCCACCAGGCCGCGGAGTGCGCGGGACAGCAGTCTCCCATCGCCTTCTGGCGTATGCACGACACTATCTTCGAGCGTCAGGGCGAACTCTGGAGTCTGGAAAATGCTACCCTCGTCGCCTTTGCCGGGGAACTGGGGCTGGACACAGCCGCCTTCGAAGGCTGCCTGAGCGACCAATCGGTCATCGACAAAATCGCCCACATGGACCAGGAACGCCGGGCCGCGGGCATCCGTCTGCGCCCCTCTTTCGATGCAAATGGGCAGATTATCCAGGGCGCGATTCCCTACGATTCTTTTGCCCAACTGTTCGATAGGCTGCTGGCGCAATAGCTACACTGGAACTTCACTCTGCTCCCAAGCGTTTCCGGTGACAGTCACTGCTGAAAGTGACTGTCACCTTTTTTAGTCCAGTGAGCGCCGGTTGAGTGCCGAGTCTTCGAGGCGTATCGAAACCAAGCGAGCGGGTCTACAGACAATCTCGAATATAACTCGCTTGGTTTCGATACGGCGGGAAAAAGCACCCGCCTACTCAACCGGCGCTAGTTCTTATCTTTGTGATACAATAGTAGCGTATGAATGCAACATTCTCGCACCTTTTCAAAGTGATTCTGGGGTTCGCGCTGCTCCTGGCAAGCCTGGGCAGCGCCGCACCCCTCTTTGCCGCGGACAGCGCCCAGACATCCGTCCCCACTGGCCCAGCCACCGAGCCGATTGATGTGGTGGTGCTGCTCGACGACTCTGGCAGTATGGCGACCTGCTGGCCCTGGCCCCGAGAAGGGCTGCCCACAACCCCGCCCTGCAACTTTCCCAGCGTCAACCAGCCCAGCGACCCGGACGAACTGCGCTACAGCGCGGCCCGGCTCCTCATCCATCTGGCCGACGAGGAAGATCGCATCGCAGTCGTGCGCTTCGACAGCCAGGCCGAGGGCGTGGGCGCGTTGGGCGCAATGCAGAGCGCAGGCGGCAGTGAAAACCGTCGCCGTCTGGCCGCGTCGTTGGAAGCCCCCACCAACTACTATCCCCGGGGCTACACCCGTATGGATTTGGGTCTGGCCGAGGCCATCCGCCTGTTGGAGGCCAACCGCCAGCCCAACCGCAGCCAGTACGTCCTGCTCCTGACCGACGGCGAACCCACCGCCGATGGAACCCTGCCCCTGGCCGCCCAGAAGGAGACCATTCGGGATCAGTTCGAGCAGTTGCAGGCTGCGGGGGTTCTCGTCTTTCCTGTTGTCCTCTGCAACCCTACATCCGGTTGCTCCGGCGAATTTTTGAAGGATCAGAGCAGCACCGCCCTTGTGCGGGACGCGGCCAACGCGCCCGAACTGCTGCGGGTCTTCAGCGAACTCTTCGCCGAGATGAAATCGGACCGTTCCGTCGTCACCAGTCGGGACGCCAACGGCAGCATCGCCTTCACCACCCGCCAGAGCCAGGGCGTGCAGGAGATCGCCGTCGTCAGTCCCCGGGCCGCACTCAGTGCCGTGCGCCAGGACGGCAACCCGGCCCTGACCGCCAGCCTGCTCAACGACGGCAATGTGGAGTTGAACGCCATCGCCGGCAGCGTCACCCCTGGCAATTGGAGTGCGGAGACCAGCGACCTGAGCGCTTTCGCGGTCATCCGCGCCGCCAGCTACCCGGAACTGATCTTCCCGCCCCCCAGCGCTCTCAGCAGTCCGGCTTCCACCCGCTACTATCCGGCGGGCAAGCAGCCGCTCCTCGTTGTGCGCGGGGCCGGTCCCGCCGCGGGGGAAGCGCTGCTGTTGGACGGACGCACGCCCATCCCCACCTTTGGCAAAGACGCGGGCGGGGTGGACGCGCTGGGCGCGATTCCCTACTCCACCGCATCCAACGAAGTGGTGATTCAGTTGGGCGACGACGCCACGCCCCTGCAACTGCGCCGCACTTTTCGGCTGGAAGGGCGGGCCGATCTGCCCCGTCTGGAGGTCTTCACCCCCCGGCCCGACGACCCCGGCCTGTTGGACGACGGCCGCGCCCGGCTGCAAGCGGGATTCGGCCCCGGTCTGCCCGTGGAAGGGCTGGTGGCGACGGCCTACGTTTCTGATATTACCGACGATGAAAATGGCGTCCCTGTCTTTCAGGCCGCGATGACCTGTGTGTCCCGTCTCTGCATCAACGCCGACTTTACTCCGGCAGATGGGCGCAGCTATCGGGTCACCTATCTGGTCAGCGCTGTCGCGGATGGCGTACGCTTTGGGGATTGGGCCGAAGCGAATCTGAATGTGGAGCCCGCGGTCTATCTGCGCGGCCTGCCCAGCCCCATCGACCTGAACCGGATGCCCGCGGAGGGCTGGCCGATTACCGTCGGCGCGGGGACTGCCGAGGAGATCGGTCAACTCACCGCCCGTCTGGTCCTGCGCCGGGCCGACACAGGCGAAGCGGTCAGCCAGGCCGCGCTCAACTTTGCAATTGACGTGCCGGAGAGCGATACAGCCACCGGCTACCTACGGGTAGACGGGCTGGACCTGCTGCGTCCCGGCGATTACAGCGGCGAGATCGAACTGGCCGCGACCACTCCCAACGGCCTGCCGATGGATGTGAAGATTCGCCCGTCGCCGGTGCTGCCCGTCGCCCTGTCCGTGGCCCGTTCTGCGGCCCGGGTCCAGAGTCAGGTGGCCGATTTTGGCGAAGTCAAATTCAATACGTCGCCCAACTTCCGCATCAACGAAGAGACGCTCCTGCCCGTCACCTTCGACGCGGGCAAGCCTTTCCGCCTGACCGCGTCCCTGGCCGAGAGCAGTTGTGTGGGCCTTTCCCTCACATCCGGCGATCTGCGGGCCGAGGGCGACCGCTGGCTGCTGCCTGTGCAACTGGTCAGCCAGACGCCTGTGCTGCCCGGCGGTTGCTTCGGTCAGATCAGCCTGAGCGGGCCGAGCGAAGATTTTGACATCTTCCCGTCATCGGTGGAGTGGCGGCTGCAAATCCGGGGCGTAGAGTGGAGCGTCGTGGGTGATCTCAACTTCGGCGACGTGGGCCAGGCCGGAGAGCGTTCGACCCAACCGCTCCTGCTCCGTTTCGACGGGAGTACGCCTTTTGTGGTACAAGTGGAGGGGATTGCCGCCGCGGGCGAGACCGGCGACGGCATCACCGAACTGGACGAGAGCTTTTTGGAGAGCGCGTCGATTGAGGTCAACGGTGCGCCAAACGCCGACGGATTCTACGAAATTCCCGTGGCGCTGGTGGCCCGCAAGAGCATTCCCCAGGATCCGCTGCGGGGCAGCTTCTACAGCGGGGACATCGTTCTGGGCATCGAAGGGCTGCCGGGAGAGGGGCGCTCTGTGCCCATCAGCTTCCGCAGCCCGACGGCCTACCAGCGCTATGTGGAGTGGTGGCTGCGCCCGATCTACAGCCTGCCTCTGCTCCTTTGCACCGGCCCGTTGACGCTGCTGCTCCTGCTGATTTTTGTGGCCCGTGCCCGCAACCGGGGCTATGCAGAGGACGAAGAGCCGGTGGTCACCCTGCCCCAACCCGACTTCTTGCCAGAGCCGGCCAATGCCTTCATCAATGCGTCCTTTGTGGACGCGGCCAGCGCCGAAGCAAATTCGTCGGAGACGAACTGGGAGAGCCAATGGGGCAACACCGACTGGGGATTCGGTGGCAACAGCGAGCGCACGCCTGCTCCGTCGCCCGCCGCCACGAATGGCACTGCCAGCGGCGCGGGTGATCCGTGGAAGAGTGGGTGGTAACGCAGGCTGTTCGCTTGCGCTGGAACGAAATGAGAAAAATTAATGTTGAACGCGGATGTACTCACCTTCCGGGAGTTTGTGATGGCTGAAACAGTGCCACTCTCCTCGATCCATCAGGCCGTGCTGGAATTCCTGCGCGACCGGGACGACGCTGTGCTCTTCGGCGCTCAGGCGGTCAACGCCTACGTGGACGAGCCGCGCATGACCCAGGACGTGGACTTACTCTCGCCCAGAGCCGCAGAGCTGGCAGCCGAATTGCAAGAGTATCTGCACGACCGTTTCCATATCGCTGTGCGCGTCCGTCAGGTCGCTGGTGGGCGCGGCCATCGGGTATTTCAGACGCAAAAATCTGGCAACCGCCATCTGGTGGACATTCGGGAAGTCGAGACTTTGCCCCAGACTCAGCGCATCGAGCAAATTCTCGTTCTGACACCGGAGGAACTGATCGCCAGCAAAGTCATATCCTATTGCCAGCGGCGAGGACAGCCCAAATCGGGCACAGACTGGCGAGATTTGGCGCTGCTGCTGCTTGCATTTCCTGAACTTAAACGGGAAGTTGGGCCGGTCGCTCTCCTGCTGCAAAGCAGTGAGGCTGACACCCCAGTGATGGATATGTGGCGGGAACTGGTCGCCCAGGAAATTGCTGAGGAAGATGACGATTGGTAGAAGCAGGACGCGGAGCGTCCACAGCCCATTCCCACGCGGAGCGATGGGAACGAGTGATCATCTGCGTAAATCAGCGCTTTCCCTTCGACAGGCTCAGGGCATAGCTGCGCAATCTGCGTTTCTTCCAAATCCGTGACAATCCCTTGCATCTGTGCAAATCCGTGTTCTTTTGTTAGGAAAGTTGAATGAATCTAAACGGCGCGAAACTTATCGGCGAAAAGCCCACCATCTACCCCACCCTCGTCATCGGCGTGGGCGGGATGGGTACAAATACCGTGCGCGCGGTCAAACGCCGCCTGCGCAACGTCTGGGGCAGCGACGCCCTGCCCGGAATGATCCAACTCCTGGCCCTGGACACGGAGCCACTGGTCAACCGGCTGGATCAGGAACCCCTCTACGCGGATGAGTTCGCCTATATGGGCAAATTCGACGCCACCCGGCTGGTGGACAATCTGGAAAATCACCCGGAGATCGCCAGTTGGTGGAACTACCCGTCGATCCCCCTGGGCTATATCCACAACGGGGCCAAGCAGTTGCGCCCGATTGGACGCCTCTCCTTCTTCCGCAATTACGTCAACTTCAAGCGGCTGCTGGAGACAAAATACGCGGGGCTGGACAAAATCCGCGACAACGAAATGGCCCAGAATCGGGGCTTCCCGGTGATGGGCAACTACCAGCTCGTCTACGTCGTCAGCAGCCTGTGCGGTGGAACCGGCTCCGGGATGTTTATGGATGTGGCCCACCGGGTGCGGGCGCTGGTGCGCAGCAATGCCCGGGTTGTGGGTATCTTCTACCTGCCCGATGTGCTGGAAGAGGAAATCAGCAGCGACTTGCAGCGGCGGCGCATCAAAGCCAACGCCTACGCCGCGCTCAAAGAACTCAACTATTTCCAAGAGACCCAACAGTTCCAGGAACTCTATCCCAGCGAGCAGCGCGCCCTCCCCGACACCCCCTACGCACCCTTCGACTTCATCTTTCTGGTCGGGCGCACCAACCGGGACGGGCGCAGCCTGACCCGCAAGTCCGACGCCGAGCAGTTGGCCGCGCATCTGATCCAACTGACCGCCATCAGCCACCTGAGCAGCGAAATTCTGGGGTTGGAAGTCAACGTCGTGCGTGAGCGAATGAGCGGTAGCGGCCCCTCTGCCGAAGTGGTGGGCGAGAAGCCCAAACCCAAGAGCGGCAACTATCTGGTCTATAGCAGCTTTGCCGCATCAGCGCTGGTCACCCCCAATGAGTCGATCACTTCCTTCTGGCAACGGGCCTTTCTGGCCGATGTGATCCGCCGCTTCGCCTCCGGCCCAGGCCTGGGCGATCCCCGCCAGCCCATGACCGCAGCCGAACGCCAGCAGGTGATGACCATCTGGCAGGGGCTGCTGGCCTTTATGCGCTCCCGCTATCTGGCGTTGGACAACGACCGGCTGGAGGAGATGGAGGCAGAAGTCGAGGAGCAGCGGGGCGCGTGGCTTGGCTTCCGAGAGGCTGTGGACAACGCCTTCCGCCAGGCTATGACTGAGACCGGTCTACGCGGGGCGATTGCCCTGGCCGAACTGCTGGGACCACTGAATCCGGCCACCGCGCCCCAGGAAGCACTCAGCCGCCAGCGGCTTTTCTTGCTCAATAACCAGCCCGTGGACGAGGACGACCGGGGCCGCTGGCGCTCACTCCTGGCTCAGGAGGGTGGCGCGTCGGAACGGGTGGGTCAACTGGCCGGTGGCTTCGGCGATCTGCTCCTCTCCGCCTTCAGTCCCCGCCAGGCCAGGGAGCGGTCCAAAGACCTCTCCACCCGCAAGGCCCGCGCCCGTCTCTACCAGCGCCGGGACGCATTGGAACGGGTGCTGGTGGATGAGTTGGGCAAGTACGCCCAGCGTATGCGCGAGGTCTTCCGCAATCAAATGAACAACGCCGCGGCTGCGCTGGTGCAGGCCAATCAGGAGGCCAGCCGGGCCGCGGACCGCATTGATCCCCGCATCCCCGACGGCAGCCCCAGCACCAGCACCTATTACGAGCTGGAGACGGGTGTGGTGGGCCGGGACTATTTACAGCACTTCTACCAGCGCGCGGCCCAAGCGGTCTATCCCGACGACTGGCAGACATTGCTGGGCAAACTGACCGACAATCTGCTCCACCACGCCATCGCCCTGCCCGCGGATCAGGTCTTCAATCTGCTGGCCGAGGGCATCAGCCAGAGCGCGGGCCTGCTCAACCGGGTCAGCCGGCTGGTGGACATCCGCCACGTCATCGGCGTCCAGTACGGCACGGAGGTGGACCAGTCTCGCCCCCTGCCCAACAACCGGGTGCATCAGTGGCTGGACCGGCTCAACCCCTACATCCGCTGGGACGCGGACCGCTTCAGCTTCCACGACGGGGATTTGGAGCACATCCGCCTGGCCGCCACCCCCGCCAGCCGTGAGGACGACAGCGGGCTGGCAATGGCTATGATCGGCCAGGAGGACATCAAATGGGTTCCCACGGGCGACACCAGCCGCATGGACGCAGTCTGGATTGTCCACGGCCTGCCGGTGACGCTGCTGGAGAATCTGGACGAGTTTCAGGCCCAATACGAGAACACCCACGATTTTCCCAATACCGAAGAATTTCACCTGAACCCGGCCTGGGTCAATCTACCGGAGATCACTTCGCCCCGCTCTACCCCTGCGCCCGCGGCCCGACCTGCCACGGGCGACACCTATCGCAGTTGGGGCGTGTCGGCGGGGCGCTCAAACCGATAGTCGTCAGACCTGCCAGGTTTTAGAAACCTGGCAGGTCTAGAATCCGTGCAAATCCTTCCTTTCCGCGTAATCCGCGTTCTATTCCTATGATCACAGGCGTCACACGCAGTCGTGCAGCAATTCTATGTTTTGGTGGTTGGGGCTTGCAGACAATGCTCCACCTGGCCCCGCGCCTGGCCGCGGCCCAGGAACAGCGGGCCGCGCGTGGCGTGGACGGCCCGGACCTGACCCGCATCACCAGCTTTGCCAGCCTGCTCCCCGACCAATTCGTAGACGCCAACCACAATTTGGCCCTGCACCTGCGCAAACTGGGCAACGACCCGCTACCCCCCTTCTATCTGGAACGGCAGCTCACCCGGCTGGACGCTTCTCTGTGGACGCCCCCTGGCACACCCGGTACAGACGAAGGCAACGGCAGCAAATGGTCCTTTGGACGGGCGGCGCGGATGTTCCAGAACGGGGAGGTGGAGGTGGCGGGCAGCCAGGCCAGCCAGCGGGCCGAAGCACTCCTGCAAATGGCTGAGCCGGTTTTGACGCCCCTCCACTGGCAGGCCCAGGACTTGGACGCCCAGCCGGGCCGCAATGAACGCCGTCTGGCCGCCAGCCGCCGGGATGCCTTTGGCGCGGCCCTGCGCGAGGGCGAACGCATTGCCCGCCTGCTGGAAGCGCATATCGTCGATCCCATCCGCCAGGACAATCTGGTCCCCGGCGACCCCTTTGTGCAGACGACGCTTTACGTCGTCGCGCCCCTCTACGAACCCCTCACTGCCGCGCTGGTCTGGCCGACGGTGGCCCATCTGTTGCGCTATTTGGGACGCCGCCACATCTCGCAAGTGGTGGCGATCTTCGCCACGGGCAGCTACGCCGCGGACCGCAGCCGGGTCTACGAGGACGCCTCGGCCTACGCCGCGTTGGCTGAGATGGAAGCGCTGACCGGTTTGCGCCCGGAAGGACGGGCTGGATTGGCGGGTCTGGTGCGGGGTGACGGGGTGGAGGCTGTACCCGGCCAGCAGGGCTTGCTGGACGAGTGGATCGGCGAGCCGCTTTTCAACCGGGTCTATCTGGTGGACCGGGAAAAGAGCAATCAGGGGCTGGCCCAGAGCAGCTACGAACTTTCGGTGCTGGTGGGCAATGCGCTCCAATCGCTGGTGACTGCGGACGGCGGCCACTTTGTCGAGGAGCAGTTGGGCATCGATCTGCGCAACGCCCACGAACGCCCCTACAGTCTGCTCGGCGCGTCGGCAGATTACGTGCCCCTGGACTATCTCTTCCAGGCAGTGCATCAGCAGGAGGAGAAGCGGCTGGTGCGGGAGGTGCTTCTGCGCCAGACAGGGGAGGCCGCCAGAGATGGCGGTGATCCTAGCGCCCTGCGTTCTCTGGCCGATTTGGGCGCAGATCGGGCGCAGGTACTCGCCCAACTGGTGATGGAGCGACCCGAACTTTTTGCCAATGTCGCGCCCAACCAGCTTTCTGATCTGACGATCCACCCGGATTTTGTGCTGCCACCAGCCACAGCCCTGGCCCTGCGCTCCCTTTCCCCAGCCCAGTGGCAGACGGCTTTTGAGGAGCACGCGGACGCGTTGCAGGCCCAGTTCGATGAAGTGGCCGGTGCGCCGAAACTGGACGAAGCCTGGGGGCTGGATGGACTGAACGACGACGGCCTGCCCGCACGGCCCGGCGACCGGCGTCTGCTGCCCGCCACCGCGGCCCGTCTGCGCGCCGAAATGGGCGAACTGCTGGCGGGTCGACCCAACAGCCTACCCGCGGCCCGACGTCAACTGCGCCGCTGGCGGGAGGAGATCGACGAGCAGCGCCACGCCCTTTCCCTTTCCAGCAGCGGCCAACAGCATACGATGCAGACCCAACACCAGATTGCCCTGCGCGATTGGCAGGGACGCTACGTCCGATCCGCGGGCAACAGCCCGTCGATTGGGGGCGCGTTGCTCCGTTCGGCGCTGGTGGCCGGGGGGGTGCTGATTGTGGCGTTGGGCTATTTGCTGCTCTTCAGCCGCTCTATCAGCCTGGAAATGGACGGGGGCGTGTTGGCCGGGCTGGTGATGGGCCTCTTTGCGGGGGGGCTGGCCGCCTACCGACGCCAGATGCAGCGCATTCAAAAGCTGCGCCGGGAACGGGTGGCGTTGGCCCAACAGGAACTGACGATTGCCCTGCAACAGCAGGTGCAGCAAGGTTTGGGCCGGGTCTATGACCATTTGGGCCAATTGGTGCGCCAGCTATCCGACGCGGTGGAGGATGCCCTGGCCTCTCTCGAAAGCTGGTCGATTGCCGAGGGTCCGCCGCCTGTGCCCCCATCGGGCGTGCGTACCAGCCATCTCTACCGAGCGCATATGAACCCCAAACTGTGGGAGCGATGTCAGGGCTATTTGCGCAGCCGACAGGACCGGGAGGGACGGCGCAGCGAGGAGCGGCTAGCCGGCCTGTGGGCCGCGCCGGGATGGCGGCGACGGATCACCCAACTGCTGTCCGGGCCGGTGGATGACGATTCTCTGGCCCAGTCCCTCTCCACCCGGATTCGGGAATTGGTGCAGCAGGCGGTGACGACGACGAACACGCCCAACGAGCGTTCCGTGCGCTCTCTGCTGGTGGGCCGCCTGGCCGAGGAGTACAATCTGGAGCATCTGCTCTGGCGGGATGGGGCGAACAGCGAAGCCGGGTCGGACTACCAGTCCGACGTACAGAAATCGATCCAAAGCACCGTTTATCGCTATCTGGAATCCCTGTGGAGCAACGCCAAGCCCGCGGCCAACTACGACGTATCGGATCGGCTGGCAAGCCACGGAATTACTGTGGATTTTGCGGCGGTCTCTGGTAGCTCGGAAAGCGATCTGACAGAATCAATTTTGCGGGATTTCCGGGTGGTGGGTCTGCCCAACGGCGACCCGTTTCAGGTCACATTTGTGCGTACAGTCCACGGGCTGAGTCTGGCCGATCTGGGCAGCATTCAGCGCTACCGGCAAGAGTTGGCCCGGCTGGGCGCAAACGGACGGCGGCAGGTGCTGTTGACGGAGAATGGCGCGGCGGATGTCTACGGGGTGGAGGAAGAGACTCGACACGTGCAAGGGGCGTGGAAATAAAAGATAGGCAGTGGTTACAGAAAACGCTAAAACAAAGGAAACAGAAAGCATATTCTATGGACAATCGACCCTCCGTTCAAATATCATCGCTCGATCATCTTGATAGATGTTAGCCCAGCAAGCGGAGGTACGGGCTGCTCGAACAGCCTGGGGTTGTTCTTGAGGATCGAGGAAGAGATGGGTGATACCGTATCTCTTAGCCACATTTTCCCAATCGAACCGACCCTGATCGATAGCTATGTAATCCGACCAGACGCGACCATCGAATAACTCGATGCGGGTATCTGCGAAGACTGGAATATCTGGGCATGCCCAGATATGATAGCTGGCAAAGACAGAATACTGAAAGACTCGAGGGCTGTTTTCACCAGACCCTGTACGACGACAAAGGAAAGTCGTGGCCGCCTGGGGGGTATTATAACTGGGCAAACTACGTTTTTCCGGCTCAAGGGGCAGGCTACCGCGCCACCAGGGCAAGACCAGGAGCAGAAAAGTACCAAGTATTCCCAGAAGCAGGCCATTCAATCTGATCTTGCCCAAAGGAACTGTCCTTTGTCTCGTCCATAGATGATCCAATCCGTCAGCCAAGATCGGGATCAATATCATACCTAACCATGGGATACCCCGTCGGGTCCACAACGACAAGGCAAGAAAAGCCAACAGGCTAACAACCTGATGGGGTTGTAGCCGCCACCGGGTGCGAAGCAGACAAAAGACCATAAACAGTAGTACCCCAAAAAGCAAACCGCCGTCAAAGTGACGTATCGTAAGGGGGGCAAACTCAACATTTCTTTGGAAGGTGACATCACTGCGAAAGAAGCCCAGCACGTAAGTGACAATGCCGATGGGTCCTTGAGGGTTGAGGGCTGGGGCGGCTAAGGCCAACAACCCAATAGCGATCAGTTCTGGCTTTGACCGCCATTCCGAAGCCGGCATCCCAGCCCGCCAGAATACCCAGAGTTGCCCCACCACGTAGAAACCTAGAGCACCCAACCCAAAAATAAAACCGCCATGGCTGTTCGCCCACAGGGCAAAGATGGGTATCGTCCACCATAACCTCCGGGTACGTCCGGCCCCGTGCTCCTCGATCAGATAAATCAACAGTCCGAAAAAGAGGAAGGAGACTGACTGGGGACGCACTGCCCAATTGAGTAGGCCCAGCGTTGCGCCCATCAGCGTGGCCAAGGCCGCAACCCGGACCCCCCGGTTGCGGCCCACGCTGAACAATACGAGGCTGTACCCTGACGTAATCCACACGGAGTGGGCCAGCAGCACCAAAGCCAGTCCGCTACTACTGACCGGATTTGTAGAGAGATCGATAGGCCCTGCCCCAAGTCTGTAGATCAGGTACAGAACAATCTGCATTAGCCACGATTGATTTATCCAAACCGCACCAGCCTGGGTAAACGAAAAGGCGTCAATAGTGGGAACATAGCCGGTGCTCAAGATAATCTGTCCGGTACGCATGTGCCACCAAAAGTCGTTGGGTTGCACCGGGGACATGATGGCGATACAGAAGATGCCCACAGGTGCTATCAACCACCAGATTGTGGACAGGCTCAAGAATTTGTCGGACCACCTTGTACGAATCTGGGCATCGGGGTCTTTGTTCAGCGGAGTTGGGGCGGAGAGATGGGTGGAAACTCGAACTTGCATAGAGCTACTCCTTAGTCGGCTTCTTGTAGCGCTTTCCGTTCAAAAGGCGTATGCCCTACAGTATTTGAATGGTGAGACTGTCCCCCACTTCCGTGCCTGTGCGTTCCAGTGTGCCCGCGGGGAGTTCGATGACGGCGTGGGCCTTCCAATAGATTTTGCCCATCTTCCACGGGCGCATGACCGGGTCGATTCCCACGACCCGGTTTTCTTTGTCCACGTAGAGAACATCGATCGGGAAAGACATAAAGAAGCAGTGGACGCTGTTGCAGGGTTCGATGAACAGTCCTTCGCCTTCGGCCAATGGGGCGGAGCCGATCAGGCCCTTTCCTCTGGTCCAAAAATTGGTGGCGGCCCGCCCGTGGGAGACGACCTGGCATTCTCGGTTCTGGTTGTAAATAGTAAGCATTTCTATCTCCGATGCTCAAATCATCGCTCAATCACAAAGCCACAAAGAGACGAAGAAAATACTGACTTATCTTCCTTTGTGGTTTCGTGGTTAATCTTAGCGGGTTCGGGTACGCTGGAAGAGGTTAGGCGGCAGAGAGACCTGATCAGCTTTCATCTTATCCAAGACTTTGGGGCGAATGCCCGTGGGCTGTAGCTTGCCCACAATTTTGCCATTCTCAAAACCCGTTTCCTCAAATTTGAAGATGTCCTGGGCCAGGATTGTCTCCCCTTCCATATTCTGCACTTCGGTACAATAGACCACCCGCCGGCTGCCATCGCGCATCCGTTCGATGTGTACAATCAGATCGATGGCCGACGCAATCTGTTGGCGGATGGCCCGCAGGGGCAGGTCCATACCCGCCATCAGGACCATTGTTTCCAGGCGAGTGAGCGTATCCCGCGGGCTGTTGCTATGGGCCGTGGAGAGGGATCCGTCGTGGCCGGTGTTCATGGCCTGCAACATATCCAGGGCCTCGCCGCCGCGACACTCGCCGATCACCAGCCGGTCCGGGCGCATCCGCAAGCTGTTGATCACCAACTCCCGGATGTGGATGGCACCTTTGCCCTCGATATTGGCAGGGCGGGTTTCCAGACGCACAACGTGCTCCTGGCGCAATTGTAACTCAGCGCTATCTTCAATCGTCACGATCCGATCCGTATCGGGGATGAAGCTGCTCAGCACATTGAGGAGGGTTGTCTTACCAGAACCTGTGCCGCCACTGACGATGATATTCAGATGGGAGATCACACAGGCTTCAATAAACTTAGCAAACTCCTCGGTAAAACTGCCAAAGCGAATCAGATCGTCAATGGTCAAAGGCTTTTTGCTGAACTTACGAATAGTGATGCCGGGTCCATCGATTGCCAGGGGGGGAATGATAGCGTTGACACGGCTTCCGTCGGGTAGACGAGCGTCCACCATCGGGCTGCTCTCGTCCACACGGCGGCCCAGAGGGGCCAGGATACGCTCGATGATGCGCAGGACATGGGCGTTGTCCTGGAATGTGACATCACTGAGTACCAGCCTGCCGCTACGTTCCACATAGATTTGGAAAGGGCCATTCACCATAATTTCCGAGACACTCTCATCGGTGAGCAATGGCTCCAACGGACCAAAACCGAGAATATCGGCCACAATCATATCAAAGAGACTCTGGCGCTCTGTGCGGCTGAGTACCAGCCCGGCAGAGACAACCGCCCGGCCAAAGATCGGCTCGATGATCTGCCGCCCACTGTCTTTATCCAACGCGGCAGGATTCTGGTTGAGATCGTTGATCAACTCCTGCTGCACCTTATCTTTGATGAGCAGATAGGTCGAAGATTGCTCAGGCGTGTTCTTGCCGTTGCGCCCATTGGACGAAATCGGTTTGATCGGTTTCTTGATCACCGGCGGAGGCGGTGCTACCACCGGAATCGGCTTGACCGGTGCTTCGCGTAGGGTGTCTGTTCCCACCGACGCAAGTACGGGCGTCTCGGTCGGTTTGCTGCGGTTAAAGAGGCTCATAGAAAATTACTCCTGGACTACTTGTTCCCGGTGTATTTGCTGGGGTCAAAGAGCGGGGCCAACTGGCCATCCTTCTCCAATTGGGGAAGTTCGCGAAACGGAAGGATATAAACCGGGTCCCAATCGTTCCACTCGTTGTTGCTCAGATTGCGCTGATTTGTGCCATCTGTATTCGTTGCCCAGATTTGGGCACGTCCCGTCTCCCGATTGCTCCAAAAGACGACGGTTTTGCTGTCGGGGCTGAACGTTGGGTGTTTGTCCCACTCCCAATCGTTTTTGGTCAGGCGATGAGGGGTGACATAGCCAGAGGAGTTGTATTCAGAAAAGTAGAGAATGAAGATTTCATCGCCGTAATTGCTCCCTAACGGGCCGTCAGTGCGCTGAGATGTAAAGGCGATAGCGTTGTTGTCCGGCGACAGGGCCGGTTGGTAGTTGATGCCGCTGTTGTTGAGCAGTTCCACCCGGGCATCCAGCCAGTTGACGGGAATATCATAGCGCCACATATAGAGGGCAACCGACTTACCGCTGCCGTCATCTTCTACCCAAATCCGGCGCACATTGTCGTTCGTCCACGTGGCCTGCTTCTTCAGAAACTCATAGCGGCCATCGGGATCATCCACAGGAAGTTGCTGGCTGCCGTCAGGACTCATCACCCATAAACCGTAGCGGCTTCCATAGGGGCGGTCGCTTTGAAAGACGATCCAGCCCGGAAAGTCTTCCAGCGGCGAGGGCTGGGGAGGCAGCGCAGCCAGATAGTCCTGGAAAGGATCAGGCGTGGGCGTGGGTGTCGGTTCCGGAGTAGGCGTGGGCGTAGGCGTCAGGGCCAGCGAGACAGTTAAGGCACGCAGTTTTGCCTGGCTGGTATCTGCCACAGGCAGGTCCTGGGCCGCGGCGTATTGGGCCAGGGCAGAAAAGTAGCTGCCGCTCTGTTCCAACTGCTGGCCGTAGGCAAGGCGGGCGTTGTAGAAAAGCTGAACAGCATCTCCGCCCAACATCCCAGGGTCGATCTGATAGAGTTCATCCAGCAGCCCGATTGCTTCGTTATAGCGTGCCACATCCATCAGTATCCCGGCCTGGAGATACTGGTTCATCATCTGTTCGTGCAGACGGCTGTTCCGGTCCTTGGGGCGCAGACTGAGGGCCAGGCGATAGAGTTGGGCGATCTCGTCTACCTCTATGGCACTCTGACCGCTGATCACAGAGCGCTGATCAGCCAACGCTACATAACTTTCATAGAGGTGCTGGTCTACCATATCCGCTTCGTACCCCTGGTTGCTCTGGCGGACTTCCACATAGACAGGAATCGCGTCTTCCCACTTCTGCTCTTGAAACGCAGTTTCTGCCTGCAGAAAGAGTTTGCCCAGTGTACTCTGGGCATAAATCTGGTCGATCTGCCGCTGCACATCCCGATAGCCGGGAGCCTCGGACAGGAGCGACTTCATCGCTTTCAGGGCGGCTTCTGTCTCCCCCGCGGCGAGCAACGACAGCGCATTATCGTAGGAGTTTGCCAACTCGATCTGACGATGGGATTCCCGCTGTCCCTTCTCAGCTTCGGGGGAGTCTGGGACCTTTTCCAATGCCTGGGTGTACAGTTCCGCCGCTACCGCATAGTTTGCACTGCTCAATGCGGTGCGCGCCTGGTCAATCAGACTTTCGGCCAGAGAACGTTGCAACTGCAAGTTTCGAGCAGGGACAACCACTGTGGTGTAGACACCGCGAACGCCGACCACCAGAACCACGACCAAAAGTGCAACCAACACATAGGTGATCCGCTTGCGCGTGACCAGGAGACTCAGCCAGGAACGCCCCTGGGTTCCTCTGGTGTTGATGTTGGCCTTCAACCGGACATCATCCAATAAGGGCATAATGGAGGATTGATGTTCTGGATTTTGAGCCAGCATATCTTCTAGTATTTTGGCGGCCTGTTTCCAGGAGCCTTCCTGTATACAACGCGCCGCTTCCTGAAAGTCCAGATCGGTTGAATGAGCAACCATCGTCATAACTCCTTCTCGAATACAATCCTGAGCAGACTACCCACCGAATGCAGCAAGCGCCGCAGGTATGGCCGGGCCGAGCAGAACCGCAAATAGTGCCGGAAAAATAAAGATAGCGATGATCGGCATCATCTTGAGAGGCATCTTCGCCGCCATCTCCTCCATTTTTTGTCGTCGCAGTTGACGAATCTGGTCGCTTTGGGCATGAAGAATGTTGCCAATCGAGATGCCCAATTGATCCGCCTGGATCAGCACGGCAATGAACGTGCGTAGCTCCGACACATCGACCCGCTCACCCAAATTGCGCAAAGCGTCGATTCGCCGAACACCCATCTGCATCTCGTGGACAACCCGCCCTAATTCATGGGTAAGTGGGTTGTCCCAGCGATCACACAGACGCAGAAGAGCGATGTCGAACCCCAGGCCCGCATCCACCATTGTGGTCAACATATCCAAGGCATCGGGTAGGGCTTTGCTGATCTCCGCCTGGCGTTTGCTAATACGACCATTGAGCCAGAAGTTGGGCAGATAGAGGCCGATTATCCCGCCCAACAGCGAGAAGAGGATGGCAGAAGTACTTGCCATTCCGCGCATGGAAATCAGATAGACTGCCGAGAGGATGGCGACGCCTACGGCGGACAACATCTTGATCCCCAAGAAATCGATCACAGCCAGATTGCCTGGGTTGCCTGCCTGTCGCAACTGTTGACGGAGCATTCCCAGATTGCTGCTGGGGGTCAACCGTCCCAATCGGGTCAGCAGATCACGCGCCAGGGGACGCAGCACCCGCTCTTGAAAACTGATGATCTCCTCGCCATCGTAGCCACCCGACTGTTGGGTCAAGTTCACATTGCGCAAGCGTGCCTTTATCTCTCCGAAACGCCGCTCTCGATAGATGCCAAAAACGATGGCAAGCACGGCGAGGCTGACCAGGGCTGATACCAAGCCGAAAAGAAGTGTTGGGTTCATAAGGGACAAAGAGGATAGTGACATATTAGGTATCCATTTTGGTCAGCTTGTTCATCAGCACCAGCCCAATAGCCATGCTGATCACAGAACAGATTGGGATGATGTACCAAGGAAAGACAAACAATGCCATCATGTACTCCGGGTCCAGAAAGAACATAATCACTGCAACAAAGAAGGGCATGGCCGCCAGCATATAGCCAGTCATCCGTGGCATACCGGTCATCGTGCGAATGTCACCCTGAAGTTTCACCCGATCCCGAATCGTCGAGGCGATGGATTCGAGGATATTGCCCAAATTACCACCCACTTCGTTCTGAATGTTGATAGCGGTTACTACCATCATCAGGTCTTCGCTCTCCATTCGCTCCACCAAATGGGCCAGTGCCTGGTGCAGGGAATAGCCCAGGGAGATTTCGTTGACGACCCGGGTATATTCATCCTTGCTGGGAGATGGCATTTCCTGAGAGACCAGTTTCAGGGCCTGGATCAACCCATACCCGGCGCGCAGACTGCCGACAACCAGACTTAGTACATCGGGCAATTGCTGCTGGAACTGGCTGATCCGCTTGTCCTTCTTGCGTTTCAGCCAAAACCGTGGCCCAAAAGCAGTCAATACAGAAAGCGCCAGGCCAGCCACAATTGTCTTGCCAAGCAACATACCGAGGAAAAACGAACCAACTACAAGTCCCAGGTTGATTGCCATAAACTCGGTGGCAGTCACCTGAGCACCGGCCTGGGCAAGTTCCAGGGCCAGCTTGGAGCCAAAGCCAGCTTGGGTAAATTGGCGGTTCAGCCGATCTCCCAGCCCGTCTGAAGCGTGCATTTCATCGCCTTCAAACTCATCATGGCCCAGCCTGCCTTCCACATCCTTATCAGGCCCGATGATCTGCAATATCCCGGCAAATATGACGATAATCGCCGCAATCACACTTAGGGTAATTAGTATGGACATCGACTCAATTCTCCCACCACTTCAACGGTTCAAATCTCGGCGGCTTCATAAAAAACGTTGCCAGATAGCTGATTGCTTGAGAAATTATCGTGGATTCAAAAACGTCCTACATACCAGGAAATAATCGTTGGCCCATAGAGCAATGCGATCATCGCGCCCACCGAAAGATAAGGGGCGTAGGCCATTGTGCCTCGCCGGCCTACCCGCCGGAAGAGAAGCAAAAATGTTGCACCCAACCCTCCCAGTCCGATCCCGGCAGCGAGGGCCACCAGCACCCCAGGAAAGCCAAGCAGCAGACCGATCAATCCAGCCAGCTTTACGTCGCCAGCGCCCAGCGCACCAGGACGCAGGCGAAAAAGCAGAAAGAAGGCAAAAAAGCCAAAGAGACCACCGAGGCAAGCTCGGAGAAGAGAAAGCTCTGGTCTTACAAAAACCAAGAGCAGACCAACACAGGCCATTGGATAGACCACGATATTCAATACACGCCGGTGTTCCAGGTCTACCACCAGAATCAGCAGGAAGAGAGCAAAAAACATCCACTGCACCCACGGATAGGAACCGGGTCCCACCGGCGCATCCACGCCAAATGCGGAGAGATAGCCAGCAAATAGAAGTGCGGTCACAAGCACGCCACCCCATCGCCACCCGTTGCGCACAGGCAAGGCAGAAGAATCGGTGCGCCCGTGGGCGGGCAACCAGTCGGCCAGCCAGTTCACACTAAGTCCCACCACTAGGCCCAGGATGAGATTGATAACCAATCCATTTTCGTCCATTTGCTCCTCAACTTAACTCCAACCAAACCTGTCCAAACGCCCAGGAGAGTACCTAAGCGGAATTGCCACGCAACCGCAAAGAGAGACGGCCCAGGAGATTTCTGGCTGGCTCGCCTTCCGACGCGTCCTGTTTGTTAGGATAAATTTTCTCTGTCAATGTATACAAACGTTTGGATGCCACACTCCTGGGGTTGCTAATCACAAACGGTATTCCCCGGTTCAATGAATATGTGACCAAACCTGGATCGTCAGGTACAGCCAGCGCCACCTGCATATTCAGGCTCTGGCTGATGTCTTCCAAAGCAAGACCACCTGCCAAGCCGTCCCGGTTGACAATCAATTGGATTTTTTCGCGAGGGAAACCACTCTCTTCCGCCGTGCGCAGAAATTGCACACAGCGGCGCAAGGAAGTCATCTCTGGGGTTGTAACCAGGAAAATTTTACTCGCTTTGATAAGGGCCACCGAGGTCTGGCTTTCAAAGATGGAGCCTGCGTCGATGATAATTACATCGTTGTATTGGGCAAGAATGCCCAACAATTTTTCAAAGATTTCTGGCGTAAAATTATCCGCATCATCCAGGTGCTGGCTGCTGGGCAGCACGCGAATGCCGCTGGAATGCATCGAAAGGACGCCCACCACCAGGTCTGCATCCATCGCTGTGCCGTGCTCCAGAATATCGGCCAGGCTGAAATCCGCCTGTAGATTGAGCGCTGTGGTCAGATCGCCAAAGCTGCCCTGTCCATCCACCAGAACCACCCCTTTTCCTGTCCGCTCCCGGATTGCCGCGGCCATATTGACGGCCAGTGTAGTTGTCCCCGCCCCGCCCTTTGGGCTGACGATTGTGATGATCTCGCATTGGGGCAGATAGGCGTTGATATCGATCTGGGCCTGACGGCTGCGTCGAATTGATTCCAACTGAAGAAGCTGGCTAACGGTGTCGATTACATCCGGGTCATTGAGCGGTTTGGTCAAAAAAGTCCGTGCGCCGGCTAACAATACCTCCTGCACGTAATTCACAGCCGATTGTTCGGTCATAGCCACAATCGGCACAGAAGGAACCAGAATCGCCAAACGTCGGACAGTCTCCAAGGACGAAGCATCGGCGATCTTGTTATCGACGAGGATAATATCTATCTCTTGATTGTGCTGGCCTACAATTTTCAGGGCCTCGTGAGAGGTGTCGACAAACTGAAGTGTATAGCCTCGCTCCACAGCATAGATGCGCTGGATTTGACTTACGGTCTCATGTCCGCTACTGACGACAAGCACATAAATTTCATCGCTTTTCATAGGTCACCTAATCGCTATAGTTCAGTTGCCGCTGGTTGTCGCGGGAGCGTCCGACTGGCCTTGAATCAAAGATTGAATCTGGGAAACATCACTATTGTTCTGAACAGCTCCATCTTCCAGCGTTCGTATGCCACGGCCGGCAGCGAAATCGAAGGACGTGTCAAGATCAAGCTGGAAGTAGTCGAGCAGAAATTGTTCGTCTACAGGCGCAACCGTCATACGGGCATTGTTGCCGGGTGAACGCAGCAGAATATCCATAGGAGCGCCAGCGTCGATGAGATACTTAAGAATCAGCGCCTCTTGGGGAGCAACGGCCAACAAAATCGCATCTGGGGAGGAAGCGATCCCATCCGCTGAAATTTGACGACTCAACATTCCCTTGATTTCAAGGTTTTGCAGACTCAGGAATGTGGTTGGGGTCATCCTGTTGCTTACTTCATCATTCTCGTCCTGCTGAGAAAACTCGCCGGTATAGACGATGTCGATGTGCTGGCCGACGCTGAGTAGCCCCAACTGGCCTGCCAGGGTTATCGAAGGTACAGCGACCAATACTTCGTTTTGGTTCATTGTATAAAGAACGGGAGCGTCTGGGTCCGTTGGATCAGCCAGCCGGGGTGTGACCAATATTTCGCCCAGAGTGACGGGGGCCAGTGTCATTTTGCCAATCACATCTTCGATATTCGCCACATGCTCCTGGGGAGCCATTGTGGCAGGCACATCCATCAATGTGACCATACCCGTATTGATGACAACATAAGGCGCAATGTCGGCAACTGCCACAATCACTGATACTGTCGACACATCTCGGTTCTCCGCAGCCTTGGATGCGGTGTCGAGTTCATTAATGATCTGAAAGGTCATCAGTCCAGCCAGCAATGCCAGAAGGATGCCCGTTGTCAACCACAAGAAACCCCGTCGATTCTTCATTGTGTTCTCTGCCTTCTCTTTCCGTTACATAAGCCCAGAGCATTATTTTCTGTACGCCTTCAGAATATCGCTGCTTTGCTTCAGCCACAATGGTACGTTTATCCTGCTCTGGTGTCGCAGTGGTTCCTGAACAAGGGGATGCCAATCTGCCGCAAAATGTAGTAGCCAAGAAGATGGTGGAAGTTTCAACGCAATGACGCAAAGGAGCAGAGACGCAAAGAAATCGCTTTTCTCTCTGTGCCTTTGCCTCTTTGCATCTTTGCGTTAAGAAATAGCCGTTCCACCATCCCGTTGACCAGTACACAATCTACCGCAAAAAAGGAAAGGGGGAAACACTAAGTGCTTCCCCCTTTCCTTGTATCCAATTCAGCCCACGGTGGGACCTGCGCAACAACGGCTGCTGCGCTACGAGCCGTCGAATGAGATGCCGTTCAGGAAAGCGGTGAGTTGCGTGTCCAGGGCCGCTACGACGGCCACGGCAACCGCTGCAATTCCCACCACGATAAAAGCATATTCGACCATGCCCTGGCCTTTTTCGTCCTCGGCAACGAGGGCAAAATTCTTGGCGTAGAAATAGTGTTTCATCCATTGCGACATTTGTATCCCCTTTGGGTCCAGATCGAGTGAATCGATTTCAGTTGGTTTATGTAAGAGCCCACTGCGCTTCGACGCACATAACGAACATCTGTTCATGTTTGGTCGGTACGCTCTATTCCTCAAACGCTTGGAAAGTGCGGACATCGTTGATTCTTGTATGCCTTCAGAATATTCCTACTTTGGTTTGACCACAATGGTACGCTTACCCTGCTTTTATGCAGTTCTGAGGTCCAAATAGCTGTTCATTCTTATCGTTGCTACGCTTTCGAAGCGTCTCAACCCATACAAAAAGGGAGGGCACAATGTGCCCTCCCTTTTTGTGTTACTGGATTCAACCCAAATGAAAGTCTGTTTGAGGATACTGACTTATTGAGCTGCTTCAATGGAGCCAAAATCGATGCTACTCATGAAGGACGTAATCTGGTCACCCAGAGCAGCGACGGCTGTAAGGGCGACGGCTGCAATAGCCACCACGATGATGGCATATTCGACCATGCCCTGGCCTTCTTCGTCCTTGGCAATGGTGAACAGGTTCTTGACATAGAGATATTTGTAGAGCAGGCTAGAGTAAGACATGGGTGATTTTCTCCTGAAAGTGGTTCGATAGAATGAATTGGTTTGACTAGATTGCTACGGAAAGAACTGGGTACTAAAAAGTTGCTTCGGGAAGAACGATTCAAATTTTGTTCATTGGCTTTGTCTCCATTGGCTACCCTGTAATGCCGGGTGTGTTATTTTCTGTGTGCCCCCAGAATAACCCTGCTTCGGTTGGATTACAATGGTACGCTTTTCCTGTATCCCTATGGTACCCAACGGCTAAGGAGGGCTGAGCAAGCACTCACTACTCGCTCAATATATAGCTCGTCTGGGCCCAGTTTGGATTGGCAAAGCCAGCTACCGACAGGGCCGCGCTGCCACTAAGTTTGAGCGTTCGTACAGCCAGATTTGCCTGCATAGATGATCCCCCCGACATTTCGACATCTCCGTTGGCACAATAGATGGTTCCCTGAATTCCTGCCAGGGAAGCCCCTCCTGTGATCTTCATCTTTTCGGTGTTGCTGCGGGCTTGAAAAATAGAAATACCCTCATAGACACCTGAACTGGGCGGCGTAATGCTGAGTGAACTTCCGCCAGAGAGTTCAACTTTCCCATCCTCAACAAAGAAGGTGACATTGGAAGCCGATATACTGGCGCTGCCGGATACTTTCAGCCCTTTGCCCCCGATCAGATACATACCCGGCAGAAAGGTTGCAAAGGACGAACCGCTTAGCTCAATGCCCTCCATATAACAACCGGGCGAGAGCGTTTCCGTTTCACTTCCACTTAGCTTCACCTTACCCTTGGATGGGCAAGAAGCCGTAGAAGGTTCGGGCAGCGCAGCCAGTGGGTCCGGCAGGCTGGCGGCCCCGGTGATGGGTTCCGGGCTGATCCCAGAACCGCTAAATCCGCCCACAATGGTCATTGGGGTATCCGTGACAATACCGGCTCCACCGCTGGTATTCACGGCCTTTGAATCATTGGAATTGACGTGAACATTGCCATTCGGTGTCAGCAGTTCGGATCCGCCGCTGAGTTCCAGCGCCTTGGATGCGGTGGGATCCAGCACAATGACCGAATAGGGCAACGATTCCTGGACAGTACAGGCAGCGGCTACTGCCCTTACCGTGAATGTACCGTTCCAAATCACCCTGGCAAGAAGGGGGGGCACGAATTCAGTGACCGTAGCGCGCACACAATCACCTGGAAAGGCAACATCGACTGTATTGGTCGTGCCATTGTTATCGAATCCATTTGCATTGGCATAGTGGTGGGCTACAGCCTCTGACGCACTCTCCCCCTCTTCTACCAATACGGTTACGCCTGCAGAAGAGGCTGAATCCGCGGCGTTTTGGACCATCCGGTGGCGGACATAAACGTTGCCAAAGTCTACAGTGAATGCCAGACAGGCAATTAGTATGGGCATGAACAGGTGTCAAGTCCTGAAATATGTTGACAGAGAAATGGTGGATAAAAATAGAATAGAAACGGATAGCAGAGCATCTTTACGCCGGGAAGACGGTGGTTTTGGTGGCAGGCCGACGACGCAGAAAGGCTTGG
>JAUIHI010000025.1 GCA_030432295.1 Anaerolineae bacterium | reverse complement strand
TAGCCTGTACATCGGCCTGCAACTGAGTCCGAACCACCCCCAACCCATCCGAGGGATTGAAACTGTTGACAGCCTCAGCGTGACGCGAAATCCATCCAAGTCCGAACCACCCCCAACCCATCCGAGGGATTGAAACAACCGCAACGGCCAGCAAGTGGCCCAGGTCGATGTCCGAACCACCCCCAACCCATCCGAGGGATTGAAACCGCAATCAGAACTACCTGCGGGCATCCTACTACACGGGTCCGAACCACCCCCAACCCATCCGAGGGATTGAAACACTTCCTACGTTGATAACGCAGACAAGAGCCAGCGGTCCGAATCACCCCCAACCCATCCGAGGGATTGAAACTGCTTGCAATCTGGTGGGCATGCAGCGCTATAGCTCCACTGTCCCGATCACCATTGTAGATATCCTCTCAACACCCTTCGGGGTACTGAAACCTGGGCAACAAAAAAGAGAGAGGCCCAACCACAAAAATGTGGTCGGGCCTCTCTCTTTTTCTCTACCGACGATCTACGATCGTCTTCTCTCTATCTGGGCCGGGCAGTCCTACTTGGAGCCAACCCCAATCCCGCCCTTGCCCTCTTTCTTCTCCCGCTTGGCCAACTTCTTTTCCTTCGGCGTCAGCAGCGGTTTCTTCTTTTCATTCTTCTGCGGCTTCTGTTCCTTGCCCATCATTCTCTCTCCTGAACACTGTTCCAAACATAGCCGACCTGCCCAAATTGTCCGGGTCTGTCTGCGCCCACATATCCGCGCGCACCCCAGACAACAGGGAGTGTACCACAGGCCATACCCAACCCCAAACCCGCTATTTGAGCCACTGATGAACACTGATAAACCCGGATAAAAAACGGATAGTTCCTCCCATTTACCGTAGTGATCCGGCTGATGAAACAGAAAATAGGACGCTGATTCACGCGTATAGACGCTGATCCAGAGCAAAAAATCTGCGTTTTTGTACTGGTCAACGGGATGGTGGAATGGCTATTTCTTAACGCAAAGATGCAAAGATGCAAAGGCACAGAGAGAAAAGCGATTTCTTTGCGTCTCTGCTCCTTTGCGTCATTGCGTTGAAACTTCCACCATCTTCTTGACTACTACAAAAAATCTGCGTTTTCAGCGTTTATCTGCGTCCAGCTTTTTTTACCATCAGCCGGATCACTACAGTGCCTCCCATTTTCTGTTGACAGCCTGCGACCAGGGCTGTACAATGCGGTCATTCGTGCCCCTTACACCCATCCATATCTGCACACTGCTCTTTACACACAAGCCATGCTTTCAGTTCGCCTCTTTGGCCCTTTTGCCCTCGAATACAATCATCAACCCGTCCTCATCTCCTCCCAGGCCGGGCGCTCCCTGTTGGCCTATCTGCTTTTTCACGCCGATACAGAGTCCCGTACCCGCCTCTGCGATCTCTTCTGGCCAGACCTGGACGAGTCCACCGCCCGGCGGCGTCTGAGCTATGCCCTGTGGGAAATCGGGCGTTCGGTCGAGCGTTCGGGCGGGCATTCACTGGGCACGGAATCGTTGATCCTGCGCAAGGCTGATGTGCTGGCCATCAACCCCACCCAGGTCCAGTCGATCGATGTCCACGCCTTTGAGGATGCGTTGGATCAGGCGGCCCGACAGACCAGCGACCGGGACGCACTGCCCTTTCTGCGCCAGGCCCTGGCGCTCTACACAGGCCCCCTGCTGGCCGACGACTACAGCGATTGGGTCATCGCCGAACAGGAGCGGCTGCGCGAGCGCTACATCCAGGCGTCCCAACGGCTGATCGCCGCACACAAAGCAGACCAGAATTACCAACAGGCGCTCCTGGCCGCGCTGGCGCTGATTCAGGTCGATCCCCTGCACGAGGGCGCCTACCAGGAGGCAATCTGGCTCTATCACAGGCTGGGACGCCCACACGACGCCCAACAGCGCTACGACGAACTCTGCACAATGCTACACGAAGAGTTTGGGGCCGAGCCTGCACCGGAGACCACCGCGCTGATGGAAACCGGGTCCCTGCCCATCGACGGGCGTGCCCCGGATACGCCACCCTTCACCCAGGATATACCGCTGATTGGGCGCAACCGGGAGCGCCGCGTTCTGATCGAGCACCTGGAGCGGGCTATGCGCGGCCAGGGCGGGGTGCTTTTTGTGGTGGGAGAACCGGGGGTAGGCAAGAGCCGCCTGCTCGACGCTCTGGCCGAGGATGCGGTCTGGCGTTCCGCCCTTGTCATGGCTGGCCGCGCCCAATATCTAGCCGTCCAGGAAGCCTATGGCCCGTTGCTCTCTGCCCTGGCCACAGGGCTGACCCCCCTGCGCGCCCAGCAGGTCGCCACCGTGCTGGATCGCCTGTGGCTCAGTGTGATGGCGGCGTTGCTGCCCGATCTGGCCGGTTGGGTTCCGGGGGTCTCCCCCCTGCCCGACATCCCCGCGGAACAGGCCCACATCCGCCTGATGGAAGGGCTGGTGCGCATGATCCTGGCCCTGGGGAAAATCAGCCCAACCCTGCTGATCCTGGAAGACCTACACTGGGCCGATGCCGCCACCCTGGATATTCTGGCCTATCTCTCCCAGCGGCTGGCAGCCAGCCGGGTGTTGGTCGTCGCCTCGTTTCGCCCCGCCGATGCGCGGGAAAACCCGTCTGTCTGGGTCGGACTCGACGCGGTGGATCGGGCCGGCCTCTTGGCCCGGCTCGCCCTCTACCCACTCTCTTTGGAAGAGACAGGGGAGCTGATGCAACGCGCCCTGCATCTGGCCCAGCCGGCCACACGCTTTGCGGCCCGCATCCACCGCGAGACCGGCGGCAACCCGCTCTTTGTGCTGGAAAGCCTGCGCACCCTCTATGCCGAAGGGCTGCTCAAGCAGGAGGGCACGGGCCTGTGGTCCACGCCCTACGACGCGGAAACCACCGACTACGCCGAGTTGCCCCTGCTGCCGGTAGTGGAAGAGACCATCCGCCGTCGCCTGAACCGTCTGGATGGCCAGGCCCGGCGCCTGCTGAACGCCATGTCCGTGGCTGGCAGCGAAGTCTCCCTACTCGTTCTGGCCGATATGGCCGGAATGACAGGCCCGGCCCTGCTTGTCAGCGTGGGCAGCCTGGTCCAGCAGGGGTTGTTGGAAGAGACGGCCACAGCCTATCGCTTCAGCCACGATGTAGTGCGCCAGACCATCTACACAGCCCTGCCCAAAGATGAGCGCCAGTCCCTGCATGGCCGGATGGCGGGCCTCTTGGACCCAACAGACCCGGCACAGGCCGCACTGCTGGCCTATCACCACGAACACGCGGCCGCGCCCACAGAGGCCGTCCACTTCTACGTCCTGGCCGGGGAACAGGCGACAGAACGCCACGCCTATCGCCAGGCCCTGGCCCACTTCGACCGGGCCGAGGCCCTGGCCGGGGAGGCTGGCACGGCTACGCCCCCATTTCTGGTCCGGCTGCTCCTGGCCCGGGAAGCGGTGCTGGCTGTGCTGGGAGAACGGGAACGACAGCGGGCGGACCTGGAAGCGCTGACGCCGCCGATTCTGACTGACCCCCAGCAGCAGATCGAGCGAGAGCGCCGCTATGGGCAGATGCTGGCCGCCCTGGGTGATTACGCCGGGGCATTGGAACGGTTTGACCAGGCCCTGGCCCTGGCTCGCGGCCGCAAAGATGAGAGGGCCGAAGCCGCCATCCTTTGCGCCACCGGGGAGAGCATCTACTGGAACGGGGACAGTCTTGCCTCGCTGCCGATCCTGGAGCAGGCCATCGCCCTCAGTCGCCAGACCCAGGACCTGGCGACCCAGGCCAAAGCCGAAGCGACGCTCAGCGCCGCTCTTTCCGAACTGTCACGCCATCAGGAAGCGCTGGTGGCCGCGGATCGGGCGCTTGCATGCTTTCGCAGCCTGGGCGACCGGGTTGGGGAAGCCGATGTGCTGGCCGCGATTGGCGCGGTCCTGTGCGAACAGGGCGAATTGAGCGAAGCCGAAGCGGGCTACGCACAGGCCCTCTCCATTCAACGGGAAGTCGGCTATCGCTATGCAGAGGCCCGTACGCTGATCAATTGGGGTGCGGTTGCCTATATGCGTGGCAAGGTGGGCGACGCCCTGGGACATTTCGAGGCTGCCTCGCAGATCGGGCGGGAGATCGACTCCGAGCGTGCGTGGAACTATGCCGAGACAAACATCGCCGCGGTCATCAGCACCTATATCGGCGATCTGCCCAGGGGAAGAAGGGCGGTTGAGGAAGTGATCGTCCTGCAACGCTCCCAGGAGAACAAGCCTCTCCTGGGCCAGGCGTTGGGCATCCAGGCCCAGTTCGACTATCTGGCCGGGGAGCTGGCCGCGGCCCGTGACCACCTGGACGAAGCACTGGCCGAAATGGCAGCCAGCGCCGAGTCGCCCTGGCTGCTCGCCCAGATCCACCAGGCCCGCGCCCAGGCCCATCTGCGCCTGGCTCAATACAGCGAGGCAAGCCAGGATATCGAAGCCGCGCTGGTCTACTGCGAAACCTATGGGTTTTCCGATTTCACCCCTGGGTTCCTCACCACCAAGGCACAGCTTCTGCGTGAACAGAAGCGGCTGGACGGGGCAGACGCTGCCATCCAGGCGGGGGTTGAAGCACTCACCCCCGGCGTCTTTCAGTCCTATCTGGTCCATTTCGAGCATTATCAGGTCTTGCAGGCCAGGGGACGCCCTGCCGAAGCAGGGGCCGCCCTCGCCGAAGCAGTTCGTGTCCTGACCGAAATGCTCGATACACTCTCGCCCAGCCACCAGCAAACGAGCCGAAGCCAGATACCCGAGCATCGGGCCATTCTGGCCGCGTGGGCCGAGAATCAGGCCATCGAAACCCAGGCAACCCTCCCCCGCGCAGACGCGCCCCTGGGGCGCCCCCTCAACGAAGACGAACAGATCACCATCACGTGGACCCTGGAAACACCCCAAGATCGGGCGATCCGATCCAAGAGCAAGCGTCGCCGCCAGCAGATTGTGCGTCTGCTCCACGAAGCCCAGCGCCAGAACGCGCTCCCCGCCTACCACCACTTGGCCGAAGCCCTGGGCGTCAGCCAGCGCACCATTCTGCGTGATATGGCCGCGCTCAACCAGGAAGGGTTCGACCTGCCGCCCACCCGGGGCGAGCAGACGTAGACCGAGCCAACTCCCCGACATTTTGTGCCACAGGCGCGCAAATCGTATCAACCCATTCAGAGAGCGTCGGTTGAGCCTGTCGCTTGTACTGAGCTTGTCGAAGTGAAACCAGCGGCTCAGACGGCGATCTCTCGTAGACCCGCTCCTGGGTTTCGACAGGCTCAACCGGCGTCGCTAGTCCAGACTGAAACTGTTGGGTCGAAACCAGCGGCTCAGCCATCATTTTGTCACCACAGTAGTTGCCCACCGTTTGCAACCAGACGGACAAAACCCCCACCCCACTCTCTCTTTCCACTCCACTACCACTGGTAATTGGTCCGATTGGGCGCGCCTCGTTTTGTCAGGTCGGTGGTAGACCTCCACCAATAGTTGGCAAAGGGCCGACGGCTAGACTGTGTACACAGCGATTAAAAACCGAGTTTTTGAGACCGAATCTGGCCTAAAAACCCAGGCGATCTTCACGAAAACTCGGTTTTTGCAGTAGCGCCATCGACACAGAAGCCAGCCGCACTTACCCAACTATTCACGAGGAGAAGATTATGTCACACTCAGTACAGGCCGCAATCGGACAAACAGAAATCGGACAAACAGAAATTGGTACGACTATCCGGCTCGCCCATGCGGAGAAAGCCCAGAAATCACGCCGTCTCGGATGGATGAGCGCCCTGCTCCTGCTTGTGGGTCTGTTGGCCCTGGCCGTATTCGCAGATCGGGACACGACAGCCCAGGCCGGGGAACGCGCGGTCAGCAGCAGCGGAGTCATCGCCTATGCCACAGAGAATCACGAGATTTGGGTGGTCAATGCCGACGGCAGCCAGGCGCGCAAGTTGTGGGAGATTCCCCAGGAGCAGCGGGCACACATGACATCGGGGATTCAGGACCTGATCTGGCGCAAGGATGGTGCAATGCTGGCCTTCGTCAGCGGGCACGAACCCCATTGCAGTGTCTATGAAACCAACGTCTACGTGATCAATGCCGACGGCAGCAATTTCCAGCGCGTCACCAACCGCCCTGCCTGTAGCGAAACCCAGGGGATCGCCACAGGCTCGGTCACTGTCAGTCTCTACAACCGCTTCACCACCAGTCAGATTGCCGAGGTTACGGTCGAGGGGCTGACCGAACCGGTCTTTGTCTCCCTGCTGCCCAGCCAGAAAAAACAGGTCACCATTCCCAATGTGCCTGACCTGGGCGCAGAGATGATGCAGGCAGTTGTGGCTGTGGAAGGAAGCCGACGCTGGATTATTCCTGGGGCGGATGTGGTCGCCGGGCAGACTGTGGATGCGGGTGAATTGGCCTTCACTTCCGCGGCTCGCCTTTCCAGCTTCAAAGTTTGGGATGTCTCCTGGAGTCCCGATGGACAGTCATTGGCCTTTTTGCTGGGCAGCGGCATTATGCAGCAAGTCCCACTGGAAGGGAGCGTATTGCAGCGCAGCCGAAACCTGCTGGCGGGGGATGCCCAGAATATCCAGGCCGCCAATCTGAGCTGGTCACCCGTGAACAATACGGCTATCTACACCGCGTTCGACCTGGAGAACGGCACGGCTGTCTATCGCGCGACTGTCGATAGTGACCAACCGGCCCAACGCCTGGTCACCGTGGACGACACCCGGGGCCTGGCCTGGTTGCCCGATGGTTCGGGCTTTGTGCTGGCCAATTACGCGGAAGACTTCTTCACGCCGGTCAACAGTAATCTATTCTACATCGATCTCGTCAACGAACTGGTCTATCAGTTGACCACATACGACAGCGAATATGCCTTTAGCCCCAGTGTCTCGCCTGACGGTCAAGAGGTGATCTTTCACTATGCACCCAATTTGGAGCCAAGCAGCAGCGCGACCCTGCGCATCATTCCCATCGGCGGTGGCGAGGCAACCCAGTTTGGCTCGTCCAACATCGCACATCCGGCGTGGGGTCCCGGTTCCGTAAGCAGTGTGCCAACACCGACAGCCACTGCGACCTCGCAACCTGGAGCGACACCGACACCCACGGCCACCGCGACCTCACAGCCTGGCACGACGCCGACACCGACCGCAACTGCGACCGCTACTGCGACCGCTACGGCGACCGCTACTTCCGTGCCAGGGGCGACACCCACGGTTACCCCCCAACCGGCAAGCAAAGATCACACCGTCTATCTCCCCTACACCATTCGCTGAGAGGGAGCCAGGGATGTTATCCACCAAACAGAATGGTCGTTCAGTCCCAGGGCGACGGGTCTACGTACTGCGCATCTGGCCGATCAGCAGCGGACAAGGGTGGCGCTATCAACTGCAAAATGTCACACAAGGCGACATATGCGCATTTGCTGACGAGCAGTCGCTTCTGGCCCACATCCGCAGCGAGCTTGCGGTTTGCAAAGAGACACATGCACGCTTCTGCCTGCGCTGATTGGCTGTGAATACAAAAGGAGAGGGCCACCCGAAACGGTGGCCCTCTCCTATTACACCTGTCGTTTACGATATGTAAAACCAATGAGATTTATGGACACAGACTCACAGGGTTTTCAGGAAAAATCCGTGTTCATCAGTGTTTATCAGCGGCTGCTCTCTGCTCACGGACCCCGTACCTCCACGTCCACGCTCATCCCCCAGCGCAGTTCCGCGGGCTGCTCGTCCAGTTCGATCACCAGCGGGTAGACCACATCCCCCCCCGCGGTGGCGGACTGGAGCGCGATGCGGGCCACCGTTCCGGCGATTTCCCGGTTGAGCGCGTCCACAAAGACCACAACCGGCGTGCCCACCGCCACCCGGCCCAGGTCCCGCTCGCTCAGGTCCGTCGTCTCCACCTGCAATTGGCTCAGGTCCGCCAGTGTGACCACCGGCTGGCCGGGCAGGGCCATCTCGCCCGGCGCAATGTCCAGAGCGGTGACTGTCCCTGCGAAGGGTGCGGTCAGGGCCGTATTGTCCAGGGCCGTCTGCGCGGCTTGCACCCCCGCGTTGGCCTGGGCGATCACCGCTTCGGCTGCGGCAATGGCCGAAGGACGTACCTCTGCCGAGAGCAGGTCCAGATCGGCCTGGGCGCTGTTTACCAATGCCTGGGCCTCGGCCAATTGGCTGGCTGTAGCCGGGGTCAACAGCCGGTCCAGGGTGAGCTGGTCCAGATGTGCCCGCGCGCCGTCCAGCCGGGCCTGGGCCGCGGCCACCTGTTCGGGCTGGGGACCAGCCTGCAATCCGGACAGATTGGCCTGGGCCGCCAGCAGCCCGGCCTGGGCCTGGGCCAATTGGGCCTGGGCTGCCCCGTCGTCCAACTGTACCAGCAGGCTGCCCGCCTCCACCGCATCCCCCACAGCCACAGCAACCGACGCCACCCGGCCTGTGCTGGTCAACCCCAGCAACGCCTTGCGCAGGGGCACAATCGTCCCCGCGGCCCGGGCCACACTGCTCACCGGGGGCACAGCCGTGGCCGCCACCGCCACCGGCGTGGGCGTGGGCTGGGAGAGGAAGCTGCACCCCGCTAGGAAGAAAAGACTCAACGCAAAGGCGCAGAGACGCAAAGGGGCAAAGGAAGAAAAAAAGCGGCTTTTCTTTGTCTCTTTGTGTCTTTGTGGTTGAGAAGCGCGTGCGATCATTACGCAGCCCCCGTGCCGTTAGCTACAGGACTGTTGGCGACAATTTTATCTTCGATGACACGCCCGTCCTGCATCCGCACGATCCGCCGGGCATAGGCCACCACCCGAGGGTCGTGGGTGGCGAAGATAAAGGCCGTGCCCGTCTCCCGGTTAAGCTTCTGCATAATCTCCATGGCCTGCTCGCCGTTGGCTGTGTCCAGATTGGCCGTCGGCTCGTCGGCCAGCACCATCAACGGCTGGGGAGCCAGGGCGCGGGCAATCGCCACCCGCTGCTGCTGACCACCGCTCATCTGGTCGGGCCGGTGCTTTATCCGGTCGCCCAGCCCCACAGCTTCCAGCAAATCGGTCACCCGCTCCTTGCGCTCCTTGGCCGGCACGCCGGAGAGGAGCAGGGGCATCTCCACATTTTCATAGGCGTTGAGCACAGGGATAAGCGCAAAAAACTGGAAGATAAAGCCGATCTCCGCGCTGCGCAGTTCGGCCCGCTTGTTGGGGCTGAGTTTGCCCACATCTGTGCCGTTGATCTCAATCGTGCCGCTGTTGGGTCGGTCCAGACAGCCCAGCAGTTGCAGCAGCGTCGTCTTGCCCGAACCCGACGGCCCGACCAGAGAGGTAAACTCCCCGGCCTCAAAATCGATGCTCACCCCGTCCAGGGCGCGGGTCTCCACTTCGCCGATCTGATAGATTTTGGTAACTTTGTCCAGGTGAATGGCCTGCATGAGAAGTATCTCCTCGCACATTAGTCAAATTGAGCCGCTGAAATGACGAAGGACGATAGACGGAAGACGAACGGAGATGGACAGTTTTTCGTCATCCGTCTATCGTCGGTCGTCTGTTCCTAGAGCGCCCGCAGCGCGTCCACCGGCTCTTTGCGGGCGGCAAACCAGGCCGGATAGAGAGAGGCCAGCACTGTAATCGCCAGTGTCCAGAGCGAAAGATTGAGAAACTGGCCGGGCACAAAGCGGGGGTAGAGGGTTGAACTCATGGCATAGCTGCTGCCTGCCGCGCTGGCGATGTCATCCCCCATATAGATGCCCACCCGGGAGAGATACCAGACCAGCAGCCCGCCCAGCACCACCCCCAGCAGCACCCCGGCCCCGCCCAGAATGGTTGCCTCGTAGAGAAAAAGCTGCATCACCTGGCGGGCTTTCATGCCCAGGCTGGCCAGAATGCCGATCTCCCGGAAGCGCTCGAAGACGGACATCAGCAGGGTATTGGCGATGATCACCGCCACAATTAGCATCACAATCCCGTCCAAAATCACGTAAAAACCCATAGCCATGTCCAGAGTAGAGATAAAGGCGCTGTTGAGCTGCGCCCAGGTCTGCACAGAGAGTCCCGGCCCGGCCAGCGCGGCGGCTGCCGCGTCGGCCTGATCCTGCTGCTCGAGGAGGATCACCACTGCGGTGGCGTGGCCTTCTGTGTGGGTGAGGGCCTGGGCTTTGGAGAGAGGCATGAGCGCTGTACTCTCGTCGTAGCTGGCAATGCCCGTGGCAAAAAGGCCCCGCACAGTGAAGAAGGCGTCCTGGGCCACTCCGTCCGCATCCACCACCGTCAGCGAAACGCTGGAATCCACGCCGATGCCCATACTATCCGCCAGCCGCTTGCCCAGCAGAATCCCGCTGCGATCGTCCGCGGCCAGGAATGCGCCGGCTGTCACTGAATCCCGGATGGGTGCGTAGACGTCGGAGTTGGTGTCGATGCCCAGAATTTGCAGGCTGGCCGAATCGTCCTTTGTGCCCAGAATTCCGCCAGCCCGCAGGAAGGGCGCAGCCGCACGCACACCGGCCACCCCGTCAACCCGAGCCATCAGCCCGTCCAGATCGTCGAGCAGGTCCTTCCACTGCAAGCTGACTTTCGTGTCCTGATAGGACTCGGCCCGAACCTGCAAGTGGCCTGTGTTCAGGCGGATGTTGTTTTGCAGGGAATCTTCCACCACACCGGCGATGAAGCCGTTCATAAAGAGGAGCAGGGCCAGCCCCAGCGAGACGGCCAGCAACGACAGCAGAGATCTCCGCCGGTTGCGTCCCAAATCCCGCAGGGCCAAGACCCATAATTTACCGAATGCCATAGTTCCTCCTTTGAGCGATGAAACGTTCGAGCGTTGAAGCAGGAAAGCAGCGCGTTCCGACGCTCTAACGCTTCATCGCTCTAGCGCTATATGTGATGCAACGCCTCGGCGGGTTCCTTGCGGGAGGCCTGCCAGGCCGGGTAGAGTGAGGCCAGGGCCACAATGACGACGACGGTCAGCCCCCGGTTGATGGTTTCGGCCAGTCCCACGCTGGGATAGAGCCGACTGCCCATCAGCGCGGTGATTTCGCCCATGCCAGAGATGAAGCTCAGGTCCAGCCCGACGCTGCCGATCAATCCCACCAGCCCCGCGCCAGCCAGACAGCCGATCACCGCGCCCACTACACCGATCAGCGTCCCTTCCAGCAGGAAGAGGTTTGTGATCTGTCCGCCCTTCATCCCCAGCGCGGCCAGCACACCCATCTCCCGGGTGCGCTCAAAGACGGCCATCAGTTGGATATTGAGGATGCCGATGCTGGCGATAACAATGATAATAAAGCCAAACATCGTCGTATAGGCCAGCTTGGTGCTGAGGGTTTGGGTGATTTCCGGGCGCAGGGTCTGCCAGGAGTCAATCTCGTAGCCGGGCAGGGATTTTTGCAGTTCGGCGATGATCTGCTCTTCTTGGCCCACATTGGCCAGGGTAATCGCCACCTCCGTCACCTGCCCGCGTAGATTGTAGAGGGTCTGGGCCTCTTGCAAAGTGATAAAGACCGAAGCCCGTTCGGCCTCTTCCATGCCCAGGGAATAGATGCCCACAATCGTCATACTGCGCTGGCGCATGGACTCGTCGGTGCTGCGCCCGATCAGTGTCACCCGGTCGCCCACGCCCACTTCCAGCAGCTTCGCCAGCCCCAGGCCGATAAAGACAGCGTCGCCGTCGTCGGGCAGCAGATAGCGCCCATCCAGCACATTTTCGGCCTGAATGCTCAGGGCCTGCTCGATCTCCGGCTCCACACCGGTGATGTCCACGGCAAAGGAGCCTTCCCGGTTCGTCACCAGCCCGCCGGTGTGGATGCGTTTGGCCGCGGCCAGCACATCTGGCTGCACCTGACTGGTCCCCACCCCGGCCACCGCCACAGTCGGGCGGTCGAGCGCGGCGGTCACCACCGCATCCCCATCGGCCAGGGGCAGCAGGGGCAGCCGGCGGGCCTTGTCCCGAAAGCCCGGCGCGTGGACCTGAATGTTGCCGCCGTAGAGTTTGACCGCATTGCCAAAGATGGCCTGATCCGAGCCTTTGATGAAGCCGTCAAAGAGCAGCAGGAGTGTCAGCCCCAGCACAACCGCAATCAGCGCGATGACCGTGCGACGCCAGTTGCGCCACAGATTGCGCCAAGCCATTGTCATTGTTCTGCCCATTGGGTTTCTCCCTTTTCTCGTTGTGCGTTGTGCGTACAAACAGGATCAGTGAGCGCTGGTCTTACTTTTCTCTGCGCTCTATAGTTTCGGGTGTAGCATCGGGTGCGTGTACCGGTTCACGCACTACGACTCACTACGCACGCCCATCCCGTGCTCCAAAATCTCCACAATCTGTCCGAAAACATCCGTCACCAGCGCAGCGGTGATGCCTGTCTCTGTGGGCAGCGGCTTTTCTCCCTCGGGCAGGCGTTGCAGCAGAAAGGCGGGCAAATTGCTCAGAATTGTGTTGAAGAGAAAGGCCGCCAGTTCCGTATCCACCGAAGGCGCAATGTCGCCCTGTTGCTTGCCCAGCTCGATCAATTGGGTATAGAAGACGGCAGCGGTCTGATTGGCCCGTTCGGTAAAAGCCGCCGGGTATTCGCCCAGATAAAAGGCCCGGTAGCCGATTCGGCTCAGTTCCGGGTAGGCCCATTCAAACTGTGCGCCGATTTCGGCAATCCAGCGCAGATAGGCAAAAATGCCCTCCTGCTGGGGGTCGGGCCGTTCCAGGGAGAAGAACTCGCTCTTCTTCTCCACCAGCAGATCGAGCAGATAAGCGTAGAGGTCTTCCTTGCCAGCAAAGTATTGATAGAAGCTGCCCTTGGCAATCCCCGCCTGGGCCACAATGCGCGAGATAGACGCACTGCGGTAGGGATGCTCGGCGAATTCAGTGATGGCAATGTCTGTGATCTGCTGCCGTTTTTCCGCGGGCAGATTGAAAAATGTGGGGTTGGGCATACAAAATCGTGTCCAAAACGAAAGTGACCGCTCGGTCATGTGACCGGGTAGTCACATTTTATCCCTATTCCATCCGGTTGTCACTAGCCGGGAGGACAGGTTTTGGGCAATCGCGAGGAGATGATAGTGAGGACTGACGCCGGCTGAGTGGCGTCTTTAGGCGATGTTCGGAAAGCCCCGTTCACGGGGCGCTGCTCGGTAGCCCGGTCGCTTTAGGGCCGGGCGGCACGGACGAGTCCAACCCGCCCTAAAACTGAAATGCACCAGCAGGAAAAACCGGATTGACGGGTGCGGGCATCCGGTTTATACTCAGCAGGCAGTGCTTGCACCAGTTCACAAGCTACGCACTATGAAAAAGGAGCAGAGACGCAAAGCTTTTCTCTGCGCCTCCCCGTCTCTGCGACTCTGCGTTAAATCCTGACCAGTAGAGAAGCGACAAAAAACCACAAAAATCACAGGAGCTACACAATGGCGAAATTTGAAGGCATCTTCCCGGCGATTATCACGCCGATGGCAGCCGATGGCAGTCTGAACGAAGCCGCCTATCGGCAGGTGATGGAGTTCAACATCCAGGCCGGTGTGCAGGGTTTCTGGGTGGCGGGAGGCACAGGCGAGAGCGTTTTGCTCGACGACGAGGAGAACCGGCGCATTGCCGAGATTGTGGCGGACCAGTCCCAGGGGCGCATCGCCAACATTATGCACGTGGGCGCGCCGACCACCGCCCGCGCGGCCCGGCTGGCCGAGCACGCGGCCAAAGTCGGTGTGGAGGCCATCTGCTGCGTGCCCCCCTTCTTCTATCGCCAGAGCGACGAAATGATTGTGGAACATTACCGGGTGGTGGCCGCGGCCGCGGACCTGCCCCTCTTTGTCTACAATCTGCCCCAGTCCACCGGGGTGGAGATTACCCCCCAGTTGATGCAGAAAATCCAGGAGGGCGTGCCCCAATTGGCCGGGTTAAAACATTCCGCGCCCTATCTTCCCTACGTGCGCGACTTTGCCAAAATGGGGCTGGCCTGTTTTGTGGGCAACTGCCGCCTGATGCTGCCTGCCCTGACGATTGGCGCGGTGGGCTGTGTGGATGGTCCGCCCAATATGGCCCCGGAACGTTGGGTCGCCCTCTGGAAAGCCTACCGTTCGGGCAATCTGGCCGAGGCCGCTGCCGCCCAGGAATACGCCTCCCAAGTGGCAGACCTGGTCCAGCCCTTCCGTTTCCACGCCATCGCCAAGGCGGTGATCGGCGCCCGGCTGGGCATCGACTGCGGCGACCCGCGGCTGCCGGGTCAGCCGTTGACGGAGGGCGAGCGGGCCAAATTGTTGCACAAGGCGGGGAAGATTGGGCTGGGATCGGTTTCTGTGCGCGTTTGAACCTTCAACCGGCAGAGCTTTTTTCGATTTCCAAACACTACCAGCGTCGTAAATTACGATTCTCTACTTTGACTATGAAACGAACCGTCCGTCTGCTCCTATTATTTGCGCTTATCGCCCCATTGCTTCGTCCTGCCACGGCTGACGCCACCGGCTCCGGCTTTTGGCGTACCTACACCACACGCGAGGGCCTGCTCTCCAACAATGTGCAGGCCCTCGCCTACCGGGAGGACCCAATGTATTTGCCGCCTTGTGGTCCACAGACGCGGAGTGACTGTCAAAGAATTCCCGGTCTGTGGGTGGGCACGGACCAGGGTTTGACCTACTTAAACGGACGCGAGTACGAAAAATTCGGAGGACTTACTGACTCCGACGATGTGCGCTCTCTGCTTTTTGAACCCGGCGGTCGCCTTTGGATCGGCACAGCCGCCGGGTTGACCTGGCTGGATGATGGGCGCACCCCTACCCAGAAACGGGACGACACCTGGCTACCCGAAGCGGAGACTTTTCTGCGAGAGCGCCAGATACTGGCCCTGGCCCGGACCCCCGACGGCGTTCTGTGGGTCGGGACAGACGAGGGACTCTTTGCACTGACCGCGGCGGGCGAGGAAGTACGCCGCCTACTGCCTGGACGTGCCATCACCGCCCTGCCCCACTGCCCTTTCGCTCTGGGCGAGGACTGTAGAATCGATCGGAACGAAACTCTTTGGATCGGCACGGCAAGCGGCCTCTTTCGTCTGCCTCTGAATGATTCTACCGACGCACCCATAGCCGTGAATGACTTTCCCCTGGCGGATGCTCAAATCAGTGCGGTTACCCTATCCACCGATGGCTTATGGGTGGGCAGCAACCGGGGCGCGGCCCTCTGGAACGGAGACGCCTGGGGCACAGTCTTCGACGGCGTAGCAAACCTAGCCAGCAAGGATGTGCGCGGCGTGGACTTGGATGATCAGGGGCGGGTCTGGTTCGCCACCGCCGCCGGCGCCTCGCGCTGGGACCCGACTCACATCCGATGGCGTCGGTTCTTTGCCAGCAGTGATGGGATCGCCAGCGACGATGTACGTGCCCTGATACTCGATCCCCACGGCCAGAGTTGGTTTGGCACAATTCAGGGACTGAGCGGCATAGACGGCTCCATGACCTGGCTGAGTGCAACGACTACGTTCTCGACTAGTTCGCCTATTGCTGCTGATGATGTATGGACCCTGCTTGAGGATTCTACAGGCCAGATATGGGTGGGAACAGACAGCGGCGGGATAGCTGTTCTTGACTCAGAGGGCACTCCTATCCGTGTACTCACTACGCAAAACAGCCTTTTGAACAGCGACATAGTCTCGGCATTACTGGAAGACAGCGGGGGGAAGATATGGGTCGGCACAGGTGGGCCTTTTAGTGATGTGGGTGGGGTAACGGTTTTCAATAGTGCCGGCGAAGGATTGCACACCTTGACCAGTCAGAACAGTCCTATAGCTGAAGGCGCTGTGCTGTCACTGCTGGAGGATAGTCAAGATCAGGTGTGGGTTGGAACAGAAGGTGGAATAACTGTCTTCGCTGCAGATGGAGATGTCGTGCGTACTCTTAACGGCGAGAATAGCGGTTTTTTCTTCCACAATGTGTCTTCATTGATAGAGGATAGCCAAGGGCAGATATGGGTTGGAACAGGTGGCCTTCATTCCGACGGGAATGGAGTGAGCATCCTCGACTCTAGTGGAGAGATTGTGCGAGTTCTTACTACTCAGAATAGCGCACTGGGCGATGACAACGTGCTGGTATTATTGGAGGACAGCCGGGGTCAGGTTTGGGTCGGCACCGCGAGCGGCGAGGTGAGTATCTTTGACGGAGAGAAAGATACGGGGCGTATCATCGCAGGCCTAAGTGGTGAGCTAAATGCTGTTCCTGTGCGGGCGTTGCTGGAGGACAGCCAGGGACAGGTATGGGTCGGTACAGGTAGTTACTGGGGGTGGACCGGCGGGGTGACGATCCTAGACACCTTTGACGAGTCAATACATACCCTCATTAGCCGAGACAAGACCTTGTTTAGTGTTCCTGTACGGGCATTGCTAGAGGATAGCCATGGACAAGTATGGGTTGGCAAAGGTAGTGTTTTTCGAGACGACGGCGGGATGACAATCTTCGACGCAAATAGAGAACCTGTGCGCTCCCTTCGCAGTTCAAGTAGTGTTCTGGCTGAAGGCAATTCCAGTGTCTTTCTGGAGGACAGTCAGGGACAGGTTTGGGTTGGCACAAGTGGTGGCGGGGTAACGATCTTCGACCAAGCGGGTGAGATTGTTCGGACCCTTACAACACCGAAGAACACTTTAAGCTTTCATTTTAATTTTGCAAGCACATTGCTGGAGGATAGTCTAGAGCAAGTCTGGGTTGGCACAAGTGGCGACGGGGTGACGGTCTTCAACCTCAAGGGCGAGACAGTGCGTCATCTCTCTACCCAGAACAGCGGCCTGACTGATGACAATGTGCGGGCATTGCTGGAGGATAGCCAGGGGCAAGTTTGGGTTGGTACAAGTGGCGGCGGGGTGACAATCTTTGACCTCAAGGGCGAGACAGTGCGTCATCTCTCTACCCAGAACAGCGGCCTGACTGATGATAATGTGTCGGCTCTGTTGGAGGACAGTGACGAACACATCTGGGTTGGTACAAGTGGCGGCGGGGTGACAATCTTTGACCTCAAGGGTGAGACAGTACGTCATCTCCCTGCCCAGAACAGCGACCTGACTAAAGACAATGTGCGGGCGTTACTGGAGGACAGTCAGGGACAGGTTTGGGTTGGCACAAGTGGCGGCGGGGTGACAATCTTTGACCTCAAGGGTGAGACAGTACGTCATCTCTCTACCCAGAACAGCGGCCTGACTGATGACAATGTGCGGGCATTGCTGGAGGATAGCCAGGGGCAAGTTTGGGTTGGTACAAGTGGCGGCGGAGTGACGATCTTTGACCTTGAGGGCAAGGCTGTACGCAATCTCTCTACCCAGAACAGCGACCTAGCTGATGACAATGTGCGGGCATTGCTGGAGGATAGCCAGGGGCAAGTTTGGGTTGACACCGATGACCGCGCTATAACCATATTTGGCATTCATGGCGAAATTATTCTCGTCTTAAAACGTAGGATGATAGGGCAAGAGACGGGCGGTTCAGCGCCGTTGCTGAGGGATAGTCAAGGACGAGTCTGGCTCAGCACAAACAGTTTTCATGGCGTTGGCAGCGGGCTGAGAGTGTTTAACGCTACAGGCGACAACCCATGGATTCGGATCAAAGGATATATTCCTCATCCCCTCAACATACTGGATACAAATGAAACTGCATTCTCAATAGAGGCAGGCAGCCTAATTGTACCCCCCTTGGATTTTGCCTATCAGGTCCATTTGCTCAATGTTGAAGGCACAGTTGTTCAAACACAGACTCTCCCTATTAACTCGGTGAGTACGGATGTGCGCTTTTCCGGTCTTGATTATGGCAGGTATCAACTCAATGTCACCGTACTCGGTTCTGATTTGCAGGCAGGTGGCCTTACGGCTGTTGATATCACGGTACATGCAAGTCCGCAACTGACTCTGCTAAGCTTTGACGATTTCACATTCGCAGAGCCAGTTGGTGCAGAAGTCCGGTTTGAAAATACGCCGAATTCGATAACCATCCCAACTATCTCACCGCTGCCCACCCAGGTGGTTTCGCCATTGGCGACCCATCCCCTTTCGCCTCTTTCCAGTTCTGATCAGAATGCGACTTTCCCTTCCCCAACAACAACCACCCCGCCTTTACCTGAGAATACGCCCGCAATTGTTTTTAAGTCCGATCCCATCAGCAATGCAGCAGCAATGTCTAAAGAGTCTGTGCGCGTCGCCGCTGGCGGGATAATGCCCATACACTGGCAAGTAAGCGATCCCGACGCCGCTGTGGATGAGGTGGCCACGTTGCAAGCCGCCTGGGACTTCTCCGGAGATATAGAGACTGCGTCCTGGCGAACGGTCCAAACCACTGCAGACGGCTCTTTTATTCAATTGGTCTCCCTAAACCGCGGTGCCGCGGACGAGGTTCGCACCCTAGCCCTACGCGCTGTGGACGCGGACGGCAATCCCTCCAACATTATCACAGTACCGGTTACTTTGGAGGCACCACAAGCTTATGCCCAGATTCTAGCCCCCTGGCTGGGTGGTTTCGGCGCTGTCCTATTTCTGTTCGCCGTGGGATTGGTAGGTCTCTCACGCAGCAGCGGTCTACCATTGCCTCTGTTGATGCGTCGCAGCCCGGGCCAATGGCTTGCCGTCGGTCTAGGCTACCTGGAATGTCGAACGCGCTGGCAGGGTTTGTCACCAGCAGAGCGATTGCTGCTACTGCTTATGGCGGATAGTATGGCTGGCGAAGATATGCAGCGCTGGCTGACAGAAAAACAGGTTCCCCTCACAGAGACACAGATCGACAGCGCGCTGGATACGCTGGTGCGGGAGCGATTTTTGATTCGCAACGGTGCGACCTACACTGCCCTTGTGCCCAGCCTGGCCCAAGCCCTGCGCGATGACGAAGGCGAAATCGGCATCCGGGTGCTGGTCCAGCGCCTGCAACAGGAACATCCGCTGGTTGCCCTCACCCAGCGTTTCCTGGAGGTCGCCGGTTTCGCGCTCCAACCGTCCGCCGCTGGGTTGAGTCTTGTGGCTACGCCAACAACGGGTAGCTACGATCAATGGATCGAAGGGAATGTCTACGTACGAATCTACCCGGACCGGGTACTGGACCGCCCAACAGTCTCCAGCCTGCATGACGAGGCCAGCGCGATTTCTGATAGGACGGCTACCCTATTTGCCGTGATCAACCAGACGCCGGATGACAGCGGCTGGATCGAGATTGGTGCCTTGCGTGCGGAGGGCATTCAGGTGGTGCTCATTGATGATATTTCCATGCAGCAGGCCCGCGTTGAAAGCAGGGAACAGGCAGGTCTGCAGAAGCTATTGCGTCGCTATTTGGGCAGGCAGCGCGATCTCTACAATGTGCGGGACCCGGTAGCTGATCGCCTTAATTTCTTTGGCCGGGACAGTCTTGCCCAGGAGATGCTGGAAGAGTTGACCAGCGGACGGCCGCTGGCTCTGCTGGGGCTGCGCAAAATGGGAAAAAGTTCGCTGTTGCAGGCCATCCGCGATCGGGCGTCGTTCCCGGTCGCCTATGTGGACCTGCAAGCAGGTGTGGAACTGAGCAGTCTCTATGGCCGCATTCTCAACTCCTGGCAACAGACTCTGCGTACCCACGCATCAGAAATTTCATGGTCGCCGTTGTCCCAGAGCGATGATCCAACCGCGGGTTTTGTCAACGCAGTGCAGGCATTGATGCAGACATTGGCAGAGGCTGATTATCCTGCGCGGCTGGGGCTGCTGGTCGATGAAATTGAGCTGATCGTTCCCAGAAGTGAGAGTGTAGTGGGCGAAGCGGAGTTGAACCGCTATCTCACTTTTGGTCGGACCCTGCGGGGGCTGGTGCAAGAGTCTGGAAACTTCGCTCTTCTGGTGGCCGGGGTGGATCCAACGATCAACCGGGTCAACCGCTGGGCCGAGCAACAGAACCCTTTCTACCAGTTCTTTCGCGAAATCTATCTGCCGCCACTGAGCCGGGACGACACGATTCAAATGGTGCGCAACATCGGTCGCCAGATGGGCTTGGCCTATCCAGACGAGGCGATGGCACTGGTGGCGGAAACAAGCGGCGGACATCCCTTCCTGGCCCGCCAGCTTTGCAGCGCCGCTTTCCAGACCCATCTTCGAGAAACCGGCAGCGAGATCAGCTTGGATGAGTTGCAGACGGCTGCAAACAAGTTCATCCGCAATCCGGCTACCAGCATTTTGTTGAACGAGCGTGGGATATGGGGTGAGGTCACGAACCCCGATCTGTGGCTCGCCGCACAAATCGTCGAAAATGGGAATGTATTGCGGCTTCTTGCCCGGAAGGGTCCTCAACCAGAAGACGGATTGATGGAACAAGCTACAGATCGCGATGCCCGTGAGGCGTCCCTTTTTGAACTGGACCAGCGATCTGTACTTGAACGCATTGAAGAGAATTTCGATATCCAATTCGGTCTCTTCCAACGCTGGATCCAACGGTATCAACTGAAGGAGTAACGGTATGCCCCCCCGCAATCCATTTCAAGTCGGAAAACCGGTCGCGCCAGAACATTTTGTGGGGCGTTGGCCTTTGGTCGAAAAGATCGCCCAGCAGCTAATCCAGGATGACGGGCCGTCCTTTGCAGTGATCGGTGGCCGGCGCATTGGCAAAAGCAGCCTGCTATCGGTGATTGCCCACCAACTGCGTGATCCAAAAACCCAGGCGACAGGCGATTGGATTCCGCTACCCATCTACTTCGACTTCAAGGAGAGTAATTACAAATCGGCGGGTGAAGTCCTGGCCCGGTTGCTTGCCGAGGTACGTCGCCACACCGATAAGGCCGTGCGCAGACCAGCTAAAAATGCCTGGTCTCAGCTTATCAACATTGACAAGCCGTGGTTCTTAGAACTCATAGAAAAGCCCGAACTGAAACTTGATGAATTGCAGGACTGTTTATTGGAAATACTAGAGTTGTTGCCCAGCCCCTACGGGGAAGTGCGTCTCGTATTGCTATTTGATGAAATGGATGAACCTGTCGAAGAGGAATGGGTAAACGAACTATTCAACCAGTTTCGCTCCATGATCTACCAGGGCGATCTGTCGGCTCAAGTTTCTATGATTCTGGCCGGGTCCGAACGATTCCTGATCGGCTCGGAAGGCTCTCCCTTCTGGAATGTGCTGACCCTTCAGTACCTGGATGCATTTAACGATGAGGCAGTGAAAGAATTGGCTGCCCGGAACGATACACTTTCACCGGAGATGGTTGAAATCGTGTGTGCGAATAGCGGCGGTCATCCATTCCTGGCCCAATACCTGCTCCATCATGCCTGGGAAGAACAGCGCACACACCCCGGGCCAGTAACAGAGTACGACGAAAATCTCATAGAGACGCTGGCCTCTCGTTTTCGTTATGAAGAAGACCGACATTTGGAAGGTTGGGCCAATGCGGTCGGGTTAGCAGGACTATTCGCCTACGACGCCCTCCTGAATAGTACAGATTGGGTTGCAGAAAAGGAACTATTGGCAGCGCTGAATGATTTTTCTCTGAATATCTCGCGGGGCGTACATGCGCTTTGTTACAATGGCCTCGCCATCCACGACGGCCACTATGAAAGCTATCGGGTAGCCGGCCAGCTTTTCCGAACCTGGTATGAGCAACATCGGGAACGGCTGCAGAATGAAATGAGCCCGGAAGCCGTTGCCAGCGACGAGAGTCGCCACGGCCAGGACATCAATGTCACTGTCGCCGTCGATGCAACGCATGTCGATGGCAATCAGGTCAATGTGAGTGGTGAGGTAGAAGGAGCGGTCGTAGCTGGAGATGCGGAACAAATTGGTGATCGCAATACAACTACGAAGTCTACGTAAGCACTCGCCGGGGTAATCAAGCCCAATGATCACCCCATCTCGCTTCCCCGCCGTACCGCATCTTCCCCAAACCGTTTGCGCAGGGCCTGCACCGCGTCGTTGAGCCGATCGGCTTTGGCCTGTTGAGCCGGGTCTGTGGGCAGGTCCCAGATGCTCATCTGGCGAACACCCATCCCATCCTCCGCCGGGCCAAGACCGCTGACCCCTACACCGATCAGGCGCACAGGCTGGTGGGTTGGTCGGTTGTCGGTCAGCAGTTGCAGGGCCAGGCGGGTGATCTCCTCGCCGGAGGCCACCGGCTGCTCCCCGGTCATCTGCCGGGTGATGGTTGTAAAATCGGGCCAGCGCAGTTTGAGCGTGACCGTGCGCGCGGCCATTTTCTCCCGGCCCAGACGGCGGGCCACCTGCCCGGCCTGCTCAGCCACAACCCGACGCAGAACCTCGCCGTCGGCCACATCCGCCACAAATGTCGTCTCCTGGCTGATGGACTTGGCCTCCCGCTCGGTGACGATCTCCCGGTCGTCGATGCCCTGGGCGCGGCGGTGCAGGTCCCGGCCATTTTTGCCAAACCGTTCGGCCATCTCTGCGGCGGATGCGGCGGCAATGTCGCCGATGGTGTGGATGTTCAGCGCTGCCAGCCGTTCCGCGGTCTTCGGCCCCACCCCCCACAGTGCGTCCACGGGCAGGGGAGCCAGGAAAGCAGCTTCCTCTCCCGGCGGCACCACCTGAATCGAGCGGGGATAGTCGCCGCTGCGCACGGCAGCTTTGCCCACATCCGTGGCAATTTTCGCCACCAGTTTGTTGGTAGCCACTCCCAGAGAAGCGGGCAGGCCCAGTTCCTCCCGCACCCGGTTCTGCAAAGAACGGGCCAGGGACAGCGGGTCTTCGGCGCGGCCTGTCACATCCAAAAAGGCTTCGTCGATGGAAAGCTGCTCTACCAGAGGCGTCAGTTCGTGGAGGATCGCCATCACCTGACGGGAGACCGCGCCGTAGTTGCCCATCCGCGAGTCGACGATCACCAGCTCAGGGCAGAGGCGTAGGGCCTGGCTCATGGGCATGGCCGAATGCACGCCTGTCATCCGGGCCGCATAGGAGCAGGAGGCCACTACCCCCCGCTGGTCCGGGCGTCCACCCACGGCAAAGGGGAGACCGCGCAGGGCCGGGTTGTGCTGCTCTTCCACCGCGCAGAAGAAGGCGTCCAGATCAAAGTGGAGGATTTTACGGAGTTGGGCTGACATTAGTGTTGAAGGTTAATTATGACTACACGAAAACAAATGCAAAAACTTTGTATACACGGATAGGGTATAAAGCTATCCGTGTTCCTTTTCATCCGTGTATACAATTCGTCATCATCTGGCATAGCGCAGGGTAACAGACAAAATGTACCACCCGGCCAGGAGCGATCCCCGCACAGTGCCGCTGACTTTCGATTTGCCCGCGCGTCGGGAGGCATAGCTGACCGGCACTTCCCGGATTCTCACTCCCTGTCGGGCTGCCTTTACCATCATTTCTGTGGGCCAGCCGTAGGTCATCTCGGCCATGCCCAGCCCCCGCAGCAGTTCCCCCCGCACGGCCCGGTAGGGTCCCAAATCGGTGACTTTTACCCGATAGAGCAGGCCCATCAGCCAGGCGGTGAGGCGGTTGCCAAAACGCTGGTGGGGCGGCATCGCGCCGGGCGCAATGTGGCCCAGCACCCGACTCCCCAGCACCAGGTCCACTGCCCCCTGCTGGATCGGCTCGATGAGTCGGGGTAGTTCCGCGGGCGAAAAGCTGAAATCCCCGTCCAGAAAGACAAGAATGTCCCCGCTGGCTTCGGCCACCCCGGCTGCACAGGCATAGCCATAGCCCCGGCGCTCCTCCCGCACGACCAGCGCCCCCGCAGCTTCAGCCCGCGCCCCCGTCTCATCCGTAGAGCCGTTGTCCACAACGATCACCTGGTCCACAGGCTGGGCCAGGACAGCCGCTACCAGTTCGGCGATGTTGCCCGCTTCGTTCAGCGCGGGAATGATGACGGTGACGGTTTGGGGGAAGGGCATAGAATGTCTACTGGTGATTGATTTTGACTACACGAAACGTGCTGCGTGCTACGTAAGATCACTCGACCTTTTCACGAAGCACGCAGCACGTTTTCAGTGCGATTGTGGGAACGGCTATCGGGCCAACGCCCCCTACGTGCGGTTGATCACCTGCAGGAGCGCAGTCATATAGCCGATGGCGTAGGCCCGGCCCCGATGGCCCCAGGGGGTGTCATCCACCATTGCGGGCACGTGGTCGGTGATCATAAATCCGGTGAAGCCCGAATCCTTCAGCGCCTGCATGACCGCCAGGGTATCCACATTGCCCTCGTCGATAAAACATTCGTTGAAGCAGGGAACCTGCCCCTGGACATCCCGGAAGTGGACGTAGACAATGCGCCCCCGCCCGCCAAAGTGCTTCACCGCGTCGATTACGTAGTCGTGGCCGCCCATCTCCGACCAGCAGCCCATACAGAAATCCAGGCCGTGGTTGGGGCTGTCGAAGTGGTCGATAGCCCGTTTGAAGCCTTCGAAGCTGTGGAAGATGCGGGCGATGCCGCCCAGAGATTCCACCGGGGGATCGTCCGGGTGCAGGGCCAGGGTGACACCGGCTTCCTCAGCCACAGGCAGGATGGCTTCCAGATAGTAGACGTAATTGTCCCACATCTCGTCCGCGGAAAAGACCCGCCCGTGGGTCAGTTGGGCCGGGTCGTGCTCGGCCAGGTTGAAGCGAGTGCCTTTGGCTCCGCCCCGCAGTTCCGCCGGGGGCTGGGTGCGCCAGACGCTGTTGGGCATCCAGTGGTAGCCGAGAATAGGGATACCAGCTTTGCCCATATTGCGGATGGTGGCCTGCATATGCTCGATCTGTTCGTCCCGGCCCGGCAGGCCCAGCATCGCTTTGTCGTAGAATTTGACGGGCACATTTTCCAGGGCCATCAGACGCAGTTCAGCCGCGTCAGCCTGCTGGCGCCAGGCCAGCAGATCCTCGTACTCCCAGCGGGCGTCGCCGGGAAGCTTGGGCGTATTCATCAGAAAATCGTCTGCGCCCAACTGCTTGATATAAGTCAACCGTTCATCGCTCAGTTCGTTGAACTGGCCCAGACCGATACGCATTTTGTAGGTCATAAGAGTCTCCGTGGGAAAGCATTGGAACGTTAGAACGATAGAGCGTTGAAACAGATGATCGCTTCAACGCTCTATCGCTTTGCTGCTTTATCGTTTAGGCCAGCACAGGCTCGGCTTCGGCCACCGCGGCGTGGAGCATCTGCTGCTGGGCCGGGGTGAGGGCGACCAGAGGCGGGCGCACCCGTGTCCAACCAGCCGCGCCGGTGCGGGCCGCGGTGAGAGCCTTGGCCACGGCGATGGCGTTGTAGCCAGTGCCCAGGGCCGCGTTGCGCAGCCAGTTGAGTTGGGCCTGCGCACTGTCAGCGTCGGCAGCCTGCCAGTTCTCGTAGAGGTCGCGAATCTGGTCGGGGATCACATTGGCCATGCCAGAGATACAGCCCGCGCCGCCTCCACGCAGGTTGGCCAGAAGCAGGCTCTCGGTTCCGCAGAAGATGGAGAAGCCGGGATGGGCCGCGGCCACCTGATGAAAACGGCGCAGATTTTCCGGGTCGCCGCTGCTATCCTTGACGCCTGCTGCCACGCCGGGATATTCGGAGGCCAGCCGATCCAGCAGGTCCGCACTCAGGCCAATGCCGCTGATCTGGGGGATGTGGTAGAAGTACATCTTCAGGGCCGGATCGCCCACCCGGTCGGCGATGTAGGCGAAGGCCCGGAAAAGCCCCTCGTCGCTGACCTTGGGGTAGTAGAAGGGCGGCAGGGTCATCACCCCGTGGCAGCCGCTGGCCAGGGCGTGGCGGGCCAGGTCCACCCCGTCGGTGATGGCGGCTGTGCCGTTGCCGACGACCAATTTTTCAGCCGGGATACCGGCCTCGATGACTGCATCGAGCGCGGCCATGCGCTCGGCAGTAGAGAAGCTGGTGGCCTCGCTGTTTGTGCCGAAGAGGACTAGGCCGTGACAGCCCGTATCCAGCAGCCAGTTGCAAAACTCAATATAGAGGGGCAGATCGATGTTCAAGTCTTCGTCCATTGGCGTAAGGACCGGGGCAAAGACGCCGGAAAGGGAGAGGGGGGTCATGGGTTGGCTCCTTTGAGTGGAAGATTGATAGTGGACGAAGGACGGCAGACAGAAGCGGATGTCGGCTTGCGGTCTGTAGTCCGCGGTCTTCTCTGTTTGTACGCTGGAATGGGTGGTTTGTCAAACGGGGAGAAGGGCGGACAAAGGAGGTCGCATTCTCAGGGTAACTACTCTATCGTCAAGACCTTCTCCAAAAGAATACTGTCACCATCACCAGACGCAAATGGAAGTCGCCCGGTCTGGTCGTACAGCCCCATACGAATCGAATAATCCCCCGGGAGTATGTCCTGGGGTAAGGCAACCTGCATTGTGTCGCTCAGTTCTTCGTCCACGCGCCAGACGGCTGTCGGGAACCTACCGTCAAAAGGCCGTCGATCATTCTGGGCAACAATCTCCCCATCTGCATTCAGCACGTGCAGAAAGACAGTCAAATCCCGATCTGTCTCGGCGTAGGCCCGCCAGGTAAGATAGAGAGGTAACACATCGCCGGATCGTAGGGGATGATTTGGTAGACCAACAGATGCGAGTCCGATCCCCTCCTCCCAGCGAGTCTGTACAGAGCGTTCAGTCAGGCCTGCGGGGCGTGTGGGGACAGGCGGATCGCCCAGACGGAAATAGCCAAACTGCACTTCTGGATAGTCCACATCCGGAGCATTTGCTAAGGTCAGCCCCTGGCCGGTAGCCGGGTCATAGACGAACATTCCTAATCGATAGCTGCCAGCAGCCAAGTCGTCGGGCACAGAAAGACGAAGCGGAACAGCCACATCAGAGTTTTCCAGCCAAGCACTCGTTGGGAAGAGCAAGTAATCACCAAAGGGCCATTCACTCTGAGAATCCGTGCGCTTGTCGGTCTGCGTATCAATCAGAAAAAATGTCAATTGGTAGTCTACTGCCTGGCCCTGACTCACATTAAAATGCAACCAAGCATCTAAATTGGAGACTGACTGGATATCCTTCGTGGCAATCGCGGCTTGCTCAATGGCCAGACCACCGGTGTACCTGGCATCGATCGGAATGTTCCAAAAGAGTTTTTCGCTTTCTTTACGCCTGAAAAGGGTAAGATCGCCGAAGTCATCGACGACCTCATAGGCATCCTGAAACCACCACAAGCTGACAATAGTGTCCCAGTGTGGATAGGGGACCGAAATGACAAAGTCAGGCCAACTTTCAGTCAGCTTGTAAACAATAGTGTGCAGCCAGTTTTTCAGACCGATCTCGCCAACCAGTATATTTCTGTTGGACAGGTCGCCACCTCCAATGACTGCCGTCGTCGCAATAGTCTGATTGGCTGCTGAATGCTTTTGAAGCCATTCAGCGATCCGGTCATAATCATGCTGACGTGCCTGGACAATCTGCGCATAGCCCGATTCACACTCTCGAATGTCAGTGGCAGTCAATTCCAGTGTCCGCGGAATTTCTGAAATGGTTCCTTGCCAGAGCAGGTCCGGAGAAAAACAATCCAAATACCCTACCGGCGGCATCCGCTGGTGGGCCATCCAATTCGTCGGATAGATATCCGGATTGCGGGCCACAACACGATCGTTCAGGCCAAGCCCATCGATGATATTGACGCGAGGCAAAACCCAGGAAACGACACCAACCGATGCAGCGAGTAGCACAGGGTATTCACCCTGCCCCAGGGTCTGTCCAACAGAACGAGTGGGAAGTTCATCAATCAAGAATTCGTGAAAGCTCTTGTGCTCCTGATGTCTAAGACCAATAGCCCTATCAATGAGCCAGAACTGGAGTCTATCGTAGAGGTCGAGATACCCTAGCATTGGTCCAGGAAGAACGCCGAAGCGTTGAGCCATTGCTTCGCTGACAGAAGCTTTCAGGAATATGCTATCCTCTCTCGATGTAATGTTGTGGGTCGCCAACCAGTGTGTCCAGGGGATTGGCCATGAAAAAACGATAAATAGGATAGCCAAAGTTGCTGATTGACGCAGAGCAAGGCCAGTTTTGTCGAGCACCCACAGGAAGCCCAAAAAAAGGAAAGGAATCAGATGACTATAGACACGAAACTCAAAGTGATCGCCTCCAACCAGTAGGGTATAGTAGGAGACGTGCAGGAAGATCGTCAGCACCGCGATGGCCCGCACCAGAGAAAGGTTCAAAACGGAGAGCAACACCACGCCAAGCGCTGTAGAAGCGAGGAGGATCAGGCCCAGTTCTGTCCGTCCGGTAAGAAGACCAGCAATTCCCATAGCCATACCGACAAATAGAATCCAACTCAGGCGGAACGATGGTTTATCGGTTTCAAGGGAGCGAAAGGGAATTGCTGGTTGCAAAACCATCTGCCCCAACCCGATATCGTAACCAAAAAATCGCGGAATCGCGTTTCTTCTTTGAATGAGTTCTCCAATGCAAAGAGCGAGCAGGAGAATAAAAGCAAACCAAAGGGCGTACTCGATAGCAAAGGAGAGAAGATAACGAACGCCACTCTGCAACGGGTCGATGGCGGACACAGTCTTGGCGTAATAGGTGTTAGGCAGCCAATCCCCATAGGTACGCCAGCGCCAGAGTAGATGAAAGGGCACCACTCCAAGAGGCACCCATGCGAAAAAACCTTGCCTTTGAATGCGGCCTTGACGCCATTGCACATAGAAGCTAAAGCCGACAAGCACGACGGTCACAGATACAAAAAGGAGACCGTCGGGGCGCGTCAGATAAATCAGTGCGGACGATGCAGATATCCCCAATAACCAGGAGACGCTATAGGGGCGAACGACAAGAAGGTAAAAGAGCCACAACGCAATCAAAAAATTGAACATCGCCGTTTCCAGACCCGAACTAGTCCAGGCCAGGAAAGTACGGTTGGTCAGAATCCAGACCAACAAAAGGAACGTGAAAAATAAGCGATGGCGCCGAAAACGGGAGTGGGAAAGCAGATGCCAGGAAAGCGCGATGCTACAAAGCAACGTCAGACCAGCGAACAGCAGCGAGATGACATTGGCAGAGTCGGGAGGCGCGACCCCAAACACGCGCCAGACGACGTCCAAAAGGAACACCCAAAGAAAGCTCGTATACCCTTCCACCGGTTGAAATGGTGGAGGATTCCATACATAGCCGTAGCCAAGCAGGCTATTGCTAACATAACGGAACGCGATATAGGCATCATCAGTCAGAAACCAGAAGAGACGCCATCCGTAAACCAGCCCGACCAGCCCTAAGATAGAAAGAACACCGATTTGTACAAGATCGGCTCGTTCAAAAGACTGGCGCGGCCCGGCAGGGTTTGCCTGTAAATTCATTCAACGTATCCCAGCCTCGTGAATCAGCGCCTGTTACGGCGCATCCTCGATTGTAATCACACCTTCTACCAGAAGACTATCTCCATCGCCAGATGCAAGCGGCAGACGCCCGGCCTCGTCGTACAGACCCACACGAATCGAGTAGTTCCCCGTAGCCAATTCTGGTGGCAGGGACACCAGCACCGTATCGTTCAACGCTTCACCCGCCCGCCACACGGCTGTCGGGAACCGTCCGTCAAAGGGGCGTCGGTCATTCTGAGCGACGATTCCCCCGTCTGCGTTCAGGATGTGCAGAAAGACAGTTAGATCCCGGGTTATCTCGGCATATGCCCGCCAGTCAAAATGCACAGGCAACACATCCCCCGCGGCCAAAGGGTGATCCGACAGCCCCACAGACGCAAGTTCGATCCCTTCCTGCCAACGGGTCTGTACGGATTGTGCAGCTATATCAGCCGACAACGCAGCATCAGGCGGGTCACCCAAGCGGAAATAGCCGACCTGCACCTCTGGATAGTCAGCATCTGGCGCAGTCGCCAGGGATAACCCCTTTTCCATCGACGAATCATAGATGTACAACCCCAGTCGATAGCTTCCCACAGGCATACCCACCGGGACATTGACCCGAACTGGAAGCTGGATCGTCTGGTCAACAGGCCAGCGGTTGGATGGATAGGCACCTTCCAGATAAAAGGGCCAGACGGTTTCCAGGGCAAAGCGTTCGCCAGTTTGGGTGTCTATCCAATAGAAAGTGAATTGATAGTTACTCGGCTGTTCTGCTTGCAGCGAAAAGAAAAGCCAGGCCTCGATATCCGTGCCTGCAGTCAAACTGTGATCAGAAAAAGAGACTTCTCGTAACGTCAGGCCGGATGTATACACAGCATTCGGACTTAGCAGCAATTTATCCGCAGGCATACGCACCCGCTGGTAGACGGAAATATTGTCGAACTGAGCCGCTTGTACGTACATTTCTTGAAACCACCACTGAGGCAGCATCCCTCCCCATGCAGTCCCTGGCAGAGAAATGATATATTCGGGCCAGTATGTGCTGACAGCATAGAAAAGCGAATCAGACCATCCGGTCAATGCCGGTCGCATCTCTGGGCTTACCAGACCCATTGTGTCCAAAATCGGATTGGGTATGTGATAGCCGATAGCCCCAATCTCAATCGTCGCCACAGTTGCGTCAGCTTCGGCGTGGCTGGCAAGCCACAGGCTGGCGGCGTGATAGGGGTGGAGTTGTGATTGCGCCAGAGAAAGCCGTTGTTGCTCGGCCAGAACCCTGCCACCGCGAATAAATAGAAGAAAGGCGAGTGCCAAAAACACTGTCGCCAGAACGGGCCAGCGTATCCAACCTGCCATCTGTTGCGCTGCTTTCAGCAACCCGCCCAGGCCCATCCCAGCCAACAGACTCACAACGACCAGCGGCGGCAAAAAATACCAGATGAAACTGATTACCCCCAACAACTGGTATATAAGGAGATAGCACAAGACCCATACAGGCAACCACCAGAGATGGCGCTGGCGGAAAAACACAACGATTACGCCAGAAAGTACGATTCCGATCAGCACAACTGAATAGGGGAGGTGATGCCCAGCACTTAGATATAGCCAAAAGCGTTCCCAAATGGACGGGATACCTTCAGCGGCCATCCGCTGAACCTGGCCAGCCTTGGCAAGTACACTGTTCGGTAGAATACTGCCATACTGCCACCAGGCAAAGACAAACCAGGGGAGACAGAGCGCCACGACGGCGACCGTCTCCCGCCAGGGCAGACGACGCCGTCGACGCCACTCCTCCGCACCCAGCAGCAATATCCACAGCGCACCATCCTGACGGGTGAGAATCAGCAGAGCAGAAAAGAGAACTGCCCACGCCCAGCGCTGCTGTTGCCATGCCCAGGCTGATGCCAGCATCAGGAAAATCACCAGCGATGTCTCCATACCGAGATGGGTGAACATCACTGGCTGGGCAGCCACCAATAGAGCAGCGAAGAGCGCGGTCGCAGGTTGCTTAAATCCCCAAAAGAAGAAAGCGGCCATCCAAACCGATGCGATCCAGGCAAAACCAGCGAGCCAGAAACCGATTGATGCCATCTCGACGCCGGGCAGGAGTAGACCGATTACTCCCAACAAAAAGCCATAGAGGGGCGTCGTTGTTCCCAACACGGCTTCGCCGGGATTGTAGACAAATCCCAGCCCATGGCGCAGATTGTCTGCATAGCGGTAGGTGATGAAGGCGTCGTCTACCGCGGCCCAGGGATGCGCACTGGAGATAGCAACGACGAGCAAACCACTCAATGCACCAAGCAGAACGTATATCCAAACGATTATGCGCGAGTTTGCCATGTCCGATTTCGATCCCTACTCAGCTAGGCTGGGGTCATGACGCTGTATGTCAGGGCAAGGGCGAAGTAGACGACAAGCAAAAGCAGCAGAACGGCGTTCCGTTCTGCTGCTTGCAGTCGAGTGGTAAGTCTTGATGTCCTCAATTCCACCGGTCACACCCCAAACATCTGATCCCGCTCTGGCCCCACGGACACATACTCTACCCGCACATCGGCCAACTCGGCCAGGCGGTGGATGTAGGCCCGGGCTGCTTTGGGCAAGTCGTCCCAGGTGCGGCAATCTTCGGTAGACTCCATCCAGCCCGGCCACTCTTCATAGATGGGCGTGACTGCGTTGAGGACCGGCGTGTCGGGCATGGAATCGGTGATCACCGAACCGTCGGGCAGGCGATAACCTGTGCAGATTTTCAGCGTCTCGAAGCTGTCCAGCACGTCCAATTTGGTGATGGCCAGGCCGGTCATCCCGTTCAGCCAGGCCGCGTAGCGAATAGCGACCCCATCGAACCAGCCGCAGCGCCGGGGACGGCCGGTGGTAGCACCAAATTCCAGGCCGATCTTGCGCAGCCTGGCCCCGTCGTCGTCACTCAGTTCCACCGGGAAAGGACCGTCCCCCACAGCGGTGCTGTAGGCTTTGACAACACCGATGACTTCGGTAATGGCCCGGGCCGGCAGGCCAGCGCCGGATGGGGCAAAAGCAGCAGTCGGGTTGCTGCTGGTCACATACGGGTAGATGCCCCAGTCCAAATCCCGCATGACACCCAACTGGCCTTCGAGCAAAATCGACTGGCCTGCCTGCTGTGCGGCTTTGGTCATCGGGACTGTGTCCACAATGCGGTCGGCCAGTTTGTCCCGGTATTCCATCAGCAGGCCGTAGAGTGCCTGGCCGTCCACCGGCTCGCCGCCCAAAATCTCAATTTTGCGGTTGACGGTCGTCAGTGCGTTGTCCAGCCGCCCTTCCAGCCACTGGGGCTGGAGCAGATCGCCGATGCGCAGACCGGAGCGGGCGGCTTTGTCGGCATAGGCCGGGCCAATGCCCCGTTTGGTCGTGCCAATCGTATCCGCGCCCCGGGCCGCCTCTTCCAGCACATCCAACTGGCGGTGATAGGGCATGACGATCTGGGCACGTGCGCTGATCCAGAGATTGTTCAGACTGACGCCCGCTGCTTCCAGGCTGGCCATCTCGTCCAGCAGGGACTGGGGATTGATCACACAGCCAGTGCCGATGATATTGCAGGTAGCCGGGTTGAAGATTCCGCTGGGGATCAGATGGAGCGCGTGTTTGCCGTGCTCGTTGATGACTGTATGGCCTGCGTTGTCACCGCCCTGGAAACGGATGACCATATCGGCTTGCTGGGCCAGATAATCGATAATGCGTCCTTTGCCTTCATCGCCCCACTGGGCGCCCACAACTGCGGTGACGGACATAGTTTGCTCTATTCGTTCGGCTGGTTGGATGAATTGGTATTGGGTATTGGGTATTAGATATTTTGCGGTTTCGGCGACACAACCCAATATCTAACATCCAATATCAATTATCTTTACTTCGTCGGTCGAATCTGATAGTTCGGCGCTTCTTTGGTGATGACAATGCTGTGGGGGTGGCTCTCCTGATAGCCCGCCGGGCTGATCTTGACAAACTGGGCCTTTTCCCAGAGTTCCTCAATATTGGCCGCGCCCACATAGCCCATGCCAGAGCGCAGGCCGCCCATCAGTTGGAAGGTGAAATCTTTGAGCAGCCCTTTGTAGGGGACCTGGCCTTCGATGCCTTCGGGCACAGTCTTGCCGCCGATGTCCGGGGAGGCGTTGCTGCTCTGCGCGCTCTGGTAGCGGTCGTTGGCACGGCCTTTCATCGCGCCCTGGCTGCCCATGCCCCGGTACTCTTTGAAAGAGCGCCCCTCCCGGATCACAATCTCGCCAGGGGACTCCTGGAGACCGGCCAGCAGGCTGCCCAGCATCACCGCGGATGCCCCGGCTGCGATGGCTTTGGTGATGTCACCGCTGTAGCGGATGCCGCCGTCAGCGATGACCGGCACGCCCAACGCCCGACCCGCCTCCGCGCAGTCGGCCACGGCGGTCAGTTGGGGCATCCCCGCTCCCGATACAATGCGGGTGGTGCAGATAGAACCCGCGCCCACGCCCACTTTGATCACACTGGCGCCAGCTTCGGCCAGGGCCTGCACAGCGTCGGGCGTGACCACATTTCCGGCCAGAATCGGCAGGTCGGGGAATTGGGCGCGTACAGCCCGGATGGTGTCGATGACCCCTTTGCTGTAGCCGTGGGCGGTGTCGATGGCAACCGCATCTGCGCCCGCGTTGACCAGTGAGCGTGCCCGTTCCATCCCATTCTCGCCCACCCCAATCGCGCCGGCCACCAGCAGCCGTCCCCGCTCGTCCTTGGCCGAGTGGGGATAATCCGTGCGCTTGAGGATGTCTTTGTAAGTGATCAGCCCCTTCAGATGGCCACTGTCGTCTACCAAAGGCAACTTTTCGATGCGGTAGCGGTGCAGGGTCTCTTTGGCCTCTTCCAGGGTCGTGCCCAGCTTGGCCGTAATCAGTCCATCGGCCACCATATAGTCGGAGATGGGGCGGCTGTAGTCCGTGGCAAAACGCACGTCCCGGTTGGTGAGAATGCCCACCAGCCGATTCTCCTCATCGATGATGGGCACGCCGCTGATGCGGTAGCGGCTCATCACATTTTCGGCCTCTTGCAGGGTATTGTAGGGGCGCAGGGTGATGGGGTCCACAATCATCCCGCTCTGGCTGCGCTTGACTTTGTCCACCTCTTCGGCCTGCTGCTCCGGCGAGAGGTTGCGGTGGATGATGCCTAGCCCCCCCTGCCGGGCCAGGGCAATCGCCAGTTCGGCTTCGGTCACAGTGTCCATGGCCGCGCTGAGGACGGGGATATTCAGCTTCAATTTGGGGTGCAGTTGGATGCTGATGTCCACCTGGGCAGGCAGCACTTCTGTGTAGCCGGGCACAAGCAGCACATCGTCAAAGGTCATGGCGTCGCGGGAAAAGAGTTGGTCCGAACGGGAGGGGGCCGGGCTGGCTGGCTTGTGGGCCGTGCCATTCCTGGCGGTCTTGAGAGTCGAAGGGGCGCTGAGGGTCATCGCTGGTTTCTCCATTGCTCGCATAGAAGACGTCCGATTGGATATTTTACCACCGGCGCGGGGATGGGTCGAATATGCGAACTGCCCGCAACTTCGGAAGGTTATCCAGATGTAGGGCTGTTCAGAGATGAAAACAGGAAGAGGAAGGAAGAAAGCGATGAAGTGAATTTTGTTGTTGTCATAACGTAAGAAAGTGCTATACTGTAGGCAGAGGAGCATCACCCCTTTCACCACATTCACCCTCTTCGAATCTGCGTTGCTTGAGGTATCTACCGTTTTCAAAATCGAGGTTTGTATGAAACAGCGGAATCTGATTGTTCTTCTATTTGCCGTTCTATTGGGTCTTGCGTTCAGAGCGCCGATACTGGCTGAGCAGTCAATCGCGGTTACAGGTCAGACCGTCCCTGATGTGACAGACACGGTAACACCAACGCATACCAACACACCAACGGAAATGCCAACCGGCACAATCACGCCGACACCCACGGACACTCCCACATCGACGATTACGCCAACATCCACGGATACTGGCACGTCCACAGCCACGCCGACGGAAACGCCAACCGGCACAATCACGCCGACACCCACGGACACTCCCACATCGACGATTACGCCAACATCCACGGATACTGGCACGTCCACAGCCACGCCGACCACAACGGATACGCCGACCGTTACATCAACTAATACTGATTTATATTGGGCAAAGAGTATGGGCGGCGCATCTGGTGACGTTGGGTTTGACATTGTTGTGGACACAGCGGGCATTGTCTATACCACTGGCTTTTTCCAGCGAACGGCCATCTTCGGCAACAATATTTTGACAAGCGCTGGGGGAACTGACATCTTTGTGGTCAAGCAAGATTTCACCGGTACTGTCCTTTGGGCTACCTCCATGGGTGGGAGCGCCCTCGGTGAGGAAATTGGACGAAGTATCGCCGTAGATGAAACAGGCAACATTTACACTACCGGGCACTTTGTTGGCATGGCTAGATTCGGTGACATCACGCTTACTAGCGCTGGACAGCGAGACATCTTCGTTATCAAACAAGATAGCAGTGGAAATGTCCTATGGGCTCAGTCTTTTGGCGGCTCAAATGTTGATGACGTTTATGATGGCATTTCTGTGGATGCAGGGGGCAATGTTTACACCACTGGTTTCTTTCAGGGAACAGCCAATTTTGGGGATTTTACGCTCACTAGCGTTGGGGATGAAGATATATTCGTGGCAAAGCAGGACAGCACGGGGAAAGTGCTGTGGGCCCAGGCCATGGGGGGCCCATCTGTTGACAGCGCCTATGGCATCGCTATGGATAGAGTGGGCAATGTCTATATTACTGGTTCTTTCCGGGGTACGGCCATATTTGGCAGCACTACTCTCACCAGTGGTGGCGTGCGAGACATCTTCGTTATTAAGCTGGATAGCAACGGCAATGTTTTGTGGGCTCGAGATATGGGTAGAGGCTCTTCTCTGTTCAATGATGTTTATGGTATTGCTGTAGATGACGCACACAATGTCTATACCACTGGGTTCTTCCAAGGAACGGCCACCTTCAGCACCACTGCGTCAACCAGCGCCGGGCTTGGTGATGTCTTTGTCGTTAAACAAGATAGCGGTGGGAATGTTTTGTGGGCACAAGCTTTTGGCGGTTCATCGAACGACGTTGGTAAGGGTATAGCCATTGACAGAGCAGGATACGTCTATACCACTGGGTCTTTCCAGGAAACGGCCACCTTTGGCAATATCACACTCCACGCCGCTGGAAATATAGATATCTTAGGACTTACGCAAAAGTCATAGGGATAGATGGGGATCTGAGCTGCTGCTTCAAGTAGTCGGATAATAAGTCGTGTTTGAGACGATAAACTGTCTGGCTAGTTTCATTGGCGACTTGCTTGAGGCGAACCCAAACCAAAATGGAAGAGGCAATATGATTGCGGACAATGCGAGCTTTACGGCATTGGCAACCTTCCAGACCAGTCAGTTGCTTGGTTTCCCGGTGAAATTGCTCGACTTTCCAACGGAAGCCGCACACTTCTTGTACGGCCTGCGTGTCGTCTTGCGTCATGTCGTTGGTCACGACATAATCCGTGCGCTTGGTGGAGAGCACAACCCGGAAGAGTTTCACCTTGTGGTTACCTGGAAAACCTTTGATCTTGATGACCTTGCCGTGCTGCTTTTCTGCTTCTGTCCAACTGAGTGAGTCTACCCGACGGTATGGCCGGGAGCTACCCGAATCATCTACTTGCCGGTTATCCTTGAGTGGGCAGTAGTAAACCTTTCCGTACCCTTCAATTGTTAGCATGATCTCTTTGGTTGCATACCAAGTGTCCATCAGAACAGCCTGGAACTGCAATTGTTTCTGGTAAACAGAGTGGAGCAACATATCCCGCAGGTGCTCCAGTTTTGTCTTGCCATCCCCCTCTGGATCATAAATCCGATAGTCGATGATCCAAAACTGGTCCAATTCCGGGTTGACATAGACGCAGTTCACAATCCCTATCCCTTTGATGACCCCGTGCGCATTGCCGCTCCACTGGCGGCGGACCAACTCAATCATTCGGGAATGGCTTTTGTCCGCCACTGTATCGTCAAAAACCAGATACCCTTTCGGTGATTGGACCACTTGTTCTTTGACATTTTCCCAAACCAGCCTGGGTGTCAGTCGTTCTCCAGCAAGATAGCGGTTGATGGCATCGTGACTGAATTTCTCGCTGTGTTCAGCAAAATTCGTCAGCGTATAGTTGATTTGGCTCACCAACAAATACTGGCAATAATCCAACCGTGTGACATTTTGGGTGCGCGGTCGCATACATCCTATCCTCCTGTAAAAGTAGAGGCCACTGACTTCACATCTACCATCTGCACGAATGTGCAGCGTTGTTTCCTTACAGGTATAATCTATTGACTCTTTGTCAATTCGTCAATCATCTCGTTTTGCGTAAGTCCTATATCTTTGTGGTGAAGCAGGATAGCGACGGAAATGTCCTATGGGCGATTTCCATGGGCGGCGCGTCTAGTGACGGCGCTTATGGTATCGCGCTGGATGAAGCTAGAAACATCTACACAACGGGGAGCTTTTATGGTACAGCCAAACTTGGCAGTACCACTCTTGTTAGTGTAGGAGACCCCGACATCTTTGTAGCCAAACAAAACCCAGATACGCCTTTTGGAACACCGACATCTACCAGTACGCCTACCATAACGCCTACCGCAACGACAACACCTACGCCGACGATTACGCCAACACCCACGAACACTGACACATCCACAGCGACACCGACGCGAACGCCTACCACTACCCCCACAAACACTGGGACGCCCACATCCCCATCCACCGGAGGCGGGGCGAAAGTAACCGGGCTGGTCTATGACGATAAGAACGGCAACGGAAACCAGGACGGGGACGAATCCGGCGTCGCTAGCGCAGAGGTGACCCTCAGCGACGGCAGCCGCAGCGAGGCGTTGACCCGGACGACCATCACAAATGCCAGCGGTGTCTATACGCTGAACGATGTGCCAGTCGGTCAGTATACGCTGCAAGTGAAACTGCCCCCCGGTCAGAGCGGTACCACTCCGCCGTCGGTGACGGTAAACGTCACCAGCAAGGATACTGTGTTCGTGCCGGCTGTGGCAGTCCAACTGACGAAGACCCCGACTCCCACACCAACAATTACTCCAACTGAAACACCGACTGTTACACCTACCCAAACGCCCACCATCACGCCGACGCATACCGACACACCAACTCCTAGGGCGACGCCTACACCCACGATTACTCCGACACCAACGATAACGCCGACATCTACTCCAACCCAGACCCCAACCGAAATTCCAATCCAAGATGGAGACGAATGGCTCACCGTTTTCAAGGGGCAGAACCGCAATGCCAACAATAGCGCAGAACAGTTGCTCACTGTAGACAATATCAAGAGAGCCGGTGGGCTGCAACTCGCCTGGAGAGTAGCTCTGCCCAGTATTCCTGACCATACGTCAGCCATCATTTCTCCAACGATTTCGAATGAAGGAATTGTGTTCTATCCAGCCAATTCAATCATCGCTCTTGACCTGCAGTCTGGAAGGAAACTGGATGATGTTGTGTTCGGGTCCTCTCGTTGGAATATGACTGTCGCAGATCATTACATCTACTACATTGATAACACTGGCAAAACGATTGTTGCGGTGGACATAGTGACGGGCCAGCAAGCGTGGACCTTCTCCGGTCTGCTTGACGGGTCAACCTCAGCACCCTTGATTTATGGCGACATGGTTTACGTTTTGTCGACTGACAAACGAATCTATGCCCTGAACAGGCGTAATGGTGGATTGGTGTGGCGATATACCACGGGCAGCAGATTCCTCAACCAAACAGCAGCCATCGCCAATGGCGTGCTATTTGCCAAGAATGAAAGTGATGCATTATATGCAATCAATGCACTGACAGGGGCTGTCATTTGGACCCATACGCTTGAATCGTTTAGTTACACTTCCCCTGTGGTTTACGGTGGCAGTGTCATCCTGGCGGATACGCATAGCATTAAGTCATTGCGTATGACGGATGGAGAGATACTCTGGCAATACAACACTGGCCGGCAGCTATACTTCGGAGCGCCGGTGGTCGCCGATGGTAAAGTATTTATGCATGACATCGGCGAAGGGGATATTTTTGCTTTAGACCTGCTCACTGGCGAACTACGCTGGAAGAAATCACTAGGGGCTAGAATCGAATCTTCGATTGCTGCTGCTGGCGGTGTGCTGTATATCGGCGCCGATGACAACAAAATCCATGCATTGGATGCCTCAAACGGGGTGGAGTTGTGGAGTTACGAGACAGACTACTACGTCAGAAGCTTCCCGGCAGTGGCCAGGGGCACGCTGGTTGTCGGGAGCAGCGACGGCTATCTCTATGCCTTTCGGTTGCCGTCGGATGTGCCCACCTCCACACCTACCGTGCCAACCACCCCGACATCCACAGCAACACCAACACCCACAGCGACGCCGGATAGCATCCCACCCGTTGGGTCGGTCGTAATCAATCTGGGAAAGACTACGCAGACCGGTGCACTTTACTCGACAAGTCGTACTGCAATCCTTGCTCTGTCGGCTACCGATAATTCGTCTGGCGTCGCTAGTTTCCGGGCGAGCAACACCGGCGTAGACTATGGCGAGTGGTTCAACTTTGTGCAATCCCCTTCCCACCTCTTGTCAGCCGCTGACGGCTTATTAAAAACTGTCTATGTACAATTCCGTGACCGGGCGGGCAATGTCTCAATTGCTTATACGGATACTATTGCTCTGGACAGCAGCGCCGGTATTGACAACGGCCTCTCCATCAATCAAGGCGACCTCTGGACAAACACGACCGGTGTTCAATTGAGTGTCCCGGCGCAAGCTGGCACAGCCGAAATGCAGGTCAGCAATGATGGGGGCTTTGCTGGTACAGAGTGGGAACCCTATAGTCTCTACAAGAACTGGCAAATCACCTCATCCGGCAATAACATCATCCCCCGCACGGTCTATGTCCGTTTCCGCAACACCATCGGCACCACATCCAGCACCTTTCAGGATGACATTATCCTGGATGTCAATGCACCATATTCGGAGATCACGGGGCTTGAACTAGCTCAGATGCGCAGCGCCGAGAGGCCAATTCGCGTTCAATGGTCTGGCAGCGATGATGTGTCTGGAATTCAAGGATACGATGTGCAAGTTAGGATCGATGCTGGTTTATGGATGGATTGGATGATCGAGGCATCCCAAACTCAGGCGATCTATCAGGCAGAACCGGGCCACATCTACTCGTTCCGAACCAGAGCGCAGGACAATGCGGGAAATTGGGAACAGTACTCAGCAGACAACATTCGGAGTATACCTGTAGACGGACAAAGTACTCTTTACTTGCCCTCAGTCAGCCGGTGAAGCAAGTCCAACTGAGACCGAGGGCATATAGACAAATCGGCAATCGGATTCAAGAGAGAAAGGCATGAAAGGAGAAACAGATGAGTACATTCACACAAGGACACGCCCTGCTGGTCGGCGTAGGAGCCGACCTGGCCAACACCATCGACGACGCGGTGGAATTGAACGCTATCCTCACCGACGAGGAGCGCTGCGCCTATCCCAAGGAGCAGGTGCAGTTGCTCACCGGGGAGCAGGCGACGCGGGCCGATGTGTTGGTCGGGCTGGAACCGGATACACTCGTGCCCATCGCTCCCGCGTGGGCACGCCAAGCGGACGCTCCGCGTCCCTGACAGTATCTGCCCGCCAATGCCACACACGGACGCAGAGCGCCCAGAAGATTGCACCCACGCGGAGCGATGGGTACGAGAGAGGAAAGGAGAAACCAATGGCCCGCAGCCGCTACCGGGTAGTCGAACCCAATGCACCTCACTTTCTGACCGCAACTGTCGTCAACTGGCTGCCCGTCTTTGCCAGCCGACCCATCGCCCAAATTCTGCTGGACTCATTGCGCTTTCTCCAGGAGCAGGAACGGCTGATCCTCTACGCCTACGTCATTCAGGAAAACCACACCCATCTGGTGGCCGAAGCCGAGGACCTGTCGAAGGAAATGGGTGACTTCAAATCCTGGACAGCCCGTGCGATCATCGACTATCTGGAAGCGCGTAAGGCGCAACACATTCTCGACCAGTTGGCTGAACTCAGGTTGCCACACAAGAAGGATCGGACCTATCAGTTGTGGCAAGAAGGCTCTCATCCTCAACTAATTCAGGGTGAGGCAATGATGCGACAGAAAATCGAGTACATCCACAACAACCCGGTCAAACGGGGCTATGTGGACAAACCGACGGATTGGCGCTATTCCAGCGCACGCAATTACGCCGAAATGGAGGGGCTGATCCCCGTAACGACGCAGTGGTGAAACAGACGCAGAGCGTCCCGAAGATGTGCCCACGCAGAGCGATGGGCACGAGAATTGATGCACTGGTTCCCACGCTCCCGCGTGGGAACTCCCCCGGACGCTCTGCGTCCCACACAGCAGTAACTCGTCATCCACCTGCGGACGCAGAGCGTCCGCTTGGCGTGCCCACGCGGGAGCGATGGGCACGAGAGGAGAAAAAAGATGAGTACATTCACAGAAGGCCACGCTCTGTTGGTCGGCGTCGGCGGCGATTTGGCCAACACTATCGACGACGCGGTGGAGATGAACGCCATCCTCACCGACGAGGAGCGCTGCGCCTATCCGAAGGGGCAGGTGCAGTTGCTCACCGGGGAAAAGGCGAGGCGAGCTGATGTCCTGGCCGGATTGGACAAACTGGCCCAGACCGCCAAGCCGGATTCGACGGTCATCGTCTACTTTTCCGGCCACGGCTATCAGGTGGAGTCCCAATACGGAATACTGCATTTCCTGATGCCCTTTGGCTATGACCAGGCCGCGCTGGGTAAGACCGCCATCAGCGGCCAGGATTTTGCAAAGAAGTTACAGGCCATCCCCGCCCAGAAATTGTTGCTGCTCCTGGACTGCTGTCACGCGGGCGGGCTGGACCCGTCAAGGGCAGGTGGGGATACCCTCACCAAAGCGCCCCTCCCCCCAGAAGCCACGGCTGTGCTGGCCCAGGGCAGGGGACAGGTAATCATCGCCTCTTCCCGGGCCGACGAACTTTCCTACGCGGGCAAGCCGTGTAGCGCCTTCACATTAGCGCTGTTGGAAGCGCTTTGTGGCGATGGCGCATCCCAGGCAGACGGTAAAGTGCGGGTGGCGGATATCGCCATCTACACAGGCGGCAAAGTCCCCCAGCGCACAGGCGACAAGCAGCACCCGCTCCTCAACTACGAGCAGGCGGACAATTTCGTCGTGGCCTTCCATTCTGGCGGCGAGGTCCAGGCCAAAGGGCTACCCACTCGTTTGCAGAATGTGGAAATCGAACCGGAGCCAGGCGCGTTCGCGGGACTGACTATCAACCAGCAGGGCCAGACAGTGCGCGGCAACCAACTGAACATCACAGGCACAGTTTCCGGTCCAGCAGTCGGCGGCAATGTGGGGCGGATCGGAGATACACATACAACCAGGAACGTCAACACCGGCGGCGGTGCATACGTCGAGCGCGATGTGAATGTAACCGGCGGCGATTTTGTGGGGCGGGACAGAGTGAATGTCAGCGGCGGCTTCTATCAGCCGGGGTGGACGGTCACGGGCGGGGTCAATCAATCGATGGGCGATATGGCCAACTATTTCGCGCCATTGGAGGCGGCTGTACGCAATGCGTCGCCCGAAGCCCAAGCCGCAGTCGAAGAACTCAAAGCCGAGGCAGCCAAAGGGGAAAGGGCCGACGACAATAAGATGGCCGATCTGGTGGAGGAATTGGGAGGACTCGTGCCGGGGGCAGTGGAGGCACTGGTCGGTCTCTTTGCACCCGCAGCCCTGGGGAAGCTGGCAGGCGGGGCCACAAAGTATGTGCTGGGAAAGCTGAGAAAATAGATTGCGCTAGTTGAACGTAAAGGGATGCAAACTGGCAAGACATCGAAGACTCGCTGAATATCTTTGCCTCTTTGCGTCATTGCATCTTTGCGTTGAAAGGAGAATCAAATGCCAGACGACAACCAATTCCAGGCTCTGAGCAGCCAGATTTTACGTATGGCCCACAGCGTGACTACCCAGACGGATGTACCCAACGCTGATCTGCGCCGGGTTCTCAATTTTCTGGACAAGCTGGTGCAGGTGGTGGACCAGGCCTTTCGGGGTCTGTACACAATTCTGGTAGACATCAAATTGCTGGACGACGGGGATATCGGCAGCGGACAAATCCAATCCATTCGCCGGGATTTGGAAATGGTTTCCGCGCGCAGTTGGTATCGGGATGTGGAGGAAATTTGCAGCCGACTCCACCATCTGAGCGACAGCTACGGACAGAACATTGCACCGATTGTAGGTGGGTTGGCCCAGAGCAACGAATGGGGCGAGATATTCCAACTGATGGATGAGCACGAAGGCCGCATCATTCGTATCGTGGGTGAATCGGTCTGGCAGTTAAAAAATCTGCTTGCCAACCTGCAAACGACTGACGAACTGACCCAAGCCCGACAACTGGCCGAGCGCAGAGGAGAGGCCCTGCAAACAGCGCTGCAAGACCTGACCGATTTTCACAGTCGCATTCTTGGCCTATCCGGTTCCGTTGGCTTTCTGGAATTGCTCGAAACCGACCGGGACGCGGTGGCCGCTCAACTGCAAGTACTGATCGACAACTCAGACCGGCGCATCACAAATATCGATACCAGCGGCGGGGCCTATGTGGAGGGGAATGTGAGTGTCACAGATGGGGATTTTGTGGGGAATACACAGAACAATCCTCCGCCCACAGGGGGGAACGGTTAGCACGTAATGCACCAAAACAGCAGTAGACCCGCTTGGTTTCGACACGCTTCGCTGCTCAACCGGCGCTAGTCTTGCCACCAACGGGCCAATTTTCTGCTTCTCTGCGCCTTTGCGTTAAGGCAGTTCCCCTAACGAAAACGCCGGGCCAGCTCCGCTTCCACATCGGCAAAGGCCACATCCCGGGCGGCCAGGAGGACGAGGCTGTGGTAGAGCAGATCCGCCATTTCGGAGACGAGCCGTTCGTCGCTCTCGTTGAGGCTGGCGACGACGACCTCCACCCCTTCCTCCCCCACCTTCTGGGCTATCTTCCCGATGCCTGCGGCAAAGAGAGAGGCGGTGTAGGATTCAGCGGTCGGATTGGCCTTACGGTCGGCGATAGTGGCGACGAGATGTTCGAGGATAGGTGATTGGTTCATTGGTTCATTGGTTCAGTAGTTGATTGGTTGAATAGACGTGCCGGGCCGGTTGTCGGTGAACCAATCAACCAGCCAACCAATCAACCAATAATTGTTTGGAAAAAGCAGCTCACTGCCCCCGTATGGCACGCCGGTCCGGCTGGCTCCACCAGGACGAGCAGTGTATCACCGTCGCAGTCGGCGCGCAATTCGACCACCCGCTGGGTGTTGCCGCTGGTCGCGCCTTTGTGCCAGAACTCCTGGCGGCTGCGGCTCCAGAAGACTGTCTCGCCGATTTCCAGCGTGCGGCCCAGCGACTCGGCGTTCATCCAGGCCATCATCAACACCTGTCGGGTAGACGCGTCCTGCACAATCGTCGGAATCAGCCCCGCTTCGTTGTACACCAGCGCAGAAAGTAACTGATCAGCGCCATCTGCGTCTTGCACGGCCTGCGGTCTGTTGTCCGTCGTCATTCCGCCATCCCCTCCGGTATGCGCACCGCCACACCCGCCGCCTGCATATGGCGCTTCACATCCATCACACTCAGTTGGCGGAAGTGGAAGAGGCTAGCAGCCAGGGCCGCGGCCGCGCCCCCCTCTGTGACAGCCGCCGCGAAATCGGACGCTTTGCCCGCGCCGCCGCTGGCGATGACGGGGATGTGCACAGCGTCGGAGATGGCTCGCGTCAGTTCCACATCGTAGCCTTCCAGCGTGCCGTCCCCGTCCATTGATGTGAGCAGAATCTCCCCCGCGCCCAGACGCTCGACTTTTTTGGCCCACTCCACCGCGTCCAGCCCGGTGTTGATGCGCCCGCCGCTGACAAAAATATCCCAGCCGGGGCCACGCGCGGCCAAATCGTCCCCCTGGCGACGCCGGGTATCCATCGCCACGACGATACACTGGCTGCCAAAACGCTGCGCGCCTTCGCTGATAATTTCGGGGGTCTTGACCGCGGCGCTGTTGATGCTCACTTTGTCCGCACCGGCCAGGAGGATGGCCCGCATATCGTCCACTGTGCGGATGCCGCCGCCGACTGTGAAGGGGATGAATACGGCGTCCGCCACTTTGCGCACCATCTGGGCCACAATCTCCCGGGCCTCGTGGGTGGCGGTGATGTCGAGGAAGACCAGTTCGTCCGCGCCCTCCTGGTCGTAGACCCGGGCCTGCTCCACCGGATCACCCGCGTCCACCAGATCGACGAAATTGACACCTTTGACCACCCGGCCATCTTTCACATCCAGGCAGGGAATAACGCGTTTAGCAAGCATAGAAACTCCGAAAAATAAAGGATGACAAAAAGACAGGGTGAAGTGATGAGGCTTGCCGCAGCCCCTACCTTTCCTGGTTGGTGGAAAAGTACTCATTCGCCGCATCCAACGCGGGCAGTTGTTCGGGCGAGGTGTCCATTAGCAGCGTGCGGGCTTCGTCCAGGCTGGCCCAACGGTATTCGCTGTGTTTGTCCTGGCCCAAATGGGTTTCGCCCGGCCCGGCTTCGGCAAGATAATAGACGATTGTGCGTTCGATGTCGTGGTTGCGGATGCGGGCCACGTAATGCAGGGTAGCGCTGTAGGCTTCGTGAACACGCAAAATGGGCAGGCCGGTCTCTTCGCTGAACTCCCGCTGGGCGCAAGTCAGTTCGCTCTCTCCGTCCTCCTTGCCACCCCGAGGAAATTGCCACTGTTCAAAGAAGAGATTCCAGAGCAGGAGTACCCGCGGTCCGTCTTCTGTATATCGATAGGGCAACAGACCCGCGCTGGTGCGACGCAGGGGTTCGTTGCCCACGGCGATGGCCTCGGCCAAATCCAAACTCCCCGTATAAATGGCCTGGCCAGTAATCGCGCCCTCTATATTGAAATGTTCGTGGCGTTTCAGGGCACGAATGTCGTCGATGTTGGCGACGCCGCCGCTGGCAATCACCAGCAGGTCGGTCATATCGCCCAGATTGGCCGTGCTGGCCACATTGACGCCGGTGAGCATCCCGTCCCGGCTGATGTCGGTGTAGACCACCCGATGTACGCCCAGTGCGGCCATCCGGTGGCCCAATTCAATCACATCCAATCCACTGGTCTCCTGCCAGCCGTGGGTTGCCACTTTGCCATCCCTGGCGTCGATCCCCACCACAATGCGCTCCGGCCCCCAACGCTCGATGGCCTCCCGCACCAGGTCCGGATTCTTGACCGCGGCGGTCCCCAGCACCACCCGGTCCGCGCCCAGACTCAGGGCCAGGCGGATGTCGTCCAGGCTGCGCATTCCTCCGCCAAACTGGATGGGTATCGAAATCGCCTTGCGAATGTTTTGCAGACAGCGCAGATTGATGGGCAGTTCGACCGGGGGCAAGCCAGCATTGGGCGAGTCCAGGCGTGTAACCAGAGGGGTGAGTCCACCGCCGTCGTCCAAGCCAGACGGCGCGTAGTCGAATGCGCCGTCCAGATTGACCACATGCAGCCATTCCGCGCCCTGACGCTCCCAATGGCGGGCCATCTCCGCCGGGTCTTCGCCAAAAACTGTCTCTGCGTTCGGGTCGCCCTGGCGCAGACGCACACAGCGCCCGTTGCGCAGGTCAATTGCGGGGTAAATAATCATTCGTTTTGTCTTTGTGCCTTTGCGTCTTCGTGGTTGGTCGTCGTTCTCACAACTCTACCACGAGTGTATCATAGGCGAAGGTAACATTCCATCCACGCGAACGGCGAAGTTCGTCGGCCAACAGCAGCAGTTCTTCGGGCGAATTGCCGTCCGGCTCTTCGATGTGGGCGAAGATGACCCGTTTGGCCTGCAACTTCTCCACCATTTCCACAGTCTGCCGCCAGGTGGCCTCCCGTTCCAGCACCGGATGATCCGGGGACATCCGCCGCTCGCCGGTGAAGGGGTTGAACTCGAAGATGCCTGTGGGCAGCACGGCCAAGTCCACGCCCACAAACTCGGCAGGTGGCGACCAACCGTAGAGTTCGTCCATTGCGATCAGCACCCGCCGCTGACCGTCTTCTTCTTCAAAGAGAAAGGCGTAGACGTACTCCTCATGGACCGAATGGGCGGTGATAGACCAACCGCCCAGGGAGACCGGCCCGTCCATCTGCCGCACATCCACCAGCCCCTTCGCCTGCCAATAGTCGAAATTTTCCTTCAGCCCCATAAAGACGCCAAAATCCCGCACGACGTTTGGGGGCAGGTAGATAGGCGTGCAGATGTGGTCCGGCGGCCAGGCCCGAAAGTCCCAGTTGCGGGTCTCCCACATGCGCCGGCCCGCGGTGTGATCCGGATGCCAGTGGCTGTAGAAGCCCGCTGCAATCGGGCCGGTGCCCGCCCGGTTGACCTGCATAGCGCTCTCTTCCGGCGTGTCGATGAGCACATTCGGCCCGTGGACAAAGACGCTGGGTCCGCCCCGCTCCCAGGGGATGCCGACGCGCCGGGCCTGGGCGCAGAGCCGACAGTTGCAGCCGGGGCGGGGTGTGCGGATGGCCCCGGATGTGCCGAGGAATTCGAGGGATAGGTTTGCCATTTACTTTCCCCTTTCGATTAAAGGTGTACCCGGAATCGGCTGGAAATCCTGCACCAGTTTTAGCCCCGGCCATTCCACCTCGGCCAGGGCGCAAAAGGAGAGGCGCTGCCAATCGTCGAAGTTGACCTGTGCCTGTCCCAGCAGATGCGCCCGAAAGAGGCTGAAGGTCAGCCCGTGGCCGACCAGCGCGATTGTCTCTTGCGGGAAGGCATCGGCCAGGGCGCTGATACCTTCCCGGAAGCGGGCCAGCGCGTCAGCCGCGCTCTCCCAGCCACCAATGGAGCGCACCGGGTTGGCAAAGACCTCCGCCACCCGTGCGGTGTAGTCGTCCACCCATCCACTGCCCCGGCCCAGTTCATCGAAGCAGGGATCGACAGTCAGCGGCAGCCGCCGCTCTGCCAGCACGGGCCCAACCGTCAGCCGGGTCTTGGCTTCGCTGCTCACCACAATTCGGTCCACACCATTCCAAAAGGACAGCCGAGCCAACCCCGCCACCTGTTCGTATCCAGCCGGGGACAGATCCCAGCCGGTGGCATCGGCATCCCTTTTCTGTTGGGTGTGGGCGTGGGTGATGAGGAAGAGCATTGGGATCAGGGATTGGGGATTGGGGATTGGGAATCGGGGGCAACGCTTCCCAGTCCCCAGTCTCCAGTCTCCGATCCCTCTGTTACCATTTTCATAAAGTTGCCCAGAATGTGCAGGCCAACGGTGTGGCTCTTTTCCGGGTGGGGCTGGATACCCCAGGCGTTGCGATAGCGCACAATCGACGGGTAGTCGATGCCGTAGTCGGTGTAAGCCAGGACAGCCGAGGGATCTGCGGCGTCGCAATAGTAGCTGTGGGCAAAATAGGCATAGGCTCCGTCACTGACGCCATCGAGCAGGCGATCGTCCTGGCGGCGGTGCAGTTGATTCCAGCCGATTTGGGGAACCCGCAGCAGATGGCCGGGGCGGGCGGGATCGGGCATAGCTGCGGGAAAACGGCGCACCCGTCCGGGGATCAGATGCAGCCCTTCGTGCTGGCCCATCTCTTCGCTCTCGTCGAAGAGCAGTTGCATCCCCACGCAGATGCCGAGCAGAGGCAGGCCCGCGTCCACGCTTTCCAGTAGAGGCTCCACAAAGCCCTGGCGGCGCAGATTGTCGGCGCTGTCGCCGAACGCGCCCTGGCCGGGCAGCACAACCGCCTGCCAACGGGTAAAGTCGGTGGGGTGGTCCACAATATCCACCTGAATGCCCAGTGGTGTGGCGACCGCTTCGAAGGAGTGGTATACGCTGCGCAGATTGCCTACGCCGTAGTCAAGGATGGCGATCATAAGAGTCAGTGATTCGGGGCTAGAGATTGGAAATTCCAATCGGAAGGTTCATACACACACCGGCAACAGGTAGTTGCTAGACCTGTTCCACATCGTTTTCTTCGTTTTCGTCGTTCTCTTCCACATTAATCTCAAAGTTGCGCACCAGCGGCGGTGGGAACTGCTCGGCGGCAATGGCTGTGGTCAGCTCCCGGATGCGACGCTCGGCCTGTTCCGCGGCGACAGGTGTCAGAATCTCCCGCTCCACAGCCTCGTCAAAGTCATCCTCGCGCAGGACAGAGACCCGTCCGGTGGCGTCCAGCCAGAGGGCCAGCACCAGTTCAACCGTGCGCCAGACTTCGCCCCGCCGCTCCAACACCTCAGTCACAGGCACATAGACGCCCACAGAATTGCCATCGGTGTCAAAATACTTCTCCACCACCTGGTCCTGTTCTGGCAGCCAGAAACGAAACCAGACATAGCCCGGCCCGGCAATCTGCACATCGCCAAACGAGCGGGGGAAGGCGTCTTCCTTCCAGTTGGCCCGCTCGACCAGAAGGCTGCTCAACCACTCGGCCCGGTAGTCGGCCATCTCCGGGTGATTTTGCCAGCCACCGCTGGTCAACGGCTGAAAAAGGACCTGGGCTGCTTGCTTCGCATTGGTCATGAATTTGTCCAAGAACAGAGAAAATGAGAGGGACGCAGATCACACAGAGGAGACAGATTTTGCAGTTTCTATCCCTTCGACAGGCTCAGGACACCGCTGTGCAAATCCGTATTGTTCGTGTCCTTTGTTACATCAATATTTCTTGACGACGGAGCGGTAGGCAGTTGGCTCGCGGAACTGGATGATCTGGCGTTCTTCCCGCACTTCCCGCACCCTTTCCAAGTCAATCGTCGCCACTGCATAGCCCTCAATCGGGTCTTCCAGCACTGTGTAGACCTCGCCCGACGGCCCCACCAGCATACTGTCACCGGCGAACTCCATTGTCGGTTCCTGGCCCACCCGGTTGGCCGCAGCCACAAAACAGGCATTCTCCGCGGCCCGGCTGATGATGTGAGCACGCCACTGCTCCTGGTGGTTGGCCTCCCAGTTGGCGCTGAGGACGACCAGTTCTGCACCTTCCAGATTCAGGCTGCGGGCAGATTCGGGGAAGACCAGGTCCGAGCCGATCATCAGGCCAAAGCGCCCCCACTCCGCATCCACATTGAAGAAGCGGAAGCCGCCCCGATAGACCTGGCGCTCTTCGCCCAGTAGATGGACTTTACGGTAGGAGGCCAGAATGTCCCCTTCCGGTCCCAGACAGGCGACGCCGTTGTAGAGGATACTCTCCACCTTTTCTTTGATCACCAGCCCAAAGACGATGTGGACGTTATAGTCGTTGGCCCGTTTGGCCAGATAGTTGGTGGCGTGGCCAGGAACCCGTTCGGCCAGGTCCGTGGCGCGCAGGCCCAACTCTGTACCCGTATAGGAAAGCTCGGGGAAGACGATCAGGTCCGTGGGTTGCTCGCTGCAAATGCGCTCGACAAAATCGCCCATCTTGCGCAGATTCTCTTCCGGGTTTGCCAGGGCAGGGGCCATCTGCACAAGCGCAATGGTAATCTCACGGGCCATTTCCGTCTCCTTCGGGTAGCTGCTTACTGCTAAAAATTGACAACCGAAATAGTATAGCATATCTGTTGCAATTCACCATTTCCGTTCAGGTGCGATACAATAGCGAAAGCAAGAAGAACCCATCAAAGGAAACCACAAAGATACGAAGGCACAAAGTTAAAGAGAAGAACTATTTTTCTTTGTGTCTTCGTATCTTTGTGGTCAGGATATTTATGAGGAGTAGAGGTAATGGCGCAGAAATTGAGCCTGGGCAGCCTGGCCCAGCGCTGGTGGATTGTGTTGGTCGTGGCGGGGGTGGTGATTGGCCTGGACCGCTGGACAAAAGAACTGATTCGGGCGGCCATGCCTCTCTACAGTTCCACAGTGCCGATTCCAGCCCTGGAAGGCTACCTGAGTTTTCAACACGTAAACAACTACGGCGCGGCCTTTGGCATCTTTCAAGGCGGACGGGTCTTTTTTACAGTTGTTGCCATCGCCGTCTCTATCGGCATCCTCTACTACACGGCCCAACACCTGCCGGTCGCCGAGCGTTTTGTACGGGTGCTCTTGGGGCTGGAGATGGGCGGGGCCATCGGCAATGTGATCGACCGCATCGAACAGGGCTTTGTCACCGACTTTATTGTGACCGGTATCCCCGGCTTCTACTACATCCCCAACTGGAATGTGGCCGACAGCGCGGTGGTGGGCGGTGTAATCGGGCTGGCGATTGTGATTTTGTGGCAGGATATACAGGCAGCCCGCCGCGAAAAAGCGGCCAAAATGGCGGGCGATCCGCTGGAATCCGCCGAAGCCTGATCCAGAAGCCGAGACGCTGATTACGCAGAAACAACTGATTGACGCTGATAAAATCAGTGCAAATCAGTTGTTTCTGCGATAATCTGCGTCCTCTCTTTAATTATTCTGATTCTATTCCATTCAAGTCTGAAAGCTGCTATGCCCATCCCCCTCCGATTTGATGTGCCCGATCCTGCACCCGATGAACGGCTGGACCGCTGGCTGGTCGGGCAATTGCCCCAGCACAGCCGGGCCGCGATCCAGCGCTGGATCGCCGACGGTGCGGTGCTAGTGGATGGGCAATCGGCCAAAGCCAGCTTGAAGGTGGAGGCGGGCCAGCAGGTGACTGTCCAAATCCCCGCGCCAGCCGACACCGAACTCCAGGCCGAGGCGATTCCCCTGTCGATTGTCTACGAAGACGACGACCTGCTGGTCGTGGACAAACCAGCGGGGTTGGTCGTCCATCCCGCGCCGGGGCACAGCGGTGGAACCCTCGTCAATGCCATTCTGCACCACTGCCCGGAGATTGCCGGCGTGGGCGGGGAGAAGCGGCCCGGCATCGTTCACCGCCTGGACAAAGAAACCTCCGGCCTGATTGTCGTCGCCAAGAATGACCAGACCCATCGCTTTTTGCAGCGCCAGTTTGCCGCCCGCACAGTCCGCAAAGAATATCTGGCCCTGCTCGAAGGGCGCATCGACCCGCCCCAGGGCCGCATCGCCGCGGCGATTGGCCGCCATCCGGTGGAACGCAAGCGCCAGGCTGTGCTACCCATCGACCCACAGACCGGCGAAAGTCCGGGACGGGAAGCCATCACCGAATACCATACGGCGGCCATCTACCACACCCGACTGGTCAGCGGACTCTCCGCCCACTTCACTCTCATCCGGGCCAATCTGCTCACCGGACGCACCCACCAGATTCGTGTCCACTGCGCCTGGATGAAGCACCCGGTTGTCGGCGATACCCTCTACGGCCACAAACGCCAGCGGCTCAGCCTGGACCGCCACTTTCTCCACGCCCACAAATTGCGCTTTCGCCTGCCCTCCGGTGAGGAGCGGGAGTTCGTCGCGCCCCTGCCGCCGGAATTACAGGCGCTGTTGGATGGGATGGATGGGTAGGTGCGGTTTCTAACCGTACATTCAAGGTCCGTCCCTCGTTGTGCGGTTAGTTGGACATTAAAAAATTGATCGGGTAATGACGTAGGGGCGCTGCTTGCTGCGCCCGCAGGTGTCGGGCGCAGCAAGCAGCGCCCCTACAGTTGCCCGGTTATTTTCTTAATTCACAAGAAACCGCACCTACAAAACACAGGCCGCGGTCAAATTGGAAGCTCGGCCCAATAGCGGCTCACTCCACACCGCCGGTTGGGTGGTGAACAGCACAAACGTCGTTTCCTGCGCCGAGTTCGCCCAGCAGACTGTCCCTGTCGCGCCGCCGTGACCAAAACTGCCCGGTGTGAGCAGGTCGCCGAAGTAGCGCCAGCCCGTAGCCGGGGCCAGCCGCCAGCCCAGTCCCCAGCCGTGGACCGCCCGCTGCTCAGCCGGAATAGATACCATCGGTGTCGTCTGGTCCCGCAGCATCGCCGCCACCGTCGCCCGACTGAAGAGCCGCACCCCGTCCAGTTCGCCCCCATTGAGAAATGCCTGTAAATAGCGGGTCAGATCGCTGACCGTCGAAAACATTCCACCCCAGGCCGCGCCCAGATTTCGCCAGTAATCGCTGTTCCAGCCCCAGTCCGCCCCGATCTGCTCGGTGGGCACATTCACCAGCGACAGTCGCTCCTTGGGCAGACCGGCCATCCCCAGCGCCGTGTCGTGCATCCCCAGTGGATCGAAAATCTCCTGGCGCAGGAAGTCTCGCAGGGGCAGTCCACTCACCCGCTGGACAATCTCGCCCAGAATGGCGATGCCCGCGCTCTGGTATTGGATGCCTGTGCCCGCGGGGAAGTCGGGCGTCAAATCACAGATGCGGCGGATGAACTCCTCCATCGGCGCGTGGGCCTCCCGCAGCGCCTGATTCTCCGGCAGCATATCGGGCAGGCCAGAGGTGTGGGTCATCAGATGGCGCAGGGTGATGGCCTCTTTGCCGTTGCCAGCAAATTCAGGCACAAAATGGCGGGCGGGTTCGTCCAGCAGCAGTTCGCCCCGCTCGGCCAGGAGCATCACCGCCGAGACGACCACCGGTTTGGTGATGGAGGCGACGAGGAAGATGGAATCGGGCTGCATAGGCGGCGCGTCCGCGGCGGGAGCGAAACGGCCAAAGACCCGGGCGGGCAGCGCTTTGCCCCGCTGGGAAAGCTGCACAGCCGCGCCGGGCAGGTCGCCCCGGTCAACCGCGGTGGCGAGGAAGGTGTAGAGGCGGTTCAGGCGGCTTGCGTCAGTAGTAAAAGAGCTACTCATGCGTTTACTCCGTTGGATGCTCGATAGAATAATCTGGGCGTGCTATAATTCTGCTACCTGATCGTAGCAACATTTGCCGCTTGACCCTGCCTGACGGGGGTGTTACAATTGGACCGCAGACATCATCGGAGGATGGGAGAGATGCGTCGCTGGACCGTCACAGATCGGGATGGGCGGAAGATTTACCTCACCGAAGAACGGTGGGAACACATCGAAATTCGCCACGAGGAACTGATCGGACGCCGGGAAGATGTGCTGAATTCGCTGCGATTTGGCCGACGCCGCCAGGAACGCCGAGACCCTCAATGTTTTCGCTACCGCCACCCCTGCAAAGGGCTATCGGATGGCAGCAACAGCATTACCGTCATCGTCGTCTTTGGTTTCTCGCAGTTGGATGATGGAACAGAAGTCGCCAATAATTTTGTGACTACAGCCTGGGGCGAGACGGCTCCAGAAACTTAAGGTATACGGCAATGGCTACACAAACGAGAAAATGGTTGCAAGAATGGATTGAAACGCTTCCGACAGGAGAGAAAGTGCGTATCGAGTACGACAGCGAAGGAGATACGCTGGAAATTTTCTTTGCCAGCGGATCGGGGACAGGCATCGAACTGACCGATGAAATTGTGCTGCGGTACGATAAGAACAATGCGTCCCCACGTAGTCTGATTTTCACCTCATTCTCCCATCTGATCCAGGATACCGAATATGGCCCAGAAAGCTTCCGCCTGACTGGTATTGAATCTTTGCCGCTTCAACAGCGAGATGAAATATTGCGCATTTTGCGAATGCCGTCCGTCAGCCACTTTCTGCAGCTCTCGGCAGTGAAGTTGCCCCACACACCGCATCCCATACCGTTTACTTCTGTGCGCCACCTGCCGCTGGCTGCCTGAGCTTCGTTTACCCCAATGATTCCATCACCCAAGCGCCTACGCGACCACAACTTTTCCCTCGGCCACCTGCCGCCCGGACCCGGCAACGCCATCACGGACGTGGCCGGGGTGCGGGTGGGACATGCCACACTGATCCGGGGCGAGTCCATCCACACAGGCGTGACGGTCGTGCTGCCCCATCCGGGCAACCTATTCCGAGAGAAAGTCCCGGCTGCCGTGCATACGATCAACGGTTTTGGCAAAGCGTGCGGCTTTGAAGAGGTGCGGGAACTGGGCCAAATTGAGTCGCCCATCAGCCTGACCGGCACGCTGAATGTCTGGCGGGTGGCCGACGGCCTGGCCACCGACGCCATCCGCCACAACCCGGAGATCGCTCGCAGCACAGGGACGGTCAATGTTGTCGTGGGCGAGACGAACGACGGCTATCTCAACGACTTGCAGGCGCGGCCCGTGGGACAGGCCGAAGTCGACGCGGCCCTCTCCGCAGCCCGCGGCAGCCGCGACTTTTCGCCGGTTGTGGAAGGCTGTGTCGGCGCGGGCACAGGAACCACCTGCTACGGATGGAAGGGCGGAATCGGCACGGCCAGCCGGTTGACGCCCACCGAATGGGGCGGCTGGACCGTCGGCGCACTGGTGCAGACAAACTTTGGCCGGGCCGAGGAACTGATCTTCGCGGGAATTCCCGTGGGGGACTGGCTACAGCCGCCCGATCAGCCCCAACCGTCGCCAGCAGAGAAGGGATCGGTGATGGTTGTGCTGGCGACCGATGCTCCTCTGGACAGCCGCCAGTTGCACCGGCTCTGCGTGCGCGCCGGCGCGGGGTTGGCCCGCACAGGCAGCCACATCGGCCACGGCAGCGGAGATTTCGTCATTGCCTTCAGCACAGCCCGGCGCATTCTGCACTGGCCGCAAGCGCTTACGGAGACGGCTGCCTTCCTGGCTGACGAGGGGCGGGCGATGGCGGCCCTTTTCCCCGCGGTGGTGGAAGCGGTGGAGGAGGCTGTGCTCAATTCTCTCTGCGCGGCTACCACAACGACTGGTCGTGAAGGCCACATTCGTTACGCTTTGCCTGTGGAAGATATTCTCAGAAAGTAGGAGCGTCCCATGCCTATCAGCCAATCCGTACTCGACGAACAGAAACAGCCCAACGTCCTCCTGGCTGAGGGCTATGAATTTTTATGCGATGTGCTTCAGCGCTTTCTGAAGAGCGCTCTGGCCGAACGGGAGACTTTCGTCCTGACCCGGCTGGACGATGGCAGCTACCGGGTGGAACGGGTGGACCGCATCACCGCCCGCCTCGCCCGCCTGGATTCGGACGAGCAGTACAGCCAACTCTACCGGCCTTTGGCGGATTTCGATTGGTTTCTGGCAGTGCAGCAGGTCGTGGACATCAACGACCCGATGACGGATAGGGAAGTGGCTGGCTGGAATCGTCGCCAGGAAGGGAGGGCGCTGGTGGCGGTGAACGGAGACGATTTTGTCGGCCTGATCTACCAGCCCCTGCGCATGCGTTCCGGCACGCGCAAAAGCCTGACTGAGCTTTTCCCCAACGGGATTGGCGGCGTCCACGTCGCAATGGCAGAAGAAAATAATGCCACACGTGTTGAGGAGAGCTTCACCCCAGCCAAAGGGCTGGAAGCGATGCAACCCGTATTCGAGCGGGAGCTTGCCATGGCCACGGCGGTTGAACCACTGGAAATGGCTCTGCCCGCGCGGGAAGATGCAGAAGAAGCCTCCCCCAGCGAAGACGAAAGCCGCTCGCCAGCCTTCGCACTCAGCGTTCCTTTCCACACAGACATCCGTTTTGCCAATTGGCTGAAACCGGGCCAGACCCGCCCATTGACTGTACAATTGACCCAAGAGAAAGCCGCCGCATCGATGAGCAGCGGTGTGGTGAATGTGGGCTTTGTCGAAGAGTTCACCGCCGAAATCCTGCACGTCCATCTGGACGCGCCCAGCTTTAGCGAACGCACCGACACCTGGCAAAAAGCCGTGGAAGTCTACAGCTTTCAGGACTCGGACAAGGCCACATTTATTCTCACCGCGGGCCAGGAGGAGGGAGAACGCCAGATCAGCATCGACTTCCGCCACAGGGGGCGGCTGATCAGCAATGCCCGTTTTGTGGTGCAGGTGAGCAGCCAGGAACCGGTCGCCGCCGGACCCGCCGCAACCGACGCGCTCACCTTTCGCCAGCCGCCCTCGTCAGTGGAGATACCCCAGTTTCCCCCACCCCCGCCCGATGTGGAGATACGCATCCGGGCCGATGGCAAGCGGCTGACCTTTGAACTCTCCTCCCCCCACCAGGCAGCGGATGTCTCCAATGCGCCGATGGGTGGCGTGGAGATGGCTGTAGAACCCCAGGCATATATGCAGGAGCGCTACGACGAACTCAACCAGTGGGCAGGTGGACAACCTGCCGATGCGGACGTCATCGCCGACATCCACGACCGGCTGACCGCCATCGGCAACGGCCTCTTTCTTTCCCTTTTCCCCGACAAACTCAAACGGGCCTATTGGAAGCTGGTCAAACTGCGCGAGCAGGGGGTGCTGAAGTCCCTCCACATTGTCAGCGACGAGCCGTGGATTCCCTGGGAGATGGTCAAGCCTGTGGATATGGACGAAGGCGAGGCCGACGACTTTCTGGCCGAAGGCTGGCAGATCAGTCGCTGGCTGGCTGGGCCGGGACAGGTGGACCGGTTGCGCATCGACACCGCCCGGCTGGTGGCCCCGGACACAGACCTGACCCAAGTCAAGCGGGAAGTGGACTTTTTCGGAAGCCTGCCCGCCCGCCGCATTGCCATCGGGGAGACCCTGCGTCAGTTGGCCCAGGTGCGCCAGATCGGCAAAGAGGGGGTCGAACTGCTCCACTTTTCCACCCACGGACGCCTCAACGCCAAAAGCATCGACAGTTCCTCGATTCTGTTGGAAAACAATACGGAACTGCGCCCGGACGATCTGGTGGGCGAGGCGGTCTTTGGCCTGCGCAAACGGCGGCCACTGGTCTTTATGAACACCTGCCACGGCGCGCGTATGGGTTTCTCCCTGGCCGGATTGGGCGGATGGGCGGGTCAGATGATCAACCAGGCCAAGGCCGGTGTCTTTATCGGTGCGCTCTGGGAGGTAAACGACGCGCTGGCCGCAGACTTTGCTCTGCGCTTCTACAGCGAATTGCAGGACGGGCAAACCCTGGGCGCGGCCTTCCACACCGCACGCCAGGAGATTCGCGAGAAGGCACCCGCCAACTCCACCTGGCTGGCTTACACCCTTTACGGCGATCCAAATATCCAGGTGGGATGGGGAAGTGAGCAGTGAATGAACAGTGAGCAGACGATTGAAAATTGGGCCGCGCCGGAATTTGAAGCGGTCCTGACAACACTCCTGGCCCAACGGGAACCGGTATATGTGGTGGGTGGTGCGGTGCGGGATGCCCTGCTGGGCCGCAAAGCAGGCGTCACCGATCTGGACCTGGCCCTGGAAAGTCCGGTGTTGCCGGTCGCCCGCCGGGTGGCGGACCGGCTGGGCTGGGCCTACTACCCCCTGGACGCAGAGCGGGATGTGGCCCGGATTGTCCTGAACCGGGAGGACGCGCCCCCGCTGGTCTGCGATCTGGCCGCGCTGCGGGGGGAACTGGCCGACGATCTGGCCCTGCGCGATTTCACAATCAATGCGCTGGCCCTGGAACTGCGCCCGAACCAGCCACCCCGGCTGATCGATCTGTGGGGCGGAGCCGACGATCTGCGCGCACGGCTGATTCGGGCCGTTAGCCCCCAGAGTCTGGCTGAGGACCCAGTGCGGATGCTGCGCGCTGTCCGCTTTGCCGGGCAGTTGGATTTTGCGATTGAGGACGGGACAGAGCGCCAGATTCAGCCGCTGGCCGCCCAGGTGACCCAGGCCAGCCCGGAGCGCCAGCGGGACGAGCTATGGAAAATCCTTGCCCTGCCCAGCCCCGGCGATGCGGTGGCCGAACTGCACCGGCTGGGGCTGCTGGCCCACGTACTGCCCGAAGTCGCGGCCACAGACCACATCCGCCAGAGTCCGCCCCACCACCTGGACGTCTTCGGCCACACAGTGCAGGTGATGAACTACGCAGCGGCCCTGCGCGACTGGCTGACCGGTCAAACCGACAGTCTGCCCGATGCCGATTTGCAGGTTGCCTTGTCGCCCTGGCAGGAAAAACTGGCAATCCATTTTGCCGAGGAGCTTTCCGCGGGCCACAGCCGGGCGGGCTGGCTGGTTTGGCACGCCCTCTTCCACGACACAGGCAAACCCGCGGCTTTCTCCGAAGAAGTGGCGGAAACCGGCGAGCGCCGCATCCGCTTCTTCGGCCACGAAGATGTCAGCGCGACGATTGCCGCCGAGCGCAGCGACGCCCTCCGCTTCAGCCGCCGGGAGGTGCAGGTGGCCCAGGCCGTGGCCGCGGCCCACATGCGCCCCCACCACCTCTCCGACGCCTTCCCCGATGGGGTCATCAGCCGCCGGGCCTGCTACCGTTTCCTGCGTGCCACAGCCACAGGCGAAAAGGGCGACCGCACGGGGTTGGATGTGCTGCTGTTGGCCCTGGCCGACCGACAGGCTCCCGGCAAGGCCAGGGGTGGCGATTGGGGCGAATATCTGAACGGCATCACAGGCATCATCGACTTTGCCTTTGCGCCCAATACAGCCGTCGCGGGCAATACGCTGGTGGACGGCAATACACTAATGCGTTCGCTCGATCTCGCACCGGGGCGAATGATGGGTTATCTGTTAGAATCTATTGCAGAAGCCCAGGCCGCAGGCGAAGTGACCAGCGCGGACGAAGCGTTGGCCCTGGCCTCCGAACTGTTGCTGCAACGCGAAATGTGAAACTACGCCAGAAGTTCGACTTTTTCTGAAAAGTCGAACTTCTGATATTTCTCAGAAAAGTCGATGACCCAACCCATCTGCCCCCACGTGGGCGCGGTCGATGCCGATGGCAATCGGTGCGACCCGGCCATCTATCCCAGCTTTGAAAACCACTGCGCGGTGGTGCATCTGATCGATCCCGCCGACGACGGGCTGGAAAGCCGGGATCAGTTGCTCCTGCGGGATCAGGCCACCTATTGCCTGGGCCAAAGCCACCGGCTCTGCCCGCGCTTTCGCCTGCTTCAATCCCAGCCCGGCGCGCTGACATTGGAAGATGACTCCGCCGAGAAAATGTCAGTACTCGGCTTGCCTGTGGGATCTGGGCTGGGATTGGGCGACGACTTGGGCTTTGATGGGCCAGAGCGTGGCCCATCCCGCCTGGGCGTGTGGGCGGGGGTGGCTACGCTGCTGCTCGTATTTATGTTGTGTGGCGGCTCACTGGCGGCCTATGCGGGCTGGCGGATGGTGGGCCAGGGCATCGCCGCTATCTCCCAAAGAGCAGCCAGCGAACCAGCCGCCAGCGAACCGGGTACAGTGCTTGTGCTCGTCACTGCCACCGGGCAGCCCCAAACCCAATTATCTGTGGCGCAACAGACCGCGGCAGCGCAGACGACACCACAACCGGGAGCAGAACCCCTTGTGATTGTGACCGAACTGCCCACACCCTCGGCCACCTTTGCCTTCCCCGAAGCGGTGACGCCGACCCAAGACAGCAGCGAGCCGGTGGGGCCGGTGGTGATCACAACGCCCACACCCGCCGACCAGACAGTCGATCCCTTGGCCCCGGCGCTGGCAACCGCGGTGGCAGGCAATCTCGTCATCACCCAGCCCGGCGACACCCCGCCCACGCCGACCCGCCGCCCGACGCCCGAATTTGTAGTACCCACCAGCACACCAGGCAATCCCGGCACGCCAGTGCCTGGGAGCGTCCCGGCCACAGGTACGCCGGATTTTGTGCTGCCCACTGTCTCCTTCCGGGCGGCCAACCAGTCGGTCCTGCCCGGTGCCTGCACTATTCTCTCCTGGGATGTTGAAAATGCCCGGGCTGTCTTCCTGGACAATGTGGGTGTGCCCGGCCACGGGGAGAGCCAGGTCTGTCTGCGCTGGGCTGGTCAAACCTTTACCCTGGATGTGCTGCGACAGGACGGCTCCAAAGAGACCCACACCGTCTTTGTGGAACTGGTGCCCAATACAGTTGTGCCCACAGCCACACCGACCAACACACCGGTTCTCACTCCCACCCCCACGTGGACCCCTGTGGGGACGCCTTCGGCCACACCGATTCCCCCCAGCTATGGGGTGCAGGTGACGGTAGACGGCGGAAACCAGAAGCAATGCTTCGTGGGCCAGCGCTGCCAGGTCAATCTACAGGTCGAAAATACGGGTTCCCTGGCCGACGAAATGTTTGTCGATCTGGGCAAAACCGGGCCGTGGAACGCGGTCATCTGCCGGGATGACGGCAACTGTGCCGACACTTCCCTCTCGGTGGGTGTGGGCGCTGGCGAGCGGCGCATCATTTCAGTCGCCGTAGATGTGCCTGGGGACGCGGCGGGCCAGAGCTACACCTTCCAGGTGCAGGCGGCCAGCGGCAATTCCGGGCGCACAGTTTCGTCCGGCCAGGTGTCGATGACTATGCACGCGCAGTAGACGGAACGTGCGTGACAGCCGGATCGACCACAAAAGATCGCATTGACAAAACCCCTCACTAATGTTTAGATAGTGCAAGGCCATGACAAATTTAGAGATTCAGGCTGGTGTGGCAAAGATCGGGAAATACGCCACCAGCGAAAGCGGCGATACAGTCGAAATGGTGGAACGTCCCCACGGCGGTGTCAGCCTGGTGGTGGTGGATGGACAACGGAGCGGGCGCAGCGCCAAGATCATCAGTAATCTGGTGGCGCGCAAGGCCCTGAGCCTGTTGGCTGAAGGTGTGCGGGACGGTGCGGTGGCCCGGGCCACCCACGACTACCTGCGCACCCACCGGGGGGGCAAAGTCAGCGCCGAACTGAATATCGTCAGTGTAGACCTGACGACCCAGACGCTGGTCATCAGCCGCAACAGCCGTTGCCCGGTTCTCCTGTGCCGGGGCGGCCAGAGCGAATGGCTGACAGAGAGTTGCGAAGCCGTGGGAATTCACCCCAACACCAAACCGGCCATCACCGAAATCCCCCTGACGGAAGGTCTGTGTGTGACCGTCTTTACCGATGGTATCCTGAGCGCTGGCTCCCGCAGCAGCCAGTCAATGGATGTAGAAGCGGTAGTGCGGGCGGCCCAGGCCAAGGGTTCCGTATCGGCCCAGGGGCTGGCCGACGCCATTCTGGAAACCGCGCTGCAGCTGGATAAGGGACGCGCCCAGGACGATTGCACCGTTTTGGTCCTGATGTTGGTTGGCAACCAACGGGGCGATGAAATCCGCCGATTGGCCGTGAGCTTCCCCATTTGATCCAGCCCAGAAAAGAGACCGATGTGGCCCCAAACCGACCGGAATGGGAGAATCTGCCTCTTATCAAAGTAGTCGGCGTGAGCGCGGCGGGCAAATCAACGCTGGTGAACGGTCTGCGCGAACAGGGCTATAACGCCCGCGCGGCCAGCCAGGAACACAGCGAAATGGCAGAAATGTGGCGCAAAATTCGTCCACCAGCCCTGCTGATCTACCTGGAAATCGATCTGGTGACACAGATCGAGCGCCGCCCGGACGTTTCCTGGGACCCGGCCTGGCTGGCAACTGAAGCACACCGGCTGCGCCACGCCCGCCAACATGCCGACCTGGCGCTGAACACCAGTGGGCTGGAAGCGCGGGAGGTGCTCTCCCACGTGCTGGCCTGGCTGAAGGGACAGCCCAATCCGATTGCCCAGATGAGCTACCCTTTGCCGCCGGTTCCCAAAACGGGCAGCGCGGCGAGCAGTGCGTAACAACCCTATTCGAGGAATGGAACGGAGGAACCAAATGTCAGCACTACACGAATCCCCCTACATTTTTGGTCTGCACGAGCCGGGCGGCGAGAACCACATGGCCGATGTGGGGCGTAAGGGATGGGTGCTTTTTACCGAAGGTGTGGGCAGCGATCCCAACGCCCGCAATGGCGGCAACTACACGAATTGGGCCAACGCAGGCTATGGGGTGATTGTGCGGATCAACAACGCCTACAAGCCCGAGGGAACCATTCCCGCGCCGGACAAATACCCCGACTTTGCCCGGCGGGTGGGCAATTTTGTCGAGGCCAGCCAGGGCTGCCACATTTGGATCATCGGCAATGAAATGAATTTTTGGGTAGAACGGCCCGGCGCCTTCGCCAGCCCGGACCTGCCCTTCAGCCGAGACCCGGACCCCAAATCCAGAGACGGCGAGTTGCGCTCCCTGCCGGACCGCTTTGCCGCACTCCATCCGGAGAAACCTCTCAGTCGGGGCATCGAGCACGGCCAGGCCATCACCCCCAGCGACTACGCCCGCTGCTACAGCCTCTGCCGCCAGGAGATCAAAAAGCGACCGGGCCGGGCCAACGATCAGGTGCTGATTGGTTCGGTGGCTCCCTGGAACAACAACACCGCCTATCCGGGCAACCCGGACGGGGATTGGGTGCGCTACTTTCAGGACATCCTCATCGCGCTGGGGCCGGACAACTGCGACGGCATTACCCTGCACACCTACACCCACGGCACAGACCCGGCGCTGGTGACATCGGACGGGAAGATGGATCCCCCCTTCCAAAACCGCCACTACCACTTCTTTACCTACCGGGATTTTATGGAGGCAGTTCCGGCCAATATGCGCCACCTGCCCGTCTACATCACTGAAGCCGACGAGGATTACCCCTGGGAAGACGCCAACAATGGCTGGGTCAAAGCGGCCTACGCCGAGATCAATCGCTGGAACCAGACGCCGGGCAACCAGCAGATCCGGTCGTTGATCCTCTACCGCTGGCCCAATATCGACCGCTGGGTGATGGAGACAAAAAACGGCGTCATCGAAGATTTCAAGGAAGTGCTGGCGAACGACTATCGCTGGAACCCGACGCCGGGGGTGGCGGCCTTTGCAGTCGAGGCAGCCGCCCACACGACGACGATCGTGCGCCTGCGCAAGTCGCCCGGGTCTGCGGGCAAGCCAGCGGAAGATGTATTGACCGAATTGCCGCCCCACACCCCAGTCAAAATTATGCAAGGTCCCCGGAACGCGGACAATCTGGTCTGGTGGCGCATCACCAGCCTCAGCGCCGACGGCACAACCGCGGATGGCTGGTCCGCCCAAGCCATCGGTGCGAACGCGCCTCTGCTGGCGGCAGGCGACCCGCCCAGCAGGCCCTTCACGGTGGGGGAACGAATTTTCACCCTGGACACGACCCGTCTGCGCCGCACGCCCGGTTTCCGGGGTAAGACCGATGACGACATTGTGGCCGACCTGCCCCTGGACGCGTTGGCGACTGTGGCCGAGGGGCCGCGCATTGTGGACGGCATTGTCTGGTGGCGCATTCAGGCTACGGTGAACCGACAGCCAACCACCGGCTGGGTGGCCCAGGTGGCGGTGGACGGCACAGTTCTGCTCTCGTCCAGCCAGCAGGCCCAGGGCGGGGGCGCAACAGCACCCGCCACCCCCAGCCCCTCCCCCGCTGCGGGAGAGGGGAAAACAGGCAAGTTCCGGGCAGGTGAGACCGTCTTCGCCCAGACATTTGTCAACCTGCGCCGTTCTCCAGGCTATGTGGGCAAAACCCCCGACGACATCGCGGGGGAGATCGCCTACGGCAAATCGGGGCTGGTGAAAGCCGGTCCGCAGAAGGCCGATGACCTGACCTGGTGGCATCTCGCCCATACGGACGCGCAGAATCGGGCGCTGGTGGGCTGGGCCGCGGAGTCGGGCACGGACGGTGCCGAATTGCTGGGCAAGAGTGCGCCGCCGCCGCCCAAGCCGGTGGAGACGACTGCTGTTGCCACCTACACAGCCGGCGCGCCGGTGACGAACATCTCCCCCTACGATGTGAATGCCCGTCGCTCGCCGGGCTATATGGGCAAACCCGACAGCGATGTGGTGGCGGTTGTCCCCAGCAAAGCACTGCTGAAGCTGGCCGAGGGTCCACGCCAGGCCGACGGTCTTAGCTGGTGGCGGGTGAGCGGCGTGGACAATCCAGCCGTGGATGGTTGGATTGCGGAGGTCAGCCCCATCGGTATCCGGCTGCTGGCCCCGGCCATCTTCCGCAATCTGATCAGCCTGGGCGTGCCCTATAGGGGCAATCACCCGATTACTCAATTGTGGGGAGAGAACCCCCAGATATACGGCCAGTTCCCCTACGACGGCGTGCCCCTGAAGGGACACAACGGCATTGACATTGGCACGCCAGTTGGCACGCCCATCCTGGCCGCGGACGCAGGCACCGTGAGCTACGCTGACTTCCTGCCCGGCGGCTATGGCAATTGGGTGCGGGTGACCCATCGCTGGGGCCACTCGGACTACGCCCATTTGAACAAATCGATTGTGCGGCCCGGACAGGCGGTCGGTAAAGGGACAGTGCTGGGCGAGTCGGGCAATTCGGGCAACAGCACCGGACCCCATCTCCATTTCAGCATCCGCATCGACCCCTACTCGCGCAAAGATGGCTGGGGCGGCTTCTGCGATCCCATGCCATTCCTGGACCAATCCAAACTCAATCTCGTCCTCTATGGCCGGGACTTGGAGGCCATGCGGGATATTCCCCGCTATGCGCCCACCCCGCCGCCGGTGGAAGAGCCGGGGCGGTGGCTGCCGTAACAAAAGGAATTGGGTATTGGATATTTGCCAGTGACGCGCCTTCTGTATCACTACGAAATACCCAATATCTGATATCCAATACCTGCTACCCACCGGAGGTGCTCAATGTCACAGTTTCACAAATATGGCTTTCACGTCAACCGCACCGGGGATGACGTGCTGGATGCCATCCGGCGGCTCAAGCCCCGGGTGATCAAGTCGATGGACTCCAACATCGACTTTTGGAAAAAAGTGCGGGGGTTTCACCCGGATGTCTTTCTGATCGGACGGGACTACGTACCCAATGAGCAGCAGAGCCGCTTTGTGGACGATCCCAAGGGGATTGGCAAGCGCTATGCCGAAAAGGTACTAGGGCTGGAGGCCAACAACGCCCATATCAATGGACGTCCCCTCTTCGACGCCTGGGAATCCTACAACGAAGTGATGCCCGGCCACGTGGACACGGACCAGAAGCGCAAGTATGACGATTTTCAGGTGGCCTACGGTGAGCGCTTGCGGGCCGGTGGCTTCGAGCCGATTGCCATGAACTTTGCCACGGGCAATATGCGGGGCAGCGACTTTCTGGACCACTTCGCCGGGACACTGGAAACCTACAAATATCTGGGCTTTCACGAGTACGATTTCCCCGACCTGTGGCGGCTGCACAAGTCCAATATTGAAGAGAAGGGCGAAGAGGGGATGTGGCTGGCCCTGCGCTACCGGCGCACGATGGATTTGGAGGGGGTGCGGGCCAAGTATGGCAACAAGCATACGGTCATTATCACCGAATGCGGGATGACCCAGGGCGTCTCCGGCGGCGAGGATGTAGGCCCCTGGCACGAGAGCCATCCTGTGCCAGAAGAGCAGTATTGGCGATCCCTGCTCTGGTACAACCACGAACTGATGCGGGATGAGTATGTGATGGGGGCCTGTCTTTTTGTGGTGGGCGCGGTCTCGCCCTGGCACAGCTTCGAGCATCTGGGCGGGGTAATGAATCGGCTGGAGAAATTGAATCGGGAAGGGCCGGATCAGCCCATTCCCCAGCCGGTGCCGCCGGAGAAACAGTGGCATTCCGCTGGCGCTGGTGGAGCTACCAGCGCGGCGGGAGCGGTTGTCCCGCCTCCGGTCGCGCCACCCCCCACCCCCGCGACACCACCAGCGACAGCGGTCAACGCGGGTATACTGCGGGCCAGTCTCGTGGCCGCGGGCCGGGCCAATCAGCGCATACGATTCAACAAAGACGCGGCCATCCAGAAGCGCATCCTCGCCGACGGCTTTGTGCCCAATTCCCAAGAGTTTTCGCTGGATGTGGGCGGTCTGCGCTATGTGGGCCAGCAGGCCGAGCAGCTACGCACGGGGGAGGTGCGAGTCTATTATGTGCAGGAAGGGCTGTGGGATGATGTGAAGTTTGTGGCGCAGGCGTTGGGGTAGGGAAAGGCACGGCTTGGATAGGATTTAACACAAAAAGCGGGGAGCGAAGGATGTTCGAGCCTTTCGCTCCCCGCTTTTTGTGTCTGGAATTGGACAGAATGTGGAAACCTTTTGAGCAGGTAGTGGTTTCGAGATAAATAAAGAAACTGGCAGGTTGTTGACCTGCCAGTTTCTCAACACAGTTCGTTGTGGTTACAAAACTCACTAAACAGAGGACTACTACCAGCGCTTCGCTACGTTTGACGTGGAAGCCAGGACGTACTCGCCAGTTGTGACCAGCTTACCTTTGACCCACCCCTTGATATCGAAGTTGCCGGTAATATCGCCTGGGATGCTGACGATGACTGCATCAGACGGGATCGTCACGACACCGTTGATATTCCTCTCTGTGTGCATCTCGCCATCGTTATCCCACCAAGAGACCCACTTCTGAGTTGTTCTGAAACGCATGGCAAAGTCTTTGTCAAGCTGAACATTGTCATTACCATATGCGCCTGAACCAGACCAGAGGTATGAAACAAAGTGACCATAGCCTGCGTGGCCAGGAATCGGGGGATTTGGCGCCTTGAGGTATGTTTCACTGCCATCAGCGCACTTCCAGACAAAGTCGCCGACAGAACAGTAAATCGGCTCGGCAGCAAAGCTAGGCCCAGCTGCACCCAAGAAAATCGCAGTCGCAATCAAGAGAGAAAACAACACAACACGAAAGGGAAATCTAGACTGTACGTTGCTCATTCAGCATGCTCCTTTTGATTTTTACAAGTAACGACTAAGCAACCACAACGTTATGTTACGAACATGGATAGTATTACCTATTACAATTCATATGTCAAATCCATTTTCTACATATTAATTATATTACGCATAGTAGTTCCAAGAAAATTTTTAGACATAAATTAGCTTTATTTTCGTCAATCCTAACCTGATTATCGTGAAATTCTATTTCCAAAAACTTCTTTGATTTTACTATGATGAAAATAATTTGTATTTGTTCCGGTTAAAAACGCAATACTTTGCAACCACGCTCCATGGAATCAGAGCATCATAAGCTGCCCCCACACAATTATCTCTGTCCTACCCCAAAACTATTACAAACTCGCACAACCTGCCCCTTTCTGCTACACTCTTTCGTGCATAGCCATCCATCCCCTGCACGAAAGAGAGCAGAAAAATGCCTTCCAACTACAAACACGTCAACTACCTGTGGGACGACGCCACCGCGGACAAACTAGACCCGGTGGATCGGCTCGTCTACCGTTCCAACCTCTTGGGCGCAGACCAGCGCATCACCAATACCGGCGGCGGCAACACCTCCTCCAAAGTGTCCATGGCCGATCCCCTCAGCGGCGAAGCGGTCGAAGTCATGTGGGTCAAAGGCTCCGGCGGCGATTTGCGCACATCCAAGCGGGCCAACTTCGCCAGCCTCTATATGGATAAGCTGGTTAGTTTGCGGGCCATCTACGACGCAGCCGAGGAAAAAGGCGTCAAGACCGCCATCGAAGACCGGATGGTGGCCCTCTACACCCACTGCGTCTACAATCTCAACCCCCGGGCCACCTCCATCGACACGCCCCTCCACTCCTTCATCCCCGCCGCCCACGTGGACCACACCCACCCCAACGCGGTCATCGCCATCGCCGCGGCCAAGAATTCCCAGGAATTGACCGCGGAAATCTTCGGCGATGAGATCGGCTGGGTGGGCTGGCAGCGCCCTGGCTACGATCTGGGGCTGGTAATGGGCGACCTGGCCCGCCAGAACCCCGGCTACAAAGGGCTGGTGATGGGCGGCCACGGGCTGATCAACTGGGCAGACGATGACAAAGCCTGCTACGAACTTTCCCTGGACATCATTGAAAAGGCCGCCCGCTACATTGACAGCCGGGACAAAGGCGACCGTACCTTCGGCGGGCAGAAGTACGCCACCCTTTCCGACGCGGACCGGAACGCGCTTCTGGTGGAGCTTCTGCCCCGGCTACGGGGACTGGTCAGCCAGCAGAACCGTTTCATCGCCACTGTCCAGAGCGACCAAACGATTCTCGAATTTGTCAACAGCCAGGACGCGGCCCGCCTGGCCGAGTTGGGAACCTCCTGCCCGGACCACTTCCTGCGCACCAAAATCAAACCCCTTTACGTGGACTGGAATCCCCAGAGCGAAGATTTGGCGGCGCTGCTGGCGAAACTGGAGAGCGGGCTGGCCCAATACCGGCTGGACTACGCGGCCTATTACGCGCGCTGCAAACACCCGGATTCCCCGGCCATGCGCGACCCCAATCCGACGGTCATCCTCATCCCCGGTGTGGGAATGGTGGCCTGGGGCAAGAACAAAAGTGAGAGCCGGGTGACCGCCGAATTCTACAACTGCGCGGTGGCGGTGATGCGGGGCGCGGAAGCAATGGACGAGTACACCGCCCTGCCCCAGCAGGAAGCCTTCGACATCGAGTACTGGCTGTTGGAAGAGGCCAAACTGCGCCGTATGCCCCCGGAACAGGAGTTGGCCCGCCACATCGCAGTCGTCGTCGGCGCGGGCAGCGGCATCGGCAAAGAAGTGGCCCACCGGCTGGCGAAGGAGGGCGCGCATGTCGTCGCCGCGGATTTGAGCGTCGAAGCAGCCCAGGCCACTGCCGACGAACTGACCGCCATCTACGGGATGGGCATCGGCGTAGCGGGCACGGGCATCTCCGCCTGCGGACCGGCCATCGGTCTGGGCGTGAACATCACCGACCGAGCCAGTGTGCGCGCGATGCTGGACCAGATCGTCCTGGCCTACGGCGGCATCGACAATCTGGTCGTCACCGCCGGCATCTTCTTCCCGCCGGACACCAGCGGTCACATCCCCGACGACAAGTGGGGGCTGACCTTTGCGGTCAATGTGACCGGCGGCTATATTGTGGCCGACGAGGCCCGCAGCATCTGGGAAGTGCAAGGGCTGTCCGGCACCCTTGTGCTGACGACCAGCGCCAACGGCGTCGTGGCGAAGAAAGGCAGCCTGGCCTACGACACCAGCAAAGCCGCGGCCAACCATCTGGTGCGGGAGCTGGCGATTGAGCTTTCGCCGCTGGTGCGGGTCAACGGCCTAGCCCCGGCTACTGTCGTCGCAGGCAGCGCGATGTTCCCGCGAGAGCGGGTCATCAGCTCCCTGGCGAAATACAACCTGCCCTACGACGAAGCCGAGGAGACCGATGCCCTGCGCAACCGGCTGGCTGAATTCTACGCCCAGCGCACCCTCACCCGCGCCCCCATCACCCCGGCAGATCAGGCGGAAGCGGCCTGGCTGCTCACCAGCAATGCGCTGAGCAAAACCACCGGCCAGATTCTGACTGTCGATGGCGGCCTGCACGAGGCATTTCTGCGATGATGCAATTTCAACGCAGAGGCGCAAAGATGCAGAGACGCAAAGAAAGGCTGGTTCTCCTCTGCACCTTTGCGCCTCTGCGCCTCTGCGTTAAAAATGGATGGCCTACGTGATCGCTATCATCGGCGGAGGACCGGTGGGGCTGATGGCGGCGGAGGTGATCAGTCAGGCCGGTCTGCCAGTGCATCTCTACGACGCTATGCCCTCCGTCGGACGCAAGTTTCTGCTGGCTGGGAAGGGTGGGCTGAATTTGACCCACTCCGAGCCGTACCCCGACTTCCTCGACCGTTACGGCTCGCGGCGGGAGCAGATCGCTCCCCTGCTTGACGCCTTCGGCCCGGACGATCTGCGGGCCTGGGCAGCGGGCTTGGGCGTGGAGACATTCGTCGGCACATCGGGACGGGTCTTCCCCACGGAGATGAAAGCCGCACCACTCCTGCGGGCCTGGCTGCGTCGTCTGCGGGAAGCGGGTGTCGTCTTTCACACTCGTCATCGCTGGCTGGGCTGGGATGACGACGGCAGCCTCCATTTCGCTACACGAAATGGCGAAGTTCGGGTGGAAGCCGATGCAACGGTACTCACCTTGGGCGGTGGAAGCTGGCCGAAGCTGGGGTCCGACGGCGGTTGGGTTCCCCTGTTGGCGGAACGGGGCGTGCCGATTGCCCCCCTGCGTCCGGCCAACTGTGGCTTTGATGTGGCATGGACCGAACACTTCCGCAGCCGCTTCGAGGGGCAACCGGTCAAGCCAGTGGTCATCCACTTCACCGATGCTACTGGATATGACTACGCGCAGCAAGGCGAGTTTATCGTCACCGCCACCGGCGTGGAGGGCAGTCTGATCTACGCCCTCTCCGCACCACTTCGGAATACGATTGAAGCGACGGGCAGCGCTGTCATTCAGCTCGACTTGGCCCCGGACTGGACGGAAGAACGGCTGGTCAGCCGCCTCTCCCAGCCCCGGGGCAAGCGGTCGATGGCGAACCACATGAAACGGGCGGTCAATCTGGACGGGGTGAAGACGGGGCTGCTTTGGGAGTTTCTGGAGCGGGATGTGTTCGACGATCCCAAGCGCTTGGCCGCAGCCATCAAATCACTGCCCATCCCGCTCCTCGCCCCCCGCCCCTTGGCCGAGGCTATCAGCACAGCAGGCGGCATTTCCTTTGAGGCGCTGGACGAGCATCTGATGCTGCGTGGCCTGCCCGGTCTCTTCGCCGCGGGGGAGATGCTGGACTGGGAAGCCCCCACCGGCGGCTACCTGCTCACGGCCTCCTTTGCCACAGGCCGGGCCGCGGGGCTGGGCGCGGTGGCGTGGGTGAAGCGACAGGAAGTATAATGACTGAATCAGAAAAGTACACGGATTTGCACGGATTGAAAGGATTGACACGGATCAATCTGCGAAATCTGCGTCCTCGGCGTAATCTGCGTTCCTATGCTCGTTTTATCACCTCACACATCACGCGGCTATGAACAAAGAAGTGAAAGAACGCTACGGAAGGATCGAAGAACTGGACCGTTCCTTTGATATCGAATTCTGGCAGGCCCAATCTTCTTCAGCGCGTTTTGATGCCGCCTGGGAACTGGCCATCCACTACGCAAAAGTAAAAGGGATGGACGAACGTCAACTGAGAGTTGACCGTTCGGTCGAGGCTTTTGGAAAGCAGCAGCGTCAAACCGAAAGTTCCGATTGATTCAAAGAAGGATTTTGTACGCAGATTTACGCAGATGAACGCAGATTACACAGAGGGTTTTCTGACAAATTCACCTACGAAAGGACACCCACCAATGAAGCTTTCGATTCTCTCCTACTCCTTCCGCGGACTGCTCAACGCGGGCCAGATGGATATCTTCGGCTATCTGGAAAGCTGCAAGTACCGCTATCACCTGAACGCGGCTGACATTTGGAGCGGCTTCTTCCCCAGCACAGAGGACGACTATCTGGACAAAGTGCGGGAAGGGCTGGTCAGCCGGGGGCTGGAACTGGCCGATCTGTGCGTGGACCAGGCCCACGTCTGGGACGCGGACGCGGCGATTCGGGAACGCAACAGCAAACAGGCGTGGGCCTTCCTCCACGCCGCGGTGAAGCTCAACGCCCGCTTTGTGCGCATCGACGCCGGCAGCCGCAACGAAAGCTGGACACCGGAAGAGTTCGACTTTATCGTGGCCCGTTACAAAGAGTACGCCCAGTTCGCCTACGACAACGGCTTTCAGATGGGCATCGAAAACCACTGGGGACCGGAACGGAGTTGGGAGAACCTGAAGGCGGTCTACGAGGCCGTGGACAATCCCGGCTTTGGTGTCTCCTGTCATCTGGGCGGCTGGACGGGCACGCCCGAAGAAGTGGACAAGGCCGACCGACTGGTCGCGCCCTGGGTCAGCCACACCCACATCGCCTGGAACATCTGTGAGGGTCCGCTGGAAGAGAAGCTCAAGAATCTGTGGGACGTGGGCTACACGGGCTACTACAGCGTGGAGCATCACAGCGCAGAGAATGAGTACTCGAATGTGGGGATTCAGTTGGCGCAGGTGCAGAATGTGCTGGAACGATTGCGGGCCGGACAATAGGCAATGGCCCTCAACGCAACCATCTACACCCTAACCGTCGAACTCGCTGACATCGACCGCGGCGTCTACGAATCTCTCGACCTGCGCATGGCTCGGGAACCGTCCGAAAGCACCGACTACTTCCTCGTGCGCCTGCTCGCCTACTGCCTGGAATACGCCGAGGGCATCAGCTTCACTCAGGGCGTGGCAGCCGGGGACGAACCCGCGGTCTGGGTTCACGACCTGACCGGGCGGCTGCTGGCCTGGATCGATGTGGGATTGCCCGATGCGGCCCATCTGCACAAAGGCCGCCGGGGCGCGGAGCGAGCCGCGGTCTACACCCACCGGGCGGTCGAGCAGCTTCTCAGCCAGCTATCCGGCAAGAAAATCTACCGGGCCGAGGAGATTCCCATCTACAGCCTGGACGCCCGCTTTGTCGCCGACGTGGCAGAGCGCATCGAGCGGCGGGCCAGTGTGTCCATCACCCGTAGCGACGGCGAACTCTTTGTGGATGTAGCCAGGCAGAGCTGTCCGCAGCGTCGTCACCGAACACCGCATTGGGGCCTGAAACCGCTGGATCAAGTAGATTTTGTGCGGTTAACCCGCTTGGTTTCGACAGGCTCAACCGGCGCTGACCTGGAGCGAAGGTCAGTCTGGTCGCAGGGCGCTGTCAGGCAGAGGCTCGACATCGGGTGTAGTTTGAGAAGCGGTCAATTTTGCATACCCAGCTTGCCCCAGGAGGCATACAATGAGCGTCAAAACCTTTACCCCCAATCCCAAATATATGACAAAGCAGCGGGTCGCCTTTGGGCTGATTGCCCTTACCATCCTACTCTTCGGGCTGGTCATCGGCATCCCCATCAGCCTGGACTCTGACAATGGCCTGGTGGCCGGAATGATCTTCGCGGGTATCTTCGGCGGGATTGCGGTAGTCTTCTGGGCTGCGGCCAGCCTGCTGGTGATCCCCTATTACAACAGTCTGCGCTACGAAATCCACGACGACGAAGTGATTGTGCATGTGGGCATCATCACCAAATCGGTCAAGCACGTGCCCTATCGCACAGTGACCAATATTATGGTCAACCGGGGCATTCTGGACCGGCTCTTTGGCCTGGGCACGCTCAATATCCAGACCGCGGGCATGAGCGGCCAGACCGACGCCGAAGAGGCACTGGTGGGGCTGCCCAATGTGCAGGAAGTCTACGATCTGGTGGCGACAGAGCTGCGCCGCTTTCGGGCGGGTATGTCCCCCACTGGGGCTGACGCGGACCCAACCCAACCCGCAGCAGCAAGCCCTCAGTCCGGGGAACTGGCGGCTATCCTGGCCGAGATCAAGGCAATTCGGGCGGCAATGGAAGCGTAGATCGCACCGCTTTGACAGCCAACGGCGGGAACGGTAGACTAATGACCTGTGGCGTGTAGACGGCGAGCAGAAATTCGCTTGCGGTCTATGCCACAGGTCATTTTTTGCAGACTGCTTTGGCTTGTGGCTTCGCCACCTTATCAAATTCGAGAGCGAGAAAATTCTATGTCCAAATATGTGGGAATCCTGACCGCGGGCGGTGACAGTCCCGGCCTCAACGCGGCTATCCGCGGGGTGGGCAAAGCTGCGCTGGGCGCATACGGAATGCAGGTCATCGGCTTCCGGGACGGCTTTCGGGGGCTGATGCAGGACCGCACGATGCGCCTGAGCGGGGGCGAACTCTCCGGCATTCTGACTCTGGGCGGCACAATTCTGGGCACCAGCCGGGACAAACCGAACAAAATGCCCGTGGGCAGCCAGACGATGGATATGACCGAAGTGATTGTGGACACCTACAATCGCCACAATCTGGACGCGCTGGTCTGTCTGGGCGGCGGTGGAACCCAGAAGAATGCCTATCACCTGCAACAGCACGGGCTGAATGTCATCACCCTGCCCAAAACCATCGACAACGACGTGGCCATGACCGATGCTACCTTCGGCTTTGACACCGCGCTGGGCATCGCCACCGAAGCCATCGACCGGCTGCACAGCACGGCCCACAGCCACCACCGCATTATTGTCGTCGAAGTGATGGGCCACAACGCGGGCTGGCTGGCTCTGGGCGCGGGCATCGCCGGCGGAGCGGATGTAATTCTGATGCCGGAGATCGACTACGACATCGATGTGGTGGCCGAGGCCATCAACCAGCGCCGGCGGCGGGGTGGCAGTTTCAGTATCGTGGCCGTCTCCGAAGGTGCGTATTCCATCACCGACCGGGCGCTCTACAAGAAAGCCCGCAAACGGCTGAAGAAGGCGAAAAAGGCCGAAGACGAGAAAGAAATGGAGAAGGCAGCCGCCAAACTGGCAGGGGTGGAACTCCAGTTGCAGGACAAAACCCTGCATCTCTCCCGTCAGTTGGAGCAGTTGACCGGGCTGGTCAGCCGCACCACCATTCTCGGCCATTTGCAGCGGGGCGGCACACCTTCCGCCGCGGACCGGCTACTGGCGACCCGTCTGGGCACAGCCTGCGCCGGGCTGATCAATCAGAACGTCTTCGGTGTGATGGTGGCGGCGCGAGGCAGCGATACGGTCCCCGTTCCCCTGGAGGATGTGGTGGGCAAACGCAAAACCGTGCCCCTGGACCACGACTGGATACAGACGGCCCGGGATATTGGCGTCTGTTTGGGAGACAGATAGCGGTGCTGCGTAGTGCGTGCTGCGTGGTGCGTGAACTGATAGTGCTGCTATAAGCCCGTCACATCCAATTTTCGTCGGTACAAGACTAGCGCTGGTTGAGTAGGCGGGTGCTGTTTCCCGCCGTATCGAAACCAAGCGGGTATGACAGACCATATTTGGCTACCCGTTCGCTGGGTTTCGATACGCCTCGAAGACTCGGCTACTCAACCAGCGCTCACTGATCTGGCCTGCACTCAATCTCGTGGCTTCGCCACCTTACGCGACGCACCAAATTCAACTTCTTCCCCCCCACAGGAGACACCCCCAATGACACGACTCAACCGCGCCATTGAACTGCTGGCGATGGACCAACCCATCTACTACACCGGCGGCCACACAGGCCACGTCCTTACCTACGAGCAGGGCAAAATCGACGCGGGAACCTGGGCCGACTACATAAACGTCGGTATGGAGCACGGCTGCTTCGATATGACCGGGCTGGCCGCCTACCTCCAGGGACTGATCGACGGCGGGCCAACCCGCAGCGGCCACCGGATGCCGACAGTCATCGTCGAAGCGCCCGTGGAAGGCACGACTGCCGAGATAGTGCGGGCCAACGCCTGGCAGTTCCGCCAGATTTTGGCACGGGGGGTCCACGGCATTCTGCTCTGCCAGGCCGAGACGCCGGAAGCCGTAGCCGCCTTTGTGGAAGCCTGCCGCTACCCCATCAACCGCATGGGCGTGGGCGCGGGGCTGGGCGAAGGACGGCGGGGTGTCGGCTCGGAGCCGGAGGCCGCCGCGGTCTGGGGGATGAGCCGGGACGACTATCTGGATAAAGCCGAGCCGTGGCCATTGAACCCGGAAGGGGAACTGCTCCTGGGGTTGAAGATCGAATCCGCCGCGGCCATCCTCCGCATCGAAGAGATTCTGGCCGTGCCCGGCATCGGCTTTGCCGAAATGGGGCCGGGGGACCTAAGCCTCTCCCTGGGCTATCGTCACCGGCCCAATCCCCTGCCCCCAGAGATGGAAGAAGTGCGCCAGCGGGTGCGGGCTGCCTGCCACGCCCACGGCATCGCTTTTTTGGAGACGGCCAACCCGGAAACCATCGGCGCGGTCATCGACGAGGGAGCGCGGGTCATCGCCGGTGGCCGGGAAGATACGGCCAAAGCAGGCCGCGCCCACTCCAAACGCACAATGCCGGTCTAAAACTGGAGACAAGTTGTACGCAGATTTTCATGATTTGGATTGATCTGCGCAGATCAATCCAAATCATGAAAATCTGCGTCCGCTCTGCGTCCCTATCTTTTGCGGGAGTGCTACGAATGAGTGTCAAACGCGTAATCGTACCCGGACTGGCCCGACTGCCCGCCTTCTGCCACGCCACCATCGCTGGTGACACCATTTACGTCTCCGGTACGCTGGGAACCCTGCCCAATTCGATGCAGCTTGCCCCCGGCGGTGTGGCCGGGCAGACTAGCCAGACCCTGCGCAATATCGAGACAATCCTGCGGGCCTGCGGCGCGGGACTGGACGATCTGGTCAAAGTCAACGTCTTTCTGGCCGACATCGACAGCTTTGGCGAGATGAACGAAGCCTATCTGGCGGTGATGGGTGACGACCCACCGGCCCGGATTACCGTCGGCAAAGCAGGGCTGGCCCTGGGCGCGGCTGTAGAAATCGATGCTATCGCCTATCTGCCCCAGCAATGACAGACGCAACGATTGTTCTCCTCCACGGCTTCACTGGCAGCGGCGCAAACTGGGCGGAACACACGGCCCGGTTTCAGGCTGCCGGTCTGCGTGTTCTGGCCCCGGACCTCCCCGGCCACGGCGCAAACCTGCCCACCGCTCCTGATGACTACACGATAAAATCAGCCGCCGCTCAGATAGCCGGTCTGTTGGAGAGGGAAGAGACCGGCCCGGTCCATCTGCTCGGCTATTCCATGGGCGGACGGCTGGCCCTCTACTTTGCCCTCCACTATCCCGGAAAAGTGCGTTCGCTGATTCTGGAAAGCGCGTCGCCGGGACTGGCAACACCTGAAGAACGGGCAGCGCGCAAAGCCAGCGACGACGCCCTGGCCGACCGCATCGAGCGGGAAGGTATCCCCGCCTTTGTCGCCTTCTGGGAAAGTATATCCCTTTGGAAAAGTCAGGAGAAGTTACCGGCTGAGGCTCGATTATGGCTACACGAAAATCGCCTTCGGAACGACCCGCGGGGCCTGGCCGAGAGTCTGCGGCGGATGGGGACTGGTGTGCAGCCCAGCCTGTGGGAGCGGTTGGGAGAACTGGCGATGCCAGTGCTGTTGATGGCCGGGGCCGAGGACGAAAAGTTTGTCACTATCAATCGGCAGATGGCCGTTGCCATACCCCATGCCCGGCTACGGATTGTGCATGGCGCGGGGCATACGATTCATTTGGAGCAGCCAGAACATTTTCGCCAGGAAGTGAGCGGGTTTATCCGGTGAGAATTTTGTATACACAGATAGGAGGGAACACGGATAATAAAAAATCCGTGTTCCCTCCTATCCGTGTATACAGACTCTTTTACTGGCAGTGATTACCAGGGCAACTGATACGACGGCTCGTTGACGTAGCAGGCCGTCGCCAGGTCCAGGGTGATTTCCGTGGCTGGGGGCAGGCAGACGTGCAGGTATTGGCTGTTGACCGGCTGCTCGTCGGTTTCGCTGGTCAGCGGTGTGGCGGCGTAGTCACGCTGTGCGCCGGGATAGTCGCTGGTGCGTCGCTCGAAGCGCACAGAGTCGAAGCGGTGCTCGCCAAAGCCACCGGCCTGGAGGAGCAGATTGCGCTCGGCGAAGGGGCTGAGGTTGACCAGATGGATGACCGTGCGCTCGGCTTCCAGGCTTTCGACCAGAGCGGCCACATCCGCGGGTAAGCCGGGGCGCTGCTCGTCCAAATCAAAATAGCGCACCCGGCAATGAAGCAGACCGCCGTTATAGATGATCTGGGGCGCGCCGAGGGTCAATTGCACCAGCGCTTCGGTTGTCACGGGATTTAGCTGCTGCCAGTGGTGGATGCTGACCTTTGTCAGGTCCAGCTCGTCCTGGCGGATCAATTCCAGACGGCGGCAGACCTGATGGTAGCTGGCCTGTAGCATCTGCTCCGGGTAGTCGGGATTCTCCCCGGCCAAGAAGCGCAGCCAGGGCTTCTCGTGGCCGCCGTCCTCTTTGTTGTGGAAGGAGACAGTCTGCCGCCAGTCCACCGGCTCGACCCGACGCACCGACTCCACCCGCTCCCAATCGGCAGCGTCCGCCGAGATATTCCAGATGGCTGTGGGATAGACCGGGGCCATTGGCTGGTAGTCGAACCAGCCCGAATCGGTGTAGCGATAGGGGACGAGAAACATCCGGGGTTCCTCGCCCGCGGCGGTGAACTGATCCAGCCAGTGATGGCCCAGGCTCATCTCATCGGCCCGCATCTCCCGCACTTCGCCCAGAGCCATAATCCGGTCAAATTGGGTGCGGGGTAGGTCCAGATAGTCGGCCTGGCGGGTGAGGAGAAAGGCATTACAGGCAGCGACGGTAGCGGCCATGCCGATGTTGTAGTAGCCGTGGGGCCAGGCCCAGCCATAGAGACCGCCATACCAGCGCCCGTCCATATACTCGCCGACTTCCCCGGACAGCCCCACATTGTCGGGCAGCAGACCGCCGTTCTGCTCGGCCCGCTCCACCCAGGCGTCTGTATACTCCTTCACCCACGCCCGATATTTCTCCATCCCGGTCAGCAGAAAGGCATTGGCGACCAGACTCGTCGCCATCAGATTGCCCGCCACATCGCCCTGGCCCATGCGCTTCTGCATCACCGCGCCCATCCGCTGGGCGATGACCGGGTCTTTGAGGTCGTCGTAGTGGGTGATGCCGGGCACGTCCTCGTAGGGCAGGCCATAGACCCGCATCCCCGCGGCCCAGCCATAGCTCGGCGGTTCGTTGTCGGTGAAACCCCAGCGCGGGCCTCCGCTGCCGTTGTGGGGCGCGCGGATAATCTTCTTCTCCGGGTCGTAATTGGGCACGTCCGGGTCTTCGTTCATATACAGCCCGGCAAAGCGCTGGGCACGTTCCCGGTTGCGCTCGTTTGCGGGATCGGCCAGGCAAAGCAGGTAGAAATAGATGTAGCTCTCGGCCTGATGGAACTGGTCGTAGCCCCGCTCGTACTCATTGAGGACCGGTCCCAGCCGGGTCAACTGGCGGGTGATGGCGTCCCATTGGCGCTGGCCGAGGGCAAGCAGATGCTCGCCGCCACCCAGCAGATAGAGCAGAGGCCAGTTGTAGCTGCTCTCGTAGAGGTCGTCACCCCCGTCCCGGGAATTCTTCCAGGTGTCACCCCAGATCAGTTCTCCGTCCGGGTGGGTAAATTTCTCCAGAAAGGGGTGGACCGATTCACTCATTACGTCGATCAGCTTGCGTTCCAGCACAGCCCAGGCAGGCGGTTGGGTGAGGGGAATGCTGGCAGTGATGGAGGGGTAGGCGGTGGGCATAGGTGGGGTCTCCTGGTTTTATCTGTGTTCAATTTTCCGGGGAGATTTGTATATACGGATAGGAAGGAACACGGATTTTTGAAAAATCCGTGTTCCTTCCTATCCGTGTATACAAACTCTCTTTCCGGGCACTTCCCATTCAACTGTTGACACTCGAAAGAGGGTAAACTCAGACCTCCAGACAGTCCGGCAGATGGGTCTTGACCGCCTGGACGAATGTGTCCAACTCCTCCTGGGAGGTGTAAATCTGCACAGAGAGGCGGGCGAGTTTTGTGCCGTTCCAGTTGATCATCGGCATTTCGATCTGGTACTGTTCGCGCAGAATGCCGCCCAATTTGGGCATGTCCGTATTGTCGGGCAGGCGGACGGGGCAGAGCTGGCTGAACCAGTCGAAGTGTTCAGGGCAGAGGGATTCGGTGTCGAAATGATCTTCCAGATCGCGCTTGACATTCAACGCCAGGGCGTGGGTGCGTGCGCGCACAGCGGGCCAGTCGTGCTGGGCCATATAGTCGATGGCTGCCGGAATGGTCAGGAAGCCAGAGATATCCCGGGTTCCGAATTGCTCCACATAATCGACCAGCGGCTTCTCGGACACTTTGTCCGGGAACCAGCCGTGGCCCACAATCAGCGGCTCGATCAGATGCTGGACTTCCGAGCGGACGTGCAGGAAGGCTGTCCCCTTCGGCCCGTTCATCCATTTGTGGCAGTTGCCGGTGTAGAAATCCGCGCCGATGTCGTCCAGGAAGAGTTCCCGCTGGCCGGGCACGTGCGCACCGTCGATGACAGTCAGAATGCCCGCCTCCCGCGCCCGCTTGCACAAGGCTTCCAGGGGGAAAGTCAGGGCGGTGGGCGAGGTGGTATGGCTCAGATAGATGACACGGGTGCGGGGCGTGACGCCTGCCCAGAGTTCTTCCAGAAAGGCTTCCCCGGCCAGCCGATTGGCCTCTTCCGGGTCGTTGGACGGGGAGAGGGGCAGGGAAATGGGGTGGTTTATGTAGTGCGCTCCTGCCTTGCCAGTGTTGAACTGCCAGGCGTGGTTGCAGGCGCCGTACTCGTGGTTGGTGGTCAGCACTTCGTCGCCCGGTTGCAGATAGCTGCGCAAAGAGTGGGCGGCCACATTCACGCCCATTGTGGCGTTGGTGACGAAGGCCAGGCGGCTCTGGTCCGTGTGCAGATAGTCGGCCAGAACCGTGCGGGCTTCGGTCATCAGGTCGTGCTGGCGGGACATAAAGCCGCCGGGATGCTCTTCAAATTCACGCTGCCACTTCTGGTAGACTTCAAAGACGGGGATGGGACAGGCCCCGAAAGAGCCGTTGTTCAGTAGCCGCCAATCGCGGCGCAGGAGAAAATCGTCACGTACATTCTGTGTCATAGAGAGTTTGTAGCTTTCCGATGCGGTTGGGATGGGTTGGATGGAAGTTCGACTTTTCGGAAAAAGTCGAACTTCTGAGGTGGTTAGCGTACTACCTCAATAAAGTAATTCCCTTCCACATAAGGATACTTTTCCGCAGCCCTATCCGTCAAAGTTACACCCAAACCGGAGCGCTCCGGCAGAGTCAGCCAGCCGTCCTCGATGGCGGGCTTCTCGGCCAGCACACCCCATTGGAGCGGGCCTTGAATCATACACAATTCCAGCACCCGGGGATTGGGCAGGGCAGCGACAGCGTGGGCATTGGCCAGACACATCAGCCCGTTGTGCCAGCTATGGGGGCAGAGATCGACGCCGTAGTCGTGGGCCACTTCGGCGATGCGCATCAATTCGCTGATGCCGCAGATGCCAGCGTCGGGCTGGACAATGCCATAGGCCCCCTTTTCCAGATAGGGGCGGAACTGCTCCAACGTCGTGTACTGTTCGCCGCCGCTAATGGGCAAATCCACAGCGCCGTTCAGCCGGGCATAGCCGTCCACATCGGCCTGGGGAATCGGCTCCTCGAACCAGGCGAAGCCGAGGCGGTCCAACTCTTTGGCAATAGCCAGGGCCTGTTCTTCACTGAGCCGCTGGTTGCCGTCCAACATCAGTTCCATCCGCCCAGCGACAGTCTGGTGCAGTTCACGCACCAGCCCCAGAAAGCGGTCTACCGTCACGCCGTCCCAATCCCAGTGGGTGCCGATGCGGAATTTCATGGCGGTGAAGCCCTGCTCGATATATTCCAGCGCCTCGTCGATCAACTGTTCGGGGCGGATGCGCCAGTCGTAGCGGCAACCACTGGAGGCGTAGAGCCGCACTTTTTCCAGGGGAGAGGATGCCAGCAGTGTGCTGACCCGTTTGCCTTCGATCTGCCCGCGCAGGTCCCAGAGCGCGCAGTCGATGCCAGCCACTGCGCAGTCGTGTGCCCAGGTGCGCCCGTTGGTATGGGGGACAATTGCGGTGCTGCGGGGATCCTGGCCCACCAGCGTCCGGCTGTACCAGTCCACCCATTCCCGGATCAGGCCCGGCCCGCCATAGGCACAGGCTTCGCCGATAGCCGTCAGTCCCTCATCCGTATGGACGACAACCACCGGGCAGTCGGCCTTGACTATACGCAAAGTGGATGTCACCCACTGCTCGTGGGGTTCGTGCATCCGGGAGAGCAGCACTGTTTCGACTTTTGTGATTTTCATAGTTCCACTCCAGAAAGATGTAGAAAGAAATAAAGAGGACGCAGATGGCGCTGAAAGGATTGATTCACACTGCATGTCCTGAGCCTGTCGAAGCGGTAATATCTGCGTAAATCTTTTTTTCAGCGTGAATCTGCGTCCTCCCCTCAGGTCAACGGGTATTCACCGAGCCGCGCACGTAGTCGGCTTCGTCGCTGACCAGAAAGGCCAGCACTTTTGCCACCCCTTCCGGCTCGCCCAGCCCGCTGGATTGGGCTGCTTCCACCGCGGCCTGGGGGTCCTGACCTTTGCGGACAGCGTCTTCCTCGATCACAGAGCGCTTCATAAAAGTGTTGATACCGCCGGGGAAGAGGACGTTGACCCGAATGCCTTCGGGCGCGAGTTTGCCCGCCATCGTCGTGCCCAGCGCGCTGACCCCACCTTTGCTCACCGCATAGGCGTAGGAAGAGCTGACGCCGTAGGCCGCGGGCGAGGAGATGAGGATAATCGCCGGTTTCTCCCCCTTTTGGAGCAGAGGCTTGGCGTATTTGGCGCACAAAAAGCTGCCGACAGTATTCACATCCAACACCTGGCGCAGGGTTGCCAGCTCAAAATCTTCCAGAGCCACATACGCGCCTTTGAGGATACCCGCAGTCTGGACCAGTGCGTCCAGCTTGCCGTGGGAACTGGCGATGCTGTCGGCCATTGCTTTGACACTGGCCTCGTCGGTAACGTCCACAGGGATGAAAACGCCGTTGGCCTCCTCTGCTGTGGCTTTGCCCTCCGCCGCGTTGAAATCCGCCACGATCACATCCGCGCCCCGCTCGGCACAGAGCAGCGCGGTGGCCTGGCCGATGCCCGTCGCGCCGCCAACGACGAGAATTGTTTTGTTGTGCAGGTCCATTATTTGGGGTTCTTTCTGTTCTTTGGGTGTCTATTCTGCAAAGGTAGACCGCCGATAGGGGAAGTGGGGGAACTTCTCCTATCGGCGGTCTTTTGTCGAGCATTCACCATCCGGGAAACCGGTGGCTTCCCGGATGGTGGGATAAGAGACTACTTCGTCTTGTTGGTGGCAGCCCAGTCGTTCAATTGGCGCTGCACTTCGTCGATGATAACCTGCGCGCCGGCTGCGTCGAGCCGTTCCTTGGCGTCGGCCGCGGCCTCATCCCAGCTTACCCAACCGTTGGCGATGGGTTCCACCACTTCTGTCCACACCGCGGTGGTCTGAGCGATTTCGGTCTGGATGGGTGTGCGATCCACCACAAAGCCCAGGGCTTCCGACGGGAAGGCAGTGTCGTTCATTTCAGCGGTCTTCTCCCAGGCGCCCACCTGCTTGGCATCCCGATAGTAGCCGTTGAATTGGTTGCCAAACTCCCAGTCGGTGTTGGGATCGTAGCCGCTGGTGGCATTCGTCATCCCTTCGGGGAAGCCGAGCACTTTATTGCCTTCGTCCACCCACACCCAATGTTTGCCTTCGATGCCGTGGGCAAGCAGGTTATAGAGTTCCACATTGGTGTTGAGTTCATCCAGGAATTCCATCGCCTTCTCAGGATTCTTGGAAGACTTGCAGATGGCGCTGAGGGTGGCTGTGGCGCCGCTGGTGTCCAGGATCAGCGGATCGGTCAGGTTTTTGCTGACGAATTCCCAGCCATAGCGGGCCTCGGCTTCCACATCATTGCCGGGCTTTTCCACGTGATAGCTCATGGCAAACTGGCCGGCACGGAACATTGCATCGGCTTCGTCGGCCTGGGGCAGTTCTTGCGGGAAGTAGCCAGCGTCGTACCATTTCTGGGTCAGCCGAGCCGATTCTTCGTACTCAACCGTATCCAGGAAGTTGATGACAGTCAAGGATTCGTCGTTGGCTTTGATACCGATGAAGCCAATGCCGTCATCCAACCCGTCATAGCCCCAGTATTGGCTGCGCCACAGATTGGCCTGGCCATCGACGTTGGCATAGACGGGTGTAATGCCTTCGCCTTCCAGCACAGCCTGCAGGAAGGGTTCCATATCCTCCCAGCGGGTCACGTCGTCCAGGCTGAAGTTGTACTTTTCCAACATATCCTTACGCACATTCACGCCCCAGGGCTTGGGGAAGATCTGCTGGTTGATGACGCCGTAGATTTTGCCGTTGACACGGGCCGCTTCCCAGGTGGTTTCGGGCATACTGGCCCACAGGCCGGGCGCGTGTTCCAGCAGCAGATCGTCCAGAGGCATCAGGACGCCGTTGGCCACATTGTTGGCGTAGCTGTTGGTCCAGGGCGCGGTAAACATCACATCACACTCTTCGCCAGCGGCCAGGCGCAACTGCATTTTGTCGTTGTAGGCACCGAAATCAATCGGCTCCAGTGAGAGATTCACGCCGATTTTGGCGTTGAGAATCTCATTCATCGCCGCCTGCACCTCGGCCAGGTCCGCGGGGACACCGCGACTCGCGTAGGTGTAGGTAACGGGGACCAGATCGCCAGCCGGCGCAGCCGTGGCTTCCCCTGCGCCAGATTCGGCTGCGGGCGCCGGAGATGCTGGGGCTGGACACGCGCCCAGGAATAGGGCCGCCACGAGCAGCACAGCCAGAATGGAATGGAGACGGTTCTTTTGCATACGATTTCCTCCTGATGAAATGGGGTAGGTGGGATGCCAGGATGACAAAGCAAAGGGGTGGAGTGAATGACGAATCCCCCTTAGCTTTGTCACATTGTTATCCCTTCAGTCCGCCGATGGTAATGCCACGCACAAAGTACTTCTGCAAGAGTAGAAAGGTAAAGAGAGCGGGTCCAAAGGCGAGCACAGCCAGGGCCATACGCGCCGATTGGGTGGGGATTGGCACACCTGTTGTCTGGGGATTGGAGGCCAGAAACGAGATATTGCGCATCAACACATAGAGCAGATATTGGAGCGGATAAAGTACAGAATCGTTGATAAAAAGCAGGGCCAGAAACCAATCGTTCCAATAGCGCAGAACGTAGAAGAGTCCGATTGTCGCCAGCACAGGTTTGGAAAGGGGCATCACTATCCGAAAGAATATGCGCCACTCCCCCGCGCCGTCGATGCGGGCCGCGTCCAGCAGTTCTGTGGGCAATTGGGCGAAGGAGGTGCGCAGGATCAGCACATACCAGGCCGTGACCAGATAGGGCAGAATGAGGGCCAGAATATTGTCCTTCAGCCCCAGATAGCGGGTGACGAGAATATAGAAGGGAACCATTCCGCCGCTGAAAAGCAGGGTAAAAAAGACGTAAAACGAAAGCGGTCCCCGCAGGCGAAAGTCCTGGCGGGCCAGGGGCCAGGCCAGCATCGACGAAAAGAGCAGCCCAAAGCCCGTGCCGAGAATCGTCACCAGCCCGGTCACGGCATAGGCCTGCAACATCTGGCCCGGCTGCTGCAAGATGTAATCGTAGGCAGCGGTCGTGAAACCGACGGGATAGAGTTGGTAGCCCGATTTGACCAGTGCCAATTCATCCGACAGGGAGATTGAGATGACCAACATCATCGGAATCAGACAGGCCAGACCGAGCACAATCAGAATGGCGTGGACGAATGCTTTGCCCAGCCACGCCTGTGTCCGGTAACGATTCCAGGGGCGGGACCTTCGCTGTGTGGTAGTAGTCATTGGGTTCTCTCTCTAAAACAACGAATAGTCCCGATTGATGCGCCGCACAACCCAGTTGGCTGTAATCACCAGCACAAAGCCCACTGTCGATTGGTAGAAACCAGCCGCCGCGGCCATACTGATATTGCCCAACTGCACCAACGAACGGTAGACAAATGTGTCGATCACATCCGTTGTGCTGTAGAGCATTGGCGTGTCCCTGGGCACAAAGAAGAAGAGGCCAAAGTCGGCGTGGAAGATGCGGCCAATCGCCAGCAGGACCAGAATGATAATCAGCGGGTAGAGCATCGGCAGGGTAATGTAGCGGATCTGGGCAGCTTTCCCCGCGCCGTCGATCTTGGCCGCCTCGAAAAGCTCCGGCGATATGCCCAGAATGCCCGCCAGATAGACGATACTGCTGAAGCCGATGCTGTTCCAGATGTGGGCCACCGTCAGCACCAGCGGCCAGGCTTCTGGCGTGCGATACCAGGACGGGGGATCACCGCCGAAGCGCTCGATAATCTGATTGGCCAGCCCCGTGCTGCCGTTGAGGAAAGCAAAGACAAAATAGCTGGCGATGACCCACGAAATAAAATAGGGGAAGAAGAGCATCGTCTGGTAATACTTGCTCATTCGGCTCTGGTAGACTTCGTTCATCAGAATCGCCACCAGCAGCGCGCCGATTGTCGTCGTGGCAATAAAGATACTGTTCATCACCAGTGTATTGCGGGTGATGCGAAAGGCTGTGTCTGTGCCAAAGAGAAAGCGGAAATTCTCCATCCCTACCCACGCGCTGCCCAGAATTCCGTCTACAAAGCGATAATCTTTGAAGGCGATGATAATCCCAAACATGGGCAGATAGGCGAAGACAAAGAGCAGGAGAATGCCGGGCAGGGCCATCGTCAGCAGACTGAGATTCGTCTCCCAGGCCCGCTGACCGCCTATCCAGCGAGAAAAAAAGCCGCTCTTTGTAGCAGGTGATTTCAAATTATTAGCTTGCATAACGCGCTCGCACCTCTGCTTCCCGCGCCTGTGCTCTGGCCAGGGCGTGGGGAAAACGGGGATTGGGTTGGACCATCGGGCCAGGACGATAGGGGAATCTCTTTTCCAGATCGGGCAGCAGTTCCATGCCAAAACCGGGTCTGTCGGAAAGGGTGATATAGCCATTCACCGGGCGGTAGGGTTCTGTGAAAAGCCCGTCCCGGAAGGGATTGTCGTAGAGAAAGAATTCGCACATATGGCCGTTGGGCACAGCCGCCACCAGATGGGTGTTGCACATTGTGCCCAGGCTGGAACTCCAATTGTGGGGAACCTGCTTGACGCCGTAGAAAGCCGCGGCGCGGGCCATATACCAGTTGGCGGTCAGGCCGATGTAGTAGGCGTCGGTCTGCACCGCGTCGTAGATGTGTTCCCGCAGCCAGGGGCGGGCCTCAGCCAAAGAGCGGAAACGTTCACCGCCCCAGAGCATCACATTCGGCATCAATTCTTTGATGCGCCGATAATCATCGAACTGGGCCGGGCCTTCGTCGCCCATTGGCTGCTCGAAAAAGAGGAAACCCAAATCGTTGATGATGGGGGCCATTTCCAGACACTCTTCCAGCGTCCAGGAATCGTAGCCCTTCTTCTCCAGCCCCAAGTCAAAATCCGCGCCAATAGCCTCGCGCAGTTGACGGCAAATCTCGCCCAACTTTTGCGGATTGATACCCGCCTCTTCCCAATCTGTGCCGGGCCGCCATTTGAAGGTATCGAAGCCCATCGACTTGTAGCGCAGGGCCTCTTCGATCAGCGCGTCCACGCCGTAGGGTTGGCCGTCGCCTTTATCGTAATAGGTCCAGTGCACGCCGCCGCTGGCGTAGACGTGGACACGGGGATTCGGCTCGTTGTCCGTCGCCAGCAGTTGATAGACAGGCTTGCCCGTGGCTTTGCCGATCAGGTCCCAGCAGGCTACATCCAGCCCGGGAGAGAGTCCCAGCAACTCCACATCGAAAGGGTTCTGGCCGATCAGATGGCTGTAGTCGTCCGAGTCGCTGACATTGGCCGGTCCGATTCCCACCAGCCCCTGATCCGTGAAGACTTCCACGACTGCGATGTCATATTTGGTCAGCACTACCGGGCCACACTCGTGGACATACCTGCCGTCCGTGGGTTGGTGTGTCAGCCGGGTTGTCTTGACATCGGTGATCCGAAGTGGTTCGCGGGCGACACCTTCGAGCAGGTGGGTGAAACTGCCAGAAACCGGTTTTTCAGCCATTAGGCTCGAACTCCTGCACGGTTGAAGGGTGAAGAAAATGCAAAGGAATCAATTGGGAAACGGTATGCGCCGGGTTGGATGCTAATCTTGTGGGAGATTGACCACCCAATTGCAGCGTGCTACAATGGCGCGAGGTGTAAGAAAAAGTATACCGACAAAACCGATGACGGACAAGGACAAGGAACGGACATAAAGCGGACATGGCAGGTTACGAAACCTTTTTGGATGCGTTGCAGAGCGCGCTTAATCACCTCAACGATCCCTCCTTCCAGCCGTCAGCAGAACTCAACCGGATATTGGGTCTGCCTGCGCTCTCCGCCGACTGGTCCGAAGCCCTACGCCAGGCCATCGAACGTCTCAAACCCAACCCCAACACACCCGCCGCAGCCCGCAGCGACCGGCTCTACCAGGTGCTCACCCAGCGCTACGTCTACAGCGAAACCCAGGAAGCCGTCGCCGAAAAGCTCCACATCACCGCCCGCCATCTGCGCCGGGAGCAGAACGAAGCGGTGCAACTATTGGCCCGTCTGCTCTGGCAAGAACCGGCCAACCCGGCCCCAGTGCCTCACACAGCGCCGCCCACAGAGCCACCCCCGGATGGCTGGTCCGCCCAATTGCGCCAGGAATTGACCGCGCTGCAAAAGGGCGCGCCGACTGTCACCGCGGATGTGGGGGAAACCATCCAGCGGGTAGTGGAATTGCTGGCTCCGGTCCTGCACTCGTCCGGGGTGGCGCTGGGAATGGCTGGGCAGCCAAGCGGACTGGCTGTGGCTGTTCAGCCCACGGGTCTGCGCCAACTGCTGGTGCGGGCCATCACCGAATGGGCACGCCATCTGACAGGCGGAGAGATTGACATCAACGCGGCCCAGGCGCGTGGGCAGGTTCAAATCTGGCTGACGGGCAGCCCGGCCCCCATCGAATATCTGCCCGACGACCCCCTGCTGCAAGAATTGCTCAGCCAATTCGACGGTAGCCTGACCGTCGAGCAGCGCGAGAATCAGACCCGTCTGACAGTGGGTCTGGACGCCGCACCCCCTCTGCGTGTGCTGGTGGTGGATGACAACGAAGACCTGCACCACTTCTACCGCCGCTTTGTTGCCAACACCCGCTATCAGATTATCTCTCTGACCGATGGCGAAAATCTACTGGAGAAGATGGAAGAAGTGCAGCCCGACGCGGTGGTGCTGGATGTGATGCTGCCCAGTGTGGATGGCTGGGAACTGCTCGCCCAATTGCGCCAGCATCCCCTGGGCCGACGGCTGCCCATTCTGGTCTGCTCGGTGATCCAGGAGGAGGCCCTGGCCCGCGCTCTGGGCGCAACCGGCTATATCCGCAAACCCGTAGGCCGCAGCAGTCTGCTGCAAGCACTGAACGACGCGTTGAATCCATAAATAGACGGAGGAGTAGGCACGCCCTCGTGCCGATCCAAGCCGCACGTGGGCGTGCTCACCCCTCGACAATTGGAACAATTCGAGAGATAAAACGGGCGCAGCAAGCAGCGCCCCTACACGTCCGCTTGGTTCAGAATCAGGGGAATGACTTCGGCGCAGCGCAAAAGTTTGTAGAAGGGTGTGCGCTCGCCCGCCGCGGCAACGATAATCTGGCTGGAGAGGGGTTCGTCGCCGGGGTCCTGGGCCGAGAGCAGAAAGACGGGAATGGGGCGCAGGCCGTCGTCCTGTGCTTTGGCCGCCAACACCTGCCAGCCATCCATATCCGGCAACATCACATCCAGCAGCACCAACTCCGGCTGCTCGGAGCGCATCAGCGCCAGCCCCTCCTCGCCATTCGGGGCCGTAATTACCCGCAGCTTTTCGTCAATCGCCACCAGCATCCGGGCAAAGAGCCGCCGGGTGTCCTCGTCGTCGTCCACCACCAGCACTGTGCCCGGCCCGATCTGCCTGACCACACCCGCCAATTCGGCCCGGGTGATGGGCTTGAGCAGTTGACCCGACGCGCCCGCGGCCAGAGCGTGGCCCAGTCGCGGCGGCAGACTGCACCCGATCACCGGCAGTTCCGGCCAGCGCTGATGGGCATCCGAAATGCTTTCCAGCAGCATCCGGGGCGAGGCGTCGTTCAGGATCAGCGTCTGCACCGGAAACTCCGCCAACACCCCGCTGACTTCCTCCAGCGTGTCCGCCCGCACATATTCGGTCTGATCGTTGAAGCGGCGAAAAGCGTCGTAGAGATCGGGATTGGCGTCGCAGATGACGACCCGGGGCCGGTAGTTCTGGGGGGGCAATTGGGCTGGCTCGGTCCGCTCGTGCCAGCGCCAATCCTCCAGCAGCCAGCGTTCTGCGCCGTCAACCGGCAAGGAGAGCGCATTGACCGGCAGGCTGAAGAAGAATGCACTGCCCTGGCCCACCTGACTTTCCAGCCACATCTGGCCGTCGTGCATCTCAATAAACTGCTTGCTGATGCTCAAGCCCAGGCCGCTACCATTCTCGTTGCGCCGCGCCCCAAATGTGCCCCGATGGAAGGGTTCAAAGATGTGGGCAGCGTCTTCGGATGAGATTCCCGGCCCGGTGTCCTGCACGCGGATAGTCACCGCCTGCTCATCGGCAGAGACCTGCACAGAGACCCAGCCCTGCTCTGTATGCCGGGCCGCGTTGCTGAGCAGATTGACCAGCACCTGGCGCACCCGGTTGCCGTCACAATAGACTGGGGGCAAGTCGGGCGGCAGGTCCAACCGCAGTTCCACCCCTTTTTTGATCAGCAATGGGCGCACCACCTCGGCGGCCCGCTCCACCACTTCGGCCAGGCCCACCCGTTCCCGGTGCAGGGCCAGTCGATTGGCCTCAATCTGGCTCAAATCCAGCACATCGTTGACCATCGCCAGCAGGTGCTGGGTGTTGCGCCGCACAATCTCCAAATCTTCCAGCAGTTCGCTGGGCAGTTGGGATCCGTAGACGTGGGGGGCCTCGATGAGCAGGTCCGAGAGGCCGATAATCATATTGAGGGGGGTGCGGAATTCGTGGCTGACATTGGCCACAAAGGCGGCTTTGGTCTTGTGGGCCTCCTCCGCGGCCATCTGAGCCGCGGCCAGCCGTCGGTTCATCAGCCCCAACTGGCGGTTGGCGTGGGCCAGATCGTCCAGGGTTTGGTGGAGTTGCCCCCGACTGGCCCGCGCCTCGTCCAGCGCGGTCTGCGCACCTGCGTAGTGGGTCAGGGACCACTCCACCAACTGGGCAACTGACCGAAAGATGACCCAATAGACCAGGGCCAGGGACCAGACCAGTGCCAAAGCCAGAGCCATTTCGAGAAAGGGAAGTTGGCCCGTTGTCCACAGCCAGCCGACCAGAAGCGAGCAGATGGCTGCGATACCTGTTCCCAGTCGGTGTCCCAGCAGCAGCAGGCCGAGGGTGGCCGGGACTGCCAGCAGCACCGACGCGCCGCCCAGTTGCAGATGGAAGCGCAGAAGCAGGACGGTCACCACCAGACCGGCCAGGACAGCCCACGCGCCCGCGTCCCGTCTCCAGCCAGCCAGCAGCCAGGCCGCTCCCGCCATCGCAAGGATCAACAGGGCCACCGGCAACGTGGCTGAGATGTACTGGGGTGTGCCGCCCGCCATCCCGATCACCCCGCCAACCAAAGCCAGACCGATGATCACCGCCTGGACAGGGATGCGCACCTGGGCAAGAAATTCGTTTTCGGCTGGCGAAGCGGGCGTCTGTTTATTCATAGGCCGGGGAAGATCCGAAGCTCAACTTTTCGGGAAAAGTCGAACTTCGGATCAATTGCCACCTCTGGCCGACAACAACAGACTGGCGCTGCTGTCGATGGCCCATATCTGGTCGTCTGGCCCGGCTGCGATGCCCACCAGCTTTGGCGGCACGTCCGTGCGCCAGGGGACAGCCCAGGCCTGGCGTTCACCATCGGGGGTCAGTTTCAGAATCAGTCCCATCTCCGGCGCGGTGATGTAGAGGGTGTCGTCGATGCCCACGGCCAGGTGGGGGCCGTCGCCGCTGTTGGCAACCGGGATATTCCAGGCCTGGCGCAGGCTGGAACCGGCTTTGATCTGGAAGAGTTGGCTGGAGACCACATCGGTGGCGTAGATAGTGCCGTCGGACGTGACCGCCACATCGACGGGCTGGGTCTCCTGGCCGGGGGCCAGGGGGAAGGATTGGAGCAGCGTTCCGCTCTGATCGAAAGAGGCCACCTGCCCGTTCGGTGTGTTGGCGATCCAGACGTGATTTGCGCTGTCCACAAACAGCCCGCGGGAGCGGCCACTGTAGGACTCGTTGACGGGCAGATCGCGCAGATACTCGCCGCTGGCGTCCAGAACGGCGATGCGACCGTTGCCCGCATCCAGCACAAAGAGTTCCCCGTCCGGCCCCACGGCCAGGTCCGAGACTTCCTGGAAGCGCACGCTGCCCTGCTGGATGCGCTTCTGGACTTTACCGCTGCTATCCATCACCAGCACCGTCTTGGCATCGGCCACATAGAGCGTCGCCCCGTCGGGGGAGATACCCAGTCCTCTGGGCTGGGTCAGGTCCACAGGCACGCCCTGGGCCGTCACAGGTCGTTGCACGCCCAATCCAGCGGCCACAGGCTCACCATTCCCAGCCACGGGCGGCAGATTCCCTGGGGTGACGGCCTCGTCCAGGGCGATGTCCTCCACCCGAATGTGGTCGTAGCTGCCCATCGGCGGAAAGAGAAAGCGGGAAGGAATAAGCTGCTGCCCGCGGCCCGGCGGCACCCAATACAGATTGACGTGGGTATGGTTTGTGCGGTCGCCAAAACGGATGCGGATGTCGTGGAGGCCAGCGGTCAATTCCACGCCATTTTCGTCGTATTGATTGGACTCAACACTGGCGGCCAGCAACTGTTCGTCGATGTAGACTTCGGACTCGTCGATGGATTCTACCCCGAAACGGTAGAAACCGGGTGCGGGGATGGCAATTTTGCCGCTCCATTCCACCGTATAGGGCCGCTGCAGGGGGATGACGTGAAAGTAGAGGTTGATCTGGGCATCGATCTGGGCAAAGGCGACCGGTTCCTGCCAGTCACCGTTGGGGTAGTAGCGACCCAACAGCCCGTTATTGGTCACAGGCGGTGAGGTGTTCAGCGCCCAGACGGGTATGGGGGTTTCACTGGCCTGACCCACCTGCCAAGTCAACGAGACCGCGCCTTCGCCGCCCACCGCTCGCACACGCAGGCGATGATTGCCTTTTGCCAGTGGCAAAGACGCGCTGAGCTCGCCGCCAGTGCCAGAGGCCACCAGAGTCTCGTCCACATACATCTCCGCGGCTGCGGGCGTGCGCAGAATGAGCCTGTATTGATCATAGACATCCGCCGCCAATACCCCACTCCATTCGGCAACAAAGGGCAAGGGCAGCGGGGATGTAGCGGGCCACACGGCCTGAATTCCCCCCTCGTGCCGGGTCTGCGCTGGCTCACCTTCCCAATCCGTACCGGCGAAGTAGACCACGTGCACGCCCTGGATGCTGGCAATATCCTGGGCGCTCAGACGCACGTAGTTCAACACATTTGGCCCCCCAAAGGGTGGGGTATACTCCCGAATTACTGCGTTGGGATAGAAGTGCCGAGCCTCATCCACAATCGATTGGCGATCCGCCTCCACCATCAGAATCACATCCTGGCTGGGGGCCAGATGCAGGGGGAGATGCGCGGTAGTGTCCAGGGGGTGTACGGGGGGCGCGTTGCGGGCGAGAAAACGGACAGTCGGATGGTTATAGAAGAATTGGGTCAGATAAACATCCGCGTCCATCCCCTCCTCGGCAATCACCCGAGCCGCGATGGTCTCGGAGGTGGAATAGCTATTCCAGACGGTAAAATTGTTGATCTGCCGCTGGAATAGCAGATTGAATTCAAAGACAAGCACAAAACCCAGCAGCGTCAGCAGGGGCCAGACAAAAAGCCGGGGAAAGCGCCGCCCAATCCGACTGCTTGACCACTCGTGCCAGAGCAGGCCGATGGGCAAGGCAGCCAGGAGCATAGCCGCGGGTTGAACAGGAATCGTGCGCGAAGCCTGCGGTGCCTCGAAAGTCAGAGAGAAGATGCCGCCACAGAGAGGAATCGCCAGCCCCAGCAGCAATAGCAAGGCCTGGGCACGGCGTATGCGGGCCAAACTCAGACCGATGCCCAGCACAAAGAGCGCGCCGACAATCGGGGCCAATTCCGGTTCGCCGGGCAGACCATGCCGCCCGTTGGAATCCCCCGCCACATTGAACATCAACAGATGTTTGCGGGTATTTTCGAGCAGTGCCTCACCCAACCGTTCCTGAGGTATTTCAGCAAAAATGGAAAGTCCCCGGGTGCGCCCAAAGAAGGTCTCCTGGTCGGTCCAGGCATAGTCGGCAATGGGTGCAAGCAGCAGCAACGCGCCCAGCCCCAACACCAGTAGCCCCTTCCAGTGCGTACGCAGATACCCCGAACGGGCAACCAGTTGAATAGGGATAAAGAGACCGATGACCCCGAAAAATATCTGAAAAGCCACATAAAAATTGAAGCCCAGCCCCAGAGAAAGACCCGCGGCCGCGTAGTCCGCCACCCGGCCCCGACGCATCCCCCGCAGCAGAAAACCGATGGTCAACAGTTCGAAGAGCGGCGGGCTGATGTTGAACATTCCAATACGGCTGAAATTGACATTCCAGTGGGCCACGGCGATCAGAAAAGCCACGACCAGACCGCCCCGCCGTCCAAAGAACTCCTTGCCTGCAAAGAAGCCAGCCGGGATCGTCAACACGCCGATGATCACACTGACCAGACGCAGGACAAAAGCCGAGACCCCCATCCCCGAAAAGAGCGCGGCGGCTAGGTAGACGTAGTGGGCAGGGCCGTAGATGGCGCTCACAAAGACGGGGCGAAAGTCCGGTTCGTTTAGCACACGCAGAGCCATCTCAGCGGTACTCGATTCGTCGAACCAGACGCCAAAGGGAAATTCGGGCAGGCGGTAGACACGCAGAAAGAGGCCGATCAGCAGAATCATAACCACCAGAAAACGCTCGTTACCCGTCCAGGGCCGGGCCGGGGGATCGTCGCTTGTGCCCCGGCTGGCTATCTGAAGCAGAAGCACGGCCACCCCAAAGAGGGCCAGGCTTGTCAGATGGAGCAGCCAGAAGGAGTTAGTGGGATGCAATGGATCCAAACGGTAAATGCTGTAAGCGCTGACCGCAGCAGGCATAAGCAGCCCCAGCCATAGCCAGCCCCTTCCTTTTACGGTTGCCACGACAGCGTCGGTGGGCAGCCAACCATCCAGGCTGCCTGCCTTGCGAAAGGCGAAGAGGGCCAGAAACAGAGCCACGGCGAAGAACGCAGCAGCCAGCCAGTCGCGTCCCACCCCGATCTGAAGTTGGGCTACAATTGACAGCCCGATAGCGAGCGCCCCAATCAGGAGATTGGCATAGGGGAGTAGTCTTTTCATTCGTTGACCGGTGTGGGAATGGGCGATGACGGCGCTTCTTCTGACGGCAACGGATTTGGCGATGGGGTTGCCAGCGGTGAAGGAGGAGCTACAGGCACAGCGACTGGCACCGCTCCGCCCTCGGCTGGCGATGGTGCTGCAGCAGGTGAGACTGGCGCATCCGATGGCAATGTCGGGACGGTACTATCAGAGTTGACGACGAAGAGACGATCCGGTGGCACCAACTGGCGGCCACGTCCCGGCTGGCTCCAATAGAGTTCAAAGCGATGGGAGCCGCCGTCCTGAAAGTAGCGAATTTCGATGGGGTGGCGTCCTGCGCTCAATTCCAAAGGCGCTCCTTCCCGATACTCCGCGCCGTGAGAGCCGCCGTTGTCCACGGCCAGATGTCTGTCCACATACACAAGTGAACCGTCGTCGGAATTGGTGCCAAAGCTGGTCGGGCCAGCCACATCCACCTGAATCTCCCCTGTCCAGATGACGCTGTAGGGGGAAACCAGCCCATCGGTGGAGGTTACGACAATATCCCGCTGGCGGACAAACGGTTCGCCACCCCAGACCGCGTTGGGATAGTAGACACCGGTCAGGCCGAAAGGCGGTGCGGGAAAAGTAAAGAACGCAGCCAGCGGGAAGGGTTGCTCGGCTCCATTCACGCCCCAGAACAATTGGGGTTGAGCCTGCCCGCGCAGGTCTGCGGACAACACAAAGTCATGAAAGCCGCCGACCAATTCTCTTTGCCCGGACAGCCCGTCGACCAACACCTCTACGCCATCGATCAGCAGCGAGGCGTTGGCGGCTCCTTCCAGGCGAAAACTGTAGAGGCCGTAGAGTGACACGCGCAGAGAGCCAGACCAGACCACCTCCACACCCGCCCCCTCAGCCGGGAATGGCTGGGGCAGCACAATCCCCTCCGTGCGTTGGGCTGGCCCGCTTGGATCCTGCCAGTCACCAGGCGGGGTAAGCCGGGCCAGTAGACCGGTCGCGCGCTGCTGTTGCTCTGGGGACACGGTAAATGTGTCGAAAAGGGGCGGGCCTGGGTTGAGAGTATGCTGCTCCCAGATGCCCCCTGGATAGAATTGCTCAAAGAGAAACCGCAGCCGCTCGTCGTCCAGACTCAGAATATAGATGACGGGCTTGTCCTGGGGTTCGGGCAGAGGCAGATGCAGAGAGGTGTCCAGCACCGTGTATTCCGGGTTGTGCGCGATGAATTGGATGGCCGAATGGTTGCGAAAGCCCTGGTTGACATAGAGTACGGCTTCTTTGTCCAAACCGGTCATGTAGCGGGCAATCGACGACTCCACCGGGCTGAAGGCCATCTGCACCGATTCGGCTGTGGCCTGACGGGTGAAGAACATATCCAAATCCGCATAGCCCGCGGTAGCAACCAGACCGACGATCACCCCGCCCCACAGCCAGCGCGCCTGCCCGTGCCATGTGCGCACGCTACTGCGCCAAAAGGCGTCTATCACAGCGGTGACGAGCAGAATGACCAGAGGCAACATCCCAATCACCCGCCGGGAGGAGGGCGATTCTAGCGTCACAGAGAGAATACCGGCGGGCAGGGTGGCTGCGATCCAGGCAAAGGCCATAAAGAAACGGGGCTGGTTGATGTGGCGCAGGGCATAGACCAGTCCGAGCAGGCCTAAACCGCCGACAATAACAGCCACCGCTGGCGCTCCGGGCAGATTGTTGATTGTGACCGGATCGCCGCGCAGATTGTACATCAGCAGATAGTTGCGCAGGTTTGTCCAGAGGGGTTGTAGGGAACCAACAGCGTCGATTTCGCCCAAAATATTTAGGCGGCTGGTGCGCAAAAAGACTACATCCGGGCGCTGGATAGCGTAGATGCCTAGCGGGATCAGCCCGATCAACGCGCTGCCCGCGAACAGAAACGAGCCGCCGATCACAGCAGCGGCCTCTTTGCGACGGACAATCAGCCAGTAAAGCAACAGCAGCCCGACCCCGATGGGCGCGGTGCGGAAGCCAGTGTAGGTGTTGAAGCCAAAGGCCAGGGCCAGCCCTGCCAGGACAAAATCCCGCAGCCGCCCATCGCGCAGGGCTTTGTGCAAAAAGTAGAAGAGCAAAACCAGCGCCAGAGGGGTCAAGATCAGTTCATAGATGATGCGGCTGAAAGTAATATGCCAGCGGGAAAAGGCGAGCAGGGCTGTTCCCGCCAGGGCAGCGGGCACGGTATAGTGATCCCGCACTAAAAAGTAGAAGGCTATAACCGTCGCCACGCCTACCAGCGCAGAGACCGAGCGCATGACTTCGAGGGAGGGGCCAAAAAAGGAAAACCCCAGGGCGATCAGATAAGTAAAGAGAGATGCCTGCCCCTCATTCGATTCGGAATAGGGAGTGTAGGGCGCGCCGCTGATCCATTTCAAGGCGTCGATGCCGTTGTTGCCCTCGTCCGATTGCAGACCGTTGGGAAAGAGGCTGAAATCCCATACGCGCACGGTCAGGGCACCGGCAATGATCAACACAAGGATCAAAATTTCCAAATTGCGTGGGATGTCAAAGCGGCTAGGATAAGAGAAGGGAGGAAACCAGCGCCGGACCGGGTCTTCCTGGGCAGCGACAGGGCGGGCAGACCAGAAACTGACTAGCAGCGCGACAACCGCGGCCAGCCAAAGCAGTAGGCCCCAGTGGTTGGAAAGGTCATCCCAGAGCAGGTAGGTGGCGACCAGGGCCAGCAGCAAAGCCAGTCCACCGCCGATCTGTGCCTGGCGCGCGCCCTCCCAGCGTCGAGGTCGCGGCGGCCAACCCATCTTCTCTTGGATGACCGGTGCAGCAAAAGCAAAAAGAAGTCCTGCCGCCAGAAAGAGCAAGCCGGCCGTAGTCGCCGAAGGAAAGGTGTTTATGCGTAGCTGTGTCCAGATAGCCAGCGAACCCGCGGCCAGAAGCACTACCCAAGCCAACAATCCACGCCGATCGAACACCACCTTATCGGGTGTAACTTCCTGTTCCATATATCGTGCGCCTCACCATTGATTGTCGATAGATTCGCCTTACCATAACATTCCTGCTGGTGACCAGACAAGCAGTTGGGATGGGCTATTGTGAATCTGGCACAAGCACATCCGGTGGCACAGGCGTTTCGGCCTGGCCTGGCGGTTGCCACCAAAACTGTAGGGCACTCCCCCCATAGCGCTGGAAGTAGTCGATGCGCAGATCGTGCAGACCCGGCGCAAGCGTCACATCGACGCTGAACTGATTGGGCTGATCCGGTGTCAGCCCTTCGCCCAGGGTAACGCCATCCAGCGCAAACCGCACCCCATCATCCGCGTGAAGCCGGAAGCGATAGGTCCCCGCGGCTTCGATGCGCAAGGAGCCGACAAAAATGGCGCTGAACGGATGGGGCAAAGGCTCATTTTGGGGCCAGGCCAACAACAGAAAGGGGGTAACTTGCCGGAAGACGAGAGTACCGGCCCAATTATCACCCGTAAAGTAAAATCCTGTCAAGCCTTGAATCGGCATATCTGCCGTAAGGAAAGCCGACAGGGGTACTGGCTCCACAGGTCCTTCCCCTAGCCGCCACGCCAGTTGGGACGATTGACCAGCAAAATCTGGCTGGCGCAAGTTGATCTCATGCAGCCCGCGGCTCAGATAGCGGGGCGCATCCCAGAGAGCGCCATCCACAAAGAGTTGGGCGTGGGTAGCGACAAATGTATACAGACCGCTGGTTGGCACTTGCAGCGTCCCGGTCCACTGGACTTCGCCAATCTCTGCCTGGGCAGGCACGTCAAACCCCACCACCTGTTCCACCGTCGATTTGCCATCCGTCGTAACCAGCGTGCGCATCAGCCCGCGATAGGCGGCTAAATCGGCCAGCGGTATGCGTATCTGCCAGAAGAGGGGCATATCGCTCGGACCCCGCACCAGTTCCATCTGGGCATTGGGATAGAAACCGGTCACATAGCCCAACAGGGATTCGTAGTGTAGATCGAGCAGAAGCAGCGCACCGTTGCCCGTGGCTGCCAGGGGCAGATCCACCTCCGGGCGGGCCAGTCGATAGGGCGGATTTTCCAGCGGGTTCTCGGCCATCTGGTCGGCCACCGCCCCATAGACCAGAAAGCGCAGGGGCGAATAGTTGTAGAAATTGGGCGACAGGTAAACATCTGCGCCCTCGGCCAAGCCATCCACCACCACCCGACCCACCCGAGTTTCGATCTGATTGAAGCTATTCTGCACCGCAGGCGAATCAGGGTGCTCATCCGCTAATACTTTGACAATGAATCGGCTCAAATTTGGCGGTGAGTAGCTCTCTGAAGGACCAAACATGGTCTGTCAATCCGGCAGCCATGCCGGGTGTGCGTTGCTGCCACTTTGCT
>JAUIHI010000056.1 GCA_030432295.1 Anaerolineae bacterium | reverse complement strand
CGAAACCGCTAAATCACTCGCTTCGCCATCGCCTTGCGCACCCCAAATCGTTACTGCCAAACCCAGGGCACAAGTCCTAACTTTACCACCGCTCCCTTTCCCTGTCAAATTCGCTATGCTCTGTTTTTCTTCGTCTTCTGTAGCGCTTCGATTCGACTACCACCAAATCCGCCACAACCAACTCCAAAAACATGGCCCGCAAATTCCCCACAGGTTCCGGGGGCACAATCACTCACTTTATCACGCCCAGCCCATCAAGTCAAATCCTCAATCCCTCCGAAAATTTCAACTCTCAGCACCAGCCGCCGACATATGCCCATACACCAACATACGCCACAGCAAATGACCGCTCACTTCTCTACACTCACTAATGTGCTCCCGCTAAAACAGAACTCGTTCAAGCGGATAGATATCATATCATCCTTTTCGTGGACCGTCAAATTCAAAATCGGCTAAAATCAGACAAGTTATGACGAGCGGCGAATTGGCAGCGCCCAATTGTGTATGATTGGCGGCTTGGGGGTATAGTAAGGGGTGACACCCAGCCTGTTCGGGGTCATATCGGATATTCAGACAGCTACTACATATATGGAGACAATCAATGTCAATTATCGAAGGAATTGTGGGACGCGAAATATTGGACAGTCGGGGCAACCCAACGGTGGAGGTGGAAGTCGTCCTCTCCTCCGGTGCGATGGGCCGGGCTGCGGTGCCCAGTGGAGCCAGCACCGGCGCGCACGAGGCCGTAGAGCTTCGTGACGGGGACAAGAAACGCTACGGCGGCAAAGGTGTGCTGAAGGCGGTGGAGAATGTCAACGACACCCTGGCCGACGAATTGATCGGGATGGATGCCCTGGACCAGATCGCCATCGACGAATACCTGATCGAACTGGACGGTACAGAGAACAAAGGTAACCTGGGGGCCAACGCCATTTTGGGTGTGAGCCTGGCCGTGGCCAAAGCCGCCGCGGAGGCCGTGGGCCTGCCCCTCTACCGCTACTTGGGCGGTGTGGGTGCGCGCACATTGCCCGTGCCAATGATGAATATTCTCAACGGTGGCAAGCACGCGGTCAATAGTACAGACTTCCAGGAATTTATGGTGATGCCTGTGGGTGCGGATTCCATCGCCGAGGCCGTGCGCTGGGGATCGGAAATCTACCAATCCCTGAAAAAAGTGCTGCACGATATGGGCCAGAGCACAAATGTGGGCGACGAGGGCGGTTTTGCCCCCAGCCTGGGTGGCAACGCCAAAGCAGTCGAAGTGATTCTGACCGCCATTGAGAAGGCGGGCTATCGTCCCGGCGAGGATGTCTTCATTGCCCTGGACCCGGCCAGCACAGAACTCTACGACCCCAAGACCGGCCTGTACAAACTGGACATCGAAGGACGCAGCCTCTCCAGCCCGGAGTTGGTTGATCTGTGGGTGGACTGGGCCAACCGCTTCCCAATTATCTCCCTGGAAGACGGCATGGCCGAGGACGACTGGGACGGCTGGAAGCTGCTCCACAGTAAGCTGGGCGACCGGATGCAGTTGGTGGGCGACGATCTGCTGGTGACGAACGTGACCCGCATCCAGCGCGCGATTGCCGAGAAAGCCTGCAACGCGCTGCTCTGCAAAGTCAACCAGATCGGAACCCTGACCGAAAGCATCGCCGCAATTGAGATGAGCCAGCGGGCTGGCTGGGCGGCTGTCGTCAGCCACCGCTCCGGTGAGACCGAAGACGCCACGATTGCTGATCTGGTCGTCGCCTTCAACGCCGGGCAGATCAAAACCGGCGCACCAGCCCGTAGCGACCGGGTGGCCAAGTACAACCAGCTTCTGCGCATCGAAGAAGAGTTGGATGTGATGGCGAATTACGCCGGTGTTGGCGCCTTCCCCCATTTGCGGTAGAGGGCTGAGGTAGAATTGAAAAAGGGGATTGGAGTTCGGCGCTTGTGCCCGATCTCCAATCCCCTTTTTTGCATGTATGACTCCGGTGAAAAACCGAGTTTTTACAGATTTCACAGCAGTACAGGAAAAACCTGCACTCCAATCCACTATTCCGCCACCACCACCTGCAGAATCGCCCCCGCGTGGTCGATTACATAGACTTCCCCCGCCCCGTCCTGGCCGAAGCTGCTGATATTACGGCCACTTTCCAGCAGCAGTCGATTTTCCCAGCCCGATCCGTCAAAGCGCAGCCCCCAGATACGCCCACTCACGTAGTCAGCGTATAGGTAGACGCCCTGCAAAGCGGGGTAGGCCGCGCCCCGGTAGACGAAACCGCCGGTGATGGAGCGGTCATTTTGGGAGCGGTCATACTCCCAGATGGGCGGGGTCAGCCCAGTTTTGTCACACGGATTGGGGTTGTAGCAGTGGGTTCCTTCGGTGATGCGCCAACCGTAGTTTTCGCCGCCCAGGCTGGCCGCAGACTGGAAGTCGATCTCCTCGTAGGCGTTCTGCCCCACATCGGCAATGAAGAGGTCGCCGGTCTGCTGGTCAAAGGAGTAGCGCCAGGGATTGCGCAGGCCGTAGGCCCAAATTTCGGGCAGAGCATTTGTCTGCTCCACAAAGGGATTTGATGGGGGAACAGTGTAAGTAGTCGGGTTGCCGGTCTCCACGTCGATACGCAACATTTTGCCCAGAATATTGGCCAGGTTCTGCGCCCGATTTTCGGGATCGCCACCACTGCCCCCATCGCCCACACCGATGTAGAGGAAGCCGTCTGGCCCGAAAGCCAGATCGCCGCCGTTGTGATTGACATACGGCTGGTCATAGACGAGGACGATCTGCTCGCTGTTGCGATCGGCGATGTTCGGGTCAGCGCTCAGGTAGAAGCGGCTGATGCGGGTCTGCAATTTGCCCAGAGCGTCGGTGGTGTAGTTGAGGTAGAAATAGCCCTTTTCGGAAAAGTTCGGGGGCAGGGCAATCCCCAGCAGCCCCCGTTCGCCGCAGCAGCGCACCCGGTCCGTGATGTCCAGCAGAGGCGTCGCATCCAACTGGCCGTTGCGTAGAATACGCACCCGGCCCGCCTGTTCCACCACAAAGAGCCGCCCGCTGTTGTCGTTAGGATCGGCCATATCCACCGGAGAACTCAGCCCACTGGCGACGGTTACCAGAGCGATTGTCGACCAATCTGGGATGACCGTCGGTGTCGGTGTGGCGGAGGGCGTAGGCGGGGGCGGTTCAGTCGAAAAGGTGGTCGCTGTGGCGGTCGCGGTAGCTATAGCGGTTGCGGTTGGGAGCGGCGTCGAAGTCGCCCCGTCCGCCTGGCTCACAATCGGCAGATGGATGACTTCCTCTGCTTCCACAAAAGAACATCCGCCGAGTGCGAGGATAGCCACTGCGAAAATAATGGGAATGGCCCATCGAGAAATTTTTGTCTGCATTCTATTGGTTTCCTTTGGGACGCAGAGCGTCCATTCTGCGTCCCCACGCGGAGCAATGGGGACGAGCAGCGTGCCAACGGTTCACTGGTAACTGATAACTGCTCACGCCTATCATCAGCCCGATCTCATCACTACCCAATCCCTACTATCCAATACCTCTCACCGGGGCACATCCACCCCGGCCAGCACCCGGCGCACCGCGTCGTCGGCGTCGATGCCTTCGATCTCCGCTTCCGGGCGCAGGATAATGCGATGGCGCAGGACAGGCGCGGCCAGGGGTTTCACGTCGTCGGGAGTCACGTAATCCCGGCCTTGCAGCGCGGCGTGGACTTTTGACGATTGGAGCAGGGCAATGGAGGCCCGGGGACTGCCGCCCAGGAGCAAATCCGGGCTGCGCCGGGTGGCGGTCACCAGCCGTGTGATATAAGCTAGGATACCCGGTTCGACGGTTACTGCCTGTACTTCTGCCCGCAATTGGGCCAGTTCCGCCTGTTTGACCACAGGCTGCAAGCCCACTGCGTCCAGCTTATGCGCGTCGAAACCCGTGTGATAGCGGAGCAGCACCTCTTCCTCGGCTTCGGCTGGGGGATAATCCACCCGCACTTTGAAGAGAAAGCGGTCCAGTTGGGCTTCGGGCAGGGGGTACGTGCCTTCGTACTCCACCGGGTTTTGGGTCGCCAGCACCATAAAGGGATCGCCCAGGGGATAGCTGGCCCGATCAATCGTCACCTGGCGTTCTTCCATCGCTTCCAGCAGCGCGGATTGGGTCTTGGCCGGTGCCCGGTTGATCTCATCGGCCAGGAGAATTTGGGTGAAGATCGGTCCCTGGCGCAGATGAAACTGGCTGCTGTTCAGGTCGAAGACCTGTGTGCCCACCACATCGCTGGGCATCAGGTCCGCGGTGAACTGGATGCGCCCGTATTCGGCGTCGATCAGCCGGGCCAGGGTTTTGGCCAGGAGAGTTTTGGCTGTGCCGGGCACACCTTCCAGCAGGACGTGACCGCCAGCAAAGAAGGCGATGACCACCTGCTCGAAGACCGACTCCTGGCCGACGACAACTTTGGCGGCTTCACTGCGCAGTTGGGAGAAGATGTCAGAAAGGGCCACGGGTATATCCTCAAGTGTGATTGGCTTTACCACAAAGTCGCAGAGAAGAGGAGGAAACAAATTCGCTTTTTCTTCGTGCCTTTGTGTCTATGTGGTTATGACCTATTGTATCCCAAAACCATCGGAAATGTGTAAGGATGCAACCGGTCGCATTCGACAACTTCGGAAATTGTAGCCGGATGGACTGGTGTACTATAATCAATTATGAAATCCTTCGTTTATTGGCCTTTCTCTCTTGTCGGCTGAGAGAGACGAGCGCCGCTCCTTCGCAATGATGCGTTTCCCCTGTCGATGATGATGATGACGCAGCCGCAGAGAGACACAGCACCAGCGCTTTGTTCAGCAGAAAGTATCTCAATGCCCAAAAGACTCGGAGTTTTGACCAGCGGCGGCGACGCTCAGGGAATGAACGCAGCCATTCGCGCCACTGTGCGCGCTGCGCTTGATCAGGGAGCGGAAGTCTACGGCATCTATGAAGGCTATCAGGGAATGATCGAAGGCGGCAAGTATATCCGCCAGGTAGAATGGGCAGCCAGCGGCGGGATTCTGCACAAAGGCGGCACAATCTTTGGCACAGCCCGCAGCCCGGAATTTCGCACCCGGGAGGGGCGGCGCAAAGCAGTTGGCAATCTACTGCGCCACGGCATCGACCGGCTGGTCGTCATCGGTGGCGACGGCAGCCTGACCGGGGCCAATCTGCTGCGCCAGGAGTGGCGTGAGTTGGTCCAGGAGTTGGTGGCTGCGGGCGAAGTTGAGCAGTCTCTGGCAGATGCCCACCCCTATCTTACGATTGCCGGGCTGGTCGGCTCAATTGACAACGATATGTATGGCACGGATATGACCATCGGCGCGGACAGCGCGCTGCACCGCATCACCGACGCCATCGACGCCATCACCAGCACCGCAGCCAGCCATCAGCGGGCCTTTGTCGTTGAAGTGATGGGGCGCAACTGCGGCTATCTGGCCCTGATGGGCGCGCTGGCCTCTGGCGCAGATTGGGTGCTGATCCCGGAAAATCCGCCCAATCTGGACGACTGGGAAGAGAAGATGTGCTCTATCCTGGGCGAAGGGCGCAAGAGTGGCCGCCGGGACAGTATTGTGGTGGTGGCCGAGGGCGCGCAGGATCGCAACGGCAACCCCATCACTGCGGAGATGGTGAAACTGGCCCTGGAAAAACATCTGGACGAGGAGGCTCGGGTGACTGTGCTGGGCCACGTGCAGCGGGGCGGTGCGCCCAGCGCCTATGATCGGGTGTTGAGCACACAGGTGGGCGCGTCCGCAGCAACAATCGCGCTGGCAGCGGGCGAAAACGACGAATCTGTGCTGGTGGGTATTCATAACAACAAAATCGTAGTCCTGCCCCTGATGGAGTGCGTGGACAAGACCCACGAATTGAACGAGGCGGTCCGATCCCAGAACTTTGACAAAGCGATGGAATTGCGGGGCAAGAATTTCCAGGAGTCTTTCCGCATCCTGCGCACGCTCATCCGCTCCATGCCCCACCCACCCACGCCGGGCCAGAAACGCATCCGCTTTGCCATCCTCAATGCCAGCGGACCCGCGCCAGGGATGAATGCGGCTGTGCGCGCGGCTGTGCGCCTGGCCGTAGACCGGGGACACATTCCCGTCGGGGTCTATCGGGGCTTCCGGGGGCTGATCAATAACAATATGCAGGAATTTAGCTGGATGAGTGTCAACGGCTGGGCGCCCACCGGCGGCTCGGAGCTGGGGACCAGCCGCAAAGTGCCCAGCGGCGGTGATTTCTACGCCATTGCCAAATCGCTGGAAGAGCACAAAATCGACGCCATTTTGATGGTGGGTGGCTGGGCTGGCTACCAGTCGATGCTGCGTCTCTATGAGGAGCGGGCCAACTTCCCCGCTTTCAACATTCCGCTCATCTGCATCCCCGCCACCATCAACAACAATCTGCCCGGCACCGAACTCTGCATTGGCTCGGACACTGCCCTCAACAGCATTGTGGAGGTGGTGGACAAAATCAAACAGTCGGCAGTGGCCTCCAACCGTTGCTTTATTGTGGAGGTAATGGGACGCTATTGTGGCTATCTGGCCCTGTTGTCGGCCATCGCCACGGGCGCCGAGCGGGTCTATCTCCACGAAGAAGGGGTGACGCTGGCAGATTTGGAGCAGGACATTGGGATGCTCAAAGAGGGGTTTGAGCACGGCAAACGGCTGGGATTGATGATCCGAAACGAAAACGCCAATCCCCTGTACACAACGCCCTTTCTCTCTGCGCTCTTTGAAGAAGAGGGTGGCTCGCTCTTCGATGTGCGTATCTCTGTGCTGGGCCACTTGCAGCAGGGAGGTGACCCCACGCCCTATGACCGGATTTTGGCGACCCGGCTGGCAGCCAAATCCATCGACTTTATCGAAGAGCACTACCAAAAGGGGGATTCCGACGAATCGGCCGCGGCCATCGGATTGCTGACGGGTGACATCCGGTTCACGCCGCTCTACGAAATTCCCCGACTGATGGATGACAAGACCCAGCGGCCCAAAGAGCAGTGGTGGATGGAACTGCGCCCGATTGCCAAACTGTTGGCTCAGCCGGGGCCGGGGTTTCATAGCCATCACAGATGATTGCGTGTTCTGTATCGCCTAAGGCGGCGTAGTCATAAAGAATTGGCCAAATGACAGATGAAGCATTGCACGCGAGATTGAACAATGTACAACTACAGGGCAGATTTCATCAGGCCAATCCTCAGTATCCACTCACTATTATCTATCTCAAGGAGTCTCCACTATGCGAATTGGTATCCTAACTGGCGGTGGTGATGTACCAGGACTGAACCCTTGTATGAAAGCGGTCGTCTACCGGGCCGAAGAAGAGGGCCACGAAGTCGTCGGCATCCGCCGGGGCTGGGGCGGCCTGTTGGAAATGGACCGGGACGACCCGGAGAGTGTTGCGAAAAACACCCAACCCCTCACCAAGCAGATCGTCCGCACAATTGATCGCACGGGCGGCACTTTCCTTCACTCCAGCCGCACCAATCCGGGCAAAGTAAAGCCAGCGGCTGTGCCTGACTTTCTGAAAGACCCGGCCCACCTGGACGCCGAAGCCCACGACCCCAGCCTGCGGGACTTCACTGTCCACGTCCTGAAAAATCTAGAGTTTCTGGGCATCGACCGGCTGATCCCCATCGGCGGCGACGACACCCTAAGCTATGGCGAACGGCTGCACAGCGAGGGCTTTCCGGTCATTGCCATCCCCAAGACAATGGACAACGACGTTTTCGGCACAGACTACTGTATCGGCTTCAGCACTGCCGTCACCCGCAGTGTCCAGTTCATCCACCAGTTGCGCACCAGCACCGGTTCCCACGAGCGCATCGCGGTCGTCGAACTCTTTGGCCGCAACTCCGGTGAGACCAGCCTGATCAGCTCCTATCTGGCCGGTGTGGATCGGGCACTCATCTCGGAAGTACCCTTCGATCCAGAAAAGCTGGGCGAACTGGTGTTGCGGGACAAGCGGGCCAATCCCAGTAACTATGCGATGGTGACCATCAGCGAAGGCGCACATATGGCCGGCGGCGCGGTGATCGAATATGGCGAGACCGACGCCTACGGCCACCGCAAGCTAGGCGGCATTGGCGAAATCACCGGCGAAGCGTTGCAGAAGATCACCGGCGAGAATATCATCAACCAGCGGTTGGGCTATCTCATGCGCTCCGGTGCACCCGACGCTATGGACCTGATGGTGGCGACCAACTACGCCCATCTGGCTATGGACCTGATCACCAAAGGGGAGAGTGGGCGGATGGTTGCCATCCGGGAAGGCATCTACACCCACATTCCCATGAGTATGGTCACCAGCGGCCTGAAACGGGTGGATGTGGATCAGCTCTACGACGCTGAGCAGTATCTGCCCAAAGTGCGCAATGTGATGGGCAAGCCGCTGTTCCTGTACTAAATCTTTGCCTCTTTTTGTTGTGTAGCCGCAAGTTTGGCAGTATAATAGGAGCAGCATTGTGCAATTTTGCACGAATGCCTGAGCAGACAATCAATCCCGCAACGGCGGGTGATTCTCACGACAAACCGAGCTTTTGAAGAAAAGCTCGGTTTGTTGAATACGAAAGGAACCCAGTTTATGATTCACGAATCGATCTACGAGATTCGCCAGGGAGTCGTCAATTCTCTCAAAGTGGAGAATGGTAAAGTGCAGGTGGTGGATGAAGCCCGCCTGCGCAGCACCGACATCGACACACTGGTGCGGGATGCGGTCTTTGGCACACCTGCCGTGCGGGATTTTGCCCGTTGGCTGATCTGGGAAGCGGGCCAGGCATTGGGCGCGCAACCGGCCAGCATCCACGAATTCTACATTGCCCGTGCCCGGGGCGAGTGGTCGGACCGCACAGTGCCGGCCATGAACATCCGCTTCTCCACCTATGACACAGGCCGGGCCGCGCTGCGGGCCGCGCTGGCAACCGACACCCGTGCCTTCATCTTCGAGATCGCCCGCAGTGAAATGGGCTACACGGATCAGGAACCCGCCGAGTTTGTCACCAGCCTGATCGCAGCGGCCATCAAAGAGGGCTACAGCGGCCCGCTCTTTATCCAGGGCGACCATTTCCAGGTCAAGGCTTCCACCTATGCCAAGAACCCGGAAGGCGCGATCCAGGAAGTCAAGGATCTGATCGCCAAGGCCGTGCCCGCGGGCTTCTGGAACATCGACATCGACACCAGCACCCTCGTGACCCTGGAGCCGGAATCCCTGGTGGACCAGCAGCATCACAACTTTATGCGCTCCGCCGAGATCACCAAATTTGTGCGCGACCTGGAGCCGGAAGGCGTGACCGTCAGCCTGGGCGGCGAGATCGGCGAAGTGGGCGAGAAGAACTCCACCACCGAAGAGTTGGACGCCTATATGGCCAACTATCTGGAAGTCCTGGCCGGGCTGGGCGACTACGCGGGGCTGAGCAAAATCAGTGTGCAGACCGGCACCAGCCACGGCGGAATTGTGCTGCCCGATGGCTCGATTGCCAAAGTGGCTGTGGACTTTGACACCCTGCGCGATCTGGGCGAGCGGGCCTGGCGTTACGGCGCGGGCGGCGCTGTCCAGCACGGGGCCAGCACCCTGCCCCGGGACTATTTCAACAAATTCCCCGAGATGCAGACCCTGGAAATTCACCTGGCCACCGGCTTCCAGAATATCTTTATGGACGACCCGGCCTTCCCGGACGGGCTGAAACAGCGCATCTACAAGCACCTGGACGTGCATCACGCGGACGAGCGCAAGAGCGGGCAGACCGACGCCCAGTTCTACTACAGCACCCGCAAGAAAGCCCACGGCCCCTTCAAGCCCGAACTGTGGAGCTTCGCCCCGGCCAACTACAAGGCGCTCTTCCAATCGTTGGAGGACGAATTCCGCTTCTTCTTCGAGAAGCTGAATGTGACCGGAACGAAAGAATTGGTGGAAAGGCTGGTTCCCCCGGTGGAATATCACCAGCCCATGCCTGCCAGCGCCCGGATGGTGGGCGACGATATGGGCCTGGCTGACTAATCTGCACAGGCAGTGAGAGCGCTGAGTAGTTGCGTTCTCCACAAAAAACGTGAAACGCGAAACGTGAAGAGTCTCTACGATCTCACGCTTCACGTTTCACGTTTTTTTTGTTGCAGAAGAGCCGGGCGGGAAAACGAAACGTCGTGCCGCCGGGCCTCCACAGCAGGTTTGGCGACGTAGAGTGATTTGCGCAAAGGCCCATTCCCCGTTATGCTGACAGTACCCTCCGGCGATTCTTCTTCCCTCCCGGCACAGGAGTTTTAATGACCCGGCATCGAACACTCCGAATTGGATTTCTCTGCGGTTTGATTGCGTTGATTCTACTATTTCTCCCTTCCACTTCGGTTGATTCTGCCCCTGGTGCAAACGAAACGATCGCTGTGTATCCAACCACACCCAGTTTTTCCCAATATTTTTTTGTCACCGTCTCCGGCCAATGGCCCAACTCCTGTGTGCCTGCCTTTCACGCCCTGAGGCTGGAGGAGAGCAGCGTTTACATCGAAGCCAAAACACCCGGCCCCCAGGTCATTTGTACCGATGGCCAGACCAGTTGGGACTTCTCTGTGGTGGTTCCGCCCCGTCAGCCCAATTTTTATGTGGCTTTATTGGCTGTCATTTCTGGTATCACGGGCGAGACCATTGCCTCGGCCAGAGAGGAGTTTGAGGTCATAGGCGGTATTCAAACCATCCCCGCCCTGCCCCAAATCAACGAAGAAATAACCGTGCGTCTGGCTGGCCTCAGCCTGGACAGTTGCACCCCCCGCTACGATTCTCACGGCGTCATCACCCAAACTTTAACTATCGAGGCCCAGATTCCCGATCTGGCCTGTGGCCAGGTGCCGACGCCCTGGCAGATGGACGCGGCGGTCGACCCGCTGCCAGCCGGAGAATATCGAGTGGAGATGTTTGTGACCGATAACCGGGTTACGCCGCCCCGACGTACCCGGCTGCTGGACGGATCATTTGTGGTGGCAGAGATGATTTATACGATCTATTTCCCCCTCTGGGGCTGTTTTGGATCCGACACTTCGCCGCTGGTCTGCGAAACAGAGCTGTGGCCGGAAGGTCGCGGGGCCTTGCCGTGACACCCGTCGGCTGGATTTGTGAATGCATAGACTTGGCCTGCCGCTTCCGCTTCCCCGCGGCCTGGGAGGACGAGCGGCGGCTGATCTGTCCGGTCTGTGGCGAGCCGACGGTCTGCCAGCCTTTGCCGCCGAAAGAGGGCGAGGAGGGCGACCAGCGGCGGGAAACAGTCAGCGGGCCGGTTGTCCACCTGCTGCTGGACAACATCCGCAGCACTTATAATGTGGGTTCGCTCCTGCGCACAGCCGAGGGCGCGGGCATTGCCCACGTCCATCTCTGCGGCATCACACCTAAACCGGATCACCCCAAAGTTGCCAAGACCGGGCTGGGCGCAGAGGAGATCGTTCCCTGGAGCTATCACCCCAACGCCCGTCTTGCCGCCGAGGCGCGGATCGCAAAGGGCTGGCGGCTCTGGTCCCTGGAAACCGGGGCGCGAGCCGAGCCGATCTTTGCCATCCGCGCCGGGGAGGTAGACCGGGTCATATTGGCCGTGGGCAACGAAGTCACCGGCGTGGACCCCGCGCTGCTCGATCTCAGCGAGCGGATTGTCTGCCTGCCGATGGACGGGGCCAAACGTTCGCTGAATGTAGCCAGCGCGGGCGCTGTGGCGATCTATTGGCTGCGCTTCGGATGACGACAACTATCAGTCATCAGTGACCAGTCAACTGTAGATGCGTCGCCAATTCCACTGATAACTGATGACTGGCTACCGACAACCATCAACGCAAAACGAGTAAACTATGCAAACAATCCTCTTTCTCTGCACAGGCAACTACTATCGCAGCCGCTACGCGGAACTGCTTTTCAACGAACTGGCCGGGAAAACCGGTCTGAACTGGCGGGCTGCATCCAGCGGGCTGCGGGTGAAGGAAGCCACCAATCCCGGCCCGATTGCCAAACCGACCCTGGCCGCGCTGGCCGCCGCCGGGATCGATCCGCCAGCCGAGGCCATTGAACGCTATCCCGTGCAGGTGAGCGAGGCAGAACTGGCCGGGGCAGATCGGGTGATTGCTGTCAAAGAGGTAGAGCATCGGCCCCTCCTGGCCGCTGGCTATCCGGGCTGGGAAGATCGGGTAATTTACTGGCACATCCACGATCTGGACCAGGCGACCGCCGCGGAAGCGCTGGGTGAAATCGACGGGCTGGTGCGGGGACTGGTGGACGAATTGGCCGGGGGTCCCAAGCCGACGACCGGTGGTCGGTAATCGCTGGCTGGCTTTCTATCGCCAGCAGCGGGGATCGCCGTCGGTAGTCGGCTGGTCGATGGCCCTGGCCTCTACGGGCGCAGCGGCGCTGGTCACGCCCCTGGCCCGGGCCGCGGTGACCGGTGGTGTGGACCCCGTAGGGATGCTGCTGGCCCGGCTGGGGATCGCCGTCGTGCTGATGGCTGTGACGCTGGGGTTGACTCGACCCGAACTTTTACGCATAGACCGGGAACTGGCAGGCCGGGTGGCCCTGGTGGGCGGGATTGCTGGGGTGGAAATCTGCTGCTTTTTCCTCTCTCTGGCCTGGATCGATTCGTCGGTCTCAGCGATGCTCAAATCTGTGCAGCCACTGGTGGTACTACTGCTCCTGGCCCTGGGCGGCGAGCGCCTGACCCGCCGCCATCTGCTGCGGCTGGGCTTTGCCATTGCCGGCATCTATCTGCTGGTGGGGCCGAGCGGCCAGGTTTCGTCGATTGGGCTGGTGCTGACCGGCCTGTCGATTCTGCTCTACGCTGTCCAACTGGTGCTGCTTCAATGGCGACTGTTGGCCTACGACCCGCGCACAGTGACATTCTATCTGTTGGTTGTGATGACGCTGGTGGTGGCCGGGTTCTGGGCCGTGCAGGGCGCGGTCTGGCGGGATCCGGGCGTGGTGGGCTGGACGGCAATTCTGGTGATGGCGCTGATCAGCACCTATTTTGCCCGCATCGCCCAGTTTGTGGCCATGCGTCACATCGGCGGCGGCCAGGTGGCGCTGCTCTGGCCTTTGCAAACCCTGCTGATCATTTTGCTGTCGGTACTCTTTCTCCACGAACGGCTCACCCTTTTGCAGTGGGCCGGAGGTGTGCTGGTGCTGATCAGCGCAGGTCTGGCAATCAAACGGACCCAGCCAATCAACCAGTCAACCAATGAACCGCGCATCGGTTGACTGGTTGATTGATTTCATTTCTCACTTCACCCAAAGGAGTTTTCCCCATGCGTTTTGGAATGAGCGGCTGTTTTCTGCCGTCCGATATGGACGACATAACCCCGGAGATGTGTCGCCGGGTACGAGAGTTGGGCTTCAGCGGCATTTTCACCCGCTTCCGGGCCAACGATCCCCACACCACACCCAAGCACAAAGCACAGCGGCTGAAGGATTTACTGGCCGGAGAAGGGGTGCGTCTCTATCAGACGACGGGCTACTGGCAAAATCTGGTCACATCCGACGAGCGCGTGCGCAAGGAGTCGGTGAGCACATTGCAGGCCGCGCTGCGTCTGGCCGGTTGGATGGGCGCGCGGGGCATCGACACCGGCCCCGGTTCGATGAACCCGGCTGGCCCCTGGTTTCCCCACCCGGACAACTGGACGGTGGCCGCGGAACGTCAACTGGTGAAGACGCTGAACGAATGTAAGTCCGCGGCGGAGGATGCGGGGGTCTATCTGAGCCTGGAGAGCCACCAGTTGGTGACGCTGAAGACGCCGGAGATTACGCTGGCCATTCTCGATGAGGTGGATTCGCCCTGGGTGCGCTGCGACTACGACTCGGCCAATTGGATTACACTGGAAACCGTCTTTGATACAGGCGCCGAGTTGGACAGGCACTTTGATCTGCTGGGCAAACATATGGTGAGTTGTCACGCCAAAGACATTTGGATCGAAAACCGGCTGGCCCTGCACCTGAGCGACGGCTGTCCCGGCAAAGGGCTGATGGATTTCAAAACCCTCTTCCGGCGGATGGAAGCGCTCAACCCGGATTACCCGGTCATCTCCGAGGGCAACAGCACAGAAGAGCTGCCCGCGGTGGCCCGACTCTTCCACGACACCGCCAAGGAACTGGGCATCCGTGTGCTGGACGCAGACGAGAGCGTATAAAAAGTGTATTGGTCAGGCAAATGTTGAAATTTAACGCAAAGGCGCAGGGACGCAAAGGGCGCAGAGAACAGCTTTGCGCCTTCCCAGCTTTACGTCATTGCGTTGAGGATCGGCAATTCAAGCTGTTGTTGACCAATACAGAAAGCGTACAAAAAGCAAGGCAAATGAAACGGATCGGGCAGATACAACAGATTGTCCGAACGCAAGTTATCAACCAATCAACTACTCAACCAATCAACCGATAGGAAACTACTATGTCAAATTTACGTTTTGCCGCGCCAGTCGAGCGGCGGGTAGCGATTGTGACCGGCGGCGCACGGGGCATTGGCCGGGCTTCTGCCCTGCGCATGGCCGAGGCTGGCCGGGATATTGTGATTGCCGATTTACAGGACGAGTACGGCGCAAGCGCGGTGGCCGAGATTGAGGCACTGGGGCAGAAGGCGCTTTACCTGCGCACGGACGTGACCGACGAGGCAGCCGTGCTTGCAATGGTGGCCCAGACCATCGATACTTTTGGCCGTCTGGATATTCTGGTCTGCTGCGCGGGAATTCTGGGGCTGGAAGCGCCCTTTCTGGAGCAGTCCGCGGCCCAATTTGAAAAAGTGATGAAAATTAATGTTTTTGGCATCTACTACGCACACCAGGCCGCCATCCCCCATATGTTGAAGGGTGGCTGGGGGCGCTGTCTCTCCATCACCTCCGGTGCGCGTTTTGGCGCGACCAATCAGGTCCCCTACGGCGTCTCCAAAGGCGCGGTCCATTCCTTCATCGGCGCGCTGGGCAATGCCTATCCCAAGCAGAATGTCTTTGTCAACGGCGTGGAGCCGGGCCGGGCGCTGACGGATATGGTGGTTCCTCGCTTCACAGCGGAATTCCTGGCCGATCCGGGCAACCCGATGGGCCGCTACTCCGACCCGGAAGAGGTGGCGGAGGTCATCGAATTTCTCTGCTCCGAGCGTAACACCTATACGACGGGTTCCGTATGGAGTGTGAAGGGCGCGACGGGGTAGGAAGAGAAGGGATGACAAGATGACAAAGCGAGGGGTGAAACGCGAGATCGTTCGAACGATCTCGCGTTTCACCCCTCGCTTTTTTCTGTTAAACCGTCTGGCTGGCCGGGTCGATGGGCAGGGCAATCGGCTGGCCGCCCTGTTTGGATGATTCCCGGATCGCCACAATAATCTCCTGATCCAGCCGAGCCTGCAACGGGCCGTAGCTGGGTTCACCGCCGTCGCGCACGGCCTCCACCAGACTCATCAGACAGCCCGCTACGCCGATGACGTCGTCCTGCCAATCCGGGCCGTGGCCCTGTTTGCGAGGACGGAAGGGGTTCTCCCAGGTGACAATCGGCAGCTCCGGGTCGCCGGTGTGGGCCACCATTGCGATGAGCGCGCCGCCGTCCACCCGCTCCCAGCGCCGTTCCAGGGTGACAAAACGGGGCGCTTCGCCGCCGGGTGCAAGGGTACTCAGCCACTCCTGCACCTCCAGCCCCACGCCCACAGTGATGCCCATCCCCTTCTCGGCCAGAAAGCGGCTGCTGCGCCACCAGCGCAGGGGCGAATCGTAGCCCACATTCGTCCAGTGGAAGATGCCCAGCCGTCCGTCGTCGTATTCGATGAGGCCGTGCTCCTGGCTCTCGTTGCGGGCAGCGGTCTCGTTGCGCAGACGTGACCAGTGGGAAACCAGAGGATACTCCTTGACCGCGCCGGTGACCTGGACCGGGCGGGCGTCGAAGCCCAGATAGGAGCGCATGACGCTGACGCCGTGATAGCCGTGGCCAGCGAAGTCGTTGAAGGCGCTGTGGACTGTGCCAAAGAGACCGGAGGCCAGCAGTTTGAGTTTCACTGCTTCCAGGGGGCGGCGGTGAAACTGTTCGGCCACTTCGATCTTCAGCCCCCGCTGCTCGGCCGCGGCGATAATCGCATCCGCTTCTGTCAGTTTGTGGGCGATGGGCGTCTCCAACAGGACGTGCAGCCCGGCCTCCACGGCCATCAGCCCCACTTCGCCGTTTGCCCCGTATGTGACAGAGACGATGCCGATCTGGGGTGCAGTCTCCCGCACCAGTTTGTCCAGATCGGTGAAATAGGGCGCGCCCAGGCTTTCGCCCAGCCGCTTGGCCGAGGCTTCGCTGCGCCCCCAGACCGCAACCAACTCGACATCAGCGGGCAGGGCGTGGAGGATGGGGCCGTAGAGATAGTCCGAGCGGCGGGCGGTGCCGATGATGGCGACGCGGATGGGGGTGTTTTGGGTGGTCATGGGTGGGGGTTCTCCGGGTGAAAACAGATCAATTACAGATACTTGGCAAGCCAATCGTCGCTTGGGTTATGGACGTAAGACCAGCCTCCGGCAGTGGTACGATTGAGAGAATGTGGTGAATTCGTACTTGTAATGTGCAGTTGATCCACTGAAAACGGGGTTTTCAATTCTTGAATACGCCACACATGTAATAAATTGATGCTTTGCCTCTTTTCATCTGAATGGATGTTGTATAGTCCGCCTTCGCTTGGCTGCAGCGTCCAGATCAGGCGTTGCAGTACAGCAGCCTGTTTTTCACTGAGTTCTTGTTTATTATGCCAACCCATAATCTCGCCCACATATCGGACAACGGGGAGGTCTGTTGTCACTGATAAAAACAGACGTACGCGATCCTGTACGCTAGGCGGATTCTCAGCAAGAGATACAATCCTCTTGGCTGAAAACGGTTGTAAAAACAAAGCTTGCTCAGGAATTTCCGCCTGAATGGCTAGAATTTCCTGCAAGACAACCTCGAAAATTCCATTTATAAAGATCGCTTCCTGACGTATACCCATTATTCCCTCCCCAGTTGATTCTAGAGTACCAGATGGCGAATCAAGTATAACAGATCATACAAGGCTTCTTCGTAGAAATAATTACCCAGAAAGAGTCTGGGGCTGAGGGCGGATCAGGACAAAGTATTTTTCCAAGCCAGGGAAACGTTCGAAGCGCAGTTCAAGGAAAGCCATGGCTTTTGCGGTAA
>JAUIHI010000024.1 GCA_030432295.1 Anaerolineae bacterium | reverse complement strand
CACAGGATTCCCATAGACATCGACGATAGAGCCGCGCAGCGTACTCGTGCTGACGCCGTCGGCGACCAGTTCCCCAGGCGTCGCGCTCAGCGCCATATTGGCAGGCGCTCCGGGGTTGAAGGTCACGTTCACACTGTCCGACAGGCCAGCCACTGTCACTGTGACGGCGGCGCTGCCGGAGACAGTCGAGGTCAGGGTGGTCGTGACTACGCCCTGGGTACTCGTAGTCCGGGTCACAGGCGACACCGCGCCCAAAGAGGCAGCGAAGGAAAGCACTCGGCCTTGTATCGGGTTGGCGAAACGGTCAATCAGAGTCGCGGTGAGAATGCTGGTTTTGCCCACAGTGAGACCGGTGGGGAAGGCGGTCAGAGTAACCGTCGTGGGCGCGCCTGCGGTCAGTGTGAGCACTGTCGTCCCGTAGACCGCTCCGGTTGTAGCGGTGAGATGGACTTTCCCTGCCAGCGTCGGCGCTGTGTAGAGGGTGGAGACCGTGCCGCTGACGTCGGTGGTGAGAGAGATCGGCGTCACGCTGCCCAGAGACACAGCGAAGGTCACTACCTGACCCGGCACAACGTTGCCGCCGCCGTCAAGCACGGCAGCCTTTACCGAGCTGGTACTCGCGCCGTCGGCGACCAGTTGAGCCGGGACAGGAGTCAGGATGACGCTGTGGGGTGCGCCCGGCTGGAAGAGCAGCGTCGAAGCCTCGGCCCCGCTCCTTGAAGGTTCACGGTTGCCGGCGTTGTCGCTGGCCAGGGCAAAGAAACGGTAGCTATGCCCCCGATCGCCCACAAAGATCGCGCTGGATTCGGCCACGCCGGCCTTCCACAGGGCGAAGGGGCCGCCGTCCGTGGCGACGTAGACATCTACGCTGCCCACACCCGAACCGTTCTCGTCATCCCCACTGGTCCAGGCGAGCACAATGTCGGGGTCGCTGGTCTCCGCGGGCAGACTCTGCATGGCGGATGTAGGCGTCCCGGCATCCAGGGTGTGGAAGATGGGCGGCGTGTCGATGGGCGCGTTGTCGTCGAAGACAATGCGCGCCTGGGCATCGACCACAGCGCCGGTCTGGGCGTTGCTCTTGGCCCGGATCTGGTAGGTGACAAAGCCCTGGCCCAAGCCCTCGATCACATCCGGGGGCAGGAAGCCAGCGTCGGCGTCGGTGGGGGTTGCGCCGGTGGCCGGGTCGATGGACTGGAAGGTCCAGAAGGCCTTGCCGGTTACGATGTCGATGCCCGCCTGCACATCCACATAGAGGTCAAAGGTGCGAGTGGTGGGCAGGGTGGTGGTGATGGTCAGCGGCCCCAGCCGTTCCTGGTAGAAGGAGCGGTTGTCGGGCACGCTGAAGATGTGGTCGCCAAAGCCGAAGCTGCCCAGGCGGAAGCGCCGCGGGTCCAGGTCAGGATCAAGGGTCTGCTCGATGGTCACCCGTTGCGCTGGGGCTGTGGCCTGGGTCTCGTCGTTCTCGAAGCGGATGGTGTAGCCTAGCGTCGTATCCGCTGCGATCCAGTTGGCGTCGCCGTAGCCGGCGGGACCGAGGATGTCGTTGGGATCGACGGCGCGCACTACAGGAACCTGGACGAAGAACCGGTAAAGCAAATAATCACTGTTCTTGTTAATCAAATCGTCCCATTCACCAACCAAAAAATCACCAATGTTGTCAATCTCTCTACACGCAAGCGCTGGATCAGACGAATTGGCGATAAAGGCACCATCTGAGGTCAGCGTACCCTCAAATCCGCCGACCCGAGTCACGTTCGGTATGCGAGGTATTATCTCCGAACGATTGATGCCCCAGGACCCGCCGATCTGGGTCTGTTCGGACCAGAATTGCGTGGCATATCCATGACGATCCCATGGCCACATTAGCAAATCAGATAGCACTGTATAGTCTTCATAGGCATTGGCAACTGGCGATCCAAGGCAACTTGTATGATAGGCAATGCTGTATACATACTTCGGTTTTCCGACCAAATAGCCTGCGTTACTGCTGTATGCAGTGCCAAGGCCCCCAAAATATGTATTCGGTACATTGAGTATATTCAGACCCAATTCTAGAGCTGGATCCAGAGCGACTATATTCCTTGCGTATCCGAGATGATCGACAGTTTTATTTGCCACATATGTGCCGAAGCTATGACCTATGAAATCAACCGTATCGCGTTTGTCTCCAGCGATTCCATAGTCTTCTTTCAATTTCCGAGCCAACTCTACACCAGCAGCATTGATATTGTACGCTGCATGGTTCGGGAAGAATCGAATCGCGCCCGGTCCCCATCCGGCCAAAAGAATGTTGCGCTGTCGTCCGGCTCTCTTATCAGCATCGACGATTGCCTGCGCAAGCACTCTCATCCATGCTGTGTTGTTCTTCGCTTGTGGCTCAGAAATGGTCACGTCATTGTTCCAGCCGTGAACAATGACTGTGGTCGGTAGTGTTTCACTATATGATCGAGTGTAAAGTGTTACTGTCACATCTGTGCTTGGATTGAACACGCCTGCATCTGTGATCGTCTCTTTACCTATGTCAACAATAGCATCAACACCATCCTCAATTTGCTTCTTCTTCTCAATTATTTTGTAAGCTACCCAGTCCTTAACATGGATTGCAGCATACTTCACACCTGCTTTGGTCGCATCCCATGCAATGTCAACCACTACGTCTCTTACCGAGTCTCCAATCTCCCTGCGCAATTGGTCCACTGCGTCATCCAAATCGGACAAGTTGAGATCTGAAAGACGTGCCGTTGGCTCTGACTGACTAGTGTTTCGAGAAGCCTCAGACACCAGGGAATCCGCCATGCCTATCCAATCAAAAGGTGTATTCCCAGCCTCAAACACTCGGATGTCGAGATCGGCATTGTTGTCAGTAGCTATGGTGCGCAAACGCACTTGGCCACTTGCTCCTGGGGCAAGGGTTCCCGGCAAACCTTCTGAGGCCAACCCTATCAAGATCATTGCGGAGTCTATGTGTGGATAGAGTGTGTTGAGGACGGAAAACACTTTACCGCTCTCGTTATTCGCAAAAATGAGAGGAGGTAATAGATCGGAAATCCCGGTGTTCTGGTAGTTGACTATGATTTCAACAACCTGTCCGGGCCTTGCATTCCGGGGAGCGATCACGTCAGCTTCCAGGATTCCTCCACCGCCGGTGATTTGAATTGGAATGGTGTTTGAGACATTGCCATCATCTACTGCTCGCAGTAGATAGTCACCCACTGTTATTCCATCGACATTTAGAATAGCAAAGGCCAGTGCGCTGTTTACAACAATTGTCTTTGTTGGTAACTGAGTATCCGTGACCCGAACACCAGCTAGATCGACAAGTTCGAAGTAGGTTTTTTGTCCATACTTGGCCCCCTCAATTTCGAGGGTGGCTGTGCCTTGATTTCCAATCAATGTGCTTGATGCAGATCGAATGCCAAACTGCAACAGTTCTGCTGCCACAGATATGTTCTGGCTATCGGCGCTCGTGCTGCTGTATATCATCACATAGTGTGTCCCAGACATCGTCGACGGCACGACCACTTCCTGATCAGCCTCAAAGGGCGCGCTGTAGCTGTAGTCGAAGTTCCCCCGGCTGGGCGCCTGCCCGTAGCGCACATAGAGTTCGTTGGCTGCGGACGCAGAATCACTGTCCAGACTGATGAGCAGCGTCTCGCCGGCGGGCACATCTACCCGGTAGAAGCGGCTCTCACCCGTTCCTAGCGTGGCAGTCAGCGGCGTACCCAGCGTCAGTTCGGTCACGTCCACCAGCAGGGTGCTGGTCGAAGCCCCTGCATTATTCGTCTCATCGCTCTCGCGGATATTGTTGAAGATATCCGTGCGCACGATGGCGTGGTATTGGCCGGGCGTCACGCCGGGCAGATTGTCGGTGAGGTTGCCGCTGCCGCCCGCCCTGGCGCTCAGTCCCGCCAGCGCCTCCTTTTCGGGCACTACTGTCTGCATGCGCATCGTCTGCATGCCGCCCGCGGCCAGGTCGATGGTGTAACAAGTATTGTCCAGCCTGGCGTCGTTGATGTCCCAGGTTGTGTCGGGCGAGATAAAGACGGCGTCGCACAGATAGCCGTTGACCGCGGAAGCGCCCCGGTTCGCCACCACCCATTCGATGGTGACCGGGTCCCCCGGTCTGGCGTCGGCGGGCACAGTCACCGACGTCACCACCAGGTCCGACGGCGGCGGCACCTGTACATTGATGGGCCAAGCCGCCACATTGTTATGCTCCGCGTTGTGCTCGTAGATTTCGTTGCGGCTGTCGCTCTGCACCAGCAGATAGTAGGCGCCGGTGGCGTTGTTGGGAATCGTGACAGAGGCGTTCTTGGTGTATACGCCGCCGCTGACCAGCCCCCCCGTATGAATCTGACTGGTCAACCGCGTGTCGGACGCATCGGGCGTCGGGTCCGTGGAGAAATAGATTGTGTCGTACCAGACGCCGCTGGCGGCCGCGCCGCCGTTGCGCACCGTCCAGGTCACGGTGACCGGTTGGCCGGCCACGCCAGCCGAGACCGGATTCACCGCTGCCGGCGCCAGGTCCGGCGTCGTGCTGAGCGTGACGCTGATCGGCGGTGTGGCTGCGAGCTGGTTGTTGGCCCGGTTGCCGTCGGTCACGCCATTCTGGCTGTCGGTGAGCAGGAAGAGCGTATATTCGCCCTGGATGCCGTTGGGCAGGACGAGGCTCTCGCTGCGCGTATAGCCTGCCCCAGGGTTCAGCCTGCCGGAGTGGGTCCAGTCAGCCAGGCGAGTGTCGCTGCCGGTGTTGAGCACGCGGTCCGCCGACAAATAGGCCGTGTCAAGCCAGGAAGTGGCATCCGTGGCCGTGCTGCCCGTGTTGCTGACTGTCCAGGTCAGGGTAATGGGGCGACCGGACTCAGCGAAGGCAGGCGCACTTACCCTGCCCAAGGCCAGATCGGCCGGCGGGGGCAGCGTGATCGCCAGACCGTTGCTATCGGCACCGCCGCCAAAGCTATTGCCCCGGCGCACATTGTTGTCCTCGCCGTTATGCTCGTAGATCGCGTCAGCAGCGTCAGCCATCACATAGAGATAGTAGACGCCGGGTCCCAGGTTGCTCGGCAGCAACACCGTGCGGGTCTGGGTGTAGCGTTCGCCAGCATCCAGGGATTGAGGCCGCTCAAAGCTGCCCAATTGGGTACCGTTTCCGTTCCAGCTTGGGCTGGTGGAGAGGTAGATGCGGTCCACCCACGCCGTGGTGGACGTCGGGTCCGCGGCGTTGACGACCACCCAGCCCAACTGGACCGGGCTTCCGGGCGCGTAGTTGGTTGCGCCGGCGGGGTATACTCGCTGCACCTGCAGGTCGGGGGATGGCAGGCGCACCACAGCCATGGGGTTACTGCTGGCGGTGTTGTTGTCGTCGGACTGGAACTCAAAGACCTGATTGGCAAAGTCGGTCCAGACGTGGATGTAGTGAGTGCCGCTGATGCCGTTGGCCAGCGTGAAACTCTGGGTGCGGGTATAGCGGTCGCCCGGTGCCAGACTTCCGTACTGCCCAAAGGTACCCAGAACCGTGACGGCGCTGGTAGTGAAAGTTGCGGAGGTGGAGAGATAGATCCGGTCCTGCCAATAGCCTTCAAAGGGCGCGCCGGCCCCGTTATTGGTCACCACCCACTCCATCTGAATGGCCGATCCCGCATCCGCATTGGCAGGCGCGCTCAGGCGGGTCACCTCCAGGTCTGGCGGCGGGCTGAGGGTAATGGCGACCGGAGCGCTGGGCCCGCCCGTATTGTTGTTTTCCAGAACGTGCTCAAAGATGGCGTTCCCGTAGTCAGTCACTACGAAGAAGTAATAGTCGCCAAAGATGGCCTGGGGCAGATTGACCGTAGCGGTTCCCGTATAGCTTGCGCCGACAGCCAACTGACCGTTATGAGGAACGTTCGCCAGGAAGACATCGCTGTCAAGTGTGAAAGTGATATCCTGGGAAAGGAAGATGGCGTCGTACCAGACGCTGCTGCGCGTGCTGCCCCCGCCGCTGTTCTTCACCGTCCAACGGACCGAGACCGGATCCCCGGAGAAGGCGTTGGCAGGCCCGCTCAGGGATGTCACCTGCAGGTCCGGCGGCGGCGTCAATGAGATATCAAAGGTAGACGCGCTGCGTCCTGTGTTGTTCTCATCGGACTCACGCATGTAATTGTAGATGTCGGTGCGCACGAAGACGTAATAATCGCCGCTGATGCTCTGGGGCAAATTGAAAGCGGCGGTCTGCTGATAGCTTTCACCCGTGCCCAGGTAGGCGGCATTGCTCACCTGGCCCAGGTAGATGGCGGTCTGGGCATCAAAGGTGGGGCTGGAAGAGATATAGACATTCTCCCACCAGGTCGAGGCTGTGGTGCCCCGATCACCCCTGTTTGTCACCACCCAGTTGAACTCTGCGGAGGCACCGGAGAAACCGGCCGGCGGCGCGGTCACACTGGTCACAGCCACATCGGGCAACGTCTCGGTGGTAAAGCTCCATTCGGCGCTCGTCGTATCGCTTACTACATTGCGGGCCGTCACCTGCCAATGGAAGGTTGTGCCGGTGGGCAGATTGCCCGGCGGATTGTAGCTGGCCTGGCCTGTATTTTCAACGGTAGGCGTGGCCGGTTTGGGATCCCCCTCCTCCCACAGGGAGATATTGTAGGACGTGGCGTGGGGAGAGGCGCGCCAGCTCAGGCTCTGGTCAACCCGCACATTGATCTGGCCGTCCTGGGGATTGGGGTTGACCGGCAGCTCGGGTGCCTGCAGGAAGACGGTGAGACTTACGGGTACAGAGATGGAAGGCGTCACCGGATCGTTGGAAGTGATGTCGATGCGGCTTGTGTAGAAGCCGGGCTGGCGTGTCGTTGTGTCAAAAGTAACGGTGATGGGCTGCTGTCCCTGTCCCACCAGCGTGCCGCTAATAGGATCAACAGAGATGACGCTGTTGATCACGCGCAGATCGAAATCAAGTGTGCCGGAATCCAGGTTCTCTACAAGCAGGGTGCGCGTGGTTGTGACGCCGGTGCCTTCGGTCACGGCTAGGGCCGCCGGCGAAACCCGGATGGCGGGCGCAAGCACAACCGTGCCCGTCAGCGCCACGGTCACAGTCGGCGTCAATGTCGAATTGGTGCGGATGGTCAGAGTGGCTGTCTGTGCCAGTTGCGCGGTGGGGGCAAAGGTCACATCCACACGGCGGGAGCCGTAGCCGGTCACCGCAAAACTGCCCGGCGCGGCCGTAAAGGCGGGATCGCTGGCAGTGATGGCTGTCACCCGATAGCCATCCGCGCCCCGGTTGATCACCTGGAGAGGTAGACTGACAGGATGGCTGGCGAAGATTGTGCCAAAATCGAGCACTTCAGGAAAGATAGCAGGCCCATGTGTACCCGTTACGTGGAGGGTCACAGGCACGCTAACCTGAGGTCTCACCGGATCGTTGCTGGCGAGATAAATCTGCGCACTGTACGTGTCGCTCACCAGCCGCCTGGCGTCCAAAGTCACGGAAATCTGCGCGGACGCACCGGATGCCACCGTACCTGAGAGCGGTTGCGCCTCCAACCAAGGGAAGCCGGACCACTCAATGGCGTTGCGCACCAATTGGGGACTGGCGCTGTACCAGGCGGTGAGAACCTCGCCCAAAATTACTGTACGGGCAGCACCCTGATAGGCAAGCACATAGTTGTTGCCGTCGCTATCCCGCGCCACCCATTCAGCGCCATTTTCTTCAAAGTGGTCATTATCGCCATCGGAGAAGTTATCTATGGAAATGATGTCGGCAGCGACAGGGTGGTTACTAAGAGCGCCGTGGTTGAAGCCGCCATCACGAGCGTTGGTCACACCGAAAATTGTGTAGATTGTGCTCCGGATCGCGCTGCTCAGACTGTCTACATCATCCATACCCAGGACGATGGAACGACCTGACTCGTAGAACCGCAGCAGGGCATCAGCCTCAGATGTTGTGAGGCTAGAATCGCCTTCTGCCACCAACAGCATATCGTAGGGCTGAATCGTTGTGTAACTCCAGTTGTCGCCCAGATTGGTGAAGGTGTAGCGATCCCCAAGCAGATTGTCCCCGTTGAGTGTAGCATTCAGATTCGCCGATGCAGCACCCACAATACCCACTCTGCCGCCGCCAAGACCGCCAGTTCCGGTGACGTAGGAGGTACCAGCAATCACCCACTGCAAATCACTGCCGCCCGTATTGGAGATGGTGAGCGTTGCTGTCTGAATCTCATTGGAAGCGATTGTGCGCTCAATAATATTGGGCTGGAGCTTCAGCACCGGCGGCGGCACTGCGCGCCCCGTCGCGCGCAGGAGCAGGGTGGGCGTGACCGGGTCGTTGGTCGTGATGGCGACGGTAGCACTCAGAGTACCCGTGCTGGTGGGCGCGTAGGTCAGGGTCAAAGGACGGCTACTGCGCGGCTGCACATTGAAATCAGTTGCCGATACGGAAAGGGCGGGGTCACTGGGAATAATACCCAAGACCAGTAGGTCGCTGGTGCCGTCGTTGCGTACTTCAAAGGGCAATCCCCCGTTGCCGCCGGCAAAGATATCACCGAATTCGAGACTATCAGGTTCGACGGCTGCCACAGGATTGCCACCTACGTAGAGGGTGATAGGGATAGTCACCTGGGGTGTAGCAGGATCATTACTCCGAATAGATAGGGCGGCGGCGTAGGTTCCGCTGATCAGGTCGGAAGCATCGAGCGTTACTGTCACTTCCTGTGAGGATCCCACAGACATCAGCCCAATCTGTGGGTTGGCATTGAGCCAAGGCGGCAGTAGATCCAGTGTATCGAGAAAGGCTTCCATGATGGCAAGAGCAGCCACATCGTCGATATAGACACCGCTACTACCAGCGTACAAAAGGTAGTAAAGACGGTCTATTCCCAATAGACCGGATACTCGATGGTAATCATCATCCGTGTACGATGAGAAGTCATGGCTGGCAGTGGCGCTCTCGGGAATAATAATCAGATGATTGACAGACGGATCTCCAGCACTGTAAACCCGTTTGACAAATCCATGGTAGGTAATGCCGTTGACTTCTGTCGTGAGTACACTGCCGTCAGCGCTACCACTACCATCGGCCCCCAGATTACCATTGACCTGGAAGAACTCTACACCGTCCAGATTCGCCGCCATCACAAACAGCCCCGGATATTTGCGGGTGAAGTACACACCATTGGGACCCAAAAAGGGCGTGGAAGCAATTATGTTATCAGAGTAGAGAATGCTACCACCCAAATTGGTACTCAGATAGTTGCCGCCGTCGTACATATCGCCGCCGCCATCACCGATTCCTGTTCCGTTCACCCCGTCTGAGAAGTTGTAACGGTTGGGAATCTTGTCGACGATGATTTCGTGGCCGGCATCCAAGTCGTCGAGGATGCGTTCTAGCCCTAATTGGTTATCGCTTGCCCCCAAGATCTGAAAAATAAGATCGCTCGCACCAGTGTTGTTGATGGTTATGTAACTATTGCGAGTCGTTCCTGCAGCAATAGATGCTGTAATAGCACTGGGGCTAACGCCAATACTTGGAGGCTCAAGGATAGTAGCGGTAACTGTGGCGATCACGGTGGGCGTCAGATAGTCATTGGAGACTAAAGTGATCCTGCCTGAAAAACCACCAGTCTGTGTAGGCGCAAAAGTAACGGTGATGGGGCGCGTCTGTCCCGCGGGCACGCTCAGGCTGCCCGGCGTCACAGAGAGCAGGGGCGAGTCATCGCTGATACTGCTGACCTGCAGGGTGCCCTGTCCTGTGTTGCGTACCTGCAGGGTGTGATTGGTCGGGTAGCCGGGATAGGCTACGCCCAAATCCAGGCGCGCCGGCGTCACCTGGATTGCAGGCCCCTGGACGGTGACACTGTGGGCGGCGGTGTCTGCCAGGCCAATGGAGCGCGCCGCAATGGCCGCCCTGTTGGTGAGCACAGCGGTTCGATACAGGCCCGGATCGAGGTCGCCGGAAACGTAGAGATAGCCGCTGGCGTGCGCGGCCAGCGCGGGATTGGCCCAAACAACCTGCGTACCGCTGACCACGCGTGTCCAACAGCAAGAATCGTTGCCGCTGTAAGCGCTGTGGTAGGTCATAGAAAGAGGCAGGCTATCGGTGACGGTAACGCTCTCTTCCACGTTGCCGTCGTTGCGGTAGAGCAGCCGCCAGCTTACCCAGGTGCCAGGCAGATAGTTGTCCTCGACGCTGTACACGCTTTTGGTGATCTGCAAATCGTGAGCAGGAGCTTCGGCAATGTCTGTTGTGCTGGCAAAGTTTGGATAATTGTTTGGCACATCTGCCTGGCTGCCCCGGATGCCGACCGTATTGATCAACGTCGCTCCAACGGGTGTCGAGCCAGAGAGCCGCACAGTAACGTAGATGGTTTTGGCATAACCGGAGACGTTGCTGCCAGGGACGCTGCCCAGATTCCAGGTCAGGGTCTGACCGCTCACAGAATTGGGTGGGAAGGGACGGCCGGAGTCATCCTCGGCGGCAACAAAAGTCACTCGGGCTGGCAGAGTGTCAGTCAGCACCACATTCTCCAGGGCAGCGTTGCCGTAATTGCGGTAGGAAATTACATAAACATATTCTTCCCCTATCACCGCCTCACCGCCGGCCAGATAGGTTGTCAGATAGAGATCCCGGGTGGGATTGACAACCGTAGCCGTCTGTTCGCTGGCGTTATTGGCTGGATTGGCGTCGTTGTCTGCGGTGATGCGGGCGCGGTTGGTCAGCGAGACGCCCGGAGGGTTTACGCCAACATCGTTGTAGACCGTAAGATAGATCGAGCCAGAATTGCCGCTATCGTAGTAGCCAGGGATTGTGCCCAGAGCAAAGGAGAGGGTCTGACCAGAAATCGTGGGCGTAATCGGCACAGCATTGGCGCTGTTGTTGTGCAGCCACCAGCTAGCTCGGCGGAAGCTCATACCGGCCGGCAAAGTATCGCTAAGAACCGTGTGGTTGGCCGGCATATATGATCTGCTGTTATAGTAATCGAGTCGATAGGTGATTTCAGACCCTGCAGCCAGGCTACCCAACAGTGACTTGCTCAGAGATAAGTCAGGTGTAGTCTCCTGGACAGCGATCCCCAAATCGTAGCGATTATCGCCGTAGTCGGTTTCGGGGCTGGTCGTGGCAATTTCGACGGTGTTGGTGATGATCCTGCCAACAGGCAGATCCACGGAGAGGCGAACTGTCGCGTAGAGATAGCCGGATGAACCACTTGTGCCTGTTCCCGACACAGTGCCCATCTGCCAGATGAGCCGATTGCCCTGCTGGGTCGGCGTAAATGCGCCCGTCGCCGACAGGAAGGTGGTCGAAAGGGGCAAGGTGTCAGTGATGATCACCTTTTCGGCGGCGCTGTTGCCCTGGTTCTGATAGTAGATTCGATACTGAACCACATTGCCCGGCCTGAGAGATCCGCTGTTCAGCCACTTCTCCACGTACATATCCCGAGTGAAGGGATGCACAATGCTGCTCACTACAAAGCGATTATCGCTGTAGTCTGTCTCCTGGTTGCTTGTGGCGATCTCTGCGGTATTGGTGATGCGTTCTCCGGCAGACAGATTCTCCGAGAGATGGACCGTCACGTAAAGGTAGCCATACGAGCCGCTCGTATAGGTATCGGAAACGGTGCCCAATTGCCAGATGAGGCGATTCCCCTGCAGGGTCGGCGTGAACGCGCCCGAGGCCGACAGGAAGGTGGCCGAAAGGGGAAGGGTATCCGTGATGAGCACATTCTCGGCGGCGCTGTTGCCTTGATTCTGGTAGGATATCCCATAGCGAATATCGTTGCCGGGCAGCACAATGCCGTTCTCCACCCACTTCTGCACCCGCATATCTCGGGTGAACGGTTGCACCGTAAGTGTGTAGCGGTCCTCGTTCGGATTGAGGCCACTTTCCGGGTCCGGTGTGAAAATCGTAGCCGCATTCTCTAACAGAGTTCCCACCGACAGAGTGTCGCTCAGCCGAACGGTGAGATAAAGATTGCCTGAATAACCACTGTTGGACTGCCCAGCCACAGTACCCAATCGCCAAATCACCTGGTTGCCGTTCACAGTGGGCGCGAAATTTCCTGTAGCGGATACATAGCTCATCCCCACCGGCAGTGTGTCGGTTATCACCACATCGCTGGCCGCATCAGCGCCGTAATTTCTGTAGATCAGTCGATAGGTGATCTCCCGTCCGGGCGTTGCCACTCCTCTATAGAGGCTTTTGTCGATGTAGAGATCGCGATCGGCAGGGGCAATCTGCATTGTGTGAATCGCACGATTGTTCCCGCCATCCACGTCGATAGCGGTGCTGCCAATCTCTACGGTATTGGTTAGCCGATCTCCCGCTTGCAGCGTGTTGGAGAGGCTGAGCGAAAGAGACAATGAACCAGATGACCCACTGCCCAGATAGGAGCGGGTAAAGGTCACTGTCTGTCCGGACACACTGTAGGACCAACCCGGGGCGTATACATACGAAAACGAGGTGGACAGCGGTAACGTGTCAGTGATGATGACCTCATTCGCCGCCTGATTCCCCTGGTTGGCGTAATCGATCTGGTAGGTTAATCCTTGCCCTGGAAGCGGTTTGCCTCCGATCCAGGACTTTTGCACGGCGAGATCAACCCCTTGGGTCAGCGCTTGCATAGCACGGATCTCAATAGTGTCGTTGGAATCCGCGGCTGGCCGACTCACAGCCAGGGCCGGTTCGCCTCCTGCAGAGTTCAGCCCATCGGCGATTGCAGAACCGTTGAATCGGTTGACGGGTCTGCGCCCATCAACCGATTCAGCGACACTCCAACGGTCTGCTGAAGCCAGTAACAGACCGTCGCCTGGGTGGAATACGGGAGAGAGCGGCGCCAGTTCTTCAGATCGCACGCTTGTCGTCAGAGATCCAAAGATCAGAACAGCACAGATAAGAGGATAGATGAACCGACGCATAATACTGTCTCCCGTCTTTGACAAAACTGCAGATGAAAACCAGTTTCAACAAGGGTGATCCTACATTCAAACCAGATCTGATTGGCGCAACCGGTCGTCTTCTACCGCGCTAAAGCGGGCAAATAGGTACGGTTGTGCAGGAAGAGCCAGACCTCTCCGCCATTGGCTGGGTTGTAGGTACCGAGATAGAGATGTCCGTTGTGGACCGCGACGCTATTGCCCCAGTGGGTCCCGTAGTTGTTGCTGTCGCCGAAACCGGCGACGTCGACTTGTTCCCAGCTCGCTCCGTCTGATGTACGCCAGACTTCCACACCGGTACTCAGATGGTTATAGGCCACTGCATAGAATTGCCCTTCAAGAACAGCAAAGGCTTCGATATTTACATTGTCAGGATTCCCAAAGCCATTATCGATGACTAAACTCCAGTTGGCAGCCTCGTCACAGCCGGAGGATTGGGCGCAGCGCCAGATATGACCGCCGGGATAGGATTGGGTGCTTCCATCGTAACGACCGGTTCCTGCATATAGATAGCTACCGAAGACCTCCAAAGCTGAGATGTCGTACGTGGTGGTGTAGCCAAATCCATCCGTGATGACAGGCGTCCAGGCACTGCCGTCATAGCGCCAGATGTCGGCACCGTTGTCGAGACGACTGCGCGTTCCTGCATATAGAGAGCCGTTGACTTCTTTCATCGTGACGACGCCATAGTTTCCGGCATCGCCGAAACCATTCGCAGCTACCTGCGTCCAATCCCCAGCGTCGCCAGTGCTGGAATGCCAAATCTCCGCGCCGTGGGTACTTGTATAGCTCCATGTAGAGGCGTAGAGGGTATCGCTGAAGACGGCCATATGGGTGACTTCTCCATTGGTCGGATCGCCAAAGCCCTGGCTCACCACCTGAACCCAGTTTGTCCCATCGGCGCTACGCCAGACCTGACCGCCCACAATCTGGTCAGCCCACGTACTGGCGTACAGTTGCCCGCCAAATTCAGCCATATGACTGATGCCTTCGGTGCGCGTGAAACCAAAGCCATTAGTGATCACAGGTGTCCATGTGATGTTGTCATTCGTGCGCCAAAGCTGGGCGCCGTTTCCACCCCAATTGGCTGTACCCGCGTAGAGATGTCCATTCCAGCCAATTAGCGCTTCGATGTCACTATTCTGCCGTTCACCAAACCCATTGATATTTACCTGCACCCATCCCGACACACCGGAGGCGAACTTTTGGATACGGTGGTTGCTCAAATCTGCTACGTAGACATTGCCAGCCCTGTCAACGGCAACACCGCTCGGCCCACGAAACTGGCCCGTACGGCTTCCCCAACTTCCCCCGATGGTGGTGAGGTATTTGCCCCCTTTGTCAAAGACCTGCACCCGATTGTTCCAGGCATCAGCCACATAGAGCCGATCTGCCGCGTCGATGAAAAGCTCATCCGGACCGGCCAAGTATCCAAAATCATCCCCCTGAACACCCGTCATCCCTAACGTGCGAATATAGGCGCGTAAGGGGCTATAGACCTGCACTCGATGGTTCTGTTGATCTGAGACATAGATATTGCCACTGCTATCAATCGCCACATCCTCCGGCATATTGAAATGTGCATTGTCCACGCCTGAGACACCAATTTCCCCCAATGTTCCAAGCGGAGAAAGAGCCGTATCGAAGATGTTGACGATGTGGTTACACGTATTGGCTATATAGAGGTATCCATTCGGCCCAATCGTTACACCACCAGGACAATTCAAGTTTTCGACTGAGGCGTGGAAAGATCCATCTGGATTGTAAATCTGCACCCGTCCATGCCAGCGCGAAGCCACATAGACCCGCCCATTGTTGTCAACGGCAACGTCGTCCGGGTTGTTGAACCGGTCGTTGCTGTCGTCCCAGTCTCCCTTCACACCGGCAGCGCCCACTGTCCATTGGAGCGTTCCGTTGGCGTCCAATTTGACAAGCCGATGCCCGCTGTCCTCTGTCAGGTAGATACTACCGTCATAGCCAACAGCAACCCCTGATGGATTGTTAAAATGATTCCCGTCGGTAACATAGGGAATCCCGGTCGTACCATACGTGCGCGCATAGTTCCAGCTATTACCAGAGTTGACAAACCGCTGCACACGGTTATTCACCCAATCAGCCACATATAGGTAGCCCGCATCATCCACGGCGACGTCCGTTGGGCGTTTGAACTGATCATTATCGATCCCCCAACCTGTCCCAATCGTAGTGACATGATTACGTGTATTGCGGTCGAATACCTGGACCTGGTTATTGTCTGTGTCCGCCACAAAAATGTAAGTTGCGTCCACAGCTACACCCGACGGATTGTTCAGCCCACCAATGGTTGCCGCAAAGCTGGGCGACAAGGGATTGCTGATGTCGAAGACTTGTACACGGTTGTTGTTTGCATCTGGCACATAGAGTTGAGCGCCAAAGATAGCGATATGGCGCGGGCCACATAGCTGATCGTTGCTGGAACCACACACCCCAGTCTGTCCGATGGTCGTCAGATAACTGCCATCACTTCGGAAAACCTGGATCCGGTGATTACCTCTATCTCGGCTCCAAAAAGGCGCCCCATCGCTCACATAGACGTTGCCATTGGCATCAAAGGCCACCCCAATTGGATCGATGAACTGGCTGTTGCTGCTGCCTTCGGTCCACCACTCGCCCAACTCAATCAGCTTCTTCCCCGAAGAACTGAGTTTAACAACGCGATTCGAGGACATATCCACTACCCAAATGTTACCCGCGCTGTCCTGGGTGACATCCACAATCTCCCAAAAAGATGTGTCCTCATAGCTATTTGGAAAGCGAGCGCGACCGAATTCTTTCTGCAGAGCGCCCGCGCTGTCGTATGATAGCAGACGGTTGCCCCATTGCTCGCCGATCCACACAGAATTTCCAACAGTGCCGATACCATACGGAAAATTCAGGTACTGGGCGTCAGCGATGTAGGCTACCTCACTTTCCCCAAACGTTCGCACATAACTGAAACTTAGCCCAGGCTCGCCCACAGGAACACTGCTATCGCCGGTTGACGCATCCAACTCAACAGGCATCGCTTGTCTGGACAACCCAGGGCCACGGACCGGCTCGACAATCGGCGGGGAAGGAGGCTGGTCATGCCCATCGGGCATTTGGGCGCTCGCATCCCAAACCAGAGAAAGGAACATAACGACAACGCACAGACTGACAACAAGCAGACCGATAACAGAACGATGCGCTGACATTTCATTGGCTCCTTTGTGCTCTCTGAACTGCCGACAAAGACATCCCTACCATCCGCAAAGCTGTTGAACTGCCGCCCAATCGTCCACCATAGCTTACCTGTCCGGTATCCGACGCATGCGGCTGCGCCGGATACCGGACACCCCCTCTTCCAACAACTCCCTATGGCCTGTTTTATTCGTTGAACAGGCTAGATCCTGTTATCGCACAATTACGGGCAGATAGACATTCCCTTGCCCAACCGTAATATACCCGGCCAGGGTCTTGCTGTTAGAGCCACCGGCACCAGCGACGGACAGCGTAACCGTATAGCTTCCCGCCGCGGTGTATGTGTGGGATGGATTCTGGGCCGTACTCGTGCCCCCATCCCCAAAGGACCAGTTCCAACTGTTAATGCCGCCGGTCGAACTATCCGTAAACTGCACTGTCAATGGTGCGGTCCCACTGGTCGGTGTCCCTGCAAAATTGGCAATTGCAGCCTGCGAGCTTGGAACCAACGTAGCATCTATGTCGGGAACCGTACCGCCGCTACTCACGGTGACATCGGTCGCACCTTCGATCTGACTGGAATCGCCATAGAATTTGGAAACATGCGTGCCGCTCCAATCTCGAAATTCCACGCGATAGATGCCCGCAGGCAAGCCAGAAACCCCATAGGTTCCGTCAGGACCGCTTCTGTCAGAAGCAATCCATGACCACCCATTACCATCCTGTCGATAGGCGTTGATAGTGACCTGTTCCAGAGGCTTACCGGCACTGTTCTTGACAAGACCAGCGATCTGGCCACCAAGATTCAGACTTTCATTGGCTGTGGTGGTCTGCCCTGCATTGGCCGCCACATCTGTGGCACCGCCGAGGGTAGCACTGTTACCTGAGTACGTAGTAGCGAAGCGTCGGCTGACATCCTGGAAACGCAGACGATAGGTGCCGGATGGCAAGCCATTTAGAACGAACGCGCCCCCCGGACCACTGTAAGTAGAATTCATCCATTGCCAGCTATTGCCGTCAATGCGGTAGGCGACAACCTCAACCAGTGGGGTATTCACACCTTCTCGTGCTGCCTGGCTGACATTGCCTTGAATGATCGCCGCTTGGGCCAGCATCGTAGTAGCGTTGTTGACAGTACCACCCGCACTCACAGGAATCACCGTAGCTTGCGCAAGCGTCACGGCATCGTTGTAGTACTCCAATGCATATACGCCTGTTGGTTCTCGGAATTGCAGCGCGTAGTCCCCTGGCGGCAAGGTGTTCAAGCGGTAGGAGCCATCGATAGCGGTGTAGGCAGAGCCTATAGACGACCAGTAGTTACCAGTATGTCGATAAGCAATCACTTGGACGCCAGGTAAAGGTGTGGTATCACCCGTCGTGACTTTACCGGCGATACTACCTGTGTTTTGGCGTGAAAGTACGGCATTGATATCCGACACAGTTGCGCCTGCAGCCACAGTAACTTCGCTGGCTCCATCCCAACTGAAGGAATCATTGTAATACTCGTCCGGGTACTGGTTCTGACCATCATAGAATTCCACTCGGTAGTTGCCAGCAGACAGCCCCTCGATTTCGTACGCTCCGGATCTATCCGTAGTCGCAGAGCGACCTACGCCTCCTTCCATCCGTGAAGCATAGACATAGATACCCGAAATAGACATTCCTCCATCTGTAGTCACACGTCCGAAGATACGACCCGCATCGCCAAGGAGCAAATCAATATTGGGGATCGTTATGCCTTGCGTCACCGTAATGAACGGCGAATTCTGGCTGGATGGCATGTTCCCATAGTAGGTGCTCGCATACGCTCCTGTCCAATCTTCTGCGCGAACTTGATAGAGTCCGGCAGGCAAACCGCCCAGGATAAAGAGACCATCGGGACGGGTTTGCGTGCTGCGGACCGTCTCCCAGTAATTATTGGTCTCGTTGTATCTGGTGGCGTATACATAACCAGTACCGAGCGGTTGACCAGTGCTGTTGCGCAACGTCCCCGTGAGTACACCAGCCGGCTCAAGCATCAGGTCAATACCAGTAACTGTCACACCGTTCGTCACATCGATGTTTGTCGCTCCGTCCAGTTCCGACGCAGATGCGTAATACTTGGGCGCATAATTGCCCGAGTTATCACGGGCAGCAATGCGATAGATGCCCGTATCTAACAGTGGCAAGGTATACTGCCCACTCGCACTCACGCTAACACTACGCTGGGACGACCAATAGTTGTATCGATGGTCGTAGATCGTCACATAGAACGACGAAGATGAAGGAGACATGGGACTGATTGTGCCTTGCACAGCACCAGTCACAGGCGTCATATTGATGTTGATACCTGACGTTGTCTGCCCGACATTCACAACCACAGGCTTTGCCTTATTGCCATCTACAACGTCGCCGTAGTACCGTTCTCCATAGTAGTAACCTGGGCTTGTATATGAGCCAAAATAGACTATGTAGACGCCTGTGGGCAAGCCACTCATTTCGTATACACCAGTGGATGATACTGGAACGCTGCTTCCCCATTGCCAACTGCTCCCTGTGAGGCGAGCAGCATAGACATAGACGGAACTTGGATCCGAGCCGCTGGGAACAGTTACTTGACCGCTAATTCGCCCTCCGATCGCAAGAGAAGCGTCGATATTCGCTGTTACATTGCCAGCAGTAACCGTCACATCGTTTGCAGCATCAGGCCCGCTATTCAGATCGGTGACATTGTTGTAATACTCTGGAGCATAGGTCCGGCTTCCATTGTCCACAAAATATAGACGGTATTTCCCTGGAGCCAGACCTCGGACCGCATACCGTCCCTGGGCGTCGCTATATGCGTAGCCGGTATTTACCCAACGACCACTAGCATATTTGTATACGGAGACCTCAATGCCCGAAAGCAAGGCATTGCCAGAACCCATCACTGTCCCGGAGATACTGCCTGAACGTTCGAGAACGGCATTTACATCCGAACGTATTACAGGTGCAGTCATGGAGATTGGGGTAGCCGTATCGATGTACTCAGCGTCGTCGTAGTATTCGGACACATACACCTGTTGCGGATCGCTCAAGCCAACCACATAGACACCAGAAGGCAGTCCATTCAGTTCATAGGTGCCACTAACTGAAGTTGTGGTGGACCTATAACTTTGCCAACTACTACCGGTAGCACTCTTATAATATGCAACGGCTGAAATACCCGGCAGAACAGTAGCATCCTCAGCCGTAACTTTGCCTCGGATCTGTGCGCCTAAAGTAAGAGCAGCATTGATATTGCTAACCGTGCTTTCCCCTGCGACTACAACATTGTCAGCGCTGTCAATATCAGCTTTATCGTTGTAATACTCGCTCAGATACGGGCTGGGAGTATAGTAGTTGTAGGGAGAGAAGTAAACGCGGTAGGTATCGGCAGGCAGACCACCGATGTCATAGGTGCCAGTGATGCTGGTTGATGCCGAGCGATAGGACTGCCAGGAGCCATTCTGATTGCGGTAGGCAGTAACGTAAACACCGGCAATATCTGTGCCACCTTCGGCCATCACCTTTCCTGTAATGTGCGAACCAACCGCCAGCTCAGCATCGACATTCGATACGATGTTGCCCACAGTAACCGCAATGTCATCGGCGTTGTTAAAATCGACCTTGTCGTTATAGTATTCGGCTATGTACGTGTTCTGCTGGTTGTCCTGAAAGCCTACCCGATAGTTATCACCAGCCAACCCAACGAAGGAGTATGTTCCCGATATCGATGTGCCAGTCGAGCGGATACTCTGCCAGTTACCCGAGGTCGGGCTATAGCTGTGGTATCTATACAGGGTGACTGAAATCCCTGCCAGGTTGTCTCCCTTGGCAGATGTCACCTTTCCTTCGATCTGTCCACCCAAAGCCAGCACAGCATTGATGTTGCCCACTGTACTTTCCGCCGCGACGACAACATTGTCAGCGCTGTCGATGTCAGCCTTATCGTTGTAGTACTCACCCAGGTACGGACTGTAGCCATAGTAGGAGCTGGGATTGAAGTAGACGCGATAGGTATCGACAGGCAGGCTTCCGATGTCATAGGTGCCTGTGATGGTGGTCGATGTCGAGCGATAGTATTGCCAGGAGCCATTCTGGTTGCGATAGGCGGTAACGTTGATACCGGAAAGAGCAGCGCCATCTACACCAGTCACCTTTCCTGCGATGTGCGAACCAACCGCCAGCACAGCATCAACATTCGATACGGTGTTGCCAACTATCACAGCAATGTCATCGGCACTGCCCAAGTCGGTCTTGTCGTTATAGTACTCGGCAATGTACGTGTTCTGCTGGTTGTCCTGAAAACCCACCCGATAGGTAGCACCAGCCAACCCGACGAACGAATAGGTGCCAGTGATTGATGTGTTAGTCGAACTGACCCACTGCCAAGATGAACCAGAATTCCTGTAGAGAGTGACAGAGATGCCTGATAGATTGCTCCCGTTGGCGGATGTCACTTTCCCGCTGATCTGTCCACCCAATGCCAAAACAGCATTGACATTACCGACCGTACTTCCCGCGACTACGGCAATGTCATCTGCACTGTCCAAGTCTGCTTTGTCATTGTAGTACTCAGCCAGGTATGGGCTGGTGTAGTCAGAATAATTGTAGGGGGAAAACTGAATGCGATAGGTACCAGCAGGCAGACCGCTAATATCATAGGTGCTGGAGATGTTGACCGCTACTGAACGATAGGATTGCCAGGAGCCATCCTCATAGCGATATGCCACGACACCAATAGCCCTAGAAGGAACACCACTTTGGCCTGTCACTTTCCCGCTGATTTGTCCGCCCAATGCCAGCACAGCGTTGATATTGCTGACCGTACTTCCCGCCGCTACTACAATGTTGTCCGCACTGTCAATGTCAGCTTTGTCGTTGTAGTACTCACCTAGATACGGGGACCTATAGTCAGGGTTGAAATAAACACGATAGGTGTCGGCAGGCAGACCTCCAATGTCATAGGTGCCGCTGATGGTGGTCGATGTTGAGCGATAAGACTGCCAGGAGCCATTCTGATTGCGGTAGACAGTCACACCAACACCAGAGAGCGGCGCTCCACCTTCGGCCGTCACCTTTCCTGTGATGTGCGAACCCACAGCCAACACAGCATCAACATTCGATACGGTGTTGCCAACTGTCACAGCAATGTCATCGGCGTTGTTCAAGTCCTTCTTGTCGTTATAGAATTCGGCTATGTAGGCCTGCTGATTGTCCTGAAAGCCCACACGATAGATATTTGCAGGCAACCCAATGAACGAGTAGGTGCCAGTAATCGAGGTACTAGTAAAGCCGATATCCTGCCAAAAACCGTATGTTGGGCTATAACTATAGTACCGGTAAAGGGTAACCAAAATATCCCCTAGATTGTCTCCGTTAGCGGCTTTCACCTTCCCGCTGATTTGTCCGCCCAACGCCAGTTTGGCATCAATATTGCTGACCATACTTCCAGCGGCTACCACAATGTCGTTGGCACTGTTCAGCTCACTTTTGTCGTTGTAGTACTCAGCCAGATACGGGCTGTAGCGATAGTAGTAGTTATATGGTTCGAAATAGACGCGATAGGTATCGGCAGGCAGACCACCGATGTCATAGGTACCTGTGATGCTGGTCGATGCCGAGCGATAGGACTGCCAGGAGCCATTCTGGTTGCGATAGGCGGTAACGTTGATACCGGAAAGAGCAGCGCCATCTGCATCAGTCACCTTTCCTGTAATATGCGAACCCGCAGCCAGCATAGCATCGACATTGGATACGGTGTTGCCAACAGTCACTGCAATGTCATCAGCGCTGTCAATGTTAGCCTTGTCGTTATAGTATTCGCTCAAGTATATATTCTGCTGAACATCCTGAAAACCGAGGCGATATATACCAGCAGCCAACCCATCAATTGAGTATGTACCGGTAATTGATGTTATGGCTGTACTGAATGCTTGCCAGGATGAACCGGAATGCTTGAAGATGTTGACCCAGATGGATGCCAATCCATTTCCATTGGCGTCTGTCACTCTCCCTCTGATTTGTCCACCCAATGCCAATTCAGCATCAATACTGCTGACCGTACTTTCAGCGGTCACTACAATGTCGTCAGCGCTATTTAGATCAGCCTTGTCATTGTAATATTCGCCCTGGTACGATCTATCGCTATGGTAATAATTATATTGATTGGGATTGAATCCGACGCGATAGGTGCCAGCAGGTAAACCGCCAATGTCATAGGTGCCAGTAATGCTGGTCGATGCCGAACGATAGTATTGCCAAGAACCATTCTGGTAGCGGTAGGCAGTCACACGAATACCAGAAAGAGCAGCGCCACCTTCGGTCGTCACCTTTCCCGTGATGTGCGAACCAACCGCCAGTACAGCATCGACATTGGATACGGTGTCGCCTTCACCAACTACAATATCTGTCGCATCATCGAAGTTATCCACGTCATTATAGAACTCGGATAAATAGTTCCCAGTGTAATCTTCAAAGCTGATCCGGTAAGTGCCAGCAGGCAACCCCTCAAAGGCATACCCTCCTGCGCTACCAGTACTCATCCCGCTATAGGGATTCCAAGATGAACCGCTATAGGCGTATAGAGTAACATTAACATTTGACAGAGGCGAAGCACCCATACCTGTCACCGTACCGCTGATCAGCCCAGTCCCCAGCACCAAAGTCGGAGCCATCCGCTCCTGAGAACGTGGTTGATCCGTCTGCAAGACGTGATATCCAGGCGCTACAGGCAATAGTCGGCAAGTCTGGCTCACCGCCCCGTCCACAATTGCCATCATATCTTCACTTGTGCAGATCGCAGGCTCTGGCGTTGGCTCGACAGGTTCCGGCCCACCTTCTTCCGATCCACCGGGTTCAGGTGTGGGAGGCACCATCTCATCCATATTACCAGGCAGCGGCTGCGCATCCTGCCGCTGCTGTGCTTCAGCGACAGGGGAAAGTGGAGAAATACGATCTCCCCCCATCAGTCTTGCATACAAGGGCTGACAGAATGTTGGCACATCTTCTGCAGGAATCTGTTCGTATGGTGGGCAGCGTGCCAGCAAATCCTCTGTCAAGACATAGGGCGGACCGTAGACATCTTCCATACCAGCCACTGCAACTTCCGAGGAAGTTGCAGCGGATTGTCCATCAAGCGGTTGGTCGGTTGGAGGAGGTCCATCTTGCGCTTGCGCATCCTGCCACTGTTTCCCTTCGACGAGAGAGGGAGGCGGCGGAATGTTATCCTCCCTTGCCATTCTTGCGTACAGGTGATGACAAGACGGAGAAATTTCCTCCATCGGGACACTCCCATAAGCAGGACAAAGTGACAGTAAATCTTCTGCCAGAAGATAAGATTGTACATTGGTATCATTCCCACCATCCTCTGCAAATTCTGAGGGCATTACAATAGCTTGCCCATCCAGCGGTCTATCTGTGGTGGGAAGTACTTCTTGGGCTATTGTCTTAACGAGCGTTGTGCGAAAAGCAAAAACGGCCAACAGGCTAATCACACAGAATTGAACAAAGAGCACAAACCACTTCCGGTGCAGAGAACTTTGGGTACGAAACATGAGGAGAAACCTTTCATTTTTGTGACGAAGCCCACATCGATTACCCACTAATAGTGAAGGTTGAGATGTATCAAACCTGTATCACCACTGAAAGAGACGTAGATATAATCGATTTTCTCGTTCAGAAGCGCAGCATCTGTTGCCCGTTAACCATGGTTATCAGGAACATCTAAGATCTTGGGCTTGAGAAGACGTCTTGCTCAACCCCACGCCCATCCACAGTCCAACAATCGTACGCGGCAAACTATCGCCAGCAGACAGCGTCAAAGACACCGATGCTAATCCATCAACTGGTACAGCTATGACTAAAAATAGGGATAAAGGAGAAACGGAGAGAACTGAACAAAATAACTTGACACATCGCGAGACCTCCAGTCTGTAGTCAGACAAAGATGAGGCCGGTTCTAGCGACGATGAAGTGGGGTGATGTTGAACCGGAGGACGAGATTCTGTTGGTATTGCTACAAACGGTCAATTGACAAAAACATCAGAAGTAACAAGGAAGAATCAGCGTAGGCGAACGAGCACAGGAGGGTAAAATATGCCTGCTAACGGAATACGGTTGACTTATAACACGAAAGGAACGCCTTGTCAATTTTGGGTGTGAGGCGCTTCACCCGATCATCCCCACCACCACTCCAATCACCCCGCCCGCCAGGACCAGACAGGCCGAGTTGACTTTGTAGCGAAAGATGACAATCGCGGAAGCCACCGCCAGCAGAGCGGTCAGCCAGTCGGTGACCGCGGCCACGCCGAGCTGCCAGGTGACGCCGGCCATCAGCCCCAGCGCGGCTACATTCACCCCGTCCAGCAGGGCTGCGGCCCAGGGGGAGCGACGCATAGCCGGAATGATACGGCGCAGGACGGCTACGAAGCAGAAGGCGGGCAGGAAGATGCCGACGGTCGCCAGGATCGCGCCGGGGATGCCCGCCAGCACATAGCCCACAAATGTAGCGGTCGTAAAGACCGGCCCCGGCGTGAACTGGCCGATAGCCACCGCGTCCAGAAGCTGCTGATCCGTCAGCCAGCCCAGGCGCAGGACCAGATCGTTACGCAGAAAGGCCAGCAGCACATAGCCACTGCCATAGAGCAGCGCGCCCACCTTCAGAAAAACCAGAAAGAGTTGGCCTAGACTTACCGGGACCAGTTGGGAGACGACCAGGGGTAGGCCGCCCAGCCCAGCGAAGGGGAGCACCCCTTTCAGCGAAAATTCCCCACCCCGACGAGCAAACTGCATCAGCGCCACCAGCAGCCCAAGCCCAAAGAGAATCACCAGTTCGTTGACGCCGAGCAGATAGAGGGCCAGGGCAGCCGCACCAGCCACAGCCAGCAGAGGGCCTTTTATCGCCGTCTTGCCCAGTTTGTAGAGGGCCTGCAGGACAATCGCGATAATCACCGGCTTGATGCCGTAGAGCAGGGACAAGCCCTGGGGCGTGCTGCCGTAGGTCACATAGGCCCAGGCCAGGATCCCGACCAGCAGCGCAGCCGGCAGGATGAAGCCCACGCCCGCCGCGATCAGCCCCCTCCACCCGGCCCGGTGATAGCCCATGTGGATCACCATCTCCGTGGAGTTGGGGCCTGGGACCAAATTTGTCGCGCCCACCATATCCAGAAAGTGCTGTTCGTCGATCCAGCCCCGGCGGGTGACCACTTCGTCGTGGAGCATCGCAATATGCGCGGCGGGTCCACCAAAGGCGGTGAAGCCGAGACGGGTGGCAAGGCGCAGCACTTCACCGACGCTGCCCTGGGGTTGCTCGTTCATTGGATGACTCCTTGCGGGGGGTGGGAGAGAGAGAGCAGAATTCTAGCTTCCTTATAGCACGGCCAAGCGGAATCTACAAGAGATTGGCTGTTTCCTTTGCCTTGTCCTGAACCTATGAAATGTAGTATTATACCGATACACTATCCGCCGGGATGAATCAGCATAGACAAGTAAAAAGGATGGATTGCAATGACGGCGCTGAACTATCTGCTGCAAGATATACACAAACTCGAAACTGCACTTACCCCATTTGAAGAAAAATTCGGCGTTCTCTCGGAAGATTTCTACGCGGCGATGATGCGGGGTGATTTGGAGGAATTCGATGCTTTGGATGAATATCGTATGGAATTTATTGAGTGGCTTGGACTCTATGAAACGTGGCGAGCCTTCAATCGTAAATATCGCCAGCTAATCGACAGCCAATCCATCGCTTTGCAGATAAAAATCAGTTTGGAACCCAGCTATGCCTGATCCGCTATCTTCACCCGAAGCCTATCAGACATTTGCGTATTCACTTCCGAACCGGTATCCAAGTATTCAGAAGTCAACGCTTGTTTACATCACGTCAGGTAGCCGCTTCGGCAGACTGGAAGGAATACTATTCTTTCGCAATAGTATCGTCTTATGTGTAATGGAACTCCTCAACTTTGAATTGCAATCGATTGCAGGTTATGGGTATGAAATCTCCCATTCCCATCTCGACACAAATCAAGCGGATTTTCCGAGCACAAATAAATTCTGCAAAGCAAGCTATCCGCTGAAGGACAAATTGTACTGGTACGATTCCTTTCCACATCCTCACATACCCGCACTCGCTATTACACATCCTCACCACAAACACATTTCGCCTGATATTAAACACAATCGCATCCCCGCGCCAAGCATCAGTTTCACGCGCCCAAACCTACCTTTTTTGATTGCAGAAATCGAAGCACTCAATTCAACGCCCTGAAATTCCGCTTCGCTGCGGCATTGCTTGCCACCTTCCACCTGCAACCTGCCACTTTCTATGCCCACCGCCACCCTCGCCATCTTTATCGCCTTTGCGCTGCTGCTCCTTGCCCTGGCCTGGGCCAGCCGGACGATTGGCCTGCTCATCCAGGAGATCGTCTACCGGCTCACCGGCTCCGGGGATATGGCGATGGTCATCCTCTTTCTTGTCTACCTGCCGGGGATTTTCCTGCATGAGGTCAGCCACTGGACGATGGCAAAGCTGCTGGGGTTGAAGACAGGCAAGTTTCGGGTCTGGCCCCAGAAGAAGGGGAAGTATATTGGGATGGGCAGCGTGACCGTCAACCGGGGCGGGACTGTGCGGGACAGTCTGGTGGGGATGGCGCCTCTGCTGGCCGGGAGCGCGCTGGTGGCGCTGATCGCCGGGGAGGTCTTTGGCGCGGATCAGCTGGCCGGGGTCTGGGCGCAGGGCAACGCGTGGGATGTGGTGAGTTCAATTTTTGATGCACTGGGGAGGCAACAGGACGGACTGGTCTGGGCCTGGGCCATCTTTGCCATCGCCAACGCGATGATGCCCAGCGCCAGCGACCGGGAACCGCTCAAAATGCTTGTTCTCTATCTGGTCGTCGTCGGCAGTTTGTACATTCTGCTCGACAGTTCGGGCCAGCTATTCCTCCAAGCCGCGGCCTGGCTGGCCGGCCCCACCCGTCTGCTGGTCAGTGCGCTGATCTTCACACTGGTCATCGACGGGGTAATTCTGGCACTATTGTACACATTGCAAATTGTTGTCGCTACGCTGCAAAGGCGATGAGACTGCTATCGAAAGAGAAAGGCTGGCCACGACTTCTTTCTCAAAGGCAACGCCATCTGCCAATAACAAAGGCCGGATTCTCGTAAGAATCCGGCCTTATAGCAATCTGTGTTAATACCCCGACGATTATTCGTCGTCGCGGGGGCCAATCCCTGGCCGATGGGCACGCCGACGCCGGGCTACTTTCAGGCGCACTTGGCTGCGACGCAATGCCAACTCCACAGGGCGTTGCTCTTCTGGAGGCCGATGCTCGCGTGATTCCTCGGCTCGGCGCATGGCAGCCTCGGCGCGGGCAGTGTCGATCTCGTCCGCCCGTTCCGCGGAGCGGGCCAGGATAATCACTTTGTCTGGGCGCACTTCCACCACACCACCGGTGACAGCGATGTAGTCATTTTCCTCACCAGAACGGTGCAGAATAATCTCACCGATGTCAAGGGTCGTCAACAGCGGTGCGTGCTGACCCATCACACCCATCTGGCCTTCAATGCCAGGCAGGGTAACCATCTGCACTTCGCCGCTGAACAACTCCCGGCGAGGAGTGACAATTTCTACTTGAATGGTCATACGCGTACTCCCTGGTGGGCATCCAAATCAACAGCAAACCACCCAACTAAAGATTCATCGAACCATTGACTGGGGAGAAAATCAACTACAGACTAATTCCCCGCCCGCAGTTGTTCGCCCTTCTCCACAGCTTCTTCAATGGTTCCCACCATATAGAAAGCCTGCTCGGGCAGGTCATCGTGCTTGCCGTCCAAAATTTCCTGGAAGCCGCGCACGGTATCTTCGATTTTCACAAACTTGCCGGACTGACCAGTGAAGACCTCAGCCACAAAGAAGGGCTGGGTCAGGAAGCGCTGTACTTTACGGGCACGGGCTACGGTCAGTTTGTCGTCTTCGCTCAACTCTTCCACACCGAGAATGGCAATAATGTCCTGCAAATCCCGGTAGCGCTGCAAAGTCTGCTGCACACTACGGGCTACCGCGTAATGTTCCTCGCCCACAATATTGGGGTCCAGAATACGGCTGGTGGAACCCAGCGGATCCACAGCCGGGTAAAGCGACTGCTCGGCCAGGGCACGCTCCAGGGCAATCGTCGCATCCAAGTGGGCAAAGGTCGTGGCCGGGGCCGGATCGGAGTAGTCATCGGCAGGCACATAGACAGCCTGCATAGACGTAATCGAGCCGGTCTTTGTAGAGGTAATGCGCTCCTGCAACTGGCCCATATCCGTGCCCAGTGTAGGCGCATAGCCCACCGCGCTGGGCAAGCGGCCCAGGAGAGCGGAGACTTCGGAACCGGCCTGCACAAAGCGGAATACATTGTCAATGAAGAGCAGCACATCCCGGCCTTCGTCTCGGAAGTACTCGGCCATCGTCACACCGGTCAAACCCACGCGCAGACGCGCACCAGGCGGCTCGTTCATCTGGCCGAAGACCATCACCGTAGACTTCAACACACCGGACTCGCTCATTTCGTGCCAGAGGTCGTTGCCCTCGCGGCTGCGCTCACCCACACCGGCAAAGACAGAATAACCACTGTGAAACTCGGCCACATTGTTGATCAACTCAGTGATAACAACGGTTTTGCCCACACCAGCGCCGCCAAAGATACCCGTCTTGCCACCCTTTGTAAAGGGGGCAATCAGATCGATGACCTTCACGCCAGTCTCAAAAATCTCGGCTGTTGTGCTGCGGTCGGCGAAGGAGGGTGGCTGCCGATGGATGGGATAATAGGCCGCAGCATCTACCGGTTCGTCGCTGTCGATGGCCTTGCCCGTCACATCAAAGATACGTCCCAGTGTGGCAGGGCCAACGGGGACAGTAATTGGCTGACCGTAGGAGTAGCATTCTACGCCCCGGCGCATACCTTCGGTGGTGCTCATGGCAACCGCACGCACGGCATTGTTGCCCAAGTGTTGCTGCACTTCGCAGGTCAAGACCCCGCCGTCGCCCAGGTCTACATAGACGGCATCGTAAATCTCGGGCAAATCCCCGCCGGAAAAAGCAAAGTCCACCACCGGGCCGACGACAGTGCTCACCGTCCCGATAAGTTTGGCGTTGTTTCCATTTTCTGCCATAGTTCGCTCCGTATACTCCAGTAGTTCAGTGACTACGTTTCAATGCGGTCCGTTTTATTCCGCGACGCTACCGCCGATAATGTCCATCAACTCGCGGGTAATGCCTTCCTGACGGGCTTTGTTGTAACGCAGAGTCAGGTCATCCACCAGTTCATCGGCGGCTTCGGTGGCGTTGCGCATGGCAACCATTCGGGCTGAATGTTCACTGGCCGAAGACTCGTAGACAGCCTGCAAGACCTGCACTTCGGTAAAGCCGATGAGCACTTCACTCAACACAGCCGCGGCACTCGGTTCAAAAATATAGTCCGGGGCCATCGCGCTATCTGTCTCGGCAGGCTCCACAGGCAACAGCTTCTGCACCACAGGCTTCTGCACAAGTGTATTCACAAAATCTGTGTAGATGGCATAGACCTGATCAAAATGGCCAGAGCGGAAATCGTCGAGCAAAATGCGGGTGATAGGCGCAATATCGTTGGTTGTGGGCACATCGCCCAGCCCCATAAACTCGGCCCGCACCACCGGGTCGTAGCGCAGAAGCCAATCCCGGCCCTTACGCCCTACCGTTATCACTTCCACTTCACGGCCCTCGGCCCGCTGCTTGCGGATGAACTGGGCCATAGAGCGGATCACATTGGCATTGAAACCACCGGCCAGCCCCTTATCCGCAGTGATAAGCAGAACACCCACCCGTTTGATCTCGGCACGCTCGTTGATCAGCACGTCCAGATCGCCCTCGGTGGTATTCAACCGGGCAATGTAGCTCAGAACTTCCTGGGCCTTTTTGGCATAGGGGCGGGTTGCCAACACCTGATTCTGCGCCCGGCGCATTTTGGACGCGGCCACCGCCTCCATGGCCTTTGTGACCTGGGAGATGTTCTTGACAGAGCGGATACGGCGTCGAATTTCTCGTGTACTGGGCAAGAGACCCCTCCCTTTGTATAGGGAATTAATGCAACAGACTCAACCACAAAGACACCAAGTCACGAAGAAGTTTTGAATCTTTTCCTCTTGTGTCTTCGTGTCTTTGTGGTTATTCTATCAGTTTAACCAGCGCTCCAACTTTTGTTGAAGTCATCCAATGCCAGACGCAGAGAATCCACACTCTCGTCGGGCAGGGTTCCGCTACGCATAATGTTTTGCCCAATCTCAGCGTGATTGGCGTCCATATAGGCGTGCAGATCAGTCTCCCATTTCTTCACTTGTTCCACAGGCACCTTGTCCACATAGCCATTGGTCACGGCGAAGAGACTGAATACCTGATGATCCAAGGACATGGGCCGGTATTGGGGTTGCTTCAGAATTTCCTGAATGCGCTGCCCACGGCTCAGTTGGCGCTGGGTGGATGCGTCCAGGTCGCTGCCGAACTGGGCAAAAGCCGCCAACTCGCGGAACTGACTGAATTCCAGTTTCAGGCGACCAGCCACCCGTCGCATAGCCCTTGTCTGGGCAGAAGAACCCACCCGGCTCACGGAAAGACCCACATTCAACGCAGGGCGAATACCGGCGTAAAAAAGGTCGCTTTCCAGGAAAATCTGACCGTCGGTGATGGAAATCACGTTGGTCGGAATATAGGCAGAAACGTCGCCGGCTTGGGTTTCGATAATCGGCAGAGCAGTCAGGCTGCCACCGCCATATTCGGCATCCATACGCGCGGCCCGCTCCAGCAGGCGGCTGTGCAGATAGAAAACGTCGCCGGGATAGGCTTCACGTCCGGGCGGGCGACGCAGCAGCAGCGAGACCTGGCGATAGGCCTGGGCGTGCTTGGAGAGATCGTCAAAGACGATCAGCGCATCCCGGCCCTGCTCCATAAACTCTTCGCCCATAGCTGTACCGGCGAAGGGGGCCAGGAACTGAAGCGCAGCCGGATCAGAAGCCGAAGCCGTGACCACAATTGTATGCTCCATCGCGCCGTAGTTTTCCAAAATCTGCACCACCTGGGCCACAGTCGATTGCTTCTGACCGATGGCGACGTAAATGCAGATCAGGTCCTTGCCCTTCTGGTTGATGATGGTGTCGATTGCAACGGCGGTCTTACCCGTCTGTCGGTCACCGATGATCAACTCCCGTTGGCCGCGGCCAATCGGGATAAGCGCGTCGATAGCAGTGATGCCAGTCTCGACGGGTGTATTCACCGATTTACGAGTGACCACACCGGGAGCAATACGCTCCACATTGCGGAACTTGTCCGTGTCAATCGGGCCTTTGCCGTCCAGTGGCTGGCCGATGGCATTGACCACCCGGCCAATCAGCGCGTCGCCCACAGGGACAGAAGTAATCCGGCCTGTGCTGCGCACCAGATCGCCCTCTTTGATGGACGTATACTCGCCCATAATGATGACGCCAACCGTATCCTCGTTCAGGTTCTGCACCATCCCCACGACGCCGGACTTGGTAAACTCCACCAGTTCCGAAGACATGACGCCGCGCAGACCAGAAATAATGGCGATGCCGTCACCGATCTCGACCACTTCGCCCACATCCACCTGGCGGGGAGCAGGGTGAAAATTAAGAATCTGCTTCTTAAGTAAAGCAGTAAAATCCTGGGTGATGTCTTCCGTACGAATCGCCATAGGCGTCCCTCTCCTTCGAAGTCAGATTGCGACTAGCGCACCGTCGAGGCAATGACCTCGCGCAGGGCAGTCATCCGGCTGGCTACTGTGTGGTCGATAAGACTGTCGCCTACCCGTACCCGCAGACCACCCATCAAAGAGGGGTCCACGCGGAAGGTAAAGACAAGCCCATCGCCATGCTTGGCGGTCAATTGCTGGCGCAACTGATTTTTTTCCGCTTCGCCCAATTCCACAGCACTGACGATATCGGCCTCTTGCGGCGCAGTCTGACCGCTTAGACTGCTGCGCAGAGAACCACTCACTGCGCCGAGAAGGTCCAGATCACCTTCCTGAGTAAGCATATTCAGGAAATTCTGAACTTCGGCGGAGGAACCTTTCGGGAGCAGCTTGCCCAATTGGGCCAGGCGTCCGTCCAGATCCTTGCTGGGATCGTTCAATGCCGCCAGAGTATTGCCTTGCGCCAGCGCATCAGCGACAGAAGAGAGTGTCTCCTGCCATTGCTCGACGATCGCTTCCAGGATGGCCTGTGCATATCGGTCGGCTTTCATGCGCTGTGTACTCATTTGCCACTCCCGCCCTGTTGAGCCAGATACTCGTTGACAAAGCGTTCCTGCTCAGACCGATTCTGCAATTCCCGCCCCAACAGTTGTTCGGTGGCGGAGATGGCCAGGTCCGCAATCTGCTTCTTGGCGTCAGCCAAAACAGACTGCACCTGGGCCTCGGCGTCGGCCTGACTCTTCATACGAATGTCGGTTGCCTCTTGCTCGGCGCGGGAGCGAATCTCTTGAGCGATCCGTTCCGCGTCACGCGCCGACTGGGCACGCACCTCTTGCGCCTCGCGACGGGCTTCTTCCAAAATTTTCGCTCGTTCCTTTTCCGCTTCTACAGCGGCGTTGGATGAGCGCTCCACATCCATCAGGCTCTGCGCTATGCGCTCTTTACGCTTCTCCAGCATGTTCAACACAGGCTGGTAGAGGAAAAGGCGCAGCAAAACCATCAGGATTACGAAGTTGACAATCTGCGAAAGCAGCAGAGGGCCACTAATGCCAAGTTGTCCTAGTACTTCGCCCAAAATGTACCTCCCGATTTCTTGGGGTCGCCTGAGAAGCGACGTTCTTCAGCACCGATGAACGAAAAGCCTAGACAAACTTTACCAACAATGAGATAACCAGCGCATAAATCGCGATGGCTTCGGCAAAGGCGATGCCGAGAATCATGTTTGTCTGCACCAGACCAGCGGATTCAGGGTTGCGACCGATTGCTTCGACAGCCTTGGAACCAATCAGACCTACACCGATGCCAGGGCCGAGAGCGCCCAGACCAATCGCCAGGGCAGCGCCGATTTCTTTGGCAGCTTCGATTTCCATTTGTTGCACTCCTTGTGTGAACAGAGATGAGCCTTGAAAGACCGTCAAATTACATAAAGTTGCAAATGCGCAATAAAACGTATACAAAAAAGTGAAGGGTTACCAGCGAATCTGCCGATGACCATCCACCACTACTACCGCCTAGTGATGGCTATCGCCGTGATCGTCGTGGCTGACCATTGCCGTAGAAAAGAAGACGACCGTCAACATCATAAAGACGAAGGCCTGGATGAAGCCGACAAAAAGTTCCAGCCCATAGAACGGCATGGGCAGAATGAAGGCGAAAAGGAAGGCCATGACCGCCAGGAGAACTTCGCCAGCAAAGATATTGCCAAAAAGACGAAAGGCAAAGCTGATGACCTTAGCGATTTCAGAGACCAGTTCCAGGATACCCACCACACTGAAGATGGCACCCATAAAACCCTTGCCACCAAAATTGAAGAATTTCTTGAAATACTTGGCACCCAGCGCACTTACGCCGAAGTATTGCACCATAAACATGGCAATAATTGCCAGACCAAAGGTCATATTCAAATCAGCGCTGGGAGCACGCAACAGGGGGACAAATTTGGCGTGGCCTTCTTCCTCTGCGCCAAAGAGCGAAAAGGTGAGCTTTTCATCCGCAGCGGCGACCTGATTTTCGAGAAGAATGCTATGACTGTCAGCCTCTGCACCGTGCGTCATCCCGATGCTGCCTACGCCCGGAATCAAACCGGAGTAGTTGCTGATAATCACAAAGAGAAAGATTGTGGCAGCCCAGGGGAAGAAACGCTTGGCATTCTTGCCCGCCATATTCTCCACCACATTGTACAGGGCCTCGATCACCATCTCCATGAAGTTGGCAAGCCCACTGGGGACACCCTCTTTCAGCCCGGCCCGTGTAGCCAGGGCCAGCACGATGAGGACAATATCCACAAGGAATGTCGTCAGCAAGGCATTGGTGAACCAGGCGGGGCCATTTTCCAGAATGGGTTCAGCCGCCAGAGAAACATGGGGCGAAGCCATGAGGGGTTTGAGAATTGCACTTCCCAGCAAGAGTAGAACCACGCCGATGGTGATATTACGTTTGCGTGGATTCTGAACGAGGTCTGTGAAGAATGAGCGAATTCGATTCACTGGTTTATTCCCCCTCATCGAACGAGATTTATAAATCAATCAGACCAGATTTTCGATCTGCTTGGACTGAATTACCCACCTGGCTCTACAACATCGGTCTGTTCGGTGTCCGGCGCGGGCGCAACGGCATCCAACACCCGCCGCATCTCTCCCAACACAGCCCGGCTGACTGTAAAAGCCACAATGGGAATAGAGACAATCCCCGCCACCATCAGCATAGAAAGCGACGATGGATAGAGCATATCTATGCCCAGACCAATCAACAGCGGTATGGCAGCACTGACGACGAAAACAAGAGAAAGCCGCCAGATATTGATGCGCTCAGGCTGCACAGATGGCTCCTGACTGTCATCGACACCCAGCCAAAACTGACCGTCGTTATCCTACACAATCGGCGCAATGGCCCAAAATTTCGCAGAAGCGCAGGTAGTATACCTGCTGACCCGACATTGCGCAAATTTTCACAGGCTCAAAAAAAACAAAGTTCTATCAGAAGCCCGACTTTTCGGAAAAAATTGGGCTTCTGATCAGGCGCGTTCCCGCCGAGAAGCCCGCCGCGCCTCCCGTGCGGCCCGGCGATCCCCTCCGGCACTGTTGGCCGCGCCAGCACTATCCGCCCCGCGCATGGCCGAGAGATAGCGCATAGACGATTCGTCGTTGCCGTTGAGGGCATCAGCCGCGTAGATGGCGTGGCGAATCTCTTTTTCCAGCGGATTGGTGATGGCACAGGTCAACCCTGCGGCAATCGCCATTGCAATGAACGTGGCGTTGAGCAGAGGCCGGTTGGGCATTCCAAAGCTGATGTTACTGGCCCCGCACATTGTATTACAGCCCAGTTCCTCCCGGATCATCCGCACAATCGTAAAAAGTGTGCGCCCCGCGTTGTCCACCGCACCCACGGGCATAGCCAGCGGATCGATAATCACATCCTCCGGCGGGATGCCGAAGGTGGCGGCCCGATCCACAATCCGCTTGGCGATGGCAAAACGCTCGGTAGCGTCGTAGCTGATGCCCCGCTCGTCGTTGCTGATGGCGATGACCGGCACTTTGTACTCGGCCACTACAGGCAGAATCGCTTCCAGCCGATCCTCTTCGCCGGTGACACTGTTGACAATCGGCCTGCCTTTGGCCGCTTTCAGCCCAGCGATGAGCGCGGGCACGACGCTGCTGTCGATGCAGAGGGGCGTATCCGTCACCGCCTGCACAGTCTCCACAGCCCGCACCATCAACTCCGGCTCGATCTTCTGGGGGATGGCGCTGGGCACGCCCGCGTTGATGTCCAAAATGTGTGCGCCCGCGGCTACCTGGGCCAGGGCATCGGCCACCACCCGGCTGAAGTCACCGGCCTGCATCTCCGCTGCCAGTCGCTTGCGTCCGGTGGGGTTGATGCGTTCGCCGATGATCACAAAGGGCTGGTTCGGCCCGATAACGACGGTTTGGGTGGGGGATTTGACGACAGTTTCCATGCGCTAACTCAGGTTGTCGATAGTGGGTGCTGACTGATTATACGACAGACTGGGCTGTCGAGTCCAGACAAAAGAATGCCAGATTGTGCCAGAGTGGAGGGTGGGCTTCATTTTAAGACGGACACCGGATACCCGACACCGCCCTCCTCACAGCCCCCCGAAGCGAAAGCCGCCGATGATTATCCCGGCGATGGGTGGTTCGAGCAGGCTGAGCAGCGTCGCTGTCAGAACCAGCACAGCCGCCGCGCCGACGAGCAGCCGATTCTGGCGCATCACCTCGCGCCAGGAAAGCCGGGGCGTCAGTGTCGGCGCGTCGCCCAGGGAGCCGGTTGTGCCAAAGAGCAGGCGGCGAACTTCCCGAATATCTTTGGGCCGCTCGCTGGGATGCATGGCCAGGGCCTGAAAGATGGCCCGTTCTGTGCGCGCCGAAACGTTTGGGCAGATTTCCCGCAAGGGCGTCAGCGAGCCGGGCTGCAAAAAACGCTCTTTGGCATCTTTGGGCGGAAACCCAGCCAGCAGGTGATAGAGGGTTGCGCCCACACTGTAAATGTCTGTGCGCACATCCGTGTGGCCCGTGTCGCCGCCGTACTGTTCCAGAGGCGTATAGGCAGCCGTGCCCCGCCCCTGCACGACCGTCACTGTGCGGGTGTCATCTGGCTGCAAGACCTTCACCAGGCCAAAGTCCACCAGCTTGACCCGGCCCTGGGGCGTCACTTTAATATTGGCGGGTTTGATGTCCCGATGGAGGACAGGCGGCTGCTGGCTGTGCAGGTATTCCAGCGCGTCGAGCAGTTGGATGGCCCATTGCAGAACCTGGGATTCGGTGAGGAGCCTGGCGTGCTGCTTGCTTTCCAGCAGAATGTCCTGCAAATCCCGGCCCAGGACGAAATCCATCACCAGATATTCCCGTCCGTTTTCCGAAAAATAGTCGGAGACTTTGGGCAGATTCGGATGATCGAGCCGGGCCAGCACACTGGCTTCCTGATAGAACTGCTCGATTGTCTGGTCCAGGGGTTGATCTGGATTGGTCAGCCCGGTCAGCAGTTCGGGCAAAATCTCTTTGACCGCGCAGACCCGGCCATCCAAACGCAGATCGTTGGCCTGATAGACCGCGCCCATCCCGCCCTGTCCGGCCAGGTGTACGATCTCATAACGTTCGCGCAGAGTTGCGCCTTTTTCCAGCAGAGCAGCCACAATACAAAGTCCCTCTAGCCAACAGACCACATCTTCGGTATAATGCGTGAGCAATAGAGAAGTTCGACTTTTTCAGAAAAAGTCGAACTTCTGATTGAACGACTATTATACTATGCATATGGCAAGTGGATGAATGGACCAATGAGCGAAACCTCGGTTACAGAAGATTTGATTGCCCCGCCGTCTGCGAATCGGACAGCAGCGCAGCGGGAGAGCGCGATGCTCATCCTGCGCCACGGAGCCGAAGCTGGCCGTCGTTGGCCTCTGCACCGGGACGAGGAGTTGCTGATTGGCCGGGAGGAGAATTGCGATATCCCCCTGCCCGACCGCCAGGTCAGCCGCAGCCACGCCCGCATCTTCTGGGAAAACGACAGCTATCACATCGAAGACCTAAAATCGAAGAATGGCACACACCTGAACGGCGAAGATGTGGTGGGCATCGCCAAACTGGAAGACGGCGACGAGATTCAGATTGCCCTGCGCTTCAAACTGGCCTTTGTGGACGCGGGCGCCACAGCCCCCCTCTCCCTAGACGACAGCCTGCCGGGGCTGCGTCTGGAAATGGAGACCCGCCAGGTCTGGGTCAACAACAAACTCATCGACCCGCCCCTCAGCCTGCACCAATACCGGCTGCTCCACGCCCTGTGGGAATCCGGCGGCGGTGTGGTGACGCGGGAGGCCATCATCAATATCGTCTGGCCGGAAGCCAGCGGCGAAGGGGTGAGCGAGCAGGCTATCGACGCGCTGGTGCGCCGCCTGCGCGAGCGCATTGACGAGTGCGACGCGGAGTATCGCTATATCGTCACCGTGCGCGGCCACGGCTTCCGCCTGGACAACCGCTAAATGGAGATGATCGAGCGCGCAGGCGCGGAGAGCGCGCAGAAAAGCGCTGATAGCCCGGTGTCGGAGCCGTTGGGCCTCTACGTCCACATCCCCTTCTGCGAGAAGAAGTGTCCCTACTGCGATTTCAACACCTATGCGAAGCTCGACAATCTCTTCCAGAGTTATGTAGACGCGCTCTGTGCAGAATTGGAGATGTGGGCTGGTCGTGTCGGCGGACGTACAATCCACACGATTTTTGTGGGCGGCGGCACACCCACCGTCCTCACCCTTTCCCAGTTGGCCCAGATTTTTGAGACAATCCACCGCTGCTACCGGCTGGCTGCCGACTGCGAAATCACCAGCGAGGCCAACCCGGGCACAGTCGATCAGGCCAAATTCGCCGGGCTGGTCGGGCTGGGGGTCAACCGGCTGAGTATGGGCGTGCAGAGCTTCGACCCGTCCGAACTGGCCTTTCTGGGGCGCATCCATTCGGTGGACGACGTGAGCCGGGCCTACGACGCGGCCCGTTCTGCTGGTTTCGCCAACATCAATCTGGACTTCATTTTCGGCCTGCCCAACCAATCCCCCCCGGTCTGGGCCGCCACACTGGAAAAAGCCATCGCCCTGGCCCCAGAACACCTGAGCCTCTACAGTCTAATCGTCGAACCGGAGACCCCCCTATTCCACTGGGTAGAGACAGGCCGGGTCCCCGCGCCCGACGACGACCTGGCCGGTGAGCTATACGAAACCGCGATGGATACACTCAGGGGAGCGGGTTATATTCAGTACGAAGTCTCGAATTGGGTGAAGGGTGAGAAGATATTGGATATTGGATATTTGTCACCGTCGCAGGGACGCCCAATACCCAATACCCAATCCCCAGTCCCCAATCCCTGCCACCACAACCTCCTCTACTGGCGCAATCAAGAGTACATCGGCGTGGGGCCGGGCGCGCACAGCCATATGCGGCTGCCTTTTGAACATCCCACAGCCACACCCGCTGCGGACGCAACCGGTCTGCGCTGGAGCAACCGCAAACCCGTGCCCGGCTACATCAAACGGGTGCAGGCGGGCGAATCGGTGGTGGATTTCTGGGAGGCCATCGACAGCCGCACCGCGATGGGCGAAACGATGATGCTGGGGCTGCGGCTGGTGGAGGAAGGAGTCAGCCGGGCGCGCTTTCGCCAGCGCCACGGGGTAGAGATGGACGCGGTTTTCCCCGGCGAGTTGACCCGACTGCACAGCCAGGGGATGCTGCAAAGCGACGGCGAAACCGTCCGCCTGACCGAGCGAGGGCTGATGCTGGGCAATCAGGTCTTCGCGGCTTTCCTGGCCTGAAGGCTGAAAGAGATAATCAACCACAAAGGCACAAAGAACAGCTAAGAAACTCTTTTCTTCGTGTCCTCGTGCCTTTGTGGTTCACCCGGAGTTTAACGAATGCTGCAAGCGATTGTCTTTGATTTTGACGGCACGATTTTGGAAACCGAGGGACCGGACTACCAGTCCTGGCAGGAGATTTTTGACGCGCACGGCAGCGAACTGACACTGGATGTCTGGATTCAGTGTGTGGGTGGCGCGCCCGCGGGCTTTGATCCCTTCGCCATATTGGAAGAGCAGACCGGCGTTGTGCTGGATCGCGTCTCCACCCACCAGACCCGGCGCAAGCGTGTGCTGGAACTGATCGAACAGCAGCCGCCTATGCCTGGTGTCGAAGCGCTGATTGCCGCGGCCCAGAGCGCGGGAATCGGTCTGGCTGTGGCTTCCAGTTCACCCAGCGTCTGGGTAGAGGGCAACCTGAACCGGCTGGGGCTACGCCATCACTTCCAGGCCGTGCGTACCGCCGACGACGTGGAGCGGGTGAAGCCGGACCCGACCCTCTACCGGCTGGCCGCGGCCGCGCTGGGAGCAGCGCCGGAACGAACCCTGGCCATCGAAGATTCCCGCACGGGGATGCTGGCGGCCAAAGGCGCGGGGCTGCACTGTCTGGTTGTGCCCAACAGCGTCACCCAATTTTCCGACTTTTCCCAGGCCGATCTGCGTCTGGCTTCCCTGGCCGATCTGACGCCGACTGAATTGTTTGCTCGTTTTTGATCCCGAAAGACCTGCCAGGTTTCGGAAAACCTGGCAGGTCTTTCGGTTGTCCCCGATTGAAAAGGACCGCCAATGATCCGCGCACTCTATCCTGGCACATTCGACCCAATGCACAACGGCCACATCGACATCGCCCAGCGGGCCGCGGCCATCTTCGATGAAGTGGTCATCGGTGTCTACGACGCGCCCCCCAAGAAACTACTCTTCAACACAGAGGAGCGGGTGGGGCTGGTGCGTCTGGCCTTAAGTCACTTACAGAATTGCTCAATTGTCTCTTTTGAAGGTTTGACGGTAGAATGTGCCCGGAGTATTGACGCACAGGTGATTGTGCGTGGCTTGCGCAATGTGGCCGATTTCGAGTTTGAATCCCAGATCGGTCTCGCCAACCGGCAGATGGCTCCAGACATCGAGCTTTGCTGCCTGCTCTCCAGCACGGAATATATCTACCTCAGTTCGACGATTGTCAAAGAGGTGGCCGGGCTGGACGGCGACATCTCGGCCTGGGTGCGCCCGGAGATTGGCGTGGCCATACAGCAGCGCTTTGCCGAAAACCGGCCCGACACACCCCAGGCCGGGTCCGTCAATAACAAGAGCGTCACCAAAACCCGGGGCAAACTGACCCATCACGGCTGACACCAGCCAAGGCATTCGTATGGAAATTCTGCAACTCGTCGATCAACTGGAACAGGTACTCAACCGGGGCTATCGGCTTCCGCTCAGCTCCTCGCTGGTCGTCAGCGAGGAAGAGTGTATGCGGCTGATCGATCAGATGCGTATCAGCGTGCCCAGCGCCATCAAAGAGAGTCAGCGGATGATTGCGGAGCGGGATCGTATCCTGGACGACGCGCGCCGGGAGGCCGAATCGATTGTCGAGCAGGCCCGCCAGCACGCGCTGGAAATGATCGACCAGTCGGAGGTCACCCAGGCCGCCCGCCAGGAAGCCGAACGGGTTGTAGCCCGCAGCCAGGAAGAGGCGGGTCGGATGGTCCTGCGCAGCCGGGACGAGGCGAACGCGCTGATTCGGGACGCGGAAGACTATACGCTGGACGTTCTGCAACAGTTGGTCAGCCAGTTGGGCGGCTCTTTGCAGCAGGCAAAAAATGGGATTCAGGCCATTGAAGAGAGCAGGCTGGACCCAGCGCCGCCGGAATCTGCCCCGCCGCCAGCAGAAGCCGCCGCCAGCAAAGCGCAGAAGAATTAGTGCGACAGCGCCTGCTGTTCGCCTGTATCAGCATATTCCCCAACTATTTTGAACAGAGATCATAGCCACGCCAAGGAGAGAGTACGCGCATATATTAATGTGCGTACTGCGATCCTTGGCCTCCTTCTGCTGATTACACTGGCCGCGCTCTATTTCGCCGCCCGTGCCTATCTGGCCCAAGTCCCCCTTGGCCCCCAGCAGACGGTCGTCACCATCAACCCAAAAATGGGCGTCCACACCCGGCTGACCGACGAAGCCGAAGAATGGAAGATCAAACGCAGCCTGGAGATGGTGCGCGAGATGGGCGCACCCTGGATTGTAGAGTATTTCCCCTGGGCCTACTACGAACCGAAGCCGGGCCATTTTGAGTGGAACCACCCGGACACAGTCATCGCCCACGCCAACCGCCAGGGCTTGACAGTCGTCGCCCGCCTGGGCTTTGTCCCCGAATGGGCCAGACCCGCCGACACAATCCCCCTCTATCTGGACGAAGCCCGCTACGAAGATTTTGGCCGCTATGCCGCTGCTTTTGCCGCCCGCTATCGGGGACAGGTCAGCCACATCATTCTGTGGAACGAGCCGAATCTGAGCCAGGAGTGGGGCTTTCGGCCTGTGGACCCGGAGAGCTATACCCAACTGCTGCGGGTTGTCTATCCGATGGTGAAGGCGGCCAACCCGGACGTGCAGGTGCTGGGCGGAGCATTGGCCCCCACCCTGGCCCCACCCGGCAGCGAATGGGGAATGGACGACCTGATCTATCTGCAGCGAATGTACGACGCGGGCGCGGCTGCCTACTTCGACACCCTTGCCATCCACGCCTACGGATGGAGCTTTGACGCCGACGACCCGCCGGACCCAGAGGTGGTCAACCTGCGCCGGGCAGAGCTGGTGCGGGATGTGATGGTACGCAACGGTGACGGCCACAAAAGCGCGATGATCACCGAAAGCGGATGGAACGATCACCCCCGCTGGAATCGTTCGGTCAGTCCGGGCCGAAGAATAGAAAACACCATTCGGGCCTACGAACTGGCCGCTGGCTGGCCCTGGCTGGATGCGATGGCGATGTGGGCCTTCCGCTATCCCTGGGACGCCAAGAGCTATCAGGACCACTACACTTTTGTGGGCACAGACTTTGAACCCAAGCCCATTTATTGGGAGGTGCAGGCGTATGCACAGGGCAAAGGGGATCCTCAGTGAATGTTTTCAAAAAGACCTGGCAGGTTTCAGAAAACCTGCCAGGTCTTAGGCTGCGCTTCATTCCGACAATCGGGCTGCTCGTCGCTGTCGGCCTCCTCGGCTTCTGGCTGATCAGCCGCTACTTTTCCGCTGACGAGGACACAACCTGGCAGCGCATCCAGCAGACCGGCGTCTGGCGGGTGGGGATGGACCCCAGCTTTCCCCCTTTTGAACTGTTGAATGGGGCAGGAGAGCCGATTGGCTATGACGTGGACCTGGCCCTGGCCCTGGCGGAGCGTTGGGGGGTGCAGGTGCAGATCGTCGCCATCGGCTTTGACGGGCTGACCGACGCGCTGCTGGCGGGCAAAGTGGACAGCATTGCCAGCGCGCTGCCCTACGATCCCCGACTCACCGCGGATCTAAGCTATTCGGCCAGCTACTTTGAAGCGGGGGTGCGTCTGGCTGTGGCCGCAGACGCGCCCATCCAAAGTGCGAACGATCTGGCGGGCAAACGGCTGGCTGTGGAATGGGGCAGCAATGGGGATGCGGAAGCGCGCAAATTACAACGAGCCGACCCGTCGATCCAACGGCTCACCTTTCCCGGCGCGCCCGAAGCCCTGGCCGCGCTGCTGGCTGGGGAAGCGGACGCTATACTGGTGGATGGCGTCACCCTGCGCCAGATGCAGGGCAGTGGAAGCGCCATCCGCGCGGTAGGCGACGCACTGGAGAGCAATCCTTACGTCATCGCCCTGCCAATTGGCGCACACGTCCTGCAGGGCCAGATCAATAGCGCACTGGCCGAATTTACAACGACAGGTTTTCTAAAAAATTTAGAAGAACGCTGGTTTTCAGGAGGAGCACAATGAGCCAAATAAACGGGACACGCATCGCAGTAATGACCGACACCCACGCCTGGCCGGACGCGCCGGGTGCTTTTGGCGGGCAGGGGGAGCAGCTTCAGCCCTGGTTTGAAACTGTCTACGGGACATTTTTGGCAGAAGTAAAGTCACAAGCACCGGAGATTCTGGTCCACCTGGGCGACTTTACCTGCGGCGGCGGCAGCTTTGATATGCCCCACGAAGCCTTCTACGCCGCGCTGGAACGGCTAAACGGGGACCTTCGGGCCGTTGCGCCCCAATTCTATGGGTTGCCCGGCAACCACGACTGCCCCGCCGGTTCCATCGATTACAGCTTCTGCGAAGGTCTGCTGGGGCTGGCTCCCCGCCAGGGACGCACGGTGGACACAGACACGGCCCGGCTCGTCTTTCTGCACAGCCAGGGGCACAGCGACGAGCAGCGTCGGGCAGCCCTGCCCAGAGACCCCACCTCCGGCTGGATCGCCGATGCAGAATTGGAGCGGCTGGACCGTTCCCTGGCAGAGGCTGGCGACCGTCCAGTGATCGTCTTCACCCATCAATTGCTACATCCCTGGGCCGATCCCACCCACTGGCGCGATATCTTTGCCACGGCAAACAGCGAAGCCGTGCTGGAGATATTTGCCCGCCACGGCAATGTGCGGGCTGTCTTTCAGGGACACGCCCACCTACTGAACAAGCGCGAGGTTACAGTAGGCGGAAAGCCGATCTGTTTCGTCGTCGCGCCTTCGCTGATCCAGTACCCAATGGGCTGGCTGCTGCTGACGCTGACGGACGATACATTGCGCGTCCAATACCGCGCCCTGCCTTTGCCCGAACTTTCCGAGCACAGCCGCATCGCGGCGGGTAGTGGCTCCGAGTGGCGTGCCGGTGAGTTGGCGTGGCAGGATTTTACTGTAACGCTTCGCTGAAAATAGACCGCGAATACTCTGATTTCCGAACCATTGACAGATGCGAATGGCGTGGATAGAATAAGTTAGCTGCTTCCATCTACCGAAAGTGGATCGGAGTCAATTGAGAGTCAGGAAGGAGAGGGCGCAATGAGTGTGGCTATCGCCCCTGTGGCAGAACCGACAACCGAAAAACGTATTCCGATGGCCTATGCGGAATTTTTGGCCTGGGGCGAAGATACAACCCACGCCGAATGGGTGGATGGGGAGGTGATTATCTTTATGCCGCCGAAGATTTACCACCAGAATCTTGTGAGTTTTCTCACTACGCTTTTGCGATCATTCGTGGATTTTCTGGACTTGGGCCACGTTCTCACCGCGCCCAGCGAAATGCGAGTCTATCCCGATGGCCGTGCTCGGGAACCTGACATCCTCTTTGTCGCAACCGAAAACAGCCATCGCCTGGAAGAGAATCGGCTGACCGGTCCGGCTGATCTGATTGTGGAAGTCATCAGTACGGAAAGTGTGGCCCGGGATCGGACGGAGAAGTTCTACGAATATCAGGAGGCCGGGGTACGGGAATATTGGCTCATCGATCCCCGCCCAGGCAGAGAACGGGCCGACTTTTGGGTGTTGGATGAGAAAGGGCAGTATCAGCCTGTTCCCCTGAAGAATGGCGTCTACCGTTCGACGCTCCTGACCGGTTTCTGGTTGCGGGCGGATTGGCTCGCGCAAAACCCACTGCCCGATTCTATGGCCTGTTTTGCTGAAATCATCGGTCTGCCCACGGATCTGCTGGACAAATTGCGCAACAATCTGCGCCAGAACATTGAATGAACCTACAACAAAAAAGAGGCGTGAAACGAAAAACGTGAGATCGGAGTCCGATCTCACGTTTTTCGTTTCACGCCTCTTTTTGCAGATTGATTACCCGCCCGAATCCAGAACCGACTTTAGCCCTCTGCGTAGTGGGCCTGCAAACTCTTGACGGTCAATTCTGTCTGGCCCAGGGAACGGATGCCGTTGACCGCAGCCTGGGCCGCGGAGAGGGTTGTGATCAGCGGGATTTCCAGACGCGTCGCCAGTGTGCGAATCTTTGCGCCGTCTGTGCGGCTGTCCGGCCCCAGAGGTGTGTTGATGATCAGATGAATTTTGCCGTCGCGCATGGCGCCCAGCGTCGTGTAGACCCCTTCTGCGACGCTGGCAGTGGCCTTGCCCAGTGTCGTCACCGGAATTCCCACCAGTTCGATCAGCGCGCCTGTGCCTACTGTAGAGTAGAGTTCAAAGCCCATCCGGTGGAAGTCCCGCGCCAGTTTGACTGCCGCGCCCTTGTCGTAATCGTTGACGGTAATCAGCACGCCGCCTGCGGACGGCAGCCGGTAGCCCGCGCCCAGTTGGCTCTTGACAAAAGCGTGGCCGAAGCCCGCCGCGTGGCCCATCACCTCGCCGGTGGAGCGCATCTCCGGGCCGAGGATTGTGTCGATGCCTGTGAACTTCTTCCAGGGCAGCACCGCCTCTTTGACAAAGAAACCCCGCACGGGCGGCTCTTCGGTCAGTCCCACTTCGGCCAGTGTCTTGCCCGCCATCACCTGCGCGGCCAGTTTGGCCAGGGGCACGCCTGTGGCTTTGCTCACAAAAGGCACTGTGCGGCTGGCCCGCGGGTTCACTTCCAGCACATAGACCACATCGTCTTTGATGGCGTACTGCACATTCATCAGCCCGCGCACGCCCAGGGCCAACCCCAGCTTTTCCGTATACTCCCGGATGATCGCCAGGTGGTAGCCGCTGATTTTGTAGGGTGGCATCACGCAGGCACTGTCGCCGCTGTGGATGCCTGCCTCTTCGATGTGCTGCATAACACCGCCGACCACCAGCCGCTCCCCGTCGCAGATGGCGTCCACATCGACTTCGTAGGCGTCTTCCAAAAAGTGGTCGATGAGCACAGCCAGCCCCCCCACACCTGCGGGCAGCTCGCTGGCAATGTGGACAACTTCGGCCATATAGCCGCGCAGACTGGCCTCATCGTCCACCACAGCCATTGCCCGCCCGCCCAACACATAGGACGGGCGCACCACCACCGGGTAGCCGATGCGGGCGGCAATCTCCACGGCCTGGGCCGCGTTGCGGGCGATGCCGTGATCCGGCGAGGGAATCTCCAGCCGTTCCAGCAGCGCGCTGAAACTATCCCGATCCTCGGCCAGTTCAATGGCTTCGGGCTGGGTCCCCAGAATCGGCACACCAGACGCCTGTAGACCCGCAGCCAGATTCAGCGGTGTCTGTCCGCCGTACTGCACAATCACGCCGAGGACGGGGGATGTGCGATTTGCGCCGTCTGCCGTCTGCCGTCCGCCGTCTTCTCTTTCATAAATATTCAGCACATCCTCCAGCGTCAACGGCTCAAAATAGAGCCGGTCGCTGGTGTCGTAGTCGGTGCTGACGGTCTCCGGGTTGCAGTTGACCATCACCGTCTCGAAGCCCATATCCTGCAGGGCATAGCTGGCGTGGACGCAGCAATAGTCGAATTCGATGCCCTGGCCGATGCGGTTGGGACCGCCGCCCAGAATCATCACTTTGGGCCGATCCGTGGGTTCGGCTTCGCTCTCACTTTCATAGCTGCTGTAGAGATAGGGCGTCTGGGCCACAAACTCCGCGGCGCAGGTGTCCACCTGGTGGTAGGTGGGGAGGACGCCGAGGGAGATACGCAGGGCGCGGACGTCAGCTTCGCTGAGTTGCGAATTGCGAATTGCGAGTTGCGAATTAGCTGACGACTCCGATGTATCTTTCGCCCCTCGCCCCTCGCCCCTCGCCCCTCGCTCATTCGCAATGCGCGCCAACTGGCCGTCGCTGAAGCCAATCCGTTTGGCCCGGCGCAGGGTAGCCGCGTCCAGTTTTGCGATGCTCTTCTCGAAGGCGACGATCTCCTGGATTTGGGAGACAAACCAGGGATCGTAGCCGGTGAGCTGGCAGACTGTGGCCGCATCCTCCCCCCGTTTGAGCACTTCGTAGACCGCAAATAGTCGGTCCCGATTGGGGGTGTGGAGGAGTTCGTGCAGATCCGTGCCAGGAGGGAAGCCCTTCAGATCGCCGTTCTCGTCCCGGACAACTGGCCCTAACCCGTCCCGGCCAATCTCCAGCCCGCGCACGCCCTTTTGCAGGGCTTCTTTGAAGGTGCGGCCAATCGACATCACTTCGCCCACAGATTTCATCTGTGGGCCGAGGACCCGATCCACGCCGGGGAATTTCTCGAAGGCCCAGCGGGGAATCTTGACGACGACGTAATCAATCGACGGCTCGAAGGCGGCGACGGTCTGGCGGGTGATGTCGTTCTTCAGTTCGTCAAGCGTATAGCCGACCGCTACTTTGGCCGCAAACTTGGCGATGGGGAAGCCGGTAGCCTTCGACGCCAGTGCGCTGGAACGGGAGACGCGAGGGTTCATTTCGATGACGACCACCCGCCCGCTCTCCGGGTCCACGCCAAACTGGACATTGCTGCCGCCGGTCTCCACGCCCACGGCGCGCATGACCAGCCGGGCCTGATCGCGCAGACGCTGGTACTCTTTGTCAGTCAGGGTCTGGGCCGGGGCGACGGTAATGCTGTCGCCGGTGTGGACGCCCATAGCGTCCAGATTTTCGATGGTGCAGATGACGACGAAATTGTCAGCGCCGTCCCGCATCACCTCCAACTCGTACTCCTTCCAGCCGATGAGGGATTCTTCGATGAGAACCGTATGGACCGGGCTTTCCTTCAGCCCCCAGGCCACCTTCTCGGCGAATTCATCCGGGGTGAAGACTGTGCCCGCGCCGCTGCCGCCCATTGTAAAGCTGGGGCGGATGAAAATAGGGAAGCGGCCCAGGCTTTCGGCGATGCGCCAGGCTTCGTCCAGGCTGTGGGCGATTCCGCTGCGGGGCGATTCCAGCCCCACCGCAGTCATCGCATCTTTGAAGAGTTCCCGATCTTCGGCAATCTGAATGGAGTGCAGATTGGCCCCGAGCATCTCGACGCCGTATTTATCCAGAATGCCCGCTTCGGCCAGAGCTACGCCCAGATTCAGACCAGTCTGGCCGCCCACTGTGGGCAGGAGCGCGTCGGGCCTTTCGGCGGCGATGATCTTTTCCAGGATGTCCACAGTCAGGGGTTCGATATACGTGGCGTCGGCCATCTCCGGGTCGGTCATAATTGTGGCCGGGTTGGAGTTGACGAGGACGATGCGGTAGCCTTCCTGGCGCAGGGCTTTGCACGCCTGCGCGCCGGAATAGTCGAATTCACAGGCCTGGCCGATGACAATCGGGCCGGAACCGATGATGAGAATGGAGGAGATGTCTGTGCGTTTGGGCATGGGAAGACCGATGATTGGGTATTGGATATTCGATAATTGGGATGAGTGTTTTGATGGCAGGTCGTGTGGCGAAGGGTGAATCAGACCAAAGGCTCTCACGCTTTTCGTTTCACGCTTCGCATTTCATCGCCGTTGATGGGGTGCTTGCCGCTCTCTATTGTACGACGACAGCGGAGATAGGCGAAAAATGGGGCGGAATGGCATTTACTGTCTGGGTAATCGCCGTTACTGCCCGCACCCTCATCAGAGCGTAGAGTGAGCAGTAAGCAGTGAACAGTGCTCGGTGGTCTCGTCGAGAATCTTTAACTGATGGCTGCTTACTGACAACTGTTCACTCACCATTCAGGAGCTATCCCAATGTCCAGCCACGCCCTGCCCACTCTCCTACCCGATGACGAACTCAATGCCCGACTGCTCGCCAACGGCCATCCATCGGATTGGGTCAATCCCATTGCGGCGGACAGCTACAATCTGGTCGTCATCGGCGGCGGCTCGGCTGGGCTGATTGCTGCGGTGGGCGCAGCCGGGCTGGGCGCGCGGGTGGCGCTGATCGAGCGGGACATTTTGGGCGGCGACTGTCTGAACACCGGCTGCGTTCCCTCCAAGACGATCATCCGCTCGGCCAAAGTGATGGGGGAAATCGCCAGGGCCGAGCGCTACGGCATCCATTTGGAGACCGCCCCGCGAGTAGACTTCGGGGCGGTCATGCGCCGGATGCGCAGCGTGCGGGCCGATCTGAGCAAGACCGATTCCGCCCAGCGCTTCACCGATTTGGGCATCGACGTCTTCTTTGGCACGGCCCAATTCACTGACGCTAATACGCTGGAAGTGGAAGGCCCTTCGACAGGCTCAGGAGAGCGCCAGACGCTACGCTTCACCAAAGCCGTCATCGCCACCGGCTCCCGGGCCGCCAAAATCCCCATCCCCGGCCTGGACGAGGCGGGCTACCTGACGAATGAGAGCCTCTTTTTCCAGCTAACGGAACAGCCCCGCCGTCTGGCAATTGTGGGCGCAGGACCCATCGGCTGCGAGCTGGCCCAAACCTTCCAGCGGCTGGGGACGCAGGTCACGCTGCTGGAAATTGCGCCGCAAATTCTCATCCGCGAGGACAAAGACGCGGCCCAGATTGTGGCGGAGTCTCTGGTGAAAGATGGGGTAGAGATGCTGCTGGGGGTCAAAATTCAGAAGGTGCGATCCGCCGGTGACATCAAATGTGTGCTATACGAATTGGACGGTGAAGTCCACGAGTTAGAGGTGGACGAGATTCTGCTGGGCGCAGGCCGCACGCCCAATGTGGATTCCCTCAATCTGGAAGCTGCGGGGGTGGAGTACACCAAAAAAGGCGTGACAGTGGACGACACCCTCCAGACCACCAACTCGGACATCTATGCCGCCGGGGACGTGGCGATCAAATACCAGTTCACCCACACTGCGGACGCTTCCGCCCGCATCGTTCTGCAGAACGCGCTCTTCCCCGGCCCAAAGAAGAAGTTCAGCGATCTGGTCATCCCCTGGGCCACCTACACCGATCCGGAGATCGCGCATGTGGGTCTCTATGCCCACGAGGCCGAAGAGAAGGGCATCGAAATCGACACCTACAAAGTACCCCTGGACGAATCTGACCGGGCGCTGGCCGACGGCGAAACCGAGGGTTTTGTGAAAGTCCACACGGCAAAGGGCAGCGACAAAATCCTGGGGGCCACAATTGTAGCGCCCCACGCCGGGGAGATTATCAGCGAACTGACCCTGGCAATGACCCACAATCTGGGGCTGAAGGCGATTGTCGATACGATTCACCCCTACCCGACCGTCGCGGGCAGCATCCGCCGGGTGGGCGATCTCTACAACCGCACCCGCCTTTCGCCGACGGTAGGGAAAGTCTTCGGGGCCTGGTTCAATTGGTCCAGAGGATAGGACAGCCAGAAGGCAGAAGAGGCTGCGGCGGCCTCTTCTGCCTTCTACTTTTGCCCTTTTTGCATCCTCTTCGGATTGACACCCTCTCCAACCCCATATAGACTGCAAGGGCATCCAAGCTATATTTTGGATGCCCTTTCTATCCGCGTTCATCAGAGTTACCCAGTGGTCCAATCCTATGCCCAGCTTCTTCCACCACCCGCCCGTACACCCCCCCAACGCACCCACCATCGAATTGGATCGAGTGAGTGTTGCCTATTCTGATCGCCCCGCGCTAGAAGATATCTCCTTTCAACTGCGCAAAGGTGAGCGAGTGGCGGTGGTGGGGCCAAATGGTGCGGGCAAGAGCACACTTTTCAATGTCATCGTCGGTACAATCAAGCCGTCGTCGGGCAAAGTGCGTATCTACGGCAGCGGCCCCGCCGAGCACACCTGCATCGGCTATGTGCCCCAGCGCAATAAAATCGACTGGCGTTTCCCGGCCACTGTGTGGGATGTGGTGATGATGGGGCGCACGGCCCGCATCGGTTACCTGCGTCGCCCCGGTCGCCTCGACAGGCAGATGGTGGAGCAGGCGCTGGTGGAAGCCCAGGCCGAGGATTTGGCCCGGCGACAGATCGGCGAACTCTCTGGCGGACAGCAGCAGCGGGTCTTTCTGGCCCGCGCCCTGGCCCAGGAGGCCGAAGTCCTGCTGCTGGACGAACCACTCACCGGTCTGGATACGCCCAGCCAGGAGGCTGTATTGGCCATTCTGGACGGTCTGGGTGCGCGGGGTATCGGTATTCTCGTCGCCACCCACGACCTGGGCCAAGCCGCGCAGATGTACGATCGCATTCTTCTGCTCAATCGACGGTTGATCGCTGACGGACCGCCCAGCCAATTACTCACCAGCCAGATGCTCAGCCGGGCCTACGGCAGCCATCTACATATCCTCCCTACCCCAGACGCTACCGTCGCCCTGGCCGACGAATGTTGCAGCGATGAGGAGATGGGTGAGGGGTTGGAGTTGGTGGGCTAAATGGCATTTTTTGACTGGTTTCTTTCCCCACTCGCCTACCCGTTTATGGCCCGCGCCCTGCTGGCCAGTCTGATGGTTGGGGTAGTCTGTTCAGTGTTGGGGACGTATGTGATTTTGCAGGGGATGGCCTTCTTTGGGGATGCGCTTTCCCACGCGATTCTGCCGGGGATTGTGCTGGCTTTTCTGGCCGGATGGCCGTTGGCGGTGGGTGCGCTGCTCTTTGGGGTGCTGGCCGCGGTGGGCATCGGCATCCTCAGCGAGCGGGAGGAGATTCGGGAGGATACGGCCATCGGCATTGTCTTTGCCGGGAGTTTCGCGCTGGGGGTGGCCCTGCTCAGCACCACAGGCAGTTACGCCACAGACCTGGCCCACATCCTCTTTGGCAATGTGCTGGGCGTCTCTCAGGAAGAGTTGTGGCTGATCTTCGGGCTGGGGCTGTTGGTGCTGGGGGTGATCGTCGCGCTCTACAAAGAGTTCCTCGTTCTGGCCTTCGACCCTACACTGGCCGTCGTCCTGCGGCTGCCGCGCAGCCTGTTGCGCTATCTGCAACTGGTGCTGATCGCTGTGACAATCGTCGTCTCGCTACAGACTGTCGGCGTGGCGCTGATGCTGGCGATGCTGGTCACCCCGGCCACGACCGCCTCCCTGCTCACCAAACGGCTGCCGTCGATGATGCTGGTGGCCGGGCTGGTGGGTGCGCTCTCCAACCTGACCGGCCTCTATCTGAGCTTCTACTACAATATCGCTTCTGGCCCGGCAATGGTGCTGGTATCGACGCTTGTCTTTCTGCTCGTCTTTCTCTTTGAGCCGAAACGGGGCATCCTCTGGCAACGCATCCGAGGCCAACAGCAATAGCCGCTGGCTGTCGTCTGCGGCCCACCGTCACTCCCTGCGCAGCAGTTTCCGTTCCCGATAGACCGCCGCGGCTTCCCGCACAAAGGCCGCATTGACCGGCGCGTGGAACTCTTCTTCCAGCCGCTGAGCCAGTTCGCTCAACTCCGCAAAGGTAGCCCGTTCCGGGCGCAGCATCCCGTACATCGCCAACAATTCCTCGTTGGGCACAGCCGTCAACTCCGCGGCCCGTTCCAGATTCTCTGCCAATTGATCGTAGCCGCTACGCCGGGCCACCCCAGCCTGGGAGCGCAGGGTCTCTCCGCTGATCTGCAAATCTCCAGGAGAGAGTTCGCCGGAGATGGCCGCGGTCAGATCGATGTCGGCCAGTGGACGTCCGCTGGCCGCGCTGATCTTCTCCGGGTGGTCGGCCAGGGGGTAGGAGTGGGCAATCTGTTGCATAAGTTCGATCTTCCTCTGATTTACTCCAGTTCATCTGATCCCGATGGTTCGGGTTCATAGGACTCCAGGAGTTCCAGTATTGTCGGTAGGTCCAAGATAAGATCACCCCGCAGCGGGGATGGCAGCACTTCACCGGATGGCGAGTGAAAGTGATGCGGAAAGGTGGCAACGTCGGGGAAATGTTCTTTGTTGTCCCAACGAAGAAAGGGCTGATTCGCTCGCAGAAGTTGAAACGAGTAATCGTAATGCTCACCGTTGCGGTAGACGCGGATCTGAAGAGTATCATTTGAAAGCAGATCGGCCCGCGCTTTGAGCGCAAACTGGCGGGTGGAGAATGGATGAGTTTCCAACACACGCACGGATCTGCACACATTCGATTCTTGCAGGGTCGTAACGACAAAGGCGAGCAGATCGGACAGCGAACTCACTGTGTGACCTCGCGCTGGAGTCCAAGCCAACTTTGCGCCATTTCCCGGGCCATCTTCCACTCCTGGGCATCATCTTCCTCGGCCATCATTGCCCTGCCCAATGCCACGCTGGGACGCTCCTGTAGCGTCCTGGCCCGGGCCTGTAGATAGTCCTCAAACTGCTCGTAGTTCATTCCGTAGCGTGCCTCAAACTCAGATTCCATAGCTCGATAGCGTTCGATCTGACGAAGTGTATAGTCCCGAACGATCTCAGCAATCGCCGCTTCTGCACTGGGAAAAAGACCGCGCTGAACGAAAGGTTCCATCACAGCCACAACTTCTGGGGACATCCCATTCCTCCCAAACTCAAATCGACCGCTTGACTCCACAAATCTTCACACTCTCACAAACAGTATACTACGCGTTTGAGATGTTCCTATACATCCGGTTCCCAGTCAAAGATCATCTCCTGGGGTGGCTGATCCCGCTCCTCATCCAGCTCCCGGCGGTGGAGCAGGGCTGTCTTGACGATCAGCCGCAGCCGCGCCCAATTGTCGATCTTCACCGGGACAGGACGGGCTGCCTCGCCTTTGGCGTAGAGGGCAGCGTTGCGCCCGATGGCCTCATAGGTTTCCAGGGTCAGGTTGGGCGACTGGGGGAAGAGTTCCAGATTGTTGAGCCGGGCCAGCCCCCGCTTCTGAATCATTGTCGTGCCCCGGCTCTGCACCGCGACGGCAATACCCGAACCGCTCCACTCGGCCCCGGCCTGGGCGATCCCCGCCAGGTCTGCGCTGCGATAGGCTTTGAGGATACGGGCCAGCAGCCCCTCTTTGGCGATACCCGTGCAGATGGCGGCCAGCACATCCTCGTGCTTCAGCCCGCCGATTGTGCGGGTCATCGCGCCGCCAAAGGCCGGACCAACCGCCACAATTACCTCTTCGGGTCGGCTCTGGCGGCTGAAGGGGCCGATCTCCGCCAGTTTGGGCGACGGCCCGCTGACCTGATCGGCGATGAATTCCTGGGGGGAGCGGGCCTGGCGGATGGCCTGAATCTCTAGCCAGCGCTTGCCCTCCACCCGATAGCCAGTGCCGGGGCCAGTGTAGTCGTTGACGTCGTTGATGGCGCTCTGCACCCGGAAGTCCCGGTCGAAGATGGCCGAGGGCTGCAAGTAGTCGCCAATTACCCGCTGACGCCCCATCTCCAGAATATTGGCGGCGATGTCACCAAAACCGCTCTTTTCTAAGGCCGCGACGACCGTCAGCATATCCGCGTCGCCGGCCAGGAAGCGATTGGCCGCGTCCATATCCGGGATGAGGTCCCGCTCCGGCATATCGTCGCTGCTATGGCCCAGCGCCGCGGCCTCCACTTCGTCGCCGGTGATGGGCGGAAAGCCCAACTCAGCGTAGGCGGCCTGCATCGCTTTGGCTGCCCGGCGACGAATGGCGACGGCCTCCTCTTCGGTGACAGGGGATAGCCCCGCGTCCACCTGCATATCCCGTTGCAGCACATTGTAATCGTCGAAATCTTCGGCGTCGTAGTTGCCGCCGCCGAAGAGATTGTCCCGTTTGGGCACGGCGCTGTAGCCGCTGTGGATGAAGTCCGCGCCGGGGATGAACTGAAGCATCAGTTTAGCCGTCTTGCGGATGTCCGAGTGGGAGGCCAGGGCGTCGTTGCCGGCTGCACATTCCAGCCCCAGCATAGACGCCAGCAGATTCTCGGCCAGGACAACCCGCACGCCGCCGGGCAGGGATTCGGGCAGGGCGATGCAGGAGATGGAGCCGTTCTGCACCCCCTGGCTGCCGCCCCCCCGGGTCATCACCAGACAGCGGGCCTCCAGATAGAGCATTGAGCAGCCCTGGGCGTGGCCCATCAGCGCCTCGGAGCCGGTGCCAGAGGTGAAGCGCACCTTCACCCCTCGGCTGGCGTAGGCCGAGGCCAGAAAGGCTTTGGACCAGGGCGTGTCGTCGCCATCCACAAAGCTGCGCTCGGTTCCGTAGACCGAGAGAGTCTCGGCGTAGCTGGTCAGCCCTTTCATCGCAATTTTGAGGCCCAGCGCCTCTTCCACTGCGCATTGAGTCATCACACCGCCCCGCCCGGTCTGGGATCCGATGAGAATCGCCAGTGCGTTGACCGGGGCAAAGCGGGCGATGCGCACAGTTGTCTCGATTTCGGCAAAGCCGCGAAGGGCCGCCTCGGCAGCGTCTGCGGCCAAGAGCGCGCTGCTCTCCTTCCAGTTGGTCACGTGGGCCTGGTTGGCAGGCGTGCGGCGCACCCGCATCTTCGCCAACCCCATCATCATTTCCAGCACATTCATCGGGCGGATGATCTCGGCCAGTTTGGCCGGTGTGCAGCCGATCGCCAGCCGACGCACCGCGGCCGCGGGCACATTAATATCCGCCAGCATCCGGGCGATTTGCAGGGAAGGGGTCGCCATCGCCTCTTCGGCCACAGAGAGGTCCAGCCCGTGCTCGGCGATGAAAATATCCAGGCTGTCAAAGTCGGCCCGGGGCTTGCCGTCCATCTCCACAACCCGCCCGTTTTCCAGACGCAGGCTGGGTTCCGGGTCGAAGGGACTGTCCGCGACGGTCAGCCCGGCTTCGGGCCAGGGATGGACGAATGTCTCTTTATTGATGGGGCGCTCGGCCAGAATTTCAAAACGGCGGGAGGAGGGCATGGGGTAGCTCCAATAGGGGTTGGTCTGATTGTGATGGACGACAGACGGCGGACCGTAGACAGATGGCAGTGTGAGATACCGAGTTTGCCGTCTGCGGTCCGTCGTCCGCCGTCTATTCCGCGATGTCGGCGTAACTCTCCAGCACGGGCTGATATTCGCAGCGGCAGCCGAAAGGGGATTTGCAATTCTTGTGGGGCAGTTCGGGCACACGGGTCACCAGATATTGCTGGCCCCGGTGGATTTTGCAGGGCGTACAGGTGTGGTCATCATCCGGGCCGATGATTTCGATGCGCCGCACGTGATCGCCCCCTTTGCAGCGCTGCCAGGTTTCCTGATTGTCCACATAGAGGCCCAGGCTGTAGGCCCGCCAGTAGGCGGCTTCCACCGCATCCAATTTATCGGTTGCCAGTTCGTCGCGCACAGCGGCGGGGATTTCGTCGGCTGTCAGGCGCCAGTGTGCCCCCCACAAATGCTGCACAGCCGCATAGAGCTTCAGCCAGTCCAGAGTCTCTTTGCTCAATCCTTCTACCAGCCAGTGGTCCAAAAAAAGGATACGCCGGGTGAGTGAGCTATGGCTCATCTGGGGGTCGGGGCCGGTCCATTCGGCTTTGCCCAGAGGCTGGCTATCTTCGTAGGCCCGGCGGATGGCCAGCGCTTCGCTGCTGTCCTTCCCGGCCAGTGCTTTGCGAACCGCGGCGATGGCGATACGCTTGTCCTCTTCCTGGCGCGCCCGGTAGGTCGCCAGAAACGGTTTACCCGCATCGGTCAACCGATAAATGTTGCCGCTGAAACTGAGCCAGCCCTGCTTTGTCAGCAGATCGATCTGCTCCACGTAGGCCCGGGGCAGCACCCGCTCCCACTGGCTCTGGTCCCGGTCTTCGTGGAGCTTGCGGGGCGTCTCGAAATGGCTGAGAAGTTCGATCTGGGCGTAGTCGCTGATGTCAGTGGAGCGGGCCAGCGCGTCGCCGTCCAGTTTGCTGCGACCAAAAATATTCTTCAAAAAACTCATTTGCAGGTGTCTCGCTGGGAGAAGTCCGATTTTTGCTGAAAAGTCGGACTTCTAAAAGTGGGCTATCTGGGCGGATTTTAGCACAGATGCAAGGCAGGGGACAAGAGACCGGGGAGAAGTTTCGATTTTTGCTGAAAAGTCGACGCTTCTGTAGACCAATAGAGAACGGCACTCAAGTCAGACTTGAGTGCCGTTCTCTTCACACAAAGGAGGAGGAAGATGTTTTAATGGTATACGTTCCGGGGCCAACGGTCCGTAACCACAACTACCATTAGTTTGCCCTACTCCAAAACCATTCTCAATAGGCAAAGCTACGTAGATTATGCGGTACGACTGAAGTCCGATTGTTTCGATAACACTGAACTGTCAAGAAACTGAACTGTCAAGAAATTGGCTTCGGCTTAGCCCGCTATGCACCAGAACTGCATCTCTGCGCTGGACTGGGGCGGATAGCTGTAGGCCAGACCCGTGAAGCCGTGGCCGCCCTGGAATTGGTTTTGCGGGCCGCTGTCCAGGCTGAGCTGGTAAAGATGCGAGTGATAGACGGTTGCCTCGGCTCCGTCGGTCACCCAGACCCGCAGGGAACGCTCGTTGTCGCTCTCCCCGCTGCGATAGGCCGCGTGAAATACCAGATCGGGGAAAACGATTGACTGCTCCCCGTCTGCATCCTCAAAGATGACGCTCTCTTCGCTTTCAATCGGAGCACTGACATCTGTACGGTAGGCAGCATTGCATGTGATAGTAGTGGCTCTGGACGCTGGGGCAGTGGGTGGAGCGACAGGGCTGCACCCGGCCAGCAAAAGGGCAAGAAAAATCCAGTGCCACGCGCTACGAATTCCGGTTTTCATTCTGAATATCCTCTCGAAGTTGAGTCTTTACTATTGGGTCACAGGGGCAAAACCGTTGGCCTGCATCCACGTCTGGGCAGCGGCCAGGGCAGCCGGATTATTGTAGATGCCGTCGTGGGTTTCGCCGTCGATGATCAGCACTTCCCCGTCGCTGTGGGCGGTCACAGTCGGTGGGAACTGTTCCGCCACAAAGGCTTCGTCGTTACTGCCGACCAGAACGAGCATTGGCGCATCCACAGCCTCCAACACCGCCCGGTAATCTTCTGGCGATGAACTCGCCATTGCCCGATAGCTGTAGGTCCGGGTGAACTGCGGCGGCAGGTTGAAAAACATTGTTGCCAGACCGTTCAGTGGCCTGATTCCCGCCGCGTTGAGCATCGTCAACCCCAGGATACGGGGGATGTGCAGTTGCAGGAACTGGTCGGCGGCGGCTGCCGAGGCCTCGTTGGCGGGCGGGGCGGGCATTGTGGGTGCGCTGGTCCCCAGATGGGGCGCATAGAGCAGATAACCGTCGATAGTTGGCGCATCTGCCAACAGAGCGTGGCGCAGGGCGATGCCGCCGCCCATCGAGTGGCCGGCCAGAATCACCTGGCCGTCGGGCTGCTGGGCACGGATGGCAGCCACCACATCGGCCACATCTTCCTCATACTGGCCCATATGGGCGATATCGCCGGATTTGCCCCCGGACTGGCCGTGGCCCCGCAGGTCGAGCGCGATGACCTGTGCGCCGGTCGTCTTTTGCAGTGCGTCGGCGCTGGTGACAAAGCGGCTGCTGTCGGCTGTGACCCCGTGCAGTAGCAGCACCGTCACCGGGGACTCATCCCCAAAGCGACGGGCGAAAAGGGCGGCTCCATCCCTGGCTGTGAACTGGGCGGTTTCGTAGCCAGTCTCTGCCTCCTCCCCAGCCGCGGGGAGGGCATTGCCGGTCGGCAGCTCTAATTCGACGGCGAAGCTCGGCTCCGGCCAGAAGGTCAAGACCAGCGCCGCCACAAAGTAGAGGCCGATCAGACCGGCTACGCCATAAAGAATCCAACGCATAAGTTTGACTACAACATTCATTCTCTTCTTCTCTTTCTCGGATGTGTAAATAGTCTTCTACGTTTCGCTTGTCAGGGAATCAGTGGCCGGGCAAAGACGTGCGGCGCGCCCGGTAGAGGCCAAGGCCGAGGAGACCGGAGATAGCAATCATCAGCACGCCCTCCACGCCGAAGGAGCCGAGCCATTCCTTGCCGGGAACCAGTGAGACGAAGCCACCCGACAGAAGGGTGTTGGCCAGGCTATTGCCGATCCAGTGCATCAGCACAGCGGGCCAGAACGAACCGGTGCGCTGGCGAATCTCGCCGTAGAAGATGGCAGAGGCGATTGTGCCCAGCAGAAAGAGCGGCAGCAATGTCCCCAGCCCGGCGGAGGTGTGACCCCAGAGTTCCCGCATATAGGGGAAGTGCCACGAGGCCCAGATCAGGCCGACGACGACGTGGCCCAGCAGCCTGTCGTTCACCCGGTAGACGGCGGGGGCCAGATAGCCCCGCCAGCCCACTTCCTCGAAGAGGGCGAAGAACAGATAGGAGACGGCCAGGGGGATCAGCGCGGTGACAAACGCCCCCGCGGTGAAGTTGCCCAGTGTCGTCGCGCCAGTGAGCAGCCCGACACCGAGCACAAGACCAATGGCGACCGGATAGAAAAGAGCGCTCAGCACATACCAGCGACCATTGCCCCGGATGACAGGTTTTGCCCCCAGCGAGACCGGGTCACGCAGTAGATATTTCATCACCAGCCCGGCGACGAGGGGCGCAGTGGCCCAGACCAGAACACCCAGCCCCGGCGCAGAGGGACTGCCACCCAGGAGCGGTCCCAGCCAGGCCAGGCCGTTGACCAGCAGCGCGAAGATGGCGATATTGCGAACGGACTGCTCTTTGCGTGTGATACTCATTTTATGCTCTCCTGTGTAAAGTCATTTGCCAGCCACGCTTCCATCAGCGGCACAAGCTGGGGATTCGTCAATAAATCGATATGGCCTGTGTCGGGCAGCAGCACATACGCGCCGCTGTCTGTGTAGGCCGAGATGACCGGCTCGTAGGCTTCGGCCACAAACGACTCGTCCGCCTCCCCCGCCACCAGCAGAAAGGGCTGCTGCATAGCCGCCAAATCATCGGTGTAATTGGCGCGGGGCGCATAGGATGTGTTGAGCCGGTAGCTGTAGGCAGTGGTGGCGGTGTGGCCCAGGGGACCGTCCAGCACGGCCTGGGGCATGGCAAAACGGATGACAGTCAGCCCATTCAGCCAGGAGATGCCCAGCCGGTTGAGCATCATCAATCCGGCGATGCGCCGGGAATTGGGCTGCGCCCAGCCCCCAGAGTTGGGGCGTGTCGTCGGCGCGTTGTATTTCAGAAAAGGGGCCAGCAGCAGATAGGCGTCGGCCAGTGCGCCGTGCGCGCCACCGGCAAAGCGGACGGCCAGCCCGCCGCCAGAGGAGTGACCGCCTACAATTACCTGTGCGCCTGGATAGTCCTGTTGCACAGTCTGAATCAGCGCGGCCAGGTCGTCCTCCAGTTGGCCGATGGTATCCACATCGCCGCGACGGGCCGGGGCAGCGCCGTGTCCCCGTAGGTCCGGGGCGACGACGTGGGCCAGACCGTTGCCACTCAAAGCCGCGGCCAGGGGGTGGAACTGCATACTGTGCCAGCCGGAGCCGTGGAGCAGGAAGATCACTTTGTCGCTGGGGCGCTGGCTTGCGTAGAAGCGATAGGCCAATGCAGCGCCATCCTGGGCGGTGTATGTTTGCAGGGGCGGCAGTTCGGTATATGAGGCATCCATCAGTGCGTTCATCGACACAGGCTCGTCCTCGACAACCGGATCGACGGGCCGGTCTGTGGCAATCAGAATCAGCGCGATTGCCAGATAAATTCCCAGGCTGATAAGTGCGATTTGTCCCAGATTGGCTATCATTTTCTGCATCTGTCTTTTCCTTGTAATTCCGGGAATCGTTCGGGAGTACGAGACCCCCGAACGATTCCCGGAATAGCGGCTGTGGAATGGTTATGCCATCTCGGCAGAAGGGCTGCGCAGAAGAGCCACGCCCACCCCAATGAACCAGAGAATCTGCCCCAGCCCGAAGATCAGCCCCACATCGCCCAGACCGGGCACAATTGTCACCGCGCCGGCCAGGCCGATCAGCAACCCATAGTAGTTCAGCACTTTGGGCAGACCGCCAGTGGTCAGGGCAGCCCAGCTAATCAGCAGCACCCAGACGCCGCCCACAATCTCATTGCCGCCGCCCATTGCATCCTGCACCACCGAAACAGACTGCAAGATGGCCGCGGCCTCTTCCGGCGCGCTGGAGGCCAGCCCGACAACCGTCTCCAAGCTGATGTTGAAGATCATCCCGCTGGCGATGACCAGCCCGGCCCAAATGAAACCGAAGACTGCGGCGGTCTGGCTGAGGGCCGGGGAGCCTTTCTGCAGCCGCTGGTAGAGGGCCAGGGCCAACACTACCAGAACGATGCCGAAGAGGACATAAATAATCTGATTCCAGATGTAGAGGATGCTTTGGTTTTCGACCATAAAGGCGACAGTCTCCAACGGGTTGAGCTGCCCATCCATATACGGCGCCAGGGCTGTGAAGCCAACGGCGATGCCGAAAATGTAGGCGAAGGCTTCGATCAGTGCGGCCAGGCCGCCCATCTTCTGTACAGTTTTCATCAAAATTCTCCTGTGGTCAAAGTTTGGAATGGAAAGGTATGGATTGAATTGATATCGTTACTCTACGGAAGGTAACCCGGCGAAGTAGCGGCGCACCGCGGCCAGACTCTCCGTTGGATTGTCGCTGAACATCTCGTGTCCTGCTTGGGGCACAATCTCCAGTTTGGCATCCGGGAAGATATCCATCTCGCCCTGCAGAAAGTCTGCCCCGATGAAGCTGTTGCAGGCCGAGGCCAGGAAGAGTACCGGGCGGGTGTAATTGGCAGCATTAGCCTGAATGGGCGAGAGGTCTGCCTCAGGGCCAAAAAGGGTATTGAAGGCCACTGAGCCAAAACGGCTGGGCGGGATCGGCACATCCGGGACTGTGGGTGTGACCGGCTCTGGGCAGCCATAGCCGGAGGCCGCAGAGGCGACGAAGCGCTGGCTCATCTGCCCGAAAATATAATCGTTCTGGGCCTGGGCATCCGGCCCGTCCAGATGCAGGGAGGCAAAGATCGTCCGTACCAGCGCAGGGTAGTAGCTGCCCCCCTGGGCTGCGGCCTGCTGTGCCCGGAAGCGTTCCAGCCCGGCGTTGTCCAACGCGCCTGGCTCGGCCAGGACAACCCCTGCTGTGGTCTCCGGATGCTCGCCGATATAGGCTGCGGCCAGCATCGCACCCCAAGAATGGCCTACCAGATAGACCGGTTGGTCCTGGCCGTAGTGGGTGGCAATCCGGTGCAGATCAGCTACAGAGGAGGCCAGGGAGAGTTCCGCAGCGTCCACCCGGGGCGAGAGCCCCGCGCCCTGCTGGTCGTAGAAGACAACGAAGTACTCGTCTTCCAGCCGGTGCAGATTGAGCAGATAGCCCAAGTCGCCGCCCGGCCCGCCGTGGACGACAATCACCGCCGGGTTTTCCGGGTTGCCAAAGGTACGGCTGTGGAAGAGAACTCCGTCGATCTCCACGTGGGGCAGGGAGGGATCGGTCGTAACCGTATGGGGGACACTAGCCTCGTCCCGGGTGACAACGAAGAGAGTCACCACCGCGACCAGCAGCAGCCCAAGCAGAAGGCCGCCCCCTTTCAACAGAAATAAAATGAGTTTCATCTCACGCTTCTCCTTGAAATAAGAGCAAAGAGGTTCTTCTCCACAGATTTTCAAGATTTTCAGGATTCAATCTGTGAAATCTGCGTAATCTGTGGACAAAATCTATTTGGGTTTACATTTCAGATTGGGAACAGATATGCCAATGCTTCGTACAGTGCGGCAACGCCGCCCCATTTCTGTAACTGCTTCGTGATTTATTCTCCTTTGCAATTAGATGATTCTTGTGGATTGACGGAGATGAGCTTCAGACCGAGATTGCTAACCTTCTTCAAAATACCGTGCAGCGCGGCTTGGTCCCGGACAGGGCCAGTAAGCGTAGAACGGCCGTTTGCAAGGCGAACCAGCGAAAACCCTTCAAACCATTCTTGCCAGCCATCATCGAGATGACCTTCAATTTCAATGTCGTACTGCGTTTGTTTCCCGGTGCTGTTGTTCATCATGCCCATAGAATACGATTTTTGGCAGCACAAGTCCCCACCACAAACTGTGGTCAAGTGTAAAAAAAACTGTAGGACTGTGGGAGGGAAAAATGTAGGGGATGGATAAAAACAGCAGGAGAAGCGTTAGAAACGATTTCTAGGCATCGAGTTGGTTACTTTTTTCGCCCATACAAGTAGAGTTGTGCCGCATATTTCCCGATCTCGGCCAGGACAATGGCGAAGAGGGCCAGATTCGCCATTTCAAAAGGTGTGGCCCCCAAGAAGAGGCTGGCAAAAGTCACCAGCACGCCTACAGTCAGCACCGCATAGGCCACGCCCTTCGCACTGCTGGCAATTTCCCGGTCCCGCTCGGTGGGCGCAGCCACTTCGCCCGCGCCGATGGCCAAAACAGCTTGCAGCACTGCCTCCACCACAATCACCAGCACAAGCGTTGTGATGGCGAGCAGGAGAAAGCCTGCGGGGAGATTCGCAGCGCCTTCGCCGCTGGTCTGCCAGAGTTCGAAGCTCTTCACAGCGTAATAGATACCAATCGAACTGAGGATGACCAGCGACAGGCCGCTGCTCTTCTGGCGAAAGGGAATCGCCACTGGACTACTCTTGGCGGGAATGTTTGGATCATTCATCGTTTTGCTCCTTTGGTGGGTACAACTCTTGAAAAATGGCATCCAGCAGACGGTCCGGCGCGCTGCCTTTGAGAAGAAACGCATCGGCTCCGGCGGCCAGGGCATCGGTCTGATGGATACGATACATTGTCAGGACAATCACCCGGATAGCGGGCCAGCGGGCTTTGATAATGCGTGTGGCTTCGATTCCGTCCATCCGGGGCATCTGCACGTCGATCAGAACCAAATCAGGCTTCCGTTTTGCGATGATCTCCACCGCCTGCGCCCCGTCCTCGGCCTCTACAATCTCAAAGTCGTTGCCATCCCTGGCGACGCTCTCCAGCAGTGCCCGCAGACCGGCCCGGGCGGTTCGATTGTCGTCGGCGATCAACAGAAGCAAAGCCCGTTGTCCATCCGATTTTTCTTTCCTCATCACAGCGCCTCGCTTTTGTTTTCCAGATGAGTACAGAATAGCGGAATCCGCCGCCGGACACATCAGCCCAAAGATGGAAGAGGAGCCAACAAAAAAGACCGCCCGATGGGGTGGCCTTTTTACACAGATTGTGGGGGATGTACAACAAATGTTGGAGAGGCTAGTCCGCATCATCCAGCGACGCATAGCCCTCGCGCAGGGCATAGAGGGCGACCTGCGTACGGCTGGCCAGGTGCAGTTTGCTGAGGATATTGCTGATGTGGGAGCGCACAGTCGCCTCGCTAATGACCAGTTTGTCGGCGATCTCCTGATTGCTCAACCCCTGGGCCACCACCTGCAACACCTCCACCTCGCGGGCGGTCAACGGGTCGGCGGTAGTCGGCTGGGCCGGGGGACGGGAGAGTTCCTGCATCAGCTTGCGGGCGATTTTGGGGTGCAGGGACGATTCGCCCCGATGCACTTGACGGATGGCCTGGATCAGCGCGTCCGGCTCTGAATCTTTGAGCAGATAGCCCAGCGCGCCCGCCTTCACCGCGGGGAAGACCCGATCGTCGCTGGCAAAGCTGGTCAACACCAGAATGCGGGTTTCCAGCCACCGGGCCATCACCTGCTGGATAGCCTCAATGCCGTCCAGCACAGGCATCTCCAAATCCATCAGCACCACATCCGGCTGATGGCGGGCCACCGCGGCCACCGCCTGCTGGCCGTCGGCGGCTTCTCCGATGACCGCGATGTCGTCCACTGTCTCCAGCAGCGCCCGAATGCCAGAGCGCACAATCGCGTGGTCATCGGCAATCAACAGTCGAATCTGCTCAGCCACGGGGAACCTCCACTTGAATCGTCGTTCCTTGGCCCGACGCACTCTGGATCGAAAAGTGCCAGCCCAATTGGGTACAGCGCTCCTGCATCCCGGCCAGCCCAAAGCGACTGCGCTCAGATACAGCCGTCGTGTCAAAGCCCACACCGTCGTCCGATACTGTCATTCGGTAACACCCCTCGGCCTGAGAGAGGCAGACGGCGATACGGCTGGCCTGGGCATACTTCAGCCCGTTGTTCAGAGCCTCCTGGGCGATCCAATAGAGTCCAGTCTCCGCCGCTGCCTCCAATTGAAGAGAGCCATCTACGGACACTTCTGTCTCCATCCCTGTGCGCGCTTCCACCGCGTCCAGCCGGGCTTGCAGGGTGGCGATCAGTCCGTCCGTGTCCAGGGTGGAGGGGCGTAGTTCAAAGATCAACAGGCGCATCTCGCGCAGAGCCTGCTGGGCTGTCTCCTTCAACTGCACCAGATGCGCCCGCGCCCGTTCTACTCTGTCACCGTCAAGCTGGCGCGCTGCGGCCTCGGCATAGAGAGTCTGGCTGTAGAGGGCCTGGGTCACAGAGTCGTGGAGGTCACGGGCCAGGCGATGGCGCTCGGCGGCCACAGCAGCTTCGGCGGCCTGTTGGCGCAGCCGGGCATTCTCTGCCAACTGCCTTTCAAACTCAGCCACCACCTGGGCAATCCGCTCGGATTGGTCCGCCACCACCTGGCCGTGGACATCCAAGAGTTGGGAAAGACTGCCCGCCTGGGAGCGATACTGGGCCAGGTTCTGGGCGGGGGTACTCTGCGACGGCGCATCGGCGGCGAAGACGGCGATTTCGTCGAAGGGCAAAACCGCCATTTTGACGCTCAGGGTCAGGGGGCGAAAATAATCAGCCATCTCCCGGCTAATATGCATTTTGGAAAAGAGGATGACCGTAAACAAATTGCCGCTGGGCAACATTCCAAAAAAGCCCAGCACCGAGCGGATAGCGTAGGGCACGACAAAATCGGTCTGATCCGAAACATAAAAACTGTCCAGCGCTTCGGGGACGTGAAAGATATTGTAGGTTTTCTGCTCCAAATCGACCAGCAGTTCCGGGTCCGGATCGGTCCGCTTTTTCACCAAAATGCCGAAGACATCCGACACCTGGGCGAACATCGGGTTGACATCAATAATTTCGGCGGTGAGGGGCAGAACCCCGTAGTTGCGGGAGCGGTGGCGGCTGTGCCAGTCGGGGTTTTCGCCAATCGTGGCCAGCAGTGTCTGACATTTGAGCGTCGAATCGTCGGGTCGGTGGCCCAGAAAAGCGTCCACCCGCGGCTGCAAATCGTCAGCCAGATTGGCGTAGGGGACAGTGACGAAAAAGCGCACCATTGCGTTGGCCCGCTCGCCCCGGTCGTCCACAAAGGAGTCGTAGAAGTAGCCCACGATACGGTTGGCGACTTCCTCCATCGACGTGGCGTCCTGCCCTATCTTGCGCAGGGCCGCACCACAGGCGGTCATATCTTTCAGTGTAAAGCGTGTCAGATCGTACATTTTTCGGTGTACAGAAGTTCGACTTTTCGGGAAAAGTCGAACTTCTGATCTCCAGAGAAATTATAGCCCGATGCCCTGGCGCAAATAGGGAATCGGCAGCACGGCACTGAGCAGGCAAACCCCAAAGAGCAGGAGCAGAATCAGATAGCCCCAGGGGGTCAGCCCGGCCAGATCACCACTGAGATAGGCTATAAAGAGGGATGCGGCCAAAAGACCGTTGCTGAGGATGGCGGCTACCAGTGTCCCCGCGCGCAGGTCGGCTTCGGCCGCGGCCAGCAGTTGGCCGAGACCCAGCCCCACCAGCGCGGAGCCTGCCAGCCGGGAAGCCAACGGGGAACCCGTTTCAAAGCCCAGCCCGTTGAGCAGCGCCACCGGATGGAGAAGAAGTACCAGCCCCAAACCCACCCCCACAAAGAGGGCATCCACACGCAACATTGCGCGGATTGGGCGGTAGTGGTCAACAAATGTGTACGCCATAGAGGATCATCCATTCTGAGTACAGCAAACCAAACCAGTATACCAATAGATGGAAACGAGGGGAAGTTTTCTAATTGATTCCCCCTGCCAAATGGCACAAAATCCAAATTTCGGTTATTGTTACACAATTGCCATTTTTTCTGATAGGAGTTGTGTGTGAATCGCTATACAGACAAAGTTGCTCTTGTCACTGGCTCGTCCAGCGGCATTGGCCGGGGGATTGCCGAAGCACTGGCCGCAGAGGGCGCGGATGTGGTGATCAACCACCTGCGGGACGGTGAAAATGCCGAAAGCGCGGCGGCTGCCGTCCGTGGATTGGGGCGGCGGGCGCTGGTCCACGAAGCGGATGTGGCCCAGCGGGAAGCCGTGGCTGCGCTCTTCGATGCCACCGTCGCCGCGTTCGGCCACGTGGATGTGGTGGTCGCCAATGCGGCCTTTTCGATCCGGGAATTGACAGTGGACGCGGACTGGAAAAACGTCGAAGCCGTTATCGGTGTGGCCCAGTTCGGCGTCTATCACACCTGCCAGATGGCCGCCCAGCAGATGATCCGCCAGCAGAAAAATGGACGGCCCGGTGGCAAAATCCTCGTCACTGGCTCGATTCTGGGCCAGATCCCCTTTCCCAGCAGCGGTGCGTACAATATGGCCAAGGCCGCGGTCAACCACTTCGCCCGCACGCTGGCTGCGGAGCTACTGCCCCATCGCATCAATGTGAATGTCATCAACCCCGGCTGGATCGACACCCCCGGCGAGCGGCGCTATACCAGCGACGCCGAAATCGCCGCTGGTGGGCAGAAGATGCCCTGGGGTCGCCTGGGCACACCCGCGGACATCGGCAAAGCAGCGGCCTTTCTGTGCAGCGACGACGCGGACTACATCACCGGCACCGCACTGACGGTGGATGGCGGGTATCTGCTGGGGATGAAATTGGGGTAAAGAGACCGCCGACGACTGACCGCCGACCGCGGGTGGGCCATCCGACGACATCCTATTGCGGTCCGCCGTCCGCGGTCTGCCGTCCACAATCACATTCAGGAGGCTTCTCATGACAGAACGTTCCATCCAACAACTCCTCGACCTGACCGGCAAAGTGGCGATTGTCACTGGCGCGGCCGGCTGGCTGGGATCGGCCATGAGCCGTGCCCTGGCCGAAGCCGGCGCGACACTCGTCGTCACCAGTCGGGACGCAGAACGCGCGGCGGAGTTCGCCGCCACTCTGCCAGGCAACGGCCACATCGGCCTGGCCCTCTCTCAGGAGGAGACGGATGAGATTCCCGCGTTTGTGGCGGAAGTGGTGGCGCGCCTGGGCCGGGTGGATGTGCTGGTCAACAACGCCTATGGCACGACCGCGCCCAGCATCGACAGCGCCACCGCTGAGGACTTTGACAGAGCGTATCACGCGGGTGTCACCGCCTATTTTCTGCTGGCCCGGGAAGTTCGCAACCACCTGAGCAGTCGGGGCGCTCCGGGTTCGATCATCAATATCGCCAGTATGTACGGCGTCGTCGCCAGCTATCCAGACGCCTATGCGGGCCTGCCCGTCAACAGTCCGCCCAACTATCACGGGCTGAAAGGCGGGCTGATCCATCTGACCCGCCATCTGGCCGTCTATTGGGCCGCAGACCGGGTGCGGGTCAACGCCATTAGCCCCGGCGCTTTCCCATCCCAAAAAGTGAAGGATTCCCAGCCGGAATTTATCGAGCGGCTCAATAGCAAAGTGCCGATGGGACGAATGGGTGAACCGGAGGAGTTGAAAGGGCTGGTGGTTCTTCTGGCCAGCGATGCGGGCAGCTATCTGACCGGACAGAATATTCTGGTGGACGGCGGCTGGACCGCGTGGTAGAGTTTGCAGGTTGAAGTTTACAAATAGCAGGTGGCAAGTCAATTCATCAATCAAACAAAGCGAGGCAGATGTGAGCGTTATTGGATACTCTTTGGACGAGCTGGACACCCCTTTTCTGTGGACAGATGTGGCACTGCTGGACGCCAACATTCAGACAGTGGCAGACTATTTCGCAGCCGCGGGGGTGAGTTGGCGTCCCCACACCAAAGGGGTAAAGACCCCTGCCATTGCCCACAAATTCATTGCGGCTGGCGCGCTGGGCGTCACTTGCGCCAAGTTGGGCGAGGCCGAGGTGATGGTGGCCGCGGGGATTCGGGATATTCTCATCGCCAACCAGACTGTGGGCAAGCACAAATTTGCCCGACTGGCCGCGCTGCAACGCCAGGCCAATGTCATCGCCGCAGTGGATAACGCATCTGTCCTGCCGGGGTTGAGTGCAGCGGCCCAGGCCGCGGGCGTGGAGATTCCCCTGCTGGTGGAGGTGAATGGCGGGATGAACCGGGCCGGGACCGAACCGGGCGAGGCAACCGTCGAGCTGGCCCATCAGGTCCACAACACACCCGGCCTGCGCCTGGACGGACTGATGGCCTGGGAAGGGCACACTCTGGCCCTGCCCGAAGCCGAGCGGGAAGCGGGCATCCACAAAGCCGTCGGGCTGCTGCTTTCCAGCGCGGAGGCGTGCCGGGCCGTGGGCCTGCCGGTGAAGATAGTCAGTGCCGGGGGCAGCGGCACAATGACTGTCACCCCTCACATTCCCGGTATCACCGAAATGCAGGCCGGGGGTGCCGTCTTTGGCGACGCCACCTATCGGCGCTGGCACGCGCCCACCGAATCTGCGCTCTTTGTGCGGGTGGTGGTCAGCAGCCGTCCCGCGCCAGACCGCATTATTGTGGACGCGGGCTGGAAGACTCTTCCCGCCTGGATCACCCAGCCTGTGCCCATCGGCGTGGAGGGTGTGGTGAAGGTGGCGATGTCTGCGGAGCACGGCATTGTCACACTGGACCGGCCCAACGACACATTGCAGGTGGGCGACTTCCTGGATTTTATCGTCGGCTACGGGGACAATACCGTCTGCCTGCACGACGACATTGTAGGGGTTCGCGACGGTATTGTGGAAGCGGTCTGGCCCGTCAGCGCGCGGGGGAAATTGACGTAGGAAATAGTGAATGGTGAATAGCGAATTATGAATTGTGAATGAGGAGAATCCGATGTCCCGAAATGTCGTGGAACTGGCAGCCCAACTGGTCGCTATTCAATCAGAGACGCCCCAGAGCAACCGGCCTGTCTCTGATTTCCTGAAAGGTGTGCTGGAGGAAGCCGGATTTGAGGTTGAGGAATTGAGTTACATCGACCCCAACGGCGAGGAGAAGGTCAATCTGGTGGGCAAAAAAGGTGGCGGCTCCGGCGGGCTGGGGCTGTTCAGCCATTCGGACACTGTGCCGGGGAATGTGGGCTGGGAGCCTTTCGCGCCGGAAGTGAAGGACGGCAAACTCTACGGGCGGGGTAGCTGTGATATGAAAGGCCCTCTGGCCGCGACGATTGTGGCCGCGTCCCGTTTCCCCACGGAACAACTGACAAAGCCCCTTTTCATCGCGGTCACATCCGACGAAGAAAACGGCCACACCGGTTCCCACTTTATTGTGGCCGAGTCGAAGACCCTGACCAGCGACTGGCCGGAGTTCTGCGTCGTCTGCGAACCGTCGGAGCTGATTCCGGTCTACGCCCACAAAGGCGGCGCGCGGATTAGCGTCACAGCCCGGGGCATCGCCGCCCACACCAGCACAGACAAAGGCGAGTCGGCCAATTTCAAAATCGCGCCCTTCCTGGCCGAGATGGCGGAACTGGCCCAGCTTTTCAAAACCGACAAACGCTTCCAGAACGACGAATTCAGCCCGCCCACCAACGGCTTCAATCTGGTGTTGAATGACGGGGGTGTTCCGCTGAATGTAACCGCGGACAAAACAGTAGCCACACTGGGATTGCGGGCCATGCCCAATGCGGCCACCGAAGAAGCGATACAGATGGTTGTGGAGCGAGCCAAAGCCCACAACCTGGAAACCGAGGTGTCCGGCACGGGCTTTTCCCATTTCTACGTGTCCCCGGACAGCCCGCTGGTGCAGGCCGCCTGCCGGGCCACAGGGGTAGAGCGGGCGGTCACAGTCCCCTATGGCACGGAAGCTGTCACCTACCAGGCACACATGCAGTCGGTGGTCCTCGGCCCTGGCAATATCGCCCAGGCCCACACCGTCGGCGAGTTCATCGACATCGCCCAGTTGGAAGAGGCGGTGGAAGTGTATGGGCGGTTGATTGACGAACTGTGTGGTAATTAGTACAGTGGGGCGGAAGTTTGCCCGCAGTTCAGGTGGTGCGTAGTTCGTAAACTGGTACACGCCCCACCCACTACGTCAGAAGCAGCCTCGTTTTTTCCGCCAAGCTGGACTAGCGCCGGTTGCGTAGGCGTCGCATCAGAATGCGGGGGCTGTTTCCCGCCCTATCGAAACTCACAGAGCAAGCAAAAAGGCCACGGGGTATACGTCCCGTGGCCTTTTCGTTATCTATAGACAGAAGTCAATTCCTGTGCAGCGTCAACCTTTCCGCTTCTGCGAAAGGCGTTAATACCCATCGGCGAATTTGTGGATGCGGTTGGGAGCACGCAGAGTCACGAAGACCTGATTCGTGACCGGATTGACCACCACTTCGTAGGGGTCACCCCCACTGGGAATCGTCGCCACCACCTGATCGGTCTGGCCCGAAATGACGGTGATTGTGCCGTCATAGGTGTTGGCTACGAAGACGTTGTTGGTTGCCAAATTCACGTCCAGACCTGTGCCACCCACATTCGGGTCCCGATCCGAACCGCTGCTGCCCACATCGACAGTTGCCAGTGTCACAAGGGAAGTCATAGACTGCTTCTCGATGACATCCACAAACCAGGTACCGTTCGGACGCATGGAAATCACGTAGATTCGGTTGTTGTTTGGATTGTAGGCGATCTCGAAGGGTCCAGTCCGCTCCATGCCGCCAAAGTTCTTCATCTCGGACCCACCGTTGAGACGCCAGTTCCCCCCATCCTTGTAGATAACCCAGGCGTTGCCTGTGTCGCGGTTGCCGACGATCAGTTGCTTGTTGACCTGATCGGAAGCCAGGCCGTAGGGTCCTATGCCGCCGGAAGCCAGATATTGCACTACAGTGCTGTTCTCGATGATGGCAATGCCGTTGAGTCCGCGCACAATCACGGCGACAGTGTTGATGTCCGGGAATACCTCCATCATCATCGGGTTTGGACCCACGTGAATCTTCGTATCGATGGCCAAGGTGGTGGCATCGTAGACCCAGACATCTTTGCTGGCATAGTTGCTGACATAGACCCGGTTGGTGTTCTGGTTGATCACCACATCCCACGGCTCCGCGCCGGTGTCCACAGTCGTGATGGGGGCCAGTGTGCGGGCGTCCAACACAATCAGTTGGTTGGTGTCCCGGCTGCTGATATAGAGCCGATTCAGGCCGGTGTGTACGGCAATGCCTTTCGGATGGAGCAGGCCACTGACGGGACAGCCAGGCACAGGGCAGGGCAGCTCTTCATTGCCCACAACCGGAACGGGTATCGGTGTTGGCGACGGTGTCGGCGTGGGCGTGGGTGTGGGCGTGACGCCCGATTGATTGCTGACGCTGGGTGCATAGAGACGGTAGACCGATGCCGCGGCCGGGATGACTTCCACGCTGCCTGTGCCCTGGGCGGGCGGCACCGCATCGTCATTGGCGTCCACCACATTGTCCACCAAGACCAGATTGGTCGTGATCTGTGGGGCAATCATACGGAAGATAACGTTGAACTGGACCGCTTGTCCCGGGGCCAGAGTGCCCAAATCTGTGGCGATATCTGCCCAGAAGAGTTCCCCCTCTGCGCCATTCACTGTAATCCGGGGTGGGCTGATGTTCGTGCTCTGATACTGAAGAATGTTCGCTTCATAGAGATCGTAGACGGGGATGTGGGCCAGGGCTACCTCGCCGACATTTTCCACACGAATACCAAAGGTGATGTCGGCCCCCACACCGATGTCCGCCAGTGCCGGCGCAAGGATCATTTTTTCGACGGTCACAGCCGAGCGGGCAATACGCACCGGCTCGGCATCGGTCTGGTTCGGCGGCTGCTGGCCGAACTGATCCTGGACGTTAGCTACCGTAACCTCATTGATCGTCTGGCGATTGGGCAGGCTATCCGTCGCAGCCTTGGCCACAAAGGTGACATCCACAGTGAGCACAGAACCGGGCGCCAGTGTGCTGATGCCGACCAGATTGAACCATTGGAGATTGCCTGCGGTAATGCTGCTCGGGGCAGGATTGGCCTTGACAAAGGTCAAATAGGTTGGGTCATAGACATCCTGCAAGGGCACGACAGAGAGTGCGGTCGCGCCGGTGTTGGTAATGCGGATGGTAAAGACGATCTGCTGGTTCAGGGCCACCACACCGGCCAGATCGCCCAAACCCTGCACCAGATACTTATCCACTGCCACACTGGGCAGACCGGGTGTGGGTGTATTTGTCACAGTCGGCGTGCTGGTCGGTGTCGCGGTTGCCGTGTTGAGCGGTGTAGCGGTATGGGTTGGTGTAGCAGTATGGGTTGGTGTCGCGGTCGGCGTGTGTGTCGGCGCGCCCGGTGTGACCGGCGTATTGGTCGGCGTGTGTGTAGGCGTAGCCGTCTTTGTCGGCGTCCGGGTCGGCGCTGTTGTGGCTGTCGAAGTAGCCGTCGGCGTAGGCGACTTTGTGGCTGTCGGTGTATGGGTCGGCGTCGCTGTGCTGGTCGGCGTTTTTGTGGCTGTCGCGGTCGGCGTAGGACTGGTCGTTGGCGTCTTGGTAGGTGTGGGCGTGTTGGTAGGCGTGAAAGTCGGCGTGCTGGTCGCGGTCGGTGTAGAAGTTGGCGGCACTGGCGTCGATGTCGCTGTATGGGTCGGCGTGCGGGTTGGCGGCACTGCCGTCGCCGTCGGTGTGGCCGTTGGCAGATTCAGGATAATCTCAGCGTCGTCGGTGTCAACCACATCCTTGTCAGACAGGTAGAGGTTGAAGGAATCGACCGGCTTGGCCCTGACAGTAGCGGTATTTGTATAGTTGCCACTGATCCGACGCTGGGCTGTGCAGGTGTCGCTGTCGCCTACCCCATAGGGGCCTGAGCGGGTGCAGACGGTAAAGTCGTCGGCTGGATTGGCTGGCGTGCCGTTGTCGTCCACAATCACCACATCGCCCAGGGCTGTCTCCCCATTATTGGTAAAGCGATAGGTGAAGGTCACATCCGTCGGCCCGGTCAGCGAAAGCGGGCTGCCATCCGGCGCGTTGCCCGCGGTCTTGACCAGATCGATGCCGGGTCGGGCAAAGCCAAAATCGAAATCCGTGCGATTTTTGATGCTTGCCGTCTCTATCACCAGCGCTGGGTTGGGATAGATCGTGCCCTGGCTGGTGAGGACATAGCCAGCCAGTGGTTGGCCCGGATCAAACATAGCGCTGGGAATCTCAACCCAGTAGACCGGTCCATTGAAGGTGATCTGTACATTATAGAAGCCGGGCGTACTGTTCGATGTTATTGCCGTGGCAAAGATGGGGTCGCCGCCACCGTCAAGTACGGGATCGAAATTTTTGTCCCCATCGTCCAGCCAGACTCTGACCATAACGTCTGGAATGCCCGGCTCACCGGCATCCTGAAAACCATCGCCGTTAAGGTCGTGCCAGATCATATCCCCCAGGTTCGATGCGCCCAGGGGTGCATCCGCTGTCTGAGGATCTTCCCCAGCCTGGGGCTGGCTGGGCGCGTTGATCCCGGCAGGCGCGTCCAGTGTCTGCTGGGCATAGGACACAGGTGTGTGGAAAGGCCCAATGAATGTTAGATTTCCGGCCAAAAGCGAGAGGGAAAGAAGCACCAAGAATCCCTTACGGATGCTTCTCAAGCAACTCAGTTGTTCCCATAATGTCGACATGCGTAAACCTCTCAAGAGTGGATCATCGTTCTTCGATGACAAATAAACAGTATGCAGATTACTTGTCATTATGACCCAGATACGTAATCAATTGAATGTGCTTTATGTCCTATTTGGGCTACCAAAGCGTACGGGTTTTGTAGTAACTGCACCGGATGTCGAGAGAACAGCCATTAAAAAGAGAGGCCGGGCGCAATTGCACCCGGCCTCTCTGCTAAAAAGTCAAAGCTCTTTTGCGCTAGCGCCCTACCCTCGGCAGGAATATCTGCACGCCAGTCGCCATTTCACCGATGGCCTCCATACCTGCGGGGCCATTCATCCCGATGAACTGTACGAAGTAGCGGTAACGGTTGCTCGCTTCCACAGTGCTATCGGTATAGTCATAGCTGGCCCCGTCATTCTGTCCGGGCTTTTGCGCCTGGAGCAGCGTATCGGTCAACTTCACAAGCTCTCCACCATTCAGTTGGCGGTAGATGTGGAAGCCGATCACATCACTTTCATTGACAGTCTGCCAGTACAACCGGGCCTGGGCATTGGTATAACTTACGCTTGCCTCGGCCAGGGCCACAGACGTGGGATTGATGATCTCTACCCCCGCGGTGGCCGACTTGTCCCCCACCGGCTGGGGTGGATTGCCTCCAGGCCCGTCCAGGTCGTAGGAGGCATCGTGTACCGTCGCGGTATTGATGGTTTCCCCTCCGCCTGTATCTACCAGACCGACAAAGGTCACCACCACTTCAAAGTGATCCCCAACGCCCAGGTCCCGGCCAAAGCCATTGGCTGTAGCATCCGTCAGATCTGTCCAATCGAGTTGGCCGGAAGCCGACGTATTGGCCGCAGGGGTTGCGCTGACATAGACCAGAATCCCGTCGATGAAGGTATCGCGCAGGGGCACTGTAGTCAGAGTCACGCTGCCTGTATTGGCGATGCGGATGGTGAAGCTGATGGTCTCGCCCTTGCGCACCGGGCTGGGTGTGTTGAGTGTCTTTGTGATCGTATAGTCGGGCACCACAAAGGGCATCGTCACAGTCGCAGGCGACGGGTCCACTTTGCCCGCGGCGTCGACAGCCGCATAGGTGAAGACGACAGTCACAGTCCCGTCCGCCGGGTCCACCGTGAGTTTGGTCGGGTCGTAATTCGCGATGACCTGGCCCGCTGTTACTGGAGTCCCGTCGTAGTAGAGCGTGCCGTTGGTCGGCAGGGTCACAATTTTGAAACTGTTGCCTGTGCCCAGGCTTCCGTCTTCCGGGTCGCTCCCGGAGAGGGTGGGCACTGTGACCTGCACTGCACCACCCGGATTGGACTGGGCAGAAGCGCTCTTGTCATCGCTGTTGGGCAATTGCTCGATGCCGAAGTTCTTCTGGGTCACATTGCTCGTCGTCACCACCGCGGTCAACAGACTGTTGGGTGTGTTGTCGCTCGTGCCCGCGGTGTTCTCACCTGTCGTCACCCAATTGCTGGGTAGAGCTACGGGAGGGGCCGGTTGGCCCGGTGTGCCCGGATTCGTCGTCAATTGCAGCGTGTAGGTGGTGTTGGGCGCTACATTGCTGAAGGTGTAGAGTCCGTTGGCATTCACCGCCGTCGTCGCCACCACATTGTTGCTGCCGTCCAACAGGTTGACATTCAGCCCCCCCGCGTTCGTGCCTACTTCGGCCCCATTCTGCACCTGAGAGCCGTTGGTATCGTCGAAGACTGTGCCAGTCAGTTGCAGCGCTTCAAAGGGTATATTCACGTTGGCTGGGGTCGGGTCTACTTCCCCAGCGGCGTCGTGGACTGCATAGGTGAATGAGACATTGACTGGCCCATCCACTGGGTCCACCTTCAGTTTGGCCGGGTCATAGTTGGTGATGACCTGATTCAGGGTGACCGGTGTATTGTTGTAGTAGAGCGTGCCGTTGGTGGGCAGGCTTGTGATGGTCAAAGTCATACCGGTGCTCAGTGCCCCGTCTTCCGGGTCTGTGCCGGAGAGCGCAGGCACAGTCACCGAGATAGTCCCACCCGGATTGGGCTGGCTCGGCGCAAGCACCGGGTTGCTGTTGGGCAACTGCTCGATGCCGAAGTTCTTCTGGGTCACATTGGAGGTGACGACAATAGCCGTCAACAGACTGTTGGGTGCACCGTCGGGTGTGCCCGCGGTGTTCTCACCGGTGGTCACCCAATTGCTGGGCAGAGCCACAGCCGGAGCCGGTTGGCCCGGTGTGCCCGGATTCGTCGTCAGTTGCAATGTATAGGTGGTGTTGGGCGCTGCACTGGTAAAGGTGTACAGCCCGTTGGCATCCACCGTCGTCGTCGCCACCACATTGTTGCTGCCGTCCAGCAGGTTGACATTCAGCCCGCCCGCGTTCGTGCCCGGTTCCGTGCCGTTCTGCACCTGGGAGCCGTTGGCATCGTTGAAGACAGTGCCGGTCAGGCTCAGCGTGCCAAAAGGCAGCGCCACCGTGGCCGGGGTTGGGTCGGTCTTGCCTGCGGCATCAGTGACGGCATAGGTGAAGGTGACGGCTACATTCCCATCCACCGGATCCACCGTCAGTTTGGACGGGTCATAGTTGGTGATGACCTGATTCAGCGTGACGGGCGTATTGTTGTAGTAGAGCGTGCCATTGGTAGCCAGGCTGGTGATGGTCAGGGTCATGCCCGTGCCCAGTGCCCCATCTTCCGGGTCTGTGCCAGAGAGCGCAGGGACAGTCACCGCGATAGTGCCACCCGGATTGGGCTGGGAGGCAGCGCTGACCGGATTGCTATCGGGCAGTTGCTCGATACCGAAGTTTTTCTGGGTCACGTTGCTCGTCGCCACCACAGCCGTCAAGAGACTGTTGGGGGTGCCGTCGGGCGTGCCCGCGGTATTCTCGCCGGTGGTTGCCCAATTGCTGGGCAGGGCCACTGCCGGGGCCGGTTGACCGGGCGTGCCCGCAATAGTCGTCAGTTGCAGGGTATAGCTGGTGTTGGGCGTGACGCTGGGGAAATTGTATGTCCCGTTGGCCGCCACTGGCGTTGTCGCCACCACATTGTTGCTGCCGTCCAGCAGGTTGACATTCAGCCCGCCCGCGTTCGTGCCCGGCTCCGTGCCGTTCTGCACCTGGGAACCGTTGGCATCGTCGAAGACTGTGCCAGAAAGGCTCAGCAGATGGAAGGGCATTGTCACTGTGGCCGGGGTCGGGTCGCTCTTGGCCGCAGCATCTTTGACTGCATAGCCGAAGCTGACAGTCACTGCGCCGTCCACCGGGTCCACAGTCAGTTTGGCCGGGTCATAATTGGCAATGACCTGATTCAGCGTGACCGGTGTATTGTCGTAGTAGAGCGTGCCATTCGTAGCCAGACTGGTGATAGTCAGGGTCATGCCCGTGCTCAATGCCCCGTCTTCCGGGTCTGTCCCGGTAAGGGTGGGAGCCGTGACTTTGGTCGTGCCGCCCGGATTGGGCTGGGAGGCAGCGGTCTTGTTGTCGCTATTGGGCAGTTGCTCGATACCGAAGTTCTTGCCTGTGACATCCGTTGTCGCTACGTTCAGGGCCAGCAGACTGTTGGGCGTGCCGTCCGGCGTGCCGTCCGTATTCTCGCCGGTCGTCACCCAATTGCTGGGCAGAGTCGTGGCTGGTTTGGGCTGGCCGATTGTTCCCGCAACTGTCGTCAGTTGCAGTTCGTAGGTTGCATTGGTTGGCACATCCGTAAAGGTGTAGAGACCGTTGGCGTCCACTGTGGTCGTGGCAGAGACATTGCCACTGGCACCGATCAGATTCACCTTCAGCGTACCCGCATTCGTGCCCAACTCCCCGCCATTCTGCACCTGAGAGCCGTTGGCATCGTCAAAGACAGTGCCGGTAACATTCACTTTGGAGACCAGAACCGTATGGGGGATGGCCTTGCGGGCGGTGACGCCCTCTGTGCCTTCGTGGGCAGTGACAGTCGCCAGATAGTCCCCAGTGCAGGCCCCCACATTCCAGGCGTATTCGAAGGTTTTGGTGCTGGCCGTAGAAGCGATGGGCGAACTGAGCGTTGTGCTGACCGAGCCGCAGCCGATGTCAGTAATGCCCAGATCGATGCTGGTGATGTCGGCTGCACCAAAGGGATCGCTCACTGTGGCACGAATGTAGACTGTATCGCCGGGCGCGCTCTCTGTGACCAGACTGCCGCCGGGATTGGCCGCGGTGTAGATTCCCAGGGAATCCACATTGATAAAGCTGCTGACCTTCATATTCAACTGGGACGGATAGGTACTGCTGTCGTAAAGCACCTTCATTGTGCTGCCACCCACCGCCGAAGTCACATCCACCGAGATGGCGGAACCGCTGGGCACAGTCGTATTGCTGGGGATGGCCCCGGTCCAGGTTGCCAGATAGAAGCCCTGGTTGACCGCGTAGGTGATGCGTACATTGTCAATATAGAGGATCTTGTGGGCATCGGCGACCACAACCCGGTAACGCACCACCGTATTGGCCGAAGCATAGGGGGTGATGTCGATGGTGACACTGTCAGCTTCGCCGATGGGCGAACTGGCCGTATGGACATGGACAGGCGTATAGCTCAGACCGCCATTCCCCGAGACTTCAACCACAATCTGATCCGTATCTTCCAGCAGATTTTTGTAATCGTAGGTAAGAATCGCCGAGACAGCGCCGTTTAGATTGGCCTGGCGGCGAACCCCAATGCCGACCGCATTGGCTTTGATTGACAGACAGGGCGCGCTGGGACACTCGCTGGGATCGTCTACTTTGATGTCACCGCCCCCGGCATCGTTGCCGTCCAGGTCTTCCTCCCAAATAGTAGTCCAATTGACACTGCCTGCATTGCCCGTATAACTGCCCTTGGTCGGGAATCGGTCCTCCACGTCGTTGAGCAATGGAGGCAGCAGAGGCGTCACCACAGGGTTGCCCAGGCTGAGCAGAGTCGTGGCCGGGCTGTTGTGGCGCAGGGTGGCGGTCATCGGCACAGGTTTGGTCAGGTCGATGAAGCCATCGGTGACGTCAAGATAGGTCGAGACGGTGACCACACCGGTGGCGGGCAGGGTCAAGGGTTTGACCAATGTGGCGCTTTGGGTGAAGGTTTCCGTGTCGGGTGTGGCTGGCAGTTCCCAACTGATGTCCGCATTGTCGAAGGAGAAAGTCTTGTCCTTTTTCGTGCCTGTGTTGGTAAAGCGAACACGGGTGTTGTTCGTGCTACAGGGGATAGACTGGGAGAAGGTTCCTGTCTGTTCACCCCCCGCCTGGCTGAACGTGCCGCCAGGGAAGACGGTCCAACTGCTACCGCCATTACAGGAGTATTGCACCTGCATCTGGGCGTTGGCGTCGTCGAGCTTATAGTAATATTTGAAAGAGAAGACCCGGCTGACCGCGCTGGCAGCGTTGCTCATATCGACTTCCCGGTAGATGTAATACTCATCCACCGTTTCCGCCGTCTTGAACTCGACACAGAAGTCGCCGTCGCCACAATAGCCAAGCTTATTCAGATTCTCCACAACTTTGATCTTGCCGCCATCAGGATCGGTGGGTGTTTCGCCGGAACCGACTTCAATCCAATTGGTCTTCCAGTTTTGGCTGCCGTCGTTGCCTGTGTAAGCCTTGCCGTCGTTGAACTCATCCCGCACCTGATAACTGGTCTGGGGCACAATCAGGGCGGCGCTGGCTGCGGTGGTGGTATCGTTGGTATTGACCGGGCTAATGCGATCCATCCCCTGACCCGGGGTTGTGAAGTAGAGTTGCTTGATGGCTTCCGGCGCACGGTAGAGGCCGAAGTCCGCGTTGTTGTAATCCTGGCCGCTGGTCACGCTGACGTCCAGGGGATCGTTGGCGGTGGTGAGCACATAGCCAGCCGGTGCGGTAGTGGTGTCCGGGTTGACACTGTAGTTTCCCGCGGGCAGGCTGGTGAAATCATAGCCACCGCCGCCGTTGGTCGTCGTCGTGAAGATAACGTCGTCCCCACCGCCGGCCACACCGTTGACGCCATACCAGGTCAGCTCTACAGCCACACCGCTCAGGCCGGCTTCGCCCGCATTGTAGGCGCCATTGTTGTTGGTGTCATCCCAGACAAAATCACCGATGCTGGCTGTGCCCGCATAGCCAAAATCGGCAGCGGCATAGACCTGGCCATTGGCCAGAACGATACTGGCGTCGTTGGCATTACAGACAGTGCAGACGCCCGCTTCGTCCGGGTCGTAGGTCTGGCTCAATCCCAGCGCGGCGGTGTTGCTGAGGACGCGGACGCTGTAGGTTCCCGCATCGAGATTGGTAAAGCTGTAGAGACCGTCTGCGTCGGTAGTCGTTGTCGGGCAGTTGACACCCGCAGTACAGGTGCCGTTGTTTAGCTCCATGACAATGCCGGGCAGACCCGGTTCATTGGCATCCTGCACGCCGTCTTTGTCGATGTCAAGCCAGACAAAGTTGCCGATAGAGCCGGTGGTCACATAGCCAAAGTCGTTGTCACTGCTGGTGTTGCCATAGCCGGTGAAATTGATATCGTAGCTGGCCGGTGTGGAGAGGGTGGGCGTGGGCGATTGGGGCAGGGTGGATTGATCCACCACCACCTGGAATTTGCCTGTCAGACCCACATCAAACTGGTAGGTCCCGTCGACCGCGCTGGTGGTGGTGTTGACCAGTGTCTCGTAGGAGCCGTTGTTGTCCGCGTCCCGATAGAGGCGGACGGTCACATTCGAACGGTCGGTGTCGGTGCCAGAATTGTAGACCCCGTTGCCATTCACATCCTCAAAGACCGTGCCTTCGATAGTATTGGAACCAGCCACCAGACAGCCTACTGCTTCGTAGTCGCCATAGCTGGTGAAATCACCGATCTTCGTCACGATGCCGGTGGCAGTGTCGATCTCAAACAATTCGTTGCTGGTGCCAGTTGTGCCATAGAAGGTGCCGTCGTTATAGAAGCTGAACCCTTCCATATCCTGCACAGTCGTTCCGTTTGAATAGCGCAGACGGCCCACATCGGTGACGGCACCGGTCAGTTTATTGACTTTGACCAGCCGGTCGCTGCCGCCACTGTTGTTGGCGACCGCATACATCTGTCCATCGACAGGATTCACTGCGATATCGTCCACATCATTCAGCGCCGCATTGATGGTGCTGGTGTTGATGGAGACAAAATCCTTCCCCGCGCCAAAGGCGTTGGGGACATGTGCGCCGGTTGTCAGATTGATCTGGATGAGCACATCGTCGGGCACATTACCGTCGCCATTGCGCTGGCTCCCGTACATAATGCCGGTGGTGGCGTCCATAGCCAGGCCATCCATATCATTGAACGACGCAGAGCCGTTGTTGTTGGCCGCGGGCGTCTCTGTACCCGATCCGCTGCCAAATCCCGAACCGATCTGAGTAAAAGCGCCGGTTGTGGTATTGATTTTGCCAAAGACGCCCCCGTTGGCCGCATAGAGAATTGTGGCGTCTAAACTCCACTCAATGGCTTCCACAGACGTAGCCCCCAGGGGGCCAACGTCCTGAAAGCTGCCACCTGTGAGACGATTAATAGTGACCAGGCGGTCGCCGTCGTCGGCCACCGCATAGCAGAGGGTATTGTTAGCTGCCGCGGACGCAGTGGGCGTCTCCAGCCCAGGCACAAAACCGGGGAAGAGACTGACGATCAGCGCGATCAACAGCGCAAAGTGGACGATCCATTTACGGCGAGTATAGGACAACGGTTTGCCGTGTGACATCAAAACAACTCCTTCAAAAGGGTAGACATTATTGGTCATACTTATTTCATACGATTGTGGGCATACAATACCAAAGCAGGCATTGTCAGAGCCACATAAAGCATATACAAAATTGCATAGAGTATAAAGCAAAGGCAGATGAATGCAATAGTATTTTCAGATAAAAGAGACCTACTTGTGCGTGCCAATAGTACCAGGCATTCTGGCCAGAACCTTCCACTGGAACTGTGGAGGCAGAGGCGTGCGTAATGAAAAGCTCGTGTCATCCTCCTCGACAAGATACTACAACAATAAAACCAATGTGTTTGTTACAAGATGCTGTCAGGTTGTCGGCAGCTTCCCGGATTGTCCTCCCCGATCCTATAAGCCAGAACATCTCGTAAAGGCCAAAGCGTCTGAGTCAAGAAAGTCGCGCCGATTTCACACACCCCACAATTTCGGCTGACTACCTTAGTTTCCGATCCAATTGTTACATAAAGTATTACAGCCCTATTTCCAGATAATCCTTATTTTCGTGGTTCGGTGGGAACTCAGGGGCACTCCAGATCAGCGCTGATTGAGCAGGCGGGTGTTGTTTCCACCCGCATCGAAATCACTTCTGGGACACCTGCGCCGTTAGACAATCGTACGCTACTCAAACTATAGTCGATTCTCATGCAATTGCCCAAAGCGCCCTCCACAACAAAAGGGCGCCAATGGAAAGTCGATGACCAGCCACAGCCCTATATTTTGTGGGTGGACGCACAAATGCCCTGAAAAGTGAAGGACCGATCAGAGCGTTTGCCGACTTCAGTATATCTGTACACCTTCTGGCGACAGTGGGTTGTCAAAGTACCTATCAGGCGACACGACCGGCTGACACCGATAACGATGAAAACAGGAACGCAGATTTCGCAGAGGACGCAGATTGCGCAGAAGAAATCCGTGTTCTTTTCTATCCGTGTATACAAAGCTATTTTCAGGACAGCGGGAAGTCATAGGAAGGAAGAGACGCATCTGCCCGTCAAACTGGCCAACGATAGTCGGATATCTGTCGGCATAGGTCCCCATTGCAATGACCGACTATTCGACATCTGTAAACGTTGCCAGGCGATTGCCTCGACGCAGAGCGACATAGACGATCCCAGTCTCCGGGTTGACAGTCAGAGTAAAGGGATCGTCCCCGGTTGTGACAGTGGCGATTACCTGATTTGTATCGCCGTCGATCACACTGACGCTGTCCGCTGCTGTATTCGCATTGAGGACGTGGCCCGTGGCCGGATTCACCAGCAGTCCTGTGCCACCCACATCGCCGTCGTTGAGGTCACCCCCATTGCCCACTTCCACATCCCCAATGTGGATATACTGGGTTGCCCCCTGGCGCTGGAATATACCCACATTCCAGACCCCGCCAGGCAGGACGTAGGCGACATAGAGCTTGCCGTTGTCCCGGTTGTAGGTTGCTTCAAAGGGAACAGCCCGGTAGCCAAATTCCAGAGTCCCTGGCTGAAGCGTCCACTGACCGTTGCTGCGGGCAAAGACCTTGGCCACCCCAGAGTCCCGGTGGGTAACAATCAGTTCGTTGTCTGCTCGATTGGCTGCCAATCCGTAGGGACCGACACCATTCGCATCCACCCGCTGATGCAATGTCAGGCCTTCGATCAGCGCCAGTTCGTTATGGCCCCGCACCACCACCGCCACCGTATCGATATCCGGCAGAATCTCCATAATCGCGGGCTGGGAACCGACAGGAATCTGGACAATAAGCGCCAGGGAATCCGCATCGTAGACCCAGACATCCCCGCTGGCAAAATTGCTCACATAAATACGTCTGGTCTGTTCATTGATCACCACATCCCACGGCTCGTTGCCTGTCTCAACACTGGTCAGGATCTGGCCTGTGCGCCCGTTAATTTTTATCAATCGCTGGGTATCCCGGCTGACAATATAGAGTGTATCCTGGACTGTCGAATAGGCCATACCCTTGGGATGTATCGAATCGGTTTCGCAGCCAGCCACCGGATCGCAGGGAGGAGAGATGTCCAGCGGTGGTCCCCAGATCAGGGGCAGATATATCTGGCTGGGGCCAGCAGAGGGCGGAGGTGCCTCTACCACTACCCGCACCTCAACGCCAGGCGATGGGTATTCCACACCAAACCCGTCGATAAAGCTGCCCAGCCAGGCCACATTTTCGGTAGAGCCATATCCCACCACACGGAAGACGGTAGTAAAGCTGACCTGACCGCCCGGGGAAATGTCGCCCAAGTCTAATGTAACATCCGGCCAGAAGAGGCTACCCCTATTCCCCGCCATATTCTGTTGTGGTGCTCGGATGCTGCTTCCCAGATATTCAAGACCGTCCAACTCGTATCGGTCGTAGACCTGTACTACGGCCAGGGTCCTGTCAGAACGATTGATCGCTTCAACCAAGAAGGTCAGGACCTGCCCCATAACGACCTGATTGGAGGATTGGCCGACAAGCGATTTGCGGATTTCGATCGCCATTTCGTCGAGCGGGGGCAGCGGCGTTGGCGTGAAAGTAGCGGTCGCTGTCGCAGTCGCTGTAGCGGTCGCTGTGGCGGTCGCTGTGGCGGTCGGCGTGACAGTAGGTGTATGAGTGCTTATTGGCGTAGCGGTCACTGTTGAAGTTGGCGTGAGTGTAGATGTGGCTGTAGGCGTATTGGTCGGTGTGGCTGTATTGACTGCCGTGCCTGTGGGCGTCACTGTCGCGGTCTCTGTAGCGGTCGCCGTAGCGGTCGCTGTCCCTGTCTCAGTTGCAGTGGGCGTTGCAGTCGGCATTACTTCCAGCCCGGCATCCCAGCTATTGTCGTCCGAGCTGGGTGCCAGCAAGAATGGTGTAGTAGCCCCGTTGGCGTCCGCGTCGCTGTCATGCTGGTTGCGCGTCACCCGCGTGGCACAGAACCGGTAGCCAGCAGGTGCCTCAAAGCTGAGCGAATACATTCCCGGCGTCAGATTGTCGAAGCGATAGGTCCCGGCACTGTCGGTTTGGGTTGTGTCAACAACCTCACCGGCCTGATTGTGCAGATTGACAACGACCCCACCCAATCCGGGTTCGCCGGGGTCCTGCATACCGTTGCGGTTCACGTCGTGCCAGACCCAATCCCCGACCGCAGCCAGAGGTGCTGGCGGTTCCGTGGGTACGGGTGTGTTCGTGTGCGTCGGCGTGACAGTCGGTGTGTCCGTGTGCGTCGGTGAAGACGTAGGCGTTTCTGTATGCGTCGGCGTCGCTGTAGGCGTATCCGTGTGCGTCGGCGTTACAGTCGGCGTCTCTGTGTGAGTCGGCGTGGCCGTCGGTGTTTCTGTGTGAGTCGGTGTGACTGTCGGCGTGTCTGTATGCGTAGGCGTCGCGGTCGGTGTGTCTATATCAGTCGGTGTCGCTGTCGGTGTATCCGTCGGCGTTTCCGTGTGCGTCGGAGTAGCCGTTGGCGTATCGGTGTGAGTCGGCGTGACAGTCGGTGTATCCGTGTGCGTCGGTGTCGCCGTCGGTGTTTCGGTATCGGTCGGTGTGACAGTCGGTGTATCGGTGTGCGTCGGCGTAACAGTCGACGTTTCTGTATGCGTCGGTGTCGCCGTCGGTGTTTCTGTATGCGTCGGTGTCGCCGTCGGTGTTTCTGTGTGTGTCGGCGTTGCCGTCGGTGTTTCTGCGTGAGTCGGTGTGACAGTCGGCGTATCGGTGTGAGTTGGCGTGACGGTCGGTGTTTCTGTGTGCGTCGGCGTGACGGTCGGTGTATCCGTGTGCGTCGGCGTGACGGTCGGGGTATCCGTATGGGTCGGCGTCACTGTTGGCGTGTCGGTGCGCGTCGGTGTCGCCGTTGGCGTTTCTGTGTGCGTCGGCGTCACTGTCAGCGTTTCTGTGTGAGTCGGTGTGACAGTCGGCGTATCCGTGTGCGTCGGTGTCGCCGTCGGCGTATCGGTGTGCGTCGGCGTAACAGTCGGCGTTTCTGTGTGAGTCGGTGTCGCCGTCGGTGTGTCAGTGTGCGTCGGCGTAACAGTCGGCGTTTCTGTGTGCGTCGGTGTCGCCGTCGATGTATCCGTCGGCAGCGGTGTCGCCGTCGGCGTTTCTGTGTGCGTCGGAGTAGCCGTTGGCGTTTTCGTGTGGGTCGGTGTCACAGTCGGCGTATCGGTGTGAGTTGGCGTGACGGTCAGTGTATCCGTGTGCGTCGGTGTGACAGTCGGTGTTTCTGTGTGAGTCGGTGTCACTGTCGGTGTATCCGTATGAGTCGGCGTGACAGTCGGCGTTTCTGTGTGTGTCGGTGTTGCCGTCGGTGTATCCGTCGCCGTTGCAGTGGCAGTCGGTGTGTCCGTATGCGTTGGCGTGGCGGTCGGTGTATCCGTCGCCGTTGCAGTGGCAGTCGGTGTCTCCGTATGTGTCGGTGTAGCTGTCGGCGTTTCTGTGTGTGTCAGTGTGACAGTCGGTGTTTCTGTGTGCGTCGGTGTCGCGGTGGGTGTATCCGTATGCGTCGATGTCGCGGTGGGTGTATCGGTATGCGTCGGTGTAGCCGTCGGCGTTTCGGTATCAGTCGGCGTTGCTGTCGGCGTTTCCGTGTGGGTCGCCGTCGCTGTCGGCGTGTCCGTATGAGTCGGTGTCGCGGTCGCGGTCGGTGTGGGTGTATGTGTATTGGTAGGAGTCGGGGTCGATGTACTGGTAGGCGTCGGTGTCGCTGGTATCCGATCCAGGAAATTGTGACCGCTGCTGGTCTCACCTGCACTGACATTGACCAAAATTGTGTCGTCATTGAGGCCCTGGGTATCACCGGTGCTGATATAACCCAAAGAATTTGTCTCAACAATCAGGTAGGCTCCGGGCGCTGTGACAGTGAAGGTGAAAACACCGTTGGCATCGGTTGTGGTCGTCATCCCGTTAGAGAGGGCAATCAGCACACCGGCGATGCCTGGCTCGCCGGTATCCTTCACCCCATCGCCATTTGTGATATCGTCGTAGACCCCCCCGGTGATGTACGAATAGGTGACAATCTGTACATCCGCCTGGCCGCTGGCTGGCCCAGCCGGTCGATCAAAGGCGTCGGTTCCGGTGGCGGTGATGACGTTCGTCGTGCTGGAAGTGGTGGCCGTGGCGGTGAAGCTCAGCGTAAAGGCCATACTCTCGCCCGCCAGCAGAGGCGGCAGACCCGGAACCAGCGGATTCCAGACGGCCAGGCTACTGCCTGTGCTGGTCGGGGGGACCGGCTGGGCATCCGCCAGGCTCTGGAAGCCGCTGTCGTAGGTGTCGGTCAGGACGAGACCGGTGATGGCCGTGTCGCCGGTGTTGGTGATGCGCACGCTGTAGGTGATGACATCGCCCAACTCGGCCACGCCACTGGCTGGGGAGAGCAGTTGCTTGCTCACCGCCAGGCTCGGCGCATCCACATTCGTCGTCACCAGGTCGTCGTCCTGGGCGGAGGGAACCGGGTCGCCGTTCACATCCGTGGCCGAATCCACAACGCCAGTGTTGGTGGCCGGGGCACAGGGACCGACGACTGTAAAGTTGACGGTCACAGTTCTGTTGCCGCCGCCACTGTTCAGCGGGCCGATGTTGTCCCAGCCGATTGTGCCGCCGCCTGCGGCTGTCTCTGTGGGCGTGGCAGAAGCGAATTGGAGACAACTGGCCGGATAGCTGTCACGCAGGGGCAGGTTGTTGATTTGGGTGCTGCCGGTGTTGGTCACCAGAATCTGGAAGGTGACGGTGTCGTTCAGATTGGCCGTGGCCGGGGAAGTGCGAGTCTTGACGACGCTGACCGCGGGTGCGGTGATCGTCACACTGGCGCTGCTGTTCTGGGGACCGACACCGGCGCCGTTCTCGTCGATGCCAGTCACGCTGACGCTGTTGTTGGCGGCTACGGCTGCGGCGGTGGCCCGATAGAATACACTGATGCTGCGCTGGCCGCCAGACGGCAGATCGGTCAGATTCCAGACGAGCGTAGATGCAGTCACACTGCTGGGCGTGACCGAAGCCGAGACGTAGGCCAGGCTACCCGACGGGAAGGTGTCGGTGAGAATATATGTCGAAAGGGTTGTGTCTCCGGGATTGCTGACCTGAATGCGGAACTCGACCAGATCGCCGACAAGGGCTGTGCCGTCGGTTGGGTCTGTGCGGGTCTTGCTGATGCTGATGGCCGGGTTGGTGGCGATGATGACCGCGTTGTCGTGGGAGCTATCCGTGTCGTCGTCCGGGTCGGTGTAGTCGGCGTCCAGATTGTCGCCGGGGGCGAAGGGGTCGCTGGCCGGGCTGCCAAAGCAGTAGCGGAAGAGGCCCGTGTCAGCGCCGGTTTCGGTGAGGGTATAGACTGCACTGGCCCCGCCATCGACACCGACTGTGGCATCGATGGTTTCAACACTGCCGGGGAGAGTATTCTGGTCGGCGTCGGCCACCTGGACACAGACCTCCTGGGCCGGGTCGTAGCTGGTGACCAGATTGTCGCTGGTGTCGATGAATTCGATGACGCCCGGTGTGCCCATATCCAGAAAGTCGAGGGCGAGGGAGGTGGCGCTGCTGTCGCTGATGCCCTCGTAGCCCTCGTAGGCGGTCAGGTTGATGCTGTAGCTGCCGGGTGTCGCCGGTGTGCTCCAGGGATATTCGTAGGTTTTGCTGCCAGCGGTGGAGTCCACCACAAAGGTGTCGTCGAGGATAACATTTGTGCCACTCAGATTGAGGGTGGCGCTGATAATATCGGATGGACCAAAGGGGTCGCTGACTGTGGCCCGCACGTAGACGGTCTGGCCGTTGTAACCGCCGTTGATGCTGCTGCCGCCAGGATAGGCTGCATCGTAAACGCCCAGGGAATCGACAGAGATGACTGTCGTTGTCGGCAGGTCGATCTTCGACGGATAGGTGCTGCTGTCGTAGCGGATTTGGAAGGGGTCGCTCTCAGCCGAGGCGATTTCCAGGATGAACTGCTCGCCCGCATTGACGGTGACATTGCTGCCCAGTGCCCCGTTCCAGGTGATGAGGCCGGCGGCGTGGCTGGTATTGGTCAGGGTGGCGATGGTTGTGCCGTTGTGTTTGAGGGTGGCGGTGATTACCGGGCTGGCGGGCATCTGGTTGACGGTGTATTGGATAGTCAAACGAGGCTTATTGCTGCCACCAGTGTCCCAAGCTTCGGCAGAGCGAGAGCCACTGCCTGTGACGATAAAGGCGACGCTGTTGTTGGCTGTCCAGCCACTGCGATCCACGATCTCTTGAACAATTGAACTCAGATCTGGTGTGTCATAATCCGTTCCCATAGTCCAGAGTGACGGAGCCCAGTTCGCCAAAGCCGTCGTGCGCGGTCGCGAGCTAATATTGTTTAGTGCCGCCGTAAAAGCAGTTGGGTTATCCGCCGCCTGGCCTTGAATGAGAAGATTGGCTGTGTTGTTATTGGTATTGGGTGCATCCGGTTCGATGGCCCGGAAAGTAATCTTGGCCGAAGTGATGGTTGCATTCCGGGGAATATTGATATTATTAAATCGTAAACCAGCAGTCATTGTGCCATAAACAGGTGAGTCGAAATCTTCAACCAGTTCAATATCGCTACTGTCGGGATGAACGGTTCCGGGTACAACCCCCTCCGGCCCTTCCTCCTCGGCGTCGTCACTTGATTGGCTGATAGTGCTGACCAGAGTGCTTGCAGCATATGTGGCACTGATATGCGTAGTCACCGTTACTAGCCCGCCCACGGGCATGATAAAGTCGGCTTGCATAGGCAGAACCTGGCTAAATGTGGTGGCGGTGGCAGCAGTTTTTTGGTACGTTATCGCTACATCATTCAGATAAAAATTATCAAAAAAATCGTTGTCCTCAAAATGGGTCAGGAACCTTACTGAGGTATCACTGGCAGCATAGGTGCTAATATCATAGGAAACGGAAACGAAACTGGCGTCGCTGCCGGCAGTAAAACGATCGATTTCAGTCCAGGAGGAACCTCCATTATTTGACACTTCAACGGTCAAATAATCGTTGTTCTCCATGGTGGACCGTCTATATTTGAAAGATAGCTCGGCAAGGGTGGTCCCTGACAAGTTGGCATGGCGCTGAGCTCCGAAATTGTCACCTGTGTATGGGCGTTCATCGCCTAATTTCATTATTGCGCTTTCACCACTTAGGAACAGAACATTCACATTGCCACTGCTATAGCCATCGCTTTCACCGATTTCCAGCCAATCACCTGTCCAGTTTTCGCTCCCGTCATTACCTGAAAACCCAGTAAGCCAACCAGAAGCGCCATCAAAATCATCACCGACGCTGCCACTCTCTAAACCTCCCAAAAGAACACTTGTGACCGTGGTCCCATCCCCCGTTGCCACCGGGTCAATGCGGTCCAGGACCTGGCTACCACTGCCATCCGCGCTCAGATAAAGGACTTTCGTCTGGCTGGGCGCAGCAATGGCTGGCGGCGTGGCGTCTGTGCAGCTATCGCCGAAAACCGTATCGCTAAAGCTGACGCTCAGGCTCTGGCCAACCTGGGCATAGAGGGTGCCATCTTCTACACCCTGGCCGTCTGTGGTGGACGACGGCAGGCTGCCCTCGAAGATGCCGCTGCTGCCAGTAGTTTCGGTCAGGGAAAGCGTCTCCCGGTCGGTGGTGGTTGGGTTGTACAGGGTGACCGTCACCACTTCCTGACCGCCGGTGGTGTTCTGGTCCCCGTCGCTCAGGCGCACATAGAGAGTCCCATTCGCCTGGTAGAAAGAGGCCAACCCGCCGCCCAGCCCGCTGATAAAGTCCACAGAACAGGCCGTGATATTGCCCTGATCCACCGGTATATCCACCTGGTCAGTCAGGTCAAAAAGACTGGAGCGGGCCACGGCCGTGTTGGTCACCGAACTGACATTGCCAGCCGTCGCCTGGTAGACGAAGAGTGCCGATTCGCCCACATCCAGCCCGGCGACAGCCAGTCCGCCTTCGTCCAACGGAAAACGGGTCGCGCCCGACAGATCGTCCGCCTGGGGAGAACCGTCCACCGTCGTCGAGTCGTTAACGTAGTAGAGTTCCGCGGACAGAGTATCGCTAACTACAATATTGGCAACCGGGACAACACCCGAATTATTCAATGTAATGGTGTAAACCAGTGTATCCACAAAGGGAGTCACATTGCCATCCGACCCGGCATCGATCAGCAACGCCCACTCTTTGACAAGCTGCACCTGGGGGAAGGGAAGCACTGTCGTGCCCATATCCAAAAAGGGATTGCCGGGTCTTGCCACATCCGGGTCCTGGCCCCACGCCCCGGTGATGAGCGTGCCATCCGCTGTAAAGAGGCGCATACCTGTCTGGTCGTTGTCGCCGCTGGGGTCGTAAACTGTGCGGGATTGGAGTGGAACCATCGGCAAGGCAATGTCGTAACAGTTGCCGTTAATCGTGCTGGGGCAGGTCGCATCCTGTCCGTCATAGTCCACGTAGACGGTTGTGGCTTTGGATGCCATCACCCAAACCGGACTACCATTGGCTGTGCCGTCACTGCTGCCCGGCCCCCACCCCACCACCGCCATCTGGGTCAGATTGCTTTCGGGCACGAGGCTATAGCCCCAGTCGTAGGATTGGTTGCTGCTGCCGCTCTGGTCGCTGTCCACTGTGCTGATGGCAAAGAAAGGTGACCCGCTGGGGCTAAACAGATGGGCGCCCGAATCGCCGGGCATCGCCACCCGCACCGCGCTGTTCGCAGGGACGTTCACATTGCTCGTCCCACTCAGGGTTTCCATTGTTACACTGATGGAGGAGCCGTCGCTGGGGTTATAAATCCATACGTCCGCCGGGTCCGAAAAGGAAGTTGTGCCCACTGGCGCAAAATAGCTGCTGCTCCATTGGGCATCGGGCACAAGGGTAAACCAGCGGGATTCATACCTGGACCCCACATCCCCGGTGATGAGATGGGCCTGCACGGGCTTGTCGCAGACCAGTTTGTCTCCAGCATTCACCCCGCCAGATTTGTGGTAATTCTGCCCGGCACTCAAATTGAAACCGGCTCCATTGAAGGTACAGGCAGTATTGTCGCTCCCCGCCATCACAAAGAGGGCCGCATACTCAAACATCTGATTGGAGGTGAGATTCTGGCCCACGGGTATCTCGTAGGCAGTGCCATACTTCGCAACAGGCATCACTTCAACTGCCCCGCTCAGCACCGGGCCTGGTTCCACAGCCCATTCGGCCCGAGTTACGGCCACCGCCTGGGTGGAACTGACTTTATCCCGTCCGTCGTAGAGGGTCGTGCCGCTGTTGCGGGGCAGGCTGACATTGTTGCGCAGGGCAATCACATTGCCGCCGTTGATAACATCACCGGCACAGGCCACCCCACAGACCAAAGCGGACGAGGCATCGCCATTGGCGGCATTGCCGTCGCCCCAAATCTGCGTGCTGGACTGGGTGGGGTTCGTCACGTCCAGTTCATAGCCATCTTCCCAGTGGTCGTAATAGACGACGGTTCCACTGCCGGTCGCCACAATCGAAATCACACTGTCGATGACAGTGCCCACATTGCCTCCCGTGTCGATCGCGGCCAGGGAAGTTCGGGTCTGTTGTTCTGGCAGGAGGATGAAAAATGTCTGTACTGGGGGTAGGTTGGCTGCGCCAATTCCCTGAGAAAGAAGGAGGAGCAATAATAAGCCGAAAACAGAGGGCAGCAATCGGCGTAATGAACCCAAATGAAGTAAGGAAGCTACTCTGCTACTCACTGCTACACCCCGTTCAAACTGATACCACCCAACGCCACTGGGACTGCCTGTTGTGGAAAACAATGACAGCGGCGTGGAGTCTATAACTGTTCGTTGCTACAGCAGTGGTTTCGCGGAAACAATTCCACCGATTAACCACCGACGTTCTCAAGTCCAGGCCATATTTTGGCCGGTTTCCAGAATTCAATTTCTTGCTTTATTTGCGAACAGTTTTTAGGGGTGTATGGAACCTATTTACAGATATTTGTCGGGTTGTTTTATGGTTATCTGTAAATAGAAATCTGTACTCCAGATTGGTGGAATGGCGACGATAATTTCCTGAGAAGACCGATTTAGGACGAAAATAGATAATGCCAATTTTTTGGCACTTCCATTATTCCCTGAAAAAGTGTAAGTTTATATATGCTATTGGTACCAGCATCTTCCACTGGCTTAAAATTTAACCGGTTCAACGGGATTTCATGTGGTGACATAGGAAAGGGAAATGATGTAAACTGGGGAGCCATACGTCAATCAGGAGAACGAAATGACACCCCAACCACGAGCAAGTATCCAAATACCGCTTGATATCCCAGAAGTAGAAGTAGTAGGTACTGAATTTGAGACAGAGGGCAAACTACTGATCTGTGTAGAAAGCCGGATAGAGCATACAACCTGCGGGCTGTGCGGAGGCCAAGTACGAGCCACATTCGGTCACGGTCAGGAGATTCGATTGCGTCACCTGTCGGTTCTGGGGTTGGAAACTTACATCTGTATCCGGCCAAGACGAGGACGCTGTATGGAATGTGAAACAGAACCGACCACGACCCAAGTATTGGAATGGTACGAACAGCGCAGCCCCCATACGAAAGTATATGACCGCTACCTGCTCAAGCAATTGGTCAATAGTACGATTGAGGACGTGAGCCTGCGCGAGAATGTAGGCTATGACGCTGTCGTCGGTGCACTCAACCGTCAGGTTGAAACCAAGATAGACTGGGAGCAAGTCGACGATTTGAATACAGTTGGTATTGACGAAATAGCCATGAGCAAAGGGCGCAAGAACTACGCTGCTATCATCACTGCCCTTCAGAAAGATGGCAAAGTGCGCATCCTAGCCGTTCTCCCAGACCGAAAAAAACGACAGTGAGCACCTTTCTGGAGCAAATCCCCCAGGGGTTGCGTTCCACCATCCGCTCTTTCACCACGGATATGTGGGAAGGCTACCTGAATGCGGTGGAGGAATACATCGCCGCACATGACGATGTGACCGCCCGCCTGGTTGTAGACCGCTTCCATGTAGCCAAGCAATACCGGGACGACTTTGACACCTTGCGTAAACAGGAGTTGAAACGACTCAAACAGGAACTTCCCGCACAAACCTACGACCAGGATTGCAAAGGGACTCTTTGGACTCTGCGCAAAAATCATCCAGCGCTTGATGATGAGGACCGAGGGCGGCTACGGCGTCTTTTTCAGCACACTCCCCGTCTTCACCAAGCCTATACTCTGCGGGAAGAGTTGACTGCCATCTTCAACAGCCCCTATTCCATACAGGAGGCGGAACGACGCCTCACCGTCTGGACCAAAAAGGTCGAACGCTTGGGGGCTACCTGTTTTCGTCCCTTCATCAAGACCCTTTCGTCTCACTGGACCTTGATTCTCAATTATTTCGCCGACCGGGTTACCAGCGGCTTTGTCGAAGGGCTGAACAACAAAATTCGTACCATCACCCGCCGCTGTTATGGTATTCGCAAAACCACTACTCTCTTTCAAAGATTATGGATCGATCTGGAAATACGCATATTCTCTCCTTCCAGACCCTCCTCTACTTTGTCAACCACATGAGATCCGGAAGAGCCATTTAACCTAACAAAAAGGAGGGACACCCCGAAGAGTGTCCCTCCTTTTGCGTTTGTCAAAACTGTTTGTATGAGTGGAGTGAAAAAAACCGAGTTTTTGGCGAAAGTGACTGGAAATCCCAGGCGTGGGTCAGCCCTAAAAACTCGGTTTTTGACCTTTTTGCACTGGCCTGCTTGTACCTAACGCATCGCCTGTACCGTGCCCTGCCGGCCATCCACAGACCAGACCGCGCCGGACATACCCTCCACAGCGAAGCTGAAGGGACCGGCGAACCAGCCACCGCTCAGCCGCCCCACAGACTGCAAACCATTCAGGGCAAACTGCTCCACCCCCTGCACAGTGCTGATCATCAGCCGGTCGCTGGTCGGGTCCACAGCCAGGGCCTGGGCGCTCGCCAGGGGACGGCTGAGGGTCGGCTCAATCGTCGCCAACCGTTCGCCGCTGGTGGCATCCAGCACAGCCACCTGTCCATAGCGGGGGGCCAGCATATAGAGTACGTAGAGCCGGTTGCGTCTGGCGTCGTAGGCGATGTCCTGGGGCAGACCCAGCCCGTCCAGCTCTGTCTTCCAGCGAATCCCGCCGTCATTGCCCACGGAAATCACCTGGTTGCCACCGGGCAAGGTGACGAACACACCGTCGGCCACAGAGCGCACCACATAGGGCGCTTCGTCCAGGGCCAGAGTGCGCACAACCTGTCCGGAGTTGGGATCTGCCAGCAGCAGCCGTCTGCCGCCGGTCTCGGCAATCCACAGCCCCGCGTCGTTCTCGGCCAGCCCGCTGGGGCGATCCAGCCCTTCCACCTTTGCCCGCGGGCTGCCGCTGGCTGGGTCATAGAGCGTCACCGAACCAGTGGGTAGCGCTGTCTGGCTTTGGGCGTTCGGGTCACGATTCAACGGAATCCATCCCTCTGCTGGCTCCTGGCCCCAGCCGCTGAGATAGAGGGCAGAGCGGCCTGCCAGCACCTGCTGGGGGCGGGCATCCCCCGCGGTCTGCCAGAGCAGAGAACCGTCACCCGCGTAGCGGCTCACCTGTCCATCCCCCGCCCCGAAGATCGTTTCGTTTTGCACAGAAAGTGCGGCCAGGGGCTGGGCCAACTGCCATTGGGTAACCTGAACCGCTCTCGGCTGGGCCGCGGCTCTGATGGCCGGATTCGGGCCTCCATCCACTTTGGGCAGATATACCTGTTGGCTGAAGACAACCGGTGTAGTCGTCAGGGTATAGCTGCTGTTACAGTCTGCATAGGCGCTGCTGTTGCTCATACGCAGATAGAAGACGCCCCCCTCGACTGGTGTGTCGAGGAGTACATTGCCAAAACCGGTCGCCAGAAGGGTCGCGCCATCCCCGGCAAAGAGTTCCATGCGCACCAGCAGATCCGCGTCGGGCACCGCGACGGCGAAGAGATAGGATGGCTGCACCTCCTGCGCGGCTATCTCGAAACGGAACCAATCCGCTTCGCCCGATTGATGGAGCGTCCCATTGGCGCTCAGATTGTCCAGAGAAATCAGCCGGGCCTGCTCCGGGCTGTTGTCCGGCTCGAAGCCATCCACCACCGCCGGACAAACCGGGGGCAGGGTGACGACGGGTGTGGGCGTGCTGGTGGGTGTGGGCGTCGGGCCAAGCTCCGGGCCGCCCTGGGCGATGACAGTCAGGCTGTCGTCGTCGGCATTGGTAATGAAAATGCGCCGGGTCAACGGGTCAAAAGCGATGCCTTCGCCCGCGCCCCGGCCTGTGGGCAGCCAGCCCACATAGACAAAGCCATCCGGCTCGTAGAGGTGGACCCGTTGCTCGTCGGGGCAGACCGCGTAGATGTGGCCGTTGGCCTCGTTGACGCCCACTGTCTTCGGCTGGCAGTTCATTTGAATATCGCGCAGGAAGCTGGCATCGCCGGCCCCGTCCAGTTCCACCACACTGATAGTCTGGGCGTCGATATTGGCCATATAGATACGCCGCCGGTTGGGGTCGAAGGTCAACCCATAGGAACCCTGGCCCAGAGGCAAGCGGTCCAACTCGTGGCCCTGCCAGTCAAAGACACTGAGCGAACCGTCCAGATGATTGGAGACGTAGAGCCGTTCGCTCACCGCGTCAAAGACCAGAAAACTGGGTTGTCCGCCAGCGGGTACGTCCAGTTTTTCGCCATTTTCCAGATTGACGGCGGTCAGTGTATTGCTGCCAAAATTGGCTACATAGGCCAGGGGTAGCTGGCTGTGCAGTGCCACCCCGTCGGGCTGGCTGCCGGTGGGGGTGTGCCACAGAATCGTGCGCGCCTCCGGGTGGGAAGCGTCCACAGCGGTCAGGCTGTTGGAGAATTTGGCGGCCACAAATACCTGCTCGGTATCTGCCATCACGGCCAGTCCATTCGGCCCCACCGCATCCCCCAGGCTGATGCTCTCCAGAAAGACCAGGGAATCCGCGTCCAGCACTGTCACATTGTTGCTGCGGTGATTGGCCACATAGACCCGCCGGTTGGCGCTGTCAACTGTCACCCCGTGGGGCTGCTGGCCCACAGGCACAACCGCCAGCACACCCAATTCGACGGTGGCGAGGGGGGTGGGTGTCGCTGTCTGTGTGGGCGTCTCCGTCGCCGCGGGTGTTGCTGTGGCCGTCGCTGTTTCCGTGGCCGTCGGAGTCACTGTAGCCACAGGCGCCCCAGTTGGCGTGGCCGTGGGTGTCTCTGTAGGCGTGACTGTAGGTATGGCCGTGGGTGTGAAAGTTGCGGTTGCAGTTTCGGTGGCTGCTTCTGTCACTGTCGGTGTGGCAGAGGGTGTATCGGTTGGGACGGCCGTATCCGTCACCGTCGGTGTCTCGGTCGGTGTTTCGGTCGGTGTTTCGGTTGCCACCGAAGTAGCGCTTGGCGTCTCGGTCGCTGTCTCAGTGGGTGTCGCCGTAGATGTTTCGGTCGGTATTTCTGTAGCCGTCTCTGTTGGTGTCTCAGTGCCCGTCGCGGTGGCTGTCGCTGTTGGCTCTCCGCCATCCGCGGTCGCGGTCGCCGTGGCCGTGCCTGTTGTTTGTGCCACCACAGTCGGATCCAAAGTGGGCGTCGCAGTCGCAGTCGCTGTCGGTATCGGCGTCGGTGTTGCTGTCGGCGTCTCTGTCCGCGTCTCTGTGGCCGTGGCCGTCGGACTGTTGGTGGGTGTATGGGTCGCTGTAGCGGTCGCGGTCGCTGTTGCAGTCGCTGTTTCCGTGGCCGTCGGGCTAAAGGTTGCCGTGGGCGTCTCGGTCGGCGTTTCTGTGGCGGTAGGTGTATCCGTCGGTATTTCCGTCGGTGTCTCTGTAACCGTCGCGGTAGCGGTCGCTGTCGGCGTCGCTGTCGGCGTCGCTGTCAGCGTCGGCGTGGGCAGCGCGGTAGCAGTATCGGTCACTGTCGGGATTGCCGTCGCTGTCTTTGTCGGTATGGATGTCTTTGTGGGTGTGGATGTCGGTGGCCGCGTAGCCGTGACCGTAGACGTAGGCCGGGGCGTCCAGGTGGGCCACGGCGTCGGGGTTGGCCCGGAAGTCCGAGTGGGGGTCGGCTCGCCCGAGGATGTCCGGATGGTGACCGGAGCGGCCGCGCCGTTCCCCGCCACAGATGCGTTGGATGCGGTTGCGTTCAGGTTGGCGTAGTGATCGCCGGTTACATTGCTTGTCCAGGCCTGGAATTCAATATCGACCCGACTGCCCGCAAAGGGATCGCCTTTGTCCACATTGTCCCGCACTTTTACATACTGGGGCCGGGGGTTGCCATAGGATTCACCCGTGCCATCAATCCAATTCCAGTTGGTCCACACCGAAGTTGGATCGCTCAACTGGTACGGGGCCACGCCGATGATTTCGGCCCACCCCTTCCAATAGTCCCGAAAGGCCCGCATCATATAGTCGGCCCGCAGCCCCTCGTCCACAGCGGGGAATCCTTCCCAGCCAAAGGTATTGTTCCATAGTTCGTAGCCGGTCTCGCTCAACATCACTTTGATGCCCTTGCGCCCCCAGGCCCCGATCTGTTCCACCTCCTGCTGGTACGAATCAATCGTCAATTGGGGATAGGTGGCGGTGTCCCGGTGGATGTTGTATTCCGGCGGGTGATTGGCCGGATAGGGGTGCACACCCCACACATCCCAGGCCCACAGGCTGGCCGGCACATCCCGGAACATCTGATAGTTGAAAGTGAGGGGACTGATATTGCCGCCAGGGCTGAGCGGCCCATTCATAATCACAACCCGGCTATCCCCCACCGAGCGGATCGCGTCGGCAGCGGCCACCAATAACTGTCCATACTCTGCGGCGTTGGCCTGCCCGCTCCACTCCACATTCAGATTGGGTTCGTTCCATATCTGCACATAGAGTTTGAAACCGTCCCGCTTGGGCAGGCCCTGCACCATCCGTTTGAAGGCTGCGGCCATCCCGGCGTAGTCGGTGGGCTTTACCCAGTGGTTGCCGTTGAATGTGCCCTGCAGACGAACGATGGGTTGCAAGCCCCGGTCATACGCGCCATTTACAAAATCGATCCAACACTGCTTTGGGTCCTGGGTTTGGGGCTGGATGCCATAGAACATCTGCTTGACATAGCCGTGCCAGCCAACCAGACTTTTGGCCCGGTCCAGCTGCCAATTCATGTATTGGGTGTCGCCGCAGCGTTCCTGCACAAATGTATTGACCCCAAAATAGGAGTCATTGCGCCGGGCCGGGAAGGGAACGGCGCTAAAAGTAAGGGTACGCCCGCTGATGGATGGGTTGGCTGTGCTCATCAGCGCGTCGTTGATAGTTAGCTTTGTGGTTCCCGATCGGTAGGTGAAGCCTGAGGGAAGGGTGAAAGCGACCTGAAAATTGGAGCCTGTGTTATCGCCACTGTTGACACCAGTGACCTTATAGGTCACAAGCCCGCTCGTGCTGAGGTAGGAGGGCGAAGCGGACGCGCCCACAGACAGCACGGGAATATCGATCTGCGCGGGCAGATTCGGGCCAGACACGGGGTCGTTGTCCGGGCTGGCATCTGGCTCTGCGGCAACCGCCGGTAGCGCCTGCGCCAACAGAATGGCCAGAAGCAGCACCATTCGCACGATCGTTCCCCGCTCCATCTTCCCCAACCGGTAATACGCCCGCATATCAACCTTCTCTCTAACCCAATCGCCCAAGAAATTCAGACCCTACTCAACGATTCCACAGATTGTTCTATGACCACCCTACATTTTAGTCTATTCCATTCTAGCCTACTCTTCTTGCAATTCTAATTACGAAGTAGAAGGCAAAATAAAAGCAGGGCCAATCCATTGGTAGATTGGCCCTGCTTTTATTTTTCATTTGAAGTCGCAGCGTATTCAGAAACCCATATTTCTAATGGCCTAATGGCTTACATATTGTGGGGCGGTCCGCTCGCTATAACTTCGGATACCCAACCGTTGGGTATATTGCAAGGTTGTGCGCAAGGGTGTGCGGACCTTCGACTCTTTGCTCCAACCGCTCAGCATACGATGGCGAACGCCGTGGGCACGCAAAACCTGACGCACGGTCTCTACACTGATCTGCTCAACCATTTCGTTGTCTATCAGATATTTTCGCATGCGCTGCAAGGACCACTGGGAGAAGGGAAGCCCCATTTTGCGGGGATCGCTGTTGGCCAGCTTGACGATCTGATCTCGCTGAGTGTCGCTGAAAATCGGCGGACGTCCTGGGGACTTGCCACTGCGCAGGCCATCAATTCCTTCGGCATTAAAGCGGTGAATCCACTTGCGCACATTGATCGGATGCAGATCGACCTCCCGGCTGACATCCTGCACCCGCTGTCCCTGAGCCGAGAGCAGAACAATCATCAACCGCTGCGCTGGCACCTCGCCATCGCTTTCCTCCAACATCGCTTCCAGTTCATTCCATTCACTCTCTTCCAGATCACGAACATATAACGCCATCATTCATCTCCATTCTTTCTTGGCTACCCCTTGAAAACGTCTGACAAATTCTATTGGTTGTAGCAAATATACGTGACTATCTACACATGAAGTGTAACAGCCACGCAGCCCAAACCATATAGTACTTTGGCACGTCGTAGGGTAGGACATGCGTACTGAAATGGAGGAAATGAGAGCGTTTTTTCCTGAAATTGATTAAATTGTCAGGTATTTGGCAAAAACGGGGATAGCAAAAATGCCCTGCGGGTCCGTGACCAATCGGTGGGTCATGGATCGTGCCAGAGCATTGCCGGAGGGTGTCACCGGAGCGATGATCAGGAAGATTACCGGGGGCTGGCAATCTCGATACCTGCGAAGGTTACATCAACGGTGGGGGGGTAGCCAGCGACGCAACAAAGCACTGCAACGTGCCAGCAATAGCTCAACCGGTGTATTCTGTGACCAGATCGCGTCGGCGCCGGCGGTCAGGGCAGTCACCAATTGTTCGGAAGAATAACCATTCGTAAGCATAATCAGAGGGACCCGGCTTTCAAAACGAATTCGGCCCACGACCATCTCAATACTGCCATCCAGACTGTCAAAGGCATCCAACAGCACCAGGTCGGCGCTCAACAATTCATCCGCCGTGACATCGAACGCATCGACAATTGTCAACTTAATCCCTTGGGCCTGCATCTGCCGATACAGTTCCTGGCCTTGGCTTTCCATCCGATTCCGTTGGCGCAACCAAACGATGTGGGCTGTCGACACGGACGAGAAAACCGGCGTCCCTTTCTTTGTCAGTTTGGACAGATCAAACGAAGAGTTTGGCATGGGTATCCCTTTTTGAGCATACGATTTCATTGTGACCTAAAATTTTTCTTTATTCCCACTGCCGTGGCATCCAGATTCTATCGCTCGTCGCCCCTCTACGCCTGCCCCATAAGCTTTGCCACAAATGACACACTGCGGCTGGTGGTTACCGGTTAGCGGCATAAAAGGGACTCGATTTTTCACCAATTTTGCAATAAATTTATCCTGCAAATGGAAATAGTTCTGTCCTACCTGAATCCAGTGGCGACTTTGCTGACCGATCCCTGTATAAAGGATATAGAAATACCAGAAAATTTCAACCAAAATCGCTTGCCATTCGCTGACAAATCGAACAATCAAACCTTACAGCAATTGGGGAGAACAAAAAAGAGATGCGACAAATCGCATCTCCACTCTATCCAGCGACACAGAATCAACGACACAAAATGTCGTTTCGATTGATTCGCCACACTCACATGCGCCACATTTACAATTGGAAGGTCCGGTTGTTGTGTTCCACAATTCGCTGGCTGTAGTTGGAAACGTAGAGAAGCAATTTTGCATGGAGTTTCTGCCAGTTGGCGCTGCTCAAAACAGCCTGCAACTTCTCCAGGCTGCCCGCTTCGCCTATGGTCAACATTTGCGGACCATCGCCATAGGTGGTATACCAAACTTCAGCCGGTTCGATGCCCAACTGCATAAGACCAGGGGCAAACTCTCGCATAACGAATTCAAAGTAGGGCTGTTCCCGACCTGCTTTGATGTCCCACTTCAGTAACAATCTAACCATAGACCGGTACACCCCTCGTGCGGCCAAACCTTTGCCAACTAGCCGGTGGATTGACCCAGCCGGTGGATTGGCAATTTTTCAACCAATACCAGACACGCAAATCAATGCCACAATACCAGATGCACCCCAGAATTGCAACTAGCGGGCGGATACAAACCATACGTCTGGCATTGGCCGCGGCCTGCCTGATACTCCTGCTGCTGGGGACGGCAACCCGCCTGGCCGCAGCGCCACCCGCCCAGGAAGAAACGGGCAACGAGAGCCACCTCCTGCTGCTGCCATTGGGCGAAACACCCATCGAACTGCTTACTCACGTGGTGGATGTGGCCGTTTGGGTGGACGGGGATGGCAACCTGCGCATGGATGTGGAGGCCAGCTACCGGCTGCACAACCCCACCCGCGCCCAGGCCACACTGCTGATGCAGGCAGACAGCCCCCCGGATGAAAACCGGGCAATCCCCCGTCTCCCCAGCGCAATCTCCCTGGAAAGCGACGGCCAGTTGCTGGCTTTGCAGCCCACGGGCAATGGCTTGCAACAGACGGCCCAAGTGGACTTTGCCGCGGATCAGCAGCGCACCCTTCTGCTCCGCTACAGCCTGCGCTTTGTCAACACAGACCTGCCCGCCTTTGCCTATTCCGCGGTTGGGCTGGACGCCTGGTCGGGCCGGGTGGGGAGCTGGCGGATCAGCCTCCATTTTTCCGAGACCGATGCCCGTCTTTTTGCCCCGGACAATTGGTTGGCTGTGGAGCCAGACCGGTGGACCTTCAACGGCCAACGTTTGCAATGGCTCAGCGAAGACCCCCTCCCACGACAGCCCCTGCGCTGGCAGGTGATCCACCCGCGTATCTGGCAGGAGATTCTGCAACGCCGGGATGCCATCCGCCAGCAGCCGACTGTGGACGCGCTGGCTGATCTGGGCGACATCTACCACCAACTTTTCCAGCGCACCCAGACCCAGCCCGATATTCAGGCCAACGACCAGGAACGTTTCTATGCCCTGGCCCTGGCCGCCTATGGCGATGGCCTGGAACTGGCCGCACAGAGCGGAGCCGACCCGGCCACCAGCGCCCGCCTCCACCGGGCATTGGCCGCGCTCTATCGCACCCGCAGTTTGCAGGCCGACGGCTCTGTCGATCCCGCCTATTTGGGGCTGATGATCGACGAAGCGCAGAGCGCCCTGGCTGGTCTGCCTGCCACCGCCATCGGGGAGCGTAGCGAACTGGCCGGATGGCTGGCCGATGGCCTGCGTCTGCAAGCCAGGCAGGCCCAGCAGCGCAAAGATTGGCCCACAGCCCTGGCCCTGCTGGATCGATTGGCGGCCCTGCCCGCCGATGTGGTAGACCCGGTTGCCCTGGCCGAGGAGCGGCGTCTGCTGCTGCTGGAACAATCCCTTCAGTTCCTGGCCCAGGGCAATCAGGCCGCGGCCCTGGCTCTGGCCGGTTCCACCCTGGCAACCGACGATCTGCTGCCCACACCCGAACGTCAGACGGTCTTTGCCCGCTGGGACTTTTCCCTGAGCATCCGTCCGGACGATCTGACCCTGACCGGCATAGCCCCGGCCACGCCTGGCCGGGAAGCCGAGGCCCAGCGGCTTGTGGAGCAGTTGGACCTGGCCTGGAAGACCAGCCGTCCGTCTAGCGGTCAGGCGTCCATCCAATTCGACGGCAAAAATGCGGTCATTTCCGTCGCTGGTCTGGACCTGTCAGAGCGGCTGGCCCTGATTCAGGCCACCCCCCAGAACAGCCAGTGGGTGCTGCTGCGCACACTCCTCGTCAACACTGACCCGGAGATCGAATCGGCTGCCCGGCTGATCTGGCAGCAGACGGCTCTGCGCCATTCGGTGGACCTGCGCCCGGTGGCCGACCAGTGGAGCGGAATCGGGGCCAGCCTGGAGCGGGACGCGCTGGCCGCAGAGAGTGCCGGATCGGTGGAGGCCCGCATCCGGGGCGAACTCTTCGCCATCACCCACCGCCAGGAGGCCGAACGCTGGCAGAGTCTGGTGCGGGACAGCCGGGTCCAGATCGAACTCGCCACCGGGGATAGCACTGAGGATAGTACCGGGCCAACCAACCGGCGTGTGTGGAGCCTGCAACTGAGCGATTCTCCCCAGCCCCTGGCCTACGTTTCCGAATCGGTCAGCCTGCTGCGTCTCTTTCTGGCAGTGGCTCTGGCAATGGCGCTCATCTTTGCATTGGCAGGAATTCTCTGGTTGCTACTATAATTGCAATCACCAGTTGGTAAGATCGCTTGCCAACCCGCGGCCCCTATTCTGACTATACTTGCCCTATGCGCCAATCCAATCCACTTGCACCGACCCGACGTTCATCCGCCCTGGCCGCTGTCTCCAGCGGGACCAGAGGCACTGCGCCCGCGGCCAGCCTTTCGGCCCAGGGCAGCAGTGTCAACATTGCCCCGGAAGAACACTACATAGCCCAAACACCCTTTTTCTTTCAAGAAGGGCGTCTTCTGATCTTCGTCCTCTTTGGCCTGCTCAACCTACTGCTGGCGATTTCGCTGGATGTGGCCGGGTGGGTTGCGGGGATGAATCTGCTGGTCCCGGTTGTGCTTGGCGGGCTGCTGATGGGCACACTGATGGCCTACAGCCGCTTCGACGGCTTCTTTATGCTCTCCCACAGTCTGTCCACCGGGCTGGCCTGGGTCTTCTATCTGATGACAGGAATTGTGGACAACGAGCGGCGGGTGGCGCTCTTTGTGGATCACGGCGTGCCCGAACTCCAGGCTCGGGCCTATTTTCTGCTGGAACGCTGGCTGGAATGGGTGCAGGCCGCGCTCAGCAACAATGCCAGCAACGACAATTACATCTTTATTCTGGAGATCAGCTTTCTGATCTGGTGGCTGGCCTATCTGGGCGCGTGGACCGTCTTCCGCTATGGGAATGTCTGGCGGGGGGTGATGATGGTGGCAGTCGCGCTGCTGGTGAACACCTACTATGCGCCCAATCCGGTCACCGGTTTTCTGGTGGTATTCTGTATACTTGCGCTTCTGCTCCTGGCCTGGACCAATCTGATCGCCAATCGCCAGCGCTGGCGGGCCTTTCGCATCACCTTCAGCCAGGACATCGCCTTCGACTTTATGCGCACGGGCGTACTCTATACGCTGGTGATTATCTCCATTGCCTTTGTGGCCCCCAGCCTGGGGCGCAATGCCAACTTCCACCAATTTCTGGCCCCCATCAACCAGCGCTGGGAAGCCGCCACCCAGGAGTGGAACCAGCTCTATCAGGGCTTGAACCGCCAGGAACGGCTGGTTGCCACGGGCTTTACCAAATCTCTCTCCCTGGGCGGTGCGCGCAATGTGACCGACAGCGCAATCTTTCAGGTTCAGGCGGCCCAGGGGCGCTACTGGCGTGCGGTCACTTTCGACACCTTCACCGGGCGGCAGTGGGCCAACAGTTCGCCCCTGGAACTCGAATTCGACAGCGATGAGCCGATCCCACAGATCGGCTGGAGCCAGCGCAAGCCCCTGACCCAAACCATTACCCTCCTGGCCTCCACCGGCGGCGTCGTGCTGGCTGCGCCGGATGCAGCCCAGATTTCCGTGCCTATTCTCGGCTCGTTTATGCCCGTCTTTGGCGAAGTGGGCGAAGACGGCGCGGGCACGGAAATTCAGACAGAGTTGACGTATATTCGCTCCCGGGTGGCGCTGGATGTGGGCAGCAGCTACACTGTTGTCAGCAATCTGACCGACATCACCGAGCGCGCCCTGCGCGAGGCCACCGTCGATTATCCCCTGGAAATCAGCCAGCGCTATCTGCAACTGCCCGACGACTTTTCTCCCCGTATCGTCGCGCTGGCGGCAGAGGTGGCCGGCGACAGCGAGGATAACGTCTATGACCGGGTCAAGCGGGTGGAGCGTTTTCTGCGGGGCTACGAATACGACGAGGCCATCGAAGCGCCTGCCACCAATCAGGACCCGGTGGCATATTTTCTCTTTGATATCCAGCGGGGCTACTGCGATTACTACGCCTCGGCAATGGTCACAATGCTGCGCAGCCAGGGCATCCCGGCCCGTGCGGTCAGCGGCTATGCCGAGGGGCTGCTCGACGAAGAGACAGGCATCCGGGTCATCACCGAACGGGACGCGCACACATGGGTGGAGGTCTACTTCCCCCAATACGGCTGGGTGGAATTTGAGCCGACCGCGGGCGAAAGCGCGTTGGAGCGTCCCTCTGGCGCGGACCTGCCCGAACCGAGCAGTATCCCCGGCGCGCCGGAAGAGACCGATCCCGCCCTGGACGATACCCTTTTCGAGTCGGGTCGAGACTCCTTCGAGGACCTCCCCCCGGAGTTCACAGGCGAATTCCCAGCGGAGACAGGTTTCCGCCCCACCACCCAGTGGTATGTCATCACCGGCCTGCTGACGCTGCTGGCCCTGGTAGGTGGGGTCTGGCTGCTGCGTCGCAAGCCCTGGCAAGGGCCGCAGGATTTTGACATCGATCCGGCCTCAGTTTTCTACGAACGGCTGGTGGATTGGACCCAACGGCTGGGCGCGGCCACCCAGAGCGGCCTGACCCCCTACGAGCGCTCGGCCATCCTGGCCCAGGAGCTACCGATGGGCGCGCCCTTCATCCGGCGCATCACCGAAATTTACGTCCAATACCGCTATGCTCCCCACGCCTCGGCCCAGGACAAAACTACCGGCGATCTGGAATCGAGCTGGCAACAGTTGCGCCCGGTCCTCTGGCGGGCCTGGCTGGACCGGCGTTTGGGCCGGGATAACAGCCCGGACAAGCCGCGCTAAGTTTACTCTGCAAGAATAGGCAGCCGAAGTCCCCGGCACTTCACGAGCGACGACCACTCGACTCTGGCACGCAACTCTGGCGTGCTGACTCGCTGGAAGAGAGTGCCGGGGACCTTTTGTAAGATCGCCAAAATCTCACGGGTGCAATTCAAGTTGGGGGCAGGGGTAGGTTTGCGACGACCGCACCGGGCTAAAGACCCGGAGCTATTGAGCGACGCCGGATAAATCCGGCTTAGAAACGGTTTGTCTGTTCCTCCGAAAGCCC
>JAUIHI010000023.1 GCA_030432295.1 Anaerolineae bacterium | reverse complement strand
TGGTAAGTGCGCTGGGAGAATACCAGTTTGATAGGCGGAATGTGTACAGGCTGAGAGGTCTTTAGCAAATCCGTACTAAAGCACGAGGGCTTAACCGCTGTAATTTTTTTCTGAGGGTTTTGAGAAGTGATGTTCTGCAAAGAACAGTTCCGAGAAGACTGCGAATCTATCCTATTTGGTTTTTAGTGTGCCAGCTAAAGACAGAACGTTGAAGCGACAGAACGCTAGAACGCTTAATAGTTGAATAAGAGAAGGGTATAGTTGGTGGCAAGAGCGGTGGGGGTACACCCGGCTCCATCTCGAACCCGGCAGTTAAGGCCACCAGCGTCGATGGTAGTGCAGGGGCGACCCTGTGTGAGAGTAGACCGTCGCCAACTATTCCCTTCTCTTTTCTTTTAAACAAAGTTTCCTCTGCATCTTTCGTTCATTTGTGTTATACTTACGCACAGACCCGAAAAATTCTGTCTGCTGCCCAATCTAATGGACGATAAACCTCCCGAACCTGATCTGTTTTCTGCCCAACTGAGTCTGTGGGCGAGTTCTTTCAAAAACAGAAACCAAATAGTTTATCCTGAACCGGATTTCCAATGCGTGGGCATTGCGAGACCCGGTCTTTTTGCGTTCCAATTTTTATTCAATCAAAACGACCCTCAGGAGCTGATTCGATGACAACCGCCAGTGTGATTTTGGCCGCGGGCTATGGAACCCGGATGAAGTCCAACCTGCCCAAAGTATTGCATCCCTTAGCGGGACGGCCTTTGGTCGATTGGGTCGTCACCACTGGTGAATCCATCGGAGATCGGCGGCCTGTAGTGGTGGTAGGCCACGGCAAGGAACTTGTGCAGGATCTATTGGGGGAGCGGGTGGATTATGCCGAGCAGAAGGAACTGCTGGGCACAGGTCACGCTGTGATGCAGGCCGAGCCGGTTTTGCGCGGCCAGGCAGATCGGGTGGTGGTCCTCTACTCGGATATGCCGCTTCTCCAGGAAGCCACTCTGCAGAAACTGTTGAAACTTTATCAGCAGAATGAGGACAGCGGGCAACTTGCCATTGCCATGCTGACAATTGTGCGGGATGATCCCCAGGGTTTCGGACGGGTGATTCGCAACGACGAGGGCCAGATTCAGTCGATTGTGGAGGAGGTGGACTGCACACCAGTCCAGCGGGAGATTCGGGAGTTGAACCCCGGAATCTATTGCTTCAACGGGGAATGGCTCTGGCAGAATCTGTCCAAATTAGAGAAAAGCCCCAAAGGCGAGTATTACCTAACCGACATGATAGCGATTGCTACCAGCCAGGGCTGGCGTGTGGTGGGGATGCAGGCCCCGCCCGAAGAAGTCTATGGGATCAACGACCGCACCCACCTAGCCGCGGCGGCCAGTGTACTGCGTCAGCGTATCAACGAGCAGCACATGCGGGCGGGGGTGACAATCGTCGATCCGGCCTCCACGTATATTGAAGCATCTGTACAGATCGGCCAGGACACGACGATCCATCCGGGCTGCCACTTGCAGGGAAAGACAACTATTGGCAGCGGCTGTGAGATCGGACCCAATAGCCAGATTGTTGAATGTATGATTGGGGACGAGTGCCGGGTTCTTTATTCTGTCCTGGAATATGCCCGCATGGATCGGGCCAGCGAGATTGGTCCCTTCGGCCATCTGCGCAAGGGCGCACATCTGGGCGAAGAGGTCCATATGGGCAATTTTGGCGAAGTCAAGAACAGCTATTTGGGGCCAGGCACCAAGATGGGCCACTTCAGCTATGTGGGGGATGCCACTGTGGGCAAGAATGTCAATCTCAGCGCGGGTATCATCACCTGCAACTACGACGGCAAGAATAAGAATCACACAGAGCTGGCGGATGATGTCTTTCTGGGCAGTGATACGCTGCTGGTGGCGCCGGTCAGCCTGGGCGTGGGGGCACGTACGGGGGCAGGCTCGGTGGTGACGAGGGATGTCCCCGATGGAGCGCTGGTCTACGGCGTTCCGGCTCGCCCGCCCAGACAGAAACCCAATTCGGAACAATCGGCGTAGGAAAAGGAGTTGTTTGTGGCTGTTGAAGCTTTAATCACCGGTGGAGTATTCATCATCTGTCTGTTGATGATCGCATTTGTCGCGTCTGCTGAAGTGGCCCTGGCCTCCACATCGCGCACCCGCATTCGCAATCTGCTCGACAACGGCGAACCGTCTGCCCAGTTGGTGGATCGTCTGATTTCCGATCCGGCCCGCTTTTTGTCCACACTGATGTTGGGCAAGAGCATCTCCTATGTGGTGGCCGGCGCAGTGCTCTTTCGATTCTCTCTTTTGCGTGGCTGGTCGGCTCCCAGCACATTCGCTCTCTTTTTTGTGGGATGGCTGATGCTGGTTACTGTACAGATTATGAGTCGTGCTTTTGTGCTACGCAACCCGCCACGAGCCGCCCTGGCTCTGGGAAAATATGTCTCGATTCTGGTCGGGCTTCTCCTGCCCCTTTCGTCATTTCTGCGTGCAGTGGGCGCGCGGGTGCGAAATGGCAGTGAGGAGGCCACTGCTGAGAGTATCTTTCTCAGCGAAGACGGCCTTCGCTTTCTGCTGCACGTGGGCGAAGGCGAAGGGGTGATCGAAGAGGACGAGAAGCAGATGATTGTCGGTATCTTTGAGTTTGGCGATACCACCGCCCGGGAAGTGATGGTCCCCCGCCTGGATGTGACCGCGATTGGGTCTGAACTCTCTATCGCCGAATGTCTGCCCGTGATTCTTTCCACCGGGCACAGCCGCATTCCCGTCTATCAGGACAACATCGACAATATCGTTGGCCTGCTCTATGCCAAAGATCTGCTGCGCTGCTTCCACGAGAATCGACCGGACACCGCGCTTGCCCAGATATTGCGCCCGGCCTATTTTGTGCCAGAGAGCAAAAAGCTGGACGATCTGCTCAAAGAGATGCAGGGCCGCCAGATACATCTGGCGGTGATTGTTGACGAATATGGCGGCACTGCGGGTATTGTAACGATTGAGGATATGATTGAGGAGATTGTGGGCGATATTCGGGACGAATACGACTCGGAGGAACCGCTCATTCAGACCCTCAATGCCAACACCCATCTCTTTGATGCCCGCATCTCTCTGGATGAGGTTTCGGATGTGATCGAGGCCGATCTGACCGAAATCTATGACAATGTGGACACCCTGGGCGGGCTGATCTACAGCGAATTGGGCCGTGTTCCCGAACAGGGCGAGGGGCTGGATGTGGAAGCCTGGCGCTTTACTGTGCTGGGCGTCAACTCGCGACGCATTGAGCAGGTGCGGGCTGAGCGAATCGTGCATCCGAACCACCCAGAGATGGAAGATGTGGCCGAAGCCACCAGCGCTAAAGCCAGCAATCAGCGCTTTTTGGGGTCAACGGCATGAGAGAGGCGATTTCGATGATTTCTGACGAGCAACGCACCCAACTGGTCAATGCGGCTATCGATGCCCGTGGCCGTGCCTATGCGCCCTACAGCGGCTATCGGGTCGGCGCGGCTCTGTTGACCGAAGACGGCACGATTGTCACCGGCTGCAATGTGGAAAACGCTTCCTACGGGGCAACCATCTGCGCCGAGCGGGTTGCCCTGACCAGAGCCGTGGCCGAAGGCCGAAGTGGCTTTGTGGCGATGGCCGTCGCCACCGCGGATGGCGGTTCGCCCTGCGGAATTTGTCGCCAGGTGATGGTAGAACTTGGCCCAGAGATGGCTGTTTTTATCAGCGACACAGCGGGCCATACTCGTGCCACAACCGTTCAGGCACTCCTGCCCGACTCCTTTGATGGATCGGGTCTGGTTTCAGAAGTGCGACCTTTGCCAAAAGACGCACTTCTTTCGGCTGGGGAGTGACTATGAACGTTCCCGCTTTGATGGCGACCTATCAGTTGCGGCAGCGGGAATATCTCCTGCGTATCACCCGGGCTATGACCTCCCGGCTCGATCTGCCCAGTCTGCTCGAATTGATCCTTTCCAGTGCGGCCGAAATGGTGGCTGCGCCTGCCGGAATGATTGTTCTCCACGAGCCAATGCCGTCGGCCTCCTTCGAGGTGGATGGCGACGGGATGGCGGTTGAATCGGAACCCCAGGCGCGCATCCGCACAACCTATGGCATCCCGGCCGAACTGCTCCCCGCCTTTGCCCCACTGCTGCGACCCAGTTCACGCCCATTGCCGCCCGACAGCGACGGTGCCAGCTCTGTCCAGACACCGGGTGAACAGTATCGCCGGGATTTGGAGCGGCGGGTGCAGGATGTGGAAGAAAATTTGGGCCGCGAATTGGGCCAGGTGCTGGGGCTGCCCCTCTTTTTTGAAGATGAGTTGCTGGGCGTCATCTATCTCTTCCGCGGCGGCAGCGCCTTTACCCAACTGGACTGGGAATTCCTCGAAGGCTTTGCCCTGCAGGCCGCGATTGCCGTGCGCAACGCCCGTCTCTATGCCCAACTCTCCACCGAGCGCAGCCGCCTGGCCGCTATCATCGAAAAGAGCGCAGACGGCGTTCTGATCCTGCGCCCGGACCGGCGGGTGGAGGTGATCAACCAGACGATGGAAAAGATGCTGGGGCGGGTGGCCGCGGATGTGATCGGCCAGCCATGCAGCCAGGTGCTCGATCTGCAAAATGTGACCGGAGACGATCTGTGCGGCAACAGCCCGGTGGACATCCCGACCCACGGGCTGCGCTGTGAGGGCGAGCTTGTGCGGGCTTCCGGGGGCAATCTGGCCGTCTCTGTCACCTACACGCCCCTCTTCGACGAAAGCGAACGGCTGGTCAATGTCATCGCCAATGTGAGTGACATCACCCGTTTTCGAGAAGAGGAGGAGATGAAGTCCACCTTTGTCTCCATCATCAGCCACGAACTGAAGACTCCTGTGGCGCTGATCAAAGGCTATGCCCAGACCCTGGCCCGACCCGACGCCACCTGGGACCCGGAGACCGCACGCCAGAGTTTGCAGATTATCGAAGAGGAAGCCGACCGGCTGGAATCGCTGATCAACAATCTGCTGGATGTGAGCCGGATTCAGGCCGGCGATCTGCGGCTGGACATTTCCGATGTCGATATGAACCGTCTGCTGGAACGGATTGCCCAGGACTATCGCACGCAGACGACCGAGCATCAGATTGAAGTGGACCTGCCAGACGATTTGCCCCTGGTCTCCGGCGACGAGGAGCGGCTGCGCCAGGTCTTTACGAATCTGCTGGGCAACGCCATCAAATACTCGCCGGATGGCGGTCTGATCCGCATTGGCGCGTGGGTGGACAGGAAGGCCGGGAACGAAGACAAAAGGCCCCGGCTTGTGGTCTATGTGGCCGACGCGGGCATCGGGATTCCCGAGGATGAGTTGCCGAAGATATTTGATCGATTCTATCGGGTGGACAGCAGCCTGCGCCGAGGAACCGCGGGTGTGGGGCTGGGGCTGTTTCTGATCAATGCGATTGTGGAAGCACACAAGGGCGAAATTTGGGTGCGCAGCGAGCTGAACAAAGGCACAACGTTTTCCGTGGCCTTGCCGATTGAAGACGAGAATGGCCCGGCCTGAAGATGGGACGCTGATTGCCGCTGATTTACCCTTTTTTGAGACTCGCCCCAAAAGGTGCGTAGGGTGGGGAAGAGTGCTAAAATACTCTGTGGTGTCGTTTGTGCAATAAGTTGCAAAGTCCTTGGCACGCTATGAACGACAACGATGGAATGGGGGCGTACCGGCTTGTTGGTCAAAAAGTGCCGGGGGACTTCGCTGACCATCTGACCGATCTTGAATACACCTATTCGTACCAGCAAAGGAGCGATTTTCCATGAGCGAGCCAACCTATCGGATTGAAAAGGACAGCCTGGGAGAGGTACGGGTTCCTGCCGATGCTCTCTATGCGGCCCAGACCCAGCGGGCTGTGGATAATTTTCCCATCAGCGATATGCGCTTTCCACGCTCGTTTATTCGTGCTTTGGGGCTGATCAAAGGTGCGGCTGCCGCGGCCAACGAAAAACTGGGCTTGATGGATTCCGCCATGTCCGCGGCCATTCAGTCTGCCTCTGCCGAAGTCGCGCAGGGCATGCACGACGCCCAGTTCCCCCTGGACATCTTCCAGACGGGTTCGGGAACCAGCACGAATATGAACGCCAACGAAGTGATCGCCAACCTGGCGACCCAGAAATTGGGCGCAAAGGTACACCCCAACGATCACGTCAATATGAGCCAGAGCAGCAACGATGTCATCCCCACGGGGATTCACGTCAGCGCCTATCTGGCCGTGGCTGAAGAACTGCTGCCTGCCTTGGCCTATCTGAGCGACGCCCTGGATAAGAAGGCCGCTGAGGTGGATCACGTGGTCACAACGGGCCGCACCCATCTGATGGATGCCATGCCTGTGCGTCTGAGCCAGGAATTGGGCGGTTGGAGCAGCCAGATTCGCCACGGCATCGAGCGGGTGCAGAGCAGTCTGTCCCGTCTGGCCGAGTTGGCCCAGGGCGGCACCGCCGTGGGCACAGGCATCAATGCCCATCCCGCCTTTGGCGCGGGTATCGCCGCTGAGTTGGCCGAGTGGACGGGACAGCCCTTTGTCACCAGCGCCAACTACTTCGAGAGCCTGAGCACCCAGGACGCAGCGGTAGAACTGAGCGGCCAACTGAAAGTGGTCGCCACCTCACTGATGAAGATTTCCAACGATCTGCGGTGGATGAACAGTGGCCCTATCGCCGGTTTTGGTGAAATTTCTCTGCCCGCGTTGCAGCCGGGCAGCAGCATTATGCCGGGCAAGATCAACCCGGTCATCCCCGAAGCCGTGGCAATGGTGGCCGCCCAGGTGACGGGCAACGATCTGGTCATTACATTGGCCGGTCAGTCCGGGAACTTCCAGTTGAATGTGATGTTGCCCGTGGCAGCCTACAATCTGTTGCAGAGCATCTCGCTGCTGGCCGGGGCAAGCCGTCTGTTGGCGGACAAAGCCATTGCTGGATTTACGGTGAACGAGGAGAAGATCAGTGGGCTGGTGGGGCGCAACCCCATTCTGGTCACGGCGCTCAATCCGGTGATCGGCTATGAGATGGGCGCAAAAATTGCCAAGACTGCCTATGCCGAAGGCCGCACCCTGCGTGAAGTCGCCCTGGAGATGACGGAGTTGACCAGCGACGAGTTGGACCGGCTGCTCGATCCCCGCCAGTTGACCGAGGGTGGAATTCAAGAGGCGTAGGGTTCGCCGGACATTTGGACAAAAAAAGAGAGCGGGCCATTTGGCTCGCTCTCTTTTTGATTGGTCTTGTGAACTGGAATACTTGCTACGGCAGGAAGGTGAAGGGGTTGCGGGCCACGCCCTGGTAGCGCACTTCAAAGTGGAGGTGGGGGCCTGTTGAATTGCCCGTATTGCCCACTGTGCCAAGCTGCTGGCCTTTAGACACACTCTCGCCTTGACGCACAAAGATACTGTTCAAGTGTCCATAGAGCGTCACATAACCGCTGCCGTGGTCAACCATCACCATTGTACCGTAACCGTTGTTCCAGCCTGAACTGGCCGCAATCACATAGCCGCTGTCGGCCGATGTGACGGCTGTGCCCGTCCATGCGCCGATGTCAAGCGCCCGATGGCCGTTCCAATAGGGTTGGGTAATCGTTCCACTTGTCGGCCAAGAAAATGCGCCGGTCCCTGTAGAAGCGCCCTCTGGGGTTGGGCCGTTGTAGGCGAGAACCTGCTTGGCAATGTAAGGTTTGTTGCCGCCGGGGACCACCAACTGCTGGCCTATAGATATGGCCGTGCTGCTATCGGCTAAATGATTCAGGCCGAAACCGACAATCGCGTCGGTGGAAACTTTGTATTTTGCCCCGATAGTGGAAAGTGTGTCACCGGGCTGGACCACATGCAGAACACCATCCACTGGAAGGATCACCAATCGGTCACCGATACGGAGCATATCCGGGTTGGCTTCCAGTTCAGGATTGGCCCATTGGATTGTTTCTGGCTGCAAATTGAACCGCGCTGCAATCCCTAAAACCGTATCCCCAGACCGAACACTATAGGTCTCGATCTGTGCTCGTTCTGTTACCAGGCCCGGCGCGGATCCCTGTGCAGAGGCAGCCGCAACTTCTGGCACCTCTGCGGCCACAGGCTGGGCTTGGGCATTGGTAAAAGGGATGACTGCCCGTTGAATGGCTTCGGCTGCTTCTGAAACACTGTTGCTTGTGCTTCCGACCCCAGCAGATGCCAGGGTTTGATCCTGTGCAACCGCAAAAAGGCCATCTTCTGGCAGGTTGCGCAATGAGAATTGCCAATCCGGCATATCGATCTGGCTGACAACCAGGACAACGGCTGCCACTGCGATGACGGCCAAATGGCTGGCCAGACGGATCGGTGATATCTGATCGCCAAGAAACATCTGGGCACGGGCGCGCAAGTTCGCGAAAAGCGACGCCACTTCTGTTTCGGCTACAGGGTCAATGGCAATGGCAACTGCCCCAAATCGACTATTGTCAAATTGGTTTTCCCTGGGTGCGCTATGTTCAAATCGGGCTGGGACGGACTGAGGGTGAATTTCAGCGCCAACTCGCACTTGGTGGGTGCTGTCGGATGTCTTTGGTTCTGGATGGAGGTGTTCAGCAGAGGCGGGGGTCCATTTGCTGCCTGTAGCTTCGCTAGACCGAGAAGCCAAGGGGGAAAGCCTCTCATCTGCTATCTGGGGTCCAGTATCATCGAACCGTAAACTGCTTTTCCGTTCGGCCAGACCTTCGGGTTTCATTGAACGTCTGGGCTGATAATCACCATCGACACGATACGTATCGGATGACGGCATTGTTGTCTCCTCAGAATCGAGCCACAGTGCGGAACATTGCTTTTCACCCAAAGTGATATTTCTTGACTTCTTGTGGGTGAAAACTGTGTCGTTGAGTAAATTTCCGCCTGGGTCAGAATTCTGCGTACTGGCTATTGAAAGATGCGTTCGTAAGTTTTTGGTCGTTTTGTAGCCTATTGCACTTCCTACGTCTCTCTGCCACAACCAATCATTTCCAGCACCTTCACCTGCAAATCTTGCAGTCTACTTCTTCCGGTCACGAATTATAGCACACTGGTGGATAGCTACAAATTCTAAAATGGTGATCAAACACACAAAAGGGGCCTATTGGGGATTTCGTCGGATGTGCGTAGAACGAGCGTAGGTTATATGTACACTGTCGGCCCTGGTTTTGTCCCATATACCGGCCTTTTTTCACTGATTTCGATGGTTTTGGACCAAATGGCTGTGCTGTGTTGTGCTCCCCGGCCCCACACGACAGGCACTGCTAGGCTATCGAATCAGCCTGTTCTGTTGGAAAATAGGCCATTTTCTTCCCGGCCTCTCTCTGCCTGCTGCATACAAACATTACTGGACGCATGGGGGCGTGCATAAAAGAACAGCCCATCTGCCTGTCTGGTCAGGAAAGGAGATGGGCTGTTCTTTTATAGCCGATAGGTTTGGGTGTCAACTATTTGATCAATGTATCCAGGAACTCCTGGTTTGTGCGGGTTCGACTCAAGCGTTCCAGAATGGGCAGAATGGCCTCGTTGCCGCCACCCATAGCGTCGATCATACGGCGCAGGGTGTAGACCTTGGCCAGGGTTTCCGCGTCCATCTGCTTCTCTTCGGCCCGGGTGCTGCTGCGTTCAATGTCGATGGCCGGGAAGATGCGCCGCTCGGCGAGCCGCCGGTTCAGGTGCAGTTCCATATTGCCTGTGCCCTTGAACTCTTCATAGATCACATCGTCCATGCGGCTGCCCGTGTCCACCAGACAGGTGGCTATGATCGTCAGGCTGCCACCTTCCTCGATATTACGGGCTGCACCGAAGAAGTGCTTGGGCGGGTATAGGGCTGCCGGATCAATACCACCGGAGAGCGTCCGGCCCGAGGGGGGAACGGTGAGGTTGTAGGCACGGGTCAGGCGGGTGATACTGTCGAGCAGAATGACCACATCCCGATGGCCCTCGACCAGCCGTTTGGCCCGTTCCAGCGCCATCTCGGCCACCCGCACGTGGTTTTGCACAGGTTCGTCAAAGGTGCTGCTGATCACTTCTGCATCCACCGAACGATCCATATCGGTGACCTCTTCCGGTCGCTCACCGATCAGTACAACCATCAGGTGCAGGTCTTCGTAGTTGGCGCTCATGCCGTTGGCTATGCGCTTGAGGATTGTCGTCTTACCCGCTTTGGGCGGGCTGACAATCAGACCACGCTGGCCGCGCCCGATGGGCGAGAGCAGGTCGATCAGCCGGGTGGCAAGCAAACTGGGTTTGGTTTCCAGCAACACCTGCTCGTCGGGGAAGATGGGCACCATCTTCTCGAAGTGGGGGCGGCGCTTGGCCTCTTCCGGGTCCAACCCGTTGACGGCCTCCACTTTGAGCAGGCCGAAATACTTCTCGGTCTCTTTGGGCGGGCGCACCTGCCCTGCCACCAGATCGCCTGTGCGCAGACCAAAGCGTCGAATCTGGCTCTGGCTGACATACACATCGTCTGGGCCAGGCAACAGATGCTCACTGCGCAGGAAGCCGATGCCATCCTGTACAACGTCCAAAATGCCACCGCCAAAAATATACCCCTGCTGCTCTGCATTGGCGCGTAGCAAGCGCATAATTAAGTCATACTTTTTCAGTCTGGTATACCCTGTGATCTCCATGGAGCGAGCTACTTCTCGCAGCCCATCCAGGGTCAAATCTTCGAGTTCAGACATCGTCATTGTTAGCAATTCCATACGTAGGCCTCTGGGTAATTACTTTCTGCACGAGGATTTCAAAAATTTCAATTCTGTCTATGGTGATTGCCACAGACAGGGGCAAGCCACGATCGGACAAAACGCGCACGCTACGCAATTCGAGCCGACCGATCGAGCGCCGGTTGCTTAGGTTGATTCCATGTGGAGTTATTGGAAATCCGGCAGACGGCATACATATTGCCATCCGTTATGATGAGAATGAGTTCAGGGGAATAGGTGCAACCAATGCGGTTAGATGGATCAAATTGAGAGTGGGAAGTTGGTAAGAGCCGGGCATTTGTCCGACTTCCAATCTCGCCCTTGTACTATAATTTGGATTGGAGACGAAGACCGGTAGGGGTCCGAATACAGACTATCGCACTGTGTCGTGCTAAACGTCGCTGTCGCGCACGTCTATACCACAACATAGAAGTCCAACTGCGACGGCTGCTATCGAAACTGTTCGGGAGTCGAATCCGTGAGCGAGGTGGGATAACGTGTGTTAGCGGATATTATAACAATATAATTGTCAAACGTCAACTGTACAAACATTAAAAAATGCGACAATTTTGCTCATTTATAGCAGATTGGCCTATATAATGGAGTTCCAAATGAAATTGGCCGACATCCTGCATCCATTTTTGCGCCCAATCTCTGTCTTTTCGATGAAGGAGTCCGGCTTTTCCAGGAAAGCCGGACTCCTTCAGACACATTCTTGTTTTGGATTACCACTCCCAAATGCCTGCTACATCTTTTAGGGTTTCCATATCGATCAATTCAATGCGCCGATAGCCCAGTGTAACCAAATCCTGGCGCTTGAAATCCCGCAGAATCGCGCTGACTGTCTCCCGATAGGTTCCCAGGCGGTCTGCCAAAGCCTGGTGACTGACGCCCTGAATCAGGCCGTTGGACGGTTCTCCGAGGCTTACAAGCAGCGCGGCCAGCCGTTCTGGCAATTTCTTGTAGGCCACGTCTTCCAGGCTGTTTTCCACCTGCAATAGACGGCGACCGTAGGTCTGCAACATGCCCCAGCCGAGAATCGGATACTGAATGGTCATATCTCTGGCTTCGGCAGCGGGTATACTCCAGATGGTCACATCTTCGGCTGCTTCGGCAAATGCGTTGGCTTCGCCCGGATTTGTCAAGGCTCCTTCGCCAAAGACCGCGCCGGTTTCCAATGTCGCGATCACCAGGCGGCGTCCTTCATTGTTGGTGCAGACCAGATGAGCGCGCCCCTTCATCAGTACAAACATCTCTCGCTGGAGACTTTCCGCATCGGCCAGAATCTCGCCGCGCTTGAATGTGCGGATGTGCAGGTGGCGGTTGAAGACCGGATCGTCGTTGCTTAGGTCGATTAGCGTTTGGGGCAGATTCATGGACAGGACACCCACTGTCTCTCGGTGGGGTGTGTTTCGCTGGAAAACGCTTTCGTATGACATTAAAGTCCTTCCCTTCCGCTCAATAGCTGGATGGCGACTGCTGTAGACACGATACGATACTTATTATTAAAAGTTGCAAAATGCATTCTTCAATATCTGCTCAATTGGCATCTATATAGCTCATCGGCTGTTCTGCTGCAAAACTGCCGCATCAATCTGTGCAAAACCATTTCAATAATTATACAAAACAATACGAGGCTTGTCCAATCTGCAATCTCGTGAATTTAATCCCTGTGATACCTCTGCAGAAATATGGATAGCATAGGAACAGCATACAGTGAGACTATTGGAAAAAGATTAAGATGAGATTAGTGAATTATTTGCATTTCATTAGGAGCGAAAATCTCGGCCTTACACAGCACCTTCAATTGTAGTCCGCTATATCCTGTGTTACACTTTTCTTGGCTACGCGGTCTGTTTGACGTTTGAAGGACGCAATCAGTTCCATGCCTGATACCAGTCGTGGAACACCAGGGAAAGGTGGGGGGAAATGAAGAAGGCTCTAGCTGTAATTGTGAGCATTTTTTGGCTCGCGTTGATTGTTGGAATCCCGGCTCTGGTGTTGTCTGGCAATGCCGGACAACTGGTTCCTGCCCAGATGCAAGAGCCGTTGACCCAACTGCTTGGGCAGGACCTGATGTCCCGGTTTAATCTCACCGGCGCTGAATCTACTGCGGTCGCGGGCGAGCCTGATATTGTGGTGGAAACTGTGACCCCCGCGCCTGAGATGGAGCCAACCGCTGCTCCTACCGAGGCCCCTGCCCCCACCCCGACACCAGAAGCGCAGCCGACACCCACCCCACAGCCGGAACCAACCAGCGCGCCGGTTGTGGAAATCCCTGACGTCGCGATCCCGGCGGCAGTGCGCAGCCAGACTGAACTGCGCACGGGTCCCGGCCCGGATTTTGATTCGGTGGGTCTGGTGGATGCCGGGGCAACAATTCTCATTTCCGGTCAAGATGAGACAGGCGAGTGGTTCTTGCTGGAGAATGGAAACTGGATTTTGGGCGAAGCACTGGCGAGCAAACCCGCTGTTCCCATTGTATTGCCGGTCCCGGAAGTTGTGACCGAAGCCACCCCCATTACACCGGCTGCGCCAGCCGCACCCGCTACACCAGCCACGCCGGTGGTTGTCCTGGTCAATGCCGATGCCAATTTGCGCTCAGGTCCCGGCAGCACCTTTGAGCGGGTGGGCGGGGCTGGGTTTAATACAGAAGTGACGGTTGTGGGCAAATTCGCCACGGATAACTGGTATCTGTTGGACACCGGCGCATGGATATTTGGCGAACTGCTGGAAAGCGCGCCGGATGTGCCCGAGGTCAACGCGGATGGAACAGTCGTGGGCAGCACACCCGCCGCCTCGACCGAACCTGCCCCTGTCCCAACGATCGCCCCTGGGACAACCGCACTTCCGCCAACCGCCAACACGATTGCAAATCTGCGGGCTGCACCTAACACCAGCGCGGCTATCACTGGCTCGACGACAGTGGGACAGGTGCTGTCGGTTGTGGGCAAGAATGCCGCGGGTGATTGGTTGAAGCTGGACACCGGTGCGTGGATATTTGCCGAACTGGTGGATAATATTCCCGCGGACCTGCCTGTGGCGTCCGAGGATGCGCCAGCCAGTGGCGGCGACACACCCGTCGCTGTCCAGCCAGAAGCGACGACGCCGATCACTGATACAGAAACAATAGCCACGACCCCCCCAGCCGTCGAAGATCCAGTGGCCGAACCGGCTGAGACAACCGGAGCCAGCACGGCTGCCGTAGACGCCAATCTGCGCAGCGGCCCCGGCACAACTTTTGATCTCACCGGCTCCATCACCGCGGGCACAGCCCTCACAATCATCGGGCGCAACGCAGCGGGCGACTGGCTGAAACTGGAAAACGGCGCGTGGATATTCGGTGAACTGGTCGCCAATGCACCGGCTGATCTGCCAGTCGCAACCCAATAATCCAGTTCAGTGGAAATATGCCTACGGTTTTCGCGGTGAATCAGGCATACACTGGGATGCGCATCGACCACTGGGTTAGAAACAGTGGCTGATTTCCGCCAGGCTATAGCCGCCAATAAAACTGATTGGCAGTCTGTTTTGCAAAACCGGGCGTAGATTCTCTTGCGAGATGTGAGGGGATACGCCCGGTTTCCTTTTGTCTCATTCCTGAAAGCCGGGTATTTTTATGCGAATCATTCTTTATACAGGCAAAGGCGGCGTGGGCAAGACCAGCCTGAGCGCGGCCACGGCCCTGCGCTGCGCCGAATTGGGCTATCGCACAGTTGTGGTAAGCACAGACCCGGCCCACAGTCTGGGCGACAGCTTCGACACCCGCATCGGCAACGAATTGAAACCCCTGGCCCCCAATTTGTGGGGGCAGGAGATCGATCTGCTGCACCAGATGGACAAATATTGGGGCCGGGTCCAGAGCTATCTGAATGTCATATTCTCTTGGCGAGGGATGGATGCGCTGGTGGCCGAGGAGACATCTGTGCTGCCGGGGATGGAAGAGTTGGCGTCTCTGATGCAGATCACCCATTTGGCCGAGAGCGGCGAATACGATGTGATTGTCATCGACGCCGCGCCCACCGGCTCCACCCTGCAACTGCTCAGCTTCCCGGAGATGGCTCGCTGGTACATCGAAAAAATCTTCCCCTTTCAGCGCAAGACGATTCAGATTGCCCGCCCGGTGATGAAAGCTTTCAGCGATATGCCTCTGCCGGATGATGACGTTTTTGAGAGTATTGAGGATTTGGTGGTAGTGCTGGAACGCACCAGTCAATTGCTGGGGGACAGCGCTGTGAGCAGTATGCGGCTGGTACTCAACCCGGAAAAAATGGTCATCAAAGAGGCCCAGCGCGCCTATACGTATCTAAACCTCTACGGATACGCGGTGGATGCCGTCATCTGCAACCGCATCTTTCCCACCGAACTGACCGGCGGTTATTTTGACCAATGGACCGCGGCCCAGCAGCAGAACCTGGAATTTGTCGAAGAAGCCTTCCAGCCCTTGCCCATTTTCCGTGTGCCGATGTTCGGCCAAGAGGTGATGGGAGAGGCGATGCTGCGCCTGACTGCGGCGACGATCTTTGGCGAAGAATTGGTGCGGGGCGGCGCGGGCGATCCCACCCAGATTTTTTACGACGGTCAACCCCAAAAGGTCTTCCAGCAGGACGGCCAGTATGTGTTGAGTCTGGCCCTGCCGATGGTGGAAAAGGAAGAGGTGCGGGTGCACCGCAGCGTCGTAGACGAGTTGATTATCCACATCGGCAACTGGAAGCGCAATATCAGCCTGCCCACTGGCTTGGCCCGTCTGGAGGTTGCCGGGGCCAAATACGAGGGTGATCGGCTGAATATCCTCTTTGCCGCAGACGACGTGCCCGCGCCCACCCCTCAGGAATTGCAGACCACCCGCTGGGATACGCTGAAGGCCCGGCTGCGGGGGGCGTAATTTAACACAAAAACGGACACGGGTGAAGAGGGATGGGGCAGATTCACACGGATAAAATCAGCGTTCATCTGTGTGAATCTGCGTCCCAAAGCCTTCTGGTTTACGCCCGCTCGATCCACTTATAGGCGGCTTTTGCGTTGCGCCAGAAATAGTTGGCCGACGCTTCCTCGCCCTTTTCTGCGAAATAGCTGCGCACAATCGACACGCACCCCGCGTAGTCGCCCGCCACTTCGCATACCGGCCAATTGCTGCCGTAGATCAGCCGCTCTTCCCCGAAGGCATCCCACAGGCAATCGAGCAGAGGCCGGTAGAAATCCACTTCGGTTGGCGCGGGCCGGTGGATGCTGTTTTCCAGCAGACCGGATACTTTCATATATATATTGGGGTGAGATGCCGCTGTCTGATAGCGTTGAACCCATTCCGGGGCCAGGGCCGCGCCGTCGATGGGCATATTGCCGATGTGATTGATGACAATCCGCAGGTTGGGGACCCGTTCGGCCAGCACCGACAGCCCGTCGAAGTGGGCCGGATCGTTCATCAGCACATCCAGCGAAAGGTCCCGCGCCGCGAGCAGGGCCATATCGTCCAGAAAAGTTCCCTGCTCCACATCAGCCAGCAATGCGCCGCCCACCCGAATGCCCCGAAAGAGGGGGCTGGCCGCAAAGCGGGCCAACTCACTGGCGAAGGTGGGCTGGTTGGGCACAACGCCGCTGACAAAGCCGACGATAAACGGGTCGTTCTGGGCCAGGTCCAGAATCCACTGGTTGTCCTCCAGCCATTTGCTGGCCTCCACCACAACTGTGCCCACCACCCCTTCCGGCTCGGCCAGCGGTTTCAGATGTTCGGGCAGAACTGTGCGGTAGAGCAGTTTGTTCTCTTTCGGCGGCCAGGGCACGCCTTCGGGACGGAAGGGATCGTAGAAGTGGGTGTGGGTGTCGATGATCACGGGGAACTTTTCTCCTTGCTCTGGGCAGATTTGTTGCGCTGGGCGGTCGGCTAGTGTATATTGGGCTGACCCCTCAATCGTATTCTTCGATGTTTTTGTGTCCCCAACCTTTTCAGGAGGAATCGTAACAATGCGGAAAGTCTTGTTGTTCTCGTTTGTATTGCTCTTTGCCCTGGCGGCCTGCCAGGTGCAGCCCCCGGCACCCCAGGCTGCGGATACGTCCGCACCGACGAACACCAATTACGTGCTCGGCGTTGTCCAACCTTTTACCGGTTCGCTGGGTGCGTTTGGCACGGACTTCCAGCGTGGCATTGAACTGGCCGTGGAGCAGATGAATGCGGAACTGGCCGCGGCCGGTTCGCCCATTCAATTTACCACTGCCAGCGCGGACTCGGAAAATACGCCGGATGGCGCGGCCAAAGCTGTGCAGACGGTTGTGCAGACCAGCGGCGCACAGGTGATCGTCGGCCCGCTCACCACCGGTGAGGTGTTGGGCGCCAAGCAGTTTGCCGACGACAACAATATTGTGCTGGTTGCCCCGGCCTCCAGCGGCCCTGCCGGCGGCATCCCCGACGACTATATCTTCCGGGTGATGTACCCGCCGGACACCTTCGCCGGTCAGGCGTTCAGCCAGATTGCCACAGCCCGGGGCTACGAAAATGTGGTCATCCTCCACATCGATGATCCCTTTGGCAATGGGCTGGCTTCGGTCTTCGAGTCCAATTTCGGTGGCAATGTCGTCTCGGTGGGCTATGCGCCCGAACCCACCGACCTCTCCGGCGAAGTGACGAAAGTGAGCAGTGAGATTGCGGCAGCCGGCGACAACACAGCCTTCTTCTGCATCTGCTTCCTGGGCGATGGCCAAAAGGTGCTGCAACTGGCCCTGACCGATCCCAATCTGACCGCGGTGGATTGGATGGGTGTGGAAAACCTGGCGTCGCCGGACATTCTGGCCGACCCAGCCCACGCCGACCTCCTGACCGCGGCCAACTTTGTGTCGGTCTCCTTTGCCGAGAGCAGCACGCCTAACACCCAGCCCTTCATCGACGACTTCACGGCGAAGTACGGCCAGGAACCCGGCCCCTTCACCAACTACGCCTACGACGCGGCCAATGTGGCAATGCTGTCGATGCTGGCAGCGGGCAACAACGGCCAGGCGGTCAAGTCGATGCTGCCCTTCATCGCCAACCACTACATCGGCACAGCGGTGCAGACGTATCTGGACGCCAACGGCGATCAGGCGGTGGTGAACTACGGCGTCTACACTGTGAATGCGGACAAGAGTGGCTTCGAGCAGGTGGGGAGCTACGACGGCTCTAGCGGTCAAGTAACGTTTGACTAGAGGATATTGAGGTGATGGGATGATGGGGTACGCTACTTCATCATCCCGTCATCTCGTTTTGAAGTGTTGGATCACCTGTCCTAATAGCGCAACTGCTTCCAGTGGCTCCGGGCCAAGCGGCGGGCCAAAGCTGAGATGGGTTGCGCCCGCGGCCACCAGTGGCTCTAGCCGTTCGATTACATCCCCCGGCCCGCCCACAACACCAATTCGCAGCATCCGTTCATCCACCAGTGCGATGGCCTTTTCCTCGTCGTTCTCTGCGTGAAAAGCCCGCTCGATCTGGGCAAAATCCTCCCGCACCAGTCCCAACTGTTCCAGAATCAGCGGCCCCAGCGCCTGGCCGTAATAGGCGATCTTCTGGGCCAGCACCCGCCGCGCCGCGGCCCGGTCTTCGGCCAGGGATACCCAAATGCAGGCGGCGAAGTCGAGGGGCGCGAGTTGCCAGGGGCGAGTAGCAACTCCCACATCCAGCAGCGGCCGGACGTTAAAGTAGTGTTCCGGCGGAAAGAGCAGGGGCAGTACGCCGTCGGCCTGTTCCCCGGCCAGGGCCAGCATCTTCGGTCCCATCGCGCCCAGATAGATGGGCGTGACCCGTGGGGCCGGGAAGCGCAGATAGGCTTCGTCGTTCCAGCGCAGAAAACGGCCATTCAGCACTACTCGCTCTCCGGCCAGCAGTCCCCGCACAGCCTGGATCGTCTCCCGCATGGCCGCCAGGGGGCGCGTCTGTTCCAGACCCACCCAATCCAGAAAGTCTCCCGCACCCGCGGCAATGCCCAGCAGAAAGCGGTTGCCGCTGATTTCGTCCATTGTGGCGGCCAGCATCGCCATCTCCGCCGGGTGGATGGTGTAGGGGTTGAGGATGCCCGTGCCCACGTGGATGCGTTCGGTTGCCAGGGCCACGGCAGTCAGAATCGGAATGTCGCTGCGCAGGAAGAGATCGTTGCTCACCCAGAACTGGTCGAAGCCTGCTGCTTCGGCGGCCTGGGCCAGCGCGATGTAGGCGGAAGGGGACAGGTCGTTGTTGAGACGAAGACTGAATTTCATCGAATTGCTCCGTGAGACGTGCTGCGTGTGGATCTCACGCAGCACGCAGCAAAAATTGTGACCTACGCCGATTTTGTCACCACCGCTTCGGCTTCCACTTCCACCAAATACTGCGGACCCACCAGCCGGGCCTCCACCAGTGTGTTGACCGGGCGGATATCTTTGAAGAATTCGCCGTGGGTGCGGGCCACCGGCTCCCAATTGTCCGCGTTGCTTACAAATATCCGCGTGCGCACCACATCGCTCAGTTCGCCGCCCAGAGCGCGGATGGCCCGCTCGATTTTCTGGATGGCATAGCGGGTCTGGGCCGCCGGGTCATCGCCGCCCACTACCTGCCCGTTTTCGTCGGTGGCCGTTGTGCCGGAGACCAGAATCCGGTCCCCCACACGCACGGCCCGGCTATAGCCCGCCAGCTCTTCCCAGCTCGTTCCACTGCTGTAGTTTTGTCGGTTCACGATTCGTACCCTCGTAGTGTTCGTTGGTTGGATAGCAGGTATTGGGTATTGAATATTTCGTAGGGATGACTCGCGCCATCACTCCCCAATCTCCAATCCCCAATCCTCTCTACTATTCTGCCCACGCGCCCTTCGCCATTAGCCCGCCGTCTACGTTGACAAATTCGCCGGTCATAAACGAAGCGCCGTCGCTGGCGAGGAAGAGGACAACCGATGCAACTTCTTCCGGCTTGCCGATGCGCCCCAGGGGATGGGCTTTGGCCCCTTCCTGGCGCAGCTTTGCGTAGTCGTTGCCTGTGCCCGCCGCGGCCAGGGGCGTTTCGATTGTGCCGGGGTTGACGGCCAGCACCCGGATATTGTCCGCCGCGTAGTCCAATGCCAACTGACGGGTGAGGGAGAGCATCCCGCCTTTGCTGGCGGCATAGGCGGGGATGTTCTGGGCCGATTGCAGCCCCTGGACGCTGGCCGTGTTGATGATCACACCGCCGCCCCGTTTTGCCATCACCGGCGCGGCATACTTTGTCATCAGAAAGCCACTTTTCAGATTGACAGCGATAATCCGATCCCACATCTCTTCGGGCAGTTCGTGGGCGGGCAGGTAACTGTTCAATGGCTGGATGCCCACATTGTTGATCAGAATGTCAACGCCGCCCCACGCGGCCACCGCCTGATCGACCAGCCCTTTGCAGGCGGCCGCGGTCGCCACATCTGCGTGCTGGTAGACGATTTCACCCGACGCGCCGGTGGCTGCCTCCACCACTTCCTGGCCAGCCGGGTCATCCACATCTGCACAGAGCACATTTGCACCAGCGCTTGCAAAAGCCAAACTGATGGCCCGGCCAATTCCCTTGCCCCCGCCGGTTACAATCACTGTTTTGCCTTTGAAATCTGTCATAGCAATCCTCCTGGAGTGATAAATTTTGGTCTCCCATCGACGTAAATTGGGGTAGCTGATCTGTTCGTAACGCAGATAGCGGTCCGCCGAATTGGCAAAGAACGTGTGGGTTGAATCAGTGTAGCGTATGAGGAAAGTGAGCGCAAAGAACGTGCGGACGGCCTCTCTTTTGGCTCTGGTTCAGCCAATAGAAATAGGGGCAATGGCGGCCGCCAGGCGTACAAAAGGCGCGCAAAACGCTTGGTGTTTTTTCGTGTGTATGTAAGTTGACTACCAAATCAACGTGTGATATAGTGTCGCAGCCGTTAGTTTATTTGTAGTTAAGAAAGGACGCCGTTGCAGATGTATAAGATGAATCGTATCTGGGCCGGGGTATACCCCGCCGGAACCCACAATGAGGATATGCATCGGTGATCCACTCGCGAGGAGATGATCGAATCTCCTTCGCTCGCCACAAGCGTTCAAGGTCACGGTGCATATGCCCGTGGCCTTTTTGATTGGGCAGAGTTCGCTCTGCGCCAAAAAGTCACGGGAATGCCCGTGGCTTTTTTTGTTTGTGGCGCACGGATTGTCCGTTGTATGTCATTCCAAGCCAACCCATTTCCCGTTCAGAAAGGAGGCTGCCGATGGAAGCAACAACAGATGTACGGCAAAACGGAACAGATCCAAACAGACTTGGTGAGCGTGAGAAAATGCAAGAGAACGCAGAACGACTTACATACGATCTTCAGAATATTCTTGTCGAGAGCAAAGCCAAAGCTCTCTGGCGGATGCTGTCGGGTTTCCGGGGCATCTATGCGGTTGCGACGGTGGCCGCAGGGCTGGCCGCGCTGGGACGCACCGGCGTGGCTTATCTGCTCCGCTACTTCATCGACGATGTGCTGCAAGTAGAGGCCAGCCAGTGGCTGATACCCTGGGTTGCGCTGGGCTTTATCGGCCTGGCTCTCTTTCAAGGCTTCTTCACTTACTTGACCGGACGCTTGGCCGCACAGTCAGCCGAGGGGGTTGTCAGGCGGCTGCGCAACTATATCTATGACCACCTGCAACGGTTGACCTTTACCTATCACGACCGGATGCAGACAGGCGAGTTGATCAGTCGGGCCACATCGGATGTGGACACCATCCGCCGTCTGTATCAAGACCAGTTGATCGGCATCGGGCGGATTACGCTGCTCTTTCTGGTCAACTTTGTCGGGCTGCTCTTTCTGGATGTGCGCCTGGCCCTCTATTCGGTGATTGTCATCCCGTTTATTGTGGCTGCCTCCATTTTCTTCTTCAAAAAGATGGAGAAAACCTACGAAGCCTATCAGAATCAGGAGGCGAAGGTTTCCAGTCGTTTGCAGGAGAATCTGACTGGCGTGCGGGTGGTGAAAGCCTTTGCCCGCCAGGAGTTCGAGATTGACCGCTTCGAGGCGGAGAATTACAAAAAGTACGAACGGGGCAAGGAATTGGCGAACCTGCACGCCACCTTCTGGCCTGTCACCGATGTGATCAGTGGTTTGCAGATGTTGCTGGCCTTCTATCTGGGCGCGTTGGCCACAATCAACGGCGACATTAGCGTGGGAACCTATCTGGCCTATGCGGGGCTGGTCATCAATGTCATCTGGCCCATCCGTGGGCTGGGGCGGCTGGTTGCGAGCATCTCCACAGGTGTTGTCTCCCTGGAACGCCTGCAACAGATTATCCGTCAACAGCGGGAACCCCTGGGCCAGGGCACGCACCAGTTGCGCGAACGGCTGGTCGGTGATGTGCGCTTCGATGATGTGAGCTTCCGCTATGCTACGCCTGCCAGCGCGGCGGATCGGGAAAAGGCCATCGCCACCCAGGCCGAAGAGGAACCCAATGTGCCTGCTCAGATTGCGGGCATCCCATCGGCGGATCGGGAATGGGTGTTGCAGAATATCTCTCTACACGCCAAGCCAGGGCAGGTCATCGGCCTGCTCGGTGCGACTGGTTCGGGGAAGACATCTCTGGTCAATCTGCTGCCCCGCTTCTACGACTATACCAGCGGCAGCATCGCTATCGACGGTATCGAACTGCGGGAGATTGCCCGGGACGGTCTGCGGGCGCAGATTGGCATTGTGCAGCAGGAGCCTTTCCTTTTCTCCACCACCATTCGGGGCAACATCACCTATGGGGTGGGCCGGGATGTGAGTGACGAGGAAGTGGAGGCGGCTGCACGCGCGGCGGCTGTACACGATGTGATTCTCGGCTTCCCCAACGGCTACGATACGATGGTGGGTGAGCGGGGTGTGACCCTTTCCGGTGGGCAGAAACAGCGGGTGACGATTGCACGTACACTGCTCAAGAACCCGTCCATTCTGATTCTGGACGACGCTACTTCCAGCGTGGACACAGAGACCGACGCGGCCATCCGCGCCGCCCTGCACCGCTTGATGGAGAACCGAACGACTTTCATCATTGCCCATCGGGTGCAGAGTGTGATGGAGGCCGACCAGATTTTGGTGATGGATCAGGGCCGCATTGTACAGCACGGAATCCACGACGAATTGCTGGCCCAGGAGGGTATCTACCGCCGGGTCTACGATCTGCAAGCCCGCATCGAAGAAGACCTGGAGCGGGAGATCGCCGAAGTGGTAGAAGCGACGGACAAGCGGTTGGCAGGCGACGCCGGGAAGACGAACGGACGGAACGGCGCGGTAACGGTTCGGTAAGCAGGTATTAGATATTGGATATTGGGTCGGGACGATCATCCCCACGAAATACCCAATATCTAATACCCGAATAACAGGTACAACGACTCTCTCTACAGGAGTTTGATCAAATGTCAGAACAAGAACATTTCGAGGAAGAGGAGTTCAACACCCAATTCAACGGGCAGACAGTTGTGCGGATTGCCAAACAGGGGCTGGCCCATTGGCCGCTGATGTTTGGGTATCTGGTCTGTATTGCTGCGTTGGCGGTGTTGGAATCCTACTTTACATACTTGAGCAAACTGATTATCGACGACGGTATTCTGGCCGGTGATAGGGAAGCTCTCTGGCGGATTATTGCACAATATACAGCATTGATGGTGGCCCAGGCTGGTCTGGTCTTCGGCTTCATCACCTGCGCGGCCCGGCTGGGCGAGCGGGTGCAATATGACCTGCGCAAAAAGATGTTTGCCCGCCTGCAAGAGCTATCTCTCTCCTACTTCAACCAGACGCCGGTGGGGTGGCTGATGTCCCGCCTGACCTCGGATGTGGGGCGGGTGGGTGAGTTGGTCTCCTGGGGTTTTCTGGATACGGTGTGGGGTATTCTCAGCATCGTTACGTCCCTGGCCTTTATGCTCTACATCAATTGGCAAATGGGCGCGATTGTGGCGCTGATTATCCCGGCTCTGGTCGTGGTGGCCGCGCTCTTCAAGCGCAGAATTCTGGTCGAATACCGCCAGGTGCGCAAGATGAATTCGAAGGTGACGGGCGCTTACAACGAGGGCATTACAGGCGTGCGGGTCATCAAAAGCCTGCGCCGGGAAGAAGAGAATCTGGACGAGTTTGGCAACCTGACCGGTCAGATGTACAAAGCCGCCTTCCGGGCTGCCTGGCTATCGGCTCTCTTCCTACCGACAGTCCAGTTGATAAGCGCAGTGGCAGTGGGGAGTATCATCTGGTACGGCGGCTGGCAGTTCCAGACCGGCTCGATGACAATCGGTGGCATCCAGGCCTTCATCTCCTACATCACCTTTATGCTCTTCCCAGTGCAGGAGATGGCACGGGTCTATGCCGAAATGCAGCAGGCCATCGCTTCGGGCGAGCGTATCTTCTCGCTGATCGACGCAGTACCCGAAATCCAGGACAGGCCAAGCGCGGTCGAGCCAGAGACCATTCGGGGCGATATTGTCTTTGAAGATGTGGACTTTGCCTATGAGGACGACAAACCGGTGTTGGAGAAATTCAACCTGCACATTCGCCAGGGCGAGACAATCGCATTGGTGGGGCCGACAGGCGCGGGCAAGTCCACACTGGTCAATCTGGTCTGCCGCTTCTTCGAGCCGCGGGCCGGGCGTATTCTCTTCAACGGCACAGACTACCGGGACCTGACCCTGCACGGCATCCATTCCCGGATTGGGATGGTGCTGCAGACGCCCCATCTCTTTTCCGGGACGATTCGCGAGAACCTGCGCTATGGCCGGCTGGACGCAACCGACGCAGAGATCGAGGCCGCGGCCCAGATGGCCGGCGCACACGACTTTATCCTGGAACTGGAAAATGGGTACGAGTCGGAAGTGGGGGAAGGCGGTGTGCTGCTCTCTGTTGGGCAAAAGCAGTTGCTGAGCCTGGCCCGTGCCGTCCTGAGTAATCCGGAAATCTTTGTGATGGACGAAGCCACCAGTTCGGTAGACACCCTGGCCGAGGCACTGATCCAGCAGGCGATGGAAAAGCTGATGCAGGGCAGGACGAGTTTTGTCATCGCCCACCGGCTTTCCACCATTAAACAGGCCGACCGCATTCTGGTTATCGAGAATGGCGGCGTCTCGGAGATGGGGACCCACGGCGAGTTGCTCCGTAAGCGGGGACACTACTACAACCTCTACACCAAACAGTTCCGGGATGAACACAGCGCGGAACTGGAAGCGTCGATGCACGAGGCGCTGGTGACGGCGTAAATTGGTGGCCGCGTAAAGAGGGATGGGATAACGGATATTTCATAGAGACGGCCCCCGGCGCATTACGTGTCGGGGGCCGTTTTGGAAAAATGGGAGAAACTCGCATGACAATCGATTTTGAGGCCGTCCGGGATGTGCTGGTGGATGCCCTGCTGGCCCGCCTGGGCGATGAGGTCGATCTGATTTTCCAGTACGGCTCGCTGCTCAAAGGCAACACCCACCGTTACTCAGATATGGACATTTCGTATGTACCTGTCCACGACGCCACCGGCGTATCCATTACAGTGATGGTGGACGACATTCTGTGCGATCTCTACCCCCTGCGCTGGGCGCGGCTGGAGGCGATGGCCGAGTTTCGGGATATGAGCGGCACAATCCTGCACCACAGCCGCATTGTATATCAGCGCAACCCGGAAGCGGGCCGACGCTTTCAGGCTTTGACGAATCGCCTGCACGAATTGCAACAGCCCGCCGCGCGGGCAGGGATGCTCAAACTGGCCCAGGAGATATTCCAACAGACGGGATACGACTACTATCTGCTGCGCACCCAAGCCGCCGCGGGCCATTTTCCCGCCTGCTTCCGCCAGGGACAGAAGATACTCCACACCGTCCTGCACGCGCTGGCCGCCTGCAACCAGCGTTCCATCGACACCCGCAAGATGCCAGAGGTTCTCTCCTTGTCCCATCTGCCGGTTGGCTTTGCCGAAACTGTGGAGCGTATCAACAGCGCCCCTGATTCTACGGCTCTGCTTGCGGCCTGCGAGGCGCTTTTGGCGAGGACACGCGATCTGCTGTTGCGTGAACAGCAGGCAATCCGCGGCAGAGATGCCACCTATCCCGAAGTGCTGGACTCGGCCTATCCTGAGTTGAAAGCCGACCTGCAAGGGGTGCTTATTGCCTGTGAGCGCGGGGACCGGTTCCTCCTCAACAGCAAACTGAACTCCTTCTATCACGAATTGGCCATCCACATCGCCATCGCCGAAACCGGTGTCGCCTATTCGGACTTCAACAGTCTGGCCGAATACGAGCAGGATTTTGTGGCCTGGGGTTTTCCTGAACTGCTGCCCCTGGCTGTGGCCGGGGACTTTGCCGAACTGCACAGGCAATGTCTGGTCTTCGACGAACATCTGCACCGTTTCCTGACTGAGCGCGGGGTAGGGCTGAACTGCTTTACATCGGCGGAGGAACTGCGTAAGCATTTGGCTGTCGGATAAACTGGTTTTCAAAGGGCAGGATGGCAAAGAAAATCGTTGGACAATAAAAAAAGACCTGCCAGGTTTCTGAAACCTGGCAGGTCTTTGTATTTACCAGGGCGCAACCCGGGGCGGCAGTGGATCGACCGTCCGGGCCATGCGGTCGCAGAGACGCAGGAGCATCTCCGTCTTCACCCCCGCATAGGCCGGGTCATTCCATAGATTGACCGTCTCCGACGGGTCTGCGGCCAGATCGTACAGTTCGCCTGTGCCGATGCCGTGACAGACTGCGATTTTGTGCCGGGCCGTGCGTACACAGGTAGCGTGGGCCTGGGGGGCTATGTGGCCGGAGAGCGCGTTGTAGTATTCGCAGTAGATGTCCTCGCGGAAGCTGTCGAGCGGCGCATCTCCTGTCAGCAGGGGCCAGAGAGAACGCCCCTGCATCCCTGCGTAGCGTTCCAGCCCGGCTGCGTCCAGCAGTGTGGGCGCCAGATCGGTCAGTTCCACCAGTGCCTCGCTGACTTGCCCGCTTGCGATGCCCGGCCCAGCCACAATCAGCGGCACGTGGATGGCCGGTTCATAAAAGTACGGACCCTTCAAATACATTCCGTGATCCCCCAGCATCTCCCCGTGATCCGACATAAAAATGACAATTGTGTTCTCCGATTGGCCGCTGCTTTCCAGCGCGTCCAGCATCCGCCCCACCTGGGCGTCGATGAGGTCGATCATCGCCCAATAGGCCGCCCGCACCAGCCGGTGATCGGCCTCGTTCATCCCGGAAAAGGGGTAGAGGCTGGGATTGTTGTAGCCGCCGTTGTGGTCCTGGCGCTGGAAGATCGGTTTGTCGTTCAACTCGCCAGGGACGTAATCGGGCAGGGGGATTTCGTCCAGCCGGTCCAGATAGGGCTGCAAATACTCCGCGGGTGGGTCGAAGGCGTGGTGGGGATCGAAGGGATTGACCGAGAAGAACCAGGGCTGGTCGCCCTCTGCGTGGCGCTGGATGAAGTCGTTCGCCATCTCCGCGCACCAGGTGGTCTGGTGCAGTTCCGGTGCGACGCTTGTCTGCACCCACGGGCTACCGTCCACTGCTGTGCGGGTGTAGGCCGCGCCCCTTTCGCGTAGCCAGGGGGTGTAGTCGTCCCCGCTCCACGGACTCTCTGCGCCGCCCGCGTCGGTGGTCAGGTTGGCCGAGGGCAGAGGCGTGTGGCTCCAGTAGAATTCCGTGTAGCCGTCGTCGATGCGCGGCTCCCGGTGGGTCGTCACCGACGGGTTGGCCGGGCTGAGGTGGAGCTTGCCCGATAGTCCGCCCACATAGCCGGCCTCGGCTAGCAGCCGGGTAACCAGCACCTCATCCGCTGGGATGTGCTGGCCGTTCTGGCGGCAGCGGGTTGTGCGGGGATAGCGTCCAGTGAGGAAGCTGGCCCGGCTGGGGGTGCAGACCGGGCTTTGGCAGAAGGCGTTGTCAAAACGCACGCCGGACGCGGCCAGCCGGTCGATGTTGGGCGTCGTCACATACGGGTTGCCGTAGCAGCCCAAAGTGTCCCAGCGCTGCTGGTCGGTGCAAATCCAGAGAATGTTAGGGGCGGTCACGAATACTCTCCTGTAGATGGGTTGGTTTGTGTGGAGCCATTCTGATGTGTAAATAGCTTTGTATACACGGATCAAAAGGAACACGGATTTCTTCTGCGAAAATCTGCGCAATCTGTGTCATCTGTGGATGATTTTCGTTGGTATCAGTATCAGCCGAAAAATCTGTGTTCCTTCCGATCCGTGTATACAAAATCCGTATCCCCCGTGGCGCATAATAGCGCATGGCAAACTGTTCTGATTCACCACTCGGCCAGCTTCCAGATTTCCGCGTTGGTGGGCAAGCTGCCCGGCTCGCCGATCTCCGCAAAGATTGCCACGGCCTGTTTGAGATGGGCCATCGAACTCTCCTCTTCGCCCACTCGGTGCAGTAAATCCGCCAGATTGTTGTGGAGCGCGGCGGCCCGATGCCGGTCGCCCCAGCGCACACAGCTTTCCAATGCGGCGTGCAAATTCATCTGCGCGCCCTCGAAATCGCCACTGTCGGTCAAAACCAGGGCCAGATTGTTGCGGGCTGCAATCTCTGCGGAAGGGTCGGGCAAACCGGCTGCCGCGTCCAGCCCTCTTTGCAAATGGTGGATGGCGGTGAGGGTGTCGCCCCGGCTGCGGGCCAGAAGACCGAGCAGATTGCCAACATCCGCCTGGGCCTGGGCGTCGTTGGCCGAAAGGGCCGCGGCCTGGGCCTCTTCGGCCAGCACCTGCGCCCGCTCTTCGTCGCCCTGGCGGTGGGCGGTGTGGCTGAGTGAACTGAGCAGGCGGGCCTGGGTTCCAGAACTTTCGCCTGCCTCCAATGCGGCCAACCCGGCCCGGTAGTGTGCCTCGGCCAATTGCCACGCGCCCTGGCGCTGGTGTACACCGCCGATCTGCTCCTCCACCTCTGCCAATGCCGAACCAGCGAGACCCGATGTGGCCTGGGCCAACGCCACCAGCGCGGCCGCATATTCGCCCCGCAAAGTCAGCAGTTCGCCGATGGCCCGGTGCAGCCGGGATGTCGCCGGATGCCCCAGGGCCAGGGCTGTGCGGTAGTGGGCCAGGGCCTCGGCGTTGGCGTAGAGTTGGCGGGCTTCGTCCCCGGCCAACGCGTACAATCGGGCGGATTCGTCTTCCTGACCGGCCCAGCGGTGATGGTAGGCTGCCTGGGCCGCCGCGCCCAGCACCCGGTTCACCCGTCGCCCAAAGCTCTCGGCCACCCGGCGATGAAGCAGACGCCGCCGGGCCAGGGCTGTCTCGTCGTAGACCAGCTCCCGCAGCTTCTCGTGGCAGAAGTCGTAGCGGGGCAGGCTGCCCGGCCCTTCTCCGGCCTGCTCCACCACCAGCCGCCGTTGCAGCAGCCGCTCCAACCCGGACAGACTCTCCTCTTCGCTCCGCCCGGCCGCGGCCTGCACTGTCTCCAAATCGAAGGATCGCCCGATGACCGCAGCCGCCGAGAGCACCTGCGCAGCCATTCCGTCCAGATTTTCCAGGCGAGAGGCGAAGAGTTCCCGCACACTGGCCGGAGCCAGGCCGATTTCTGCGCCCGGGTCCCCGCCCTCCTCCCGCGAGGCCAACTGCTCGGCCAGCAGAAAGGGGATGCCTTCGGTCTCGGCGTGCAGCCGTTGGGCGAAGGATGGATTCCGGGAATCGACCAGACGCTCCACATCCCCCAGGCCCAGGCGGTCGAGGGTGAGGAGCGCGCCTGCTGTACTCTGTTGGGCGGCCTGGGCCAGTTGGTGAAGTTGAGATTGGCTGCTTTCGCCCGTGCGCCAGGCCAGAGCCAGACAGAAGGGGAGACCCTGCAAGCGGCGGGCCAGCCAGATCAGCAGGTCGAGGGTTGCGTTGTCGGCCCAGTGCAGGTCGTCAAAGGCCAGCACACCCGGCGCATCCCCATTCAGCAGAGTCGCCAGCAGATCGGCCAGGGCCTGGAAGAATCGGGCCTGGCCGCCGGGACTCTCCAGCGGGGGCGCAGGGGGCAGATCGCCGGCGTCGTGGAGCAGGCCGGGAAAGAGGCGGGCGACTTCGCTCTGTTGCCAGGGGGGGAGTGCGGCCGCGGCGCGCTTGCCCCTTTCCTCCAGGAAGAGGGGACGCAATGCCTCCATAAATGCGCCAAAGGCCAGCCCGTTTTCGCCGGGAAAACAGCGGGCAAGCGCGCCGGGTGCGCTCTGGCTCTGGGCGTGGGCCATCAGTTCTTCCAGCAGGCGGCTCTTGCCGATGCCCGCTTCGCCGTTGAGGACGAGCAGTGTGCCCTCTGCACCAGCCAGCCAAAGGGTCTGAATTTGCTGCCATTCTTCATCCCGCCCCACCAGAGGCAGCCGGAATGGGGCAGGCGCGGAGACCGGAGAGAGTGGGGCGAGGATGGCGGGCGCGGGCGTCAGCCGGTTGGCCTGGATGGCTTCGTAGAGTTCGCTGGTTTCGTCCAAAGGGGGGACGCCCAGTTCTTCGTCCAGAATGCGCACACAGTCCCGGTACTGGTGCAGGGCCGCGGCCCGCTGATCGGCCAGGGCGTAGAGGCGCATCAACTGACGGTGGGCCGGTTCGTGGAGGGTGTCTACGGCCAGGCGACGGCGGGCGTGTTCGATGGCCGTCTCCCAATGCTGCTGGCCGCTTTCCCATTGCACCAGCCGATCCAGCGCGCTGACAAACTCCCGGCGCAGGGACTCGGCCTGGAAGTATTGCCAGTCGTCGAACTCCACACTGTCTTTGAGGCTGAAACCGGCCAGAAAGTCGGCAGTGTAGCTTTCTGCGGCCCGGCGCAGGGGTTCGGTGCAGCGAGGGCAGGGCTGGTCCGGCGGGTGGCTGTGGCCCGCGCATTCGGCCAGGGCCGTGTGAAAGTCCCAGACATCCACCAATAACCCGTCGTCGGGGCGCAGGGCGATGCTCTCGCCATCGGCTTCCAGCCCGTGCCCGTCCAGCGCTCTTTTGAGTGTGGAAAGGGTGCGGCGTAGCGCTCCTTTGGCCCGGCTGCCGTCGGATTCGGGCCAGAGCAGCGCGGCCAGGTGGTCTCGGCTGTGGGCTGTGCCGGTGGCAGCCAGATAGGCGGCCAGGGCCAGGGCCTTGCGGGTGTCCAGCGCCGCGGGCTGGCCGTCGGGCGCGATGAGAGTGGGTGGGCCAAAGAGGGTGAGATGCATGGGCGGGTTGCGGGTTGCGAGTTATGAATTGTGAATTCTGAATTTCGGTTGTGGGTATTGTAGCACAGGTGGGGATTGTGCGATACGGACAATTCGGTGAAGCGGGGGCCGTAACGTTTCCGTGACGCCGGGGAAATAGTATAAGAGGGCAAACGGCGTGTTCCAGTCTATTTTTATAGAAAAAGGGTTGAGAAAGATGAAACAACAGATGGAAGCAAGACAGACGGAATCCTGGGGGGACACGGCAGTAAGCGGATTGCTGGCGGGGATTGTGGCCGGGGTGGTGATGGCCGCGTTTCTGGCCGGATTGGGCTTTGCTGGAGGGGATTCGGTGGCGGATGTGCTCTCCCATTTTGGTGGGCGAGAAGGCACATCTCCCCTGGGCGGGCTGCTCACCCATCTGGCCGTGTCGGGTGTCTACGGGATTGTCTGGGGCTATCTTCTGCGCATTGTGCGCACACTGTTGCCCGCGCCTGCCTGGCTGCTGGGGCTGGCTTATGGGCTGTTGCTATTTCTGTTGGCTCAGGGTATCTTTCTGGTCGGCCCCACTCTGCTGATTGGTATCCCACCCCTGCAATTCTTGATTGGGCATGGGGTCTATGGGCTGGTGTTGGGCTTGCAGGCCAAATCGGATCGATAGGGAAGTCTATTTTGTAGAGAGCGACCGGACGCGCGGATGGGTAGTTCGGTTATAGAGGAAAGGCGAAAAAGTGAATTTATCGACAGACAGACCGGCTCGCGCCACAGGTTCGTTGCTATTCTTGCTTGGGATAGTTTTTGTGGGGGGAACTGCCTGTTTTCTGTTTTATCTGAACCGTCACACGGATGTGCCCGCTGCCTGGGGATCCGCTGGCGGCGCGCGTAGCGATTGGGTCTCCTGGCTCAATGCTTTGCAGATCGGGCTGGTATCACCCTTGCTGGCAGGTATCTTCGGCCATCTGATTCTACAGCGGCGGGTGGTTCCTCGGATTGGGTATCTCTTTCTGGCGATTGGCCTCTTTTCGGCAACAATGCAGTTGTCTACAGAATATGTGGTTTACAATATTTTCAACAGACCCATTCCGTTGCCGGGCAGCGAATGGGTTGCCTGGTTTGTCAACTCCGCCTGGATTCTTTACTTTACGTTGTTGATCTATCTCCTGGCGATCTTTCCAAATGGACGATTTGTTTCCCACTTCTGGCGTGGGCTGATTCTCATTCTCCTCTTTCTATTCACAGCGCCCAATCTGATCGCTTCCGCCATCGAAACGCCTCTGACCAGCGCATTCCAAATTCCCAATCCGCTTGTGACAAACGAGTTAAATCTGTGGTATGAACGCCTGGTTGCCGTGGGTATGCCAGGAATGGTGCTTGCGGTTGGGGCCGTGCTCCTATCGACCCTGGTACGTTTTCGCAGCAGCCAGGGGCGCGAGCGTCAGCAGATAAAGTGGCTTTTGTTCGGTGTGGTGGCCATGCTGGCGGCAGTGGTGATGGGCTTGACCCTGATTTTCGAGATGGACATACCCGGCGGAGATGTCATCGTAAATGGAGCATTTTTTGGCCCCTTGGTAGGGATTGGGATGGCACTGGTGCGCCACCAGTTGTACGATATTGACATTATCATCCGCCGCACGCTCCAGTATAGCTTGCTTACCGCCCTGCTGGGCTTGGTCTATGGGGGAAGCGTTGTTCTTCTCCAAACTATATTTGTAGGCAGTGGGCAATCGCCATTGACGATCGTTATTTCCACCCTGCTCATCGCCGCCCTCTTCACCCCCCTGCGCCGCCGGGTGCAGGCGCTGATCGATCGCCGCTTCTTCCGCCAGAAGTACGACGCCCAGCAGGTGTTGGCGGCCTTTGCCCTCACGGCCCGGGACGAGACGGATTTGGATGCTTTGACAGAAGAATTATCAAAAGTGGTCGGCGAAACAATGCAGCCGGAGGGGGTGGGTGTGTGGCTAGCCACGCCGAACGATGACGGCAAGGGGTGGGGCTGACACACATAAGGAGCGTCTATGCAACCGACCACCGTAACCAACCAGGGCTTTCTGTCGGTGTGCAGGATGCGTTGATCGCCAATTGGGTGGTCTGGGTCATTTACTGGGCTATCGCGCCCGTTATGAGAGGTTTGACATCGCATGAAATTGGCTGAAGAACAGGAACATCCCAATCACGCCATATACGCCTGGCTCTTCTTTGGCTTGGTCACAGCCAGTGTGCTGCTGGCCTATGGAATCCAACTATCTCGGCCTGCTGTCGATGGCAATCGCTTCGTTCAGATACTCGAGGCAAGTTGGGGGTTGATTCCCATCACCTTTGCCTTCGTCGGCGCGCTGATTATCGCACGCCAGCCGCGCAATGTGATCGGGTTGCTGATGATGCTGCCCGCGCTCACCTTTGCCATCCCGGCGGAGCAATATCTGGCTGGATTTGCTGAAGTGCCAGCAACTAAATCCCTGTTTCTCTATGTGGCCATCTGGTTTAACAACTGGAGCTGGGTGCTGCTGGTCTTCCCGATTCTGTTCATTCTGGTGCTCTTCCCCAGCGGAGAGCCGCCTTCGCGCCGCTGGCGCGCCTTGATCTATGTGGGCATCGGCATGATGTTAACAATGCTCTTTCTCACTACTTTCACCAGAGAACTCGAACCAATGGATGGAAGTTGGAGCGTCCCCAATCCCATAGGCTTTATTCCGCTGGGGGGCTGGGTGGACATGTATCTGCTGCCGGTCTGGATTGTGCTTCTGCCGCTTCTGACGATTGGGTGCGCGGCTGCGCTGTTCGTCCGTTTTCGCCGGGCCAGGGGCGTAGAGCGAGAGCAGATCAAATGGCTCTTTTTTGCCAGCGCGCTCTTTGTGGCCGTCTATGTCCCGACTTTCTTGGACGAATCCTATACTGCGGCCAACAGTATCTGGAACATTCTATTCGTCGTTGGCATCCTGACTATCCCTGCCGCCATCGCCATCGCCATCCTGCGCCACCGGCTCTACGACATCGACATTATTATTCGGCGCACGCTGCAATACGCGCTCCTCACCGGGCTGCTGGCATTGGTCTACTTCGGCAGTATTGTTCTGTTCCAATCACTATTCGACTCTGTGACCGGCGAACAGTCCCCGGCTGTGATCGTCCTCTCCACCCTGCTCATCGCCGCCCTCTTCACCCCCCTGCGCCGCCGGGTGCAGGAGGTGATCGACCGCCGCTTTTTCCGTCAGAAGTACGACGCGCAACAGGTGCTGGCGGCCTTTGCCCTCACAGCCCGGGACGAGACGGATGTGGACAATCTGAACAGGGAATTGCAGGAAGTGATCGAGCAGACCCTACAACCGGATGGCGTGAGCGTGTGGCTGCGGCCAGAGCGGATTCCGTAACGATCCCGTAGCGCTCCCCTGCTAGAATCAGGCCAGAAACGCAAAACGGAACGAGTTCTACGTTTCCCAGTCCCGGCGATTGGGCTGGATTATCAGGCTGTTTTCACAGGAGGAGACCCCAATGACTACGAATATCATTATCTGGCTGGTTGTGTTGATTTTGACCCTTGGCGCAGGCTGGCTGACCTGGCGGACAGTCCGGACGCAACGAATGTGGATGAAAGTTGCAGGTGGGATCGGCGCGGGTCTGTTGACAATTCTGCTGGCCGCTGTAACGATTCTCAGCGGCAAAGGCATACTCACCTTTCTCTCCCCCGGTGCGCCGGCTGCCCCCGCGCTGACAGTGGCGGGCACGCCGGAGCAGCTCGCCCGAGGCGACTATCTGGTCAATCTGAGTTGTATCGGCTGTCACAGCGTGGTGGGCGCGGATGGCAATCCCACGGAAGAACACCCGCTCAACGGTGGCTGGAACATCTCTGCATCGGAAGGCTTTGGCTTTGTGGGGGATATGGTGGCGGAGAATCTCACCCCCGGCGGCAAGCTGGCCGGTTACAGCGACGGCGAAATTTTTAATACCCTGCGCCATCGGGTGGACAAAGAGGGCCATCTGCTCGGTTTTATGTCTCTGTTGCCTGTAAATCAATTGAGCGACGACGATGTGCATTCGATCATCGCCTATCTGCGCACATTGCCGCCTGTGGAGCAGACCGCTACAACTGGCGATAAAATCAGCTTCCTGGGCGCAACTATGTTCGGGGCCGGGATGTTCGGCGCACCGGAAGAGGCCGCAGAGACAGTTGTGGCTCCGGCTGAAGGTGTAAGCGCCGAATACGGCAAATATGTGGCGACCTACGCCGAGTGTCGAGGCTGTCACGGAGCGGATGCCACAGGCGCACCAGCATCGGCCGCTGGTCCGGCCGTCCCCAACCCGCGGCTGCTCGTAGACACACTCAGCCAGGATGAGTTCTTCGAAATGATGCGCACCGGTGTGAAGCCCGACGGCGTAGCCTTCCCCGACACAATGCCCTGGACGATTGCCAGCCGCCTGACCGACGACGATCTGGCCGCCCTCTATGCCTATCTGACGACAGCGCCGTAAACGGAAACTGACTCTACTGCAAAAAGCCATTTGAGCCACTGATAAACGCTGATGAACTCTGATAAAATCAGGTTTCTCTCCTGAAGTTCTCTGCGTCTCCGCGGCTCTGCGGGAGAATTTGACCTTTCTGCAGTGGACTCGGAAACTGGAACGCGGATGAAATGGATGGGGTGGATAAACGCGGGTTAGAATCTGCGAAATCTGCGTTCCTCTTTCTGCTCTGTGGGCTGCTGGCCGGGTGTGGCGGCGGCCCGCAGAGGGTGAAGATATATATGGATGATATGGACGATTTCGACGTTCACAAGCCGTTAGCGGTCAGGGAGATCGCCGAAATTGTGATTGCACCGCAAGGGCCGGGGCGCTATACTTTCTACTGCGGCACACCGGGCCATCAGATGGTGGGGATGGAAGGTGTGCTGATTGTCGATCCGTAAACATCATTTTGCGAGGTGAATCCAATGACAGCCGACCTCTCCCATCCTTCCGCCGTCCCCGTGTCGGAGATTCCCTATCCCACCCCCGACGAAGCCTATGGCCTTCTGACCGTCTCCTTCCAGCGGCTGCTCGATCTGCTGGAGACATTGGCCCCGGAAGACTGGTCCAGACCCACCGCCTGCACCGCCTGGGATGTGCGCCAGATGGTGGCCCATCAGGCTGGCGGCTATGCCAGCGGCACAGGCTATGGGGAACTGTTCCGCCAATATCTGACGCCGCCCCGCAAGGGGGAACTGCCGGAGGACGCTATCAACCGGCGGCAGGTGGGCGAACGGGCAGACGCAACCCCCGCCCAGCTAATCGCCGAACTGCGCCGGGTGGGGCCGGTGGCCATGCAGAAATGGGCGTATGGTTTTCGATTGATCAAACCGATTGCCGTGCCCCACCCGGTGGGCGGGCGGCTCTCCGTGCGCCATCTGGCGTGGGTGATCCACAGCCGGGACACGTGGATGCACCGGCTGGACATCTGCCGGGCCACGGGCCGCTCCTTCGAGCAGACCGCCGAACACGACAGGCGCATCGCCGCCCTGGTGATGCGGGATGTGGGGATTCAGCTACGGGACAAACTGGGCGGACACGGGCTGCTTTTTGACCTCTCCGGCGTGGCGGGTGGCCGCTTTCGGGTGGGGGATGGGGAGCCGGCGGCGACTCTTCAGATGGATGTGCTGGACTTCAATATCTGGGCATCGGGCCGCTTCAGCTTCGAGGAGGCCCGCAGCCGCTTCACCCTTTCCGGGGATGCCGCCTGGGCCGAACCGATTCTCAGAAAGCTGCTCATTTTGTATTGACGATTCCGCTTTCTGCTTCCGCAAAACCCTGGTCTATTTCGGCTTGGTCGTACTGATGGAATCCCTGTTTCGCGGCTCAACCGAAGAGAAAAGTCCGATCATCGTTGTCCTCTCCACCCTGGCAATTGCCGCCCTCTTCTCCCCTGTGCGCCACCGGGTGCAACAGGTGATCGACCGCCGCTTCTTTCGCAGAAAGTACGACGCCCAGCAGGTGCTGGCCGCCTTCGCCGTCACGGCTCGGGATGAAGTGGAGATGGACGCGCTCACCGCGGCTCTGTTGCGTGTGGTCGATGAGACGATGCAGCCGGAGCGACTTTCCCTGCTTATGTTTTCGCCAAAGGAAACCGGATGACTCAATTGACAAGCACAGAAAGCTATATCCCGACACGCTGGCTCACAGCCCTGAAGCTGCTCTGGTTTGCCTGCGCCATCGTCCTCTTCGCCGGTTATTTCGCCGGACTGGGTCCGCGTTTCGACGAACTGACAACCCTTTGCCGCAGCGACGAATGCGCCAGCTTGACCCTCGCCCCGGAGGAGCTGTCCATCATCCAGGGCTATGGAATGGGGATTACCACCTACGCCTGGACACATATCAGCCTGGAAGGATACCTGGTCCTCATCTTCAGCGCCCTGGCCGGGCTGATCTTTTGGCGCAGATCCGATACGTGGGCCGGCTATGTTCTCTCTCTGACCTTTTTATTTCTGGCGCTCCCTTTCTTTGCCGAAGAGTTGCGTTCCCTCGCCCGTGTCTACCCAGCTTTTCACTCTTTCAACGACACACTCACATCTCTCTCTGTGATGCTGGTTCTTCTGTTGTTCTTCATCTTTCCAGACGGCAGAATCGTGCCCGGTTGGGTACGCCCGGTGGTCGCTGTGCTGGTCGCCGGGTTGATTCTTGAGCCTATTTTGAACCAGGGCGGGGTTCGTGCATCTTCCAGTAGCCTGCTCGTCATTCTGCTCCTTGTGATCGCCATGCCCATCGGTCTCTTTTCTCAAATCTATCGGTACAGACGGGTAGCCACCCCCATCCAGCGGCAGCAGACCAAATGGGTGCTGATGGGGTTTCTGTGTATGTTTGTGGGTATGATGGCATGGGCCATCTTTGCAGAGATTGCACCCCTGCCCCCAGGCCCATCGCGCTTGCTCTTTTATGCGAGTCTCGTTCCCCAATACTTCCTGATCAGTATTTTCCCGGCTGCGATTACCGTCTCCATTATGCGCTACCGGCTGTGGGACATCGATCTGGTGATCCGCCGCACCCTGCAATATGCCCTGCTCACGGGTCTGCTCGCCCTCACCTATTTTGGCAGTATTGTCCTGTTGCAGGCAATCTTCGGTACACTCACCGGCGCGCAATCACCGGTGGTCATCGTCCTCTCCACACTGCTCATCGCTGCTCTCTTCACCTCCCTCCGTCGCCGGGTGCAGAAAGTGATCGACCGTCGTTTCTTCCGCCAAAAGTATGACGCCCAGCAGGTGCTGGCGGCCTTTGCGGTCACAGCGCGGGACGAGACAGATTTGGATGAATTAATGTGGGAATTGCAGCGAGTGGTGGAGGGAACGATGCAGCCGGAAGGGGTGGGGGTGTGGCTGAAAAAACCGTAGCACCCCGCCGTAACGATCCCGTGACGCTCGCCTGCTATTCTGTGGGCAGGAGGAAGTTTCTATGACCGCTCGGTTGACGACATTCTGGAAAAATCTATGGGGTGGCGAGAGGGCAGTAGCCCCGACTGTGGACGAGCCAGCCACATCTGCTCCGGTCACGGCCATCCTACCCGCGGTGGACATTGCGCCCAACGACCCGCTGTTGGCCTATCTCCACAACGTCAACGGCCCGGTGGAGATCGCCCGCTTGCAGATGGAATCCCCGGCCCTGGCCGAAATGAAGGCCACGGGCGTCGTGATCTGCGTGCCTCTCGTCAGCCAGGGCGAACTGATCGGGCTGATCAATCTGGGTTCCCGGCGCAGCGAGCAGGAGTATTCCAGCGACGACCGCAAGCTGTTGGCGGATCTGGCCACCCAGGCCGCGCCGGCTGTGCGGGTGGCCCAGTTGGTGCGCCAACAGCAGATCGAGGCCGCAGAGCGGGAGCGGGTGGCCCAGGAACTCAGAGTGGCCGCACTGATCCAGCAGACTCTCCTGCCCCAGAGCCTGCCCGAATTGGACGGTTGGGGCATCGACGCCTATTACAAACCGGCCCGGGCTGTGGGGGGCGATTTCTACGACTTCCGCTCCCTGCCAGATGGCAAGCTGGCAATTGTCATCGGCGACGTGACCGACAAGGGCGTGCCCGCCGCGCTGGTGATGGCCACCACCCGCACCCTCCTGCGCGCCGCGTCCGAGCGGCTGGGGTCGCCTGGCGCGGTGCTGGAACGGGTCAACGATCTGCTCCATCCCGACATCCCGGCCCGAATGTTTGTCACATGCCTCTACGCGGTGCTGGACATCCAAACCGGCCATCTGCTCTACGCCAACGCCGGCCACGACCTGCCCTATCGGGCCGGACCGGGCGGTGTGGAGGAGCTGCGGGCCAGGGGTATGCCCCTGGGCCTGCTGCCGGGAATGGGCTACGAGGAGAAGGAGATTACCCTCTCCCCCGGAGATACACTGCTGCTCTACAGCGACGGGCTGGTGGAGGCCCACGACCCCCAGCGGCAGATGTACGGCTTTCCCAAACTGCGCGACGAACTGGCCGACTTTCCCGGCGGCGATCTGGTGGACTATCTGCTCACGACCCTTCACAATTTCGTTGGCCCCCACTGGGAGCAGGAGGACGACGTGACACTGGTCACTATACGCTACGACGGCCCAGCCCACAACGGAGCGCTTACCCAACTGGCCGACTTCACACTGCCCAGCGCGCCGGGCAACGAACGGGAAGCGATGGCCCAGATTGCCGAAGCTGTGGCGTCCCTGGGACTTTCGCCGGATCGGCTGGAAAAACTGAAGACCGCCGTGGCCGAAGCCACAATGAACGGGATGGAACACGGCAACCGCTACCGAGAAGACCTGCCCGTGCGTCTTCAGGCCGAAAGCGACGGCCAGCAGTTGTGGGTACGCATCACCGATCACGGCGGCGGCACGGATATCCCCGACCCGGCCACGCCCGACATCGACCTGAAACTAGCCGGGCTGCAATCGCCCCGGGGCTGGGGGCTTTTCCTCATAAAAAGTATGGTGGACGAAATGAATGTAATCGACGACGGCCAGCACCACACGCTGGAATTGGTCATCAATTTGGCAGAAAAAAAGGACACGGATTGAGACAGATTTTTGGGGTTTGCACGGATGAGTCCAGTGCAAAAAGCCATTTGAACCACAAAGAACACAAAGAAATACAGGAGAAGCATCCGTGTTTATCAGTGTTCATCAGTGGCTGGAAAACCTTTTTGCACTGGACTCACGGATTGTTCTGCGAAATCTGTGTTCAAAATGCTTTTGTAGGGAGACGAAAATGGAACATAAAACATTCGACGCAGCGATCCGGCACACCGATGGCGTCGTGGCTATTGATATGACCGGTGACATCGACGGCGCGGCCGAGGCCGCGATGAACGCGGCCTATGCCCAGGCCGACGCGGCTGGATCGGACCCGGTGCTGCTCAACTTCAGCGATGTGGGCTACATCAACAGCACAGGCATCGCCCTGATCGTCGGTCTGCTGGCCCAGGCCCGCAAGAGCCACCGCAAGCTGGTCACCTATGGCCTCAGCGACCACTACCAGGAAATTTTCCGCATCACCCGTCTCTCGGATTTTATGGGTATGTACGACGACGAGGCGAGCGCACTGCAACAGCTTTAGCAGATATTGGGTATTGGATATTTCGCAGGGGCGTCGGTGGTTCCCAATATCAAATACCCAATACCCAGCACCGGCATCTTTCTCGACAGGAGAATTAGAATGACTACGAACTCACTCCCCGTGCGCCGCCTGAACGGGCGCGTCTCAGTCATCGACATCAGCGGCGAAGTGACCGCCAAAAGCGAAGATGCCCTGGCCGAGGCCTTTGCCAGCGCCAGCAGCGGCGTGCAGGCTGTCATTCTCAACTTCGGCGGGCTGGAGTATATGAACAGTTCCGGCATCGGTCTGCTGGTTACACTGCTCATCCGCGCCCAGCGGGGCAAGCAGAAGCTCCTGGCCTGCGGGCTGAGTGACCACTACCGGCAGATTTTTCAACTTACCCGGCTGGATGAGGCGATTGGGATTTTCGGGAGTGAGGGAGAAGCAGTTGCGTCCGTATGAATCAAGCCGGGGTGATGAGATGCTGGGATGATGAGCCGTCGTCCATCATCCCAGCATTTTTTGTGTAGTTCAGAGGAGTCCATCAATGAATGAGCAACCGAAATCCAATCGCGACGCCAACACCACCTGGGCCAAACCCGTGGATCAACTGCAAGTGAGCGGTGTGCCTACTGGCGGTATCAATCTGAACGTCCAGGGCAAGCATCTGAGTGGACCGTTGAACGGCTTCGGCCAATTGTGGCAGAAGACCTACCGGGTGGCACTGACCGGCCAAGAAGTGGAACCGACCCGACTGATCAGGGAATGGAAGTCCAATTTTCCCAGCTTTTGGCCTGCAGGCAACAACTTTTTTGGTAAACTGGGCAGCATCGACCCCGGCGACGTGGCCGTGCTGAATCTTAGCGGTCCGGCCAAATCTTCTATCTCCACAGGAATTATGGTCATCTACGCCGACGACGAATCCTTCTCGTTTATGACACCCCAGGGCCACATCTTTGCCGGGATGATCACCTTCAGCGGATTCGAGGACGGCAGTGTTGAAGAAGGGGGTGCAACCGTCGCCCAGATTCAGGCGCTGGTGCGGGCCAGCGACCCCATCTTCGAGATTGCCGCCCGCCTGCGCATCGTCCACACCCAAGAAGACATCTTCTGGCACGGAACCCTGGCCAATCTGGCCCGTCACTTCGGCGTGACCAGCCCGAACGTCACCCAAAAGGACATTCTCGTCGATCCCCGGGTCCAGTGGGGCGAAGCAGGCAATGTGTGGCACAATTCAGCCATCCGCACAGGGCTTAACCTGCCCGTGCGGATGTGGCGCAGAATCTTTGGCGAGAAACAATAAGACTCGATGCGAAAGGTGAAACGTAAAACGTGAGATCACCCGACCTATCTCACGTTTTACGTTTCACCTTTCTTCAGGTAGCATCCCTCTATGGCAACCACAACCTCCACCCCCTACGATGCCGTTATCGTCGGGGCCGGCCCTAACGGACTGGCCGCGGCGATTACCCTTGCCCGCGCTGGCCGTTCTGTACTGGTCATTGAAGCAAAAGCGACAATTGGTGGCGGCGCACGCACCTGTGAATTGACCCTGCCCGGCTTCCGCCATGACATCTGCTCGGCCATCCATCCGTTGGGGCTGGGGTCGCCATTTATGCGCAGCCTGCCCTGGGAGCGGCTGGGCGTGGAATGGATTCAGCCAGACCTGCCCCTGGCCCACCCGCTGGACGACGGCACAGCCATCGGCCTGCACCGTTCGTTGACGGAAACCGCCGATTCCATCGGGCGTGATGGGGGCGCGTGGCGGGCGCTATTGGGTCCGTTGGCCGCGGATTGGGACAAACTGGCCCCGACACTCCTCGGCCCCCACCCCTTTTCCCCCCACCTGCTCGCCCTGGCACGTTTTGGCGTTCCCGGCCTGCTCCCCGCAGCTCTGATGCCCCGGCTGCTCTTTCGGGAGCAGCGGGCGCGGGCGCTTTTTGCCGGGTTGGCCGCCCACTCCTTTTTGGACTTCGGGCAACCCTTTTCCAGCGCGTTCGGGCTGGTTCTGGGACTGCTGGGCCACGCGGTGGGCTGGCCCATCCCCAAAGACGGCTCCCAGGCCATTGTGGACGGGATGGCCCGTTATTTGCAGGAATTGGGCGGGGATATTGTCTGCGGCTGGGAAGTGGAATCCCTGGACGAATTGCCCAATAGTCGGGCGGTGCTGCTGGACGTGACGCCCCGGCAACTGCTGCAACTGGCCGGGGAGAAGCTGCCTGCCAGCTATCGGCGCAGGCTGGAGAAGTACCGCTACGGGCCAGGGGTCTTCAAAATCGACTACGCGCTCTCTGCGCCTGTGCCCTGGACCGCGCCCGAATGTCGCCGGGCCGGGACCGTCCATGTGGGGGGGGCGCTGGGGGAGATCGCCGCGTCCGAGCGGGCGGCCAATCGGGGGCAACTGGCCGAGCGCCCGTATGTGCTGGTGGCCCAGCAGAGCCTCTTCGACGACAGCCGCGCCCCCGCCGGTCAGCACACCCTCTGGGCCTACTGCCACGTGCCCCACGGCTCCACAGCGGACCGGACCGAAGCCATCGAAGCACAGATCGAACGCTTTGCACCCGGCTTCCGGGAGACAATTCTGGCCCGCTCTGCCCGCAACACCCAGGCTATCCAGGCCTATAATCCCAACTACATCGGCGGTGACATCAACGGCGGCGTCCAGGACATCCGCCAGTTGTGGACCCGCCCCCTTCTGCGCTGGCCGCCCTACGCCACACCCATTCCCGGCCTCTTCCTCTGCTCCTCCTCCACGCCCCCCGGCGGCGGCGTCCACGGGATGTGCGGCTTCCACGCGGCCCAAGCCGCGCTGGCCCGCGTACTGTAAAGACACCCCATTACCCCACCCCTCTCCATTTGTCCTGTTTTTGGTCGGGGTGCTACAATGGCCCCATTCCGTCTTCTGCCAATGTGCCGGGATACACCCATCCTGTGCGCTTCCGCACGTTCAGCGAACCCTCCCGCTGTTAGATTAATTGCATTGCCTCCGCCAGGCCAACCAGTATGTAGCCAGTGGACAGGGATTCCCGAATTCCCTGTTCCTTCCGTGGGCCTTCCTTCTTTCCTGCGAACCATTTCTGCAGACCCGGATTTGCCTGCCAGAATTATATCTCTCATCTCAAGGAGCAATCCATGCCCCATTCTATGCCCCATTCCAAACGGTCGTTTTATGTCGTTGGTTTACTCATCCTTTTCCTATTGACGGGCCTGCTGGCCGCTGACAAACTCTCCCTGGCCTCTGCTCCCAGTCTGCACTTGCAGAGCCTGCCTGTAACCGGCGACGGCCTGCTGCGGGTGGAGATTCGCGTGGCGGATGGGACTGATCTGGCAGGCTGGGAGGCCGATCTGCACTACGACGGGACGCGGATGGCCCTGGTTTCAATGGAAAGCACCGACGCCTTTGGCCGGGTGGATGGCTGTGACGACGGCGGACCCTGCGCAATGCTCCTGGGACCCAAACCTGTCCTGGGCGGCAGCAGCATCGGCGCGCTGGCTTGGGGAGGCCCTGGACTGACCGGCGACGGCCCCCTGGCTACCTTGACCTTTCGCCCCTTGACCGGCGAAGGCAGCGTCGCCCTCAGTCTGGCAGACCCAATTGTCACCAATAGCCAGGGCCAGGCTGTCACACCCCTGAGCGAGGACATAACTATCGACCTGGGCCACACTACGGGGCACAGCATCTTCCTGCCCGCGGTCACGAACGAATAGGAGCGCCCAATGTACGGATACAGAATTCGCAACTCGCAACTCGCACTCCTGGCGGCGATCCTGTTCACACTGATGCTCTCCGCCGCCTCCCACGCCCAGTCCCCCGCGCCGCCCTGCCACCCCGCGGACGTGAACTGCGACGGGCGCATCGACGTGGCCGACTTGCAGCAGATCGCCGCCGCCATCTCTGCCCAGGAGCCGGTGGATGTCACCCGCTTCGACCTGACCGGCGATGGTCTGGTGGACCGGGCGGACCTGGACGCGGCCCGGCTGCGCTGGCGTTCCAGCCTGACCTCCGAGACGGAAGACGGACGCTTTGGCTATGCCGTGGACGACGCGGGCAACGTCTATCTGCGCTGGCAGATGGTCGCCAGTGTCTACGACGTGCCCGTGGAGTTGCTGCGGGAACCGGCCCCGGCCGGCGCGCCTTCCGCCGGGGTGGGCAGCGCGGGCATCGTCGCCACCATCTCCCCCATCACCGACGACACCACGGCCCTGCCCCTGCTGGGCGTCCACTGGGAGACCCTGCGCAACGGCTACGAGACCGACGCCAACGGCGATCCCCTGCCCCTGGCCTCCATCGCCGACGTCCACGCCCACGTCCAGGCCGGGGACAACCCCATGCTGGTGGAGTGGTTGGCCAACCGGGATCCGGGCGTGGCCCAGGTCTTTGGGCTGGGCCATCTGGACACGGACTTCAGCGGATCCGGAGTCTATCGCTATTGGGTGCGCCAGGTGGTGTCGCCCACAAAGACCGTCCTCCTCGGCCCCATCGATGTGGACACAACCCAGCGCACCCGGATGCCCGATCCCACGGGTCTGAGCGCCTTTGACGCCGCGCCCCTGGTGGAGAGCAACCTGGCCGGGCAGATCGCCGGGACAGTCAACGAAGCGGTGAAGGGCCGGGCCTTGCAAGAGGCCCACGCCAACATCTACCTCTCCTGGAATACAGACCTGGGCCGACCGGAAACGGACCCGGAATGGCATAACGGCTTCAACGTCTACCGGCGCACCTGCGACCCCGGCCCGGCCAACTGCGGCCCTTTTGAACTGATCAACGAATACCCCATCTTTCCCCAGCCCCTGCCCGCGGACGCGGCCTCCAATGAAGATGTCAGCGGCGGTCGCCTGGCCTACGGGCTGGAGGTCCACGAATTTGAATACGAGTGGGCCGACTTCGACCTGGACACTTCCCGCATGTACTGCTACAGCGTCACGGGGCTGGACCTGTTGCAGCAGGACGGCGCCCTGTCGTCCCAGGCCTGTTTGCAGCCCCCGGACTATCGGCCCAACGCCGCGCCGGATCTGCTACGGGTGGAGACAATTTATCACGGCAAGAACAATCCTGCGGACGTGCAGGTGGTCTACAGCTTTGACCCGGCAGAGGAAGGCAACGGCGACTGGCAGCGTTTCGAGCTATATCGGGCCAAAAGCGCCCTGGCTATCTGGCCGGACGAGTGGGAACTGGTGACCGCTGTCACCCCGGACGAGTGCGGGGACGAGATGTTCGTTGCAGACAGCAGCGTGGCCGAGCACGCGGACTATTGGTATCGGGTGGTGGCAGTGGACCGCAGCGGCAACACCAGCGCGCCCAGCACCCCCCACGTCAGCAAAGTGGACGACATCTACCCGCCCGGCGCGCCCATCGCCTGTTCGGTGGATATTTTGGGCAATCCCCGCAATATCTGCTTCCCCAACGACGGGGATGTGGTGAAGGTCAACGTCTATCGCAAGTTCGCTGCGGACGGCGTGCCCCTGCTGGTGGACCAGGCGGGGATGACCGGCAGCAATTTTGTGTGGAGCAGTTGGAGCGATGACTACACCCCCCTGCGCGAGACTGAGGTCTGGTACGAGGTGCGGGGAATGGACGAGGCGGGCAATCTGGGCGCGGTCTCCACCTTTGCCCTGGACCGGGTGTTGAGCCAGGGCCAGGCCCAACAGATCATCCCGCCCGCCCTGCTCAGCGCGGCCATCGACAGCAGCTATCAGGGCCAGCTTAGCTGGACCACCGGCGGCGAGCAAAACCTGAAAGAGTTCGCCATCTATCGGGCCAAAGGCGAGAGCCGACCGGCCCTGGCCGCGATGAACAAAATCGCCACCCTGCCTGTCAGCAGTGGCAGCGGCAACCAGCGGGAGTTCAGCTACACCGACAGCGCCAGTGTCCTGGAGTCCAATAACATCTACTGGTACGCGGTGGAAGCGGTGGATGTGGCCGGGCAGAAAGCCGCGTCCGCGCCCTATCCCGCCCGCTATGTGAATCTGGACGATCCATCCGCCCGCTATCAGGAGGACTTCACCATTGAGGTGCAATGGGTCGACGGCCCGCCTGAGGACAACGGCGTCGCCATCACCATTGACGACCCAACCGGAACCAACGGCAACCAGCAATGTTGCTACATCGTCTTCCGCAGTCGCAGTGCGACAGACGGCTTTACACCCATCTCGCCAATCATCGGCACTACTGACAATCTTATCGATCCCGACGTCCACCCCGGCGACACAGCCTACTACCAGTTGCTGCGCATCTCCGCGGGGACATTCAACGGCACATCCATCGACCCCAGCACGGCCCGGGGCGAAATCACCGGCAAATCCAATGTGGCCCAGGCCATCATCACCGCCAAGCCTCTGCCCAGCGTGGCCCACACGCCACCTGAAGGGGGAACGTATATCCCTGGCCCAGGCGACCCACCGGCCACCCTGCACTTCGGCACCTGGGACATTACCGTCACCAGCTACAGCAACAAGACCGCGGGCAATCTGACCGGTAACGGCAAAGTCACCCTCCAGCCCACGTCCGGTGTGAACACAACCGTCAAAGTGACCTTCTCCGGTGTCAGCGCCAACGGTGACGGCACAGTGACCGCGGGCAGCGGCTCCGTGCTGCTGGGCACAATGGCCGTGGAGCGCAACAACCGGGTGCGCTACACAGTGAAGAATATGAACATCGACAAATTCGGGGCCAAAGCCACCCTGCGAATCTACGACTTCGGCCTGGACTTCACCCTCTTCAAGCTGGACGGGGTGGGGCCGGGCTATCCCATCGAGGCCGCGGCCCAGGATGTCTTCTTCGAGGATACGACCCTGCGCTTCACCCACGTGCTCACCGTCAGCCAGAACTGTCTGACCCCCGTGACCAGCATCGCCTTCCCCTTTGGCGTGCGGGATTGGCCGTTGGTCGTCGTGCCCACGGATGATTTCACCATCGACGAGACCGGCGTCCAGTTCCAGGGAACCTGCACCATCTACCGGGAGCGTTTCTTCGAGCTGACGGGCCAACAGGGGATGCTGGACTATCGCAACGACGGCTTCCTGAAAATTCTGGGAACCGACGCCAAGACCGGTATCTGCGCGGGGACGGGCGACGCCACCTACAGCCGGGCCAATGGGCTGAACGGTTGCTGGGGCAATGTTCTGGGCTTCACCTACACCACCGCCTTCCCCTTCGGCGTGGAGGTGGGCAGCAGCGCCCGCAGCTACCGTTTCATCAACGGCGTGCTCGATCACGGCAAGTTGACCCGCAAGCTGAGCGGGGACAGTCTCAGTTTCAGCTATCGCAACGACACCGACGACTTTGCCCTGAACAACTTCAGCGGCAATTACGTGACCCTGGACATTACCGAAAACGGCGGCCTCACCGGGCCAGTCACCTCTTCCGACGACGTCACCTGGACCGGCTATCGGGCCTATGACGGTGACTACTCCTTCTACGCGCCGCCGGTGCTGACTGCGGACCTGCCCAATCTGAGCTGGCCCGCGTCCCTGGGCACAGGGGCCAGCGGTCTGTCCGGCGACGAGCGGGAACAGCCGGGTCTCAATGCCTACGAGCACAACTTCGACTGGACGCCCTGCCCCACCCCGGCCAGCCCGCCCACCGCTGCCTTCGCCTTCGAGGGCAGTAGCGATGTGGACCTCTACATCCGGCGCTCTGGTGTCAGTGGGTTGGTGGATATGCAGCCCGCGGCGGACCTGCCCGTGACGTTGGCGAACTACCAGTTCCGCTTCAGTCGCTTTGCCCAAAGCTGGCAGAGCAATTGGCCCTACGAGAGCGCCAGCGGCGGCAAAATCTATCTGCCCTATCCCGCCGAAGCCCTCTTCGAGTTTGACCAACTTCTGATGGACGAGGCAGGCTGTGCCAGCAGCGGCGCGCTGCTACCCAAATCTGAAGACCTGGACTACTGGCAACTGGACGTGCTGCCCTGGGCCGTCTTCTTTGACGATGCGGACAAACTCTGGATCGAACTGGAGACTCAAATCACCAACCTGGAACGGCAGGACGGCAGCGCCAGCGATCCCCAGGTGGAGATGGCTTTATCCTTCAACCCCACAGGAACCTTCTACGACGGCGAGGTCTTCCCGGAGAACACGGTCTACACCGTAGACGGCTTCTATGTGGTGATGGAGGACCTGCGCCTGAGCGACTACGGCAACGGCGGCTCCACCCGGGAGAAGCCGGGCTGGGACGAGAGCGCCACCCTGGCGACCCCGCCCTGTCTGCCCCAGGAGAGCGGCTGCACGGCCACCGCCGGGCTGGACGGGGGCTTCGTAGCGCTGAACGCTGGCGTTTATCTGCCCTTCTTCGGCGAAGCCACGGACCCGGACAGCGACAAAATCTATCTGCTGGCCCAGAACCCCTACGTGGGTTTCGACCGGCGTCCCCAGGCCGAGCAGCTTTTCAGCCCGGCCCTGGATATCCAACTTCAATACGAGCTGCTCTACGCCCAGTCCCAGGCGGCCAACATCGCCAGCCGCTGGGTGGGTCTGGCCACCAGCCAGGGCCGGGACATCAGCATTCTGGACAACGCGCTGGCCGAAGTGACCATCGCCGAGATTCCCAACTCCCTGGTGGTGGAGCCAAGCACCGAGCGTATCTTCTTCGGCTTCCCCTCGGCCACAGGGGTATTCCTGGCCGCGGATGAAGCCTGGAACACCCTGCCCGGCAACAGCCCCGCGGCCTCCCGCAGCGAACTGGAGGCGCGCTTCCTGGGCTGGTGTTCGGGCAGCGGTGGCAACAACGGCCCATTCTTCAGCCTCTTTGCCTCGGGTTGGGACTGTGAACTGGAGGCCGGGCTGGCCGCGTATCTGGTCAAGCAGGAGGGCTTCGACGACTACCGCACGCTGATTCAGGATGTGGACGACAGAGCCGAGAACTTTGGCGGCATTGTCTCCGACTGGCTGACCGAAGGCTCTTTCGCCGACATTCACATTGGCCTGCCACTGTTCAAGGAAAAGCTGGATAATTCGCCCCTGCAATTGCAGTGGGTACGGGGCGACGCCACCATCCGCCCGGTCACCGATGGCGACGGGCGGGTCATCGACGGGGAACTGGACCTGCTCCAGACCGACGCCTTCGTGACCGTCTACGACTCGGAACCGACCGGGGCCAATCCCAAAACCCTCCTCACCGGCGATTTCTCGTTGGAATGGGACCCGGACGGGGCCATCTACGCCAACGCCAGGGACGTGCAGACCACAATGGCCGATCTGGACGTGCGTCTGGACGCGGATATGCGCCTGCTCTTCGATCTGGACGATCTGGGCTACGGCATCGAAGGGGGCGTCACCCTCTACGACATCGTGACCGAAGTGGCGGAGGTGGACAAGGCCGGCGCGGTGGCCGGTTTCACTGTCGATAACCAGAAGATCGTCCTGCTCTACACCGGCGCTACTCTGGACCTCTGGATCGATCTGGAGAGTATCGGGCGCATCAACGTGGGCGGCTCCTTCCTCTTTGGCCGACTGGACCCCAACAGTCCGGTGCTGGCCGCGGAGTACGGCGATGTGATGGCCGCCATGGACCCGGACCCCGGAATGCTGATCCAGGGCGCGTATATGCAGTTGTATGCCAACAACATCCCCATCTTCAATCTGCTGGGCAGTTGCCCCGGCGTGAAGATCAGCGGCGGGGGAGAGGTGGCCTTCTGGGTCTTTACGGAAGTGGGCCAGCCCAACAACGCCTGGGGCGTGCGCCTGGGGGTCAGTGCCACGGGCAAGGCCCTCTGTGTGGCCGCGGTCAAGGCCAGCATCACCCTGCAACTGGACAACGACTTCGGCAGCGATGCCCTGGACCTGACCGGCAACGCCTGGGCCGGGGCGGGCTGCGGTGCTTGCGAAGTGGATACCTGGACCACCAAACAGAAAGTACGAGACGATAAGTGGTGTCTCAAATGCATTCTGACCCTGGATTTCATCATTCCCCTCAAAGGCTCCAACACCGAAGCCGACTTTGACTGGAGCGGGGAGTGTCCATTCTGATGCAAAGAGAAGAGACCAGATATTGGGAATCGGCAATCAACCACCGCGGGAACCTGGCAGAAGGAGGCCCGATGCATTCGCTTAATCCAGAACACACTTTGCACTTCACAACTCGTACCCCACGTTTGGCCATTCGCAGTCTAGGTTTTGCCGTTATGCTGGCGCTGTTGCCCCTCTTGCTCATAACCGGCCTGGCCTACGCCGCGCCCACCCTGGACCTGACGGTCGATCCCGGCGTGGCCGAAGGCGAGTCCGTGCGGCCCGGTGATGTGGTGACGGCGACCGTGCGCTTGGCCTACAGCGGCGGCAGCGGACCCGCGACCACCGGCCTGCTCGTCAATCTGCCCGACGGCGTGGAACTGGCCGGGCGACCCATCCTCGGCGAGAACCCGGCCCAGTCGGTGGATCCGCTTGAGGTGAAACGGCGCGGCGCGACCGTTGGCTGGCAGGGGCGGCTGCGCAACGACGGGACGCTGATCCTGCAACTGCCCCTGCGGGTGGCGCGCTGCTGGGACGGCTTCCGCACGCTGACCCTCAACGCCGCGGCCCAACGCCCGGACGGCGGCAGCGAACAGGCCAACGGCAGACTGCGGGTCCACTGTCCCCTGGCCACGCTGGACGACATCCACGTGACCCAGCGGGTAGTGCGCAGCGGTGTCGCCGACTGGATGCCCTACGATCCGGGCCTGATCCCCGGCCAGGGCCTCACCCTGCGCACCACCTTCCGCAACGACGCGCCGGTTCCTGTGCTGCTGGGCGTGAGCCGCCCCCGGCTGCTGGCCGTAGACGCCAGCCAGGAGGACGCGGCCAGCCAGCGCATCACACTGCTCCACCTCGCCCCCGGCGAGAGCCGCAGCGTGGAGCAGGCCATCAAACCGGGCGGGACCATTGACCCGGCCCGCCTGCTGGACGGCGATGTCTCTTTGACCGTCGGCGTGATCTATTGTCTGGTGACGGGCAACGGCCGGGCCTGTGCCAGCAGTGGACAGGCCGAAAGCCGCACGTCCCTGTCCCCCGCGGAGTGTGGCGACAGCGCCGCGAACCAGCCCCGCATCCCCTGCCCGGATCCCGAGCAGATCCCCGACCCGACGGGACAGGTGACGGTGACTATTCCCATCCACCCCAACGATCTGGGCGACGCACCGGATAGCATGAACCACGCCGGCCAACCGATGACCGCCTACACAGGCGTCACCGCCCATTTCCCAACGGTCTTTGCCGGGCTGCCCGGCGATGCGCCCGGCCCCCTGCACCGCAACCCCCGGCCTGTCCATTTGGGCAATCTGGTCAGTATGGAGGCCGAGGCTGACAGTGGCCCGGACGCGGACCCCACCAACAATCTGCTGCCCGGTCTGGACACCGCCGACCGGGACCGCTTCGACGACGGGGTGAGGCTGGCCACCCTCGACCTGAACCACTGCCAGCCCGCCCGCTTGCAGGCCCAGGTCTGGCTGCAAAACAATCTGGCCAAGCAGGCGCTCCTCAATAGAAACATCCAGACCCTCTATCTGAATGTCTGGATCGACGGCAACCGGGACGGGGACTGGAACGACACCGCCGCCTGTTCGCCCCAGCCCGGCGATCTGGGCCGGGAGCATATCGTCATCGACCACCCGGTCAGTGTGGCTTCCTTGACGCCCGGGGGCAACCTGCTGAATGTGGTGAGCAGCGTCAAGTCCCTGTGGGCGTCGGACCAAACGAACAAAGCCGCCTGGCTGCGGGTCACACTCAGCGAGGAAAAATCGCCCAAACTGGCCGGGCGCATCTACGGCGACGGGCGGGGGCCGGACCGCGGCTACCGGCTGGGAGAGACCGAAGACTATCTGTGGCGGCCCCCCGGCAGCGCGGATGTGACGCTTTCCCAAAGCGGCGCGTGGCTGGAACGACCGCTCTTTGAGGGCAGCGCCATCCCAGGGACAGATCGCTACGCCCAGTTCCAAATCACCTATGAGAATCAGGGCAACGATACGGCCAGAGATGTGACAATCGTCCAAGACGTGACCGGTTTCGGCACGGCAGAGCTGGTGGAAGTTCACGCGCCAGGGCTGCCCGCCAGTGCCATCCAGCATAGCGACGGCAAGCTGAGCGTCTATGTTCAGGAGGTACCTTCCGGCGCACAGGGGACGATTCTGGTGGGCTGGCGACCCCAGGCTGCCAGCCGTAGCAGCGACGCGCCCGCGGCCTATCGCTCCACCGTCACCGTCACCAGCGCGGAGGATGTGGACGAGAGCAACAACAGCGTCAGCACCGAGGTGACCGAGACATCTAGCCTGCACTTTGGCTTTCGCACAGCCAACAGCCCGGTGCTCCTGACGTCAGGACTCACCTGCCGCAGCGGGGTGGAACTGGTGGGCATTGCCCCGCCCGGCGCGCAGGTTCGTTTGGAAGTGGACGGTACAGCCATCCAGGATACCCTGACTTATGGCAACTTTGGCCGCTGGGGGTACAGCCTGCAAGGGCTGAGCGACGGCCTGCACGTGATCCGGGGCTGGACTGATTTGGACGATAGCGATCCGGGTGTGATGCGGTCGGTGTTGGTGCGGGTGGATTCGTACCTGCCCATCGACCCGGCCAGCTTTGCCGTCACCGACGCTGCGGGCCGCAGCTTTGGCGTCGGCAGCCCGGTCTGGGACGACACGGACATCGTACATCTGCTGGGCGGCGGCCCCTTCACCGTCGGTGTGAATGCCTGTGTAGGCCAGGCCGGTGTGTCCCTGGGATATATCGGCGAGACCGAGAAGAACATCACCCTAAGCGACCCGGACGAAGATGGTCGTTTCACCGGTGTCCTGACTCTGGGCAGTCAGAACCGGTCTGCGACAGCAGTCAGCCTGAGCCTGACCGCAACCACCGAAACCGATACGACGATCTTTGACCTGGCCGCGCAGGCAGAGGCGCCCGGCGTCGTCAGTGACGCGGTTACCGGCCAGCCCATCCCCGGCGCGACGGTTGCCCTGCTGGTGGAGACAACGGTCCCCTCGGCCAGCGGAGCCACCTTTAGTGAACTCCTGTTGGACGCTGGCTTTGGCCAGGCCAACCCACAGACGACGCCGGCAGACGGCAGCTTCTACTATGCGCCGCCAACCGGCGTCTACCGGCTGCTGGTCAGCGCGCCGGGCTACCAACCCTATCGCACAGCGGCAGTCGAGATCAACGACGCCGGTGTTGGACCCGCCATCGCGCTGACGCCATTGGTCAGCCAGGAACCGGATGTGACCGTCACCATCGGGCCGGGCGGCTTCGATCCGGGGGTGCTAACTGTGCCGCCGGGGACGGTAGTGGAATGGGTGAATGGGGGCTTGGCCGAGCACAGCACCTATGCAGAACTGTGGGACAGCGGCGTCCTCTGGCCGGGAGAGAGCTTCCGGGTACGCTTCAACGACGAGGGGGAGCACGACTACCGGGACGGGGAGAACCCACTCAACGACGGGCTTGTGACGGTGGATCCCAACGCACCCGCGCCGGGGATGTCCTCGATCTTCCTGCCCAGCATTACTCGTTAGCAGGTGTGCGCCCAGGTGGTGCGTAGTGCGTGTACTCTTACACGCACTACGCACCACCTGCTTTGCCCAAACCTTCCCCATCCACTACACTGAAGTGTGCATCCCCCGGCATATCCGGCCAACCCAAACGGAGAATGCCAATGCCCAACCCAAACGAATCCTACACTGACTGGCTGCTGTCCCACGCGATGCTGGAAGCAGTGAAGCCGATCCTCGCCCGCTATTCCGGCACAGGCGAAATGTGGCGACGGCCCTACGCCCAGCCCCGTCCCCAGGACGCGGCCGGTCTCGCGTCGGTCTGGTTCACGGCCTACCCACCCGCGATTGTCTGTCGGGAAGGGGACTCGCCCCTGGCGACGCTGGGCGACCCGGCCCTGTGGCAGAGCTTCGCTCGCATCGGCATTCAGGGCATGCACACCGGGCCGATGAAAGTCTCCGGCGGGGTGACGGGGCGGGAATTCACCCCAACGATTGACGGCTATTTCGACCGCATCGGCGTGGAGATCGACCCCACCTTTGGCAGCACAGCCGAGTATATCCAAATGAGGGAAAGCGCGGCAGCCCAGGGCGCGGTCCTCATCGACGACATCATTCCCAGCCACACAGGCAAAGGCGCGGACTTCCGTCTGGCCGAACGGGCCGTGGGCGACTATCCCGGCCTCTACCATCTGGTGGAGATTGCGCGGGACGACTGGCCGCTGCTGCCGCCTGTGCCGGAAGGGGCGGACTGCGTGAACCTGTCACCGGCAACCGTAGAAGCACTGGCCGGGAAGGGCTATCTGGCGGGCAACCTGCCCCGCACCATTTTCTATGAGCCGGGGGTGAAGGAGAGCGACTGGAGCGCGACGGCTGTAGTTGTCGGCGCGGATAGGGTGGAACGGCGTTGGGTCTATCTCCACTACTTCAAAGCAGGCCAGCCCAGCCTGAACTGGCTGGACCCGACTTTTGCCGCCCAACGGCTGATTCTGGGCGACGCGCTCCACGCTCTGGGCGTGCTGGGCGCGGGGATGCTGCGCCTGGACGCCAACGGTTTTTTGGGCATCGAGCGCCGGGCCGACGGCACAGTCTGGTCCGAAGGCCACCCCCTGTCGGTGACGGGCAACGCGCTGATCGCCGGGGTGGTGCGCAAGGCGGGGGGCTTCACCTTCCAGGAACTCAACCTGGCCGTGGACGACATCGCCGCGATGGCGGAGACCGGCCCGGACCTCTCCTACGACTTCATCACTCGCCCGGCTGTCCAGCACGCGCTGATCACAGGTGACACGGCCTTTCTGCGTCTGATGCTGGCGGAGATGAAAGAACAGCGCATCGAACCCGGCTCGCTGATCCACGCCCTGCAAAACCACGACGAACTGACTCTGGAACTGGTCCATTTCTGGTTTGTGCATAAGGACGACCGCTACACCTGCTTTGGCAAAGAGTGGAGCGGGGCAGAGCTGCGCGGCCACATCCGGGCGCAGATGTACAGCCGATTGACCGGTCCCGCCGCTCCCTACAACCGGCGTTTTGTGGAGAATGGCGTGGCCTGCACCACGGCCAGCATCTGCGCGGCAGCCCTGGGCATCAGCGATCTGACCAGCCTGAGTGCCGAACAGATCGCCCAAATCCAGCGACTGCACCTGCTCCTGGCCGCCTACAACGCCCTGCAACCCGGCGTCTTTGCCCTCTCCGGCTGGGATTTGGTGGGCGCGCTGCCCCTGCCGTGGGCTGCGGTGGCCCATCTGGCCGATGGCGATGCCCGCTGGATCAACCGGGGCGGCTACGATCTGATGGATGTGAATCCAACTGTCACTCACTCCAACGGCGGCTTACCCAAAGCCACAGCGCTTTACGGTTCATTGCCCGATCAGTTGGCTCGCCCTGATTCCTTTGCCAGCCAGTTACAGGAAATGCTGGCCCTGCGCCAGGAGAGTCAACTCTTCCGGGCGCGCCAGGTGGCCGTGCCGGAGTGCAACAACCCGGCCCTGCTGGTGATGGTCCACGAGTTACCTGACGACGGTGGCGTGCAGGTAACCGCGCTCAATTTCGGGCCGGATGCGGTGGAGGAACGGGCGGCGATTCCCGCCGTGGGGCCGGTGACGGACATGCGCACGGGAGAGGCGGTCGGCCTGGTTGAGGATGGGCAGTTGGCCGTAGCGCTGAATGGGTACGGGTGGCGGTCGTATCAGATTCCAGTGTAGTTTCGAGTCTTGCGTGCCCGCCCGCTCTGGCGTATAGTGGACCTATCTACTTTTTGCGTTCAAAAGGAGAACCCCCAATGCCCACCACCACCCGCACCGACACCTTCCAGCGCGTCGCCTCTCTCGCCGAAGTCACGAAAGTCGGCCTGCACACCGTCTATGTGGACGATCAGGTCATCGTCCTCGTCCATCACGCGGGGCGCGTCTACGCCCTGGACAATCGCTGCCCCCATATGGGCTTCCCCCTGGACAAAGGCAGCGTGGCCGACGGCATCCTCACCTGCCACTGGCATCACGCCCGCTTCGATCTCTGCACCGGCGGCTCCTTTGACCTGTGGGCCGACGACACGCCCAACTTTCCCGTAGAAGTCCGCGACGGCGATGTCTATGTGGACCCGACGCTCCACCGCCCGTCCCTGGCCCAGCAGAAGGAGCGGCTGCAAGTGGGGCTGGAACGCAATCTGTCGCTGGTCCTCGCCAAAGGGGTCATCAGTCTGATCGACGAAAGCCAGGACACCCGCACCCCCTTCGCCGCCGGGCTGGAATTCGGCACTCGCTATCGGATGCAGGGCTGGGGCCAGGGCTTGACGATGCTCACCTGTTTCCAGAATCTCCTGCCCAGCTTGCGCCCGGAAGACCGCTCCAGAGCTTTGACCCACGGGCTGGCCGCGGTGGCCGCGGACACAGCGGGCCGATCCCCCCGTTTCCTCGTCTCGCCCCTGCCCGGCGGCAGCCCAGAACTGCCACTGTTGAAGCAGTGGTTCCGCCGCTTCATTACCGTGCGCGACGACGAGGGGGCTGAGCGCTGTATTGTCACCGCGCTGCGCGCCGGCGCGGGTCCCCAGGAGATGGCGGACATTCTCTTCAGCGCAGCCACCGACTTCCGTTATATCGATGTGGGCCACCCGCTCGACTTCACCAACAAAGCCTTTGAAGCGCTGGATATTGTGGGTTGGGAGCAGGCTGAGCAGGTGTTGACCAGTCTGGTTCCCGGCTACGCGGCGGCCCGACGCATGGAGGAGTCCAACGCCTGGCGCAACCCCATCGATCTGATTGTTCTGCTGCGGCAAGCCTTCGATCAGCTTCCCGACGCACTGGCAAGCGGCGCGACCCAACGGGGAAGTTGGCAGGGGCGGGCCGCGCTTGTGCCGATTCTGCTGGAGGACGATCCCCAGGCGAGTATTGCCGGGCTGCTGGCCGCGCTGCGTGACGGCGCGACGGAAGTGGAGCTGGCCTCTACTGTCGCCTACGCCGCGGCCCTGCGCATCGCCCGCTTCCACACCAGCAACGAATTTGGCGATTGGGACACGGCCCTGCACACCTTCACCTTTGCCAACGCGGTCCACCAGGGGCTGCGGCGGCTGGACGGGTACAGCGCACCGGATGGGTATCTGCTCCTCCTGCGCGGGGTCTTCGACGCCGCGATGAGCGTCTATCTGGACCGCTTCCTCAATATTCCCGCGGCCCGGCTGCCCCAACCCGCGGCCCGCAACGGTTCGACGCCTGCCCTGCCCGGTTTGGAAGGGCTGCTGGATCGGCAACAGCAGGTGAATCAGGCGGGGAATGCCGTCGGGGAGTATCTCTTCCGGGGTGGAGATGCGGCGGAATTGCGCGCGGAACTGGCCGGGCTTCTCCTGCGGGAGGACCGGGACTTCCACACAATTCAGTCGGTGGAAGCGGCCTTCCGTCAGCACGACCTGCTCCTGGCGGGCGGCGCGTCGGCGGACGAGGCGGTCTATGTGCTGGTGGCTGCGGCCCGCTATCTGGCCGCCCATTCGCCCACTGTGCGCGCCCAAGGACAGACTTTCGGTATCGCCCGGCGGCTGCATCGCAACGAAAAGTTGTTTGAGGGATAATGAACCGCGGGACGCAGATGTCACAGAAAAAGGTGATTGACGCTGATAAAATCTGCGTAAATCTGTGGTTTCAGCGTAATCTGCGTCCCATCCTTAGCTCAGGAGAAAAGAAATGATTGTCCGGGAAATGGAGGACGGCGGGCTGCTCTGTCTTTCCCAGCCATCCCACGGGGTGATGGCTGCCGAGTTCTGCCGTCATTGGGGCAACGAACGTTTCGTCCGTCCGCCGTTGTTCGATCTGCTGGAAGTGGCGGTGATCCTCCACGACAGCGGCTGGACGGATTGGGAGGAGAAGCCACGGCTGCGGGATGACGGCGTGCCGATGGACTTTCTGCATAACACGGACGTGGCGGAGAAGATCGCCATCTGGCAAAAGGGGGTGCGGATCGCCTGGGGCCATCACCCCTACACCGCGCTGCTGGTGGCCCGTCACGCCAGTCTGCTCTACGAAATGTCGCTGGCGAGTCTGCCCTTCAGCGCCGAAGACCGGGAACAGATTGCCGGTTTCTTCGCCTGGGAAGAGGAACTGCAAGCCCAGGCCCGTATCCATTTTAGAGATGCATCCGAACTGCTGGCGGGAATGGAAGCGGAGTCTCTAGAAGCGCATACCCGTCTGCTTCAGTTCTGCGACAACGCCTCTCTGCGACTGGGCGTGCCCTGGCCGTCTGGCGCACTGTTGGGCTGCTATCCCACAGGCGGCCCGGAAGGCTGTGTAGAGATTCGCTTCTGCTACGACGACACGACCGCCACCTGCGATCCCTGGCCCTTCGGCGTGGAGAGTTTTCCGGTGACAATGACCGGCTATCGACTGGCCGAACGGACCTTCCCGGATGCCGCGTCCTATCACGCGGCTCTGGCGACCGCGCCGCTCTACAGCCAGACGTGGCGGGTGCAGCGGGGGTGAGATAAACCGGGACCGCTGATATTTTCTCCATAGAAAGGTGAAGCGTGCTGCGTGAGATCGGACGACGATCTCACGCAGCACGCTTCACCTTTCTATATTGGAAATTCGACTCACCGCTGGCGGCTCAAACCCTCCGTATTACAGCGTAATCACCTGATCCGGCGGGTTGCCAGCCAGCGCGGCGTAGAGGTCGGGGAAGCAGCCCACGTGGACACCAGCCACTGTGTTGACTGTATGACATTCGCCCGGCTCGGTGCGGCCCACGCCATCGGCGTCACACCAGCGGGGTTCGCCCTCGGCCAGGTTGCGCTCCAACGCGCACATATCGCACATCATCAGCAGAATGCCCTTCTCCGCGGCCACCTTCGCCAGCCGCTCGCCCACCGGGTCGCCGGCACGCAGGACAAAAGTGTTGTCGTCGAAGAAGAACATCCCGGCCACATCCACGCCGTGGGTGCCGGCTTCCAGTTGGGGCAGGATCATTTGGGCCAGTTTGTAGCTGGCGGAACGGGGTAGAGCAAATACATACGCGACTTTCACAGATTTCTCCTCAGTTTGGGGGGATAAATTTGGATACTGTGAGGCTCAGTATACCCAAAAACAGGTTGAAATGAAGAACCGTCCTCCTTATCGGCGCGGGCGGACACAGCCGCGGTCTGTGTCCCGTCGTCTGCCGTCTCTATTGACTCTCCGCAAATTCCTTGAAGTTCTGCATAAATTCCATCGACTGTTTGCGGAAGGCGCCGCCCATAAATTTGGAAGCGATCCTCATAAATCCGGAGAATTGAAATTCCGTATCCATTACCCAACGGGTGGATGCTGGCCCATCCACATAGAAATGGTTTTCGATGATATTGTGAACGACATCGGCGTCGTAGGTTCCGGTGAAACTGTCTGGCAGGTCCCGGCTTACAATCGTCTCGATCATCTCCATTTTGCGTCCGTTCATATCGTAGAGCAGTTTGGACTTCGCCCCTGGCTGGCCCGGTTCCCCGCTCAGATGCTCGAAGCTGACTAGCCCCGGCTGCCATTTGTGCATATTGTCCGGGTTGTCAAAGATTTCGATCATCCGCTGGCGGGGCAGGTTGATGATCAATTCACAGGTGTACTTCATCCTTCTTCTCCTTTAGGATTGACGATCCAATAAGTCATCGATTCCGACCTTCCGGGAAGCGGCCAAATCTGCTTCGTATTGCCTGATTTTGTGGCCGCTCCCCGGAAGGCTGTCGTGCATTATTTCGGCGTCAACCCTTACTCAAACCGCGCAATTCAGCGCGCTTTCCCCACCAATTGGGGAAGTCCTGTCGGGCCGAACGCAACATTCAGCGCGGACTCAACGGTCAGCGTGTCGTCGTCAAAGCGGCAGGTGTAGCTGACGCAGAAGGGGCTTTCGTAGAAATAGACCCGGAAAGCGAAGGTATCCGGGGTGCTCCACGCACCGCTGACCGCGGCGGGCTGACGTTCCCGCTCGGCAAAGAGGGATTCCCCTTTGCGCCATTCCCCCACACCACAGACAATCTGTTCTTCTCCCCACGGCCCCTCTATTGTACAAATGTTCTGTTCTGGGCCAAAATCGAAGGAAAACGTCCGTATGCCCCGCACATTCTCAGCCATACGATAGGAACGTCCCGTCACCTGTTGGGCGATGGCTGAAGACGATTCCCCGGCCTGGGGCGGAATGGCAAGGCCCGCCAGTCTCTCCTGCAAGCGGCTGTGGGCTGCGCCATCCGCGGGCAGGGCAACCGGCCCGAACGCAGGCAGCAGATGTTCCCAAATCAGGTCCAGAGTGGGTTGCATTGGACCGACGCCGGAGGTGATGGCGATCACCGCGTCCTGCTCCGGCAAGACGACGCAGAACTGGCCGAAAGCGCCGTCGCCCCGATAGGCGTTGTGCTGGCAGCGCCAGAACTGGTAGCCGTAGCCCTGTGCCCAGTCGACATTTTCGTTGGGGCTGTTGTCGCTGTGATAGCGGGTTGCCTCGGCCACCCAGGCCCCGGGAAGAATCTGCTGGCCCTGCCAGACGCCCTTTTGCAGATACATCTGCCCGAAGCAGGCGATGTCCTCCGTCGTAATCTTCAGCCCGTAGCCGCCAGTGTTGATGCCTCGCGGGCAGGTTTCCCAGGTTGGGTTGGCGATCCCCAACGGTGCAAAGAGGCGGGGGGTCAGGTAGTCGATGAGCGTCTGGCCGGTCAGCTTCTGCACAATCGCCGAGAGCATATACGTTGCGCCGGTGTTGTAGAGAAAGTAGCTTCCCGGTGGGTAGGTGGCGGGCTGGGCCAGAAAGGCTTTGACCCAATTGCCATCCGCAGAAGAGCGCAAGTACCCGGTGGTGTCCTCGCTGTGGCCGGTGTACATGGCCAGCAGGTGATGGACGGTCATCGAGGCCAGATTGTCGCTGACTGTTGCGGGCAGGTCGTCGGGGAAGAAGCCGATGACCGGATCGTTCACTGTCAGCAATCCCTCGTCCACGGCCAGACCGATGGCAGAAGATGTGAAACTTTTGCTCAGGGAGAAGAGTACGTGGTTGCGTTCTTCCTCAAAGGGATGCCACCAGCCCTCGGTCACCACCGCGCCGTGACGCATAATCATCAGACTGTGGATGTCGTGGATGGTTTTGTCGGCAACTTCTACAAAATCGGAGATGGCAGCAGCGGAAATGCCCTGGGCTTCGGGCGTGCTACGGGGGAGTCGGTGTGTCATCGGGAAAATCCTGTTGTGGTGGGTGGTGCGTAGTGCGTGAACTGATGCACGCACCACCCACCACATTTGAAACTATGCAGTTGCTGCTGGCAGTTTCTCCTAGCAGCAGTGGGTCACGGCCAATTTGTCAGGCGCGTGGCCCAATTCGACCAGCTTCTGCTGGCCCTCGCTCAGTTCGATCCAGGGCGCGGTGGGGCCATCGCAGGTGCGGGGGAGTTCCCGGCCATTGATGATTGTCATTGTGTTGCGCAACAATTGCTTGCCGTTGCGCTGGAGCATGCGCACGTCGTAGAAGGGGAAATCGCCTTCCAGAATCTCGAAGAGAGCCACATCCGCCAGGCTGCCCACACGCAGGGTTCCCACTTCGTCGGCCAGCCCCATCGCTTCCGCGGCCCGCACAGTGGACGCAGCGATCACGTCCTCCAGACTCATCCCCAGGGCCAGGAATTTGCTCAGACAGGTGGGCATATCGTAGAGGGGGCCGTGGATGCTCATCTGGTGGATGTCGGTGGAGATCACATCCGGCTGATAGCCGGCAGCAAACATTTTTTCGGCTGTTTCAAACGAGAACGACCCCGCGCCGTGGCCGATGTCCAGAATCACACCCGAATCCCAGGCCCGTTTCGCCGCTTCCAGCAGCACACCCGAATCGTCGATGATACGCATATCCCCGCCGGTGAAGCAGTGGGTCAGAATATCGCCGGGGCGCATCTGCTCCAATACATCCAAGAGGGGGAGGCCGCTGCCGATGTGGACCATCAGCGGAAGCTGCACCCGATCCGCGGCTTGCCGTGCCAGGCGCAGGGGTTCGATGCCTGTGCCCCGGGTGGTGTTGCGGTCGATGCGGGCTTTGATGCCCAGGAGCAGGTCCGGGTTCTGCTCGATCAGTTTGACGCACAAATCCACATCGCAGTATTCCAGATTGGTGAGTTCCCAGGTGGCCGCGGTCAGACCGATGGAGGAAATGTTGAGGAGGCCGTAGAGGCGGGACGTGGAGGGCTTGGCCACCCATTCCCGAAAGCCCAGCACATTGAATGCGCCGGCAGACCCCACATCGAGCCAGGTGGTCACGCCGCTGCGGGCGGCCACCGGGTCGGCGTGGATGCCCCAGAATGTGACGTTGTGGTAGACGTGGGTGTGCAGGTCAATCAGGCCAGGGGTGACGATCTGGCCGCTGGCGTCCACCACACGGGCTGCGCTCTCGGCGGGGATGTTCGGCTCTATCGCAGCCACCCGGTTGCGCCGGATGCCCACATCCAGCCGTCCGCTCTGGCCGCCGGGGTTGACAACTTCGCCGCCTTTGATGAGTAGTTCGAAGTGCATTGGATTTTCTCCTGGGGGATTGAGGGTAGGATATTTGATATTGGGGATTGGGTATTGGATATTTTGTAGTGACACCGGTTGGACGCCACTACGAAATATCCAATACCCAATATCTGCTAGATTTTTTTCATATAGCGGGCAAACTGTTTCACCACCCGAAAGCCCGCCCGTTCGTATAGCCGGGGCGCGCCGGTGGGGCTTTCGGCGTCTACACTCAGACTCACCTGGCGGACGCCCCGCTGCCACAATTCGCCGTAGGCGTGGTGGAGCAGGGCCAGCCCCAGCCCCTGCCGTCGCCAGGCACGGCGGATGCCCAGTGTATCCACTTCTCCCACACCTGCCACAATCGAGCAGAGGCAGACGCCACACACATCACCGGTTGTTGTGTCGTAGGGCAGAAACCAGAGCGTCGGGTCAAAGTTTTCGGCCTGGGTGGGCAGAAGCCAGCGCTCTTTGGTGCTGGACGGACGATTCCACATATCCTGAAAGGATTCCTCGCCTCCCAGAAAGAGATCGTCGTCGTCTACGCCGGGTGTGTACGAACGGACAGAAATTCCATCCGGCCAAATGGGCAGAGGGGGCGCTTCGGCCAGTTCGGCAACCATTACGTAGTGGGTGCGCACATTGGAATAGCCCGCGCCTTCCAAAGCGCGGCAGGCGGCTTCGTCGTTGGCCCGGCGGAAAAAATGAACTTCCACTTTGTCCACGCCTTCGCCCAGATGCTTGTGGCTGGACGCCCAGTCCTCGCCCCACGCCATCAACTGGGCAAAGACGGCTGTCCAGTGGGGTCCAGGCAAGGGATAGGCATAGACATTGATCTGTTGGTAGCGTCGGTTCATCAAATCGGCAAAACCGACCACCTCGCCATCCGGCCCAAAGACCAGCACCGCCTGGTCGTCCAGGTCCGCGCCTACCCAATCCTTCAGCAACTCATCCACGTTCATATCCGGCGCATCCCCCAGCGCGCTCTGGCAGGCGTTCATCACATCCACCACCAGCGCAGCGTCCTCCCGTGTGGGCGCGCGCAGGGTGAACGGGTGGGTAGTCTCGGATTGGGTGGATGTTTGTGTAATGGGGTTATGTGCTGTCATAATAGGTATTGGATGAATGGATCGGCGCAATGGAGTTGATCCTACCAGCAGAGCCGGATGAATGTCAACCGGCCCACTTCGGCAGGTGCGTTTTAGTTCCGTCGATTCTGCTGGTAGCCCCCTTCCGGATGCGCTCCGTCCCCAATTTCAGAGCCGCTATTCACATCAACGGAATCAAAACCCAATGACCACAAAAATTCTCTTACTGCTCGGTGGCGTTCACCACGACTTTGAGGGCTTTGCCGCGGCCTTTGAGGAGATTGTCGGCGATGCCAGCCACACAATCACCGCCACCTACGACGGCGACACGCTTCTGCATTTGCACGAGGAAGAGGTGGATGTGGTTGTGCTCTATACCTGCCTGGGTGGCGCGCAAAAGGACGGCGTTGTGGCCGAAGACCTGCCCGCCGAACAGACCGGGGCGCTGGTCAAATGGGTGAGGGATGGAGGCGGACTGCTGGCGCTCCACGCGTCCACAGTCATGCGCGAGGGCAACCAGCCCCTGCGCGGGCTGATCGGCGCTCGCTTTCTATCCCACCCGCCCCAGTTCGACTTCACAGTCACGCCCCTGGCCCGCACCCATCCGGTGACGGAGGGCGTTGGGCCATTTACGGTGCACGACGAATTTTATATGCAGGATGTCAGCACCGATGTCACCGTCCACATGACCGCCGAGGATCGGGGCGCGGTCCACCCAATGGTCTGGACCAAAGATGCGGGGCATGGCCGGGTGGTTTACCTTGCGCCGGGCCACACCGCCACCACCTGGGCCGAAGAAGACTACCGGCGACTGCTGCGTCAGAGCGTCAATTGGCTGGCCGGTTCGCTGGACTAACTCCCATTTCTACACCACGCAAAGGAATCCCCCGAATGTCTACCCAAAATCCATTTCTTACTGTTGACCGCCAGATGATCGGCGACATCCACACCACCACCGAAGTGCTTGACAACCTGACTGTTCTCACCGACGAATGCGGCTCCCGCTTTCCGGGGACGCCGGGCGAGCGTCAGGCCGTCGAGTTTATGCAGGAGAAGATGCGGGCATACGGCCTGCAAAACGTCCACGCCGAGTCGTTCTCCTACGGCGGTTGGAGCCGGGGCGAAGCGACCCTGGAAATCCTCGAACCCGTGCAAAAGAGCCTGCCCTGCATCAGCCTGCCCTATTCCCCGGCAGGCAATGTCGAAGCCCTGCTGGTCGATATGGCCGAAGGCCACCCGGACGATTTCGCGGCCCGGGCCGGGGAGATCGCCGGGCAGATTGTCCTGACCACCAGCGAAAATCCGGTGGGGATGAGCCGGGGTGTCCATCGCTCGGAGAAGTACGGGCGCAGTCTGCTGGCCGGCGCGACCGGCTTCCTCTTTGTCAACCACTACCCCGGCACTGGTCCGGTCACCGGCGGCATTGGCCACGAAGCCGGTCCCGGCGCGATCCCCGGCCTGGGGCTGGCCTGTGAAGATGGCCGCTATCTGCAACGGCTGCTGGAACGCCACGGCCAGGTCAAAATCCGCCTCACCACCACCGACGTCAACGCGCCGGCCACCTCCTGGAATGTGGTTGGCGAGCTGCCCGGCACAACCCATCCGGACGAGCTTGTGATGGTGGGCTGTCACTACGACGGCCACGACATTTCCCAAGGCGCTGGGGACCCGGCTTCCGGTGCGGTGGCTGTGCTGGAAGCGGCTCGGGTGCTGGCCCAGTATACGAAACCGGCCCGCACGATTCGTTTTGTGCTCTGGGGGGTGGAGGAGATCGGGCTGATCGGTTCGGCGGCCTATGTGAAAGCCCACGCCGAGGAGATGGACCGCATCCGTTTCTATCTCAATCTGGACGCGGCGGGCACATCCCCCGACATTCAGGACATTGTGCTCAACGAATGGCCGGAACTGGGGCCGGTGTTTGAGGGGTGGAAGGCGGAGATGGCGGACACCTTTGCGGTCGGCCAGGCGGTCCACTCTTTCTCGGATCACTTCCCCTTCTTCGTCCAGGGCGTGCCCACCAGTTGTATGGAGCGGGCCGTGCGGCGGCCTGGGGGCGGGCGGGGCTACGGCCACACCCAATACGACACCCTGGACAAAATTGAGATCGGCCCCCTGCGGGTGGCGTCGGAGCGGGCGGCCCGTTGGCTGATCCGTCTGGCGAATACGGAGGAATGGCCTGTCAGCCGCCGCACGCCCGAAGCAGCCCAGAAGCTGTTGGAGACCCCCGCCTATCGGGAGACTGCCGAGTTGCGGGCGCAGGTGGATGCGTTCTACGCAGCGCGCAAGTAAGCTGTAACCGGTAACCAGTGACCATTGGATGTCTCGACATCACTGGTCACTGGTCACCGGCTACTGCCAGCCCCTATTAAGACAATTCAAAATCGCTGCCGTCCAACACCAGCGACAGCCCGGCGGAGACCCGATTGAGGACAGCCATCTCCTCGGAGGGAATCGTCAGTTCCAGCGCGCCCAGATTGTCCGCCAACTGTTCGGGGGTATCCGCACCGGAGATGACGCAGGTGATCTCTGGCTGGGCCAGAATCCAGGCCTGGGCCACTTGCGCAACCGTCGCACCCAGCCGTTCGGCCACGCCCTGCACCGCGGCCAGCACATCCGCGGCCCGGCCCCGCAGCACATCCCGGAAAACGCCTTTGCGTCGGCTGCCCCACAGGGAGCTTTCTTCGGGCATAGCGTCGGGCGTGTAGCGGCCACTGAGCAGCCCGACCCCTAACGGACTGTAGGCCATCACTCCCAGGCCGGTGGCGCGGACCATCGGAAACATCTCCCGTTCCAGGCTGCGGTTGAGCAGGCTGTAGGGGTTCTGGACGGTGATGAGCGGAGCAGCGTTCAGCCTATCCTGCACCCGCATGGCCTGGACCACCTGCCAGGCCTGGTAGTTGCAAACGCCCACATAGCGGACTTTGCCCTGCTGAACCAGCGCTTCCAGGGCGCGGAATTTCTCCTCGTCCGGGGTGGTCGTGTCGAAGGCGTGGAGCAGGTAGACGTCTATGCGGTCGGTCTTCAATCGTTGCAACGAACGCTCCACTTCCCGCAAAATGTGATAGCGGGAGGCACTGTAGTCGTTAGGACCGGAACCGATGGGGCTGGTCACTTTAGAGGTGATGACCACATCGTCCCGCCGGGACCCCAGCACCCGGCCCAGCAGTTCCTCCGACTTGCCGATATTGGCCCGGTCGTCCATCATCCCGTAGACGTTGGCGCAGTCGAGGAGATTCAGTCCCCGGTCCAATGCCAACTCCACCATCTGCCCGGCCTCTGCTTCATCGGCCTGTCCGCGCAGTCCCAGACCCAGGGCCATACGCGAGACTTTTACACCGGCCGTTCCAAAGTTTACGTAGTTCATTCTTTTTCTCCCCTTGCAGTTTTGGTCTTCTATAGATATAGAAAAGCCATCCACGGTGGGATGGCTTCGGCAGGTTTTCCTGTTCCGGCGCTTGCTATTGAAAGTCCATCTTGCGATGGCGCATTACCACACTTTGTGCCAGCCCGATGGCCAGCATCATCGAAATCAAACTACTGCCGCCATAGCTGATAAACGGCAGGGTCATACCGGTTACGGGCACAATACTGAGGTTCATGCCCACATTGATAAACGTCTGGAAAAAGATGAGGGCAGCCACACCCATTGTAATCAAACGGCCAAACTGGTCCTGGGCCTTGTCCGCGATACGTACCAGCCGCCAAACCACAAAGAAAAGCAGCAGCAGAATCAGCACAGTGCCCACAAAACCCAACTCTTCTGAGATCACACTGAAGATAAAATCCGTGTGGCGCACCCGCAAAAAGTGAAGCTGGTTCTGGCTGCCATGCCCCCATCCCTGCCCGAGTAAACCCCCATTGCCAATGCTGATCAGCGCCTGGGAGACGTTGAAGGATGCGTCCGGGTTGGAGGATGGATCGAGAAATATCTCCAAGCGCTCGACCATATAGCCCTGCAATGTGCCAGCCAGAAAAGGCAGGGCCGACAGGCCAGTCCCGATCAGAATGCCCACGTGCCAAAGGCGAATGCCGCTGACCAGAATCAAAATGCCGCCAATAAAAGCAAAGGTGATAGTCATGCCCAGATCGGGCTGGAGATAGACAAAGGCAAGGGGGAAAGCGAGCAGGACCAGCGCAACCAGCAGGTAGCCAAAACGTTGCAACTGCTCCTGGAAACGGCTGAGATACCAGGCGAAGAAGATAATCAACAGAAACTTTCCAGCTTCTGTAGGCTGCACAAGGGTTCCCGCCACGCTAATCCAGCGCTGTGAGCCACCCTGCACCGCGCCAAAGGCGAAGACGGCCAGGAGCGAACCGAGCAGTCCAAGATAGGCGGGCTGGGCCAGCAGTTCCAGATGGCGATAGTCGAAAAACGCCACAATCAACATCACTACCAGGCCGACCAGCATAAAGAACAACTGCCGTTCCCAATAGTCGCTCAAGTCTACAGTGGAAATCGTCGCGCTGTAGACCATCCCAATGCCAATGGCGCAGAGCAGCAAAACAGCCACCATCAGCAGATAGTCAAAGTTACGCAGTAACGAACGGTCTAACATTGCCTACAGTCCCAACATCCGACGAAAGCGCTCCCACCAACTTACTTCCTGAAAGCGCAAAAGAGGCACATTATACCCCAAAATGCGCTGGGCTATATTATGATAGGCCCGGCTGACGTAAACTTCTGGCTCCAGGGCAATGGGTCGGCCTTTGTTCGTCGAAATCACGATATTGTCATCATCGGGCACAATGCCCAGCAGATCGATGCTCAGAATGTCCAGAATGTCTTTGCTGTTCAACATATCCCCCCGGCGCACCAGGCGGGGATTGTAACGGTTGATAATCAGCCGGGGTTCGATCCCCACATCCCGTTCCAGCAGATAGATCACTTTGTCCGCATCCCGCAGCGCGCTGACCTCCGGTGTGGTGACGATCAGCACTTCTGTAGCCGGGGCCACCGCGTTGCGAAAGCCCGCCTCGATCCCCGCGGGGGAGTCGATCAGCACGTAATCCGCGATCTCCTGCAACTCCTGGCAGATGGTCATCATCTGGTCAGGCGTCACCGCATCTTTGTCACGGGTCTGGGAGGCGGGCAGCAGATACAACTCACCCACCCGTTTGTCCCGGATGAGGGCCTGGTGCAGAGGGCAGCGATCTTCGATCACATCCACAACCGTATAGACGATACGGCTTTCCAGCCCCATCACAATGTCCAGGTTACGCAGCCCCAGGTCGGCATCCACCACCACCACCCGCTGCCCGGCCATCGCCAGTGCGGTCCCCAAATTAGCGCTGGTGGTCGTCTTGCCCACACCGCCCTTGCCAGAAGTTACTGTGAGTACCACCCCGGCCATCGCCTGCTCCGCTTCGCTGTCTGTTGGTCGTCAGTCGTCAGTTCCCGATCCCCGGTCCCCGATCTCCAGTCCCATTCACTCCCTGTCCCACACATCCACCACAATCTGCTTGCCCATCACCCGGGCCACTTCTGGTTTTTCCACCGCGTTGCGCCGCCAGAACCAGCGGCCCGGCTCATTGCTCACCGCCTTGGGCGACATGGCAATGTAGCCGGCGATGCGCAGTTGGATGGGTTCAAAGTCGATGGCGCACACCACAGCCCGCTCGTTGCCCATAGCCCCAGCGTGGACGATTCCCCGCAGCCGACCCCAGACGAAAATGTCCCCGCCGCTGATCACTTCGGCCCCCGGATTCACATCCCCGATCAGCATAATTGTGCCGGCGTGGCGAAAGACCTGGCCCGAACGCAGGGTTCCCCGAAAAATGTAGGGTGGGGCGAGGATCACTTCCGGATCGGTTGTGTCGTCTGTATCTTCCGTCTGGTGTATCGCTTCTGCTTCTGCCGCAGGTGAACCGAATGCGGGGCGCCCTGTCGTCTCCGGCTTCGGCGGCCCAGGGGACACCGCCTCCGTGCGTTCTGCCTGATCAATGGCCTGATCCGCAATGGCGTCGGCAATGGCCTGGGGTGGCTGAAACTCGGAGTGGGGTTTGACCGCTGGGGCGGCCTGGTTGCGCTGCCCCAAATGGACTTCCCAGCGGGCACGTTCGTTTTTGCCGGTGGAGGCTGGCTGACCCTCCTGGCTGCCGTCCATCCCCTCCGCAGCCAGACCGATGTCCTGCACCATCCGCCGGGTCTCCGGGTTGCTGGTGCGCACAGCCCAGATCGCGATGTTATAGCCCGCCAGCACGTCGGCGATCTGCTGGAGATCGTCGGCGCTTAGCAGCCGCGCACCGATCTCAATGGCGACCCGTTCGCCCTGAAAGAAGCCCTCGGCCTTGGCCAGATGACCGGCCAGCACCCGTACAATATCGCTCCAGCGCCCGTCCTGGTCGCCGATGCGCATGACAATGCCGTCGCCTGTTCCCACAATGCGCACAATCGAAGGCTTGGAAGAGGCGTTGGGCCGGGGCAGTCGGACCGGATTGTTGGTTTTGGAAGTTGCTTGATTGAATTCGGACACCGGATTACTCGCTTGCTGCTGTTTGCTCTGGCGGCTCGACCGGCTCGACCGGGGGTTCCACCGGGGGCGGACCGTTGAAGTAGAAGTCCAATACCTGCTGGACTACCGGGACAGCGACCGTTGAACCTTCGCCGCCATTGTAGACAAAGGCGACTACGGCAATTTCAGGGTCTTCGTAGGGCGCATAGCCCACATACCAGGCGTGAAAGGGCAGGTTATCGTCTTTGTCCCGGAAGGCACAATCTTCGATGGCTGCGTCCCACTCACAAAACTCAGCCGTGCCCGTCTTGCCTGCCACAGTCACCCCTTCCACCCGGCTGTTGGGAGCCGTGCCATAGGGGGCATTGACCACTGCCCACATTCCCTGCTCCACATAGCTCAACAGGCTTTTGCTGATGGGTAGCTCCCGCACCACCTGGGGCGTATAGCTCCATTGCAGGCCGCCTTCGGCGTCGATCATCTCCTGGACCAATTGGGGCTTCATCACATAGCCCCCATTGGCAACTGCCGCGGTCTCCACCAATACCTGCAAGGGCGTGCCCAGGACATAGCCCTGGCCGATCGCCATATTATAGCTATCACCGGTTGTCCAGGACTCGGCCTGGGTGATCCGTTTCCACTGGTCATCCGGCAGGAAAGAGGTGACTTCGCCGGGCAGATCAATGCCCGTCCTTTCCCCATAGCCAAAGAGATTCATCCATTTCGCCAGATTCTCGTTGCCCAACCCCTGCTGAGAATCGGGAAAACCGCCCCCAATGATATAGAAGAAAATATCGTTGGAAAGCCCCAGTGCTTCCACAATCGTCATACTGCCGTGGACGATTCCCAATTTGTGATTCCAACTCACAAATTTCTGGGCCTGGCTGAAGTCATTGGGAAAGTAGCGATTGCGTAGATAGATGGGGCCGCTGTCCACAATCACGCTGGATGGCTCGATCACACCCTCGGCCAGGGCAGCGGCAGCCGATACCATTTTGAAGGTGGAGCCGGGTGGGTAGAGACCACCGATGGCGTAGTTGATCAGCGGCTTGTTGGGGTCGGCTTCCAGGGCCAGATAGTCCGGGCCGATGCCTTCGGAAAAGATATTGTTGTCGAAGGCTGGCAGGCTGACCAACCCTAGAATCGCGCCGGTCTTGGGATTCATGGCAATGGCTACTGCGTTGTTGGACTGCACCTCTTCCATTTTGGCCGAAAGCGCGTTGTACATTGCCTCTTGCAGGCGAATGTCCAGACTCAGCCGCAGATTCAGCCCGGGGACCGGTTCGATCACCTGACCGACTGTGCGCATCTCGCGCCCCAAAATGTCTACCTCAATATACTTCTGTCCCGGTATGCCCCGCAACTCGTCCTGATAGGTGAATTCCAGCCCGTTCAATCCCACCTGTTCGTTCGGGTCTCGATAGCCTTCCGACTTGTAAATCTCGGCGGCCAGCGCGGGGATGGGTCCCATAAATCCCAGGCTGTGGCTTACGATCTCGCCGAAAACGTAGTCCCGCACAGGAATCTGTTGAACTTCCACGCCAGGCAATTGGTAGGTCTCTTCGGCCACGTCAAAGGCCCTGTCCCGGTTGACAAGCTCCAACAGGGGAATCGCCTCGTAGGAACTGCCCTGGGTTCCCAGTTGCACCGCCCGATAGACCAGCGCTACCAGCCCTTCCAGGGGCAGAGGCTGGGAGAGATCGGGGATCAGCGTGGGGCGCTCAACCAGTTCCTCCGAGTCGCCAACTTTTTCCACAAATTGCAATGTGACCAGCCGAAAGTCCAGATCGACGCCAGCGGCAGTGACCACCCTGGCAAAGTCTGCCCGGCCCAGACGCAGAAACATCACTTCGGCCAGATTGAGCGCAATCTCCCGATCCGTATCCGCCCGCAGCACCCGCAGCAGCCGCTCAATGGCAAGCGCTTCTTCGTCTATGTCCGTTTCAAAGAGATCATCGGGCAATTCCGCCGGGACCAGTGCAATCACAAAACTGGGGCGATTGCGGGCCAGGATTTCGCCGTTACGGTCATAGATCACACCCCGGGGCGGAGCTACTTCGATAAAGCGAAAACGGTTGTTGTCGGCCTGGGTCTGATAGGTGCCCCCTTCCATCACCTGCAATTGATAGAGTCGGCCAATCAGCACCAGAAAAGCGACCAGCAGCCCCAGGCGCACCATCGCCGTAGCCAGGGTCGCTGTGCGTTCAGAACGTTCAAACATCGGTTAGACCACCTCCTGTTGCTCCGGGAGGCGGTTGAGAAAGGGAATGAATAGTAGCATAATAGCCCCATTGTACACCACAGCCGGGAAAATCAGCCGTGTGGTCGTTTCCCAAAGCGGGAGCCGGTGATTGGTCAGGGCCAGAATCCCCCAATAGCAGTAAGAGTAGACCAGTGTCCCCAGCACAATACTGGCGATGGGAACCAGCAGATTGCTGCGGAAAAAACGTCTGTAGCCGATACCTGTAACCAGTGCCACAGCCATCAACGCCAGACTGCTGCCTCCCATCGGCCCCCCGCTCAGCACATCCATCCACAGCCCGGCCACAAAACCGATGAGCAGGCTGCCAGAGCCGCCGAAGAGCAGCGCCCAGATCACAACCAGCACCACCATCACATCCGGCCGCACGTGAGCGATCTCCAGACGGGGAATCACCACCGACTGGACAATGGCCAGAACCCCCAGCAGGGGAATCATAAAAAAGTAGAGCGATGTTCGATTCATGGGGTTGTTGCGTCCGGCACAGCATCCAGACCAGGCACAAATTCCAGGGGGTCGAAGCTGGTAACGATCAGCACAAATTCCAGGCGGTCAAAGTCGACGATAGGACGCACCACCGCTTCCTGAAAGACTTCAAAATCCCGCTGGCGCACTTCGATCACCTGGCCGATGGGAATGCCTTTGGGGAAGTTGCCGCCCATCCCGGAGGAGAGCACCACCTCGCCCACACCCACGAGTGTGCCCTGGGGAATGAAGCCCATCACTGGATTGTCGCCCACCACACCGTTCACCACACCGGTCAGGCGGCTGCTCTGAAGAATTGCGTTGACTGTACTGAGGGGGTCGCTGATGAGAAGGATTTTGGACGATGCATTTGTGACTTCGCTGACGCGACCCACCAATCCTTCGTTGTTCAACACAGGCATCCCGACTTCGATGCCGTGACGGCTGCCCAGGTCCACCATCACAAAGTTGAGGAAATTGTTGCTGTCCCGTCCGATCACCCGGGCGATAATCTGGCCACCCCGCAGTTCGATGCTGGGCCGAGTCTCGCCAAAAGCGAGGAGTTCCCGCAGCCGCTGATTTTCCCGCTCGATCTCCTGCAGGCGCAAATTCTCGGCCAGCAGACTGCGGTTGATGCTCTCCAGCTCGGCAGTGCGTTCTTGCAGCACCTGAAAGCTGCCCAGCGCGCCCACCGTCTGGACAACCCGGTCGGTAATGCTGGAAAGGCCCAGTTGGCCTGGGGACATCACCAGCGCGACGGCTCCTTCAATCGTCCCCAAGCGGCCTGTCTGCTGCAAAGCCATCAGCAGCACAGCCACCAGGACAAGTATAATCAATCGGATGCCTAAATCGGCGGGAGCGCCGAATCTTCGCTGATTATCACGCATGGACAGTTAAGGGGCCATTTCACAGACTTTCTGCCCACAGGGCAGGGGGCAGAAAGTAAAAATCACGAGAATACCAAACCGGAGGTAATTTCCGGGGGGGGCACACTCAGAAGTTCGACTTTTCAGAAAAAGTCGAACTTCTGACTTAACGAATCGTACTCTTGCGCTGCATTGTCGAAAGGGTTTCCTGGTAATATTCGGGCTTTTCCAGAATCATCCCTGTGCCCAGGGCAACCGATGTCAGCGGATTGTCGGCCACATAGACGTGCATTCGGGTCTCGTCCTGCAAGCGCTGGGCCAGCCCCTGCAAAAGCGCACCGCCCCCGGCCAGCACAATGCCGTGCTCCATCAGGTCCGCCACCAGTTCAGGCGGCGTCTCGTCCAGGGTATCCTTCACCGCGTCCACAATCACATCCACCGAACTGGAAAGTGCCTCGCGGATTTCCACGGAACTGACTTCGATGGCTTCGGGCAAACCGGTAATCAGGTTGCGCCCCCGCAGAATCATCGTCCGTTCCTGTTCCAGGGGATAGGCCGAACCGACATTCATCTTTGCACCCTCGGCCTGGCGCTCGCCGATAAGCAGATTGTACTTCTGCCGGGCGTAGTTGATGATGTCTTCGTTCATCTCGTCGCCGGCCACACGGATCGAGCGGGAGACGACGATACCGCCGAGGGAGATGACCGCGACTTCGGTCGTGCCACCGCCGATGTCCACAATCATCGAGCCGATGGATTCGGTCACAGGCAGCCCCGCGCCGATAGCCGCGGCCATCGGCTCCTCCACCAGACCGGCCTCCCGTGCGCCCGCGCTGATGGCTGCGTCCCGCACGGCCCGCTTTTCCACTTCGGTCACACCGGATGGGATGCCGATAACCACACGGGGACGGGCCGTGCCGAAGGCCCGATTGCCATGCACTTTGCCGATGAAATGGTGGATCATCCGCTCGGTCACTTCAAAATCAGAGATCACACCGTCCTGCAGGGGGCGAATCGCCACAATGTGGGCCGGCGTGCGCCCCACCATCTCCTTGGCTTCCTTGCCAATCGCTTTGATCGCAATCCGTCTGCGCGAAGATTTATCGATCGCGACAACAGAGGGTTCGTCAATGACGATCCCCCGACCTTTGACATGCACAAGTGTATTGGCAGTCCCCAGGTCAATCCCAATATCTAATGAAAAGAGGCCCAGAAGCCAATCTAACGGGTTTGCCACACCCGGTATTCTCCTCTCCGTGGAGCCGATGGACTACACGGCAACCGTTCGCTAAGCCAGTAAAAAACCGAGTTTCTGTTCTGTTGCAGCCCGCATAGATCGCTGGCAAGAAACCCGGTTTTTCTTTTTACCAGACCATAAACTGTGCGACCGGCGCTCCACTGAATCAAGTACGAATAATCAATAATGGGCCGATACATTCGTTTCGGAAACCATCCAAAGACAAATGAGTGCTCGGCCCACGCCAGTAAACTTCTGTCAAATCAACGCTTTCAGCGCAATATCCGGGCAGCCCCACAGGCTGTCACCCGTCGCGAAAGTACACTACAGTATACCACAGGCGAGAAAGACGCAACAAAGCTGCCACATTCGCTCTGTGGTATACTTGCGGGTGAGAAAACTGCCCAATCCAGCCAGCCAGGCGAATGGATGTGGGTTCAAACGACGCTTCTCCCGGCTCTGTTCCCTTGTCACCGAATCAGCGATAATGACCGCACTTGCTCCAGACGACCGCCTCTACAACGCCCTGCGCCAAGCCCAGGAACGCCACCGTCTCTTTCCCACGGCCGCGGGCGACACACCCCATCCGGTGATTGTCGGCGTCAGTGGCGGTGCAGACAGCGTATGTCTGCTGCATCTGCTGGCGGGTCTGGCCCGGCCCTGGCGTCTGGCCCTGCATGTGGCCCACCTGGACCACAATGTGCGGCCCGACTCGGCTGAAGACGCGGCTTTTGTCCGGGCACTGGCCGAGGGGCTGGGGCTTCCTTTTTACACCCGGCAGCTTGCGTCGAAGCAGATCGATGAGGCCGACAACAATCTGGAGGCCGGGCTGCGCCAACTGCGCTACGCCTTTTTTGCCGAAGTGGCTGGTACGTCGGACTGCCAGTCCGACGTACAACAGCCGACTATCGCGGTGGCCCACAACGCGGACGATCAGGCCGAGACGATTCTGATGCACGTGCTGCGGGGCAGCGGATTGGCTGGGCTGGCTGGGATGCGGCCTGTGAGCCCTTTGCCGAACCCGACCGGCCCAGAGCCGCTGCGTCTGGTTCGGCCTCTTCTCGACGTTCCGCGTACGCAAATCCTACAATATCTCGACGATCGCGAAATTTTCTGGCGCGAGGACCCCAGCAACCGGGAGATGCGCTTTGCCCGCAACTGGCTCCGCCATCAGATTCTGCCCGAATTGCGCAAACTCTACCCATCTCTGACCCCCTCCCTGGCCCGGCTGGGCGCTGTGATGGCCGACGAGAGCGACCGGGCCGACCGCATCAACGCCGAGGCATTTCAACGCCTGGGCCAGCCGAGCGAACCCTCCGCCACAACCGATCCACCCGTGCGGGTCGTCTTTAATCGGGACGATTTTCGCGGGCTGGATGTGGCAACCCAGCGCGGGGTGCTGCGGCTGGCCGGTGATGCGCTGGGGCTACTGTCGGAAGATATGCACTACGAACGGACGGAGAATTTGCGCCTGTCTCTGGCAGGGAACGACACGCCCAGCGCGCTCCCGTTGGCGGGCCAGATTGTGTGGAGCGCGGACGATTCCCGTTTCAGTCTCCATCAAAAAGCGGCCCTCGCCTTTCAGCCCGACACACCCTTTCTGGACGACGACTGGTGCAGCCAGCACAATTCGGTGAATCTGCCGCTGGATGGGGAAGTGGCTGTAGCCAACTGGCGGCTGACCTGTCGAGCCGTCGAAGTGACCGAACTGCCCACCAACTGGCGAAAGGTCAACGATCCCTGGCAGGCCTGGTGTGACGCAGGCCAGGTGGCCGGGCTTCTCCTGACCACACCCCGGCGGGGTCAGCGTTTTGCGCCTCTCGGACTGGCAGGCCGCCACAAAAATGTGGGCGATCTCTTTACCGACAACAAAGTGCCCGTAGAACTGCGCGCTGGCTGGCCACTGCTGGTGGACGGGAACAGCGGCGAAATCGTCTGGCTCTGCGGTCTGCGTTTGGGGAATAAGGCCCGCATCCGCCCGGAGACAAAGCGCGTTTTACACCTGCAATGGAGCAAAGAGCAGGGTGATTTTTTTGTAAACACGGATGAAAAAGAACACAGATAAAAATCCTGCGTTATCTGTGTTCTTTTTCATCCGTGTTTACAAATCCTACTGGTCTGGGCTAGGCTGGATTAGGTCAATGGAGCAATGAATGAGCACAAAACCACTGGTACTCTGGGCCGCGCGCAAGAAGTGGACTTTGCGTTTCGCAGCCCGCACACCTGCCGAAGCCAGCGGCGTCTTCACCACACCCGAAGGGCCGCTCGACTTTCGCTACGAGCAGGCTGCGCAGCGCATCCACCTGCCCGAAGAGACAATTCTCGTCAACGAATACGGCTGGGAAGTGGATGAAAAGGGCCGCACAGTCTTCCGCTCCCAATCCCCCCGCAAAAAGAAAGAGCAACCGAATGACTGAAGCTGTCGTACTCAAGCCGGGCCGGGACAAACCCGTGCGCAACCGCCACCCCTGGATCTTCAGCGGCGGCATCCGCACCCTGCCCGCAAGCGCGGCCAACGGCGATATTGTGGATGTGCGCGGCCACGACGGCCAATGGCTGGCTGCTGGCTACCTGAACCGGGAGAGCCAGATTCAGGTGCGCCTGCTCAGTTGGAAGCCGGGCGAAGCCATCGACGACGCTTTCTGGCGGCGCAGGCTGGCCGAATCTGTCGCCCGCCGTAGCGCACTGATCGCCGACCCGCTCACCACTGCCTATCGGCTGGTGAACGGGGAAAACGACTACCTGCCCGGTCTGCTGGTGGACCGCTATGACCGCTGGCTGGTGCTGCAAGCGGGGACACTGGGCATGGACCGGCGCAAGCAGAAGATTGCCCAAATGCTGCTGGAACTGACCGGCTGTGTGGGTGTTGTCGAGCGCAGCGATCACAGCCAGCGCCAGGAGGAGGGGCTGGACCCGGTCAACGATCACCTGCTGGGGGAACCGGCCCCGGATCGGGTGACAATTCGCGAGAATGGCTATTCCTTTCTGGTGGACCTCTCCGGCGGGCAGAAGACCGGCTACTACACGGATCAGCGGGTCAACCGGCAGCGGGTGGCGGCCTATTGCCAGGGAAAAAATGTGCTGAACGCCTTCTCCTACACCGATTCCTTCGCCATCTACGCCCTGGACGCGGGGGCCGAAAGTGTGACGAATCTGGACGCCAGTATGGAAGCGCTGGAACTGGGCGAGGAGAATCTGCAACTCAACGGCTACGACCCGGAGCGCTGGACCGAGAGCTTCGCTGGGGATGTCTTCCAAATTTTGCGGGACTGGCAGCACGAGCCAGACCGACGCTACGACCTGATTATTCTGGACCCGCCCAAATTTGTCCACAATAAACACAATATGGACAACGCGCTGCGGGGCTATAAGGACATCAATTTGCAGGCGATGCGTCTGTTGCGACCCGGCGGAATCCTGGCGACTTTTAGTTGCAGCGGGCTGGTCAGCGCCGATCTCTTCCAAAAGGTCGTCTTTGGCGCAGCGGTGGATGCGGGCCGCCCGGTGCAGATTCTTGAATGGCTCCAGCAGGGCACGGATCACCCGGTGGCCCTCACCTTCCCCGAAGGGGCCTATCTCAAAGGGCTGATCTGCCGGGTGGATGCGGCGTGAGTGGGCGGGCCGTGAGCGGACTGCATCCCGCCATCGAAAGGCTGGCAGCCCGGCTGGCTGAACCCCTGCCCGGACATACCGCGCATCTGCAGATGTCGCCGGTTCCGCGCACGGGCAGCGAGCCGGGTTATGTGCCGCCGGTCCCGCCCCGACGCGGGGGGGTGCTGGTGCTCTTTTATCCCAGCGACGGTGGACTGCACCTGCCCCTGATTCTGCGCCCCACCTACAATGGAATCCACAGTGGCCAGGTCGCCTTCCCCGGCGGCGGCCAGGAAGAGGTGGACGCGGACATCACCGCTACGGCCCTGCGTGAAGCCTACGAGGAGGTGGGCATTCTGCCCGACGACGTGCGAATCCTCGGCCATCTCTCCAAACTCTACATTGCCCCCAGCAATTTTGAGGTCTACCCAACCGTCGGCTGGATGGCCCAGCGCCCGAATTTCTGTATCGATCCCTACGAAGTGGCCCAACTGCTGGAAGTCCCCCTGGCCGATTTCCAGAACCCGGCCAACCGTTGCGAGGAGATGTGGAATCTGCGTGGGCGGCAGGTGCGGGTTCCCTTCTTCAAAATTCAGGGGCAGACTGTGTGGGGCGCCACGGCGATGATGCTCAGCGAATTGCTGGCTGTGATGCAGCCGTAGAATGCCCACCTATTCCGATTTCCCAATTCCGCACTCCGCATTCCGTTTTTTGCCCCTTCGTAACGGCAATGGTACGATCCACTGTCTATGACGCAAAACGAACTGCCCAACAAAACCTACGAATCTGGTATGGCGCAAAGCAGCGCCGACAGCGAAGCACAACCGATACATCTTGTCTGGCGTGTGGTCTATACACTGCTACTGCTGGCTCTGCTGATTTTGATGGGCCTGTGGCAGACCGGACGCATTGCCGGCGCAGCACCAGCTACCCAAGAGAGTGGAACTCCGCTGGTTCTCGCCTTCTACTACACCTGGTTTGACGAAAATACCTGGAACTACGCCACTGTCCCCGATCTGCCCGCCACCCAATACGTCAGCCGGGACCGGGGCGCGATGGGACGCCAGATCGAGCAGGCCCAGGCCGCGGGCATCGATGCCTTTCTGGTGGCCTGGTATGGGCCGAACGGCGATTCCAACCAGACTGAACCCAATCTGGCCGCACTGTTGGACGAAGCCGCGGCCCGCAACTTCCGCATCGGCATTCTTTTCGAGAGCACATCGCCCTTCATCAACGGCACAGGCGAGGCCACGGCTGCCCTGGCTCACGCCCTGAATGTCCACGCCAACCACCCGGCCTTTCTGCGCGTGGATGGGCGCCCGGTCATCTTCTTCTGGCGGCCCACCATTTGGGGTGTGGAAACCTGGCGTTCGATGCGGGATCAGGTGGACCCGGGCCGTAATTCAATTTGGATTGCCGAAGGGGTGGATATGGCCTATCAGGCGGTCTTTGACGGCCACCACCTCTACAGCAATACGTGGAATCCGCCCAGCGATTTGACCTATACGAATCAAAAATTTGCCAATTGGACAGCCGCGGCCAGCCAACAATACGGAACCCACAAGCGTTGGGTGGCGACTGTCATGCCCGGCTACGACGACACCCGCACAGGTCGGGGCAACGCCTTTGCACGGGACCGGGAGGGGGGCGCCTACTACGAGCGTTCCTGGCAGGCGGCGATCGCCAGCGGGCCGGATTGGATCGTCATCACCAGCTTCAACGAATGGTCCGAGGGGAGCTACATCGAGCCGAGCGTAGCCTACGGTTCCCGCTATCTGGAACTGACGAGCCAGTGGAGCGCCGTCTATAAGAGCGGGGGCGGTGGGGTTTCGGCGGCATCGGTTGCCCCTGCGGCCCCTGTCGCTGTGGTTGCACCCCCACCGACGGCCACACCGGTCAGCGAACCAACCGCTTTTGTCACAGCGGATCTGCTCAATCTGCGGGCTGGCCCCAGCACCGATTTTGCGATTCTGGGGCAGATGGCCCAGGGCACGGCTCTGCCCATCACCGGGCAAGACCCGGCCTGGCCCGAATGGTGGCAGGTATCCTACGGGGAGACAAGCGGCTGGGTCTATGCGCCTCTGGTCAACGGAGCTGGGCCGCTGGAACAGGTGGCAACCGTAAGCGCACCGCCGCCGGTGCTGTCGGCTGCGGCCATCGAACAAATGCAGGAGCGGCTGCTGGCCCCACCTGTCCCGACACTTCGCCTGCCCGACTGGCTACAGCCAGTGGCAGAAAAGTAAATTTTTGGGGCGCTGCCGTCTGCGCCCGACACCTACACAGAAAGGGCGTGGCAATGGCAGCAGAGAGAGAAACAGATCAGAAGAAGAAGCGTTTGCACGAGGATGTGGAGCGGGTGCTGATCGACGAGGCCAGTCTCCACGCCCGGCTCTCGGAGATGGGCGCGGCGATTACCGCCGAATATACGGACAAAGATCTGCTGCTGGTGGCTGTGCTGAAGGGGAGTGTCCTCTTTCTGGCCGATCTCATGCGCCGCATCGCCCTCCCCCACGAGATCGATTTTATGGCGACCAGCAGCTATGGCGCAGGGGTGGCAAGCAGCGGCGTTGTGCGCATTCTGAAGGATTTGAACAAGCCGATTGCGGGTCGCCACGTGCTGATTGTGGAAGACATCATCGACAGCGGCAACACCCTCGCCTATCTTATGGGGCTGCTGGAAGCCCGAAACCCGGCCAGTTTGGAGATTGTCACCCTGCTGGACAAGCCCGACCGCCGGGAGGTGGACATCGACGTAGCCTGGACCGGCTTTTCCATCCCCAATGAATTTGTCGTTGGCTACGGGTTGGACTATAACGAACGTTACCGCAATCTGCCCTACATCGGAATATTGAAACCATCCGTCTATGCCGAACTGGATCCAGAAAACCCAACCGAATAAACAGAAGTCGCCCCGCTGGCCGCTGCTGGCTCAGATAGTCGTGGCCGGTCTGGGACTCTGTCTGTTGCTGGGGTTATTGAATCCCAGCACTGTCTCCGCGCAAAGCCCCGCTACCTATACGGTCCAGCCGGGGGATACGCTGGGGGTCATTGCCACGCGCCTGGGGGTAGATTTGGATGCGCTGGCCGCGGCCAATGGCATCGCGGACGTCAATGTGATTGAAGTGGGCCAGGTGCTGGTCATCCCTGGCGGGGAAGGCAGCGGGGGCGTTCCGGCCTGGCCAGGGGAAACTTTGGATGGGTTGGCGGCCCGGCTGGGCACAACTGCCGAGCAGTTGGCCGCGCTCAACCAGATGGAAGCCTCGGCCCGGCTCTTCCCCGGCCAGCCCGTGCAGATTCCCCCGGATGCAAGCGGCGATGCCAGTTTGTATTTTGGCGCGGTGGTCGATGTTCGGCTACCCAGCCAGATTGTCCAGGGACGCACGGGACGGCTGGCCGTGGAGAGCAGCCACCCCCTCAGCCTGACCGCCACCTGGAATAGTCTGCCTCTGAGCATTCAGCCCACGCCCGACGGCGACGGCAGGGCACAATTCGCCTTTCTGCCTACGCCAGCCCTGCTCGGCCCCGGTTTCTTCCCGGTGGAGATCGGATATGTGTCCGGCAGCGGGGCAGTGATCAGCCAGACTTTTTCCGTGCTGGTGAGCGAAGGCCCCTATGACAGCCAGCTCATCGAACTCCCGGATGACAAAGGCGGTCTGCTCGACCCCGCATTTACCCAGCCGGAAATTGAGAAGCTCTACGCTCTGTGGGCTGTGGACGACGAACCCCTGCGTTGGGCGCTCCCCTTCAGCCGACCGATTGGTCTGGACTTCCCCACCACCAGCCCCTATGGAACCCGGCGCAGCTACAACGGCGGCCCCTACGCCAGCTACCATGCGGGCCAGGATTTTGGCGCACCCGAAGGCATCACTGTCACCGCGCCGGGGGATGGAATTGTCGTGCTGGCCGAGCCGCTGAATGTGCGGGGCAATGCGGTGGTGATCGATCACGGCGCAGGGGTCTTCACCGGCTACTGGCATCTGAGCGAAAACTTTATGACCGCCGGTCAGGTGGTGAAGGTGGGCGATCCGCTGGGGCTGGTGGGCACGACTGGTCTGAGCACGGGCAATCACCTGCACTGGGAGTTGCGTATCTATGCGGTGGCAGTCGATCCCTTGCAGTTCCTGGATGAGGGGATCGGGGAATGGCAAGCCGGGGGTGGCGGATAGCGGACGGCGGCTGGCGTTTGGCGTCAAGAATAAAAAAATGCCGACTCCGTTTTGGGAGTCGGCATTTTTTGTTGTGTAAAACAGCGCAAGAGAACGATCTACTCGTCGTCGTCTTCTTCTTCGCCTTCTTCGCCTTCCTCGCCAATAACTTCTGGCTCCATGCTTTCGCCGTATTCAATCTCTTCCTCATCCGCGGCTTCGGCTTCGGTCTCTGTGCGGCTGGCAACCAGACTGAAGAGAGTTTCTTCTGCATCGTCTAGGTAGGTGATCCCGGCCAGAGCGGGCAGATCAGCAATCGTAATCCGATCTACTTCTTCGCCATCCAGAACGCTGATGTCAACGTCGATGTGGGACGGAATATCAGAGGGCAAAGCTTCGATCTCCACATCGGATACGCTCTGAATCAGCACCATTTCCGACGCTGAACTGGACAATTCGCCCACCGAGACAATGGGCACGCTCACCTGTTGCTTCACCCGCATATTCACCGTATAAAAATCGGCGTGCATCGGGTTGCGCCGCACCGGGTCCCGCTGTACTTCGCGGATCAGTACATTGAGCGTACTGCCCTGGTCCATATTTACTTCGACAAGCTGGGTAGCGCCGCCAGCCTGAATCAGGCGGTCCAAACTTGTCGAATCCACTTGGGCATTGACTGGCGACTGGTCCTGGCCGTAGATGACCACAGGGACCAGCCCATCGCGACGCAATTGTTTCACTTTGTTTCCGGTTACAGACCGCAGTTGGGCCTCAATCTTCAGTTCGGACATTCGAGCCACTCCTCTGGTATCAATCCACGATAATTCGCTGTACGCTATAGAATTACTTCGATTTGCGCCCGAAAAGAAGACGCAGAAATGCAAGTGTCAGAGCAAACGCTGCACCAAAGGCAGCCGCGGCAACAGGTGTCAGAAGGGCTTTGACATCCCCTTCCACTTTGCCAGCCATCAACAGACCCACCGTCGTATCAGTGGCCTGCACTTCTTCAGCCGCCAACGCGCCCACTACACCGCCATGAATGGTGATCGTCTTGCCAGCCACAGCCCCGGCAGCGGATTCGTGCATTTCTAAAGAATCCACCTGGGCCGCAGCCACTGCGGATTCGTGCATATCCATTGCGTTGGCATGCAACGAGCGGGCCGCTGAGTTGATCATTTTGACCTGACCACCCTGCACCTCTTCCACAGACGAATTCTTGACCTCCACCGTCTCGCCCGACATTTGGGCGCTCAGGTCTTCAGCCAGATCATCCAGTGGATTATTTGTTTCACCGCTCTGGGGTTGTGATTGGTCTGTCATCAGTTATCTCCATTCGCTCTGTTTCGCCTATCGGCGCAAAGCGCGACGAGTAGTATACCTGACTGGGCGGGCAGGCGTCAATTTTGCGTCTTTGGAAAAGAGATGTGATACCATTTCGGCTATGAACAGTTCCCCTCCACGCCAACCCGAACAGACTACGGGACATCGACTCGGCCTTTGGACCTGGCTGATTGCGCTGATCTGTCTGGCCGCGGCTGGTGGCTGGCTCTTTCTGGCACGCGAACATTTGCAGACCCGGTTCGGTCAGCCCCAGCCAGCCCCAGCCCTGACCAGCGGTATTGTTGCCTGGATGGACAGCCCGGCATTCCACTACAGCGATGGCTGGCGCATCTCGCCTGATGGCGCGGACCCGTCCGAGCCGGGCGATGCCTGGAATGAACCTGCGGGCCAAATAACTTTTGTCTACAGTGGGCGCGAGTTGGCTCTGCAATTGGCTGTCGGTGATTATTGGGGCTACCTTTTTGTAACGGTTGACGGCGCACCGGCCAACCGGCTGGCGAATATCCCTGGCAATAGAGACAGTCGAGGCAACGCAGCGGGCTACAAACCTCTGCTCGCCCCAGAGCGGCAGAGCGAAACAGGTCCGACTGGGCTTTGGGTTCCCGTCCACCGCGCGGCGGACGACGGCCCCCACACAGTCGAAGTCGAAGTTTGGCGGGGTTGGGGCCAGACGCCACTGCGGGGCGTGGCTGTGGACGCGTTGCCTGTTCCGTTGCTTCCACGCTGGCCCGCGGCTCTCTTTGGACTGGCCGCGTTCGGTTCGCTCTATTTTGCGCTGAAGAATAGGGCGCGGATGCAATGGATAGAGGCGGATAAGGATTTTTTCTTACGCTCTTCGCCTTTCCTATCAGCGTTTATCCACCAAATCCGCGTTCCATTCCCATCAGTGTTCATCAGTGTTCATCAGCGGCTAATATCCTTTTGGCCCGGTGCACTGCTGTTGATCGGTGCAGGTGTCTTCCTCGACAGTTGGCTACTGACCAATGCGGGGCTGGCTCTGCTGGCTCTCGCCGCACTTCTGCGCCCGGAGTTGTGGGTTGCGGCCCTGCTCTTTGGCCTGCCCTTCTATCTGCACCCCCTGCCCATTCTGCCCGGACGCGGTCTGAATCTGATCGAAATCGGCGTCTGGGGGGGGCTGGGGGTGATGGTTGCGCAGTGTGTGTTTTTTCAACACAAAGATGCAAAGATGCAAAGGCGCAGAGAGGGAGAGGAAGGCAAGGGGCAAAAGGGGGAGGGGAAAGTTGCGGGGACGGCTGCATCTCCGCAATTCGCAATTCGCAATTCGCAATTCGTCCTTTTCCTCATCATCTGCCTCGCCCTCCTCTCTTCCCTGGCCGCCCAATACACCGATTTCGCCCTGCGCGAGTGGCGTACGGTCTTTCTGGCCGGGGGTGGATTCGCGCTGCTGTTAGGCGGGATTTTCGTCCGTTCGGACGATCCGGCGCGCAGCCGCCGGGTGCTACTCAACGCCTGGCTGGCTGGGGGCACGGCAGTGGCGCTGATCGCCCTCTGGCAGTTTGTCAGCGGCGAAATGATTATTCAGGCCGAGGGAGTGACTCGGGTGCGGGGATTGTACGGCTCGCCCAACAATCTGGCGCTTTATCTGGAGCGGACGCTGGCGGTCGGTATTGGGTATTGGGGGATTAGCCATTGGGTTTCGGGTGTTGGGCAAAACGCACGAGCCAGGAAGTACCCAATATCTACTGTCTATTATCTGTTATCCATAGTTGTACAACTGGCTGCGCTGGTTCTCACTTTCAGCAAAGGCGCGCTCTTTATGGGATTCCCGGCGCTGCTGCTGGTGTTGGGGGCGAGCGGAGTTGTGCTGCTGGCACGGCAGGGGAAATCGGTTCGCCAGTGGTGGTCTTGGCATTTTCTCTGGTGGCTGGCGGGGATCGGCGGGTTGGTGGCGCTGGGATTGCTGCCCTTTCTGGGAACAGAGCGCTTTCGGCTGCTGCTTGACTTTGGCGCGGGGACGACCGGCGGCCTGCGTTTGAGCCTCTGGCGCAGCGCGTGGGCAATGGCGCTGGATCACCCCTGGCTGGGGGTGGGGCCGGACAATTTTCTCTACGCCTATCGCAGCGGCTATATTTTGCCCACCGCCTGGCAAGACCCGAACCTGAACCATCCCCACAATTTTGTGCTGGACTGGTGGACCCGACTGGGGTTGCCGGGTCTGATATTGGCTGGGCTGTGGATTGGGGGAGGGGTGCGCCGTCTCTGGCGGCAGTTGTCCAGCGGCAGGGATGCGGGTCTGGCCCTGGGCTGTCTGGCTGCCATCGCCGCGGCCCTGGCCCACGGACTGATCGACGCGTCCTTTGCTTTGCCAGATTTGATGCTGGTTTGGGTATTGTTATTACACTTCTCTACCGCGCAATATCCACAATCCCCTCAGCCAGAATTGCGCTGTTGATCTGCCCGGCGTGGACACCCCGAATGATGCCCTGGCTGTCGATGAAAAAAGTTGTGGGCAGACCCAGTATCCGGTATTCCCGACCCACTGCCATATCCCCATCCATCAGAATTGGGAAGGTAATGCCAAACTCGTCCAGAAATGGCCCGACAACCGCCCCCTCTTCCCCCTGATCCACGCCTATAACCAACAAATCCTCTCCATAGCGTTCATAGGCGGCTTGCAGCGCGGGCATCTCCGCCCGGCAGGGACCGCACCAGGTGGCCCAGAAGTTGAGTATGACTGGCTTGCCCCGCAGATCGCGCAGGCTGACCGCCTCGCCTGTATCAAAACGGGTGAGGGTCAAATCCGGTGCGGGGTGGTCCACCGCAGGCTGGGGCGTGTTTACATCCAGGGACGCGTCGGCAGGCAGACGGCTGACCCAGAGCCAGCCGCTGCCGAGAAGAAGAATTGCGAAGAAAGTGAGTGTCCAGCGGTTCATAATTTGGGGATTGGGGATTAGGGACTGGGGATTGGGCTGTTCCCAGTCTCCGATCCCCAGTCCCCAATCCCCGTCCTCCTTATTCCCAAGAGCTATGGAAAACGCCCGGCATATCCGTGCGTTCGTAGGTGTGTGCGCCGAAGAAGTCCCGCTGGGCCTGGAGCAGGTTGGCGGGCAGGTTGGCCGTGCGGTAGCTGTCGTAGTAGGCCAGACTGGCGCTGAAAGCCGGGGTGGGAATGCCCCGCTCGATGGCGGTGATGACGACTTTGCGCCAGGCCGGCAACATTTTGGAGACAGTCTGACGGAACTGGTCGTCGATGAGGAGGTTGACCAACTCGTTGTTGCGCTCGAAGGCTTCGGTGATGCGGTTGAGGAAGCGGGCGCGAATGATACAGCCATCCCGCCAGATGGAAGCGATCTCGCCCAGGTCCAGATTGTAGTCGTATTCGTGGCTGGCAATACGCAGCAGGGACATCCCCTGGGCATAGGCGCTGATTTTGCTGGCATAGAGGGCATCCCGCACCGCGTCGATCAATTCCTGGCGGTCGCCGGTGTAGGGCGCATTCTGGGGGCCGGGCAGAATGGCCGAAGCCGCCACCCGCTCGTCCTTCAGGCTGGAGATGATGCGCCCGGTGACCGCGCTGTTGATGGTGGGGATGGGTGCGCCCACATCCATCGCATTCTGGCTGGTCCACTTGCCCGTGCCCTTCTGCGCGGCTTTGTCCAAGACCCGGTTGACCAGCGCGTCGCCCGTCTCTTCATCGATGCGTCGGAAGATTTTGCTGGTGATTTCGATCAGATAGCTGTCCAGTTCGCCGCTGTTCCATTCGGTGAAGACATTGGCCAGTTCTGCCGCGGAGAGTCCCAGCACCCCGCGCAGGATGTCGTAGGCTTCGGCGATGAGCTGCATATCGCCGTATTCGATGCCGTTGTGGACCATTTTTACGTAGTGGCCCGCGCCCCCCGGCCCCAGATAGGTGACGCAGGGTTTGCCGTCTTCCGGGGCTTTGGCCGCAATGGCGTTGAGCAGGGGGCCGACTGCCTCCCAGCCTTCTTTGGGGCCGCCGGGCATAATCGACGGTCCCCACAGTGCGCCCTCCTCGCCGCCGGAGACGCCCACGCCCATATAGATGATGCCCGTGTCGGCCATCTCTTTGTTGCGTCGCTCGGTGTCGGCAAAGAGACTGTTGCCCCCGTCCATCAAAATATCGCCCGGCTCCAGCAGGGGAACCAAATCTTTCATCACCATATCCACAGGCCGGCCAGCCTGAACCATCATCATCACACGCCGGGGGCGGGCCAGGCTGGCGACCAATTCGGGTAGGGTTTCTGTGGGAATCAGCTTCTTGCCGGGGTTTTCGTCCACAAATTTGGTCATCGTGGCAGTGGTGCGGTTATAGACCGAAACGGTGTAGCCGTTGCGCTCCATATTCAGCACAAGATTTTGGCCCATCACAGCCAGACCGATGAGGCCGATGTCGCCTTTATTTTCTTTGTCACTCATGTGTGATACGCTCGCTTTCGTGGGAGTGGTTGATTGGTTGGAGCAGTACGCCAAATTATAGTGTAGTATACCCGAAAGTGTTCTCCCTTGCCCATTTGCTTCGAGCAATCAATCAGGACAATTGATTGCACCAATCCTCATCTATTGACGTTCCCGCCTACACCCGCTACAATCGTAGCAGACAGTTCACTTACTCCAACCAGGAGCGACTCCTATGCACGTTCTCATAACCGGTGGTGCAGGCTTCATCGGTAGCCATCTGGCCGAGGCCCTGCTGGCCCGGGGCGATTCGGTGGCCGCGCTGGACGATCTGAGTACTGGCAATTTTCAACACATCGCCCATCTGCGCCACCACCCGAATTTTTCCTTCGCCATCGAATCGGTCCACAACGGCCAGGTGTTGGATCGACTAGCCAGCCAGGCCGACGCGATTGTCCACCTGGCCGCGGCGGTGGGTGTGCAACTGGTGGTGGAGAAACCCACCGAAACAATCGAGACAAATGTGCTGGGTACAGACGCTGTGCTGCGGACAGCCCGACGCTATCGCTGCCGCACCCTCATCGCCAGCACCAGCGAAGTCTACGGCAAGAGCGCGGAGATTCCCTTCAACGAGGAGGGCGACCTGCTGCTTGGGCCGTCCAGCCGCAGCCGCTGGGGCTATGCGGCCAGCAAACTGGTGGACGAGTTTCTGGGGTTGGCGGCCTATCAGGAATATGGCTTGCCCGTTACCGTCGCCCGTTTCTTCAATACCGTCGGCCCCCGCCAGACTGGGCGCTATGGGATGGTTGTCCCCCGCTTTGTGCGCCAGGGATTGACGGGCGCACCCATCACCGTCTATGGCGACGGCGAGCAGAGCCGCTGTTTCTGCCACGTGGCCGATGTGACCCAGGCGTTGCTCTCTCTGCTGGACCAGCCGGGGACGACAGCCGGGCAAATCTACAATATTGGCAGCAACCGGGAGGTGACCATCAATCAATTGGCCCAGCTTGTGATCGATCATACGGATTCCGGCTCCCAGATCGAGTACGTTCCCTATAGCGAAGCCTATGCCCCCGGCTTTGAGGATATGCGCCGCCGTGTGCCCGACATCCGCAAGATTCACGACGCCATCGGCTGGACGCCCACCCATTCATTGGAAGAGATATTGGACAGTGTAATTGAGTACGAACGTAAGAGATTTGAGATTAGAGATTAGCAGTGCCCTTGCACCCAATCTCAAATTTCCAATCCCCAATCAAAGGAGACTCCTATGCAGCGACGATTTCTCAAATTTCTCCAGACCCTCCTCGCCCTGGCGATGGTCGCTTCTCTGACTGTCACGCCGGTCAGTCTGGCCCAGGACGAGACGCCGCCCCCCGCGGAGATTGTCAACGACGAGGGCGGTCCGGTCAGCATCACTGGTGACGTACCCTATACAAACCCCTATTTTACCCTGGGCGTGGCCGCGCCCCTGGTCATTCTGGAGGATCAGGCCGGCTTTGTGGACCGCAACGAACGCTTCCTGATGCCCCTGGAATCCCAAACCCTGGGCCAGATTACATCCGACTTCTTCACCTCTCCCTTCTCCTATTCCATCGCCCTGCCCATTGAACCCCAGGGAACCCTGCGGGATGTGGACCAGGACGAGGCCGAGGAGCCGGGTGTGCAGATTTTTGCCGTGGCCTATTGGACCAACACCTTTGGCGACTCCTTCCTGGAGGAGCGTGACCTCTACGGCGGCGGCTGGTCCACAGCCTATGCCAGCACACGGGTCAGCGAAGACGCTGACACTGAGCGGGAGATTGTGGGTGGCAAGTTCCTGCTCTATAGCCCGGACGACGAGCAGGGCTTCCCCTCTGGCTTTGGGGACGATGGCCTGCTCTTCACCGAAGACGACCCGATTGTGCTTCTGCCCCAGGGCTACACAATTGTGGATATGGACACGGACCCCTTCACCTTCGACCGCTCCCGCCACCCGGTCATCGACCTGATCGAGCCGGAAGGGACCGCGCTGGTGGACCTCTCCGGCGAGAGCTACCCGGACGCTTTCAACGAATTTATCGACATTCTGGCCAAAGAGTACGCCTTCACCGACTATAAAGAGATCGACTGGGAGGCCAAGCGGGAAGAGTTCCTCCCCCGTTTCCAGGAAGCCGCCGACAATCAGGACTCCTACGCCTACTTGCAGGCCCTGAGCGAATTTGCCTGGTCCATTCCAGACGGCCACGTCAGCGGCCCCTTCCTGTCGGATGACTGGAGTGTGGCGACTGCGGGTGGCCTGGGCATTGCCATCCGGGAGTTGGACGACGGGCGGATTATTGCCAACTTTGTATTGCCCGGCAGCGACGCCGAGCAGGCTGGCATCGCCCTGGGCACGGAGATTCTGGCCTTCAACGACACGCCGATTGAGACGCTGATAGACGAGGCAGTGGTCTGGGCGGGTTACAGCACCGAACACTTCACCCGCCTGCAAAAGTTGCGCTATGCGACTCGCTTTCCCGTGGGTACTGAATCGGTCTCAGTCACATTTCTCGATGAGGATGGGGAGGAAGTGACAGCCGACATCGCCGTGTCGAATGAGCGGGACAGCTTTGGTTTCTCCTCGCTGAATGCTGGACGCTCTGTCTTTGATCTGCCTGTGGAATACCGTTTTCTGCCCGAAAGCGGCTACGCCTACGTCAAGATCAATAGCTTTTCCGACAACGATCTGCTCAGCATTCAGTTGTGGGAACGGTTGATGCGCACGCTGAATGACAACGGCGTGGACGGACTGATTATCGACATGCGCCAGAATGGAGGCGGCTCCGGCTTCCTGGCCGACCAGATGGCCGCCTACTTCTTCGACGAACCCCACAATCTGGGCAGCACCGGGCGCTATGACGAGAGTCGGGACGAGTTTTACTTCGACCCCCGGGCCGAAGATGTCTACTATCTGCCCGCCGAAGAATTGCGCTTTGGTGGGCAGGTGGCCGTGCTGGTTGGCCCCAACTGCAACAGTGCCTGCGAATTCTTCACCTATGACATGACTATCGACAACCGGGCCGCGGTGGTAGGCCAATATCCCACCGCAGGGTTGGGCGGTAGCGTCAAGCAGATCCGCCTGCCGGAGAATGAGCAGTTCCAATATACGGCTGGCCGGGCTGTGGATGCCGAGGACGAGATTCACATCGAGGGCAAAGGTGTGCCGCCGACAGTGGCTGTGCCGGTGAACGAGGAGACGCTGCTTACCAATGCGGATGTGATTCTGGACACGGCCGTCGCCTGGCTGGATGAACAGCTTGCCATTGAGATTGTCGATGGCGGTGAAATCGCGGCGGGCGACGAGGTGGAAGGCGAGTTGACCCCCGGTGTGCGGGTTCACTATGTGCTGACTGTGAAAGAAGGGGAAGTGCTGAACATCACAGCGGCCAGCGAAGAGATGGATATGTTTGCGGCCATCTACGATACAGCAGGCAGCCAGCTTCTGGCCAACGACGATCTGGCCGAGGGTGACCTGAACGCTGGCTGGGTGGAACTGGCTATCCCCGCCGACCTGACGCTGGTGTTGGAAGTTTCCAGCGCGGCGGACGACGAGACGGGGACGTATACGTTGACAATTGAGGACGTAGCGGGAGAGTCGGGGGATTAGGATATTGGGTATTGGATATTCCGCAGTGACGACGAGACGATGTCACTACCAAATATCCAATACCCAATAGCCTTTATTTCATCGGCACAACCAAATCGTAGGGATAGCGGGTGAGCCATACAAGCTCACCCGCTTCGTTGAAGGCGACCGCGTCTTCGATGCGCACGCCAAAGCCCCGGATGGGATAGTAGAGGCCCGGCTCAATCGTCACGACGTGGCCGGGCTGGACAAGGGTATTGTTGCCCGCGGCGTGGCTGAAGCGGGGTTCCTCGTGGATTTCCAGACCGATGCCGTGGCCCAGGCTATGCACATAGCCCTCCTCTGTGCCCGGATGGCTGCGGGCGGTCTTGTGGCCTTTGGACTCGTAGTAGTCGCAGGTCATCGTTTGATAGTCCCGGGTGGGCTGGCCCACAGCCAGGGACCCCATCACCCGGTCAAAAATCTCCTTCGTCTGCTCCCACGCCTCTATCACCTCATCGGTCGCATAGCCCAAACTCCAGGTGCGGGTCATGTCGTGATAGTAGCCGCTCTCCACTGTCGGGTAGAAATCGAAGACAATCGACTGGCCCAGGCGCAGAGGCATTGCCAGGTCGCCGTGATTGTGGGGCACGCCCGCGTCCCGGCCCTGGGCGAAGATGTGGCCGTGATCCTCGGCCATCCCGTAGGTGTAGAGCCGGTTGCGGGTGAAGTTTTTCACATCCCCAATCGTCAACGGTTCGCCGTCGGCCCGGATGACCACTTCGTCGCGGGTGCGGTGGCCCTGGATGAACTCCTGCACTTCCCCCACCACTTGACAGGCCAGCACCCCGGCCTTCTGCAACTCGGCCAGTTCCCCGTCGTCCTTCGTCTCCATGGCCTGACTGAAGACTGTATCCCGATGCTCCCCCACCAGTTCGATGGATTCGGTCATCTCCTGCACTTTGCCCACCAGCGCCAGGGCAGAGCCAGCGTCGGCCAAGCCATAGAGACCGATGCGCCCGGTCAGACCGGCCATCTCCATCGCCCTCGCCAGATAGGCCGCGTCCGCGGCCAGCCGGTCCCCCTTAAATTCCCGCAACAGTTCGTAGCCGTTGAAGTGCTGGTCCCGCCCGATCAGCTTCAGTCCCGTGGCTTCGGCGTTGTCCCGCTCCATCAGCCCGTGGATGAGGGTCGTCTCGCCGCCCCGTTTCTTCAATACCAGCGCGCCCTCAAAGAAACCGCCGTTGGTCAGATAGCGCATGGCCGGGCCGTGGCCGCCACCCATCACCAGAAATCCGTCCAGGTTGCGTTCGGCCAGCAGGCGGTCGATGTCGTGTTTCATAGAATTGTCCTTTGCAGAGAGAGGTCAATAGTTGTGGCAAGAAGAATAACGCAGGGATGTGTCTATCCCCAATCCGCCCGCCGGTTTGTCCACGGGAAGGGCGAAGTGGGGACGGTTCGGTCATTCGGCGGCTGTGCAGACCCACAGCGCAAAGGCGACATCCTCCACAGCAATCGACTCCGTGCGTACAACCGCAAACCCAGCTTTGGCCAATTCGGCCACAAATGCTTTGGCTGCTTTGGCCCCACCGGGCACGCCCCCATCCTTCACCACCACCAGTTGACCGCCAGGACGCAGAATCCGGCCCACTTCAGCCAGCCCTGCGGCTTTGTCCTGCCAGTGGTCGAAGGAGTCGAAGGCAAAAACGAAATCGGCGAGGCTGTCCTCAACCGGCAGCTTTTCGGCAGGGCCAATCCGGAAATCCAGACGCGCAGCCGCGGGATGATCCCCGGCCCGCTCCCGAGCGATCTCCACCATCCGGGGCACGGGATCGACGCCGATCAGTGCGCCGGTTGTCACCCGCTGGCTGGCGTGGCGCAGAGCCGCGCCAGCACCGCATCCCACATCCACAATCACTGCGTCGTTGGGCAGCTCCAGCGCGTCTACGGCTAGGCGGTTGGTGGCATATTCGCCGTAGTGGGCGGCGTACCATTCGGCTGTTTCGGCTGTCCATTCGCTCATTGCGCCCTCACAGTTGGAAATCGCACAAAGAGATAGTCCAGCGGCTGATCGGTAAAGTCTGCGTTGTGGTCCAACGGGCCAGCGGGAAACTGGTCCGCGCTGTCCGCGGCGTAGAGCATCCGCTGGCTCTTCTGCATCCAACCCGCCTGATGGACAGTGGCAATCATATGGCGGATGTGGTTCGAGCGGTTGGGCACGCCCCGATGCCACAGGCGCAGATCCCGAATGACCAGCCCGCCTTTGGGGGTAATCGCCTGCACCGGCGGCACGATTTCCCGGCGGGCGGCTTCCTGGGCCGGGCTGATAGGGTTGTGGATGTTGGGTATGCGGTGGGTTCCCGGCCAGATTTCTGTGGCACCGTTTTCCACCGTCGTATCCACCGGGCAGATGTTGACCACCAGTGAGACGGGGGGATGGGCAATCGGAAGGTTTTTCCAGAGATGGGGGCCGTCGGCGTGGAGGGGCTGGGTTCCGCTGCCGGGGCAGTTGCAGTTGCCGTTGTAGAAGCGGTTGTAGAGTCCGTCGCCCAGAATGGCGTGGGTGACCTGCACCGCAAAGGGATTGGCCACAATATCCCGGTGCACAAAGGGCGCAAAGGGCGGCGGTCCCTGCTGCAAATGGCCTACGATGTGGCCCGCTCCGCCCCACTTCTCCGCGGCAATCAACTCGTGGGAATCGGCTTCCATTCGTTCGTGGATACTATCGAGAATCGCGTGATCGACGACGTTCGCTAGAATCACATAGCCGTCGTCCAGCACAGCCTGGACAGCCTGGCCAAGATGCTCTGGAGTCAGGCTCTCGGCTGACCGTTCGCTGGGGGTGACGTTGATTTGCATGGGTTCCTCCTGGGGAATGGGGTGGGTTTGTAGGACAAATCAGTTTTTGGATGGTTGACGGGGATTCGATCTCTCTGTTTGCAAGAAAGAATAGCCGGAGACCAGAAAAACGATCCCAAACACAAGCGCATACGAGGGTTTGACCGGCTTGTCCGCCAGGGCGTTCCACAGGCTGGCAACGGACAGGCCCAGCCCGTAGACCGCGTTCATCGCCAGCATCGGACGAGCCAGACCGCGGGCGTTCAGGCTATAGAGTGATCCTGCGGCAATCGTCAGCAGCATCACAGCAATCAGCCGGCTGGTCAGCAGATCGCCGGGCCAGACCCAGACCAGTGGCGACGGGCCGCTGTCGGTGATCAGCAGGGCCATCCCCCACAGGGCCGTGACGATTGCCACAATCCCCAGCAACCAGCGCACGGATGGAGCGGGCAGTTGCAGATCGGCGGCTGCATCTGGAAAGATGCGCGGCTGGCGCAGGAGATACCAGAGGGTGCTGACGGTCATCAGGGCGACAATGGCGAAGAAGCCATAGGTGATGGGCGCGGCCGGATCGAAACGGTCCAGATGAAAGAGGGGGGCGGCAATGGCGAGAGGCGAAAGATAGACAGAGAGCAGAAGCAGTACAAGACGCAGACGGCGGTCCGTGGGCCGCTCCAACACCAGCCAGCAGACGACGACGAAGGCCCAGCCCGCGGAGGCCAGCATCCGGCTGGCCAGGGGCGGCAGGTCCCAGGAGAAGCTGCGTGCCTCGTCCATCCACCAAAAGGGGCTGCCGATGAAGCCGCCCGTCAGGGTCAGGATCACCAGCAGAAGCAGCCCTTTGCTCTGCCAATCCAGCACAGCCGCGTGGGGTTTGATCCAATGCCCATAGCCAAGAGCCAGCCCGACCAACAGCAGAGCTAACCCGACAATTTGAAAGAGAAGAGTCACAGGTGAGTCCTCTCTTTACACGTGCTGGTCCACCAGAATCGTATTGCCATCCGGGTCGACGAGCATAAAGCTGGCCGGGCCGCTGGTGCTTTCGTCGGCCTCCGTCATCAGTTCCACGTCCTGGCTCTTGAGTTGCCGCTGTAACTCCCGCACGTCGGTGAACTCCTCCAGCGGTTGTGCGCTCTGGTCCCAGCCTGGATTGAAGGTGAGGATATTGCCCTCGAACATCCCCTGAAACAGTCCGATTACGTGCTCACCGTTTTTCAGAACCAGCCAGTTCTGGGACTGATCCCCGCCGAGGACGGAAAAGCCCAACTTTTCGTAAAAGGTTTTTGAAGCCTCAATGTCTTTGACAGACAGACTTACGGAAAAAGCGCCGAGTTCCATTCTTGCCTCCTGTGTCAAATTAAGCTGTCGTGTAGAGGGTGGGTTCTTCAGCGCAAAGAGGCAAAGGTGCAGAGATGCAAAGAAAGCGCTGTTCCCTTTGTGTCTTTGCCCCTTTGCGTTAAAAACATCCATTCCGCCATCCCGCTGACCATTACAAATACTAAGCCGTTGCCACAATAAAGAGCCGTCGGAAAGGGTACAGTGTATGCCCATCGGGCCGGGTGGGATAGGCTGCCCGCAACCGTCTTCTATACTCAGCCACAAATGTCTCCCGTTCCTCACCGGCCAAACTGTTGAGAACGGGCCGCAGACCGGTTCCTGTCACCCACTCCAACACCGGATCGTCCCCGGCCAGCACCTGCAAGTATTCGGTTTCCCAGATGTCCAGACTCCCGGACCGGGCCACCAGCAGGTCGTAATAGTCGGCCGCGTCCAACACCCACTTGCGCGCCATCGACTGCCGCAGGATTTCTGTGCCCAACGGATTGCCCTCTGGCCCGCCGTCGGCCAGGGTCTCCCGCATCAGCCGGTGGGAGGGCATCCCCCAACTGAGGGGCATCTGCACGGCCAGGCAGCCGCCGTCGGCCAGGGATTCCACCAGCCGGGGAAAGAGCGCGGCATGTCCGTCCAGCCATTGCAGGGTGGCGTTGGAGTAGATCAGATCAGGCGGCTGGTCGGGCTGCCAGGTGTGGATGTCGGCCTCCCGCCATTCCACCCGGCTCGGCTCAGATGCGGCCTTTTCCAGCATCTGGGGCGAATTGTCCAGGCCAAAGACCGCGGCGTCGGGCCAGCGTTCGGCCATCAGCCGGGCCATCTTGCCGTCGCCGCAGCCCAGATCGTAGATCAGCCGGGGCGATTCCAGGGGAACCCGCTCCAGAAGTTCCAGGGCAGGGCGCAGCCGGTGGTCGGAGAATTTGAGATACTGCTGGGGGTCCCATTTGGTCCCGGCGGTCTGGCGCTGGTGGATTCGGGTTGCCATTTGCTTGCCTTTCGTTTGTATTCGTTCAAGACAGTGGGTGGGACGCAGATTTCGCAGAAAGAGCGGATTTGCGCTGATTTTATCAGCGTCCTGTTTTCAGGTCAATCAGCCAGCACTTCATCGATCGCCCGCCGACCAATTTCGGCCAGCACCGGATTGGTGATTCGATAATAGGGCAGGGCCATCAACCCCATAGAGAGTGCCCAGCCCTTGCCCCGCGCCCAGGTGTCGTCGTCCACTTGCAGCACGTCCCGGAAAACCTGGCGGGTCTCCGCGGAGAGATAGAGCCAGGCGGCCATCACATCACAGGCCGGGTCGCCCACGCCCATACAGCCGAAGTCGATGACAGCGGCCAGCCGTCCATTGCGGGCCAGCAGATTGCCCGCTTGCAGATCGCCGTGATGCCAAACCGGTGGGCCAGGCCAGGCCGGCGTATGCAGGGCCGTCTCCCAGGCCCCGGCCAGGACGTCGGCGTCGTAGTCCTGGTGGAGCGCGGCAATCGCAGACTGCACGGCTTCGTCCCGTGTTGCCAGGGGAACGCCCCGGCCCGCGGGGGCGTCGGTGGGGTCAATCCGCTGGATGGCAGCCACAAATGCGGCCAAATCCGCCGCGGTCTGGCGAGGATCGGCCATGCGTTCGGCGGTGGCAATCTCGCCTTCCAGCCAACCATAGATACCCCAACGCCAGGGGTAGCCGTGGCCCGGTTCGCCCAGGGCCAGGGGCTGGGGAATGGCCAGGGGCAGTTGGGGCGCGAGCTTCGGCAGCCAGGCCATCTCCTTCTCCACCTGCCCGGCAGCCCAGTGGATACGGGGCAGGCGCACGGACAGTTCATCGCCCAGCCGGTAGAGCGCGTTGTCTGTCCCCGCGGAGGGGACAGGCGCGAGGGGCAGATGTGCCCAATCGGGGAACTGATCCGCGAGTAGCCGGGCGACGAGGGAAGTGTTTACATCCAACTCGTCCGCGTGCATTTTGCCAGCCATCTACGCGGGCCGCCCGTTCAAAAACATTGTAAAGTCCAGATCGCCCGGCGATGAACCGTAGCTTGTGAGGATGGCCGCGGCTTCGCTGCGGTGTTGGGTTCCGTGGTTGACCAGATGCCAGAGGCAGTGCCAGAGCAGCCGCTCTCGCACTGTGCCTTCGTGGGCTGTGTAGCGGACGTAGCCGCTCAGGTCCGCGTCGGTAAGTGTGGACAGATAGGCGCGGGTGGCCTGCTCCTCCTGCGCCCAGCGCTGGGTCAACGCCGCAACCTCAGGAAACTGGTCCGCAGCGACAGTCTCAAAGCCGTCAGTTGTGCCTGTCTGCCAGAGGGTGCGCCAGCCGAATTCGGCGTCGATGCAGTGGGCCAAAATCCCGCGCAGACTGTCCAGCCCCAGGCCGACTGGCGCAAGAAACTGGGCCTGGCTTATCTGCGCGGTTGCGGCCAGAATGCGCCCGGTCGCCCAGTAATGGTAGTCGTAGATTGTCTGAATCTCCCGAATGTTCACTGTTCCCCCTTTGAAGAGTGACTCCACTGCAAAAAGGCCAAAAACTGTATTGGTCAACCACAACTTGAACTGCAGATCCTCAACGCAATGGCGCAAAGATGGCAAGACGCAAAGCTGTTCTCTGCGTTAAAGTTCAATATCTTCCTGACCAGTACAAATTTTGTCAGCTTTCCTGTCAACCTGCGCGCCGGGGATCGATATGTACTTTCAGTGTATCACCGGCCACAAATTTGTGGAAGCCGTCGCTGAATTCGGCCAGGGGTAGGGTGTGGCTGATCAGCGGGCGCACATCCACCACCCCGGATTCCAGCCAGGTGATGGCTTCCTGGAAGGTGTAGCAGAGGGCAAAGCTGCCCAGAATGTGCCAGTCGTTGCGGAAGATGTCGTAGGGGGCAATCTGGATTTTGGCCCCCATCGGCGCGACGCCGAACATCAGCATCTGCCCCCGGGGGCGCAGATAGGCGAAGGCACTCTCGATCACTCTGGGCACGCCGGTGGCATCCACCACCAGGCCGAAGCCGTGGGGCTGGAGCGCTTTGAGTTGTCCGTCCAAGTCCGGCCCGGCTTGCAGCGTGACGGTAGCCCCCATCTGGGCGGCCAGGGCCAAGCGATCCGGCTGTCTGTCCACCACCACAATCGGACCCGCACCCCGATGGCGCAGACTTTGCAGGAGCAGCAGACCGATGGGGCCAACGCCAAAAATCAGGACCGCCTCGGCTGGGGGAATCTGCACCCGTTTCATACCGTAGACGATACAGGCCAGGGGTTCGATGAAGGCCATCTGCCCGTCGTCCAGGCTGTCGGGGACGAGGTAGCAGGCCCGGGCCGGGGCTGTCACATATTCGGCGAACGCACCGTGTCGGGTCACGCCGACTACCTTCAGGTTGAGGCAGTGGTTGGACTGCTCCCGGCGGCAGAAGTCGCAGTAGCCACAATAGAGATTGGGGTCCACCGCCACCCGATCGCCGATCTTCAGCCCGGTCTTCACCTGACTGCCCACTTCCACCACCACTCCGCCGAATTCGTGGCCGGGGATGAGGGGAAAGCTGGACATATATTCGTTGCGATAGATGTGGACATCTGTGCCACAGATGCCCGACATCGAAACCTGGACGATCACATCTTCCGGCCCGCAGGTGGGGTCGTCCACCTGTTCCACAGAAATGGCCTCCGGGCCGGGAAAGAGTATGGCTTTCATAGGACTCCTTTCGTATTGTCAGAAGTTGGACTTATCGGAAAAGTCTAACTTTTCCGATAAGTCCAACTTCTGAACGGCGTAGATGCGGAGGGCACAAGCTGTTCACTTGCGTTATACTGACGGTTCCACTACCAGCACATTCGAGGCCAATTCATCTGACACCTGTTGCTCCAACCCACTGGCTGCCTGGCGCAGACGGCCCAGAGCCGCGGGTTTGGATCCTTTGGGCAGCTTGCCCAGATGACAGATCGGTTCGCCGGGGCTGATGGCGGGCAGGGTCGTCATCCCGATCACCACCGCATTGAAGGGCGCGGTGAGGACGCTGCGCTCCTGGCCCAGCAGCGTCGTATTGGTGGCGACGGGATAACCCTTTTCGATCAGATCGCCGGGTTTGATGTGGAACTGCAAAAAGCCGCCCACTTCTGCCCGCACCCATTTGGACTTTTCGATCACCACCTGATAGCCGGGATTCTGAGCCGGGCTATCCAGCATTTCCAGACTGCGCAACACATTCTTGACGCCCCGGGTGGCCGAGGCGGCGATGCCCGGCTCCACCTTCCAGACCTCCCCCCCTTCCATCAGAATCGTCGGGCAGCCAGCCTGACAGGCTTGGCGGCGGAACGCGCCGGCTGGCCCCTTTTTGTTGATGATCAATTCAGCGCCAAAGGCTTCGACCAGACCGCGCACCGCGGGATTGCTCAGGTCAGCCCGCACATTCGGGTAGTTTGTGCGGCGCACCGCGGCTGTGTGCAGGTCGATGCCGTAGTCAGAGCGGCAGACAATTTCGTCGAAAATGCGGTGGGCCAGGCGGCTGGCCTGGCTGCCGCTGGCCGATCCGGGGAAGGATCGGTTCAGGTCCCGGCGGTCGGGCAGATAGCGGGAGTGGCGCTCGAAGGCGAGCAGATTCAGCACGGGCACGAGAATCAGAGACCCCCGCAGCAGGCGCAGTTCCGGGTCCAGAATCAACTGGCGGATGGCCCCGGTCCCGTTGATCTCGTCGCCGTGGATGGCCGCGGTGACGAAGACCACCGGGCCGTCTACGGGACCCCGGCGGATGTGGATGGGAATCTGCACATTCATTCCGCTGTAGCTCTCGCCCACAGCCAACGACACATCCCTGGCCGCGCCCAGGGGTATCTCTTCCCCGAACCATTCGTCGATCGGTTTGCGTGTGCGGGTTTCAAGCCGGGCTTCAGGCATAGCGTAGATTGTCTTCTTCCTGGGAAATCGTCAGGGAAAGTGCGTCCGCTGCGCTGTTGGCGTCGCGCAGAGCTTCTTCGGCCACAGGCAGGTCGGGCAACTCCTGGACAGTCATCCGTCGATTGCGCCGCACTTTGGCCGGGATCAGGTCCCGCATCAGGTCCAGTTTGCCAAAGCAGAGCAGCCGATCCCCGGCTTCCAACTGGCGCTGGGGGCGGGGGTTGGGAATCACAACTGTGCCCCGGTAAAGGGTCAGGGCGACAATATCTTTTTCGCGCAGGCCGGACTCAGCGATGGATTGGCCCACGTATTGGGAGCCTTCGGGAATGTGAATTTCGGCCACGCCGTAGCCCCGGCTGACCGTCAGCCGCTGGCGCAGGTCGATCTCCGGGAAATCCACCTGGGCGGCCAGATAGTCGATAATCGACCCGGCGATGTCCAGTTGGGTCGCGCCTTCGATGCCTTCCAGCCCCGGCGACGAATTGACCTCCATAATCTGCGGCCCATCCCGGCCTTCCAACAGGTCCACCCCGGCCACCCGCAGCCCCATAATCTGGGCCGCGCGCACAGCCGTCTCCCGGTACACGTCGTCCAGTTCCACCCGCTCGGCGATGCCGCCCCGGTGCACATTGCTGCGAAATTCCTGGCCCTGGGCCACCCGCCGCATAGCCCCCACCACCTGATCGCCCACCACAAAAGCCCGGATGTCCCGGCCTTTGCTTTCGGAGACAAATTTCTGGATCAGAATGTTCTGCTTCTGGCTTTGCAGCAGTTCGATGATAGCCTCGGCGGATTTGACCGTCTCGGCCAGGAGGACGCCGATGCCCTGGGTTCCTTCCAGCAGTTTGATGATGACCGGCGCACCGCCCACCCGCTCGATAGCGGGCAGCACATCCTTTTTGTCCCGCACAAAAGTCGTTTGGGGGATGCCGATGCGGTGGCGGCTGAGAATTTGCAGGCTGCGCAGTTTGTCCCGCGAGTTAGTGATGCCCGCGGAGGAGTTGGCGCAGAAGACGTCCATCTGCTCGAACTGGCGCACGACTGCCGTGCCGTAGTAGGTGATGGATGCGCCGATGCGGGGCAGCACCGCGTCGTAGTGGGAGAGCGGCTTCTGGTTGTAGAAGAGGTCGGGCGCGCCCTCCTCCAGGTCAATCGCAAATTTGAGGGTATTGAGCACAGTGACCTTATGTCCCCGTTGCAGCGCGGCTTCGCGCAGACGCCGGGTGCTGTAGCACTTGGGGCTGCACGAGAGAATGCCTAATTTCATGTCGAATCCTTTCGGCTATTGGGAGAATAGCCACTGATGAACACTGATGAACGCGGATAAGAGATAAAAAAGTTGGACGCAGATTCACGCGGATAGCCGCTGATCCGGAGGCAAAATCCGCGTGAATCTGCGTTTATCAGCGTCCAGCTATTGTCTCGGCTTTTTTTCGCGCACGGGCTTGCCGCCACAGTAGGACTTGCCCGCGTCCACCAGAAAGCGCCGCCGGAAGGCTTCCCGGCCCAGGAGCATCCGAAAGCCCATTTTGTCCCGGCTGGCCAGGGTCAATTCCACAGGCCAGGTGACGCCGAGCAGCGTCACATTTGTCACCACCACCGGTCGTCGGGAAGCCCTGCCGCTGGAACTGCGCACGGAGCGGTATTCGAGTACCGGCGCTTCCAGTTGGATCGTCGGCGTATTTTTGCGCTGCACAGGATGGACGCTGAAGCGCACCCAGGCCACGCCCTCCCGTTCAAACGCTTGCAGATCAAAGGCGTGCAGGGAAGACGAGCGCGCACCCGTATCGACTTTGGCTTTGATGGCGCTGATTCCGAAATCGGGCAGGCCCACCCATTCCCGCCAGCCGATGACGGGCAAACTGGGCAAGCTGGGCTTGTCCGGCCTTTTTTTCTTTACCATTTCACTCTTTATCTGTGTGCGCGAACTGGACAACCAATCGTTGCGGGGGCACTATTGGGGCGTTCAGCAGAAGGGACAGTAGATGGATTATAGGCCAGGGGGAAGGGGATGCCAACTTTGGGGCAGAATGGAATCGCGCAGTTCTGTTTCAGTGCCTTGGGTTTCTGCGGTTGGCCGTCAAGCGGGAAAGCACCAGAATCCCCAGCCCTACTGCTACCCAAATCGCAGCCCAGCGGTACATCGCAAAAGGGCCGACGGTCTGGTAGAGATAGCCCCCGGCTGCCGCACCCGCCGCCCCGCTCACCCCGAAGTAGACGCCGTTGAGCAATCCCTGCGCGGTCGCGCCCAGGCCGGGCGGGGCCAGCTTTTTGGCGTGGGCCACCGCCGCCACCCACATGGCCGAGAATGTCAGCCCGTGGGTCAACTGCACTACCAGCACCCAGCCTGGGCTGTCGATGACCGAATATGCCAGCAGGCGCAGGGCCAGCACTGCGAGAGAAAAGGCCATCACCCGTACTGTACCCCAGCGGGCCAGCAGCCGTTCGGCATAGAAGAAGACGGCCACTTCGCTGACTGTGGCTACGCTGAGTGACAGACCCATTGTCCAGCCGCTGGCGTTCAGGTCTGCCAGATAGAGAAAGAGGAAGTTGTGGACCGTCGCCGAACCCATCCCGCCCACAAACATCACTGCCAGAAAGATGGGCCAGCGCCGGTTGGTTGCCAGTGTGCGCAGACCAGTCCAAAAGCTGCCGCCCAGGCTGCTCTCGGCAATGGGCATACCAAAAGTGATGAGAAGACCGCCCAGGTGCAGCAGAGCGAAAACGGAAAAGGAGTAACCCAGTCCGCCCCAGTCCACCAGCCGCCCCACCACCGGGCCAGCGATCCCCCAGCCAATGGCGCCCCACAGCCGGATGCGCCCGTAACGTTCCGAACGATCGCCCAGCAGTTCCAGCACAGAATTGTCCACCAGTGGAATGATCGGGGCCATAAAGAAGGCATAGGCCAGAGCCACCAGAACCAGCCCGCCAAAGCTGCCCATGCGGGAAAGCACCAACGCAAAAGCAATTGTCCCCACCAGTGCTACACGCAGCAAAACCCGATGCTGGCGGGTGCTGTCCGCCAGCGCGCCCCACAGGGAGGCCGCGGCCAGAGTCATCAACGGCTGCATTCCCGCCAGCAGGCCGATCTCCCCTTCGTTCAATCCCTGCTGACGGTAGAAGAGGACCAGAAAAGGAAAGAGAGATGCGCCTGCCGCGAAGTAGAGGAAGTAGAAACTTTTGGCGGGCAGAAGAAAGTCGACAGCGCGGGGACGGTTCACAGGTCTACACTTTCGCAGGAGTGGGGAAAGCTGGTCAAGTCGTGCATCAGAAGAGCAGCGCCGACAATTTCTGAGCGACTTCTTCGACTGTTTCTTCAGGCAATTTGCAGAGAAATGAAGACTTGCGCGCCCGCCAATCCAGATTTTTGATCTGATCGGCGAGTACGACACCCGTGGCTGCCAGGCCGTCGGGAATCTGCACCTCGAATGGATACCCCTTCACTTGGGTTGTGATCGGGCAGAGGATAGCCAGCCCTACCCGCCCGTTATAAGCGGCGGGTGAAAGGACGAGAGCAGGTCGGTGGCCCGCCTGTTCGTGTCCGGCTTGGGGGTTGAATTGAATCCATACGGCGTCGCCCCGGTCGGGGATATAGGCCATCACCAGACCTCCTTCCCAACCGGTTCGCCGCTGTCGATCTCCCCGTGCAGATTTTGCTCGGTGATACCTGCCAGAAGTTCATCCAATGTAAACTGGGAAGGGCGCAGAGGCTTCATCATCAAATTCCCATCCACAAGCGTCAGATCGACGGCTGTATCGTTTTCCAGACCGATTTCGACGGCGAAGGACTTGGGAATCCGCAGGGCCAAACTGTTGCCCCACATCTGAACTTTTGTTTGCATCGCATCCTCCTGGAAAGAAAAATGTATCTACATAGAAGATACATTGGGTGGGGTGCTTTGTCAAGAAATCTTTTTGAAAATTGAACGAGCCGTTGTGGTCACGATCGCAGTTTTTGTACCGGTCAGGAAGATATTGAACTTTAACGCAGAGTCGCAGAGTCGCAGAGACGGGGAGACGCAGAGAACAGCTTTGCGTCTTTGCATCTTTGCGTTGAAATTCAACACTTCACGATGTCGTTGACCAATACACATCACCGCAGTTTTCCGGCCGTAGCCACAATGCGTTGGGCCGCGGATGCCACCTGTCCGCGCAGAATCACCACCTGTTTTTCCGCCTGAAACTGAATTGCACTGTGCCAGTCCGGCGCGTCCAGCACCAGCAGATTGGCCGCCGCACCGACAGACAGCCCGTAATCGTCCAGCCCCAGCAGTCGGGCCGGGGTGGATGTGACCATCGGCAGCACCCGGTCCACCTCCCCGTTCCAGGCGAAGCGCCCGTTGTGGGCCATAAACTGGGCCACCTCCAGCAGATCGTTGCGGCCAAAGGGGTAGAACCAATTGTCGATGTCGTCCTGGCCGCAGGCCACAGGCACGCCCGCCTCCAGCAGTTCCCGCACACGGGTGATGCTGCGGGGCCAGGGCTGGCGCTCCGGGAATTCGGTGGCGATGAGGGAGACGTGGCTGTTGCTCAGAATTGTCATCCCCGCCTCCTTCACCAGCCCGATGACCTGCGCTGCGTAGGCGTCGTCGTAGAAGGCCAGGGCCGCGCATTGGGTCGCGGCTACCCGTCCCTGCCAGCCTGTCGCCAGCGTCTGCCGGGCCACCATTTCCAGGGAACGGGAAGCCGGGTCGGCGATGTCGTCGCAGACGAAGTGCAGGTCCCGGTCGTATTCCTGGGCCAGGGCAAAGCAGCGCTCGGTGTGATGCTGCTGGGCCGCCGTCCCCGCCTCAATCCAGGGGATGCCCCCCAACAAATCCGCGCCCATCTCCAACGCCTGGCGCATCAGCTTTTCCGTCTCTGGCGTGGCGAAACCGTCCTGGGGGAAGGCGACGACCTGCACCGTCAGCCACTCCCGGTACTTCTCCCGCAGGCGCAGCAGAGCCTCCACTGGAGCCAGACCGCCGTCCCCGTCCACATCGGCGAAGAGGCGGATGGCGCAGGTTCCGTGGCGGATGGCAAGCTGCATCACCTCATCCACCCGGCTGAAAACTTCGTCGGCGGTGTAGAGCCGTTTGACGTGGGCCGCGGCCTGGAAGGGGGGCAATACCTGGACTTCTGGCGGCAGTTGGGCCAGCAGCCGCCGCCAGAAAGATTTGCAGGCGTGCAACTGGCTGTTGACAAAAGCGGGGATCGTCAGCCGCCCGTCCGCGTCAATTTCGTTTTGTGCAGTGGCGGGGATGTGGGATTCGATGGCCGCGATTTTCCCGCCGTCGATGGCGATGTCCACCCGCGGCCCGTTGTGGATTTGGGCATTGCGCAGGATTAATTCCATTTTTGCTCCGTCTGTGTGCGGACGATCAGTCGCCCGTTTTTGAAAGTCGCCAGCCGGGGCGGCGGCGCAGTGACCGCCTCCTGCGGGTCAAAGGCGTCCAGCACCACTAAATCCGCGGGCGCGCTCACCCGCAGCCCGTAACCGTCCAACCCCAGCGCTGCCGCGGCCCGGCTCGTCACCATCTCCCGACAGGCGGTCAGTTGGTCCGCACCGGTCAAGTGGGCGGTGTGGGCGGCGAGTTGGGCCGAACGCAACGGGTCGTAGTCGCCGAAGGGATTGAAGGGGTCCTGCACATTGTCCGATCCGGCGCTGACATTCACCCCTGCTGCCAGCAGTTCCTTCACCCGCGTCACACCCCTGGGCGGTGGCTGCATTCCCCGGCCCATCAGCACCAGATTGCAGGAAGGCAAAGTCACAATACTGATTCCCGCCGCGGCCACCCGCTCGATGACTTTGCCCGCCTCCTGATCGTCCATAAAAGCCAGGGAACAGCAGTGGCCGGCGGTCACCTGCCCCTGCATCCCCGCGGCGATTGTCATTTCGGCCAGGGTCAAAAGGGTGCGGCTGGCCGGGTCTTCGGTCTCGTCGATGTGCAGATCAATCGGTTTGCCCGTGCGCTCGGCCAGGGCGAAGATTGTGTCCAGACTGGCCACTGGGTCCGGGACCAGCGCGGGCGCGCCGCCCACCAAATCCGCGCCCAGGGCCAGGGCGTCGGCCATTATGCGGTCGATAATCGGCGAGGTTCCGGCAAAAGCCAACGCCACGATTTGCAGGTCGATAGCGTGGCGGAACTCCTCCCGCACGTCCAGAATGGCGGCCAGGGTTTCCAGATCGTCCATCTCTTCCGTGTCCACGTGGGAGCGCATGGCGGTGACGCCGTGGGCGATGGCCGCGCGCAACGCACGGCGCACGGCTGTCTGCACGTCGGCCAGGCTGCGCTGCTTTTTCGCCGCCCGCCAGATGTCGATGGCTTCCAGGAGTGTGCCGCTGCGGTTGGGGAAATGGCCGCTGCTGTTCAGATACGTCTTGTCCAGATGGACGTGGGGTTCGACCAGACCGGGCAGAACGATGCGTCCGCCTGCATCCCAGCGCTGGGCCGCGGCGTCGGGGATCGAGAGGCCGATCTGCGAGATACGTCCGTCGGCGATGGCGATGTCCACCAAACCAATTTTGTCGGGGAGGCGAACGTTTGTCAGAAGCCAATCCACGGGTGACACCTTATGTGTAAGTAAAGTCAGCTAAGTTTTTGGAAATAGATTCGCATCTGTTCCGGGCAAAGTGGCCGCAAACGGATACGGATTGAAGTCTAAAAACATTCTTGACTTTACTTAAGTAAAACCAACTAAGTTTTTAGAAATAAGAAGCGGTCATCAGAAAGCAAATTGTTTTGGTTGTGAAAGGCAGTTGGTGGCCGAAGCAAGTAGGTCCAAGACGGAAGCGAAAAGTTTGTTGGCACAGGCCCATTCTTTAAGAAAGCCCCAGAAGCGCTCAATCGGGTTGAGGTCTGAGCAATAAGGGGGCAAC